>CAKRZR010000005.1 GCA_934433485.1 uncultured Eubacteriales bacterium | reverse complement strand
CTAACCTCTCGTTCGTTTTATTCCTCCATAGCTCAGTCGGTAGAGCACCTGACTGTTAATCAGGGTGTCACTGGTTCGAGTCCAGTTGGGGGAGTTCACAGAAGCCTGCATTCATAAGAGTGTAGGCTTTTTTGATTCTATATATAACCGGAAATATTCCATCAAAAGGATTATGCGCCTTGATTGGGAATTATGGCGCCGCTGCAATTGCGGTTACTCCGTCCGTAGAACAGCGTTTCAAACCGCTACATCCGGTGTTCACTGATGTCAAAAAGCGGGAGCATATTTCGCGCAATTTATGGACTCCGTATTATAAGGAATATACCCGATATTTTATGACACTGCTTGAGCGAAATTTTGCAGTTATCAGGATAAAAGATGCAGAAAATGCGGATGAAAACCTGTTAAAATGCCAAAAAATTACGAAAGGGTTGACAAATAGCAATCTATGTGCTATAATCATTTTAATTAAATATTTGTGATGTTTTTGCTTGCGCCCCTTCTTTCCCGGTTGAAATGGTTCTGGCATGGTCGACTGTGGTAGAAGAAAAGCTGCTGGTATGGAAAGCAGATATTTAAAATCCATAAATGGAGGAAATCATTATGAACAAGAAACGCAAATCCTCTCTGACGATGGCTTTGTCTCTGGTGCTTGTTGCTTCTATGCTCGCTGGATGCAATTCCAAGCAGTCCGATGTGACTCCGGTTACCCTGAAGCAGGCTGAATACAACACCACCACGGCGACAATGCCGAGCAACTGGAACGAGCTCACCTACGCTGACAACAATGACACACAGATCATGAACTACATCAGTGGTCAGTTCTTTGAATATGACTACAAGTTTACTGACGACAAGAAGTACAATGATGATGGTTCTGTCAACAAGGCTGGCATCGTTCCAGGTGCATACACCACCAATTACGCCGGAGCAACGAAGCTCGAGGACGTAACCTCTTCTGTTGATGCAAAGTGGGGATATACGGACGCCCAGAAGCAAGAGGGCGGCTACGCGTGGAAGATTACTCTCCGCGATGACCTGAAGTGGGACGACGGCACTGCCATCAAGGCGGCTGACTTCGTTTACTCCATGCAGCAACAGCTTGATCCCGCTTTCATGAACTTCAGAGCGAACACCTACTACGATACGCTCAAAATCAAGAACTCCAAGGCTTACTTCTTCCAGAATCAGGAAGGAACCTACGAGTCTGTTTCGAGCCAGGGTTATGAAAACAACGAAGCAGCTGTCGCGGACGGTAAGGTTGTATACGTCAATGTATACGAACTCTGGGGCGCTGAAGGCTATGTAGATGCTGACGGCAACGCCTGCCCTGAGTGGGTGCCCTACAACGACGAAGTTGTGTACGATACCGCAAACGCGTGGACGACCGGTACTGCGGAAGATGCTTTCTGCGGTGCGGATCTTTGGGCGGCATACGGCGCTTCTTACCTGGAAGTCGGCGCTGACTACGAATCCTGCGCAAGCATCTATGTAGAGAACACCGAGCGTGACGTTCAGTGGGATACCGTCGGTATTTATTCCATCGACGATGAGAACGCTATTGTTATCTGCCTCGACAAGGCATACAAGTTACTGCACGACGACGGCTCTCTTTCCTACCTCGCTGCCTACTATATGCAGAGCCTTCCCCTTGTTCACAAGGAAAAGTACGAGGCATCCAAGATTGAACCCGCAAACGGCGCGACACTCTGGACCACAAACTACAACTCTTCTCTGGAATCCACCGCAAGCTGGGGCCCATACAAGCTCGCTGAGTTTGAAGCAGGCTCTCACTACAAGCTCGTCAAGAACGAGAACTGGTACGGCTGGAACATGGAGGAGTACAAGAACCAGTACAACATCACCGCTATCAACTGCCGTAAGGTTGAGGAATGGTCCACCAGATGGATGGGCTTCCTGAACGGCAGCTACGACGATGCAACCCTCGCTACCGAGAACGCAGCAGAGTATGTTGACTCCAAGTATGTCTTCTATTCTTCTACCGGAACCGGTACGTTCGGTATGCAGCTCTACAGCAATCTGAACGTCCTCAAGAACAGCGAGAACAACAACGGTATTCTTGCAATCGACGCGTTCAGACAGGCGTTCAACCTCGGACTCAACAGAAACGACATCGTTGAAAAGATCTGGCCGGGTACCGCAATCCCCTGCTTCGGTCTGATCAACTCTGCGTACTACTACGATATTGAAAACGCTCCTACTCTTGAAGATGGCGGTCAGTATCGTAACACCAAGCAGGCAAAAGAGGGCATCCTCCGCGCCTACGGCTTCACGCAGGGCGACGACGGCAAGTGGAGCTCCGGCGACCTCCAGAACCTTGAGCTCGACGAAGCTTATAGCTCCCTCACCGGTTACAATCCTACGCTTGCAAAAGAGAAGATGGCGGAGGCTATCAAGGAGCTTACCGAAAACGCGGATACCTACGGCTACGACCCGAGCAAGAATATCACCATTGTTTACGGTTCTTCCGTAGATAACGACAAGCAGAGATTCAGAGCAAGCTACCTCCAGGACGTTCTTGATGAGCTTACCAAGGGAACCGCTCTGGAAGACAAGATCGACATTGTGTTTGACGCATCCGCAGGTTCCGAGTGGGCTAACGCATTCAGAACCGGTAAGACCCAGATCGGTTTCGGCTATGGCTTCTCCGGCAATGCGTTCAACCCGTTCGATATCGTCGGTTCGTTCGTGAACCCCGATGATGATCTCAACTACCATATGTATTGGGATACTTCCGCTATCGACATGACCCTTACAATGCCGGCAGGCGACTACGAGGGCGCGGGTGAGACCATCACCATGAGCGTTCAGAACTGGTACTTCTGCCTCAATGGTCTTGCCGAGAGCGAAAATGCACCCAAGACCTACAACTGGGATGCAGGCTATGCTCCTGTTGAAGCAAGACTTATGATCCTCTCTGCTCTTGAAGAGCTCACCATCAAGGAAAGCCGCTCTGTAATGATCATTGCGGAATCCGGCGGTGACTTCCTTGGCGCCAAGTTCTCTTACATCACCGATGTTGAGAACGTGTTCTTGAAATTCGGTGGTCTCAGATACATCGAAGTCAACTACACCGACGCTGAATGGACTGACTACGTAAAGGCTAACAACAACGACCTTACCGAGGAGTACAAGAAGTCTGAGTAATTCTGTAAGGGTGTTCCATACATTCTGACCAGGATTCCCTGATGCATAGTGATCAGCGGTGAGCCAAACGCTCACCGCTGATTTGTGCATATTCGCGGACTGCTGACAAGTCCATCCGATCCTTAGCAAAAGTGCCTTTTTGCGGATCGGAGAAGCGGCCGCGGAATATTGATCCCCCCGGCGGACAACAGGCGCCGCCGAAAGCATCTTCATACCAACTTTTATTTTGCACTGCTGCTGTGATTACGCAGAGAGTGTACGCGGGGCATTGCGCGCTGACGTGCGTATTATGAGACTCGAAAGCTACGAATTGGGAAACAACAAAACAGAGGAGAATTATCCATGTATATGTTTAAATATGTTGTGAAACGTCTGGGCTTGATGTTTTTCACATTTATAATCATCTTTACGATGTGTTTTGTGCTTATCAAGCTTCTGCCCATCCCCACCAATGTTCTTCCGGGTCAGGACCCTGAGATCGTCATGAAAACACTTGAGGGGAGAGGCTGGATCACAAATATCCAAAAAGGGGAAAACGGCGTCTATGATTACGACCGTGTCCCGATCATGCTCCAGTACGGAAATTATATCAAAAGAGTGCTTACCAAGGGCGATTTCGGTATTGCCACCACTTACGGTGAGTATCTCAACATGAATCTGAAGGATGTCTTTGTCAGCCACCTTCCTCCGACAGTGCTTATCAATATTTATTCCACCCTTATCGGTGTGCCAATCGGACTTGCGCTTGGTATCTGGGCTGCGCTGAAAAAGAACAAGTGGCAGGACCAGATGATCAACGTTGTCATTATCCTGCTGATTTCGGTTCCCGCCATCGTGCTGGCGCTTCTGATACAGTATGTGTTCTGCTTCAAACTCGGCTGGTTCCCGATTACAATGTCCACCAGTAAAGAGTACTTCACGTGGCCGGTGTTCCGTTCCATGCTTCCGGCGGTATTTTCGCTGTGTCTCGGTTCGATTGCCAGTTACGCACGTTACACGCGCGCGGAGCTTTCGGAGGTTCTGACGGGTGAATTTATGCTGCTTGCAAGAACCAAGGGACTTACAAAGCGGCAGGCGATTTTCCGTCATGCAATGCGCAACTCCATGGTCGTTATCTTTCCGTCGATTCTGAGTGAATTTGTATCGGTTCTTTCCGGTTCGCTCATCATCGAGAAAATGTTCGGAATCAACGGTGTCGGCGGATTGTACCTCAACTCTATCACATTCCAGGATTACGACTTTTTCATGCTGCTGTCCGGTTTCTATACGCTTGTCAGCCTGACGGCAGGGATCGTTATTGATATCAGCTATGGATTCATCGACCCGAGAATCAGAATGGGGGCGAAATAAAGATGGCACAGAATCATGTAAACGCTGTTCCGGATATTCCTGCGGACAAGTTCAAATTTGCGACCGGACGGGACCTCAAGCACGACAGCAAGTTCGACACCAAGCCGGTCAGTTACTTTCAGGGCGCATTCAAACGTTTCTGCAAGAATAAAGGCGCGGTCGTCGGCGGCATCGTGATAACGATCCTGTTGCTTTTCGCGATCATTGCTCCATTCTTTACCGCTTTTAAGCCGGCATACTACGATATGGTGTATTCGTATGTAACGCCCAAGTCAAAGCTTTTTGCGGACAGCGGAATCGATTTCTGGGACGGCTGTAAGATAAAAAAGACCAATTACCTCGGTTACATAAAAGATGTGGCAATCGCCGAGGAAACCGGCAGAGATGTTATCAAGCGCGGCGAATATACCGTGAGTGAGGACGGCTCCAACTATACCTATCGCTACGATACCTACTATGGCGTCGGCTTCGGAAAGTATAAGATCATTTCCCAGGAAGAATTCGACAATATTCAGGCATATCAGAATGAAACCGGCAGACAGATCCTGTACCCCATAGTAAAAGCGACGGACAGACCTACGCTTGAAAAGAACAAGTACGATGCGAATATCTACTACAAGGTAGAGGATCTGAATGCATCGACTGTCCGACCCAAGCTTGATTACGAAGGAAATATCATTCCCAACTACTGGAGATACGAAGCGGACTCGCCATCTTCCCTGATACCAGAGTACAATTCTCTCCGGATCGAAGGCGAGAACGGTATTGTCGAAAACGGCACGACCTACTACTATGCGTATGGCAGAAGAGTGGACGGCGGTATTGAGATCCGGGCGGAATACTACGAGTATTACATCTATAATCACACGCAGGTAAGGAAAGACGGGATCGATGAGCCGTATTTTGTCTTTGGAACGACCGAAACAGGAAAGGATATCTTTGCCTGCCTTGCATACGGTGCAAGATTCTCGTTCATGTTTGCGACCATCGTTGTGGCGATCAACTTTATCGTTGGTGTTATCTGGGGCTCCATTTCCGGATACTTTGGCGGAAGAGTCGATCTCATTATGGAGAGATTTTCCGATATTCTTGGCTCTGTTCCGACGATCATCGTGATAACACTTCTGAAATATCACATGGGTGCATCGAGTCAGGCGCTCGTACTATTTATCTCGTTCTTTATGACAGGATGGATCGGTATGGCGAGCAGAACGCGAATGCAGTTCTACCGCTTCAAGAATCAGGAATATGTCCTTGCGGCAAGAACTCTCGGCGCCAGCGACTCGAGAATCATGTTCAAGCATATTTTCCCGAACGGTCTCGGCACCATTGTAACAAGCGTTGCTCTGGTTATCCCCACGATGATATACTCAGAGACCAACCTGTCCTATTTGGGAATTATCAACCTTGAGGCAGGAAACACCACCAGTGTTGGTACCCTTATTGCGGCAGGTCAGAAATCCATCATGGCAGGCGCGGCATACGTGGCATTTTTCCCCTGCATGTTCCTTGTTCTGTTAATGCTCAGCTTTAACCTGTTCGGTAACGGCTTGCGCGATGCGTTGAACCCGTCGCTCAGAGGCTCGGAGGATTGAGGATGAATAAAGAAATCAAGTTATCGGTCAATAATCTGAAGGTCAGCTTCCGCACGGACGCGGGTAAGGTACAGGCGGTACGTGATATCTCGTTCAATCTGTACAAGGGAGAGACGCTTGCTATCGTTGGAGAATCCGGCTCGGGCAAATCCGTTACATCCAAGGCGATCATGGGAATTTCCGCGGTGAACTCGATTTATGAGGGCGGAGAAATTCTTTACGACGGACGGGATCTTCTGCGTATTCCGGAAGAGGAAATGCACAAGCTCCGTGGAGACAAAATCGCAATGATTTTCCAGGATCCATTGTCCGCGCTCAACCCCATCATGCGCATCGGCAAGCAGATCACAGAGGCAATGCTCCTCAAAAACAAGGCGAACCGCAAGGAAGGTCGCGAAGCCTTCAACAAGCTGCTTGCCGCGCTGCTGGAGACGATAAAGGCCGCGCTTTCCGAAAGCAACGACGAGAATATTTCGCTGGAAGAGGTTGAAAAATACATCAAGACCTTTGATGATTTCAACATTCAGGCGATAAAGCTGGAGAACAGCTACAATGAGTCGTGCACGGCGGCGGAGGAAATGATCACGATCGTTGAGGATTTCCTCTTTCTTACCGAAAAGAAGCAGAAGGTCGATGTTGTCGGGACGCTGAATCAGGTCATCAACCACCTGAAGCAGATCCGCGACAAGTATTTTGTGACCGGATATGAGGAAACGCTGAAGTCTTACGCCGCGTCCTTGTCCGGCGCAAAATCGCACGAAAGAGCAAAGCTGACGGTCGCGGATATCGCAAAGAAGCTGTTCGCGGGAAACGCGTACAAGAACGAGGCATCCCCCGAAACCGTCGAAATCCTGAAGCAGGTAAAGACGACAGCCGAGGAGATGCTCGCGCGTCCGAAGTACGACTTTTTCAGGATCGGTTACTATGTATATAAGCATCCGGATGAGGATCTTTCCCGGATACCTGCTCCCGAGGCGAATGAAATGGCGTATAAGTTCCTCAACGAGGACTTTATGGAGACATTCATCCGATACGAAAAGATCGCGGTGCGGTATTCGCTGGGCAAGACAGTTGAAAACAAGAAAAAGGCTGTCGAAGAGCTGAAAGCTGCGAAAGACTTCTTCAAGGCGGGCAAATTTACCTCGCAGGAGGCAGGCGAGCTTGCAAAGAATCTGAATAAGAGCGTTCTTGCGGCGATCGATCCTCTGGCTGTGACCAAGGACAGCGTTGCCTATACCTTCGGCGGAGCGCTGGACAGAGAGATCGAAAAGTACTTCTTCTATCTGAAAAACAATCCCAAGGAGGAAGCCCGTTTTGCGCGTCAGACCGCAAAGAGAGATGCTATGCTCGCCAAGGGAAAAAAGGGCAAGAAGGTAAACTGGAAGATCATTCCGAAGTCGGTTGTGGACCCGGAGGATCAGATCCATATCATTGTTTCGGTTCTGAACCATGTGATCGACAAGTTTGAGGCGGATGTGCAGACCGATGACAAGGTCGATCTTGACAAGAGATGCATTGAGATCATCGATTGTCTCAAGGAAAAGGCTTCTCAGGTCGTCTATAAGCTCACAAAGCGTATCGCAAAAGAACGGGCCATCAAGCTCATGGACGAGGTTGGCATTCCCGAGGCGAGACTCCGCTTCAGACAGTATCCGTTTGAGTTTTCCGGCGGTATGCGCCAGCGTATCGTTATTGCGATCGCGCTTTCGGCGAACCCCGATATTCTGATATGCGACGAGCCTACCACCGCGCTTGACGTTACCATTCAGGCACAGATTCTCGAGCTTATCAACCGTTTGAAGCGTGAACGTAACCTTTCCATTATCTTCATCACACACGACCTCGGCGTCGTTGCGAACATGGCGGACAGAATTGCCGTTATGTATGCAGGTAAGATCGTGGAGTACGGCACCGCTGAAGAGGTGTTCTACAATCCGCAGCATCCCTACACATGGGCGCTGCTTTCCTCCATGCCGGATCTGGACACCAACGAGAAGCTGGATGCCATCCCCGGTACGCCTCCGAATATGATATATCCGCCTGTCGGAGATGCGTTCGCGGAGAGAAATAAGTATGCAATGGAGATAGATTTTGAAATGCAGCCGCCTATGTTCCAGGTTTCCCCCACGCACTATGCCGCAACATGGCTGCTTCACCCCAATGCGCCCAAGGTAGAGATCCCGAAGATCATTACCGATCGCATCAATCGAATGAAGGAAAGAGGAGGCAATTATGGAGAACAATAATGAAGTATTATTGAAAGTTGATCATCTTTGCCAGTATTTCCGGATGGGGCACAAGGATCTTAAGGCGGTCGACGATGTCAGCTTTGAGATCAAAAAGGGTGAGGCGTTCGGTCTTGTCGGAGAGTCGGGCTGTGGTAAGACAACGACCGGCCGTTCGATCATCAAGCTGTATGACATCACCTCCGGCACCATATACTTCAAGGGTCAGAAGATCAGCGCGGGAACGCGTTCTTACAAGGACGCGATCGCAAATGCACGTTCAGAAGCCAAGGAAAAGATCAAAGCGCTTCGTTCGGAGAAAAACGTCAGCAGCGAAAGAGAAGCCGCAATCCGTGCTGAGATCGAAAAGATAAACAGCGAACTGCGCACCACCGTTGTCGAGAACAGAGCGAAGATCCGAGAGGCAAAGGTCGACTGCAAAGAGGTTGACAAGCGCTATTCGGCGTCCCGCATAGAGGCGCTTCACGCAGAATATGCCGAAAAACTCCGCGCCGCTGGAAATGATCACGCGGCAGTCAGGGCGCTTGACACAGAGTATAAACAGAAATGCCGTGTCGCGAAGAAGAGCAAGCTGATCACAGAGATCCAGATGATATTCCAGGATCCTATCGCGTCGCTTGACCCTCGTATGACGGTGCGTGAGATCATTGCCGAGGGGCTTGTCATCAACGGTATGACCGACAAGGAGTTGATCAATCAGAAGGTTTACGACATTCTGGAAACCGTTGGCCTTGTCCGTGAACATGCGGATCGGTATCCGCACGAGTTTTCGGGCGGTCAGCGTCAGCGTATCGGTATCGCAAGAGCCGTGATCATGCAGCCTGAAATGATCATCGCCGACGAGCCTATCTCGGCGCTTGACGTGTCCATTCAAGCGCAGGTCATAAACCTGCTGAACGATCTCCGCGAGAGCCTGGGACTTACGATTATGTTCATTGCGCACGACCTGTCCGTCGTCAAATACTTTTCGGACAGAATCGGCGTTATGTACTTCGGTAAAATGGTGGAGCTTGCGGATTCCGATGAGCTGTTCAGAAATCCGCTGCACCCCTATACAAGGTCCCTGCTGTCGGCAATTCCGCTGCCCGACCCTGTGTATGAGAAACAGCGCGTGAGGATTACCTACAATCCTCTGGCAGAGCATGATTACTCGGTGGATCAGCCATCCTTCCGCGAGATCTCTCCCGGTCACTTTGTCTATTGCAACGACGCAGAGGAAAAGAAGTACAAAGAGGCGGTTCAATAACAGAACAGGCGGTTGAACGATGAAAAAGGAAAACAAAGCTTTATTGTCAAAGTATATCACCTGCTTTGCGGTCGCGTCTCTTATCACGGTTGCAGTGTTCTGGTCCAAAGGCTTTTTCTCTCATACGGTTGCCGTGAATATTCAGATTCTGGCGGACGGATTCTTCGTCTCCGGAATTTTGATGACTATGTTTGCGGGAATGATGTATATCAGCAGCGAGGGCGCGCTGATCGGAATCGGATTCGTTCTGAGAAACGTGTTCTTAGCGTTCGTCCCTATGGGCAGACTGAAGCACGAGCTGTACAAGGATTACCGCGAGCGAAAGCTCAGGGAGATGAAAAAACCGAAAGACAGATGCGTTCTTCTGACAGGTCTGTTGTTTCTTTTCGTCGGAGTTGTTTTCAACGTCATCTGGTACGTGAATTTCTATAATATCGTCTGATCACCCGATCGGAAACCGCACACAAAAACGGATACCATAAGATGGTATCCGTTTTTGTATTTTTTTTGCAAATAAATGTTCTTTTTATCCCACAGAAACTCCGTTGAAAAAGCGATGGTTCCGGTCAACACAGCCCATGCTGTTTGCCGTAGAATCCATCGCCTTTTCTATTCTACATTATTTATATACACTACGATACGATCTTCCCATCCGAAATCCGCACCACGCGGCTGGCGTATGGCAGGAGATCCATATCATGCGTGACCATGATGATCGTGTGTCCCATTTTGTGCAGCCTTTGCAGAATGTCCATCACCATATCCCGGTTCTGTGTGTCCAGGTTGCCGGTGGGTTCATCCGCCAAGATCACTTTTGGATCGTTCACCAGAGCACGGGCGATCGCGACGCGCTGCTGTTCTCCGCCGGACAGACGCGTCACCTTTTCCGTCGCTCTGTCTGCCATGCCGAGCAGGTCTAACTTCTCCCGCGCGATCCGGTAGCGTTCCGACTTCTTTACACCGGCATAGCCAAGTGGGTGCGATACGTTGTCGATCACGTTGAACTCTTCGATCAGGTAGAAGGACTGAAAGATAAATCCGATCTTCTCCCGCCGGAACAGCGCTTTTTCCTTCTCCTTCAACGTAGCGAGATCCCGGCCTTCGAAGGAATATTCGCCGCTTGTGGGATCGTCCAGCAGTCCGAGAATGTTGAGAAGTGTGCTTTTCCCGCATCCGGATTTGCCGATGAGCATGAGAAATTCCCCGGAATCTATTGTCATGGAGATACCGTCGAGCACCGTGTGCGCGCCGTCGTATGTTTTGCATATGTTCTTGAGTTCTATCATAATAACCACCTATTTCAGTATTGTGACAGGGCGGATCTTCAGAAAATCATTCCGCATGATGGCATAGGAAATGGCGTAAGAGAGGATCGCTGTCAGAATCAGACTCAGATAGCCGGTGGGATGCAGATGGATTTCCGTCATATAGTGCGGAAAATGACTGCATATCCAGCTTCCAAAGAGCACACCGAGCAGTACGGCGATCGCCTGCGTGAGGATCGTGTCGCCGGTGATCTCCAAAAGCATCCTGCCGGGAGAAGCGCCCAACGCCATTGAGATCGCGATCCGTTTTTTATCGCGGTATATCTGAATGATCTTGAGTCCGCCGATCGCAAAGACAATGATGAAAAGGGACATGGCGGTTAGAAATACGTAAATGTCCGTCTCTTCATTTACAATTACGTACTGATATTCCAGTTCTCTTTTTCTGCTGTCAAATCTGTAGGTCACATTGCTGTCCGTCTCAAGATAATTAATAATATCTCTGCAGGTCTGTACAGTCGCTTCCGCCGCGTAATCTGATGGGAAGAAGACAAACAGACTTTCAGACATCTTGAACTCGTCCCGCACATCATAGGTATCCGGTACAAAGATGCATTTGGACGTCTGTATATCAAAAACCGCACCGGTATGTTGGCTTACGGAGAAGATTTTGTCTATGGAATCGATGTGCTCCACAGGCAGGGAAACGCCGTCCGCCTGTATCTCGCCGGAGGCACGAAGAATGATTCTGCCAAGCTCTCTGTCGCCAAATTCCGACAGATATAAGGGCGCCTCCTCTCCGACAAAGCAGGTGCCATCCGGATAGAGGGAGGTATCCAACCCGATGATTTTTTGCAGAAACGTTGTGTCACAGAAGATTACGTACATCCGCTTACCTTCGAGCCGTGGATCTGGAGTGGTCCAGAACCGGTAATAATACACATGGGAAAGCTCTATATCCGGCGTGTATTCCCGGTTGAGCTGTGCGATTTTCTCCCGGTCAAAGAGGATGGGTTCCTCCGTATTCTTCGCGGCGATCAACATATAGTTCGATTCGGCGATCTCATCCGCGATTCGATCCGACTTGTCTTTGAGCGAACAGAGCAAATTCACCGTATAGAACAGGAACGTCATCACAATGGTGAGCTGGAGGAGGATGAGAATACAGGAGAGAAAGTGCCGCCGTATATTTCCAAATACCTGATGGAGTACGTACATATCAATTCTCCTTTTTCAAAAACGCGATCAGTGTGTTTTTCCGCATTCTTCCAACAACGATGAGCGTCAGTATATGTCCCACAAGGAAACTGAACAGCGCGTGGACGAGAATCGTTACCGGTGAATAATGGGTGTCTATCGTTGTAAAACGCAAAAGAAGCGGCGTGAGTATATACACGATCACATCGCTGATCCCGATCAGGATCAGGTTTTTCATCTCCACGATTTTGCGGATGTGGCGCATCTCCGCGCCGAGCAGCCGGCGGATACCGATGGATTCGCGTGTTCCCTCAAATTCGCCGATGAAGATCATACTGATATTGGTAATGGAAAGAAGCAGCAGCGCGCTGCCAAGGAGCAGTAGGTTGATGGAGGTCAGAATGCCATCTTCGATTTCAAAATTTGTGACATCCGCCGCGTTTTTCATCGTGAGGGTCGGAGAGGCACTTACTTGTACCTCTGTCGGCGCGTCCGACGCGTGGACATAAAGCTCGTAATTTTCCATGGATGTTCCCTCCGCGAGGTCCGACGCGGGCAGAAGGATCGATTGCAGATTGTATATCGACCGGACGATCGTGGTGATCTGGTATTCCCTCCCGTCTATTTTCAGCAGTTCTCCGACACGCCAGCGGTACATTTTAAAGAGGTTATTCTCAATGGTACAGGCAGGGTAGGAGGGATCACGATTCTTGGCAGGCAAGCTGTCTTTTATCGTGAAATTTTCATAGTTCTCAATGGCGTCGTCCAGATAGACAACCCGGATCGATAGCCAGGAATCGTTAAAGATAATATCCGCATGACTCTGCTTTTTCAAGGATACCGGATACTGACAAGCGTTGTAAATAGCCATAGCTTCGTCCTCATCCGTGGTGGAGAGGATCCGGACGTTTTCCGCGTCGTGAATGCGCATGGAAGGCATAAACTCACCCATGACCTGGATGTTCACAATCGCCATGCAGAGCGGCAGAAGACTGGCGGTCAGGGAGAGGATGATCAGCACGCTGGTTTTCTTATGGTGACGCAGAAAGGCAAGGCTGTTTTCCCAAAGAAACGCACACATCTTCATTTTTGCGATACCTTATAGACGATCCCGCCATTTCTTTGTGTGGAGTACAGATTCCCCTCCGTATCCATCGCGATATAGGAATTCATGCTCCACTCTGTCTGCGCGTCCGCGTTCTGCCGGAAGTCCGCGATCGTTTCCACATAGTCGCCGGAGCGGTCCAGGCGGAGGATCCTCGAGCCGTCATAAGCAAGGACGATGATTGAATCCGCCGTCATGAGAAAATCGGAGGAATACAGCGCGGAAGGCAGCATTGTTTGCGAACCGTCGGCGAAGGAATACAAGTGATTCTCGCCGAATATATCGAGCGTCGTGGTTCCGCCTTTTTTGGAAAATCCTCCTGTATTGATAAAGTATACGCTTCCGGCATAGTTATCTAAAAAACCATAGTATGTCTTGTATTCATGTGTATATGTATTACCTACCGTGTATACACCTGCTTTACCTGGGTTGAGTGAACCGGAGGACACATAGATCATCTCATCCTCCGATATTGCAATATCTGTATAAGGAAACTCAAAATACTGCGTTTCTTCCCACAGGTAAATACTGTCAATGTATTCTAAATCACTATTCAAGCACTGTATACGACGGTTGCCCATATCGAGGACATATAAAGTGTCGCCGGATGTCGTCATGGCGCCGGGCTTGTTGAACTGCAAGACGTCCGCGCCGGGTTCGCCGACAGTGGCAAGATAATTGCCGTCCGTATCCAGAACCACCAGCGCGTTGTTCTGAAAATCGGATACGATGATGCGGTCGCCAAAATACGCGATACCGGCAGGCGCAGCGAGGACGGAGGAATCCGCGAAAAACACCTCGGTCTGGGCAGTCGCGGACAGTACCGGTGTTTCGATAGGCGGCTTGGCAGGCGTGCCGCAGGAGGTAATACACAGCATAGCTGCAAAGAGGGACAATAGCAGTTCACGTTTCATTTCCGGAGTGTCTCCTTTTTCAGATAGATTGGCGCTGCCGCATTTGCGCTTGGGGAAATATCCATTTCAGACGCACCACATGCATAATGGCTGCGGATTGCACATATTTATTATGCCATATGTCTGTAGGTTTGTCAAGAAAAAAATAAAAAAGTATAAAAATTGCGTAAACGGAAGACGAGACTGCATAATTTCTGCAAACGCCAAAAACCTCCGGAAAAAACCGGAGGCAGACAGTATATAGTATGTTCTTTCCCGACTGTGCTGCCAGGAGGAGGTTGATTCTCCACTTCGTCTTTACGGAGCGGATAGCCCTTTGCCTCCGGATTTTTGGTGCGTTGGGGGGAGCGCTTTTGTCCGCTATTTCTCAAGCTTGGCGTCAGACAGGATCACACAGCCATAGTCCCCCTTTTGGATCACGATCCTGAGGTACTGCACGCCGCGGACATCCAGCGCGCCGGTCGTAGCTTTTTCCGAAAAATGGTTTGTAGTTGTTTGTTGATGAATTGCTTGTTGTCTTTATTGCGGAATCCGTACGCTCCAGCTGCGGTCGATGGAGGTATAGGTGTCCAGTGTTTCAACATCTCCGCCGTACGGATCTACAATCAGAAAATCGCTCAGCGCAAGATTGCCGCTGTCCGCGTTTTCCCGCACGCCGACAATGGTAACAACGTGGTCACAGCCGGCGCCGTTTACCCCAACAATCACCGGGACACCGCTGTAGATGGAATTGTACGCTGCGGCAAGCGCTTCATATTGCGTGTAATTGTCGGGGGAATACGTCTTAATTCCATCATTATAGCGATTGCATTTTTCCCATGAACAGCCGACGGAGCTCCACTTGACATCATTCGGACTGAGCGCGGAATCGTGATATATAGAGTATGCGATGCACATAGCAACGGCGGTACATCCGCGGTTTTTGCCATAACGATTTACAAAGCGGGAATAGTCGTTCTGGTTGAAGCAGTAGTCGGATTTGAAATTCGGAACAACATGGAAGGTTTTGTCGCCGTAGGTGTAGGTGCCGCTGTCGGACTCTGTGACTGGCTTTTCTTCCACATAGAATGTGTAGTTGCCGGAACACTGTGCGCCGTCGGTTCGTGTGACGACTGCGCGGACCGTGTAGGTGCCGCACTGGCTAAAGGTGTAGGAACAGTTTACCCAGCGGAAATAGCCGCGCGGCGCATAGCTGTAGATGCTGGAAAAGTCGCTCTGCCACGGTGCTTTGACATAGAACTGCACGACGGAGAGCTTGAGGTCGTTTGTGCATGCCAGATTGATGTAGTAGGTGTCGCCTTGTTTGGGAACCTGCGCGGTAGGCAGCGATGCATTCGATAGATTGGCGCTGCATGCGGTCGCGCTGATGTTCATTTCCAACGCGGTTCCCGCCGATGCGTACACGGGCAGGATGGTCATGCAGGAACACAGCATAACGATGGTCAATACGAGAGAGAGAAGCTTACGGATTTTCATGTTTTTTCTCCTTTGTTTTGTAGATTTTTGTTTTGTGGGTTGGTTCCTTTTGCTGACAATAGTATACCAGATCGCGGGACGGATGTATAGCGTCGGAAATGACACTTGCGGGGTTAAAAATGACATTGCCGTGACCCAGGACTCTAAAAAAAATAAGTTAACGCTCCTTAAAAATTAACAAATTATTGCTTTTTTTTGAGATGTATGATATAATCATTCATATACAAGACATGAATTTTACTGAGAGTCGCCCTGCGGCATGTTTTGCCAATCCGACACACATGTACAGGATATTGCATTTTCAGAAAACAGGAGGAAAAATGAAGATCGACATTTCCAAAAAAGTCACCTACGGACAGGCACTGCTGCTGCCGTTCCGGGTCACGCCGGTGATCACCGTGCTTGGCATCCTCAATTCGCTGTTCAAGATCGGGCTTGTTTCCTTTGGCGTGCTTGCGACAGCGAATTTCATCGATTCCGCCATTGCCGCGCTCCAGGGCTCTGCCGCGGCGGATTGGAAGGCGGCAATCCTGTGGCTGTGCGGGATCCTGTTTATCAAGCTGTATTCCTATGTGGACGAGCCTCTCTGGAACTGGATCGGACGGCTGCAGCAGGAGAAGCGGTGGCGGCGCATCGACTATCCCGCGATGAAACTACAGGCGACCATCGACTTGCAGCACTTTGAAGACAGCGATACCGCCGGTCTCATCAGCCGGACAGCGAGTCCCGGCGGCGCGCTGTGCGGTATGCAGAGCCACCTCTTGCATTTTCTCGTCTTTGTCGGCGGCATTCTCAGCTACGTGGTCATTCTTCTGTGGAACGCGCCGCTTGCCGGATGTGTGATCCTTGCCGCGGCGGTTCCTATGGTTCTGATCGCACGGAAAAGCGCGCTGGCACAATACAAAATGAGACAGGACATCACAGAGATGACCCGGCGGGAATCCACGCTACGCGGATATATCGAAGGACGTGGCACCGTCGCGGAACGGAAGCTGTTCTCCTTCTTCAACTTCTTGAACGACAAATTCAAAGAGGTGTACTCCAAGTCCCGGAAATTCGTCGTACAGGCGGAGGTGGAGTGGTCGATCAAGAAAAGCGTCGCCGGTGTCGCTTTGACTCTGCTGTGCGCTCTGTCCATTTTCGCACTGCTCCCCGCTGTCTCGAAAGGCACCCTGGCGGTCGGTATGTTTATCTCCCTGGTGCAGTCGATTTTCCGCGGCGCGGAGGACATTGCCTACCACCTGTCCCCCTATCTCGAAACCTTCTACACCGACTCCCAGTTCCTGAAAGAATACGAGGCGTACACAGAGCTGTCGAGAACGCCGGACGCCCTTGTCCCGTTGTCCGATACCGTCTGTCCGTTTGCTTCGCTCGTGTTCGACCATGTGTCCTTTGCTTATCCCGGTACGGAAACGCTGATCCTGAAGGATGTTTCGTTTACGCTCACCGCCGGCAAGCATTACGCGCTTGTGGGATTGAACGGCAGCGGTAAGAGTACGATCATCAAGCTCATTCTGAAATTTTACGACAATTACACGGGAAATATCCTCCTGAACGGCCGCTCTCTGCGGGAATGGCCGCTCTCTGACATCAAGGGCATGATGAGCGCGGTATTCCAGGATTTCTGCCAGTACGACATCTCCATCCGTGACAATATCTCCATCGGCAGCGGATTCACGTCCTCTACGGAAGAGATAGAAGAGGCGATCCGTGTGACAGGACTCGACCGGTTTGTCGCGCAGCTCCCGGACGGGATCGATACGGCGCTTGGGAAGATCTACGACGACGGTGTGGACTTATCCGGCGGGCAGTGGCAGAAGATCGCGATCGCGCGCATTATGGTGAGCCATTCGTCCCTGCGCATCTTTGACGAACCCACCGCGTCTCTCGACCCGATCTCCGAACGGGATCTGTACAGCTATTTTGACAGTCTGAGCAAAGATGTGACCGCCATCACCATCAGCCACCGACTGGCAAGCTGCCTCCACGCGGACGAGATCCTTCTTCTCGACGACGGCGTCATTCTGGAGCAGGGCTCGCATACGGAGCTGATGGGAATAAACGGAAAATACAAAGAAATGTTTGAAAGTCAGAGGTCTTGGTACATATGAAAAAGGAAAGAAAGTTATCCCCTCTGCGCGCGGTGGTGCGGATCCTGCCGCTTGTTGTGAAGCATTCTCCGGGCTGGGTCACGCTGGAGATGCTCCTGACCATGCTTGTATCGGTTTTGTCCGCGGTAACGGTATACTGCAACCAGTTCTTCTACGACGCTCTGCTGCATTCCGCAAACGGCAGCGCGACACTGTCCCGCACGGTCTTAGGCGCGGTCATCGTGCTGGCTGTGATGCTGGCAGAGCAGCTGTTCGGCAAGCTGTCCGGCTGTGTATATGAACAGCTGGCGAACCGCATGGAGTATTCGCTCGTGTATGCGTACATGAAGAAGATCTCCCGCTGTTCCGCGCAGTCGTACGAGGATCCCGCGTTTCTGGAAGAATCCGCCAAGGCCGCGGAGGGTGTGTACGGCGCGATGGGTATGTACTCCCTTGTGGGTGAGCTCGTTCTCTATTTCGGGGTATACTTTGTCATAACAGGCGTGTATCTGTGGAGCATTTCGCCCATTCTGCTCTGTGTGCTCCTGCTCATCTTTGTCCCGACCGCGCTCACGATGCGGATGCAATCCAAGCTGTACGCGGAACAGGCGGACGAAGCCATTCCCGTGCAGCGCAAGCTCGGCAGCTTTTCCGGCGCCGCTCTCAATGTGCGCGAGACGAGGCTGTTCGGCGCGTTCGGGTATTTCTACCGGCTCGTGCGGGAGCTGCAGGAGGATCTGTTTGCGATCGGCCGCAAAACGGAAAAGAAAAACTGCCGTCTCACCCTTTTATTGAATATGACAAAATTCGTGGGCTGGTGCGCCGTTCTCGGCCTCATGATCGCGGAGATGATGCGCGGCAATATCACAGTCGGCGCGTTTGCCGCGGTATACCAGTCCCTGAGCACGATGTTCTCCAACTGCGAAGCACTGTTTGGACGGCTGAGAGACGATGTGGCAGAGAATCTCGGACTGATCGAGGACTACATTTCCTTCCTCGATATGCCCGAGAGGACATACGTCCCGGCGAAGGTGGATCCCACAAAGGGCATTCGTGTCGACAATGTATCGTTCTCGTATCCCGGCACCGATCGGAAAGCGGTGGACAATGTGAGCCTGTCGATCGCCGGAGGGGAAACGGTCGCGATCGTCGGCGTGAACGGCAGCGGCAAAACGACCCTCGCGAAGCTGCTCTGCGGTCTGTACACGCCGGACACCGGGAAGATCGCCATCGGCGGCGCGGATTCCGCGGATACAGAGCCGGATACCCTGTACGCGAAAACCTCCGCGGTTTTCCAGGATTACGCGTGCTACGGCGGCCTTACGCTGCGGGAAAACGTGCAGATCAGCGATACGGCGCATCCGAAAGACGCGGAACCGTTTATGCGGCAGGCAGGATGTCAGGACAGTCTTCTTGATCCGGAAAAAATGGACACGATGATGGGGCGGAGCTTTGACGGTCTGGAGCTCTCCGGCGGACAGTGGCAGCGGATTGCCATGGCGCGCGGACTGTACCGGGACAGCGACTTCATCCTCCTCGACGAACCGACCGCTTCCATCGATCCACTGGAGGAAACGCGCATTTACAAAATGTTCGCCTCTGTAGCCAAAGAGAAAACCTGCGTACTGATCACCCATCGGCTCGGCTCCGCAAGGATCGCCGATCGGATCCTTGTCATGGACGCGGGCCATCTTGTGGAAAGCGGTACGCACGAAGAGCTGCTACAAAAGCATGGGCTGTACCACGAGATGTGGGTCAGCGCCGCGGAGCAGTATGTGGATGCATGAGAAAGCGTCCTCTGTATGGCAGAAATGTCGTACAGAGGACCTTTTTTTGTGGCTTGGTAGAAAAGCGATGCGAGATCCAACGACAAATTTAGTTTATGTGTGAATGAAATCGGGGGGGGGGTAAATTAATTGTAAACAATTCGCGGACCATATCGAAATCGCTTGCAAAAGGAAGAATTGTCTGTTATAATAAAATTGCTTTATTCATGCGACAGCCATGATTTGTCGTATAACCCTGTGCAGAAATACCACGACGCCAAAATCAACCGCGCAAGGAGCTATCCTATGGAACTGTATGCCTTGGAACCTACCGTCCTTTTGCATAACCGCTATGAAATCCTCGCCCCCATTGGGAGCGGCGGTTTTTCTGTGCTGTATAAGGCGTATGATCATGAAATGGACGCGGTTGTGGCGATTAAGGAATATTTCCCCTCTGCGATTGCGGAGCGTATCCCACACAGTCGGGATGTGATCGTCCGGAATGAAGACGCGGGCGTGCGGTTCCGGAAAGGGCTTTCGACATTCCGGGAGGAAGCGCGCAGAATGGCGGAATTGGGCGGACTGCACAATACCGTAGACGTGCTGCAAACCTTTGACGAAAACAACACCGGCTATATCGTGATGGAGCTGCTTACGGGACAGACCCTTTTGCAGTATCTCCAGACCCTGCCGAATGGCAGATATACAGACATAGAGGACGCGAAAAAGATCATTTGTCTGGTGGCGGAGGCGTTGGCATATGCGCATTCCAAAAAGATCCTCCATCGGGACGTTTCGCCGGACAATATATTTTTGTGCAGTGACGGAAGGGTGAAGCTGATCGACTTCGGCGCCGCGCGGGAGCTGAAGGAGGACGCGGAGCTTTCCGTTGTGGTAAAAGCAGGCTGCACGCCACCGGAGCAGTATCGCAAAAACGGCAGACAGGGACCGTGGACGGATCTGTGCGCGCTCGGTGCAACTTTTTACAGAATGCTGACCGGCACGTATCCGGAGACAGCGCCCGACAGAGCGTTCGGCGACCGGGAGTGTCCCGCGCCATCGGAGATCAATCCCGCTGTCCCGCCGTATATCGACGCGCTGCTCGCCCGGTGTCTGGCGTACGACTATACGCTGCGGGTCGCGCGTGCGTCGGAGGTCATAGACGTTCTGCGCGCGGAGAAAAAGCTGCCGCAGCCCGCGCAGATTTTGCAAAAACGCAGAGCACTCCGACGGACGACGTACATATTGGCCAGCGTATGTCTGGTGCTTTTCCTGCTCATCGCGCTGGTGATATACAAACAATCGGAAAACCTATACAATATCCGCATCACACCCTGTACAATTGTGATGGAAATCCCAACAGATTTTTCTGAGGAAAGCGGTCTGCTGGCGGCTGCGGCGGATTTTCAGGCGATGTATCCGGAGATCGAGGTGCGATTTGTCCCGACAGGCACCGACGGCGCGGACATCTGCGTATCCGCGGACGATACCATGCCGCGCGCCTCTCTTTCGGAGATACAAAGCATAGTCAGGGAGCGTGTGGAAAACGATACGGTAACGCTCGGCTATGACGCGCAGGCGTTATACCTCAATCTGGAAAAAGCTTACGCACAGAATGTGTCGCTGGATGCCATAGAGACCGCGGCGGATATCCCGCCGGAATATTGGGCAGAGAGCTATGACGCTTTTCTGGAGCAAACCGGCACGTGCTATGCCTGGCAGAGCAGCGTCACACGGTACCGGGATATCCAGACAGCGCTGCCGGGGATGTACCGGGTTTTGGATTGCGGGACGTCTATGGTTCCGGTGCGGTTCTGTGTGCGTCCCATGGACGGAGAGAAAAATACGTACAACGCGGCGATGCGCTTTTTGCTGTATCTGATGAGCGAACGGGCACAGGAGATATTGTTTGTCCAGCACGCGGGGATCGTCCCGGCGGAGGAAGGGCAGCAGGCGCAGTATTTTGCCGTATTCAATGAATTGGCGTTTTTGCAGTGAAATTCTGAAAGACAAAGTTCCTTTTCGGAAAAAGGAGAAACACAATGAGATGCTATAAATGTATGGAGGAAATCTCCGACGCGACGGTCTGTCCCCACTGCGGGTATGTGCAGAACCAGACCGCAGAGAATAAACAGTATCTGGCGCCCGGTACGGTGCTTGGCGGCGTGTATACAGTCGGCATCGTGCTCGGCTCCGGCGGCTTTGGCGTTACCTACATCGGCTGGGACGAAAATCTCCGGCGCAAGGTCGCGATCAAGGAGTATTTTCCGAGCAGTCTTTCCACGCGGATCCCCGGTCAGACGTTTATCACGGCGTTCACCGGCGAGAAGCAGCAGATTTTCAACCACGGCAAGGAACGCTTTGTGGAGGAAGCGCGGCTGCTTATGCGCTTTACGGGAGAAGACGGAATCGTGTCCGTATACGATGTTCTGGAGGAAAACGGAACCGTATATATGGTCATGGAGTACATAGAGGGCATTACGCTGAAGCAGAGCATAGAGAAATTCGGGAAAATTCCGGAGAGACAGCTTCTCGACTGTATGATCCCCATGCTTCTCTCCCTGAAGTTTGTGCACAACGCTGGATTCACGCATCGCGATATTTCGCCGGACAATATCATGTGCCTGCCGGACGGAAGTGTAAAGCTGCTCGATTTCGGCGCGGCGCGGTATTCCGTGATGGAGGAATCCAAAAGTCTGTCCGTGATCGTCAAGCAGGGGTACACGCCGATCGAGCAGTACCAGTCCCACGGCAAACAGGGACCCTGGACGGATCTGTACGCGGCTGCCGCAACCATGTATACGGCGTTGACCGGCATCGTACTGGAGGAATCGCTGGAACGCATGGGGAACGACACGCTGAAAAAACCGTCGCAGCTCGGCGTCAAGGTGTCGGAGAATACGGAAAACGCGATTCTCGCCGCCCTGAACCTGCGTCCGGAGGACAGACCACAGGATGTGGACGCGTTTTTAGAAATTCTGACCGGGCAGAAACAGGGCGGATTGGTTGTGCACAAAAAGAGCAAAAAGCCCCTGATTGCCATTCTTGCGGCGGTGACGGTTCTGCTCATCGGCGCAGGGATCACAACGGCGGCACTTCTGAAGCCCGGTGCGGAAACGGTGGAGGAAAGCGGCACGGGAATTGTCGTTCCCAACGCCATCAACCATCCGGAAGCGGAGGCGGAAGTGCTCTTTTATGAGAACAGCCTGCACATGGCGGTCACCGGCGGACGATTGTACGACGCTGAAATGATCAAGGCGGGATACATCGAGGAAAACCTTGTGGTGGAGCAGGATCCGGGCGCCGGTACCTCCGCGGATCCGGAAAGCACGGTAGGTGTCATTCTCAGCAAGGGCAAGGAAAAAGCGTTTGTTCCGTCCGTTACGGATCAGATGCGGGAATCCGCGCTGGAGACTATTGCGAAAAACGGCTTCGGCGACAGTTTTACCATAGAGCTCCAGGAGGAATATAGCGATACCAATATGGCGGGCACCGTCCTATCCCAGAATATCGACGCGGATACCGCCGTGGACTTTGACGGGAAAATTGTTCTGACCATCTCAAGCGGCAGAAAAACGCCTCTCACCGGGGCAAAGACCACCACGATCGAGGATTACACGGGCAGAGACTTTGACGAGGTAAAGCGCGCGCTTCTGGAAGACAATATTTACCTTGTGAAATCCGCCGCAATCTATTCTGCGGATCAGCCGTACGGTGCGATCCTCTCCCAATCTCCCGCCAAAGGCAGCGACATGCAGGGCGGCGGCGCGGTGTATGTTGTTACGAGCCTGGGTATTGAGATGGCGCGCGTGCCGGATGTACGGTATATGACGACCGCCGAGGCAAAGCAAACGCTCATGGAAAGCGGACTGAGCTGGACGATCCGGTACGTGATACGCCCGGAGGTCGCGGTGGATCATGTGGCGGAGCAGGGGATCGCGCCCTATACCAAAACGCCGTTTGGAACGGAAATTGAGCTGACGGTCAGCGCGGATTCAGAGGGAACAGAGCAGCCGGAAGCGCTTGATTTGACCATGGATCCGACGCGCGCTTCACTCTCCGTCGGGGAAACGGAACAGTTCACCTGCTCTTATGCGGGCGACACCATCTGGGCGATCTCCAATCCATACATTGCAAAGGTGGACGACAGCGGACTGGTCACAGCGGCAGGCTTTGGTGCAGCCACCGTTTCCGCCGCCGCCGAGGGAAATATTGTCACAGCCATCGTCACGGTTATGGACGAATCGGTGTTTACAAAATTAGACGCGTATGAGCTGAAGGAGGGCGAGACCGTGTCGCTTTCCTCCGAGATTCCGGAAGAGATACGCGCGGATGTGGTCTGGCGTTCCTCCTCTCCCGCTGTCGCGACCGTGGATGAAAACGGCACAGTAACGGCGCGCACGGAAGGCTGTACCAGCATTACGGCGTCGTATCGGGATCGTATCGCGGAATGCAGCATCACTGTGGTTCGAAAAGCGGAGTATGTCAAGATCGCGAAAAAGCTCCTGCTCGGCGATGTTTCGACAGCAAAGCAGACGCTGGAAAACTATAAAATCGAATATGCCACAGAGGAGGAGTACAGCAGCACCATCGCCAAAGGAAAGGTTGTGAAGATGCACTATGTCGGGCATAGCGATAACGACAGTTTCTACATTTCTATAGGCTCCAAGGTGGTTCTGCAATGCAGCCGCGGCGCAAATGTCGTAGAGTCCATTGCCGTACAGACGCCGCCTTCCAAAACGGTCTACACTGCCGGAGAAGTCCCGAATCTGACCGGTCTGGTGTTGACGGCAAAATACACGGACGGCAGCACAAAGGAGGTGCGCTCCGGCTATTCCGCCTCGACTGCCCCTCTGACCACGGTGGGGGCGCAAAAACTCACCATTTACTATGAAAAGAAAAGCACAACGGTATCGCTGACGGTAAATCCCGTGGAGGTGCAGTCCCTAAGCGTCACACCCGCGACCCTCTCTTTGCTTGTCGGAGAGGCGAAAACGCTGTCTGTAACCTGTACACCTGCCGACGCGACCGATAAAACCGTGTCTGTTGCCAGCAGTGATCCCGTGGTCGTCGGGGTAAACGGTCTGACGCTGACAGCGAAAAAAGCCGGCTCCGCCATTGTGACAGTGACCGCACGGAACGGAAAGAGCGCGAAATGTACCGTCACCGTTGCCGCGCCGGAGCCAAAGGAAAAAGCGGTCACCTCTGTCTCGGTGCAGCCGACGGAATTGACGCTGCGTGTGGAGCAAACCGCCAAGCTGACAGCGGCGGTGCAGCCGACGGACGCCACAGACAAAAAGATCACCTGGCGCACCTCCGATCCGGATATTGTTACCGTAGAGATCAGCGGTGTCATCAAAGGCTGTAAAGCGGGCAGCGCGACCATCACGGCGGTGGCGAACAACGGAAAGCAGGCGGTATGCAAGGTCACGGTGACCGGGGATAAGGCGCTCAGCGTCAAATCGCTCCCGGCAAAGACCGTGTACTACATCGACGACGCCTTTGCGGTCAATGGTCTGAAGCTCAGCTATACGGACGAAAACGGCGTCACCAAGGAGATCACAACCGGGTATCAGCTGAACTGCGATACGAGCAAGGAAGGCACGCAGTCGGTAGCCGTGTCGTATGGCGGTCTCACGACCTCCTTCCAGATCACGGTGAAAACGCCGTCCGTAAAGGTGCGGAAGATCACCGCGGGCGACCGTATCATCCTTGTGGCGAATACGGATCCCGCCAATGTGGACGTGGAATGGACCAGCTCCAACCGGGAGATCTTCTATTTCAGTGAGGGTCAGCTCGTTCCGGTATCCTCCGGTACCGCCTACGCCTGCGCGACAATGGTATACAACGATACGGAATACTACGATATGTGCGCCCTGACCGTGGAGGCAGAGAACTACTCGTTCTCCCTCTGGAGTGAGCAGTATGATGCCGGATACCAGATAGGGGTTCACACAGACATACCGGAGTTTGACGCCAAAAAGGTAACATGGGAAGTAGTCCCGGACGCGAAATATGGGATAGATGATTATGGAAATCTGAACATTTATCCCTATTCCGAAAGCGTGACCGTCACGGCGTATTATACGTACGGCGGCAGACAGTACAATGATTCCTGTACGGTCCAGCCAGTGCAGAGAGAGTATGTTTTCTCTCTATATAGAGATGGCAGGTCATATGATGGGGACGTAGGATATTACGCGGTAAAGACCGACATTCCCGGCTTTGACATCAGCAGTGCATCGTGGAGTGTGTCCGGGGCACTGTCGGGCGGCTGGATTGATGGATACTATGTGGTCGATGAAGCACTGGATCCAGGTGAATCCTACACCGTGTTCGTCTCGTACGAGTACGGCGGAAGAACCTACAGCGACTCGTATTCCTTTACGATGTCATAATTGCGTTCTGTAATGTAATTTCTGCGTCTATCATTTCGCGGCAGTCTGCGGTACAATATAGGCAAGAAAAAACAAACCTACAAACCGAAAGGAACCATATCATGTTTAACAGAATCGCAGCAAAAACAAAAGCCAAGACCCTCATCCGCACCCGCAGCTTTCTCGATTTCCTCGGAATGGCGCTCATTCTCACAGCGCTGTCCGCTGTTGTCATCTTCCCGCTGGCTGTCGTGATCGGTACAGCAGTGATAGGGGCAATTCCCTATCTCATCAGCCGCTTTGTAGGTTACGGCAGCCTGTCGTATCCGCCTGGCGCGGTAGCAGGAAGCGTGATTCTTACGATACTCGGTGTGCTTGCCGCGTATGCGATCGTTCTCAGCATTAAGCTTCTCTTCCATGCAGGCATGAACCGCGCGGCTCTGCGGATGAACCGCGGCGACAAGAACGTACGGATCTCCGACATCCTGCTCGCGGGCGACAGGCTCGGCAGATACATCAAAATCGCCCTCTGGCAGTACCTGTACATCTTCCTCTGGAATCTGCTCGCCACCGCCGTGGTCATCCTGGCTGTCGTGATCGTCGGTATCGGACAGATGAGCGTCGCTTCCATCACAATCGCGGTACTGCTTGTGCTCGCAGCTATCGTGTGGAGCGTGTACATCACGATCAAAAAGTATTGCCAGTACGATTTCGCCTACCTCATCTCGGAGGACAACCGGGACATGACCGCGCTGGACTGTGTGCGGGAAAGTGTGGCGCTGATGGACGGTCATGTGGCGGAGCTGTTCGTCACCATGCTCTCCTTCCTCGGCTGGAACATCGTAGCGTCCCTGCCGTTTGCGTCCGTGTTCGTTGTCCCCTATCAGTACCTCACCTACGCTTCCATATATGAACAGCTCTCCGGCAGTTTCCAGCCGACCGCACGCAAGCAGATGCTCTGGCTGAACAGCGGTACCGAGGTCGCCAAGGAAGCACTGGCAGCGGAGGATCCGGCGGAGAGAAAGGTAGAGATCGTATCCGGCGAATTTGCAGGCTCCGTCATCCCCGTAAAGCCCGGCGAGGACATCGTCATCGGCAGAGACCCGAAGCGCGCGAACGTCGTCACCTCTCCCGCCAATACACAGGTTTCCGGACTCCACTGCTCCATCCGTTACGACGCGCAGCACGCCATGTATGTGGTCACGAATTTTTCCACAAACGGCACGTACCTGAACAATGAAAAGCTCATGCCGGAAAGACCTGCTCTTGCCGCGAAAGGCGCCATCGTAAAGCTCGCGGACGGTGCGATGATCGTGCGGCTCGCCTGAAAACACAAAACGAACATAGTCAGAAAATACAACATACATTTTATCGGATTATATCAGAGGGAAAAGACATGGCTAACTTAACAAGATGCGAAAAAGGACATTTTTACGACACGGATAAGCACCGTACCTGCCCGTATTGCAATCAACCCACGGACGTAGGCGCAACCATTCCGGTACAGCAGCACAAGCTGTTTGAGGGGAACGGAAGAGCGGGCGAGGATTCCGGGGAAACGATCGGATTTTATAACGATATGCCGACCAAGCCCGTTGTCGGATGGCTGGTGGCGATCGCCGGAGCTGAGATCGGCAAGGATTTCCGCCTGTGCAGCGGCAGGAATTATATTGGTCGCGGCAAGGATATGGATGTTGTCCTGGAGGGCGACCAGAAGGTTTCCCGGAACAGACACGCCGTGATCCTCTTTGACCCGCGCTCCCAGAAAACGCTCTGCCAGCCCGGCGATTCCAAGGAGCTGTTTTACCGCAACGACTGTGTAGTTACGGAGACGGTGGAGCTGCAGCAGGGAGACGTGCTGACAATCGGCGATTCCCAACTCATGTTTGTACCCTTCTGCGGCGCGCTGCATTCCTGGGACAAGACGGAATAAGTAACGCAGGTGGCGGCGGGCGACCTACCTCTCCTGCCGCTTCTTTTTGGAAAAATTGACGTGAATATTTTGATTTGTTCCTCGCAGACGCCGGACTCCAGATTTCTCTTTTCCCACCTGCAAACGCTGCTCGAAAGGCGGGGTGTGGAACCGGTGATTTTGTCCTTCCCCGACCTCGCCGGCATGACGGAGTATATGGCAGTTTCCCCGGACGCGCCGGACGCGCTGTTTCTTATATGCCAGAAGCAGGACGCGGCATATCTCGATGCCGTCGAGCAACTCGCAAAGGCGTATCCGAACACCAATATCGTTCTGATCGGAGATGCGCCCGCCGATATCGAGCGCCTTTTCGCCATAGGGATCTTTTACTACATGTATCCGGGCGTCACGCACGAGCGCTATCTGCGCTTAGAACGCCGCCTGTCCGCCGCGTGGTTTGTGGATAAGGAGAAATACTATATTTTAGAGAACAAAAAGAACACGCTGCGGATCGCGTACTCCGACATTTTATACGTCATGAGCGACAAGCGCAAGGTGATTATTTACCAACCGAACGGAAAAACGGATTCCCTGTACTGCAAGCTCGACGAAATGGAGGAAAAGCTCGACGATCGTTTCATCCGCTGCCACCAGAGCTATCTCATAAACGTCCAGTACATACGGGGCATTGAAACGGACGGCTTTCTGATGATCGACGATGTGTTTGTGCCGATCAGTCAGAAAAAATACTGGGCATCCAAGCGCCGGTATGTGCAGTACATTCAAAACCAAGGGTGACGGGATATGAAAGAGAAAAACAAAAGTATGCACGCGGATCCTGTGATGCTGACCGCCAATACAACCGCAGTCTACGCGGCAATGCCGTTTTTGCGCGGACGTGTGGGAGAATATGCCGGGTATGACATCCCGGTTTTGCCAACGGGCATTTTGCTCGGCAGAGATCCCGCCGCCTGTCACCTGATCTTTACGCAGACGCCGGATGTGAGCCGGTACCACTGCCGCGTGACGTATAACCGGCATACCGGCTACTTTGTCGTCACCGATCTCAACTCGACAAACGGCATTTTCACGGAGGACAACAGGCGGCTGGAAAGGGGAGAAAAGCTCGTTTTGGCACCCGGTCAGAGCTTCAAGTTGTGCGGAGAGCAGATCGTCTTTGAAACGCGAATCGAATCGCTGTAGGAGAGTTATGCGGATGCGGAAACAGAACAAAACCAGGTGCAAGGCGTGCCTGCTGCCATATCCCGGAGAGCGGACTGCCTGCCCGTATTGCGGCTATCGCGCAGACGACGGCTATACGCAGCCCTGTCCGGAGGCACTGCCGCTGTGCTTTCTTTTGGAAAATCTGCGTATCGGACGAGTGATCGCGGCGGAAAAGGATGGCTTTTCCTATATCGGATTGGAGATGCGGACAAACAAACGGGTGCGGATTCAGGAGTTTTTCCCGCACGGATATGTACGCCGTGACTCTGACGGGAAAATGGAGATGGCGGAGGAGGCGTATGCGGAGCGGATACAGCAAAGGGAAGCGGCGTTCTGCGCGCAGAGGCGTCATTTCGTGTACGGCAACGGAACGGTATATCGCTATGGCCGCCTGTTTCGCAAACGGATGCAGCCGTCCGTGGTTCAGTCGGAGAATATCGCGCTGCGGACCGACATCGGCGCACGGCGGTATCAGGAGGACGCTGCGGATTTTCGTCTTTCCAACGACGGTGTGTTTGCGGTTTTGTGCGACGGAATGGGCGGACTGCGCGGCGGGGACGTGGCAAGCGGGGAATGCCTGCGTTTGTTTTTGGAAATTGCGGATGCCGCGTGCCTATGTGACGAGGAAATTCTCACAGAATTGCTGCGTCGGCGGGCAGCGGAGGCGGATCGATATATCGCGTCGCTGCGGGATCAGGCGGGCAGTCATCTGCGTGCCGGGACGACCCTGGTGTGCGCCGTGATCCGGGAGGCGCGACTGTACTTTGTTTCCGTGGGGGACAGCAAGCTCTATCGGATCCGGGACAACGCGATAGAGCTTCTGACAGAGGAGCACAACTATTTTGCGGAGCTGTGCAAGGAAGTAGAGGCAGGAGAGCGCACTCTCGCGGAAGCTCAGAACGATCCGAAAAGGGACGCGCTCACCAGCTATATAGGGATCGGCAATATCACAAAGCTCCACGTGTCGGACAGTCCCGTTTTCCTGCGAGAGGGAGAATTGCTTCTCGTGTGCTCAGACGGACTGTACCGCACGCTGGATGCGGAGGAGATCCTGTCGATCACCACCGACAACGCGCCGGTCGCGGCATTGGCGGACGCGTTGATGCGGCGTGTGCAGGCGTACCGTCTGCCAAAGCAGGACAACACGACATTCCTGCTCTACAGGTATGTGCCATTGAAAGGAAAGAAGCAATGATTTGCTATATGTGTATGCGCGTATACGAGGGGACGCGCTGCCCATACTGCGGGTTCTCGCCGGATACGTATGAACCGTTTCCCACAGTGCTCCTGCCGACAACGATTCTTGCCAACCGGTATTATATCGGTGCGGTTCTCGGCAAAGGCGGTTTTGGAATCACGTATATCGGATATGACATCGCGGCGCGGCGTAAGGTGGCGGTTAAAGAGTATTTTCCATCCGCCATCGCGTTTCGGGACGGACACAAAGAAAAAACCGTCTCCGTTTTGTCCGCACAGGGCGGCTTGTTTCAAAGTGGCGTGGAAAAATTCTACAACGAGGCGGTCATCCTGGCGCGGCTTACGGACATTCCCGCCATTGTGCAGGTGTATGATTTTTTTTACGAAAACAACACGGCGTATATCGTAATGGAGTACATCGACGGAACGTCCGTGGAACAGATCGTAGTGCGGCAGGGCGGCCTGGATATCGACATGGTGCTCACGATCTATTTCCCGATCATACAGGCGCTGGCTGGCGTACACAACACGGGACTGCTGCATCGGGATATTTCTCCCAGCAACGTGATGTTGGACGAGTATTTTCGTCCGCGCCTCATCGATTTCGGTTCCTCCAGGGCGTTTTCGCATGAAATGTCGTCCGACCTCACCGTCATTTTGAAAAAAGGATTCGCGCCGATCGAACAGTACTCGCGCAGAGAAAGACATGGACCTGCGGAGGATGTATACGCCATTTGCGCGTCTATGTACTATACGCTGACCGGTAAAGTACCGCCCGCTGCGCCGGATCGCAGTGTATTCGACACCCTGCAGCCGATCCACGCGTATGCGCCGGACATACCGCCGGAGCTGGAGAACATCATTCTGCGCGGCATGGCGGTACGCGCAGCGGATCGGTACCCGGATATGCAGTCGCTCGCCGATGCCATAGACGCAGCGGTACTGCATCCGCAAAGGGCGGAAGAGGTGCATGCAGAGGAAAATAACGGTGGGAGAAAAGAAAGCGCGCGCGGGGACAATGGTCTGCCTATGCTGGCGCTGCTTATTTCTCTGGGAATCGCCGCCGTGGTCTTGCTCTCTATCCTCATTTGGCTCTGCATTCGATAGGGGAGGTATCTATGTTTTCCTGTTTTGCGTTGACGAACAAAGGGGATCGCACCATCAACGAGGATTCTGTCGGGCAGTATGTGGATTCTGACAGGGGACTGTTCATCGTCGCGGATGGTCTTGGCGGACACGGCGCGGGGGATGTCGCCTCCCGGTATGTTGTGGAACAATATCTGGGAAAGTACGACGCGTCCGCCTTTGATTCCGCCGAACGATACCTGTCCGGTGCGTTTTCCGCCATCCACACCGGTCTGCTTGCCCTGCAAAAGGAGAGCCATGTGGATATGAAAAGCACAGCCGCTGCGGTAATTCTGACAGCACAGAAGCTTTCTTTATGCCATATCGGAGACACAAGGATCTATGTGTTCGCAAAGAATAAGCTGCTGTACAGAACGCTCGACCACAGTGTGCCGCAGATGCTTGTGAATGCCGGACAGATACGCGAAAAGGACATTCGCTTTCATCCCGACCGGAACCGATTGCTGCGCGCGCTCGGTGAGAACTGCGATGTGGTGGATTACGATATGGAGACGCTGCTTGCGGACACGGTGACGGGGGTGCTGATCTGCTCCGACGGCTTTTGGGAATATGTAAACGAGCGGAAAATGCGCGGGGCTTTGCGGAGGGCGAAAAACGCCGGGGAATGGATTCTTTCGATGGAAAAGACGCTGCGGAAAAACGGTCGCAGGCACGAGAGGGACAACTATTCTGCCATCGGGATCATGGGGAAGTTTTCCGATCGTATCTGAACAAAGACAACGTGCATGTGCTTGTCCCGCATAAAAATTCCGGAAATCCCATTGCAAAGGCATGCCATTCATGGTATAATGAAAGGGCAAACCCAAAAGGCTGTCGAACAGGCAGCTTTTTCAATGGCACATAGTTAGCGAAGGCTAACCTCGCGGATGCCCATGCGCCAACACGCAGCGGCATGATATCCGGTGTAAGCCGACTACAACAAGGAGAGAATATGAAGTATAAAATTGAGAAAAACACGGTGCAGGAGACGCTCATCATCCCGTTGTACGCGCGAAAAATGTGTTCCGAGCTGTATCCGGAGCTATATCGGAACGAGACGGCGCAACGGCTGATGGACGCTGTGGACTACGATTTTTCGGCGCTGGAGAAGAAATCGGAGAGCCTCATGCAGCGCTTCGGATTTTTGGAGGTCGCGATGCGGCAGAACGATCTCGCCTATGAAGTGCGTGCGTATCTGCAATCCCATCCGCGCGCGTCGGTCGTCAACCTCGGCTGTGGGCTGGACAACACCGGTAGAAGCTGCGACAACGGGACGTGCCGGATTTATAATGTGGATTTTCCGGATGTGATCCGTGTGCGCAACGATCTGCTGCCCGCCGGAGAACGGGAGGAGAACATTCCCTGTGATCTCAATGATACGGCGTGGTTTGCGAAAATCGACGCGTCAGAGGGCGCGGTGTTCTTCGCGGCGGGTGTGTTCTACTATTTCCTGCGGGAACAGGTGCAAAAGCTCGTGCAGGCGATGGCGGACGCGTTTCCGGGTGGGGTTCTCGTATTTGACGCGGCAAACAAAAAAGCGGTGAAGCTGATGCTGAAAACCTGGCTGAAGGATGCGGAGATCCAGGATGTCGGCGCGTACTTTGCCGTGGCGGACGCGAAAAAGGAGTTATCCGCGTGGGATAGTCGTTTGCAGGTGTCCAGCCGCGGCTATATGCTCGGCTACAACGATCTGCGGGTTCCGTCGGTCAGCGGCTTTTTCCGTTTCCTTGCGAAGGTCGGCGACGGCATGATGAAAATGCAGATCGTCAGGTTCGCGTTTGGCGCGGAGAAATAAACGAGTGCCGGGAAAACGCTGACGTCCGGTGTGTTGTGCGCCAAAAAACAAAAATTCCAACCAGTATTCGCAAAGCCGGAGCATGCGGCGCATTTTTAGAGCTTTTATAAGAATTGTCGTCGCCATGTCGCTGATGCGTTTGGAATGGATACGAAAAGAATCCGCCATGAGGATCGGCGGATTCTTTTCAACTTCACTTTGGATTTCGGAGACACGGAAGAAATCGCGGATTTTTTGCACGCCTGCCTCGTCCATGGGATACCACGCGGCAACGCTGCCTGCGGACAAATGGAGAATGTCGGTGCAGCACGCGCAGATAAACTCCGGATCGTGGGTGATGACGTATATGGGCTGTCCGCTTTCCCGCAGCGACGTGAGCAGGCGCGCCACCTCGGACATGTGCCGGTAGTCCAGTCCGCTTGTAGGCTCATCCAGAAATACAACAGGACGTTTCGCCGCCATAGCGGAAGCCAGCGCGAGTCGCTGCTTTTGACCGCCGGACAGGTCGAATATGCTGCACCCGAGGAGCTTTTCAATATGCAGTGCCGATGCGGTGCTTTGCAGACGGCGCAGGATCTCATCCTTCGGCATGCCAAGATTTTCGCATCCAAAGGACAGCTCGCTTGTGGTGTCCACGTTGAAAAACTGTGAGCGCGGATTCTGAAACACACTGCCCACCAGCGTCGCGGTATCATAGAGCGGTTGTTCCGGAATGCTTTTTCCGTTGACCACTATGCTCCCGGTGAGGCTCCCCGCAAAGTAATGCGGGATCAGACCGTTGATAAGCCGTGTCAACGTGGTTTTTCCACAGCCGCTTTCCCCACACAGCACGACGACCTGGCCGTCGGGGATCGTCAGGTGGATATTCTGTACCCCGCCATGACTGCATTCCGAGTTGTAAGTGAAAGACACATCTTTCAGTTCGATCATCCGATCCACCTGCTTCCTATTGTCAACACAAACGCGGCGGCGCACAGCACGATCATCACGACGTCCTGCGCGTGGAATCCGATGTTGCAGATATCCGTGCGGCGGACCGGCGCGCCAAGTCCCCTCGTCAAAGCGGCGGCGGACAATTCGTCTCCGATCTTGACAACGGAGATCATCAGCGGAATGAGCCGGTACTCTAAGATTTTTCCCGGATGCCTGCCGCCGAATCGGATCCCGTGCATCCGCATAGCATCGTTGATTGCGGCGTTTTCTTCTCCTATGGTCGGGAAAAAGCGGAAGATCACGGACAGCGGAATGACAATCTTATCCGTGATATGCATCCGCTTCATAGCCGCGATGAAATCGCTGACCGCCGTGGAGGAGATAAAGAACGCACCCATCATGAATCCGGGCGCGAAGCGTGTCATCACCGAGCACACAGCAAGCAGCAGGAAGGCAGGCAGTCCCGACAGGACATGCAGTGCCATCCGTTCCAGCGCGAAGCAGACTGCGTACAATAGGAGATATTTGCTTGCGGTGCGCCATTTCCGTTCACTGAGGAGCAACACGAACGGAAGTATACTGAGTGTCGGCTTGACAAAGTTCATAACGCCGCCGTTGCCGGAGGAAAGCATCAGCGACGTTACGGTACGGAAATGGTGGAACGGTTTCTGCGGATCCAGGAGACCTTTCATCGGATGGACAGCGCGGCACAGGCCAAACGGATGCCGGAATATGCCGACGGCGGAACGGCTGCGCTTGTGGATTACATGTACGATCATCTGGACGAATTTCGGCTGCTTTTGGACGCCTCCTACGGTACGCGCTTTCATCGATTTGTGGATACACTCGTGCAGATCGAGGTGGAGTATACCTATAAATATATGGAAGCGACAGGCTATTCCTGTCGAACCGGCGATGGAATGACGGAAAAGCTATTACACATCGTCACGACCTCGCGCTTTGAAAGTATTTTTGAGGTCATTCGACACGGAATGAATCGCGAGGAAGCAAGGAAATATATCGCGCTGCTCAGCCGCTACCATCGAACAGGCTTTTTGGCTGTTTTCGGACAGAATCAGCGGGAAGACAGCTCCGGTGGATCCGCGGACGCATGAAAAGGATCGAAACAGGTTGTCCAAGCGGCAGCCTTTTCCAAAAATCACGGGTTAGCACAAACTAACCTCAAAAGGGGGATATTTTCAATGAAAAAGCAAAGCCCGGTTGCGCGTATCTGGGAACTGGGAGAGAGGGAGCACGGAAAGCTCATCACAGCGGTACTGCTTGCCGCCACCGGTGCCCTGTGCGGAATGGTTCCGTATTTTGCGGCAGCTAGAATCATTGTACTCCTGCTTGCGGGAAGCGTGACCTTCTCCCTGTATCTTCCGTGGCTCGCCGCTGCGCTGGTCGGATTTCTGCTGCGCACGATACTTTACAATGGCGCGCTTGGCATTTCTCACAAAGCGACATTCCAAATTTTGAAAACGATCCGCGAAAAGCTTCTTGCCAAGCTGCCGCGACTGCCGCTCGGTACCGTGATGGATATGTCCAGCGGGAAAGTGAAGGAAATCGTTGTCGATCAGGTAGACGCGATGGAAACCACGCTCGCGCACCTTTTGTCATTCTGGACGAAGCGACCGCGTATATGGATTCCGATAACGAAGCGGTGATCCAGAGAGCCGTTGCGGCACTTTTGCGGGACAAAACGGTGATCGTGATCGCGCACAGGCTGTCCACCATCGTGAATGCCGACAATATCGTGGTCGTGAACGATGGCAGAATCGAGGCACAGGGCAAACAGGACGAATTGCTTTCGTCCTGTCCGTTGTATCGGGAAATGTGGCAGGTGCACATTGGCGCGAAGGAGGGGAACGTACAATGATTGAGGCATTCCGGAAGATCTGGCGTTTTGCCGGAGAGGAAACGAAAAATATCAACAAATCCGTGGCGGTCGGCTTTCTGAACGCGGTTTTGCAGATGTTCCAGGTCGGCGCGATCTATTTCGTCGTGCTTGTGCTGACGAACGGCGAAACGGGCGGAAAGACCGCGTGGCTGGCGCTGGTTTGTGAGCTGATCGCCATTTTCGGCGGCGCTGTTACGGCAAGCTTTTCCAAAATGCTGCAAACGCACGCAGGGTACTTTATGGCGGCGGACCGGCGGCTTGCCATTGCGGATCGGCTGAAAAGCGTACCGATGGGCTTTTTCAACGAAAACAGTCTCGGTCAGATCTCCGGTGTCTGCACGACGGTGATCGGCGGGATTGAGGGCATGGTGCCGATGGTGCTCGTCAACATTCTCGGCGGGCTCATCCGAATCCCTGATGGCGCAGATCAGCGTGGTATTTCAGAATGTACATCTCTTTGCCGACACCATTGAAAACAATATCAAATTCGGATCCCCGGATGCGACGCACGAACAGGTGGTTGCAGCGGCAAAGGCGGCGTGCTGTGATGCATTTATAGAGAAATTGCCGGAGGGGTACAATACCGTCATCGGCGAGGGCGGCGCAAGTCTGTCCGGTGGGGAAAAGCAGCGGATCTCCATCGCGCGCGCCATGCTGAAGAACGCGCCGATCGTCATCCTGGACGAAGCGACCGCGAATGTCGACCCGGAAAACGAGGATCGGCTGCAGGCGGCGATTCATGCGCTGACGAAAGATAAAACGATCATTATGATCGCGCATCGGCTCAAAAACGTCCGTGATGCCGATCAGATCCTCGTCATCGACCAGGGAAGAATTGCGGAGCAGGGCACACACGAGACACTCATCGCAAAAGACGGCATCTACCGGCGTTTTGTCGCAGGCAGGGAGGAAGCCGGGAACTGGAAATTGTAAGTCGATTGCATATGAAAAGGAGCCGTATCTTTGGGATACAGCTCCTTTTTTCGCGTCAGGAAATCGGATTTCAGGTGGCAGTGCTTTCTTAGCAGAATAGTCTGCGGTAGATATCGCTCATTTCGCCGCGCGTGAGAACATAGGGGGAATTTTTGTAATTGCCGGCGCCGGAGACGAAATCGATCAGCTCCTCCGCCTTCTCCGGCGTCATATGGAGATCAATGCCGGGCTTTGCCGGAATTTTCGCCGCCATTTCCGCGACCGTTGTGTCGAGGTGCGCCGCCATACACGCGAGCTTTTCGGCGCCGACGGGTGTAAGCTGGTTGTAGGTGATGTACGCTCCCTCGAACAGTGCACAGGCGTATCCGTGCGGAATCCCGTAGGTCAGCGTCAGACTGTATCCGAGCGGATGCGGAAAGCCCGTGCCCGTGTAGTGGATGGCAATACCTGCTGCGCATGCTGCGTAGGACAGCCGTTCCCGCTGCGTAGCCGTGTATCCGCCGGGATCCCGCGCTCCGTCGCCATCCGCGTCCCGGAACAGCACGTTCCAGACCTCATGCGCAGCGTACAGGGCGGCTTCCTCGCTCTCCGGCGTGGATTTCGGCGAGAGGTACGACTCCATTGCGTGCGCCAGTGCGTCGAGCGCTGTGGATTCCGTGTTCCGCTTCGATTGCGTGTACGTGAATTTCGGGCAGACAAAGCTCACGCGCGGGAACGAGGAGGGATCCTTGAAGGTCTTTTTCTGTTTGCCGCCGGGCAGGGTCAGAACCGCGTAGCAGACCGCTTCGCTGCCGGTGCCTGCCGTTGTCGGAATGGCGATGAGGGGCAGGCATGGATGTTGCAGTCCATCGAAAATTTCCGTGACACCCATGTCCGGGTTCGCTGCGTATGCCGCAACCGCCTTTGCACCGTCGAGGGAGGAACCGCCGCCGATGGCAATGACAAAATCACAGCCGTTTTCCCGTGCGAACCTGCCGCCGCGATAACAGGTCTCCGCCGGTGGATTTTCCATGATCTCCTGGAAACGCACATAGGGGATGGACAGCGCGGTCAGAATTTCGTCTACCTCTGCCATCGCGCCGCACGCGTCCGCGCCGTGTTTGCCGCTTACAACGAGCGCCTTTTTCCCAAGCCGGAACTTGTCTGTGTTGTCCCGCATGGCATTGTCGCCAAGGAAAAGCCGTACGGGAGGATGATTTTGAAAGTTCATATCTATACTCCGTTTTGCTCCGAACACCGTGATTTCGGACGAAAAGCAGCGTCCGGAGAGATTTTCGATAGCCTCAAAGCACCTCATTATAATACCACAAGTCCGCGGTCGGATGCAAGAGCGATTCTGTGGATTTTTTAACGACTGAATGGGGATTGTTTTGGCTATATTTTCCAGTAGGCGGGAGCCTGAAAAAATCGTTTTCAAATTTCAAGAATCTGACTTATTGCAACACGTACCGATGAATGACTCTTACAATCATACAAGGAAAAGATTATGTTATTTTTTTCGATTTCTCTTTACTTTTGGAGGAGATTGTGTCATACTATCTTTGCCAAACAAAGCTGAATAACAGAAGGAAATCCACTGAAAGAGGGGATTTGTCTCTATTGCCATCCGAATTCTGCTCGGTAAAAACGTAGCTCCACTCGGATGGTAACTGGGAATTTCCTTTTCTGTTTGAGCTTTGTTTGGCGACAATCGGAGGTGCGTTTTTCAGTGCGTAGCTTAGGTTGCGCACTTTTTTATTTTTGGAGTGAATGCTATGAACAGAGTATCCCTTTGTTTCACGACCCTGGCAGTTCTGTTTCTGCTTTCTGCATGTATAACCATCAAGGATGCCGATAAATACGACATGACAGGCGATGACATGATGGAAACAGCATCTGCATCCGAAACGGTACCGGAAACCGTGCCTGCACCCGAAACGGTACCGGAAACTTCATCCACACCCGAAACCGAGTCTGAAACCACCGTTCAAGTGTCAAACGGTATACGTCCGGAATTTAAAGAAGCGATGGATGCATATGAAGCTTTTTACAAAGACTATTGTGACTTTATGAAAAAGTATAGTGAAAACCCGGCGGATCTGAGTATGTTAACAGAATATGCCTCTATGCTGGTCAAGCTAAATGAAATGAATCAAGCTTTTGAATCCCGGGATAGTGCAGACATGAATAATGAAGAACTGAAATACTATCTGGATGTGAATAACCGTGTTACAAAAATGTTGGTAGATGTCGCCGGGTAAATTTTCCTATAGTATAAAGAGAGAGGTATCTGTACTTCTGCGGACGTACCCGAAGCGGACAATTTTTTTCGGAAAAAGGGGAAATACCCCTTGCAATTTCAAAAGAACTGTGCTATAATTGGTACTGTTGATTTTTGTATTTCAGAATACCAATAACGGAGGTGTAATTGCAAATGGCAAAGTGCTGTGTTTGCGGCAAAGGCGTTACTTTCGGTCAGAATGTGTCTCACTCCAACCGGAAGACCAACAGAGCCTGGAAACCGAACATCCGCAAGGTAAGAGCAATCGTGAACGGCGCTCATGTAACGGTCAATGTTTGCTCCCGTTGCCTGCGTTCCGGTAAGGTTACCCGCGTTTGATTTTTGGAATACGCTTGAAAACGTCTGGTAGGGCTCCTATCGGACGTTTTTGACTTTTATGAGGTTCGTCTATGCCGGAGATCCCGCTTTTTTCGTCTGCGCTGCCGCCGTCGGTGCAGGATGTGATTCGCTCTCGACTGCCGCGCGCCCGCTTTCTGCCGCCGGATCCCGCGCTGCCCGTGCCGATCTGTCATCATCCGGACACGTTGGTCTGTACGCTGCCTGGACATCTTTTTCTGCCGGACACGTATTATCGGGCAAACGCCGCTTTCTTTGACGAGATCGCCGCGGATGCCGGTGTGACGCTTTGTCCGCTTTCTACGCCGCACGGAAGCGCGTATCCCGCCGACGCCGCGTACAACGGGGTAGTCTGCGGACGGTATCTGTTTGCAAGAACCGATACGCTGGCGTCCGGTATTGTGGAATGCGCACGGCGGGCAGGGTATACGCCGGTGTCGGTGCGCCAGGGATATGCCGCCTGCTCCGCGATTGTGCTGGGTGACGCACTGTTTACCGCCGATCCATCGATCCTGCACGCCGCTGTCGGATTGCCTGGGATCTCGGTTTTCCCACTCGCGCCGTTTTCGATTGCGCTGCCCGGTTACAGCTGTGGATTTCCCGGCGGCGCGTGCGGTCTGGTCGTGGATACACTGTATTGGTTCGGCATACCGGACGCACCGGCACTGACCGCGGTGCATGCGTATTGTATGTCGCGTGGGATCGCGGAATGTGTGCTGTGCGAAACGCCCGGACTGGCGGATTGCGGCGGGATACGGGTCATAGGCAAGAGGGGAGATATACCATAATGTACGATTTTACCACAATTCCAACGATACTGCGTGCAGCGAGCGAGATCATGCTGTCCGCCGATCGTCCGGAGAACGCGACCCATGCCAAGTCCGGCGCGCAGAATTTCGTGACCGATTACGACATCCGCACAGAACAATTCCTGCGTGTGTCGTTTGCCAAAGCCCTGCCGGATTGGGATATGCTCGGAGAGGAATCCGCCGACACACATCCGGGAAAAATCGCGGGCGGCCGCACCCTCATCGTGGATCCCATCGACGGGACGACCAATTTCATGGAGAATTGCCGCTACAGCGCGATCTCCGTCGGCGCCTGCGATCGGGGGACGATGGTTTATGGCGCTGTTTACAATCCATACGCGGATGAGCTGTTCTACGCGGTTCGCGGCGGCGGTGCGTATCTGGTGCGAGACGGCGCGGAAAAGCGAATCCACGTGAGTACCCGTGCACTTTCGGATGGTCTGTGTCTCTTTGGTACCTCTCCTTATTACCGTGACCGGCTCGGCAAGGCGACGTTTGCATCGCTTTGGTCCCTGTTTCAGTGCTGTCGGGACATCCGCCGCTCCGGTTCCGCCGCGCTGGATCTATGCGCCATTGCCGCCGGACGCGGGGATGTGTTCTTTGAATATCTCCTCTCACCGTGGGATTACGCGGCAGGTTCGCTTATCATCGAGGAAGCGGGCGGCGTGATCGGAACCTTCGACGGCTCTCCGCTTGCCTTTGATCACCCATGCCCCGTGCTTGCCGGAAATCCTGAAACCGTCGCAGAGGTGCTGCAAAAAGACATTCTGCGGCAGAATGCGGGAAACGCAATATACGATTGAGCTTGCGCTGAAAACCATATATTCGCTCTGTATGGCGCATCCTTTACAAAAAAATACCACTGTATCTCTCCGGTTGTTCCGGAAAATACAGCGGTATTTTTTTGTAGAATTATTCCGCCTGCTCCGTGTCCTCCGGCAGCAGATTCGTCATGCTCTTCAACCCGATTGCGAGCGTGGACGCGTTGTGGAGCATTGCCGAGGTGGTCGGGACGATCACGCCGGACACGCCCAAAACGATGAGCAGCAGGTTGAAGCCGACGATGAAGCGGTAGTTGCGGTGGATGCGATCCATCAGCGCTTCGCTCAGCTGCCGGAATGTCACGATCTCGTAGAGATATTCGGAGGAGATTGTCACATCCGCGATCTCACGGGCAATCGCGGCGCCGGTGCTGACCGAAATGCCGACGTCCGCTTCCGACAATGCCGGGGAATCGTTCACGCCGTCTCCGACCATCATGACGGTGTGTCCGGCGGCGCGCGCCTTTTGGATGTACGCCGCTTTGTCCTCCGGAAGAACCTCCGCGTGGAAGTCGTCCACACCGACCGCGCGTGCAATGGACTGCGCTGTCTTTACGTTGTCGCCGGTCATCATCACAACCTGGCAGATGCCGCAGTCATGAAGCGCGTCGATGGCGCCGGCGGCGTCCTCCCGCAGCGGATCGAAAATGCAGATTACGGCGGCAAGGGTACCGGAGATGCAGAGATACAGGTGCGAATACTGCGGCGGCAGCGCGTCGAACTTTTCTTTCTCGCCCTCGGGGATCACGCAGCCCTCGTCCTCAAAGACAAAGTGCGCGCTGCCGATGACGACCTTTTGCCCATTGACGGCACTGGATATGCCGTGCGCGACGACGTATTCCACACACGAATGGTATTCCGCGTGGGATAGTCCGCGCCGTTTTGCCTCCTCGACTACGGCGTTTGCCATGGAGTGCGGGTAATGCTCTTCCAGACAAGCCGCCAGCCGCAGCATATTTTCCGCATCGTGTCCGCCGAAGGGAACGACATCCACTACGGTCGGGTTGGCGTAGGTGAGCGTGCCCGTTTTGTCGAATACGATTGTGTCCGCCTGTGCCGCCGCTTCCAGAAACCGTCCGCCCTTTACGGAAATGTGGTGTGTGCTGCATTCCCGCATCGCAGACAGCACCGCGATCGGCATGGACAGCTTTAAGGCGCACGAGAAATCGACCATCAGCACCGAAAGCATTTTTGTGACGTTGCGGGTCAGGAGATAGACCAGCGCGCACCCGGCAAAGGTGTACGGCACAAGCCTGTCCGCCAGACGGTACGCCTTGTCCTCCGTCTGGGATTTGAGCTTTTCCGACTCCTCGATCATACGCACGACTCTGTCATATCGTCCGGTGCCTGACGCTTTATCAACGGTAACGATGCACTCGCCTTCCTCCACAACGGAGCCGGCGTAGACATAGCTGCCAGCCTTCTTCGCCACAGGGAGCGATTCACCCGTCATCGACGACTGGTTGACTGTCATATCACCGGAGAAAACCACGCCGTCTAGCGGGATCATGCCGCCTGTGCGCACCACGATCCGGTCGCCGACTGCCACGGTATTGACCGGTACGAGCGTTTCCGTTTCACCGTCGGTTTTCCACACTTTGTCCACGTGGAGGGACATGGCGTCCGCGAGATCGGCAACGGATTTTTTGTGCGTCCAATCTTCGAGAAGCTCGCCGATGTGCAGCATGAACATGACGCTGCCGGCTGTTCCGAAGTCTCCGCGCAGGAGAGATACCGTGACTGCCGTCGCGTCGAGAACCGCCACCGTGAGCTTGCCCTTTGCGAGTGCCGCCAGACCTGCCCGGATGTACCGGAACGATTTGCACACGGCGAGAAACGCGCGGATGGGATACGGCAGAAATGCTTTGGATATTGTACGGCGCAGCACGACGCCCACCAGCTTGTCCTCAAACTCCCGATTGAGCGCACGCGGCGTATGCTCCGGTACCAGATCCCGTTTTTTCGCTTTTGCAAACGAGAATCCGGCGAGAGACGCGATCACTGCCGTCCGTTTTCCGGTGTAGTGGATCACCGCGTCGCCTGTCCGGTCAAATACACGCACCGACTGCACGCCGGGTACCTCCCGCAGCCAATATTCCGCGAGATCCGCCTCGGATAAGGTCATGCTGCCGCAGGAAAAACGCACCCGCATTCTGCCTGTCGATTCATGGAGTATCGTACATTTCATGAAAATCGCTTGCCTTTCGTTGGAAAAAGTTTACCAAGACTAACTTTCGAAACAAAAACGCCTGCGGCTCATTCGTCACAGGCATCTTCCATATTCGCTTGTGCATCCGACGTGCAGCATGTATCCGCAGTTTCGTCTTCCTCGCAGCACGGACAGGTGCAATCGTCCTCAATGACCTCCGCTTTCGCAGCGGCTTTTCGTTTATCGTTGATTACACGGGCATCCGCTACGATGTCTCCAGCGTTTTCTCTCACGTTTGTGACCGTAGTCATGATGTCTTCCTTTGCTCTGAGAACGGCGGCGGTGGTGTGTGTGTAGACCTTCTTCGCATCCTTGCTGGTCAGAATTTTGATACCGGCGGTACCGAAAAGAAGTCCTGCCGCAAACAGTCCGATTTTACCAAGGCTCATAGTTGATCCTCCTGAATGAATTGTAGATGAAATTCGGAGCCTGTACTCCGTATCAATATTATAGTCGAACCTGCGGAAAAATGCAACATACTTTTTATGAAAATTTGATTTTTCGGCGTTTTTATCCTTTTTACGTAAAAAAGCCGTCTGTTCGTTTCCGACAAACGGCTTTTCGATACTGCATGTTTTCCTATATTACAGGTCGTAGGCTGTGCAGAACGCGTGCAGACTGATCGCGATTTCATAGCGCAGAATCGTTTTCTGCGGCGCAAGCAGTCCATCCCGCGGCGGAACCAGTCCCATGTTCACTGCCCAGACCATAGCGTCGGAGGCATACGCGGAAATCGTCTCGCAATCGTCGTATTCCCGGATCGCCATGCCGCCTGCCGTCAGATCGTATCCGCGGTCGTTCGCGTATCGATACAGGATCGTAAAAAACTGCTCGCGGGTGATTGGATCTTCGGTGCCGAATGCGCCGTTGTCGTAGCCTTGTATGATTTTCTCGGAAAATGCCCAACGGATCGCCTCACTGTACCATTCGCCCTCCGGCACATCCGTGAACGTTATCGCGTAATTGACGACCGGCTCGTTTTCCATGCGCCACAGAACGGTGACGAGCATCGCGCGGGTCATGCTGTCGTTCGGGGAGAATGTATCCGCCGCCATACCCTCCAACAGTCCGCGGTCATAGCAGAATCGCACATCCGCCGCAAAGGGATCGCTGTCGGCTACATCGACAAAGGGAAGCGTCGTCTCCTGCGCAGGCGGATTTACATCTGTGGATGGATTTTCGTTGTCCTTTTTGTTTTCCTTGGGTGCGGTGGTGTACTCCGGTCTGCCGTAGAAATACGGAAATTCCTGCGGATCCTCAAAAATCGTCATAGCGCGCCAGGTCGCTGTTACGGAAACGTCGCCGTTCGGCATGACAAATGTGGTGTCCGGATCGGTCGCGTCGGCAAAGGTCACACCTGCATCGGAGGAGCGCCAGCCGGTGAACACATAATGCGCTCTCTCACCCGCGTGGAGCGAGACGGTGTCGCCGGATTTGTACATACCAGCGCCGCTCTCGGTCGCGTAGCTGTCCGCTACGGTGACGGTATGCCCCACGCCCGGTACGGTGACGGTTACGGTACGCACTTCATCGTCGCCGAACGGACCGGGATCAAGGAGGTAGTCTGCAATCTCGTAATAATCTTCATTATAAGAGGCGGTAAGTGTAAGCGTTACCGTGGTGGTTTCCAACGGCAGCGTAACCTTACCGGAATTGGAAATCACCTCCGGATGGTCACTTGTCCATGTGGTATTGATTATAAAATCGCTCCACCGGAAACCATAGTAATCTTCAGCTGTGCTATCATCCGCTCTCAGGTTCGGCAGTGAGATATCTTTCGTTACCGTAGCCGGAATAGCAGCACTTGCAAGCGCGTAATCCGCCGCCATATGGAGTCGTTCCATACGAGATGTCAGGTGTTTCGGAACAACAAAGACGCAATCGATGGTATCGTCATAGGTGATGTGTCCACAGGAAAGCACAAAGGACACCTCATATTGTTCTCCGTCGCATGTTACATAATAATTGATATCTATATCGTAATTGTAATTCTCATTATCCTCGCTTACGGCATCATAATGGATATCCCCGTTTTCATCAATCACCGCATAACTGCTTTCCTCATCACAATATCCGATTACATTTGCAATCGTCAGCTCCACATCCGCATATTCGGTATCGAGGTATCTGCGCATATACTTGATTACATTGGTATCGTCAAAATTTGAATCAATTTCCCATGCGGTCGTACCGATATAAGGGCCATATTTCGATCCCGTAAACTCGTTTACGGGTATGAAAATTGGTGAGGACATCCATTCATCCTTGAGTGCAGTAGAAAGGGCGTCATACGCATCCTCCAACAGCTCATCGCAGTCATGGTTTCCCGCGGCGGATACGGTGCCCGGCAGCAATATGGCAAGCGTCAGGGCGGCAAGCACCGCGAACGGCAAAATGTGTTTTTTCATCCTTTTTCTCCTTCTGTTATCTAAAAATAATAAAAAAGCGCGCCGCGCCTATCACCATGGATACACGCAAAGACACGCTCTTCTACCCTAAGAATATGTCACGCCCGCGGTCGGTGATCACGGGAACGCAGCACACGCTCCCGGTCATGGGCAGTTGCGCCGGACTATAACCGGCTACCGATACATCTACTCAGCAAACAACTTTTCAAACCGCGGAAAAACTCGTATTTCATTGAAACCGCCCCTGTCGGAAATCCGCCAAAGAGCGAGGTTATTGTACCACAGAACACGACATTTGTCAATACCTTTGCGAAAACCGTTTTCCACAAAAGTTATCCACAGCCTGTGGATAACTTTTCAGAGATATCCACAGTATATCCTTTTGCAAAAAATGCCCGATTCCGCCGCATAAAGCGTGTTTTCCTAAAAATAACGAGGAAAAGCCCTCCGACCGCGGTGTGCAGTCAAAGGGTTTTCCACAGGGCATACCTGTTCTTGGACGTTTAGTCCTCCGGTTCCGTCGTCGCGTAGGACAGCGTCATATACTCGCCGGGATCCACGGACACGCCGCCGATCTGGAGGCTGTAGTGGATGTGATCCGGCTCTGCGCATTCGATGAGCGCCGTTGCGCCGCAGGACGCGATGACCTGCCCGGCTGTCACAGTGTCTCCGGCTTTGAGCGGAGCGGGAAATTCCTCAGCCAGTCCCTGATAGAGCGAGACCGCACCGCCGTCATGCACGATGGTGAGCGAGGTGCCCATCATGGGATCCTGCCAGACCTTACCGATCTTTCCGTCCGCCGCGGCGCATACAGCATCGCCGACCGCGCACGCAAAGTCTACGCCGTCATGCACGCGCCAATCCTGCATGGTATCCGAGAAAACAGGTACCTCCATGGCGTATTCCTTAACAACGGAGCCGGAGACGGGCAGGACAAATGTCGGTGTTTTCCCGACAGGCGCGGATACTTCCACGGTCTCGTCCGATGCACGCGCGGCTTCCTTTTTTACGTCCTCTGTTGCTTTTTTGCCGTCCTTTGCGTCTGCTTCCGCTTCCGAGCCTTTGGTTTCGTCCTTTCCGAGAAAGCTCGGCTTGGTTTCCGTTGCTTTGTCCGAGCCGGTTTTCGGCGCAGTTTTTTCCACCGCATTTTTCGCCGGCTGGGACGTTGTGTCCTCGCGCAGGGTTTCGGAGGCGGAAGTCTCCGTGCCGGGAGCGGATTCCTTCTTGTTTGCCTGACCGGTGACGATGAGCAGTACCGCGACGGCGGACAGCAGGACGAGCAGGGTGACGGTCAGGATGCGGTTTTGTTTCTTCGTAGATGCAATTGCCATATTCATGCTTCCTTTCATAGACCTTATGTCGGATATAGTGTTGCCCGCCGTACAGGGATTATACATGGAATTTACGTCTGTGGCAAAAAAGTTTTCTCTTGCAAAACGGTGCGCAATATGGTATACTTTGCAGAGAAACCAATTTCATAGAAAAAGAGGTGTGAACATGGAATACAAAATGCGGCTATGCTACGCAAACGGCGGCGAGGGAGACGGCAGCGTTGTTGTATGCGCGAGGGATGGCGTGGAGATCGTGCGTGCAGACTGGAACGGAGAGAACCGCGAACCGCTGCGTTCTGACCGCGGGGCGGAAATTTTCTTTCCGGCGGAGGAGATCGACGCGTTCATGGCAGACCGACGCCACTCGGAATTCTGGTGCATGCCCGTGTTCGGAGACAAGCTGACGGACGTACCGACGGAGACGCAGTATCTACTCATCCGGTATAGCGACGGATCCTGCCGCGTGATCGTGCCGGTGGTGTCCGAGGACTACAAATGCGTGCTGGAGGGCGGTGCGGACGGTCTGCGGGCGGTGCTGTTTTCGTGGTGCGAGGGGATCTGCGCCTGTCGGGGGATCGCGTTTGTGACCGCGCGCGGCGAGAATCCGTACGCGCTTACCGAGGCGTGCGTAAAAACCGCGCTGGCGGAGCTGCACAACGGCTGCGCGCACCGGAGCGAGAGACGGTACCCGGAGATTTTTGAGTATCTCGGCTGGTGCAGCTGGGACGCGATGCAGATCCGGGTATCAGAGGAGGGACTTTTGCGCAAGTGCAAGGAGTTCCGCGACAAGAAAATCCCGGTGCGGTGGGCGATCCTTGACGATATGTGGGCGGAGGTGGCGAAATTTGACCGGAACACCTACGATACCCGCGAGGCGATGTTCCGCCTGATGCATTCCTCGGCGATGACGGATTACGAGGCGTCGCACACCCGCTTCCCGAACGGACTGGCGCACTGTCTCACCCGGATGCGCACGGAATATAACATGATTCCGGCGATCTGGCATCCGACGACGGGGTACTGGATGGGACTGGAAAAGGACGGTCCCGCCGCCGCCAAGCTCTCTCCGTACACCACGACCTCCATCGACGGCAAATGCATGGGCGACTGGCACGAGGACAAAGCGTACGGATACTACAACACGATGCACCGGTTCTTCCGTGACTGCGGCGCGGCGTTTGTCAAGGTGGACAACCAGAGCATGTACAGACGCTTCTATCGCGGCATGGACACGGTCGGCAGAGTGTGCCGGGAATACCACCGTGGTCTGGAGGCGTCGGTCGGTGTAAATTTCGGCGGGGACATGATCAACTGCATGGGCATGGCGTCCGAGGATATGTGGAACCGCCCGACCAGCGCGATCTCCCGGTGCAGCGACGATTTCCAGCCGGAGAACCGCCCGTGGTTCACGAAGCACATTCTCCAATGTACGTACAATTCCCTGATCCAGGGGCAGTTTTACTGGAGCGATTACGATATGTGGTGGACGGACGACAGTCAGGGACCGAAAAACAGCGTGCTCCGTGCGGTGAGCGGCGGTCCGATCTACGTCAGCGACGAGCTTGACCGTTCGAGAGCGGAGATTATAGCGCCCCTTGCGTTCGCCGACGGACGGATTCTGCGCTGCGACCGACCGGGTATGCCCGCCCGCGATTGCCTTTTTGCCGATCCGGAGACCGCGCACAAGCCGCTCAAGATCCAGAATCTCTGTGGCGGTTCCTGTGGATCCAGAGGGTCTTATGGATCCGCAGTCATCGCCGCGTTCCACATCGATCGGGACAATACGCCGATTGTCGGTACGATAAGACCGGAGGACGCGGAAGGCATCGCGCAAGCGGAGGAATACGCCGTTTACGAGCATTTTTCCGGAGAGATGACGATTTTGCGCGCCGGGGAAGCACTGTCGTTCACGCTGGCGGATCACGATGACTTCCGACTCTACATCATCGTGCCTGTCGCGGACGGATTCGCGCCCATCGGACTTGTTGACAAGTACATCTCCCCGCTTGGCATCACGGCACAGATCGGCGAGACCGTAGCATTGTATGAGCATGGGCGGTACGGCTATGTGAAGGCCGGAAAGCTCTATATAGAGGAAAGATAAAGAAAGAGACACGCATGGAAGAAAGACAACACCGATATGAAGTGCATTGCACACCGCGGACGGCATTGAGATCTGGAACGTGAACCGGACAGAGCACGAGAATCACATGGCGGCGGTCTATGCACAGGAATACGGTTTGTTTGCAGGCGGCGACAACCACCACGGGATCCAGAGGTATCTCGCCGAAATCCGGACACCCACACGGTACCACGACATTCTCGCCCTCTGCCATGACACTGCGTCCCATCCGGAATGGCTTTTCATGACGGAGCATCCGCTGTACACGGAGCCTGTGCAGCCCTGACAAACGCAAAAAAACACCGCAGACAACCGGATTTTCCGGAAATCTGCGGTACTTTTGTGTTTTACGGTGAACGGATGGACAAGGGCGCATCGGCATAGCGGGAAAACAAACCCCTGTTCGTGCGGCTTTTTTTCGATAAATTTCCATGGGCTTGCCGTGGAGGATGCCGGAGATGACGTTACCTCTTTCTTCCGAGATACCGGAGCACTTTGTTTTTGTACGCGAGATAGTCCGCGCCGTGTGTGGCGGTCATGAATTTTTCTTCTTCCAGAATCTGCAAGTGCAGCATGACGATGGCGAACGCGGTGCAGAGTCCGGATATCCAATTGGCGTACAGGAGAAAAATGCCGATGTACATGCAGTCAAACCCGAGAAATGCCGGGTTGCGGCTGTAGGCGTAGATGCCGCGTGTCACAAGGGCGGTTCTGTCCTTTTCCGGAATCCCGGCACGCCAGCTGTCGCACATTGTCAGGACGGAGATGAGAAAAATCGTGTCGCCAAGCAGGGTGGTGAGGAAGCCTGTGAATCGCGCGTTCTGCGGCATGTGGCTCCAGCCGAAAACGATTGAGCACAGCTGCACCGGTACGATCACAAACGTGGCAATACCCATGAGCACCTCGACGGTGTGCAGTCCGCGCTCTCGTCTTGTGCCGATTTGGTGCGTTCGGATGCCCTTTCGCTTTTGCGCGATCATTTTTCCAAAATAGATTCCATAGAAAATTGCCATAGCCGTAAGTGCAAGAGCAGCGTAGGGCAGATTTTCCTCCAGAGGAAAGTCCAGCATATCGATTGTCCTTTATATTATGTAGTGTAAAAAATATTATGTAGTGTAAAAAATCACTGTACCACGGCGTGCGCGAAGCAGATGCACGGAAACGCGGAGAGATCGTCATCTCGTCCGTCGAAATATCGCTTCTGAATGTCCGCGGTCATGAGATGCTCGTACACGAGAAAACCGTGGTCAGCTGCCAGCAGTTCAAGACTCATCGGATCAAAGGATGCGCGCATTTCTTCTCCACCCGCCTGTGCCATCGCAAGCATATTCTGCACCCTGCGATCCTCAGAGAGAAACAGTCCAGCGGATGCGTAATCGAACACGAGACTGGAGCCATTTGCCGCGTGGGAGGGGACCTCGTCCAGCAGCCGCTCGATCGCCGCACGGTTGAGGTACATGCTGACGCCGAGCCAAGAGAAAAACGTTTTCTTTTGGGGATCGTACCCACTGGAGAGAAGCGCGGCAAAAGGGTCGTCGCAGGTGAAATCGATCGGTACATAATACACACCCTCCGGTATATTGATCCCGGCACTTCTCAGCCGCTGCCGCTGTCCGCCTGCGTTTGCGGATGATCCACCTCGAATACCGGATATTGCGCGCAGAAATACGGTTCCCGATACGCAAAGGTGTCCATTCCCGCGCCGAGGATCACGTATTGCCGCACGCCGGTATGCACCGCGATCCGCAGTGATTCTTTACACCAGGCGGCACGGGCAAGCGGCGTAGATGCAATCTGCGTGTTCACGAGGTACCGCAGTGCGTTTGCGTCATCGCGGAACGTGCCCTTTTTGTCCGGCGCGAAGAAATCGATCCCGGAGACGATGTATCCGCCGATCGCACGGTATTCGTCCTCTGTCATGAGCGCTTTTGCCATCGTGTCCCGAAAGATCGGATTTTTCGCGTTTTCGTTGTGGTACGCTCTGCCAAACGCTGCCATAAGAGATGTGACGCTCGCTTTATCCTGCATATTTTTCGCTCCTGTAGTGGGGATGCTTTGTGTTTTTTCCTGTTTCGACTTCGACGCTTATTTTATTATTTCCGCGTCGGATCGTCGTCCTTTGCCTTTTTCACGTTGCCGCTGTTGCGCACCTTTTCCGTGCAAAGCGACGCGGCGACGGCGACAAACAGTCCCACCGAAAGCCACGGAAACGCGCTTGCCATGAATGCTTCCATATACTATGTATCCTTTCCGGTAATGCATCACGCATTACAAAACATGTGTTGTATCTAACGCCTATAGTATACACGACCGCGCGCACAAAGTCAAGAGACCGCAGGCAATTCTCACCGGATTTTAAGGAAGGTTAAGGAAACGATAAGAAACCATGGCTATCCAAAAGGTTGATAACCGCAACCATAGATCAACATACGCGTTATTGCAATCGGTCGCGAAATCCGGTATACTATAGGTAATTACAAGACGTATAGGAGGCATACCATGCAGCTTGCGAAAAAACTGAAGTCCCTGCGCGCGGAGAGAAATGTGCCGCAGGAAAAGCTGGCGAATTATCTGAACGTATCCCCACAGGCGGTTTCCAAATGGGAGAACATGGTGTCCATGCCGGATATATCGCTGCTTCCCGCCATCGCGCGCTTTTTCGATATCACCGTGGACGCGCTGCTGTCCGTGGAGCAAATCGACAAAAAAGCACGGTACGCGGAATATTGCGCGCGCTGTGAACCGCTATGGCGGGCAGGCAGGCTCGACGCATGTCTGAGCGAATGGCAGCGTGCGTATCGCGAAATGCCGCGGTATGTCCCGGTTATGGAAATGCTGCTGTCCACGTACTTCGATCTCGACAGAGTACGCTACCAAAAGGAGATCATCGAGCTGGCGGTGGAGATTTACGACAGCGAAACCGGTTCGTATTACCGCGGGCAGGCGATCCGGCTCTGCGCACTGACCTACGCGGCAAACGGAAACCGCGAGAAAGCGGAGGAATGGGCAGACAAGGCGTTTCCCCTGATGCACGCGCAGGAAATACTCTATATGATGCTCTCCGATGACGAGGCGGAGCTGCTGCGCAATTTCCGGTACGCGAATCACTGGTACCTGCGCGCGCTGTATGATATGTTCCGCCGTTTTGCGGACACAGATACGGGTACACCGGCGCTGCGGCGGGATATGGCGCGCACCATCGCCAACCTGTACGAAATCATCTGTCCCGGCAGCGATATGGGATACGACATGCTTTCCGCGCTTTCCGACCTGTACCTCCACGCCGCCATGGATGAGATCGCGGCAGAGCGCGCGGAACAGGCGGTGCGGACATATCTGACCCGTGCTGTGGACTGTGCGAATAGAGCTTCCCAGACAACGGCGCACACATTGACGCATCCGCTGCTGTACGGTTGGGAAACGGAGACGCCGCCGGAGGATCGGACATGCGCCATACGGATACTGCGCGACGCGTTGGATACGGACACATTTGCGCCGTACCGGGACTGCGCATGGTTCCGTACGGTACGGGATTCTCTCTCGTCGATCTGATAGAAAAACCGGAGTCCGCACACGGCAGGCTCCGGTTTTCGTTTTGCTTACAGATTTTCGATCCGTTTTTGCAAGGCAGTGAATCTTGTGTCGCCGACAAGCGGGGCGATCTCCGGGGACGCCAGCTTTTCCGCGCATTTCACGCGAACCGCCTCACGGGATACCGGCGCGTATGCCCAGTCCAGTGTGGAATGGCGGAGGAACGGCGAGATATGCTCCCTGTCCGGTTCCATCCGGGCGATGCAGCGCTCTACGGCTTTTTCCACGCAGTCCATGGCGCGCTCCCGCTCTCCCATGGCAAGATACGCCTGTGCTAAGAGGATATAGCAGTCGCCGGAGTCAAAATCGTAATACGGCACCGGATTTCCGTCAAACAGCGCGTCCATGGCGGCGAAATACCGCTCGTATACGGCAGCTGCGTCCGCGTACGCACCGGCGGCGTAATAGGCTTTCGCGAGAGTTACCGTATTGTTTTCAAACGCCTGCAAACTGTAGTCGATTTCCGTGCTGACATATGCGACCGCGTCCTGCGTATCCCCGGCAGCGGCACGTATGAACGCTTTGTGGGAATTTGCCGTGAAATCCGTGCGTTCCGGGAACTTTTCCGCCTCCTCCATCGCTTCCGTGTACCGTCCGGCGGCAACGAGCTGATGGATGAGGATCTGTCTGGCGCGGAAGGCGTCGTTGGTGTTTTTCGTGTACGCGATCACCAGTCTGGCGCGGCGGATCGTATCGGCGGAAATGTCCGCGGCGCGTTCCCCGGCATAGAGCCAGCCGTTCTCCGGCAGCGACAGACCTTCCCCAAGCGCGATGCTTTCCGTAAGAAGCGTGAGATTACCGGGGTACCGCCGCAGTCCCGCCGCGATGTGGTCGTATGCCGCGAGATAGCTGTCCACATCGCCATAAACCTCCATCGACTGCACGCCCCGCAGGACCGTCTGCACCTCCGTCTCCGCCGTGGCGGGATCCAGTCCGAACAGCACGTCCGTAGTCACGCCGAATACCCCGGCAAGCGGCACGATCTGCGCGATATCCGGCATACCAACTCCATTCTCCCACTTGGAAACCGCCTGGGAGGTCACGCCGAGCAGCTCCGCGAGCGTTTCCTGCGTCAGATTCTGCCCCATGCGCAGCCGTCGGATCGTCTGTCCCATTGTGCGTGTGGTTTTTTCGCATCCGTTCATGATATTCTGTCCTCGTTTCTGAAAAATCAGCGCGGCGCCTGCGCTGTGATCATAGTATACCACATCCGGCGGCAGCGGAGAAGCGACACATCGGCAACGCGCAGAACAACGGAACGTTGGAATGGTACGCACGATGGCGGCAGTTAAGATCTCTTTTTACGTCTGCGGATGAAAACCACGATACCCGCCGCGCCGCCAAGGAGGATTGCTGCACATAAGATGTACCATATCGTGTGCTGTTTTCCCGGCTTTGTTTCCACCGCAGGCACTGACCCCCTTTCGGATGCGGCTTCTGTCTCCGACTCTGCTTCCACGGCAGTCTCCGTTTCGGTCTCCAGTGTCGGATCGAGACAGACGAGTTCGCCGTTTTCTGCGCGGTAGTGCGTGTTTCCGTCGGCGACGGTCAGTTCGGTCAGCGCCGGTACATTCTCAAAGCATCCGGATCCGATTTTTGCCACGCTTTCCGGGATCTCCACCGCCACAAGCGACGGCATATCGCAGAAATTTCCATTGCCAATCGCGACAACGGTATCCCAGAGACACACATCCCGCGCGTTCGGCAGATCCTGTAGAACACCTGCACCGATGGCAGTAATGTCTTCTGCGATGTAAACCACGTTTATCCGGTCGCGCAGTTCGTGCCATGGCGCTTCGGTGTCTGTGTAGTCGTATATGGCGCCCTCTCCGCGGATGGTGAGCTCGCCCTCTGCCGCACTATTTTCGCTGTACCACCAGATCGCGCCGTCGCCGCAGCTTTGGATGGGATCCACTGTAATCTCATCAACCGGGATCGGATTGAGTAAGGCGCCCTCAAAGGTATCAAAGCCGTGCTTTTCCGGCAGATAATATACGTTCGCGGGCATATCGAAAGCGGATATCGCGGAGAAATAGGAGGCATCCGTGCCGTCCGAACGCACTGTCCGCGGCATATCTCCGAAGAAGTAGATTTCACGCAGCGCGGGATTTTTCTGCACACTGCCTTCCTCCATCCACTGTAAGGACGCGGGAAACCACAGCTTGCGCAGGTACATGCAGTGACAGAATGCGTTCCGCTCGATGGCGGTCAGACTATTGCCCGTGAACCGCAGCTCCGACAGGCTGGAATTGAGAAACGCGCCGCTGCGGATGATCTGCACCGTCTCCGGCAGGCAGAGATACCCCCATTTGCGCGGCGGACAGGCGAGAAGCTCCGTGCCGTCCCTGGTATACAGTACGCCGTCGATGCTTTGATAATACCGGTTTTCCGGAGCAACGTCGATCCGCTTCAGGGCAAAGCCGCCCGTGAACGCATATTCTCCGATTGTTTCCACGCTTGCGGGCAAACGGATGGAGCGAAGGCTGCTTTCGGCAAAATTTCCCCTGCCGATCTCCCGCAGTCCGTCCGGCAACACGAAATCTGCCGCCGATATGTACAGTGCGGCAAAATCGCGGATCACCTGTACGGTATCCGGCAGCGTACAGACGGTCGACTCCGCAAGATAGGGACAGTACACAAGCTCTGTGCCGTCCTTTGTGAAAAGCATATTGTCCACGGCGCGGAAATACGCGTTATCCGGGTTTACCGTGATCGTTTCCAGCAGAAAGCCAACCTCGCCGAAACCGTCCCCGCATAGAGAAAACGCACCGATTTCACGCATCTCACGCGGAATGTGGATTTCCGGCAGATTCGCACTGTAGAACGCGAAATCCCCGATGGATTCCAGCGCGTCCGGCAATACGATCTCGCGCAGCGCGAAGCAGCGCAAAAACGCGCCGTCGCCGACAGAGGTCAACGTAGACGGCAGGGTGACAGCGGTCAGGTTGGAGCAGTCCGCGAACGCGAAGTTGCCGACCGTGGTGATCCCCTCGTCGATCACGACCGTTTTGACTTCACCGCAGATGTCTTTCCACGGCATCGCGTGTGTGGCTGCCGGCTGACAGGCGAGCGTTTCCGTGTACGCTATCCCGGCAGGACCGCCTTCATCAAAGGACAGACTGGTTTCCGCCGCTATATCCCACGCCGCTATATCCCACATCGCGCCGGTGCCGGAGATGGTGAGCGTACCGCTCGTCTCGTCAAAGTGCCATACCGCGTTCGTGCCGCAAGCATCGGAATCCGCCGCCGCGGCAGACAGGATGCAGAAGATAAGAACGGTGAAACAGAACAAAAGCGTACATACGAAATCACGCGGTCGCATAAGAAACCTCCTTGTTTTCATCAGGAACTTGTAAATATATGGACTGTCACTTATATTATAACCTGTAAAAAGCCCATTGTCAAGCAATCTTTTATCCTTTTGAATGCGTAAAATGTAAAAAAATGTGATGGTTTCATTGTGCGACGGCATATGGAAATACAAAAAACTGCCGCGGATTTGCTGCGGCAGCTTTGACTTTTCCTATGTGTTTTACGAAGCCGATACGTTGGCATGCGCGCCAACCCACGCTTTTGTTACATCGGAGAGCACACCGGCGCGTACGACCTGTTTGCCGAACGCGTTTTCCATGTCCTCCACGGTGTCGTAGCCGTAATTGCTTGCGTAGATGGCGGCGTAGGTGGCGTAGTCCTCGTCCGTGACCTCGATGTTCTCCGCACGAGCGATGGCATAGACGATCATTTCCTCCTTGACCTGATCCTTCGACAGTTCCTCTACGTACGCCTCAAATGCATCTGCGGTCATATTGTATTTCAGCTCGATATACGTGTCACGGTCGATGCCCACGGCGTTGATATAGCTGTCGATTTCCATATTGACCTGGTTGCGGATCTCGGTAAGCTCCTTTTCGGGATACTTCTTAACGGTGGTTTCCTCGACGAGCTGCGGCCATACCTGCGAGAGGATGAGCGCGTCGCGGTTGCTCTTGGCGGATGCCTCCATTGCCTCCCGGACAGCGGTGCGATATGCCTCTGCGGAGTCGAAATTGAGCACCGTCTGCGCGTACAGATCGGTCAGTTCCGGAATCTCGGTGCGGCAGACCCGCTCCACGGTGATGGCGTAATCCAGGGTCGCGCCGGCATAATCGCCGTATTCCGTGCTGTCGGGCAGCGTGCGGGTCGCTGTAATCGTGTCGCCTGCCAGGCAGCCGGTCAGCGCGTTGTCGATATCCTCGCCGTAGGTGCCGAAGCCAAGGGTAAGGGAGCCTTCCTCTACGGCGTATTCCGAGAGGGTATCACCGTTTAAGGTTACGTCCGCGTCAAAGTAGACGACATTGCCGAACGCCGCGGGGGTGTCTACCTCCTCCTCGCCGGCGTAGTAGGACAGTGTGGACTGGATCTGCATCTCCACCTCGTCATCTGTGACCGAAACGTCCGACGCGGTAGCCGGGATGCCGGAATAGGTGCCGAGATCGATGTATTCCGAAAGATCGTAGTCGTAGCGGTAATACAATGTGTCATCTTTACTCTGACAGCCGACCATTGCGGATGAGACAAGCAGTGCGGCGCAAAGCATACCACAGATACGTTTGGCAAAAAGCTTCATATAATAATGTTCCTCCGAATTACCAGTGCATATGGGACAGTATACCACAAAAGCTGCCGAAATGCAACCGTTTGCGGGAAAATCACCGCGCGGCAGCGGTGTTTTTTGTATAGCGGCGGTTCCATAAGGTGCGCAGTCCTTCCTCAATGAGAAACGCAACGCCGCCGTACAGGATCACGGCATAGAGAATGTACCCGACCATGGACGAAACCTCTGCCGATGTGATGGCTGTATAGGTGCGCGTGAACGAGAGAATGTTGTAGCCTTCCATGCCGACGCGCGCGAGAAGCTGCCACAGCAGACAGGCGCGCAGTGCCATGGATGGGGAATAGCGGTTCTCGGCGCGCGGATGGCTGCTTGTGGTGCGCAGACGATCGACAAGCCGGGCGGTCAGCCACGCGAGCACACAGAGGACAAGCTCATACGCGAACTGCAGCGCCAGCCAGATGAGGGCGACGGTCAGCAGCTCCGTGAGACTGTTCTGCCAGAGATCGACGGCAAGCCGGGAGAGCATATCGAACAGGCTCATGGCGGCGCAGACAGCGAGCACTGTGTATGACCGCGCGATACCAAACGCGAGATAGCCATACGCAGCGGCGCAGAGCATATAGGTGGAGCGCAGACAGCCAAGCAGATCCTCCGCGTAGCCGAGCACGGTGCCGACCCAGTCCGCATAGACGATATTGGTGGATGTCTCGCCGTACAAATACCCGAGCACACGGCCAAGCACGGTCAGCACGCAGAGAACAGCGGCGAGCCGGAGCGGAAAACGACGGGAAGCGGTTGGCATGGGAGCCTCCTTTGGCATACAAAAATCATACTCTATCATCATACCATGTTTCCGCGCGGATTTCCTGCCATTTTTGTAAACAATTCCGCCGTCGGCGCATATAGATCGTATATCCCACTACAGAAAACGGAGGAAATGAAGCATGGCGGAAGAACTCTATTCGCTTGCCGCGCTGGATCGACCGATGGATTATGGCATGATGGAGGCGTATCTGGGCGCTCTTGCCGACACGTATGCGCTGCCGGTACAGGTTATTGGCACATCCATCTCTGGCAGAGCGATCCGCGCGGTGTGTCTCGGCGATCCGCGGTTGCAAACGGACGCAGACAAGCAGGCTTGCGCGGCGGTGTATTTCGGCGGAATGATCGAGGGCGATTGGGTGTCCACGGCGATCCTGCTGCGGTTTTTGCGCGATTATTGTCTGTTTCACGCGGAGGGGCGGCGGCTGTACGGCGTGCATTTGCCGTATCTTTGGGAAAATCGCCTGATCTACGTATTTCCCTGTATCCATCCGGACGGGATGCGCGTGCGAAAGGGGGACAAAGCGGTGTGCACGCGACCGGCGTCAATGCAGCTCCGTGACGGCTTTTTCCCCGGCGCGCCGTTTGCCTGTGCGGAGGGAGTGAATCCGGCGCCGGAGGTGTCGGCCGTGTGCCAGTTTTTGCATTTCACGCCGACACGCCTGTGTCTCAGCTTGTGTACCGCCGACGCGGAGCCGTGTCTCGCTACGGTGCCGGATTGTGCGGAACGTACCGTGACCATCGGCAGGCTCCTGTCCCGTATGGCATCCTATCCGTTCACGCGCGCGGCACGCCCCGGCAGTCTGACGGCATGGTACACGACCGCCATCGGTCGCCCGGCGTATACGGCGCTGCTTGGCAGGGAGCGCTCGGAGGTTGGATATTACTACGCCTACGCCGCGATGCGGGAGGTGCTGTTCTCCGCGCCACTGCTCCTGTAAGGTCACGGAAAAATAACAAATTATTCTGCCAAACCGGATTGCAATTTGTCTGCCGGTATGCTATACTATGCACAAAGGGACATCTTCGGCAAAACGTCCGGCGTTTTCATAAGCGCCAGCGCCGTTCTCTATGAGGGTCCGTTTTAACGTGCATTTTCTATTACAAGAAAGGACATAGACAAAGTTATGGCAGAAAACAGATATGTCGGCTCGTACCCCGTCATCGGCATCCGTCCCATCGTGGATGGACGCAGAGGTCCGATGCAGCTCCGCGAAAGCCTGGAGGGACAGGTTATGGCGATGGCAGAGGCGGCAAAGAAGCTCTTTGAGGAAAACCTCTACTATTCCAACGGCGAGCATGTAAAAGTTATCATCGCCGACACCACCATCGGTCGTGTTCCGGAATCCGCTGCCTGCGCCGAAAAATTCAAGAGAGAGGGCGTGGAGATCACCCTGTCCGTTACCCCGTGCTGGTGCTACGGCTCCGAGACGATGGATATGGATCCCACGACGATCAAGGGCGTTTGGGGCTTTAACGGTACGGAGCGTCCGGGTGCGGTATATCTCGCGTCCGTTCTCGCTACCCATGCGCAGAAGGGTCTGCCGGCGTTCGGTATCTACGGTCACGAGGTACAGGAGCGCGACGAGGTGACAAGTATTCCGGAGGATGTCCGCGAAAAGCTGCTCCGGTTCGGTCGTGCCGCAGTGGCAGCCGCTACAATGCGCGGGAAGAGCTATCTCCAGATCGGCTCCATGTGCATGGGCATCGGCGGTTCCATCATCGACCAGCGGTTCATTGAGGAATACCTCGGCATGCGCGTGGAATCCGTGGACGAGGTTGAGATCCTCCGCCGTATGGAAGAGGGCATCTACGATCATGCGGCATACGAAAAGGCGCTCGCCTGGACGAAGGAACACTGCAAGGAAGGCAGAGACGACAACCCGGATTACGTGGATTTCCTCGGCGAAAAGAGAAAGATCAAGTTCACGCCGGAAGAAAAGGAAAAGCAGTGGGAATTCACGATCAAGATGTACTGCATCATTAAGGATCTGATCGCGGGCAACGACAATCTGCCGGACGCATTTGTGGAAGAGAGAGTCGGTCACAACGCCATTGCCGCCGGCTTCCAGGGACAGCGCCAGTGGACGGACCATTGGCCGAACTGCGACTATCCGGAAGCCGTTCTCAATTCCTCCTTTGACTTTACAGGCAAGAAGGAGCCGATGGTGTTCGCCACCGAAAACGACGTGTTAAACGGTCTCGGCATGCTCTTTATGGAGCTTCTCACCAACCGCGCCCAGATCTTCGCGGACGTGCGTACGTTCTGGTCTCCGGAAGCCACACGGCGCGTGACCGGCTACGATCTCGAAGGCAAGGCTAAGGAAAACGGCGGTATCATCCATCTGCTCAACTCCGGTGCCGCTTGTCTCGACGCGTGCGGGGAATGCCGTGACGAAAACGGTCAGCCCGTGATGAAGCGCTGGTGGGAAGTCACCGACGAGGACATCAAGAAGATGACGGACGCTACCGTTTGGTGCGAAGCCGGCTTTGACAACTTCCGCGGCGGCGGATTCTCCAGCCACTTTGTGACCCGTGCGGAAATGCCGGCGACCATGATCCGTCTGAACCTCGTACAGGGTCTTGGGCCGATGCTCCAGATCGCGGAAGGCTGGACGGTCAACCTCCCGGACGAAGTCACCGATACGCTGATGGAACGCACCAACCCGACCTGGCCCTGCACCTGGTTCACACCGCGCTGCGATGGCAAGGAAGGCCCGTTCAAGAGCGCGTACGATGTGATGAACAACTGGGGCGCAAACCACGGCGCGATCAGCTACGGTCACGTCGGCGCGGACCTCATCACCCTCTGCTCGATGCTCCGGATCCCGGTCGCGATGCACAACGTACCGGAAGACAAGATCTTCCGTCCGGCGGCATGGAACGCGTTCGGTATGGACAAGGAAGGCGCGGACTACAGAGCATGCGCCAACTACGGCCCGCTGTTCGGTCGCACCACGAAGTAAGATATAGGAAAAAAAGAAGCTCCCGCAGACGCGCGGGGGCTTCTTTTGTGGAGGGCTTACCAGAACGCCGTCTCATCGGTGAGGATGATGGCGCCGCTTTGTTTCCAGATCCGTTCGCTGGGATAAGAAAGCGGGAAGAGGTAGACAGCCGTGCTGATATCAACGCCGTCGGCGCTGTGCAGACTGCGGTTGAAGTACAGGGTGTTTTTCGCCATGTAATTGCGGTATTCCTCCAGCTGGAAGTGGTCCGAGGAATCGCCGGTGTAGCGGACATCCTCGTTCGGGATCAGTTCGCCGTCCGTCAGAAGGATGGTGCGCAGCTGTGGCAGGGAAACATATTCACCCTGCGCGTCGCGGAAATACAGGTGGTAGGTCGGATCGAGCAGGATACGCCCACCCGAGGGGAGGAAACAGTCCACCACCACATGGCAGTCATCGAAGGGCTGTTCATAGGGCATGCAGGTGACATGCGCGGTGCGGATACCGTTGTAGCGCAGCAGCGCAGCCAGCATCAGCGACAGTCCGCGGCAGTTGGTTTGATGATCCCGTTCCGCGCTCCAGTGCAGAATCTTCTCCAGTCCGCATCCACCGCATCCGCCCGAGCCGTTATGATGGAAGTGATCCCCCATGAAATCCAGACAGGCGAAGACGAGCGCGTCTCCCGTTTTGCCCCGGATGTAGTCGGAATAGCCGAGCGCATCCAGCTCTGCGCGGAGAGCATCAGGCATGGGTGTGTCAAGGTCGTAGGTGTAGTCCGGCTTTTTCTCACCAGAACCGTAGGCGGCATAGTCGCGCAGCAGCTCCAGCCGCGATTTTCCCTCCGGCAGCGGAATGGCGGTTTCCTCTTCCGAAAGCAGATTACGGGGCGTATCCGACAGCTTTTCAAAACGGACCGTCTTGTCGGGTTTGCCAAGCTGCGTATAGCTGCCGCAAAGGGATCCGTTGTCGGCGGGACGGAGCGTGCATACACCCCGGTTGAAGGCGTCGTTGATCTGCCAGACCAGCGCGCCGTCCTCGAACCAGACCGACAGCGGAGAAAATCCGATGCGGCCATCCGTACTGAGCGTCACGCGCAATCTTCCGTCTGCGTCCGCAAGATTCATGTAGAAGTTGTAGAGCGTCGGAGAATGGTAGCAGCCGGTCAGGACCGCGGCGCCGCGCGAAAAATCGTCCGGAACGGCTGTAGGCTCCTCACAGGGTGCGTGGTGACAGGCGTGCGGAAGGGGACGATCGGAAACCTTTTCAAAGGAAACGTCCGTTTTCTTCCTGCCGCGGACGCACGTTCCCTGCAGGGTCGCCGGATCGGTGAGACGCAGCTCGCCGCACAGGATTTCGGAGGTAAAGCAGAGCGCGTCATCCTCCCGGCGCAGCACCGCAATCACGCCGTATTCGCCGCAGTCGCTGAGATCGAGTAGCGCGCTGGTATCGGACAGAATGTGCAGGAGCGTTCCGGCGTCCCGCGAGGCCCATTGACCGATCAGAGAGGGTGTGTGATTCATGCGATTTTTCCTTTCCCATGTATATTGATGTGGTTTCTGAAACCAGTATAACATAATAGATAAAAGAATGCAAGCCCCAAACCCGAGTTGTCGCCGCAACAGCAGCGGTTTGAAACAAAAAATCCCCAAGCGACGGTGCCGCGATGGGACCATTGATTGGGGAGCTTTTTGTGCGTATGGGGTTAGATCTTTTCCTTGACCTTGGAGCTCTTGCCGACTCTGTCTCTGAGGTAGTACAGCTTTGCTCTGCGTACCTTACCGTAGCGAATTACTTCCACGGAAACGACATGCGGAGAGTGCAGCGGGAAGGTTTTTTCTACGCCGCAGCCATATGCCACGCGGCGAACGGTAAAGGTTTCGGAGATGCCGCCGCCATGACGGGAGATCACAGTGCCTTCAAACATCTGGACTCTCTCGCGAGTACCTTCCTTGATGAGGTTGGCAACACGTACGGTATCACCTACGTTGAAGGACGGAACGGTTTCCTTCAGCTGCTCTTTTGTAAAAGCGTCGAGTTTGTTCATTGAAATCGACTCCTTTCTAAAACTGGAACATTCGTGCGGAGCTTCGCAGAGGACTGTTCGATATGGCAGCGCGGGGCATAATATATCCTCGCACATACAAATGACAGTATACCATATCCCGCGCGATTTTGCAATAGGTTTTCGCGAAAAAATCGAGAATTTTCCAGTTCGTTCGCGCAGCGTCGTGAAAACGGTTCCGTGTTCCGCGCATAGGCTCCCGGTTCAATACCGGAAACCGGGCACGGAATATTTTTACCGCGGGATTATTTTGCGAGGATCAGGGATACATTTGCTTCCTGCGCGAGAGACAGTGGGTTGACCCATACAAAGGAAGCATCCTTTCCGATGCGGCTCTGTACGCCTACCTCTAGCTCCTCCGCGGATTGCGCCGATGTACAGAATACGGCGATGATCCCTTTCGCGTCCGCGAGATCCTCCGGCAGCTTTGCGGCAAGCTGTCCCGGAATATCCTCTGTTTCCAGCGCAAACGACACCACATGGCAGTCCGCGCCGTTCACGATAGGCAGCACATCGCAGGGATCGATGTTCACAAAATAGGCGGGGAATGTCACCGCCATTACCGTTTTCACAAACGCGGCCAGCTCCTCGTCTTCTTCGGGCTCTAATGCGGAATCGGAAATCGTAACGATCCGCTGCCCGGAAAGGATCAGCCGGTATTGCTTGCCGCCGATTGTTGCCGCTGCGGCTCCCTGTTCGATTTTCAGTTTCAGCGCGGACGCGAGATCATGCAGTTCTTTTTCCGTAGGAGCGTTCATTCTTATCCACACTCCGTTTTGCGTCTCCGGCGTACGCACAAAATGATTGCCGCTGTAAAGATATGCTGTCGTCATTTTTGGTTCCTCCGTTATTTCTTCTTTGTTCAGGCACTTTCCGGTTGTACAGCACATATGTATGGTGCAATATCTGCTGTAAGTGTCTCAAACCATTGGACTCACCTCTTTCTCATTTTTGAAATTATCATAACCGCATGCTTTCGGAAATCTTGTCTCTACTTCTTCAATACATAAAAAGCAGTTCCGACATAAATATCGAATCCAAAATCCTCCGGCGTGGCGGCAGGTTCGCTGACTGACCCGGCACGAACCAATTTCCACAAGCTCCCCGCGATGTCTTCTTTGGTATATTGCTTTTGCGCCGTCTCAAATCTGCCGGTTTCTATCCACGCATTCTGAAATGCTCTGCTGTGCAGAATGTCCTCCGGAGTTTGCGCATGCAAGAGGACAGGAAACAGTTCTTTCGACAGGTAATTCCGTGCGATATCCTCTTCCGAACAGGAATGCGTTCCCATGCCATTCCTATAGCGGAACAGCAGCTGTTTGCATTCGCCTGCGGTGAGCCGATGCGGATATTCCTTGGCGGTCTCGATTGTAAAACCAGCTGCTGTAAAGGCGCTTTCCCAGGAATCCTCGAGTATCCAGTCCCAAAAAGCCTGAATCTCATCAAAGGAATAGATCCCGTACAGCTTGCCGTACGTTTTGCAGCATTCGTATGTTTTCAACAGATCCACGTCGCAGTCGATGTATTGTTCCGCGGTCACGAAATATCCGCCCGGTTTCAGGATCCGGTACACTTCCGAGATCGCTTTGTCCTGTCCCAAACAACGCGCGATAATGCCCGTACCCTTTCGCCTGTCCGGCGAACTTGTGATTCCATCTATACTCGTCACATAATCCAGAGAATTGTCGTGAATCGGGATGTCCCTGTTGTCAAAAGAAGTACAGTAAAAAGGATGATCCGGCAAGGCTGTTTTCAGAAAGGTACTCATAAAACACATCAGCGACGTATCGATATCGGATACAAGACACGGAGCAGACGGCGAAATTTTCTTGATGAAAGCAGCCATGCCCAGACTGTCGCTGCTTGCAATATCCAGAAACGGTTTGCCGCTCAAAGCGACCTTTTCCAGAACCGCACGGATCTCTGTGTCACATATCCATGGGTATTCCCTCTGCACTATTGCGTCTTCGGATGCTGTATCTCTGGAATACCAGTTGTCGTAGAAATGCTCCGCCGCTTGTTTCTGACGGAATTGGTGATACGTTTCTACGGAATCACACGGCAGCTTGTCCGGTTCCAGCTTAGTGGAAGAACTGACGGCACCGAGTTCTTTTTCAAAATCCGTTTCAAAGAAATAGTAGGCGTTATGAGTAAAGTCGGGTGCTTTATGAAAAATGGTATCAAAGGATCTTTTCATGGGGGGGCTTCTTTCGTGGTTTTTATATTCAGTATTTTTGCTGTGCCCCTTCCCAAACCGCTTACGCTGTTCGGTCGCAGGGACAGGGGATGTCTGTGTTTTTACCACCCTTATTACCTAGATGAGATTTACAAGCCGATTGTTACAAGAAAACCGGAAAATTTTTGGGATTTTCCGGTTTTTTGCATTTTATAGGTTTCGCTGCGGATGGTGTTCTGAACTATCCAGGGTTTTCGGGAGACGATGCGGAAACGCTGGCGCATCTTTCGAGAAATTATCACAAAAATACATACTTCCTTAATATATTTCCATTATACACTATTCTTTCGCATTTGTCAATTCAATTTTTGCTTTTCGCGCATTATTTACAGCGCCTCCCCTTGGGTGACGCGCACCTCACGATTCCATCGCCGCTTGCAGCCATTTCCGTCCGATCAGCGCAGACTGGATCGGCGGGAAGCCGAAACGGCCGTGCGGGAAGGTCAGCGTATCCCGGTTAAATCCTGCCTCGGCGCAGTTGTGGTATGTGTAGTTCTCGCCGATCTTATTGAATTTGTAAACGGATTCCGCCATTTCGCCGAAGCGTGCGTCCCGGTTGATGATGACGTTGTTCTCCACCACGCTGTTTGCCGGATTGACCGGGAAATTCGGGTCGTCCGGATTCGCGAAAGAGGTGGTGATCCGGGCAAGCGTCGGATATTTTCTCGCCCAGATCTCGCTCCGATACGGCACGCGCGCGAGATTTTGCCATTCGTGGGCGTCCAGTGTTTCGACGGCCTGCCGGAACCAGCCGCCGTTTACAAAGCCGTCGCGGCACCGGTCGTCGTATAGAATCGGCTCCATCGATTCTCCGATGATGATGTTGTCGCGCACCACATTGTCTCTGCCGCCGCCGATCAGAAATGCGAACTTGCGCACGTCGATCAGGATATTGCCGTACGCGGTCTGCCCGGACAGTCCGTCGTCCCAGTAAATGCCGTCCGGTGTGAAGCCTTCGCCGCCGATATTGCGCAGCAGGTTGTACCGGATGATCGTGCCGTGTCCCGCCCAGTCGTAGCCGGAGTAGATCGCGCCCGCGTCACTGGAATGGTACACCACGTCGTGGATGTCGTTGTACTCGATGATGTGATCGTTGCCGCCGTAGCCGATTGCCATGTGCGGGGAACGGGCGATTTCGTTGTGCGCGCACCGGTTGCCGACGCCGGAGAGAGAGATGCCCGCCTGATAGGTCTGGTATACCTCGGAGAAATCGTGGATGTAGTTGCCGAACGCCACATTTTCGCCGGGGGTCAAGGTCGTGCGGTCGCCGCCTGTCAGGGTGATGCCGCCGCGCCCGGTGTGGGAGATCTCGCAGAACCGCACCATATTCCGATACCCGGTCAGTGTGACGGCATATCCGCCGACATTCCGGATGGTCAGATGGTCTAAGGTGAGATCTTCCCCGGTGCCGGAGACGGCGTTTGTGCGGGTGCAGACCAGCGTCAGTCCGGATACCGTCATGCGCGTCGCGTCGGCAAAGGTGACAAGCGGCTTTTCGGCCAGCGAGATGGAGAACGTACAGTCGGCGTTTTCGGGATAGACGTATAATAATCCGTTTGCGCGATCCAGATACCATTCGCCCGGCGCGTCCAGCTCCTCCAAAATATTGTAGAAATAGTACAGCGCACCGCTCCGGCAGGCATATCGGCTCACATAGCGCGGCGAGATCGCCCGGTTGTCGGTATCGATCGCATCGAGCGGTGAGGACGAATCCGCCCAGTCCCAATAGAGGTAGCCGAAGATCCACGCCGTCTCCGGATCCTTCCACGTTTTCATCCGCTCATTCGCGTTCCGATCCACGATATACGTGCCGCCGCGGTGGTTTCTCCGTTTTTCCCAATCCTTCCAGTAATTCTGCGGCGGGAATTCCGCGACGTCGCCGACATCCTTGACCTGCTCGATTTTCAGATACCCGTCGTTCGGATACCGTGCGAGGGTCATGCGCCGACCTGCCGCAAAGACCTCGATGTTGTCTCCTGTATGCGCGCCGTCGTATTTGCCTGCCGTGTGATACGCGCCGATCGGGTACAGATCGCGGTAGAGCGCGGGATCCACCCCGTATTTCTTCAGATCGATCATGCGTACCTTTGCGGCAGCCAGTCGGGACAAACGGGAGAGAACCGTCGCGTCCGGCACCTCTGTGTCCCGATACGGCACCTCGATCCCGCCTGTCAGGACTGCCCCGTCCGCGCCATGGTAGGCAGTGCCGCTGTCCCGATGGTCGAATGTGAGTCCCGTGGTGAAATAGCTGCCCGGAGCGATTTCGACCGTCACGGTGTCTCCCTCGTGTACGGCGTTTCGCGCGGCCGCCTGTGCCTTCTCAATGGAGCCAAAGGGAGCGTTTATGCTGCCGTCGCCGTCCGCCTGCACATTTCTGTCTACATAAATCCGTCTGTCTGCCATGGATTCTCTCCTTGTCTGTTCTGTCTCCGTACAGTTCTACAGCTGTAGTGTACCGTTTGCATTTTCATAGTAGCACAGTCGCACGGGAATGTCAATAGATACGCGAAAAACGCCAAAGAAAAATCCGAGCGATGTCTTGCAATCTGGTGAAAAAGATGGTAGAATGATGGTACAGCCGGATCGGACCGGTTGGGAATCGCTGATCTATGGTTGTTTTTGGTGTCAAAAGCCACACGTCCCAGCCTTTCCGCGCAAAAAAACGCGAAGGATTCAGCGCATCCTCAGAGAAAGGGCAGCTATGTTTGATATTTTATGTGATATATTCAAAAATCCGGGGGCGGGGTTCTCTCCGATGCCGTTCTGGTTCTGGAATGACAGAATAGAGGAGGCGGAGCTCGTCCGGCAGATCGACGATTTCCACAAAAAAGGGGTCGACGGACTGGTGATCCATCCGCGCATGGGTTTTGACGTGGACGGCGGGTATCTGGGCGAGGAATACTTCCGGCTCGTCGGCGTATGTCTCGAGGCGATGAAGAAGCGGCGGATGCTCCTTGTGCTGTACGACGAGGGCATGTATCCCTCCGGCTCCGCGCATGGCATGGTGGCGGGAAGCAATCCTCTGTTCGCGGCGCGGTGTCTGTACGCCAGACCGACCGGGTCGTACACGCTCGCCGAGGGGGAAGAAGCCGAGATGCGCATGGCACTTCACTTTACGGACGATGGACTCCTCGACGATGTGCTCACGGATACGGACAAGGTTCCGGCGGATTACAGGTGGTACGACTTTATCTTAGGCTTCACCGGCGGCACGATCCGCGGACTGTCCTCTGCGGAGGAGGACGGCGCGCCCAATGCACCGCTTGCCGCGGACTTACTCAATCCCGAAGCGACCGAGCGGTTCACCTCCCTCACGCACGACGCGTATTTCCGCCATTTCGGCGCAGATTTCGGCACGACCATCATCGGCTTTTTTACGGATGAGCCATCCCTTTCCGGACGGTGCGCGAAAATGGACGGAAAGATTTCGTGGACGTACGATTTCCACGAGGCGTTCGGAGAGGCTGGCGGGGATCCGCTGATGCTCGCTTCGCTGCTGTTCCCGGCAAAGGACAAACGGATCGCGAAGGACGCGCAGTACGTGTATCAGACCGCGCTGCGTCATCGTCTCGCGAAATCCTATTATGGTACGCTGTCCGAATGGTGCCTGAAGCACGGCGTCGCGCTCATGGGGCATCCGGCGGCGAGCGGCGACATCGGACTGTGCCGCACCTTCGACGTGCCCGGACAGGATCTCGTCTGGCGCATGGTCGAGCCGGGGACGGAGCTGACCGCACTGGACAGCGTGCTTGCCAAATGCTCCGCCGATACCGCCAGACACAAGGGCGTGTCCCGGAACAGCTGCGAATGCTTCGGCGTATGCGGCAAGGCGGAGAATCCGTGGGACTTCACCTGTGCCGACATGTTCTGGTACATCCACTTTCTTATGGCGCGCGGAGTGAACCTCTTATTCCCGCACGCATTCTACTACTCGCTGAAAACGCCGCTCCAGTCGAATGAACGACCGCCGGACGTGGGACCGGGGAACATCTGGTGGAGCGAGTACCGCACCATTGCGAATTACTGCAAGCGGCTGTGCTGGCTCAACGCCACAAACACAAACAATCCCGATTTCGCGGTGCTGGCAACGGAGGACAATATGCCCGTTTCCTCCGTGCGGTATCTCTATGAAAACGGCTGGAGCTTCAACTACATCACCATGGAGGAGCTGAACGACATTGCGCACATCCACGATGGCAAGATCCGCATCGATCGTTATACATACGACACGCTCCTTGTCGATTCCAGGCTCCGTCTGGACGCGGAAACGGTCACGACAATCGGCAGATTCGTCACGGAAGGCGGCAAGATGGTGCGCGGGAGCGATTTCTCCGACTACGTGAAAAAGCACGGCAAAAAGAAATCGTATTTTGACCATCAGACGCCCGCGCTCCGGTTCGTCCATCTGACAAAGAGCGGCTATCCTTTCTTCCTTATGGTCAACGAGGGTGACGAAGAGATCGACGGCAATCTCATCACGGACATAGCGGGCGCCGCGCATCGTTTTAACGCGTTTACGGGCAAGACAACGCCGGTATACGGGACGATCCATACGGACGGATTCGCGTATCCGGTGCACATCGGCGCGCGGGAGGCGGTAATCCTCGGCTTCAACACGGACGTGCTGCCGCAGCTTGGCGAGGCGCCGACGCGCGTACTGTCCGAGATCGTGGCGCTGAACGAAACCCGGCGGAGCTTTGTCTACAAACCGGCGGATGGACGGCGCTGTATGCTCCGGTTCGCGGAGATCCACGACCGCGTGGATGTGACTGTCAACGGGAAGGCTGTCGGTGTGCTGCTGTGGAAGCCGTGGGAACTGGACATCACGGAATCCCTCACGGATGGTGAAAATACCGTGTCGTGGCAGGTGACAGGCAGCGCGGCGAACACGTACGGAAAGCCTGTGGAGGTCGGCGTATCCGGCGTGACGGTGGAGATCACGGACGAAGAAAAGAAATAAGCGAAACTTATATAACGCATAATAAAGGAGACGAAACAATGCTGACAATTCAGGGAAGAGAACTTTCCGTGCTTGCGGATACGGCGGGACTGCGGTACACGGTGCGTATGGCGTGCGGTATGGACTGGAACATGACGGACAGACCGTACATTGAGACCGGCAGACGGGGCAGGCTTTATTTTGAGGAGGCGGCGCTCGTGTCGGAAACGCTCATCGACACCGGCGTGTGCCATGGCGTGGAGGCGCTGTACGATTTCGGTGAGGGTGTGACGGTCACAACGCGCGTTACGCTGCAAAAGACGCGCGACGATCTATTTTTCGCGAGCCTCACGGAGGAAGCGGGGAAGCCGGATGTGCGCGTCGTCGCGTTCCCGGCTGGCTTTGACTTTGACGTACCGGAGGGACATGGCTACACGGTGCTGCCGCGGATGCAGGGGACGCTCGTTCCGGCGGGTCATCCGATCCGGATCGCGTCCGGGATCGTTTTTGAACGCGACGCGTATATCCCCGTGTATGGACAGGTGCGGGACAACGGCGCATATGCCGCGATTTTCGATACGCCCTATGACGCGCGGTATCGTCTGGACGGCGAGAAGGTATGCCCGTATTTTGTCCCGTCGCTCGGAGAGATGCGTTACTGGCGCCGGATGCTCTACCGCTTCTTTGCGGGCGGCGACTACAACACCATCGCAAAATCCTATCGTTCCTACGTCGATGAGCACGGCGGACTTGTACCGCTTACGGCAAAGATCGCGAAAAATCCGCGCGTGGCAAGACTCATCGGTGCACCGATCATCCATGAGGGCATCGCGGTGCATATCTCGCCGGAATCCGATTACTACGACAAGAATGAGCCGAAAAACAACGATTACTACACCACCTTTGACGAAAGAGCGGCGCAGCTCCGTGCGCTCCATGACAGAGGACTGACCGAGGCGTATATCCATCTCGACGGCTGGGGCAATCACGGCTACGACAATCTCCATCCCGATCCGTTTCCGCCGCATGAAGCTTCCGGCGGTGCAGAGGGGATGAAGCGCCTGTCCGATACGGCAAGAGAGCTTGGATACATATTCGGCATCCACGACCAGTACCGCGATTACTACTATGACGCGCCGTCGTTCGATATGGACAACGCGTGCGAAAACGAGGACGGCAGCCATCCGTTCTGCTCGGTCTGGTACGGTGGTCCGCACTCTCTCCTGTGCGCGACGCTGGCGCCGGAATATGTGCTGCGCAATTACAACACATTCGAGGAATTGGGCATCGTGATCGAGGGCTCGTACCTCGACGTGTTTTCCGTGGTCGCCCTGGACGAATGCTTCAACAAGCGGCACCCGATGACCAGAGAGCAGTGCGCGAACGCGAGACGGCAATGCTTTGACATTCTGACCAGCCGCGGGATCATCCCCTCCTCCGAGGAAACGCTCGGCTGTATGCTCACCTCGCAGGTTTTGTGCCATCATGCGCCGTTCTACACGACGAACCTCGGCTCGTCTACAGCGGATCCGGTCGGCATTCCGATCCCGTTTCTGAACCTTGTGTACCACGACTGCGTGGTCATTCCGTGGATCGGCAGCAGGGATTCGCAAGGCGGCTGGGGCATCCCGCAGAACGACTCCGCCTATATGCACGCGATTTTGAACGGCGATCCTGTCTACTGCCCGATCGACGCGGATGAAGCGCGGATCGCGGAGGTGCAGGCGGCGTGCGCACTGAACAAACGCGTGGCGCTGTCCGAGATGGTGCGGCACGAGTTTGTGTCGGAGAACGGCAGGGTACAGCGTACCACCTTCGCAAACGGCGTGCGGATCACGGTCGATTTCGACGCGAAAACGTACTCCGTCGAGGGATAAATCCAATAAACAGGTATAGAAAAACCGCGTCGGTTTCTCTTGAGAGATTCCGGCGCGGCTTTTGCGATGGATTTTACTGGGCGGCTTTCAGCTTTTCGCCAAGCGCCTTGTATTTGGCAACGAGCGTGTCGAGAGCTGCGGTATACTTTGGTTCATTCGCGGCGTAGATCGAGGCGTATCCCTTGTTGGAGGAGGCGACGCTGCGGAGAATGTGGATCATGTTCTCACAGGAGGAGGAGTTCACGAATCCGAAGTTGAACGTCAGACCGTCGCGGATGAGGTCGAGCATACGGGCGGACGCCTCATCCTGGCTGTACTTCGCCTTCATCGCGGATTCAAAGTACGCCGGCGTGACATTTTCATAAGAATCAAACGCGAGGGCTTCCGTCACGGCGCCGATCATCGCAGTGTCTCCGGCGGTCAGCGGTACGCAGAACAGGGAATACGCGTCCTGCGAGATCGTCTGGTACTTTGCCTGGTTCTCGTCGTACTTCGGGAACGGGATGATGCCGTAGGAGAGATCGAGATTGCGCAGTGTCTTTTCGGCGAAATTGAACGATGCGGTGACAAGCAGCGCTCTGCCTTCGCGGAACGGGAGGTAGTGTGCCTGTTCGGTGTTGTTTTCTTCCGTGACGCAGAACGCGCCGTCATTTTTGGTGAAGAGATCCATCATTTTGTCGGCGATGTCCTGTGCCTTGGGGTCGCCCATGCGGATGGAGATGGAGCCGTCGGCGTTTTTGGCGGTCAGCGGCTGGTCAAAGGCGGCGAACAGGAGGTCGCACTGGTTGCCGATAGGCATGACAAGACCGTATTCGTCCTCCGCGTCCATTTTGCCGTCGCCGTTCACATCCACGGAAATACCCTGGACGAGGGAGTACATGTTGTCGTAGGTCCAGTCGCCGTTCTGTACCGTTTCGTAGAGATCCGGAACGTTGTACTTTGTCGCCATGTCCTTGTTGAAGAACATACAGAACGTGGAGGAGAGAAGGGTCATGGACAGATCGCCGCACGCGAAATAGAGCTGATCGTATAGGGTCAGCTCATCGCGCAGGTCGCTGTTCCACCACGGCTTCTCGAAATCGATGTACGGCACGTCGAGGAGGTTCATAAATACGCCGTCGGTGGCAAGCGCGGTGATGAAGTACGCGTATCCGGCGACGAGCTGATAAGTATCGTCTCCCGCCATGACCGCGGAACGGATCGCTTCCTGGAAAGACGCCTCGTTCCCCCAGATGCCCGGCGCCGTAATCTGTCCGATCGCGACGTTGAGCCGGTCGTCCACGGTTCTGCTCCGGTTGTAGATCGCGTCGTTGACGATTTCGCCGTTCAGCTCATCGACATACATTTCCGTCCCCCACTCGAGGTCCTCGCGGGCATAGATCGTGTAGGTCGCGCCGCCGAAATCGAGATCGTCCGGCAGGGAATCGGTGAGCGCGGTGTCCTCCGGGACGGTTTCCGTATCGGTGCTGTCGGCGGCAGTGTCCGCGGTGGTATCGGAGGAATTTGCTGTGTCGTTTGTTGTGTCATTGCCGCATGCCGTCGCGGAAGCTAAGAGGATCGCGGCGAGCAGCAGGGACAAAATGCGTTTTTTCATGGGATATACACCTTCTTTCGCGGTGTATTATAGCAGAAATAACAGAAAAAGTCAAGAAAAAACAGCCGTTTCGACTTGCGTATGCGCCGAAAATATGGTACAATAGCAAAAATACAACAAAAATCGTGTGAGGTGTATGTATGGACAGATCAGAACGTGTGGAGCTGACGGTGCTGTGTCTGGTGCGCGACGGCGAGAAGATCCTTGTGGAGGACAGGCAGCGCGGCGGTTCGTGGAATGGATATGTGATGCCGGGCGGTCATGTGGAAGCGGGCGAATCGTTTACGGAGGCGGCGATCCGGGAGTGCTATGAGGAAACGGGGATCACGATGATCGAGCCGAAGCTGTGCGGTGTGAAGCAGTTTCCGCGCGGCGGGGACGGACTGCGGTATATCGTGTTCTTCTTCGTCACGGATCGGTTCACGGGCGTCTGCCGCGATTCCGAGGAGGGAGAGGTCGCGTGGATGGACAGAGAGACCTTGCGCCGCAGCAAATGCGTGCCGGACTTTTTCGAGATGCTTGACGTGATGGAAGGCGCGTGGAGCGAGTTCCAGTATGTGCAGGACACGCCGGACGGGGAATACCGCCTGCGGAAGCTGTGAGGTGCGGTATGCCGGGCAGTGTTATCAAAATCATCGCGGCGCTCACCATGCTCATCGACCACGCGGGGCTGATCCTATTTCCGGGGCAGTACTGGATGCGCATTGTCGGACGGATCGCGTTTCCGCTGTTCGCCTACTGTATCGCGGAAGGCTATCGGTACACGCGGCACAGACTGCGGTATTTTTTGCAGATCTTCCTTCTTGGTGTTGGCTGTCAGATCGTCTATTACATAGCCGAGCGGGACTGGTATCTCGGAATTTTGCTCACGTTTTCCCTCTCGATCGTCCTGATGGAGCTGGCAAGACGGTGCAAAGCGGCGTTCCAATCGGAGGATAAAAAAGCGGCGTGGCTCTGGGGAGTCGCGTTTTTTGCCGCCGTCCTCGCCGTGTGGGGATTTACCACCGTTGTGACCGTCGATTACGGCTTTGTCGGGGTGCTCCTGCCGGTTCTCGCGTATCTGCCGGAGGAAGTCGGACTGCGCAAAGGACTGTTTATCGCCGGGATTCTCGCGCTGGCGGTCGATCAGTACCTGCCTGCCGGTTATGTGGGACAGTTTTTCGGACTGCTTGCCGTGCCGTTTCTCTGCGCGTACAACGGAAAGCCGGGCAAGCACCGGATGAAGTGGTTTTTCTACATTTTCTACCCGGCGCATCTCGCGTTGCTGTACGGAATCGCCGCGCTGCGCGGCATATTTTTCTGATTGAGCATAGGACTACCTTTTTTGGAAGGAAACTTTTGGGGAAATGCCGTTTTACATGGCTACAAAAAAAGATGATATTGCTCTGTTCCCATTCCTGTATTTCTCTGTTGCACAAAGCAAAAAATCCCTGCCGGGACTTGCCTGTAAGTCTACGGCAGGGATTTTTTTATGTGCGCATTATGCTATGCAGCGTGCCTTAGTGCTTCTTTGCAACAGCGTAGCCGGCAGCGGATACGATAGCGGCAACAGCAGCGATGATCGCAGCGTCGAAGGTCTTCGGAGCTTCAACGGTTTCAGCGGCTTCGGCAGCAGCCTCTTCCACAACAACAGCTTCTGTTTCGGTTTCTTCGACTACTTCGTCAGCGAATACGAAGGTGATCGCGTGACCGTCCGGACCCCAGTCGGGAGCGGTAGCATCGGTGAAGGTACCGAACGCGTTGGTAACGCCGCCGCCTTCTTCGGTGTGGTCGAGGTAGCAGAACAGACCGCCGATGGGCATGCCGGGCTCAACGATCGCGTCCTGGTTTGCCTTCTGATACGCGTCGTCGGACATGGTAGCGAGCGGGAGGGCAACTTCGAATACCCAGCCGTCATCGGTCTTCTGACCCTTACCAGCGTTTTCAATCAGACCGTTGTTGGCAGATTCCTGACGCATGATGGAGATGTTGCCGTCAGCCTGGAGACCCCAGGAGTAGAAGATGGCTCTGTCATATTCAGAGGACTTGAAAATGTTATCGATGTTGAGGGAGACCTGGAAAGCGTCGCCGTTGTAGCCCTCAGCGTTGTCGGTGTAGCAGAACGTGGAGTCATGTACCTTGCCGGCGAGATAGAAATTGTCCTTGTCCCAAGCGGCGTAGAGATCGACAGAGGCGGTGACCTCGCCGAGCCAGCCCTGGGCGGACATATTCTCAGCGTTCAGAACGATGTGACCGGATTCCGGATATTCACCGTCATTGATGGTGCCGTCTACGGTCGGGGTTGCCTTCGGAACGGATACGTTTCCTACCGGCGTGTACGCGGCTGCTGCGGTTGCCAGAACGAGGCAGGCAAGCACAGACGCTGCTGCAGTGCGCAGAAACTTCTTCATGATGATACCTCACATGCAAAAAAATATACTACTGCCATAGCGACAATAATACTGATGTTATTATAGTGTTTTCGCGCTGTTTTGTCAAGGACTTTTCAGAGGATTTTACGTATTTTTCGCGGATATGTGCAAAACAGGTGTGCATCCTCTTGCATGGGGGAGCACTTGTGAAAAGATAGGAAAATGTTATGTAACACCTATTGACAAAAACAAAATTGTGTGAAATATTCAAGTCAGTCAGATACAATGTCCCGGCAAACAGCTCGCACGTACAAAATCCGTTCTATATACAGGAATTGAGGTGAGATGTATATGGCAGCTGAACGGAGAGTATATACGCATCAGTCTATGCGCAAGCCCGAGAATGTTACGCTGACCCTGCCGTATCCATTGAAACGCATTTATAATGGCGCATAGACGAGAACAGGCAATTCCGAAGTACGCACGACCGTATAACGAGAAACGGGAAGGTGCGGAAATGAGGAAATGTCAATGTCTATGCGCCTTTTGGTCGTTCGTCTGCAAACATAGAGGTAATCAAAGGAGAAAGCTATGAAAAAAACGATCGCGATCCTCCTCGCTTGCATGACCCTCGTCCTTTGCGCTGTCAGTGCGTATGCGGGGTATGAGATTTACGATGTTCAGCCGCAGGCAAATTGTTGCTCAAACTTCTCTGGGTATGCTACAGAGATTTTGCACCATACAAAATTGGGGGGATCTTGTATCGCGGAATGTCAGTACTACTGTCCATCGTGTGGTAGAAGGTTCGACAAGTGGACAGAAACAAATTCTATGTGCACACATAGAGGTCTTGGCAACTTCTAATGCACATATAACCCAAACATCCATAACACAACAGAATGGTATTCCCTGCATTTTTGTGGGGAATACCATTTTCATAATCACTACAGGAGTTTACCATGAAGAGGATTTTATCATGTCTTTTTGCTATACTATGTCTGTTTTCGCTGCCCTCCTGTCAATCCGGCAGTGAAGAAGAACTTGATCTTTCTCTGGATATTCGTGCATTCGTGCTGAAACGGGAGTATGAGGGTACAGGCTATTGGAAGTATGACGAAGAAACGATACAGGACGGGAAGTGGATTCTGTACGATACGGGGGAATCCTTAACAGGTGATGTGGTATATGCACAGGAGCCGCTTGCGGTGGGAGAAACGCGGATCATGGCTGCGATGGGGTATCATCCGGATGCGGCGCATATGTTTATGCAGAATCTCAATCTGTTTGTCGATTTTGATGGCTATGTGCAGGTGGAGACGGAAGATCCGACAGACCAAACGATTCATCTGGCGTATAGCCTGAACGAACCGCAAGAACCTAATTTGAGCAACTGGGTGGAGTCAAATTCTTTCCAGATCAACGCGCCGGTTACGGTGAATGTCTGTCCGATTGGAAAAGAGACGCTGGCTACCGGGATTGTCTCGCGCAGCACACTTGTTGGGCATACCTACACGATTGTCATCCGCGCGTATCGGCAGAACGGTGCGTATGTCGCCTCGGCAAAGCTGAAAATGACGACACTGCCGGATGAAGCGTATCCGAAAGAGGTTTTTACCGAACGCGGATATGATCCGCTTGATCAAGCCAACGAGGAGCGCACCCGCTTCTGCTCGATCACCCTGACGGAGCTGACGTACAGCGATTTCTACGAGATTGTGGACGCGCGGGAGAAGGAAACAACGTAAGATACGGCATACACGCGAAAGGAGAGTCCTCCGTCACCGGATCGCTCTCCTTTTTCGCGTATATTCGGTTATTCCGCGCGCTTCTTGTCCCAGAAATTCATGTACTGCTCCCAGTCGTAGGCGAGGATGCAGTGCGGTCCCGATTTCATGTGGTAGCCGATATTTCCCTCGTGATACGGGGTGTCCGCCGCAATGGCACTTTCCTCCGGCAGAACCGCGCCCTTTTTGCCATACAGCGCGTATGCGTCCCCGGCAAGACGGCACGACAGTCTCTCCGACGCGGGAGCAGCCCACAGATCCTCCGAACAGCTCTCCACGTAGCACAGCCGCGGCGCGATGGCGGCGATGAGCATATGCTGGTCGCACGGGAGAATGTTGTCGAGATCGTTGTACCTGTGGTAGTTGCCGCAGAACCAGTCCGTCCGGTTGATGGCGCGGATCGTCTCGCCCTCCTTGATCTTGTTCCGGTGCATCGCCGCGCCCGAGCAGCCCGACGCGTTCGAGATCGATAGAGCGAACCGTGTATCCGTCGCGCCGCACCACAGCGCCGTCTTGCCGCCGCGCGAATGACCGACCACCGCCGCCTGTTTCGCGTCGATCCGGGGATCCGTTTCCAGATAATCGAGCACACGGGACGCGCCCCATGCCCACGCGGAGATCGTCGCCCAGTCGTTGTCCCGACGCAGTGTGCGATCCGGCTGGAAATGCGCGAACACGCCTGCACGGTAGTCCGCCTTGTGCTCCTCATCCGGGTAGATCTGCGAGGTCGGCATCACAAATACCGCGTATCCGCGCGCGAGAATCTGCTGGATTGGCACATTGACGCAGTCCGGCGTCTCCTCAAGATCAAACTGATCCTCCTGATATTCGTGCATGACATACACAAATGCCGGCACCGGATGGTCCGCGCTCGCGTTCTCCGGCAAGAAGCCGCGCACAAAGAATGTATAGCCGCCCGCGGTGATCTCTACCTTTACAAAATGGGTCGGCGTGCCGCGGAAACGCTCCTCATCGCGGAGAATTTTGAACGTTGGATTGAGATTCAGCTCCGCGGCTGCCGGACGTACGCCGTAGATGGTGTTTGCCAATAACGCCATCAGCTCCGGACGGCGCAGAGATTCCCAGTCCGCCGCGTTTTCGATACGATAACCGCCTAAGGTGTCCAGTAAGGATGGATACATGATTTTTCCTCCATAATCTATGGGATTTTCCGCCTGTATTATAGCATTTTTACCATGCCCGTGTCAACCCCAATCCAAAGAAAAACCGCCCTGTTTCCCAATAGACAAGGCGGTACAAAATATGAGTTTACGCGGTGCAAGCACCCGGGAAAGCCGTTTGTGTAAAAGCGGTGCTGCCTCTCAATAGATCGCCACGTCGCGAAGCTTTGCTTCTCCGGCATGTTCCGTTACGGTGAAGGTGATTGATTTCGCGCCTTCCGCCCCATATTTGGAAAGCGGGACGATGCGCTTGTGACCGATGCAGCTGCTGCGATAAATCTCGCGTCCGTCTGCCAGGACTGTAAAGGCGCGGATCCGCTGCCCGTCGGTGATGTCCTCGCGGATCACGAGATATTTTGCCGTTTTTCCCTCCGGCGCGGTCAGGGTACAGTCGAGGGAATCCGGGGCTTCCACGGCCGCGATGGGCGTGCCAAAGGTTTCCCGGATCAGCTTGCCGAACGCGATAAACTGCTCCTCATCCTTGAAATCGCCGTCCGTGGAGATGCCCATGCCGAGCAGCAGATTCGAGTTGCGGCCGACCGAGCGGATGTAGCAGTCGAGCAGCTCCTCCGGCGTGAATACCGTGTCCTCCTCCCCCGCGCGCCAGAACCAGCCGCCGCCAAATCCATGGTGGTTCCGGTTCGGCATATCCGTTTCCGCCGGCCAGTAGTGGATCCCGTCCGGGTCGCCGATGCCCGCTTCCTCATGGGATACCGTGCCGTCGAAGTTGGAGTCGCCCGCGTTTGTCGTCGCCCAGCAGTTCTCCGGCGCCAGACCATCCTCGTTGCCGACCCAGCGCAGATCGTTCGGATGCTCCTTCGGTCCCTGGAAGCACATCGCCTTCGGCTGGTATTTTTGGAGCAGCGGCACCAGATCCGGTCCGCCGTCCTTCGGGTCCACCACACCGCCGTCAAACCAGATCTCGAACAGCTCCCCGTATTCCGTCCACAGCTCCGTCACTTGCGCCTCGACGTGCCGGACGTATTCGCGGTACTTCTCCGTCTGGTACTGTCCGCGAATCGAGCTGTCGTTGATGTCGTAGTAGCCGTTGCAGCCCGTGGAATAATAAAAGCCCGGTTTGATGTCGTACTTCCTGCACGCCTCGATAAAGTCCCGGCAGACGTCGCCCTTGCCGTCCTTCCATGCGAGAGAACGGGTGCAGTAGTCGTTTTCCGCCGTCGGCCAGAGCGAGAAGCCGGTGCAGTGGTTCGCGACCAGTACCGCGTATCTCGCGCCCATCTCTTTGGCGGAGCGCATCCACTGGTCCACGTCCAGATGCTTTGGGTTGATCCTCTCCGGCGGGATCTCTGTCGCGACCTCGGCGTTCTTGATGTGCCTGCAGTCCGGATTGTAGATGTCCATGCAGTAATGGATGATAACGCCAAGCTCCATGTCCTGCCAGCGGAGCTGATCGGGTGTCGGCTTTGCTACGTGATACATAAGTAGGTCTCCTTTTTATTTGGGTAATTTTTCATAAGCGGCTTCAATTTGCGCGACTTTTGCAGTGAATTTCTCCTGATCTTTCGCGGCGACGGAGGAAAGCTGTTCCGTACCATGATCGCGGATGGAGAAGAAGTAGCCGGAGATGATGTCGCCGTATGCGATTTCATTGATGACACCGATGTCCAGCGTCTGGTTCGCTACGATGATGTCGAGCATTTTTACGGATTCCTCGTCCCGTGCCAGCTTGGATTTGAGAATCGTGTTGTAATACACATCACGAAGCGGAATATGGGAATACGCGCCCAGCGCTTCGCAGATAAATCCGACTTTGTCCGTGTCCGCGACGGTTACGGGAAGAGAGATTCCCATGGACAGATTGGACATCATAGCACGATAGTTTGCCTGCGCCTCGTCGTATTTCGGAGCCGGGACCACACAGACCGCGGCTTCGCTGCCGCGATGCTTGTTGAATTCAGACAGGGAACCTTCCCGGAACGCTGCGTTTCCATTTGCGAACGCGTCATTTGCCCACGGCTGATCGTTGATGTAGGCGGAGAAGGATTTGTCCGTCATGAGCCGGGAAATTTTCACGGACACGTCGTACATCTTTTCCGTTCCGTGGCTGAGCGCGAGATTGCCGTTCTCATCGAAATAGATATGCGGTGAATCACAGCTGTTGAAGAGAATGTTGAAGCTGCCTGCGCCGCCGACCCAGCCAACCATGTCTCCCTCGCCGATCACGCCGTCGCCATCACGGTCTACGGCACAGGTCACGGCTTGTTCGTACATGGCGTCCATCGTCCATTTGCCTTCTTCCACAAGCGTATAAGGGGATGTGAGCCCGTTCTGCGCTATGACATCGCTGTTGAAGTAGAAGGCGGCGAGAAGCTCCATGATATGCGTGTTGAAATCATTGAAGCCTACGTATACCCGGTTCTTGACGGTCAACAGCTCTGCGGCGTATTTGTTCCACCATGGATTGTCAAGATTGATGGAGTCTGTGCTCCACAGGTTCCGGTAATATCCGCTCGGCGCATCTGTGACTACCTGCTTGGCGTAATCAAGCACGATGTCAAATTCGTCTGTACCGCCGTTTACGGACTTTTTCACCATTCCGGAAATATTCTCCTCCGGCTGATTGGAGATTACAACATTGTAACGCTCCTCAATGGCCGCGTTGCGCTCAAATACAAAGTCATTCAGAACATCACCGTTGGCTTCATCCGCGTCCAGGCTGAGCAGTCCCCACGCTATTTCAGGCGATTTGGAAAGCATCCGGAAATTGTATCCTTCATAATCGGCTTCCGGCAGTGCGGCGGCATAGTCGATTGCCGTTTCCGATTCCGCTACGGTCGTTTCCGACTTGGCCGATGCTGATGTGTCCGCGGCAGATGTGTCGTTGGTGGGCTTCTCGCTGCCGCATCCAACCGTAGCGGTAAGAAGCAGCGCGGCGAGGATCAGAGCAAGCTTGCGCTTCATAAAAAAACCTCCAGAAAAAATTGAAAAATGGATTGTATTTTTGCTATCATTATGATATACTAAACGAAACTGTTCCGCAAGGCACAAATTTGCCGAATCCGGGGTATAAATCGCGCATCGGGAGGGAAACCATGCAGCCGAAAAATGAACTGCTCTTCAATAAACAGGCGCTCGATCAGTTTGCGTCCGCGCTGCACAGGCTCACCGGTCTGCACGTCGGACTGCACAATCGGGACTATTCTCTGTACGCGGCGGCAGGAGACGATGTGCGAAATTTCTGCGCCGCCTGTCGGAATCACAGTCCCGCATTTTTGCACAACTGCCTGAAATGCGACAACGCGCATCTCAAAAAGGTTCTGAACGATCGGTGCACGATCGCGTATACCTGTCCGTTTGGATTGTCGGAGACCATCATTCCGCTGATGTGGCAGGAGGATCTGGTCGGCTATATTTTTCTCGGACAGGCGTTTCGCGACGCGCCGCCGGAGTTTGAATCGCTGTGGGAAAAGCTGCTCGCGCTCGATGAGACGCACCTGTATCCGCACCGGGAGGAAATTCGCCGCGCGCTTGAGAATACACCGTGCCTGCCGGAGGAGAAGCTGACCGCTGCCATCCAGCTCGGGGAGATCTTTGCCGCCCATACCTACGCCGCGCTCTGGTTCTCGCAGGCCGTCAACGCCAATTCCAGAGAGCGGTTCTCCTATTATCTTTCCCTGAACGACTGGGAACATATGCCCATGGCGACAGTCAGCGCGGCTGCCGCTTCGGAAATGCTCCACATCAGCTATTCCCAGCTTAACAGGATTGCCAAAGAGGTCGTCGGGATGCCGTTCAAGCAGTATGTGCTTGACTGCAAATTGCAGGCGGCGGTACGTATGTTGGACGAGACTGACTTGCCGCTTGCGCAGATAGCGCAGAATCTCGGGTTTGACGATACACACTATTTCGCGCGGCTCCTGCGTCGGTATACGGGGAAAAGCTGTCACCTGCTTCGCGCGGATAAGCCGGACAGGACAGAGGAATAAATGCCGTTTCCCTTTGCACCGTCTGAGAAAACGCGCCATTCTCGGATGGCGGAAGGCAGAGCTGCCGGAAAAATCGAAAAAAACTTTGAAAAAGTTGAAAAAAGGTGTTGACAAACGCAGACGACTGTGGTATAATATCATCGTTCCCAAGAGAACACGGCAATCCGAACAAAGGAAAGCCAAAACGAAACCTTGCGAATTGTATAAACTGCTGGTGTGGCTCAATGGCAGAGCAGCTGATTTGTAATCAGCAGGTTGTTGGTTCGACTCCGATCACCAGCTCCAATACAGTATGCAGGTTGCGTACTGTATAATTAGGGGGAATTCCCGAGTGGCCAAAGGGGACAGACTGTAAATCTGCTGGCACCGCCTTCGGTGGTTCGAATCCACCTTCCCCCATTCGGAATGCTGCTATGGCTCAGTTGGTAGAGCGCGTCCTTGGTAAGGACGAGGTCCCCGGTCCGAATCCGGGTAGCAGCTTGAAATATCTGCGTATTGTGCTTCTGCATGATACGCAATTTTCATTTTCAGCGAAAACATACGGCAGACCGTGGTATCGTACCATAGTCTGCTTTTTTTGTGGGAACACGAGCATTCGCCGGTGCTTCTGTTTTTTCTGCGTACCCGACTGTGGTTCATCTCCGATATGGGCGCGGATCGTCCGTCAGACCTAAGATGTAGTCCGTGGAAGTATTGTAGAACAGCGCAAGCCGGATCAACACGTCTGTTGGAATATCGCGCAGTCCCCTTTCGTATCGACTGTATTGTGCCTGCTTCATACCGAGATAGGCGGCGATTTGTTCCTGGGTCATATCGCGATCCTCACGCAGGTCCCGCAGACGCGGATAATAATTGTTCATAGACATAGCTCTCTTCGCTTTTTCTGAAAAATATAACCGATTGGTATTGACATTGTAACGCAAATCTGTTATAATACCCTTGGAATATAACCGAACGGTTATAAAAATAACGACGTTTGTAGAGGAAAGGACAAACACACCATGAAGAGAAGCACGAAACTTCTTGCCGCACTGCTCTCCCTGTTGATGCTTTGCAGTGTGCTCCCGATGTCCGTTTTCGCAGCGGATACACACACGGTTCGGTACGTACTGAATTATAACGGCGCGCCGAAGATGGAATCCAAAACCGTAGCGGATGGAGAAACCGCGCCGTATGTGGACGGCTCCGTTCGCGATGGCTGGTTTTTTAGCGGTTGGTCTCTCGCCAAGCGCGGAGATCTCTACGACTTTTCCATGCCCGTAACGGCGGATATCACCCTGTACGCGCAGTGGACGCAGGATAAGGCGAGCGCGAATGCCGCTATGCAGTGGGTTCTCGCCCAAATCGCCAATGCGCAAAAGCCGGAGTCCGCGCCGTCGCAGTGCTGAAACAGTATTTATATGAACTTGCCAAGCATCCGAACTACATGGATCTCTATTGATTCTAATCCAATATTCCCCCAAAAAATCCCGGGATACTCTTGTATCCGCCGGGATTTTTTGCTATAATAGAGCAAATCCATTCATGACTGTAAAGGAGAATCCTGTGCGAACCTACACAAAAATCACCGCGGTTGTGCTGCTCATGATTCTTGCGCTGTCCGGCTGCGAAAAAGGCGGGATCCGGACGGAGACGATGACCCCGGAGGAACGCGCCGCGGCGTATGCGGAAGCGGAATCGAAAAAGGCGGAATCCGAATCGGAGTCCAAGCGTCTTGAGGCGGAATCCAAGCGCGCGGAGCAGGAGTCGCTCCGGCTCGAAAAGGAAGCGGCAGAGGCAAAAGCGAAGGAGGAGCGCGAAGAGGACATCGCCATGGCAAAGGCGGATTTCGAGGAAAACCGGTATTTTTCCTTTGACGGCGCGGACTACGAGCTGACCTTCTACGATTCCTTCAACGGACACGCGCTCGATCCCGACAAATGGGCGTACTGTCCGGAATGGGAGCGCGACGACTGTATCTGGAAGAGTGAGGGCGCGTATCTGGAGGACGGCAATCTGGTGCTCTCTGTGACCGGAGACAAGGTCCCATATACGGCAGGCGCGATCCGGACCCGCGATATTTTCGAGCAGACCTACGGCTTTTATGAGGTGCGCTGTAAGCTGCCGCCGACGGAGGGCATCAACGGCGCGTTCTGGCTCATGTGTGACGGTGCCGGCGCGGAAAACGAATACGGCGGGAGTGACGGCTGTGAGATCGATATTCTGGAAGCGCCCCACCACGACTGGAGTCAGATCCAGCACGCGCTCCACTTTGACGGCTACGGCGCAAAGCACAAAACGACCGCTAAGGAGCTTGTCATCGACAACATTTACGCCGACGAGTACCATACCTACACCATGGTTTGGACGCCGGAGGAATATCGTTTCTTCGTCGACGGTGAGCAGACCTGGAAAATGGGTGGCATTTGGGTGTGCAACGTGCCGTGCTATCTGAAGCTGTCCGTATCTGTCGGCGGTTGGGCGGGAGAATTGGATCCGAACGCGACGCCGGTTGCCGGGCTTACCGTGGACTATATCAAGGTCGGTCTGCCGGTGGAATAAGGACGGGAGAAAAACAAAAGCGGTGGAGAGGTCCGGCTGTCGGTGCGACAATCGAGGACTTTCCACCGCTTTTTTGTGGTACTATAGGAAAAAGGAATCTCAGAACTGCGCGAACATGGTGTCGTCAATGAGCTTGAAGCCCGCGTCGGAGAGCACCTTTTCCGCTTTATCATTGTTCTGGACGCGCAGCACCACGTACGCCTTCTCCTTCGATAACGGCGAGACAAACGCGTACATGTACTCCACGCCGATGCTGTTGTAGAACAGTACCTCCAGCACATCCGAAAGACCGCCGGGAACGTCCGGGATCTCCACACCGATGACATCCGTGATGTTGACTACAATGTCCTCCTCAGAGAGCACCTTGCAGGCGCCGCGCACGTCCGAGACAATCAGCCGGAGCACGCCGAAATTGGAGGTGTCCGCCACACTGAACGCGTGAATGTCAATGTTCGCTTTTTTCAGCAGCTGCGTGATGTTGTAAAGCGCGCCGTTTTTATTTTCCGCAAAGATGGATAGCTGTCGAATTTTCATATCGCTGCCTCCCTGGTTATCTTAATACAGCTTCCGCTTGTCGATGACGCGGACAGCCTTGCCTTCGCTGCGCACAATGGATTTCGGCTCGACGATGGAAACCTTCGCCTGAATCCCGAGTACCGTCTTGAGCGCGTCTGCGATTTTCTTTTCCTTCTGGGTCATCTCGCCCATCGTGTCTGTGAACAGCTCCGGCGTGATTTCGACTTTGACTTCCAGAGAATCCGTTGTGCCGACACGGTCGACGAGGATCTGGTAGTTCGAGGTCAGTCCCTCTGCGAGCAGCACCATCTCGATCTGGGACGGGAACACGTTCACGCCCTTGATGATGAGCATGTCGTCGCTTCTGCCCATCGGCTTGCACATCTTGATAAAGGTTCTGCCGCAGGCGCATTTTTCTTCGCGGAGAATGCAAATGTCCTTGGTGCGGTACCGGAGCAGCGGGAACGCCTCCTTGGTGATGCTGGTGAAGACCAGCTCGCCCTTTTCCCCATAGGGAAGCACCTCGCCGGTTTTCGGGTCGATGATTTCCGCGATGAAATGGTCCTCGTTGATGTGCATACCGGTTTGCGCCTCGCATTCATACGCGACGCCGGGACCGGACAGCTCCGTCAGACCATAGATATCGTATGCCTTGATGCCAAGCGACGCTTCGATGGTATGCCGCATTTCGTCCGTCCATGCCTCCGCGCCGAAAATTCCGGCTTTCAGGTGGATCTTATTTTCCAGCCCGCGCTCATGGATCGATTCCGCCAGATACGCCGCGTACGACGGTGTGCAGCAGAGGATCGTGGAACCGAGATCCTCCATGAACTGAAGCTGTCTGTCCGTGTTGCCGGAGGACATCGGGAGTGTGAGACATCCCACCTTCTGCGAACCGCCGTGCAGTCCGAGACCGCCGGTGAACAGACCATAGCCATAGCAGACCTGTACAATGTCGTCGCGGGTTCCGCCTGCCGCTACAATCGCGCGTGCGCAGATATCGTCCCAGAGCGCCAGATCGTGCTCGGTATAGAAAGCGATGACGCGCTTACCGGTTGTACCGCTTGTGGAATGGATGCGGACGCAGTCGGACAGAGTGGCGGACATCAGCCCGAAAGGATACGCATCGCGCAGGTCGTCCTTTGTTAAAAACGGCAGCTTTTTCAGATCGTCAAGGGAGGTGACATCCTTGTCGGACAGTCCCGCGTCGATCATTTTCTGTCGGTAATACGCGTTGTTGTTCCAAACTCTGTGGAAGGTATTCAGAAATCGCTCTTCCTGCCACGCGTGGATCTGCTCTCGTGAGGCGGTTTCGATTTCCGGTTGATAGTATGCCATAGTGGTATCCTTTCTGTAGCGTAGAGTCTCACCCTGCGGTGCATTCTATGGAAACTCTGAATCAATCGGATTTTTGCGATAAAAGACTAAGATATAGGGGCTTTTATCGCAAAAATAACCTTAAATCAGAGACTTCCTATATTGTAGCAAAAAAACGCGGAAAGTGCAAGAGGGTAGGCGTGAATTTTGATATTTTCGCATATTCATACAAAGCATTCATTCGGAACGCCGGAATATGCGTGTTTAGTGCATAAAAATCAGATGCATGCGTGCGTTTGCAGAGCGGTAACATGTGGGAATGGTGCGTTCCGTCAGAAAAATCTCTGCGATTTCAAAAAATAGACTTGTATGCGTCACAATTTCGTGGTATGATATAGTATTAGGAAAAGTTTTTGTTCCGTTCCTCCGTTTTCGTCCTTGCGGAACAGGATTTATATATACTCAGAGGAGGCTATACTATGGCTGAAAATACAACACATGGCGGCATCAGCATTGAGCTGGAGCACATTTTCCCGATCATCAAGAAGTGGCTCTATTCCGAAAAGGAGATTTTCCTCCGCGAGATCACCTCAAACGGCTGCGACGCGGTGACAAAGCTGCGCCGGCTGATCTCCCTCGGCGAGGTCAAGGACATCAACGCCGACGACGCGAAGATCACGGTCACACTTGATAAGACCGCGCGCACCATCACCGTCACGGATACCGGTATCGGCATGACGGAGGAGGAGCTGCGCAAATACATCTGCCAGATCGCACTGTCCGGTGCGCTCGATTTCATCCAGAAATACGAGGGAGACGGCGATGCGGCGCAGAACGGCATCATCGGTCATTTCGGACTTGGATTCTATTCGTCCTTCATGGTATCCGACCGCGTGGACATCATCACAAAGTCCTACACCGGTGCGCCCTGCGTGAAGTGGACATGCGGCGAGGACGGCGAATACGACATCACCCCGGACTACACGCCGGAGGAAGGCGAGGTCCCGGATTACGGTACGTCCGTCGTCATGCACGTGAACGAGGAGGGAGAAGAATTCCTCAGCATGTACAAGCTGCGCGAGGTGCTTGAGAAGTACTGCGCGTTCATGCCGGTGCCGATCTATCTCGTGGACGCGGAAGCGGAGGATACGGACGACGATCATGACCATGATCACGCGTGCGAATGCGGTCACGACCACGCGGACGGCGAGGAATGCACCTGTGATCACGATCACGCACACGAGAAGAAGAAGCCGGAGCCGATCAACGACACGCATCCGCTGTGGCTCAAGAACCCATCGGACTGCACCGACGAAGAATATAAGGAATTTTACCGCAAGGTATTCCACGACTATAAAGAGCCGCTGTTCCACATTCATCTGAAAGCCGATTATCCGCTCAACTTCAAGGGGATTCTCTATTTCCCGCGCATTGCCAACGAATACGAGAGCCTCGAGGGACAGGTCAAGCTCTATTATAACCAGGTATTCGTCGCGGACAACATCAAGGAAGTCATCCCGGAATATCTGCTCATGCTCAAGGGCGTGCTCGATTGTCCGGAGCTGCCGCTGAACGTATCCCGGAGCTATCTCCAGAACAGCGGCTATGTGGCGAAGATCTCCGCGCACATCGTGAAAAAGGTCGCGGACAAGTTAAACAGCATGTTCCAGAACGACCGCGCGGGCTACGAAAAGATCTGGCGCGATCTCAAGACCTTTGTCGAATACGGCTGTATGCGCGACCGCAAATTCTACGATCGCGTGAAGGACAGCATCCTCTTTGAAAAATGCGGCGGCGGCTTCGTCACCATGCAGGAATACCTGGACGCGGCAGCCGAAAAGCATCCCGGCAAGATCTATTACGCCACCGACGCGACCGCGCAGGCAAGCTACATCGCCATGTTCCAAAAAGAGAATATCGACGTGGTGCTGCTTGACCGGGTGATCGACACGCAGTTTATCCAGACGGTGGAAATGGCAAATCCGGGCGAAAAGGACAACGCGGACAAGCCCGCCGTAAAGTTCGCGCGCGTGGACGCCGAGACGCCGGACAGCCTCAAAGATGATGGCGACAAGACGGAGATCCCGGCGCTGACCGAGCTATTCAAAAAGATTGCCGGTGAGCATACCACCATCGCTTTCGACCGGTACCGCGACGCGAATGTGCCCGCAATCCTCACCGTGTCCGAGGAGGCGCGCCGGATGCAGGATATGATGAAGCTCTACCGCATGGACGGCATGGGAGACTTCCCACTGGACGCTACACTGACGCTCAACACCGCCTCGCCGCTTGTCGGAAAGCTGACCGCGCTCTGCGATGAAGGAAACGAAGAACGCGCGGAGACGATCGCACGGCAGATTTTCGCGCTTGCCACCATGTCGCAGAGACCGTTTACCGCGGACGAGCTGCAAAAATTCCTCGCCGACAGCTATTCCGTGCTCGCGATGCTGTAACGGGATAGGGTAAGCTGCGTATAAGGATGGGACAATGACGGAGAACGGTAAGGAAAAAACGGCGGACAACGCGGTTCTGCGGCAGAATTTTGCGTATCTGCGCAGAGAACGGGACAGGCTCGCACGTATTTGGGAGGGCATTCTCACACAGAGCGCCGGACTTGGGTTCCCGGAAAAGACGCTGCCGCCGTATCTTGCCGGTCTGGTTTCTCCTGAGGCTACGCCGGAGGACGTCGCGGTGCTGTTTAGAGAGCTGTACGGCTGCGCGGCGGAGGAAACCCTCTGCACCGGCGATTTTGCCCGATTCTGCGCAGCGTATGCACCGGTTTTTCCGGGAAACGCATTCCGATTTTTGCCGGAGATCGCTGAGGTGGATACAGACGCGTCCTTCCGCAGCACGGCGTATCTGCAAAACACCTATTCCGATCGCGCCTACCGGATGTTCTCCGCCAGAATCCCCGGTATGACAGCGGAGTACCACTCGAGCTTCGCGGACGTGTGTGAGGAGGTGTACGACAACCGCTGTCGGTACGCCATATTGCCGCTTGCCACCGCGTCCGACGGCAGACTTGTGTCGTTCCAGAAGCTTCTGTCCCGGTACGACCTGAAAATCTGTCTGGCGGCGAATGTGGAAATGGGCGACGACGACGCGATGCAGTTTGCCCTGCTGCGTAAGCATCTGCATATGCCGGAGACGGAGGAGAGTGTCTATTGGGATCTGACCGTAGTGCTTGCCGGGGAGAGTACAGTCGGCACTTTCTTCACCTGTCTGGAAGTTTTCGGCGCGCGTATCCTCTCGGTGCACACCCTGCCGCTGCCCTACGCGAACGATCTCGACGAGACGTGTCTGCACCTCGACATGACAGAGGCGAACGGCGCGGGTATGGCAATTTTTCTCGAAGCGACCCACATCCGCTACACCGTGGACGGCATATATACAATGCTGCCATCCGAATAAGCGGAAGTTCATGAATATAAGGAGACAATACACCTATGGAAACCTATATGGAACGGTATCAGGCGTGGTTTTCCTCCGATACCATCGACGCGGACACGAAAGCGGAGCTTACGGCAATCGCGGACAACCCGGAGGAAATCGCTTTCCGGTTTTCCGGCTATATGGAATTTGGCACCGGCGGTCTGCGCTCGAAGATGGGCGCGGGTACCGGGATGATGAATAATTATACCGTCGCGCACGCCACCGAGGGAGTTGCCAGAATCATCGACGGACTGGGCGCCGGGGAGCGCGGTGTGGTCATCGGATACGACAGCCGGAACCATTCCCGCGATTTCGCCGAACGGGCCGCCGAGGTGCTGACCGCGCATGGGATCCGCGTGTATCTCTTTGACGAGTTGCGCCCGACGCCGTGCCTGTCCTTCGGGGTGCGCCATTTCGGTTGCATCGCCGGGATCAATATCACCGCGTCCCACAACCCGCGCCAGTACAACGGCTACAAGCTCTATTGGGAAGACGGCGCGCAGCCTACCGCGGATATGGCGAACAGGGTCTCCGAGACGATCCTATCCGTCGATCTGCTCACCGACGTTCCCTCACCGGAGATGGCGCGTCCGGAGCTTGTCACCATGGTTGGTATGGATTTCGACAACGCGTATCTCGACTGTCTGATGCGCGAGCGTGTGTATCCCGATGTGATCGCGAAAACAGCGGAGGAACTGCGCATTGTGTATACGCCTCTCTTTGGCGCCGGCGCGAGACTGGTTCCCGAAATGATGCGCCGGATCGGTCTGAAGCACATCTACGCCGTGGAGCAGCAGATGGCGCCGAACGGGAACTTCCCGGGACTGGATAAGCCGAATCCGGAATATCCCGCCTCCTTCCGTCTTGGCATTGCGCTTGCCGAAAAGGTGCACAGCGACCTCATCATCGCGACCGATCCGGACGCCGACCGTGTGGGCGTGATGGCAAAGGACAAATCGGGCACGTTCCGCTGCATCACGGGCAACCAGATGGGTTCGCTCCTGCTCGATTACATCTTCTCCGCGCTGGAAGAGCAGGGGAGAATGCCCGCGGACGGCTACTGCATCAAGACCATCGTGACGAGCGAAATGGCAAGCGCGATCTGCAAGGCACACCATGTGGAACTATACAACGTGCTGACCGGCTTCAAATTCATCGCCGAGGTGATCCGGGAGCATGAGGAAGCGGGCAAGGGCACGTTCTTACTCGGCTATGAGGAGTCCTACGGCTATCTCAAGGGCGGTCACGCCAGAGACAAGGATTCCGTGGTCGCGTCCATGCTCATCTGCGAGATGGCGGCGTATTATCATCTGCGCGGCATGACCCTTGTCGACGCGATGGAGGCTCTGTACGAGAAGTACGGCTTCTACAGCGAAAATTCCGCGGAGATCTATATGGAGGGACTGGACGGCAAGCAGAAGATCGCCGACATGATGAACGGTCTGCGCCAAGCGGTCCCGGCAGAGATCGGCGGCAGCGCGGTCGTCAACGTGCGGGATTATCTTGCAAAGACCTCCACGGACGTGCAAACGGGCAAGGTATCACCGACGGGACTGCCGGAATCGAACGTCATGTATTTCGCGATGGAAAACGGCTGCGTCGTGGTGGCGCGTCCGTCCGGCACCGAGCCGAAGATCAAATTCTACATTCTCGCGTGCGGCCGGGATGAGGCGGAGGCAAAGGCAAACACAGCCGCCTGTACCGCGTCGCTGGAGGATATGCTCCATCTGGCACACGGACAGCTCAAAAAATAAAACAAAGCGGCGGAGTCGGTCGAAATGGCTGGCTCCGCTTTTTCTATATATCCATCGCTGTACAAAATATACAACGGGCGGCGTGTGCATACACAGGAAATTCGGAACATTTTCCATTGTAATCGGATGGCGGAAGTGGTATACTATGGAAAATTTTTTATCCGAAAGGAGCGTGCCGATATGGACTACCCAAGAAAAGAAATCACGCTGAAAACCGGGGAAAAGGCGGTATTCCGTTCACCGATCGCGGACGATGCGGAGGGGATGCTCGACTATCTGCGTACCGTTGTCTCCGAGACGGAATTTCTGCTGCGCACGGCGGAGGATCCGCTGCCGGATCTGGAAAGCGAAAAGCGTTTTTTAGAGAATGCCGCAGCGGGAGAGGGCAGCGTTATGATCGTGTGCGAAATGGATGGGATCATCGTCGGCAACTGCTCCATGAACCGAGGCCGTCACCAAAAGGACCGCCACCGCGCCAGTATCGGGATCGGGCTGCGCAAGGCATACTGGAACCGCGGGATCGGCACGGCAATGTTCCGGGAGCTTACAAAGATCGCGGAGCAATGGGGGCTTGAGCAGATGGAGCTTGCCTTCATCGAGGGGAACGAACGCGGACGTGCGCTGTACGAGAAGATGGGCTTTCGGATCTACGCCGAGCATCCGAACGCGATCCATCTGCCGGACGGACGGGTGCTGAAGGAATATGAGATGCTGCGTCCGGTGGAGAAGAAGTAATACTATTAAAGTAGGAACAGACTCAGGAAAGGAAAGAAAACCATGAAAAAGTCAGCCATTATATTGCTCTGCGCACTGCTGACAGCGCAGACCCTGACTGCTTGCGGGGAAACTGTCGCGGAGTCCGAATCTGATACGGAGAGCGGCAGCGCGGTGACAGAATCGAAAGCCTTAACGGACGAGGAAATCAAGGTTCAGCAGAAGGACGCCTACTACGAAGCATTAGTGCCTGTGGTCAATCTCGGTGCGGAGATTGATATTATATCCGGTACATGGGTGGATATCTCCGCCGAGGAGGTGACCGGACAAAAATTCAACGACGCTCTGTACAACCGAAATCTGGAGATCGAGGAGCGTCTGGGTATCAAGATAGTGGAACACCGTTATGAGGATCGGCAAGCCGTTGTCAATCTGGTGAAGAACAATGTGATCGCCGGGGATGGGACATATGATGCCATCAGCAACATGACGCAAAATGCAGCCAGCCTTTTTGTGTCCAATCTTCTGACGGATATGGGCACCGTTCCGAATCTGCAGACCGATGAAGCCTGGTGGAACCAGTCTGCCAATGAAAACTTCAGCTTCGGCTCAATGAAGTTCTGCCTGATTTCTTCTCTGTGCCAGAACGCGGACGACGTGGCAGCCATCATGTTGTTCAACAAGGATATGTGCATCAACTACAACATGGAACTGCCTTATGAAGACGTCCTGAAAGGACGTTGGACCTACGATCGGATGTGGGAGATGGTAGAAGCTCTACCCCATGACTCCAACGGTGACGGCGCCATAGACGACCGGGACATCATGGGCGTGGTAGGACAAGTACAGGATGTACAGGCTTCCATGATTGCTTGCGGTGTGAATTTCTTTGAAAAGGACGAAAACGATATTCCCAAGTTTATCCTGCAGACCGAAGAGAACGTGGACAAGTTCAACAAGCTGTACAATATGCTGACGAACAAGACGCGGGTATGTCTGGTGGACGGTTACAATTTTGTGGGCGAGCTGACCGGCTGGGATTACTGGTTGAATAAGTTCATTATGGGCGAAGCATTGTTCATGCTCCAGTATCCCGGTAACATGAGTGAATATCTGGATATGGAAGACGACTATGGCGTTCTGCCTATGCCCAAGTACAACGAATACCAGGAAAGCTACCGCACCATGACCAACACCGCCTTCACAAGCTGTTTGAGTATCCCCAAGGTACATAACGATGATATTTCCGACATCGGTCTGGCGCTGGAGGTAATGTCCTATCTGTCCTATGTAGATGTCAAGCCTATTTACGTGGCAAACTATCTGGAACGGCGGTATATCCGTGACGAGGAATCTGCGAAAATGATGATGCTGGCTATCGAAACCACTTATTATGACCCGGGCTTTGCCATGAGCGATCAGTGGGGATCCCCCATGTCCATTCCCACCAGCGTAGTGGTGTCCGGCAGCAACTCTCTGATTTCCAGCATCCAATCCAAAGCAGCAAGTATTGAACAAGCCATCCAGAAGACGCTGGAAACCGTGCAGGGACAGTAAAAAATCCAAACAAAAGAAAAAGCGACAGAACTGTGTATGCAGTCCTGTCGTTTTTTGCTGTATACGGATTCCGCTTAGGTGTTCTGTTATCACACGCACGTGCGAGAGGTTTCTGCAATGCCGTTCTTCACTTTTTAACTGTTTTATGCAGCCGTGGAATATGGCTGTTTTGGCATATTCACAAGTGTGTCAGGCTACTGCCGTTCATTTTTCCCGACAAGCCTCCAGAAAACTTGCGAAGATCCTCTCCGATACCCAGTCCGGATTTATCTCCGGGTGCCACTGGAGTCCGAGGAAAAACGGGTGGTCGCGCAGCAGGATCGACTCAATCAGACCATCCCGGTGGCGCGCGCAGATGTCCATATTTTCACCGGGCATCTTCGGCGACTGGTGGTGGTAGCTGTTTGTCTCCACGGTATCCGCGCCCACAATGTCCCGCAGTCTGCCGTATAAACGGACCGTGTGGTGCGGCAGTCCGTTTTCGTCCACATCGCGGTGCGGATACAGTCCGTATTCACTGTGGATGTCCTGCCACAACGTACCGCCGGCGGCGACGCAGAGGGTCTGGATCCCGCGGCAGATCCCGAGCACCGGACGGTCGGAGGAGAGAAGGCGCCCTGCCAGTCCAAGCTCAAACCGATCGCGCAGAGGATCGATGTCCTGCGACAGACCGCCGTCGTTTGTCTCGCCGTACCAGACCGGGTCGAGGTCCGTGCCGCCCGTGAAAACAAATCCGTCGTATTCCGCGGCGCACCAGTTGAGATACGCGTCGTCGTCGTACAACGGCAGCGCTACCGGACAGACCGATTTGTCCAGTGCGGCAAGAGGGGTCCAGTAACGATGGAGAAGCGAGGATTTGTCGCCGCCCGCGCCAGAGCAGGTAAATGCGATTTTGATCATAGAGTACCTCACAAAGAAAAATGTTTCTGTAGTCAGTGTAGCATACCGGACGGAAAATGTCAATACAGAAGCGCGGATTTTCTGCGGACGCACAAAAAAGTGTTCAATTTCGCGAAAACCGCTTTTCATTCGCCGCCGTTTGTGGTATACTGTACAGGAACCCTGATTTTTTCTGATAAAGGAGATTTTTCTTATGTTAAACGGTATCCCGAAGTGCATTTCCCCCGAGCTGCTCTATGTGCTCGACAAGATGGGGCACGGCGATGAGATCGTCATCTCCGACGGCAACTTCCCGGGTGAGAGCGTGGGTAAGGACAACATCGTCATCCGCTCGGACGGTACAGGCGTGCCGGAGCTGCTTGAGGCGATCCTGCAGCTCATGCCGCTCGATACTTATGCCGACTGCGTGTTCCTTATGGACAAAACGGAGTCCGACCGCGACCTTGAGATCCCGATCTGGGACGAGTACCGTCGTATTCTGAAGGACCACACCGCGCAGGATGTGCATTTCATCGAACGGCAGGCGTTTTACGACAGAGCGAGAAAGGCGTACGCCGTCGTTGTGACCGGTGAAGGCGCGATCTATGCGAACGTGCTTCTGAAAAAAGGCGTCGTAAAGCAGTAATATGGCAGAAAAGGACAAACGGGATGAGATCATCTCGATGCAGCTGGATCTCATCCGGCAAATGACGCAGAACAACATCCGCCGCCTGTCCGACGATATCTGGGGCGCGTCCCGAACCGGCGGAGCACAGAATCCGCAGACCATGCAGAAATCCCCAAGCGGAAAGACGCAGATCCCCACTGAAAATCGCCCGCAGAATCCGCAAGGTCCGTCCGACGGTGCCGCAAACACGGTAAAACCGCCGGAAACCAAAGCGTCCGATGGCGGAGACGGCGGCAGCGTGACGGAAAAAGAAGAGGAGCTGCCGCCGAAGGAGTCGATGCAGGATCTCGAAAAGGAGCTTTCTGGCTACATAGGTCTCGCCGAGGTGAAAAAAGAGGTTGAGAACCTCATCAACATGGCGATGGTCTACCAGATGCGCCGCGAGCACGGTCTGCCGAACACGGACGTGTCGCTGCACATGGTGTTCTCCGGCAACCCCGGCACCGGCAAGACGATGATCGCCCGGTTCATGGCGCGTGTGTACCACTCCCTCGGGATCCTCTCCAAAGGGCAGCTCGTGGAGGTCGACCGCAGCGGACTGGTCGCCGGGTACATCGGACAGACCGCGATCAAGACGGCGAAGGTGCTGGAATCCGCGATGGGCGGCGTGCTGTTCATCGACGAAGCGTATACGCTGACCTCGAAATCGGAAAACGACTTCGGATTTGAGGCTGTGGATACGATTCTCAAGGCGATGGAGGACAACCGCGACGATCTGGTGGTCATCGTGGCAGGATACACGGAGCTGATGGAGGAATTCGTCGATTCCAACCCGGGACTGCGCTCCCGCTTCAACAAATATCTCGATTTTGCCGACTACACCGCGGAGGAGATGCGGGGCATCTTCGCGTTGCAGTGTAAAAAGAGCCAGTATACGCTCGATGATGACGCGGAAGCGCTGCTTACGGAGTATTTCGCGGCGGTATCCGAGGCGGCGGGAGAATTCGGCAACGCGCGCGGCGTGCGCAATACCTTTGAAAAGGTGCTGACGGCGCAGGCGAACCGGATCGCGCATGAAAAGGACATCACCCGCGAGACCCTCATGCGGATCACAAAAGCGGATGTTGCCGAAGCGACGGGACTGCCTGCGGACGAATCCGATGGCGCGCCGGACGAATCTGACACGGACAAATCCGACAAGGAGGCGTGACAATGCTACAGAACGGCAAACCGTATTACGACGAAAACGGCGAGGTCCTGCACGCGCACGGCGGCTGGATTCTGCCGCATAACGGCATATACTACTGGTACGGCGAGGACAGACGGGACAACACCTATGTGTCCTGCTACAAAAGCCGGGACCTGCACACCTGGACCAGATGCGAGCCGATTCTGACGACGGATACGCCGTGCGTTCATACCGACGGCCATTTTGATCTGCGGCTCCGGACAGACGACGGTGGTAAGGTCAATATCGAACGGCCGAAGATGCTCTACAATCCGAAAACGAAGAGATTCGTGCTCTGGGCGCATTGGGAAAACGGCAGGGATTATCACGACGCGCGCTGCTGTGTCGCCTCGTCCGAGTTCCCGGATCACGGCTTTGTCTACCACGGCAGCATGAATCCCTACGGTTACATGTCCCGCGACTGCACCGTGTTCACGGATCTCTCCGGCGACACGTATTTTATCTCCGCCGCGCGCGACAACGCGGATTTGCACATCTATCGCCTGACGGAGGATTTTCTGAACGTCGACGAGCATGTGCGTACCCTGTTCCAGCATGAATTCCGCGAGGCACCGGCGGTATTCACGTATGACGGCAGGTATTATATGATCACCTCGTACTGCACCGGCTGGGCGCCCAATCAGGCGAAGTGGTCGGTTTCCGATTCCATCGCCGGACGCTGGTCGCCGCTACGCAATATCGCGGATGAGACAACGTACCATTCGCAGAGCGCGTTCGTTTTGCCCGTGGACGGTACGCTCTATTACGTCGGCGATCGCTGGGGCGGCGGCGGGGAGAAATATTTTGACTCTACCTATGTGATTCTGCCGCTACGGTTCGATGAAAACGGCTGTCCCCATATGGACTGGCAGGATACGTGCGACCGGTTCTGAAAATTTCAGAAAAATTTCGGAAATTTTCACAAGGATGGGAACATTTTCCCTTTTCCATCGTCTTACTGTACAGACGGTGACACGAACGTGACAAAACGCGTACACCGATCCGACTTCAACTTTTGCAAAGGAGTGCAACATTATGAAAAAGTGGCTTTCTCTGCTTCTGGCAGGACTGATGATCCTCACCATGGCAGTATCCGCGATGGCAGCCTCTCCGGTCTATACCGACAAAGGGCATGACCATACCGGCAACGGATACTATATCATCCCGATTATTGACGCTTCCAAGGGATATTATTATCCCACGACCACGGCGACTGCGATTTGCCCGAAGTGCGGCGAAAAGTGCTATCCCGTGTACGCCGACAGCAGCTACACCTACTTCCTCGGCTATTACTGCAAGAACGACGGTGTAGTGGTTCCGACGTTTGACTACGGTACCACCAATAAGGCGTATTGCAGCAAGTGCGGCAAGGAGCTTACCCCGATCTACGATAAGGACGGCAAGTTCCTCTACTACTACTGCCTGACGCACGGCGAATACGCTACGCCGATCGATTACAAGGACGAAAACAAGGCGTACTGCAAGGACTGCGGTCAGATCCTCACCCCGATCTACGATAATAACGGCAAGTTCCTTTACTATTATTGCACGATCCATGGCATTAAGGCGACGCCCAGCGATACCAAGGACGACACAAAGGCGTACTGCAGCAAGTGCGGCAGGGAGCTCAAGCCGATCTTCGATAAGACCGGCATGTTCCTCTACTACTACTGCCCAATGCACGGAAACAACGCCACGCCGATCGATTACAAAGACACCAGCAAGGTATACTGCCCGTACAAGACCGCTTCCGGCAAGTACTGCAACCAGCCCTGCGAATTTAAGTACTACAACGACAAGGGCGAGTTCAAGCCCGGCTATTATTGCCCGACCCACGGCTATGTAACAGGTTCGTATCCTGTGACCGGCAGCCAGTACACCATCAGCCTCTATGCCGGCTACGGCGGATCCATGTCCATTGACGGTTCCAACCCGGTCAAGGCAGGCGAAACCCGCACGATCACCATCACCCCGGATTATGGCTATGACATCGCGGCCGTATATGTAAACGGCTACTACTACGGCGTGGGCGACACCGTCCGCCTGGAGTCCATCTATCGCGACTACTCCGTACAGGTGAAGTTCCGCAAGGTAGATACCAGAATCCTGTATACCATTGACGCGACCACTGTCGGCAACGGCTCCGTATACGCGACCGTCAACGGCAAGAGCGTGGGCGTGATCACCAAGCTGTCCGTGTCCTACGCAGATACCGTGGTACTCCGCTTCGTACCGGGTAAGGGCAACTACACCGTCGCCGGCGTGACCGTAAACGGCGCGTCCCAGGGTGCGATTTCCACGCTGACCTTAAAGAGAGCAAACCAGAATGTGTCCATTTCCGCAAAGTTCCAGTGGAACAACCCGTACTCCGACGTCAACTCTCACCTTGCCGCTGTGGAGTATGTGACCGAAATGGGTATCATGGGCAGCCCGAATACCCGCTTTGACACCGATAAGTTCGTAGGCAACTCCACCGTCAGCCTCCGTGCGTTCGCTTGCTACCTCGCAGAGCTCGCGGATGTAAACGATAAGCTGGACACCGTATCCGACCGTATCACCTGGGCGAAGAACACCGGTATCATCACCGATGCCGATGATCTCACCAAGTCCATGACGGCAAAGGAAGCGGCGGCGCTTGTGGAAATCTACGTACGCTACCTCGAAAAGACCAACAACGTCGTATTCACCGATCTGAAGAACGTGACCGGCGCACGGAACGTGGCAACAACCATTGGTTTCCTGTCCGCTACCCAGTATCAGAACAACAACCTGATCACCCGGTACGACATGGCGGAAATCTGCTACGGTATCTATCAGCTGGACTGAGTTCAGGTATCGCACAAGTAATCGTGTACAAAAAGGAGAGGATTCGCATCCTCTCCTTTTTGTGTGCACATACAGAAAACCGCCATACCTTTGTCCGGTACAGCGGTTTTTCTTTTACCATTCGTATTCAAAATCGATCTTCGAGGCGACGGTGTTGTCGACCACGCAGATGAAGGTCTTGCCGCAGTTGAGAAGCAGCTCGTCACCGTTCCTGTATTCGAGGTGGAGCGGTGTGGTTTTGCCCTCGCGCGACCAGTTGACGACCTTGCGCTTGCCGTTTGTGATGTAGTAGCCCTGTCCGGAGCCGACCGTGCCGACCGTCAGTCTGCCGTACGTGTCGCCCTGGATCGGTCGGATGTCGGTGAAGAGAATGAGCACATTCTTGACGGATAGCTGTTCGTCGTTGTTCGCGTCCACATGCGGCTTGCCGTAGTATTGGTAGCGAAGATATTCGCCGGATTTTTCGTCATACACGAAATCGACGGTCTGCACACCGGTAGACTGCATCCGTACGTGACTTGCCGGACTGCCCTTGAGCTGGTTGTCCACTGTCTCGTCGAAGAATTCGAATGGACTTACATAATCCGCGGTGAGCTCTGTTCGGTAGCCCATGTATTCGATCCCGGCGGCGATGTTTTCCCCGGTCGTCATGAGACTGTGCTCCATACCCATATTGCTGTAGCGCCACGAATCGCGATAGAACATGTTCGGTATGTACATATTCACGCCATCCAGGTTGTTGATCTTCCGCCACGCGATCTTTTCGTACGCCTGCGCACTGCCGCCCGCGTGGATGTAGATCGCGTCGTGATTGGCGATAAAATCGATGAAATAATCGCGGGAGGAACGGATGGAACCGACCTCCGGCAGGTTTTCGTAATCCGTCGTGAGCATCATGATCCGGGTAATACCGCCTTCCGCGGAACATTCGTAGAACATATCGCCCTCGCTGATCCCGGCTTGCGGCAGACAACGCTCGATGTTGTTGATCATGATCGCGACAGGGCGCTTTTTCTGTTCCTCCGCCGTGACCGTTTTGCCGTTCAGATAATTGTAGATCCGCGCAGGCTCCGTTTCTTCTTCCGTTTCGGTTTCCGACGATGGCTGATCGCCGCGGGAGGACGCGTCCTCGGCGTCGTCGGAATAGCCGGTAATGTTGGAGTCCGGATCGTCCAGCCGTTCGGCTTCATCCGGCAGCGGCGGTTCCGTTTCGGATTCTGTTTCTGTCTCCGTTTCGGTTTCGGTTTCCGTTTCCGTCTCCACGACTGTACTTTCGGTTTCCGTCTGCGATTCCGTCTCCGTCTCGCTCTCACGCACGGTACAGCCGACCGCCGCAGCTGTGAGCAGGGAGATCACACAGAGAACTGTCGCCCATTTTTTCGCCTTCATACGCGCTCCTTTGTTTCCGGTGGTGTGTATCTTATAAAAAATGCAATAAACAATATAGACGTCTGTGCAGGTACCACACAAACGTCTATATTGTACTCTTTTTTTTCGCTTTTGTCAAGGAATTGGAGCTTTTTCCCAGAAGAATTTACATTTTATCTGGTGTAATGCTGCAATTTTGCGGGGCGGTGCCGTTAATGCTGCATCTTCGCTTCGTTTTCTGCGAGGGTAGTTGCCATGCTGTCAAGATCCTTAAAGGCGGCATCCTTGATGGCAGCCCAGGAGGAAGAAAATTCCATAGTGCCGAATTTATAGGTGAAGAGATTTCCGAGCATTTGTCCAACGTTCGAATTCGAAACATTGTCTGCCATCTCAAAGGATACATTATCGAAGAGTTCGCCGACGATCTTCGCGGATTCCTCATCGCGGGTGCTCTTTAACTGGATAACGGTATCAAACACTGCCGGACGTACGTACTGATGACCATACGCCGCCATAGCATCGATGAGCATACCTACCATTTCGCGATCCGCACCGGTTTCTGTGATCGGCACATACGGGCAGTATACGACCCACGGCTGACCGTAGGAGATGTATTCCGCTTGGTTTTCATCCTCCTTCGGCATCGGAAGGATACCGAAATCGTAGTCTACTTCACGGTATTCGGTAAGATTGAAGGTGCAGGGATTCTGGAAGAGCGTTCTGCCTTCGTTGAGCAGTGTGGAACCATTATATTGCTCGTCATCGATCCAGATTACACTCGGATCCTCCAGATATTTCAGGATCCGGTCGAACAGATTGACCATATTCTCATCGTCCAGTGTATAGCGCATTTCACCGTTGTTGTTTTCTACAACTGTCTTGCCTGCACCAACCCAGAGCGCATAGGGGGTCAGCACCTCGTATGCTACGCCGTACTGATCGTTTGCACCGTACTTGCCATCGCCGTCCAGATCGACAAGGGCGTTTTTCGCGAGAGAGAACATCTTGTCGATCGTCCAGGTGCCTTCCTGTACCGCGTCATAAAGGTTTTCTATGCCCATATCCTCAGCGAGATCCTTGTTGAACATGATGACGTATACAGAACCATAGAAACGGGGAGAAATGGCGCCTGTCGGATAATAGACGCTCGTGCCGAATGTCATGGCTTTGTTTGCAGCTTGATTCCAGTATTCCCGGTCAAGATGTACGTTTTCCACGAAATTCATCGGATAGCAGCAGCCCTTGATGACAATGTAGGAGCCATAGGACGCAACATCTCCGAACGCTACGTCAAATCCGGCGTCTCCCGCAAGCACGCCCTTTTCGTACACGGAGGCGTCGCGCGTCTCGTTGATGGTGTTTTTCACGACAACGTTGTATTGCTGTTCCAGATACCGGTCACGGTTGTATAGTGCATCGTTGACGACTTCACCAGTCAGTTCTTCGGCGATATTGATCGTGGTCGCAGAATCAATACCGACCAGGGTATTTGCGCTGTCTACACGGAAAGACTTTCCTTCGTAGTCCGCGCTTGGCAGATTCGCGACAAAGTCATCCTCATCCGTATCGGTGGTCGTTTCGGTATCCGCCATGGTATCGCCGCCGGTCGTATCGGTTGTGTTCGCGGTGTCCTTTGAAGTATCAGAATCCGTTTTTCCGCTGCAGGATACGGTTGTAGCCAAAAGCATTGCCGCAAGCAGCAGAGTCAGTATGTTTTTTTTCATGGGTATAGTCTCCTTTTGAGTGCCAATTGATGCTATATAGTATAGCACAGAGGGAGGCTTATATCTATGACATAAATGTGAAAACACTGCGGCCGGAAAGAGAAAATGTGTGCCGTGAATGCGTAATTCTTGCACTCGACACACATTTTTCATTTGTAAATTCGATTTTATCCGTTTTTTTTCTGTATAACCACATCGTCTCTGTGGTATGCTTTGATCGAATCGTTTCCGCCGCCGAAGCGCACCTTGATGTAGCCGGTCAAGGGACTTGTTTCGCAGACGGTGCCAATGCCGTCCGGCGTCTTGACTACGGAATCGACCGGCGGCGTACGGCGGATCTCCTCCTCATAGGTTTCGTGCTCGTACCGGAGACAGCACATCAGCCTGCCGCACGTGCCTGAGATCTTGGAGGAATTGAGCGAGAGATTCTGCTCCTTCGCCATCTTGATCGAGACCTGCATGAAGTCGGAGAGGAATGTGGAGCAGCAGAACGGTCTGCCGCACACGCCCAGTCCGCCGAGCATTTTCGCTTCATCCCGGATGCCGATCTGCCGCAGCTCGATCCGGGTACGGAAAACGGAGGCGAGATCCTTGACCAGCTCTCGGAAATCCACGCGCATTTCGGCGGAATAGTAGAAGAGCAGCTTGCTGTTGTCAAAGGTATACTCCGCTTCGAGCAGCTTCATTTCCAATCCGTGGTCCTCGATTTTTTTCTTGCAGATGACAAACGCTTCTTCCTCTAACTTTTTGTTCGCCTCATACCGTTCTCTGTCCGCGTCGCCAGCGATCCGAAGAATGGGACGGAGCGGCGGGATGATCTTTGTAGCGGACACCATCTGATTGCCGGAGGAGACAAAGCCGTATTCCGTGCCGCGCGCGGTTTCCACGATCACGCAGTCGCCTTCCTTGACCTGTATGCCGCGCGGTGCGAAATAGTAGACCTTTCCGGCATCCTTGAACCGCACGCCGACGATCTCCACTGTCTCCGGAGAGACCGCATTCTCATTCTGCTCTCTTTCTGTATTCTCTATGTTCATTTTTATCGTATCCTTTCTGTGAAAAGGCGTTGTTACCCTTTCTTTGCCTGTAGGAGAAAATAGCTCATCACCGGGTTTATGGCTCCGTTCGCGAGCAGCCTTTCCATGGTATCGCCTGCCAGATCGTACAGCGCGACGAGTCGATTGACGGATACCTTTTGAGCGGCGCGAATCACATCCTCGTGACCGGCAAAATATAGCGGCGGCAGGGTCGTGTCCCGTTTTCGTGCTGTCAGATCCCGCAGAGCTGTCTGTACGTTGTACAGCGCGCCGACTACGGTCTCTCTGGATTTTGGCATTTCCCGCAGCGGGACGGCAATGCCCTCCGCAAGCCGTTTGCAGAACATAAAATCGAGAATCTGCATCGCATATGCCCGTTGACGCAGCGGTTCCGCTTTGGTGGGATCCATGGTGAGCAGGGCTTTCGCTTGTCCGAGCGCTCCCAGAGAAGCGACAGCGGCGGCAATGAACCGATCGGGATCCGCTTTTTCGATCCGTGCGCATTCCTTGTCTTCCCGCAGATAGTTTTCCACCGTTTCCCGATCGAACAGCTCCATGGGCATCACCGGCGCGCGGCTGCGGATGGTCTCCAATAAGGCGGCTGCATCGGTGGTGAGCAGAAGAAACGTCACGAAATCCGGCGGTTCCTCCAAAGACAGTAGCAGCGCGTTCTGTGCCTGCGGGGTCATGGTCTGCGCGTCCTCGATGATATAGAATTTGCAGTCGCCGTCGTTGGGGGTGACGTACAGATCCTCTTTGATGGAGCGGCTCTGCTCCACACCGATGGTGGCGCGGTTGTCCTCGCGGCGGATATAGCGCACATCCGCGGAAATATCGGTGAGCATCTTGTGGCACTGGCTGCATTTTCCGCAGGGCAGATCTCCGTCTCTTTCGGTACACGCGATCGCCGCGCAGATCAGTCTTGCAGCCGTATGCTTGCCGCAGCCGACAGGACCGGAGAGAATATACGCGTGCGCCGCCTTGCCGGATCGAATGTCCGCGCCAAGGGTGTCCTTCAGCGCACGATTGCCGATCAGTGTGGGAAAAATCTCCACCATAGGATGCTCCTTTGTTCCAATATGGATTCTATTCTATTATAACATATCCGCAGCGGTCTGTCAAGGAAGCGGATACATGGTTGCACGGCAACAGCATTTACTTTATTGCACAGAAAATCAGGACAGACATCCCACTGTGCCGAGGTAAAGAAGGCGCGAACAGTTTTCCGATAGTTTGTAAAACTTCATATGATGCACCGGAATTGCACAAACGATATCCGTTTTATCCCAGATAGAGAGTTTTTGAAGGGGGGTGGGGAAACTTTTTTCAAAAAGTTTCCCCAAGTCCGTTTCCCTCAAAAAGTAAATGCTGTTGCCATGTACATGGTTGGGCACAGTGTATGAAAAATTCACGGGCGACCTGCCGACCCAAATTTGTGTATACGGAGGGTATGATGCGAAAATTGTGGAGCCAAAAATCTTCCATCCTATTTTATATGGCGACGGGACTTGGTTATCTCACCGTATTCCTTGCGATTCTGTGCTTTTGGCAGACAAAGGAAATCCGGTATCTCGTCGAGAACCGGCAGTCGGAATACCGGATTTTGGGTGCGGCGGAGGCGGAAGCGGCGCTCCTTGCGTACGAAAACGGCGCGCCGCACGCGGAGGTGTATCACGCGCTGCGCTCTGCCGCGGACTATTGCGCCATGGACGGAACTGCGTATGCCGCGGTGGTATCGGAGATTGGGGCGCGGTATCTGGAAAACGGCGTTCTGGGAACGGAAGATCATCTTGTGCTGCAAAAGCTGTCCGACGGAGAAGCGCCGCCCCCCTTGGCGGAATCGGAGGCTGATGGCGCGGAGCCTGTGCTGTCCGACGCGTCGGAGGCAATTGCGGTGTGTCGGAGGATGGCGGAGAAAATCGTCGGCGTGCGCGGGATCTGTCGGCAGGTATATGTGGAAAATGGCGGCGGCGTTGTCCTTTTTTCCTTTGACAACGGATACATCCGGATGCGTCTGCGGGATGCCATACCGCTCGAATGGGCATTTTCCTATCCGCGTACAAAGGGAGAAAGGCAGCCGCGGACGATGCTGGAACAAAAAGCCGCGCGGTGCATTCCGGACGTTGCTTTGACGATACGGGATGTCCGCGCGGCGGAGGATGGATATTGGATGCACTTTTCGGGAAAACCGGGCTCCGGCAGACTGTTCATCCGCGCCATAGACGGCAGAGTTACCGCCTTTATCACAGATCCCGTCGGGTAAACGCTGTCGCTCATTCCACAGTTACGGTAAACGCGCTCTGGTCGGTGCCCAAAAACAGCACATACGCGATGGTCAGCGAGCCCTCTGCCGGAATGACCACCTCGCCGGTGATGGTCACGGTGTCTTTGCCATCAAAGGAGGTCGACACACCGGAGAGGGAAGAGCCGGTATCCGCGCAGGCAACACGGTTCGGGTCAAACGTCACTCTGGCGGTAAACGAAACGGTGGCGTCCGCCTTGTCCGGATTCTCGAAAACGAGCGTCGGCATAAAGGAGATTCCCGTTTCGTTGATCACCGGTGTGCTGTATGAGATGGTACCGGAGGTCACAGGCTTGTCCCGCACGGTGATCACGCAGACCGCTGTATCGCCCGCGCAGTTGAATGTCAGTGTGCATTTGCCGGGTGCGACGCCGGTGATCTGTAATCCCGTGTTTGTCTGTGCAAGCTCCACATATGTCGCGCCGTCCATGGAATAAACGACGTCGTTTTGTGTGGCGGCAACGGTGACGGTCAGCTCCGCGCTTTCTCCGACGGACAGCGTAATATCGTCCGCGGACAGGTGCAGAAGGGTCGTCTTTTCCCGGACGGTCACGGCGATCTGGGTCGTCATACCGTCCAGCTGGAACCGCACGGTCTGCTCGCCGACGGTGGAAAAATCGTACGAGGCGGAGAAGCCGTCCGTGAATTTCTTCGTAGAGCCATCGGAGTACGCAGCGAGCAGCACCAGCCCGGCGGGGTCGAATTTGTCGCCAACGTGGTATTCCGTCTTGTCCGGCATGGTCAGCACAGACAGCGCTTCCAGAGTCACAGGCGTGGTGGTCTCTGCCTCTCGGACGGTTACGGCAAAGGTAACGGTTTTTCCGCCGTATGTGACTGTCACCGTGGACGCGCCTGCTTTGGTGAGGTCACAGGCAGTCGACCAACCGGAGGTGATCGTCGCCGTAGTGCCGTCCGTGTAATTGGCGCGCAGTTGCATGCCGCTGGTGTTGAGCGTCTCTCCGATGACGTAGTCCGTTTTGTCCGGCAGCTTTACAAGATCAAGGGAGCGCACCTTTTTCTCCGCGACCTTGACGTTGAAGGAGGTTTGCAGTCCCTCGATTCTCACCTGCACCGCCACATCGCCGACCTTTGCGAGATCTGCCTTGACGGTAAAGCCGCTTTTGAATACCTTTTGGGTGCCGTTGCCGTAGGTTACCTCCACGGTCAGACCGGTCGTGTCGATGGTATCGCCGGGCGCGTAGGTCAATTTATCAGGCAGCGTTTTGATCGTCGCTTTTTGCGCGGTGGTATCGACGACCTCTACGGCAAAGGACGCCTTTCGTCCCTCATAGGAGACAGCGACCGTCTGTCTGCCGGCTTTGGAAAAATCGTATTCCGTTGTGTATCCGGAGGGGATGCTCTGTTCCGTGCCGTCCGCATAGGTTGCCGTGACTGTCATGCCGGAGACGTTGAGCGTATCGCCGACACTGTAGGTCAGCTTGGCGGGTTTTTTATCGATCCGGAGCGAGACGATGCCGGGCTTACCGAGACTGACGATCAGCGTGACGCCGGTGCCCTCGGTGAAGTAGTAGCTGTCGGAATCGCTGTAGCCTGTATAACGAATCTTCGTCACGCGCCCCCTGCCGACGGTTTGGCTGTACTCTGTTTCCACAGTGCAGGACACCCCCATGTCGGTGAGCAGCTTCTTGGTTTCCGTCTCGTTTGTGATCGATTTTTTCGGGAAGGTTACATATTTCTTGTCTTTTTCCGCCGTAGTCAGCGTAATACGGAGAAGCACCGCCTCGTTTTCCGTTTCTCCGCTTACCACGCAGTCCCCGGCGGTATTGCCTACAAGCGTATCGCCCTCGATGGCGGCGTCACCCGCGCGTACCGTCCACCGACAGCCGGAGCGTTCCGTCAGACCGGTGAGCGAGAGCTTTTCGTCGCATGGGATTTCCGTCTCCACAATATCCGCCGTCTGGTATGTGACCGTAAACGGCAGTGCGAGCGTGGAGCCGCCATAGGACGCGGTGACGACGGCGTGACCACTGTGCAGCGCCATGACCTCGCCGGCGTCGGAGATGGCAACGGTGTGCGGATCGCTCGAATGGAAGGTCAGCGTGCCGTCGCCGGATATGCCGTCCCATTCGGGCTTGACCTGTTCCCCGGGCGAGAGCGTGAACGTGTTCTCAGTGGTTCGGAACGTCGCGCCGGCAGTCCATTCGCCGTCTCCGCTGACCGACAGTGTGACAACGTCCCCGTATGCGGCACTCGATCCGGCGGCAGGGTTCTGAATGGCGACCAGTCCGTCCGCGATCCCGCTGTGCAGCTCGTACCGCACCGTGTAGGAGAGTCCGCGTTCATACAGCGCGTTTTCCGCTTCCGACAGCGTCATATAGGTCACATCCGGTACGGCTGTGCCTTCTTTGCCAAGACTGACGACCACGTAGCAGACACCGCCCACGAGCCGCTCTCCGGCTGTCGGGTACTGTGAGACGATCGATCCGGCGGGTACCGTGTCCGAATATACGCGATCCGTGATAAGGAGAGAGAAACCGTCCTTATCCCTGCTGTAGGATTTGCCGACCAGGGCGGGGACCGCAGCCGTTTTGTCCGATTTTTGGTTGTTTTTCGCGACTTTTACGGAAATATCGGCGGCGTTTCGTTCCGTGCCGGCTTCCGGCGACTGCGCAAAGACCATACCGTCCGGGTATTCCGTGGTTTCTTCGTAGGTGATCTGCAGCTTGCCCGTCACCAGCCCCGTCGTGTTCTGATACCGCGTTCTCGCGAACAGGGACTGCGCGCCGCTCTCCGTCATTCCGATGAAATCCGGTACCGCGTAGGAAGGGATCTCTCCGTTGACGGTGACCTCCAACGTGCCGTCAACAGGCGTTTCTGCGACGATCATCCCGGCGGCATACGAGGGATCGACCGTTCTGCCGACCACGCGGATTTCCGTGTTCGCGACATCGTCCACCTCTGACAGCGGCACACCGATTACAGACGCGATCTGTCCGGTGTTGCCGGTGATTCTGGAAAGGGAGACAAGAAAGACCGTGCAGCAGAGGATCAGCAAAAGCACGCCGCCCGCGAGAATGCCAAACAGCAGCTTCAGATTTGTACCGGAGGATTCCGCGTCCGCCTCTTTTTCATCCGCAGAATTTTTCGTGGATTTCCGGATGGATTTTTCAGCTTCTTTCACAGATGGCTCCGCAGGCGCAATCGGTACGTTTCCATTTGGCGCAGGGAGCGAGTTTTCGCTCTCTTTTGGCTTTTTTTCGTCAGATACGTCCGCAACCGGTGCATTGTCCGGGCTCTGTGCGTGCTTTTTCGGTTTCTGCACTTTTGTCGTCTTTGTCGTCGCAGAGGACGGCGCATCGATGGCTCCGGGTTCATCCGACGCCGCGGGCTTGTCCTGCAGCTCGACGGCTGGAAAAACCTCTGTCTTTCGATCGTCATTTTGCTGCGGCGCTTCCGGTTTGTCAGCAGGCGTATGGTAAAACAGTCCGCGTACAGTACGTGTTTTTTCATCGTCCTCAATGGTGTCCGGTGCGGCGCCGGATTCGTCAGGCGATTCCTCCGCACCATAGGCATAAAAATCCGCCGCTTTTTCCGAGGACACGGCATGGATGAAGTATAGGGTGCCGTTGATGGACAGCACGTCGTACACATCGGATTCCGGCTGGTGGAGACAGAGGTTGCCCTTGTCGCGCAGCCGTCTGCATTTGTCGCGGTAGACGACCTCCGAGCCGGGTTTTGCCGCGATGCTGCCGTCCTGCTGTCGTACAGCGCAGTCTGTCGGGTAGTATTCGTACACCTCCGCCGGGATCCGCAGCTTCCGGTCAAAGGCAGTATAGGCAATGCCGGCGTCGGACATTTTTCGCACCGCGCCAAGCAGATATCTGCCGCTTAAGATTGTTCCCTCCGGCAGAGTGCGGGATGTTATATCGGTCATTCGCTCCTCCTATACAGCGCATAGGGCGCAAATTGTTTCTTTTCTCAGATGGGTTCCATGTATATAGACGTTTCAGAACGTGAAAAGTTCCCGTTTTCCGCGTAAATACAGGGGAAAGATACCACATTCCATGGCGTGCGGAATTATAAAATTTTCTGTGAAAAATGAAAAAATACGAGGCTAACTCTTGACAAAGCGCATCCGGATAGAGTACAATAAAACAAAAATCCAACAAAGAATGCGAGGATACGACAGATGCAAATGCGAAAGATCGAACGGCTGGGGATCACGGTCTCAGCGCTCGGGTACGGCTGTATGCGTTTCCCGATGAAGACGACGGACGAGGGCGAATTTGTGGACGAATCGATCTCCACGCCATCCATCCGCTATGCCATCGACCACGGCGTAAACTACATCGACACCGCATACGTGTATTCCGGACAGAAGAACGAAATGGCGGTGGCACACGCGCTGCGCGACGGGTATCGCGACAAGGTATACCTCGCGACAAAGCTGCCGACGTGGGCGTGCAATGTGCCGGAGGATATGGATCGCCTCCTCGACGAGCAATGCCGGAATCTGGAGACGGATCACATCGATTTCTACCTCATCCATTCCCTCAACGGCGATTCGTGGAAGAAGATGGAGTCTCTCGGCGTGTGCGATTTCTTAGACCGCGCCAAGGCGTCCGGCAGGATCCGCTACGCCTGCTTCTCGTTCCATGACCGTTATGAGGTGTTTGAAAAGATCCTGACCTCCTACGACTGGGATATGTGCCAGCTCCAGTTCAACTACATGGATGTGGAGAATCAGGCGGGACTGCGCGGTGTAAAGCTGGCAGGAGAACGGGGTGTGCCCGTGGTCGTAATGGAGGGACTGCTCGGCGGCAAGCTTGCCAAGGCACCGGACAACGTACAGGCGCTCTACGACGCATTCCCCGTCAAGCGCTCTCCCGTGGAATGGGCGTTCCGCTGGCTGTGCAATTTCTCCGAGGTCGCCACGGTTCTCTCCGGCATGACGAATCCCGAGATGACGGCGGAGAACATCGACATTTTCGAACGGTGCAAGGTCGGCGACATGACAGAGGAGGAGCTATGTCTCATCGACAAGGTGCGCGACGCGTACAACAGTCGGACCAAGATCGGCTGCACGGGCTGTCGGTACTGTATGCCATGTCCGAACGGCGTGGACATCCCGCGTATTTTCGCGATCTGGAACGACCTGAGCCTGTACGGACACGGCTCCATGCAGGGCAGCGGCGCGTACAAGCAGCTCATCGAGAAGGAGTGCGGCGCGGACAGATGCGTCGGGTGCGGACAGTGTGAGAATATCTGCCCGCAGCATCTCTCCATCATCGAAAAGCTCGCTGAGGCAGACCGGGAAATGCGGTAAAAATCGAAAAAACAAAACTCCCTGTACCGGAAAACGATACAGGGAGCGTTTTTTTGCGGATCAGTGCAGACCGAGGGAGCGGAGATAGTCGTAGCTGCGCTTTAAGCAGACGAGCGGATCCTCGCCGTAGCAGTCGTCCTGCTCTACGTACGCGTACTTGCTGCCCGCTTCGATGAAGGCGTCACAGATCTTCTCAAAGTCCATGGTGTTGCCGCCGCCGACCCACGCCATCTTTTTTTCGCCGTCCTTGAGGAGCATATCCTTCAGATGGACGCAGGGCAGTCTGCCGGAGAGACGGTGGATCTCGGAGATCGGATCGTAGCCGCCGAATTTACACCAGTACACGTCCAGCGTGAAGCCCATGAGATCCGCCGGGAACGCGTCGGAGAGATTTTCCATCACGGTTCTGCCGTCCGCGCATTTGTTTTCGTATTCCCACGCATGGTTATGGTACATGAACATCTTGCCGGCAGCCTTCATTTTTTCCGCGACCGGGGTGGCGTCCGTGATGAATTTGGGCATGCCCGCCACGCCGCCGAAGAATCCGCCGATGCCGATGTAATCGCAGCCAAAGACGGTGTGCTCCGCGATCACCTTGTCCGTATCGGAGACCATTCTGTCAAACGGAGTGTGGGTGATGCCGCAGGTCAGACCGTTTTTCTTCAGCTCCTCCGCGAGCCATTCCGGTTCGTATGCGCAGGTGCCGGATACCTGAACGGTGGTGTAGCCGATGTCCGCGACTCTCTTTAAGGTTTCGGAAAAGCCCTCGAGGGTCTTTGTCAGATCGTGAGCCGTATAAAGCTGTGCGCCGATTTTCATTGTAAACTACCTCTTTTCGTATCGTGATGCGGAATATTTCCGTTTCGGAAAGGAATCCTTCCCGGAAAACGACGGAATTACAGATTGTTTTGGAAGATGGTGCCTTCCTTGACCTTTTCGATGACCTCAATGACCTTGGTCGCCTGATCGAGTCCGATGGGGTACTTCCTGCCGTTGCGGATCGATTCATACAGCGCGTCCCAGATCCGAGCGGTACCGTCTCCCTCAATCGGAACGTCCTTTTCGATCCAGGTCAGCACCTCCTTGTTGCCGAAGCCCCTGCCGGCACCCGGCGTTTCGGGATCCGCGACGACGGGGGAGAGCTTGACCGCGGGATCGAGGTAGCGGAGATGGAACCTGCCGCCCTCGGAGACCATCGCGCCCTTGGAGCCGTAGATTAAGTATTCCGGAGTCGGAAGCGCTGCGCCGCCGGAGATCTCCATATCGACGATCCTGCCGTTTACGCCGGTGAATACGATCTTGATGTGGTCCTCGCAGTCGCCGGCCGCCGCCACATGCTTCAGCGTAGAGTAGAGCTTCACGTAATCGCCGCCGCAGAAACGGAGGGAGTGGTCGATGATGTGCGGTCCCCAGTTGAGGAGCTGTCCGCCGCCGTACCGGCTGATGGTCTGCCAGTCGCACCGACGATCGTAGTTGTTCCGGGTCAGCTTGATCTCGTACACGTCGCCGAGAATGCCGGAATCGATGATCTCCATCGCCTGCTGGAAGCCGCATTCAAACCGACGGTTGTGGCGGATGTAGAGATGAGGGCCTGCCGGTTCACTGCCCAGCGCGACAAGCTCCTTCGCCTGCGCGAGAGACATGGCAAACGGCTTTTCGAGCATGACGTCCTTGCCCGCGAGCAGCGCCATTTTCGCGTGCTTGTAGTGGTCGCAGGAACGGGTGGCGATGGATACAAGCTCCACCTCAGGATCCGCCAAAAGATCCTCGATCTTTGTGTAGGGTTTGCTGCCGAATTCTTCCACGAAGGGCTTTGTGCGCTCCTCGATGATGTCGCAGACTGCGTAGAAATGGAACTTATCCTGCCGGGACCGCAGCTCACCGCGGTGCATACCGTTACCGGCTCTGCCAAGTCCGACCAGCCCGATACGAATGGGTTCAGCCATAGGTCAGTTCTCCTTTTGAATGCCCCGAGGTTGTAAAACCGGGGATGTGTACGAATGTCAACAGACAGTCTCTGCCGCCATTATTATAGCACAAACGCCCACCCGACGCAATAGGACTGGCGGAATTTGTGAAAAATCAGGAGACTGCGCGTTCTGTCTGCAAGCAACAGGCGTCGAATGATACATCCGCCGCGCGTCACGATTCGATTTCGTAATTGGCGGCCTGAATCCGGAACATATCGTAATAGACGCCCTTTTGCGCCATGAGGGAGGCATGCGTGCCGTATTCGACTACACCTCCCGCACCGATCACGAATATCTTGTCCGCGTTCTTTACCGTGGACAGCCGGTGGGAGACAAAGATCGTGGTCGTTGTGTTCGCCCTGTCGTAGAGTAAATCCATCAGATCCTTTTCCGTGTACGCATCCAGTGAAGCGGATGGTTCGTCCAGAATCAGTAATCCGAACTTCTTTGTAAACAGGCGGCAGATACAGAGCTTTTGCTTCTGCCCGCCGGACAGAATGATGCCTGTGGAATCAAACTCCTTTGTGATATAGGAGTCGAGAACGCTTTCGCTGTTTTCCTCTGTGGCGAGCTTGCTTTGCTGCAAGATGGAGGATAACACATCATCCGCGCACGGGTCATATACATTCATATTCTCGCGCACCGTGAACGCAAGCAGGTCGCAGTCCTGCATGACCACGCCGATCCGGTTCCGCAGCGCATGAATGTCATACTCCTGTATCGGCCGCCGTTTATCTTAACAGTGCCGTTCTGCGGGTCGTACAGACGCAGGAGCAGTTTCAGAATCGTGCTCTTGCCCGCGCCGTTTTCGCCGATCACCGCTACCTTTTCCCCGGGACGAATGTGCATATGCAGATCGTGCAGCACGGTTTTCCGGCTGTCATAGGCGAATGTGACGTTTTCCAAATCAACTGCAAACGCGCCGTCAGGAACCTGTGTGCCTGTATTCGCGGAGCTGCCGTCTTTCAGCAGCGCGGCGTTCGGCTCAATGGTGGACTGGTATGCGAAGAATTGCCGGATTGTCGAGGCGTAATAGCTGTTTTCCTTGATTTTGCTGTAGATATCTACAAATGAGGTGACGGACCGTCTCAGGGAGACTGCCGCTGTGAACATAGCCATCACCTCGCTGACGGTCAGCGAGGCACGGAAGGACAGCCACGCGAGATACAACAGTACCAGACATGTTTCCGCAAACAATAATACTTTGGACAGCAGTACGCGCGGCAGCTGTTTCCGGTTGTATTTGTCTGTGATATGCTCTTTTTCATCACAGACTTCCTCATACCGCCGAAACAGGATCGAGGACAGGTTTGTGATCCGCAGATCTGTCGCCCAATGGCGGTCATAAAACAGGCTGTGAATATAGTTCTTCTTTCTGTCGATCGGGGTCGAGGCTTTCCGCTTCTCATAATTGGTTTTCGCGAGCCTGATATTGATGAGAGTGGTGGCCGCCACATACAGCACGGTGATGACCGAGATCATCCCACCCGCGCTTGTCAGGAGAAAAAGCAGCGTTGCGATCGTAAATACATTGGCAAGCAGATTTTTGAGAAGCGTTACGCAGTTGTCGCCTTTTGCGATATAGTTGGAGGCCGTCCATGTGTATGTATCGTAAAATTCGGGATTGTCAAAGCAGCTTATGTCCGTCCGCTGCGCCTTCTGGAAGATCGCTTTATGGATCACGCGGGAAAGCCTTTGGTATTGGATCGGGACATACAGGAGGTTGATGATGTCGCTGACAGAAAGTCCCAGATAGTACACGCCCTGTAGCGTCAATACGGTAAACAGAATCGCCTGCCAGTTTTGCGACAGGACGCTGTCTATAAATCTTTCCGTGAACCTGACGTCTACAAAGGAAACAAGCGGGTTGATGAGGATCGCGGGGAGGATCGTGAGCAGCATATACACTTTGCCGTGATCCCAAAATGGCTTTATCAGGTATAGATAATTGCGCCAGATGTTTTCTTTCACTTTTTTCATAACAACCTCCGATGTCCGATTCCATGTTCTGCGTCGATGTGTCTGCGATCCAATGCCTCACTGAATCAGCAGCGTAAACGTCCGTTTGTCGGATGCCAGGAATCCTTCCTCCCGGAGCTGCTTGATCTCGCGCATCATGGCGCTGCGGTCGACGCAGAGGTAGTCCGCGAGCGACGAGAGGGACATCGGCAGGGTGAACGTGTTGCTGCCCGATTCCTTGCGCAGGGTGTCGAAATAGGCGAGCAGCTTCTGCCGGAGCGAGCGCTTGGAGAGAATATCCGTGTACACGCTGAGCTGCCGGTTCTTCTCCGCCGAGAGCAGAAAGAGATTTTCGAGAAATCGCGTGTGGTACGGACAGACCTTCGCGCACGGATGCACGATGCGCTCCCAGTCGATAAACATGACGCGACAGTCCGTATCCGCCTCCACGGAGCAGTACGATTCCTCACGCGGCAGGAAAAACAGTTCCCCGAATACGCTGCCCGCGCGGTATTCCTCCACACGCGTCACGCTGCCGTCGATGTCCGACAGCTCCAGATGCGCGCTGCCGGAGATGACGATCCCCAGTTTTTCCAACCTGCCCGAAAGCTCTGCGATCCTTTCCCTCGCGACATATCGCCCAATGCGCATCCGCATGCAGGAGGTCAGACTCCGCATGCTCTCTTCATCGATTCCGGAAAACAGTTCTACCACGATCCTACCCCCATATGTGCCGTCCATTTTGACTCTGCTGCCCTATATCTGGAATTATATCACAAAACTGTGGGATTTGCAACAGCAAAATAAAAAATCTATGCTATAATAACTCCTACACGGCAACGCAAACGAATACAACCGATTGTGGTGCTGAATCGCATGCTATACAAAATATACGATACTGACGAATATATATACTTTTGGAAGGAGTTATGGGCAGATGAAGATCATCAAGCGCAGCGGCGAGGAAGAGACCTTTGACCGCCGGAAAATAGAAGCCGCCATTGCGAAAGCAAATGACGAGGGAGGCGAGAAAAAAGAGCTGACCCGCCGCCAGATCGAGTACATCGCGCTTTGCATCGAGGACTACTGCGCCGACGTGGGAAGAGCGCTGTCCGTTGAGGAGATCCAGGAACTGGTCGAGACGCATATCATCGAGCAGGGGGCTGCCGAGACCGCCAAACGCTACATTCGCTACCGCTACGACCGCAGTCTACGCCGCGCCGCGAATACGACGGACAACAAGATCCTCTCCCTCATCGAATGCAACAACGAGGAAGTCAAGCAGGAGAACGCGAACAAGAACCCGACCGTCAACAGCGTGCAGCGCGACTATATGGCAGGCGAGGTCAGCCGCGATCTGACGCAGCGGCTCCTTCTGCCGCGGGACATCGTGGAGGCGCACAACGAGGGCATCATCCACTTCCACGACATGGACTACTACGCGCAGCACATGCACAACTGCGATCTGGTCAACTTAGAGGATATGCTCCAGAACGGCACCGTCATCAGCGGCACCATGATCGAGAAGCCGCACAGCTTTTCCACCGCCTGCAACATCGCCACGCAGATCATCGCACAGGTCGCGTCCAATCAGTACGGCGGACAGTCGATCAGCCTGACTCATCTCGCGCCCTTTGTCGATATTTCCCGCCAGAAGATCCGCCGCGAGATCATCGACACCATCCGTTCCTGCGGCGGCAATCTCGATGAAGCGATCATCTCCGAGAACGTTGAGAAGAGGCTCCGCGACGAGGTGCGCAAGGGCGTGCAGACGATCCAGTATCAGGTCGTCACCTTAATGACCACCAACGGTCAGGCGCCGTTTATCACCGTGTTCATGTATCTCGGTGAAGCACGCAGTGATACCGAAAAGCGCGACCTTGCCATGATCATCGAGGAAACGCTGAAGCAGCGGTACCAGGGCGTGAAAAACGAATCCGGCGTATGGATTACCCCGGCGTTCCCGAAGCTCATCTACGTGCTGGAGGAGGACAACATCGCCCCTGGCACGCCGTATTGGTACCTCACAGAGCTTGCCGCAAAATGCACCGCGCGCCGCATGGTTCCGGACTATATTTCCGAAAAGATCATGCTGCAGAATAAGATCGACAAAAACGGTGTCGGACACTGCTATACCTGCATGGGCTGCCGCTCGTTTTTGACGCCGTACATCGATGAAAACGGACAGCCGAAGTATTACGGCAGATTCAATCAGGGCGTTGTGACCATCAATCTCGTGGACGTAGCACTTTCCTCCGGCGGGGACAGAGAGCGGTTCTGGGATATTTTCGACGAGCGGCTCGAGTTGTGCTATCGTGCGCTCATGTGCCGTCACAACCGTCTGAAGGGTACGCTGTCTGACGCGGCACCGATCCTGTGGCAAAACGGCGCGCTGGCACGGCTGAAAAAGGGCGAGACGATCGACCGTCTCCTCTACGGCGGCTATTCCACCATTTCCCTCGGCTACGCGGGGCTGTACGAATGTGTGAAATATATGACGGGCAAGAGCCATACCGATCCGGAGGCGACCCCGTTTGCGCTCGATGTGATGCGGTACATGAACAAGGCGACGGCGGCATGGAAGGCAAAGGAAAATATCGATTTCTCCCTGTACGGCACGCCGCTCGAAAGCACCACCTATCGGTTCGCCAAGTGTCTCCAGAAGCGCTTCGGCATCGTCCCGGGCATCACGGACAAATCGTATATCACAAACAGCTACCATATCCACGTGACGGAGGAGGTGGACGCGTTCACGAAGCTGGCGTTCGAAGCGCAGTTCCAGGCGCTGTCTCCGGGAGGCGCGATCTCCTACGTGGAGGTGCCGGATATGCAGAACAACATCGACGCGGTGCTGGAGGTCATCCGGTTCATCTACGACCACATTATGTACGCGGAGCTGAATACCAAGAGCGATTACTGTCAGGTCTGCGGCTACGACGGCGAGATTCAGGTGGTCGAGGACGACGGCAAGCTCGTGTGGGAATGCCCGCGGTGCCACAACCGTGATCAGTCGAAGATGAACGTGGCGCGCCGGACGTGCGGATATATCGGCACGCAGTTCTGGAACCAGGGCAGAACGCAGGAGATCCGCGAACGGGTGCTCCATCTGTAAAGAGCTATGAACTTTTGCAATATTAAGCCGTGCGACATCGCCGACGGACCGGGCGTACGCGTGTCCCTGTTCGTCTCCGGCTGTACGCACCACTGTCCCGGCTGCTTCAACGAGATCGCGTGGGATTTTGAAGCCGGAGAGCCATTCACCCGGGAGACGGAGGACGCGCTCCTTGCCGCTTTGTCGAAAAGCTATATCGGCGGTCTGACCCTGCTCGGGGGGGAGCCGATGGAGAAGGTCAACCAGCGCGCCCTTGTCGGATTTGTCCGCCGGGTACGGGAGACGCTGCCCGAAAAATCGATCTGGTGCTACACGGGCTATGTGCTGGAGCCGGATCTCCTGTCGGAGAGCGGCAGGGCGCGCTGCGAGGTCACGGACGAACTGCTCTCGTACATCGATGTGCTGGTGGACGGACCGTACGTGGAAGCGCTGCGCGACATCACGCTGCTATTCCGCGGCTCGTCGAACCAGCGGCTCATCGATATGCAAAAAACGCGCGAGAGCGGAGCGGCTGTCCTGTGGCAGGGACGGGAAAAGGGAATATAGTTAGAAAACAGACGGGTATGCGATTGGCTGCCCTGTCTGTTTTCTTCTTTCCTCTTGCACCTGCCGCGGATTTGTGCTATAATACAGTCAAACCCCAAGCATAAGGAGCAACCCAAAATGACACAAGCATTCCATTCCGGCATTGGGCGGTTTATCTGGCTCGATCCGGCAGTCTATCCCGAGATGCAGGAGACCTCGTTTGACAACGATGACAAGGGCAATTACTGCGTCGCTGAGTTTACACATACCATCGCGCTGAAGGACAAGGTGCGTTCCGTTGCGTTCGATGTCACCGGCGCCGCGCAGTATTTCCTCTGGTGCAACGACGCGTTTGTCGGACTTGGTCCCGCGTCCGCCGGCGGTGATTTTCTCGCTTCGAAACCGCTGTCCTGGCAGTACGTCGACCGCTATACTTACCACACTGCCGACCGTTCGCTTAAAATCTACGCCAAGGTGCGCCTGAAATCGGAACGGCTGACGGAATTTACACCGGGCAAGGGCGATTTTCTCCTCTCCGGTACCATCGAATATGAAAACGGTACAACGGAGCCATTCGGTACCGACGACACATGGCTTGCCCGTGTGGATCGCCGCCATCCCGCGCCCGGTGCCTTTGACGCGACTGTCGTGCCGGACGCATGGAGCCACGCTGTCTTTACCGATGTGCCCGCGCGCCTGCCGATTTCTGCGATCCCGACCCTCGCCTATACGCCGATATATGGCGATTATTGGACAGAGCCGCGGTCTGTACGTGACGGAGAAACGTATGCGATCGACTATCCGCGTATCCACTGCGCCTATCTCGCGTTGACTGCCACCGGCGCCTGCACTGTGGAGCTCGGCTGTTCGGAACGCGGTGGAATCCAGAACCTGGAAACGGTCACGTTCGGCGCGGACGGCGGTACGTATCGGGGACTGGTGATGTATTCCGCCGGGTACCTTTCCGTAAAAGTCGTCTCCGCGGCGGAGGGAACGCGTATTTTACCCTACCTCATCGACAGCCGCTATCCGGTGACGGCAGAGGGAACGCTTCATACCTCCGATCCCGCCCTGGACAAGGTGTATGACGTGTGCAAATGGACGCTTTCCATCTGCCGCCAGTCGCTGCACCTCGACAGCCCGAGCCACCAGGAGCTGCTCGCCTGCACCGGGGACTACCTTGTCGAAACGCACATGACCCTCTTTACCTTCGGCGATATGCGCCTTGCCGCCCAGGACATCCGCCGCACCGCCGATTGGCTTTTGGAGAACGACGGAAGAATGTTCCACACGTCCTACAGCCTCATGTGGGTACAGTGGATCCGTAAGGTTTACACCTTCACCGGAGACCGCGCGCTCATCCGGTACTGTAAGGACGCGCTCGACACGCTGCTCACCCGGTTCCACGGGTATATCGGCAGAAACGGCATCCTTGACAACGCGCCGGACTATATGTTTATCGACTGGCTGGAGATAGAGGGCTACAATATGCACCATCCGCCGAAATCGCTCGGGCAGACGGTGCTGTGCGCGTTTTATTATAAGGCGCTGACCGACGCGTGCGCGCTGTGCAGAGTGATGGAGCGCGAACCGGACGGCGCGTGGTGGACGGCAAAACGGGCGTCGTGGGCATCCCGCATGGCATCGTTCCGCCCCGCGTTCCACCGTGCCTTCTATGATGCGGAGACGGGACTGTATATCGATGGACTTTCGGATGAGGATGAGGGCGATGGATGGAGTCGACCGAAAAACGTGCCGCTCAGACACTTCACCCGCCATGCGAACGTTCTTGCCGCCATGTACGGACTGTGCCCCGACGAGGAGCGTGAGCGGATTCTCCGTCGATCGGTGGATCCGGCGTCCGACCTGCAGCAGGTGCAGCCCTACTATATGTACTTTGTCTTAGAAGCCATCTGGGAGAACGGACTGTTCGGCGACTACGGCATGCAGATCCTCGACATGTGGAAGCCCCTTGTGGAAACGTGCGATAAGGGACTGCAGGAGGGCTGGTTCGCGCCGCCGGATTACAGCTTCGATTACAGCCACGCGTGGGGAGGAACGCCGGCGTACCATCTGCCGCTTGCGCTCACGGGACTGCAAATTGTGGAGCCGGGATACAAAAAGATCACGCTCGCGCCGCGCCTGTGGGGGCTTTCTTGTGCCGATGTGTCGTTCCCGACACCGTATGGGCAGATTCGCGTGTGCCAGAGAGCCGGCGAGGAACCGCAGATCACCGTACCCGACGGCATCGAGTGGGAAGTGCGGTAAAATCCAATCGTATGTGACGGATCCGTCGTATATCCAAAGTGGGTATGCGGCGGATTTTTTCGCGGCGCAAAATACCGGAAAATAGAAACGCGTTGTCTGCGGGAGCGGTTCATGTGGCAATATCACCAATTTGCTTTGGGAATTTTTGGTAATATTGTTTTCCGGTATCCTATTGAAATCTTCTCTCAAATATGGTAGAATATGGTAACGAAACGAGAGGCACGAATTAGGGGCTTTCGGTTCAAAAACGGGATAACGGTACCGGAGAAAGGGATAGAAAAGTGGGAATGGATTTGGCAATGACGATGGAAAAGGAAAACGCGAAGGGAACGGGTGGCGAAATGGAGAAAAAGACGATGCGGATTCTGGTGGCGGACGAAAACAGCGAGGTGCGGCAGAGCTGTGTGGACGCGCTCGGGCGGATGGACGCATACCAGGCGGAGGTGGATACGGCAAAGAACGGTGAGGAAGCCAGGCGGATGATCCTCTCCGGCGCGTACGATGTGGTGATCGCGGATCTGTGGCTGTCCGGCGTGGACGGTGCGGCGCTGATCCGGGAGACGGCGGGCGTGCAGTCCCATCCGGCGTTCGTGATTCTGGTGCAGATGCCGACGACGAACGTGTATATGGAGGTCAACCGTGCGGGCGCGATGCTTTGCCTGCCGAAGCCCGTGGACTGCCGCAATCTGACCGCCGGTGTGGAGACGATCTGCCAGAACCGCATGGCGGCGAAATCGGAGGCGGACGGCACAACGGAGCGTGCAAAGACGAGCGGCGGCAGGGAAGAGCCGGATATGGAGGCGCAGGTCACGCGGGTGATCCACCAGATCGGCGTGCCGGCGCACATCAAGGGATACCAGTATCTGCGCACGGCGATCCTCATGACCATCGCGGACAACGACATCATCAACTCGGTGACCAAGGTGTTGTATCCGTCCGTGGCGAAGAAGTACCAGACGACGACCTCCCGTGTGGAACGCGCGATCCGGCACGCCATTGAGGTAGCGTGGGACAGAGGCGACCTGGATACTCTGAACGCGTACTTTGGCTACACGATCCAGAACAGCCGCGGAAAACCGACCAATTCGGAGTTTATCGCAATGATCGCGGACAACATGCGCCTGAAATATAAGATCCGCTGATGTGCGCGGACAAAGGGACGACGGGATAAAGCCGGTCGTCCTTTTTTTGTGCCTGCAAACAATCGTTGCTTGCATTTTTCCGTAATGTATGGTATACTTTTCATAGAATACGTATGGAAACGCTGCTTTTCGGCTGTTTTTTCGTGAAACGCTCTCGCCCGGATCCTTTTGCGCAAAAACGCGGTATAGGCAGACATATCCGAAAAAAAGGAGGCGTACCACCTATGGCTTATCCTTCGCTGCTTTGGGAGAATACGGACAAACACATGCCCGCCGTACAGGAGAATACGCTTTGCGATCTCATCGTGCCGCTCGATTTTTCCGTCGCCAACCGTGCGCTGCTGCGCCGCTTCTGCACATCCGCGGAGATCTCGTTTCGCGGGAAGATGATCTGGCGGCTGGCACACGATCCGGCGCTTATGGACATGCTGGACGCGCTGTACACGGAAACGGAAGCGTTTGAGGGGCTTCTGCGCCGGTACGACAAAGCCAGGGACGAGGCATCGGATCTGCTCTTTCCGGCTGTGGCAGCGGCGTATCAGGAACTGCTCACGCACTGGCTGAACATGCCGGCGGACGGCAGATTCGGTGTGGTGCGCGGGTATATGGAATCGCTGATAAAAGACCCCAGCATGCGGGCGCTGGCACAGGGGGGCGAGAGCTATCGGTCGATCCGCCGGGAAAATCTGACGCTGCAGAGCGAAAGCCTCACGCAAAAGGCGTATCCATGCGGAGACGAGACCGCGGAGGACGCACTCCTTGCGCTGTTTGCGGAAATGGGCGTGGCGGACGCGATGCCAACAGTTCGCTTGCCCAAGGAAGCGGATGAAGCGACTGTCCACGCCTATGCCGTCGTCTATCCGCATGTCCTGGAGATGGCGCGAACCCTGCGGCGCTCCTATGCCGACATGCTTTTTGCCGAGCCGTTTGTGATCCGTGCGATGGTTTCCTATGCCGGAGAGATCGCGTTTCTCCGGGAAATGGCGCGCCATACAAGCCGAATGGAGGCTGCCGGATACGAGATGTGCCTGCCGGTGGTGTCCGATACGCGCAGGATTGAGATCGTCGGCATGCGGGATATGGCACTTGTAAAACGGGACATGTGCGGCTGCGATGTGGTGCCGAACGACGTGGAGATGACGGCGGAGGAGCCCTTTTTCCTGCTTGGCGGTGCGAATGGCGGCGGAAAAACAACCTATCTGCGCGCTCTGGGGCTGTCCGTACTCTTTGCCCTTGTCGGTTGTCCGATCGCGGCACGATCCGCGCGGATCTATCCGTTCCGACGGCTGTTCACCCATTTTCCGGCAAACGAGACCTTTTCGGACACCGGCCGGTTCTTGGAGGAGGAAGGACGGGTACGCGTGATTCGGGAAAATGCGGACGCGGACACGGTCGCGCTGTTCAACGAGACCTTTTCCGGCACGTATGAGAGAAAAGCGGAGGAATATTCGCGGGAGCTGGCGGTGGAGATGGCGGAGCGCGGCGTGTTTGGCGTATACGTCACCCATATTCACACGCTGACCGGTCACGCGATCCCGTCGCTTGCCGCCGTGGTCGATCCGGAGGACGAAAACCGCCGTACATATAAGATCCGCCGCGTGGATCGGACGGATTCCTCGTATGCGCGCGACATTTTGCGAAAATATGGCTTGGACGGCGACAGTCTTGCCGCGCGTCTCGCGGAGAACGGAGGGGAAAACGGATGAGTCGATTCAGTCTGCTGTATGAAAACGGAGAAGCGACAGGGCTGCGGACCCAGTCGGAGAAGCAGAGCGGTAAGCAGGTGTTGAAGGATTTACAGCTCGACCGCACCATTGCCTTGTTCTGTCCGGAAGCGTGGATCCGCGAGCCGTTTCTCGATGTGCTGACCATGCCGGTAACCCGCGCGGATGACGCAAGGTTCCGGTATTCGGTCGGGAAAACGTTCTGTAACCATCCGCAGCTTCTTGAAACGCTGACACACATTTTTCGGCGGCTTGCGCAGTCGAAGCAGGCGTGGGACAGCGACCGTTCGCACCTGTTCGCGCACCGTCGGAACAATCCATCAGAGCTCTCGATCCAGCAGCGCAATCAAAAAGACATGCTGGCGCTGACCTGTACCTATCTGCGCATCGCCGCCGGATGCCTGCGCGAGGTCTCGGAAGCCATCGACGGCTTTCCGGACTGCCGCGGCGTGCTGGCGGGAATGAACAATGCGTGCCGCGCGGTGTGGTATGGGAAGGACGCGCTGTACGATTTCTGCGACCGGATGCGCGCGCATGGGGATGAGGCGTTCCGCTACCGGCTCGATCTCACGCTGACGGAGGAGCTGCGTACCGTCGGGTATGTGCTTGCCGATTTTACCTACGCGTACACGGCAAGAGAAAAAGCGGTGATGGAGAAAAAACAGCCACTCTGGAAAAAGCTCATGAATCGGGAACGGGAAAAGAAAGCCGAAAAGGACGAAAACGAGTCGGCTGAGGTCGTCGAGGGCAAAACGATCCCCGGCGGCGAGGCGGCAATGGAGAACGTGACGGCGGCGGTGGCGGAAACGGATCGGCTCCTGAGTGCTCTCCTGCGCGCCGTTTTCGACCGGTTCTCCGCCATCGAGGACGAGCTTGCGTTTTATACCGGGGTATCGCGCATCGTCGCCCGACTGGCGGATCGCGGCGTGCCGTATACGATTCCGGAGATCCACGACGCCGCGGACGGTGTGCTCGATATCACGGCGTTGTACGACATGCTCCTTGTTGCGGAATCCGCGCACATCGATACCGTCGTCCCGAACGATCTGCATCTGTCCGGACAGGCGCGCGGCATGCTCATCACCGGGGAAAACAACAGCGGCAAGACGGTCTATCTGCGCTCCATCGGCACGGCGGTGCTGTTTGCGGGATGCGGGGTACCGATTCCGGCGAGAGCGGCGTCTGTCAGTCTGCGCGGCGGGATCATGACCCAGTTTGCCAAAGCGGAGGGAGCGCTTGTGACAGGGAACGCAGCCGGACGGTTCGAGGAGGAGGTCATCGAGGTGGCGGCGCTGATCGACCGTCTCGCGCCGAACGCGCTGGTGCTCTTAAATGAGACATTCCAGACCACGGCGTACGCGGAGGGCGCTGCCGGAATGCTGCCGATCCTGCGCTACATTGCTTCCCGCGGCGGTACCTATCTCTTCGTCACACACCTGACAGCCCTTGTGGACACAATGACCGGTACAAACGAAGCGACCCGCGCGCATACGACCGGGGATCCCGCGCTGCGCTACAAAATGATCGTGGAATAATGCGCGGCTGCATGGTAGCGCGATCCATCCCACTTTCGAGAATTTCCCCGTTTTGCGGGAAAATTCTCCGATGTTTGGCTTATGTTTATCGTGAATGCATGAAACAGGCTCTGTCGCACCGGTTTCCCGGCTCTGGCAGAGCCTGTTTTCTATTCCACAAATACGCCGCGGCAGATCACGCCGTCCGTTTCCGTGAGCGATACCGGGAGAAGCTTTCCGACCACATCCGTACGCGCGGTGGGAATATCGACCTCCACAAAATGCTCTGTGTGTCCGTTTGCAACGCCGTTCTCCGTCTTTTCGACAAGAACGTACACAGGCGTGGTCCCGTGCGCCGCGACATATTCTGCAAGCATTTCCGTGCGGATCGCGTCGTCCACATCCTCCAGCGCGCGTACACGGGCTTTTTTCACCGGCTCCGGGATCTGATCTGGCATGACCGCCGCCTCTGTGCCCTCGCGGATGGAGTATGGGAAAATGTGCAAGTGTAAAAATCGCGCCCGACGGCAGAATTCCACCGTTTCGGCAAATTCCGCCTCCGTCTCGCCGGGAAAGCCGACAATGACGTCCGCGCCGAAGGTTACGTCCGGCATGACCCCGCGCACCCTTTCCATCGCGGCAAGCGCCATTTCCGCCGTGTAACGCCTGCGCATCCGGTGCAGCACCGTCGTGGAGCCGCTCTGGATGGAGAGATGGAAGTGGCGGAGAATATGACCGATCCCGGTCAGGGCGGAGACAAACGCGTCTGACATCACCGTAGGCTCCAGCGAGCCCATGCCGATGCGCTCCACGCCGGGGATTTTGTCTACTTTTTGGAGAAGCTCCGCCAGCGCCATGCCATACGGGAGTCGTTTTCCGTTTTCGCGCAGATCCATACCGTAGGACGCCGTCTCAATCCCGGTGAGAATCAGCTCTCTGCAATATCCGGCGAGATGGCGCGCCTCGCACAGCACCGCGTCCACCGGCTTGGAGCGAACCTTGCCGCGCGCTTTTGGGATGATGCAGTACGCACACCGGTTTTCGCAGCCGTCCTCAATTTTGATATACGATCGTACCCGTTTCGGCGTGCGCAGGATCACCGCGGTGTCCGACAGATCGTCCGTATCCGTGTCGGCGAGTAAATCCGCGTCCGTCTGCGACAGCGTGTCGATATGGGACAGCACCGCCGGGATCTTTGCCTTTCGGTCGTTGCCGCAGACGTAGACCACTCCCGGAATCTTCGCCGCTTCCTCGCCGGAGATCTGTGCGAAGCAGCCGGTGACGACCACGTGCGAGCCTCCGGATGCCGCGCGCCGGATCATCTGCCGGGATTTGCGGTCGCTCTCGCCGGTGACGGTGCATGTGTTGACGATCACGACCGCCGGGGTTTCACCGACTTCCGCGCTTCGCCAGCCACGGTCGGACAGTCCCTGCGCGATTTCGTCGGATTCACACTGGTTGACCCGGCAGCCGAGCGTGATGATGGAAAATGTTTTCATGCTGTGTATGCCTCCGCATTGGTCAGAGCCTGTAGAGAACGAGCGTCGTTTCCGTCTGACCGAGCGTGATCGTCGTTCTGTCGCTGCCGTTTGCGAATCGATACCCGGAGGCGACGCGCACCTCTTTTTCGATCGGTTTTCCCGCCGTCAGCCGGACAATACCGCCGTCCTCGTTCCAATCGATGGAGCAGCGGATCGCGTCTCTTGCGCACACGCCGTGGATATATCCGCGCGACCAATCGTCCGGCAGCGCGGGCAGCACGGTCAGGTACGTCATCTGGGATTGGAGAAGCATTTCGTTCACCGCCGCGGGAATGCCGATGTTGCCGTCGATCTGGTACGGCGCGGGACGACAGTCCTCACAGCAGACGGAGCCCATGCGCCGCCAGTCGTTGTGTGTGGTGAAGAAATTGCCCATCAGACACGCGCGGGAAATTTCGGAGATGCACCACAGTGCCGTGTTGCCGCGCCGAAGTCTTGCCGCTTCTGCCGCCATATTTGCCATACCCCAGCTGGAATGCTGCTCCGCGCCGCCGATGGTACCGTCATGCCCGCCGGAGATACGCAGATCCTCCGCCCGACAGAACGCCGGATAGAGCGCATCGTCCACGGAGACCTCGCTGCCAGGGAATACGGGATAAAGATGGCTGTGGTGCCGGTGTGCGTAGTGGTCGACATAGTATGGATCGAGCCATTCAGCGATTGCTCCGTCGGCATTGATCCGGTACGGACGGCATTTTGCTCGCATCTTCTCCCACTGTGGCACCTTGTCCGTGTACATTCCGGTCAGGCGGGAGCCTTCGATAAGATGGGTCAGCACCTCACGGAGCAGCGCGTACTCCATGGCGGCGTTCTTGACCGTCTCGATGTTGCAGCCGTTTTCGTCCCAGACGTTCTGCGGGGTGTTTTCCGGGGAGGTCGAGGGATAGAGATCGTAGTAACCGTCCGCGTTCTCCACGGCAAAATCCTCATAGAACAGCGCGACCTCATACAGATACGGCATCACGTGTTCGCGCAGATACGTTTCATCCCCGGTGAAGCGATAATAATCCCAGAAATGCTGTCCGAACCACGCCGCGCCGCCCGTCCAGTTCACGATGTGATTGGCGAGACACTTGCACAGCCCGGATTCCGGCGTGTTCACGGAGTTGATCCAGATCCCGCGGCAGTCAAAGAGCTTACGTGCGTTTTCTCGGAAATCGTCCAGCATGGATTCCGTGTAATCGAGCGCCAGCCGGAGAAAATCTGCCATGCCGCCGGTGAGCGCGTTCCAGTAGATCATCTCAAAATTGACGTTGTACATGTAGATCGCCCAGAAGCACCGGTACGTCCCGTTGAACAGTCCGATGAGGTGGCAGGGCAGCGTATCCATATCCGCGCCGCCGGTGGAGGCGATAAAGAGGTACCGTCCGTACGCGTACAGCTTTTCGACAAGCTCCGCGGATGCGCCGTTGTCCTGTGCGTCCGCCAATAGCTCGTCATTCGTGCGATGCGTGGACGGATCGGAAATGGAAAAGTCCACGCCGGAGAAAAGCGGTCCGTGCAGCGCGATATGGGCGGACAATGCAGTTTCGTAGGACGGCGCCGCGTCAAGGATTTCCATCGATTCTTTGTACCCGCTCTCGCGCGGTGTTGCCAAAAATACGCGCAGGACAAGGGTGATCGCAGTGGCGCCCGATACGGATATTTTGCCGTTTTCGCAGGTGTGCGCACCGTCTGTGGCGATTTTCGCGACAGCACCGTAGTCTCCGGGCAAGTATACAGAATCGTTGCGCGCGGCATAGGTGAGATATGCGCCGTCTGCGCCGGATTTACGATCCGGGATCTCCGTTTTGCCAAGCGTTTCCGGATCGTGCAGGTCGAGCCAGATTTTGGTGTCGATCGTGCCGTTCTGCGCCGTATAGCGGAGATAGACGAGATGGCTCTCGCGGGACGCAAAGACCTCGCGACGGTAGACGGCGTCTCCCTCTCTCCATGAAACGGAGACCACGCCCGTGTCCATATGCACCTCGCGCCGATAGCTGCGATAGGAGGCGTTCGCGCGTCTGGAAAGGCGGATGTCGCATACCGGAGATGGGAATGTAGTGTCCCCGTCGTAGCCCGCCTCGCGCAGTGCGTCGGTCAATACGCGATCCGCCGCGCGCGGGTTACGCTCGTCAAGATACCGCCGCACGAGAGGGAGCTTATCGTGTACGTCCGGCAGTGGGGAGTCCTTCCCGCCGCGCCAGAGCTTCGCGTGATTGATACAGATGTATTCGTGCCAGAGGCTTCCGTAGACCAATCCGCCGACCGTTCCGCTGCCAAACGGCGCGCCCTCCCGCCACATGTCGCCGTGCCACGCCGCCGGATAGCGCATTGTCAATGTATGCTGCATGGGTGATTCCTCATGTTTTCTGAATTTTGATGCTATTATTGTAGCCCAATGGCGCGGTTTTGTCAAGCGTTCGCGGCAATGACGAAAAAAATCCATGAAATTTGCGCGATAGGGTTGCATTCCGGCGAAAAGTGCGGTATAATAATGCGGAATGTAAAGACCGTATCCGCAATCGAGAATGCCGTACACCGGCAAGGAGGAACCAAATGAATTTTGAAAAGTTTCATGTAGTCGACCATCCGCTTATCAAGCATAAGCTGTCCATTATGCGTGACAAGGACACCGGCAGCAAGGATTTCCGTGAGCTGCTTTCCGAGATCGCCATGCTCATGGGTTACGAGATCACCCGCGAGCTGCCGCTGCACGAGGTCGAGATCGAAACGCCTGTCGCAAAGATGAAGGGCGGCATGATCATGGGCAAAAAGCTTGCCATCATCCCGATTTTGCGCGCGGGTCTCGGCATGGTGGACGGACTGCTCAGTCTCGTTCCGGTTGCCAAGGTCGGTCATATCGGTCTGTACCGCGATCCCGATACCCATGAGCCGGTCGAATACTACTGCAAGCTTCCGTTCGACATCGAGGAACGCTACATCATCCTGTGCGACCCGATGCTGGCGACCGGCGGTTCCGCTTCCGGCGCGATCCAGATGCTGAAAAAGCGCGGCTGCACGCAGATCAAGCTCCTTTGCCTGGTTGCGGCTCCCGAGGGTGTGGAAAGACTCCAGGCGGAGCATCCGGATGTGGAGATTTACGCCGCCGCTCTGGATGAATACCTGAACGACCACGCATATATCGTACCGGGGCTTGGCGACGCTGGCGACCGCTTGTTTGGCACCAAATAAGAATGCGCAGTTTTACATGCAATACCAATGACGCGGGGCAGCGACTGGACAAGTTTATCACCAAAACGGTCCGGGGACTGCCCCAGTCTCTGCTTTATAAATACATCCGCAAGAAGCGGATCAAGGTGAATGGCGCCCGCGCACACGAAAACGACATTCTCGCTGTCGGCGATGTGGTGGAGATGTACATCCCGGACGAGTTCTTCGACGGCATGGCAGACGCGGGAAAGAATTCCGGCAGGTCGGACTCCGCGCACGAAAATCCCACTGTTTCCAAAACGGTGGAATTTGCCAGGATCCGGCACGTTCCGGAGATCGTCTACGAGGACGCGAACCTGATTCTGTGCGACAAAAGGCCGGGCGTGCTCGTCCATACCGGCGATGAGGGAGATGTCAATCGGACAGCGGAGAGCGAACGGGAAACCCTGCTCTTTGCGCTCCAGGCGTATCTCTGGCAAAAGGGGGAGTACGATCCATCGGCGGAGCACTCCTTTGCCCCGGCGCTGTGCAACCGCATCGACCGCAACACCGGCGGGATCGTCATTTTCGCGAAAAACGCGCCGGCATTGCGGCTCATGAACGAAGCAATCCGCGCGGGATATATCGAAAAGCGGTATCTCTGCGCCGTGCATGGCAGGTTTCCGGAAACGCGGATCCTGACCGGTTATCTGCGCAAGGATTACAAAACAAAAACCGTCGCCGTATCCGATATGCCAAAGCCCGGCGCCCGCGAGATTCGTACCGGCTGCACGCCGCTTGCCTACAACCGCGAACGGGATCTGACCTTACTGGAGGTGCGTCTGTTCACCGGTCGGACCCACCAGATCCGCGCGCACCTTGCCCATGTCGGATATCCGCTTGTCGGCGAGGGCAAATACGGAGAGAACAAAGCCGATCGCAAGGCGGGGTACGCACACCAGGCACTGTATTCCTACCGCCTCACGTTCGCCTTTCCGCCGGAATGGGACGCGGGAGCGCTGTCCGGTCTGCGCGGGAAAACGTGGACGGTGCGGCAGGAAAATGTGCGGTTTCTTTCTCTGTTTCCGGACGTACGCCTCCCGAAGGTGTGAAAAAACGGATTCGCACAAGCCAAAAATCAGTCGAAAACGAAAATCGGCTGATTTTTTTGTGGTTTTTTTGAAATTGCGCCTTGTTTTGTACGCCATTTTATTGTATAATGTATGGTAGAAGAATATGGCTCTGTCCCGGATTCCCATTCGGTACGCACAGAGCGGAATCTACAGACCAAAGGAGAGGTGAAAAACTTGGCTTATACCTTTAACGGCGGCATCCATGTGGAAGAATACAAGAATACCAGACGCTGCCGGATCGAAGTTTTCACACCGCCCAAAACGGTAACCATCCCCCTGTCCCAGCACATCGGCGCTCCCTGCAAACCGATCGTCAAGGTGGGCGATACGGTGACATTGGGGCAGAAAATCGGGGAGATGCCAGAGAACGGACTCGGATGTCCCGTGCACGCGAGTGTATCCGGCAAGGTCGTCGCCATCACGGAAAGCGCGACCCCATCCGGCAGCCGCAGACAGAATATTGTCATTGAGAACGACGGGATGGATACCCCCTGTCCCGCTATGCAGCCCTATCGCGGCAGACTGGCGGACGCGACCACGGAGGAGATCATCGAGGTCGTGAAGAACGCCGGGATCGCGGGTATGGGCGGCGCGACATTTCCGACACACGCGAAAATTGCGTCCGCGGTCGGCAAGGTCAACAAAATCATTGTAAACTGCGCGGAATGCGAGCCGTTTATCACCGCGAATCACCGACTGCTGCTTGAGAATCCAGCCTCCGTCATCAACGGTGTAAAGATTCTCCTAAAGGCACTCGGCGTTCACACCGCGTACATCGCAGTCGAGGATAACAAGCTCGACGCCATAGGACGTCTGGAGGAGATCTGCGCAAATTCCTCCATGATCGAGGTGCGCGTGATGAAAACAAAATATCCGCAGGGCGATGAGAGACAGCTCATCTACGCGCTCACCGGTGTGGAGCTGCCGGTCGGAAAGCTGCCTGCGGATGTCGGCTGCGTGATCTTCAACGCGGAAACGTGTGCGGCGATCTTTCAGGCGTTTGCAAAGGGAATGCCGCTTATCCGCCGGATTTTGACCGTGGACGGCGACTGTGTGCGCACGCCGAAGAACCTGCTCGTGCCGATCGGCTCTACGGTGAACGATATTCTCGATTTTTGCGGCGGTCTGAAACGGGAACCACAGAAGATCATTTCCGGCGGCCCGATGATGGGACAGGCGCAGTGGGATCCCGACATGCCCGTCACCAAGGGAACCAGCGCGATCCTCGTCCTGTCCGATCGGTTCGACCGGAAAAAGAATGCGGAAAACACCTGTATCCGCTGCGGCAAATGTGTGGCGAACTGTCCGATGCACCTGATGCCGAACTATATCGCGCAGTATGCCGGACGCGGCGACTGGGAGCGCGCGTCGGAATATGGCGCGGAGGCGTGCGTGGAATGCGGTTCCTGCACCTACAACTGTCCAGGCGGCGTAGAGATCGTACAGCACATCCGGCTTGCCAAGGTGACGCTCAAAACGCTGCGCCAAAGAAACGTCGGCGACACGAAGAAGTGATTCCGAGAGAGGTGGAATAGTGGACAATATCGAAAAAAACGAACAAACGGCGGAAGAAACGCCGGTTCGCACGAAAAAAATCACGATGCCGGAATTACTCACGGTATCGCCTTCCCCGCACATCCGCAATCCCGAAAACATCGCCTCCATCATGCTCGACGTGATCATCGCGCTGGTGCCCGCCATGTTCTGGGGTGTGTATGTGTTCGGATGGCGGGCGCTGCTTCTCTGTGTGCTGTCGGTCGGCTGCTCGATCGGCTTTGAGGCGGCTGCGGAGATGCTTTTGCATCGGCGTGTGACCATCGGCGATCTGTCCGCGGTGGTGACGGGCATGCTGCTTTGCATGAATCTGCCCGTTTCCGTACCGCTGTGGATGCCCGTGGTCGGCGCATTTTTCGCCATTGTGGTCGTCAAGCAGATTTTCGGCGGCATCGGTAAGAATTTCATGAACCCGGCACTGGCGGCACGCGTATTTCTGTTCTCGTCTTTCTCCGGCTTTATGAGTCGTTTCCCCGCGGCAGGGCAGAAAATAAACAGCCTTGCCATAACCCTTGACGAAGCGGACATCGTGGCAGGCGCGACGCCGCTTGCGTCTCTTAAAAACGGAAGTCTGCCGGAGACCAATCTCTTTGACAGCATCATCGGCAACGCCGGCGGCTGTATCGGCGAGGTCTCGTCCCTGCTGCTTGTCGCGGGAGGCGTGTATCTTCTTATCCGACGCGTCATCACGTGGCACATTCCCGCAGCCTACATCGGAACGGTGGCGATACTCACGTATCTCTTCCCGCGCACCGGCGGCGTGGCGGTGGACTTCATGCTCGCCGAGATTTTCGCGGGCGGACTGATGCTCGGGGCAATCTTTATGGCGACCGACTACGCTACCAGTCCCGTCACGAAAAACGGCAGACTGCTCTACGGCGTGGGCTGCGGACTCATTACGGTGCTGATCCGGTATTTCGGCTCGTATCCCGAGGGCGTATCGTTCGCGATCCTCGTGATGAACCTGCTGGTCGCGTATATCGACAGACTGACCGTACCGCGTCGTTTCGGAGGTAAACCGGATGGAAAACAATAAGGATATGACAAAAAACCTGCGCGAAAACGAACCCGCCGACGCGAACGAGACCAAGGATAACGCGCAAATGGTCTCTCTGGAGGATCTGATGCAGGATCTGCCGCCACGTACGGATGCGGATACAGTGCCGGTACGCAAGACGGACACGCCCGATGCGGAAATGCAGAAGCCATCGGAGCCGGTTGTTGAAGCGGAGACGCAGGTGACGACAGAGGTACAGAAGGCGGACAGCACGAAACCGACGGAGAGCGAGAGTGCGGACAAATCGGAGTGCCTTGCGGACAAATGGACGTCTTTGTTCCGAAAAACGTCGGCTGGATCCCCTGATACAAGCGAAACACCGAGCGACGGAGAGACTCCTTCTTCCGAAACGCAGGGTGTGCTCGCAGAACCGCAGGTCGCGGAGCCGGATTTTGCCGACTACGCACCGCCTGCTACAGAGGATGCGTTTGCTTTCGTGGACGAGTCGGAAAATCCGAAACCGGATGTGGAGAAAAAGGCAAAAAAAGAAAAGAAAAAACGCGAGAGGAAAAGCCGCGAGCCGCGATATAATAAGGGAGAAAAACGCGGTGTCCCGGAAGAATCCATAGAACCGGAGGCAGGGATCGCGTTCCAGAACGAAACCGGACTGCCGGAGGAGGTTTTGGAGGAGATCCCGGAAACAGAGCTGTTCACGGATCCGGAGCCTGTCGCGTCTGATGCGTCTGCCGCGGAGCCTGTCCCGGAGAAGAAAAAACGTGAAAAGCCGATCCGGGAGTCCAAGCCCGCAAAACCGGCGCCAGAACCTGGCACGCCGGCGTATCTCTGCAAAATGGTGCTTACCTTAACCGTTATTTGCGTGGCAATCGCGGCGCTGCTGGCGGTCGTGAACGCGATGACGAAGGATGTGATCGCGGAAAACGCGGAGAAAAAACGCTCCGACGCCATTCTCACGATCTTCCCGGAGGGGGACAGCGTACAGACGGCGCCGGATAAAGAGGCACTGTACTACGTATTTGCCGGCGAGAACCCGATTGGCTTCTGTGCGAATGTGGCGCCGAACGGCTATGTCGGCGCGATCCAGATGATGGTTGGCGTGAACACGGACGGAACGGTGCGCGGCGTACAGATCGTGGAAATGAGCGAGACCTCCGGTGTTGGCTCCAAAGCGGGCGCAGCGGATTTTCTAGCACAGTTCCATGAAAAATCAGGTGTATTTGCCGTTGGAGAAAACGTGGACGGCATTGCCGGTGCGACGATCAGCTCCAAGGCGGTCACGGAGGGCGTGAACATGGCGCTTGCGCTTGCCGGATTTGTGACCGTGGACGAAGCGGGACGGTACGTACCCGTAGATCCCGCGGCATATCCCGTGATTTCCCTGACGCCGGTGGAAACGGAGCCTGTGGAAACCGATGAAATTGAGACGGAGCCGATCGAAACGGAAACGGAAACCACACCGCCTGAAACGGAAACGGAAACCACACCGCCTGAAACGGAAACGGAAACCGAGACGGAACCGGAGACCATTCCTGACGAAACGAGACCACCGGAGACGACACCACCCGAAACCAGACCTCCGGAAACGACGCCTCCGGAAACAACACCACCGGAGACGACACCGCCTGAAACGGAAACGGAAACCGAAACAAATACGCCGGAAACGGAGACCGAAACAGAACCGGAGACGGAAACCGAGACCGAAACAGAACCGGAGACGGAAACTGAGATAGAAACCGAGCCGGAAACAGAAACAGAAACAGAAACGGAAACGGAAACAGAAACAGAAACGGAAACAGAATCCGAATCCGAATCGGAGACCGAAAAGCCTTCACCGAGCCGGCCGCCGGTGCGTCGATGAGAAAGGAGGAGCAAAATGGCGAATAAGTATCTCGAACAACTGAAAAACGGGATTCTCACCCAAAACCCGACCTTCGTACAGCTCCTCGGTATGTGTCCGACGCTGGCGACCACCACATCCGTTGTGAACGCGCTCGGCATGGGATTGGCGACCACCGTTGTTCTGACGTTTTCCAATCTCTTTATCTCCCTTGTGCGCAAAATCATCCCGAAAGAGGTGCGCATCGCGTCGTATATCGTGATCATCTCCGGTTTCGTGACGGCTGTAGAGTTGCTCATCAAGGCGTATTTGCCTGCCATCGACGCGTCGCTCGGACTGTTCATTCCGCTGATTGTAGTCAACTGTATCATCCTTGCCCGCGCGGAAGCCTTTGCCTCCAAAAATCCGCCGCTGCCTTCCCTGGTGGACGGCATATCCATGGGACTCGGCTTCACGCTGGCACTGTCGCTCATCGCCGCTGTCCGGGAGCTTCTCGGTACCGGCGCACTGTTCGCGGCAGCGGATGGAACAGGCGGCATCCAGATCTTCGGCGCGTGGTTCACGCCTGTGTCGATCTTTCTCCTGCCGTCCGGCGCGTTTCTGACCCTCGGGTTCCTCATCGCCCTCGTGCAGAAAATTGGACTGATCAACGCGGAAAAGGAACGCAAAAAGATGTTTGAAGAGGACGCGCTGAATGCCGGGTACCACAAAACCCTGATGCGCGATCCCGAAACCGGCAAAATTGTCCCGAAAAAAGAACCCGTAACGGAAAGCACACCGGACGCGGAGACAGGCGTTACGGAACACGCGAAAGGAGATGGCGCAAATGGGTAACATTTTCATGATCATGTTTGCCGCCATCCTGACGGAGAACTTCATTTTCTCCCGCTTCTATGGCTGCTGCCCGTTTCTCGGCGTATCCGACAAACCCTCTACGGCGCTCGGCATGGGCATGGCGGTCACGTTCGTTATGACCATCTCGTCGGCGATCACGTGGGCAGTCTACCACCTCGTGCTGGAACCGTTGGATCTCGCGTATCTGAAGACCATCGCGTTTATTCTTGTCATTGCCACCCTCGTGCAGTTTATCGAGATGTTTCTGCGCAAGTTCATGCCGGCGCTGTACAGCGCACTGGGCATTTACCTGCCGCTGATCACCACAAACTGCGCGGTGCTCGGCTGCGCGCTCGTGAATATCCAGAACGGCAGCGGCTTTGTGGAGTCGGTGGTGTTCGGCTTTTCGGCGGCGCTCGGCTTCACGATGGCGATCACGGTTTTTGCCGGCGTGCGGGAACGACTTGTATTCGCAAATCCGCCGAAAGCCTTTGAGGGCTTCCCGATTCTGCTCATTGCCGCAAGCCTCGCAGCGATGGCGTTTTCGGGCTTTGCCGGCATGAAATTCTGAGAAAGGAGCGTGACGGATGATGCAAACCATTTTACTCCCGGTCGCAGTCTTTCTCGTGCTCGGCGGATTGATGGGCGCACTGCTCGCGGTCGCGTCCAAGGTCTTTGCCGTCCAGAAGAACGAGAAAGCGGAAGCGGTCGCGGAATGTCTGCCGGGCGCCAACTGCGGCGGATGCGGCTATTCCGGCTGCGCTGCTCTGTCGGAAGCGATTGCCGCCGGGAAAGCACCGGTCAACGCCTGTACTGTCGGCGGTCAGGAGGTCGCGGAAAAGGTCGCTGTCGTCATGGGTGTCGAGCCCGGTGTGACGGTGAAAATGCGCGCGCAGGTCATGTGCTCCGGCACCAGCCAATACGCGAAGAAAAAGTACATCTACGAGGGGATCCCGGACTGTGCGGCGGCATCCCGGATCGGCGGCGGCGACAAGCTCTGCCCCAACGGCTGCATCGGTTTGGGCACCTGCGTGGCGTCCTGCCCCTTTGACGCGATCCGCGTCGAGGAAGGCGTGGCTGCCGTTGACTACACAAAATGCCGCGGCTGCGGGATCTGCGTGACGGCATGTCCGAAGGGGATCATCAAGCTCATTCCCTTTGACACGCATCACTGGGTCGGCTGCAGCTCCGTGGACGACGGCAAAACGACCCGGAAATACTGCGACGTCGGCTGTATCTCCTGCAAGATCTGCGAGAGAAGCTGCCCGGCGGAGGCGATCCATGTAAGCGATTACGTAGCGTCCATCGCATACGACAAATGTGTTTCCTGCAATGCCTGTGCACACAAATGTCCCCGCAAGATCATTTGGTCCGGCGAGACACAGGGTGCGCTCGGGTTGATCATCAAACGCGTGGAAGAATAATAAAACGGGGATTCTCCGAAAAATGGAGGATCCTTGTTTTTTGCGCGGAAATAGCAGCAGATGCGGGAAAAGCACGCACAAAAGCAGTTGTCAAAACGCACAAAAAAGAAACTGCAAAATTGTGTAGGTTTCCGAAAATGCTTCTTGCGCGAAAAATTCACATACACCGCTTGCAATTTCACAGAAAATTGACTATCATATAGACGAGACTCGGAAAGTATGGCTCCGCGTTCTCCGAAATCCTGTAAAAACAAATGAAACAAACGAAGCGAGGTATAAGAAATGGCAATCGGTGCAAATGACAAGGTACGGATCGGCATCATCGGCTGCGGCGGTATCGCGAACGGCAAGCATATGCCCTCTCTGAAAAAGCTCCCGAATGTCGAGATGGTGGCGTTCTGCGACCTGATTGAGGAAAGAGCGATCAAGGCAAAGCACGACTACGGAACGCCGGACGCGGCAGTCTATACAGATTACAAAAAGCTGCTTGAGGACAAGACCATCGACGTCGTGCACGTCCTGACGCCGAACCGCGCGCACAGCTTCATCACCGTAGACGCCCTCGACGCTGGCAAGCACGTTATGTGCGAGAAACCGATGGCGATCAACTCCGTCGAAGCGAAGAAGATGCTTGATGCGGCGAAGCGGAACGGCAAAAAGCTCACCATCGGTTACCAGAGCCGTCAGAGAAACGACTCTCAGTTCTTAAAGGGCGAAGCGCTTGCCGGCACATTCGGAGACATCTACTATGCAAAGGCTACCGCGATTCGTCGCCGTGCCGTTCCGACCTGGGGCGTGTTCCTGAACGAATACGAACAGGGCGGCGGTCCTCTGATCGACATCGGTACCCACGCGCTCGACCTGACCCTCTGGATCATGGACAACTACAAGCCGAAGTATTGCCTCGGCACCACGTACCATAAGCTCAACAACGACACCGAAACCGGCAACGCGTGGGGCGACTGGGATCCCGCGAAGTTCACCGTAGAGGACTGCGCATTTGGCTTTGTCGTCATGGAAAATGGCGCGACCATCAACCTTGAATCCGCGTGGGCGCTCAACACGCTGGAAGTACGTGAGGCAGTCACCTCCGTTTGCGGCACCAAGGCAGGCGGCGACCTGTGGGACGGCGTGCGCATCAACGGCATCCGTCAGGGCAGACAGTATGTTCTGAAGCCGAATCTCAACGCGGGCGGCGTGGCATTCTACGACGGCGACGCAGGCGACAATGCGGAAACCAGAGAAGCAAGACAGTGGATCAACGCCATCATCAACGACAAGAATCCCTGCGTGCTTCCGGAGCAGGCGTTCTGCGTGACCCGGATCCTCGAGGGTATCTACGAATCTGCAAAGACCGGCGACATTTATCGCTTCTGAGCGTAAAACCTATCCCGTAAACCACCCGGTACCATTGCGTATTGGGACAAAAACATAGAAATGAAACCATATCAAGGAGGAATTTGACATGGAAAAGGTAAGAATTGGTATCATCGGCTGCGGTGGTATCGCAAACGGCAAGCATATGCCCGCGCTGAAAAAGCTCCCGAACGCGGAAATGGTGGCGTTCTGCGACCTGATTGAGGAAAGAGCGGTCAAGGCGAAGCACGACTACGGAACGCCGGACGCGGCAGTCTACACAGATTACAAAAAGCTGCTTGAGGACAAGACCATCGATGTTGTGCACGTCCTGACCCCGAACCGCGCGCACAGCTTCATCACCGTAGACGCCCTCGACGCAGGCAAGCACGTTATGTGCGAAAAGCCGATGGCAATCAATTCCGTCGAAGCGAAGAAGATGCTTGATGCTGCGAAGCGCAACGGCAAAAAGCTCACCATCGGTTATCAGAACCGTCAGAGAAACGACTCTCTGTTCCTGAAGGCAGAGGCAGACGCCGGCACATTCGGAGACATCTACTATGCAAAGGCTACCGCGATTCGTCGCCGTGCCGTTCCGACCTGGGGCGTGTTCCTGAACGAATACGAACAGGGCGGCGGTCCTCTGATCGACATCGGTACCCACGCGCTCGACCTGACCCTCTGGATCATGGACAACTACAAGCCGAAGTATTGCCTCGGCACCACGTACCATAAGCTCAACAACGACACCGAAACCGGCAACGCGTGGGGCGACTGGGATCCCGCGAAGTTCACCGTAGAGGACTGCGCATTTGGCTTTGTCGTTATGGAAAACGGCGCGACCATCAACCTTGAATCTGCGTGGGCACTCAACACCCTGGACGTCAAGGAAGCCGTTACCTCCGTATGCGGTACCAAGGCAGGCGGCGATCTGTGGGACGGCGTGCGCATCAACGGCATCCGTCAGGGCAGACAGTATGTTCTGAAGCCGGATCTCAACGCGGGCGGCGTGGCATTCTACGATGGTGACGGCGGAGACGACGCGCCGACCAGAGAAGCAAGACAGTGGATCAACGCGGTCATCAACGACAAGAATCCCTGCGTGCTTCCGGAGCAGGCGTTCTGCGTGACCCAGATCCTCGAGGGTATCTACGAATCCGCAAAGACCGGCGACATCTATCGCTTTGATAAGTAAAAAATAAGACGCATATGCGGCACGGGCAATCCGAATGGGGATCCCGTGTCGTGTGCGTGAAACGAAAACATAGATTAAAAACAGAAAGGATACAGATACCTATGAAACTCTGCGTACTTGCCAATCTGTATGCGAAAAAGCCGCTCGAAGAAGTCCTGCCCATGCTCAAGGGAATGGGTGTGGAAGCGGTTGAGATCGGCTGCGGCGGTTTCCCGGGCAAGGATCACTGTGATCCCGAGGTGCTCCTCGCCGATGACGCGAAGCTTGCCGCATGGCTGGATCTCTTCAAAAAGTACGACATCGAGCTCGCCGCACTGTCCTGCCATGGCAATCCGGTGCATCCGAATCCCGAAGTGGCTGCCGCCGCTGATCGTGACTTCCGCAATGCCGTTCTGCTTGCCGAAAAGGTCGGTGTCGATACCATCGTGACCTTCTCCGGCTGTCCGGGCGACCATCCGGGTGCGAAGTATCCGAACTGGGTAACCTGCCCGTGGCCGGAGGACTTCCTCGCCATCCTCGATTACCAGTGGAACGAAGTGCTCATCCCGTACTGGAAGGAAGCATGCGCGTTTGCCGAAGCTCATCACGTACCGCATATCGCGCTTGAGCTGCATCCCGGCTTCTGCTGCTACAACACCGAAACTCTGCTAAAGCTCCGCAAGGCAGTGGGTCCCGTGATCGGTGCGAACTTTGACCCGTCTCATCTCATCTGGCAGGGTATGGAGCCCGCCGCGGCGATCCGTATGCTCGGCGACGCGATCTACCACGTACACGCCAAGGATACCAAGATCGACGCGATCAATACCGCGCGTATCGGCGTTCTTGATACCAAGCACTACAGCGACGAAGCCAACCGTGCATGGGTTTTCCGTGCCGTCGGATACGGTCATGACGCCGCGTACTGGAAGGATATTATGGACAACCTCCGTCTTGTGGGCTATGACCGCGTTCTCTCCATCGAGCATGAAGACAGCCTGATGTCCGTGGACGAGGGACTGTCCAAGGCGATCGACTGCCTGAAAACCGTTATCATGCACGATCCGAAGCCGGGCACCATGTCCTGGGCATAAGCTATGACTGCCCCGTTCACCAGCGATTCCATCGTTCCGATCTGGATCGCTCTCGGTGTCTCCGGTGCCGCGATGCTTGTGTGTGCGATTCACTTTTTCGTACAGAAGCTCCTTGCGCGTAAGCGTGAGAAAGAGCGGAAATAAGATAGCGAGGAAATCTCTCCGTCTGTGGAAGGATTTCCTCGCTTTTTGTATTGCGCCATCATACCGTCGTGCCGCCGAAGCCACATAGCAACACGCCGTGGTCGATCTCCAATACCGCGTAGCTCGGTCGATAACCGCTGCCGGCGGAGCCTGGATTGATCATGCGTATCGGCTTGCCATAGATGGTGTCCACGCGCGTGTCCTCCGCGATGTGGGTGTGACCGAACAATACCACATCAGCCCTCTCACGCGCACCGGCATTCGCGGCGTTTTCCAGATCGTTTTTTACCTGCAAACGGTGTCCGTGCGTCGCGAAAAAGGTGATCCCACCCTCGGTGAAGATTTCGGAATACGGGATCGGCGGATGCGCACCGAACAGCACGTCCTCCCCGTTCCCGGCGACCTGCGTCATCGGGATATCCGGGTACTTTTCACGGATCAGGGTGAAATCGCGATAGCCGTCGCCGAGATGGACGATGCGCGCGACCGGACCGGCGGTGACATGGGCACGTACGGCGTCAAGCATACAGCCCGGATTGCCGTGGGTGTCGGAAAAGACAAGAATCTTCATGAAAGAATCCTCCATAGCTGTGAAAATACGGGAGCAGCGCACCAAATGGCACAGGGCGCATACAATACAGAGTGACGGTAGAAAACCGTGTGAAAGGAGAAGAACATATGAAGCTCGATCGCAAGACCATGGACGGCTTTTTGCGCTTGCCGGACGACAAGCTGTGGCAGCTGCTGCGTTTGCTTGCCGGACCGAACAATTCCATAGGAGAGGTGGACTCGGAGAAGGTGCGGAAGCTGCGTGCGGTCCTTTCGGCGCTGACGGACGCGGATCTCGAACGAATCGACACGCTGCGCAATGTATTTCAAGACACAAAATAAACGGAGGGGGCACGAAATGGATGCGGATCTCACCAAAAAGGTAAACGATATTATGGCGAACCCGGAATTTCAGGCGCTTGTCCGGGAATTGCGCGGCGGTGACGATATGCCGGACGCAGCGGAGGTCAGTGCAAAGCTGCCGGAAGTGCTTGCCGCGTTCGGACCGATGCTGTCCGGACTGATGGGGAATACCGGAGACGGGAAAAAGGGCACGGCAAAGCCGAAATCGGATGAAAAGCCAGGCAAAGTGTCCGGACAGAAATCCCTCTTCGGCGATCCGGGCAACCGCAACCGACTGCTTGGCGCCCTGAAACCGTATCTCAGTCCGGAGCGCGGTGTGCTCATCGACCGGGCGTTGTCTGCGATGCAGTTCGGGGAAATGCTCGGCAATGCGGGTGAAAATCGCGCAAAGGGCAGCGGAGGTGACGAATAACGTGTACGCCAGAGGGCAATCGCAGAAAAAAGACTATCGGATCCCACCGGGCTATCACGGAAATGCGTTCGCGGAGGAAGGAAAGGTGCACAAACCGCAGATCTACACGCGCCGCGCACCGGTTTCCGCGCAGAGACGAGAAGGCATGACGGTCTATTCACCGCGCGAAACGGTAGAGAATGTACCGTTTCGGAACGCAGATGAGATCGACGTGGAAAACACAGTCGTCTCAGACGGAAGTTCGCTGCCGTATGAGGAGACTGCCGCGTATACGAACATGGACGATGCGGAGCTATATCGGGAAGAAGAGAACACGGAATCGTATATCGATGCGGACGATGCGGTACTCGACAACGGAGCCGCGCGGGCAGCAACGATGGCTGCGATGGAAAAGCACGAGCAGGATCGTGCGATCGGGGACGTGTTTCGCGCGCTCTTTACCAATCTGCGCAGAGAGGATTGGCTGCTGGTGGCGCTGCTCACACTGTTCCTTCTCGATGGCGGCGCGAGTGCGGATGTTCTCATTCTGTTGGCGGTGCTGCTGGCGTACCGGGTGTGAAAGGCGGTGACAGTGTCCGAACCACAGAAAGCGCATCCTGACAGAGCGATTCACCATACAGGGTCGGCGCACTGTATTTGAAATCAAGCGTTTCCCAGTCCTCGCTGCCGCAGTCCATGGCGATGGAAAAGGATACACCCGGTTTGACCGGCACATACGAAGCGGTAAATTGCCACTGCTGCGTATGGAGCAGATACTGGATATAGTACAGCAGATTTCGGAAATGCGGTGTTGCCGCGGCAAGAGGCTCCATGTTGTCGCAAAGCCACAGAGTTTCCGGAATCTGCGCCGACACCGCTTGAAAACGCAGCGTGATCTCGCCGCCGACTCTTTGCAGTGTCCCGTAGAGGACGGAATGTACGTCCGCGATCTGATACAGATAGGCGTGGATGGCGAACAAAAGGTAGGTAAGCGGCTTAACGGGCAGAGGAAGCGTGTATTCCGCTTCGTTTTCCGGCAAGAGCATCCTACAGGGAATTTCCCGGTACGCAGACGCCGTCGCTTTTCCAAACCAGTCCAAAAACACAGGCAGCGACACGAGGCACGGTGCATCAGCCAAAGGGATCCCGGATTTTTCGCCGCAGAGTCCATCCGGATCCAGTGTGCAAAACGGCAGATGGGGAGAGAGCGGCACCGTGCCGTTTTGCAGCGCTTGAGACAGTGCCGGGATCGTCTCCAGCAAACGTGGCAGCTCCAACAGGCGCGTGTAGGGAGAGCCATTTTCATATAGTGCGGCGGTATCGGTGAACAGCGTCGCGCGGATTCCGGACGGTTCCTTTTCCAGAAAGACAGCGCGATAAAAATAAAAACGGCGAATGGAAAACAGCAGCACGTTTTCCGCAGGCTGCACGGAAAACGGGGCGGCGCAGAATGCACGCAGCGTTTCTCTGTCCGGCGGTGCGAGTGCCAGAACGAATCGTTTCGTCAGCGAACTGTACGTGCCGTCATCGTCCGCCATACCGGAAAACATCGGCGCGCCGACCACGGAGACAATTTCGCTGCCACTGTCAAAAAGAAAGATCGGACGCATAAACATATCTCCGTCAATACCAGGAATCTCCATCCGAACGGTAGGTGAGCTCCTCCGTCTCCGTTTCTGCTTCCGCACCTGTTTCTGTATCGTCGACGGGCTCCTGCGACCGTGTCACGGCGTAAGGATTGATGCGGCTTTCCGTTTCCGATATGGCGTCGGTCGCGGCATCGGTGGACTCCGGTTCGACTGTGTCTGTGTCGTTTTTTACCTGCTCGGTTTCGGTTATCATGGCGTCGGTCAGCTCCGTTTCATATTGACGATTCCGGATCCCGAGTGCGTCCAGCGCTTCTTTTTGTGCCGCGAGGAGCATAATATTTCCGCCGCCGAGGTATACGCGCATATTGTAAACCTGAAAGCTTCCCTTGAGAGATTGACATATTTTGGAAATCGTCATGGCGTTGGTATCGCTCGCGGTCACAGGCGCGTCTGTGAGGTCGATCGCCAGAAAATCCACAGCGGACGCCGTCATCTGCACCTGCTTGGCATAGACCGCCTCGGTGTATACGTTATACGGGAGCAGCGCACCGATCGTACCGGTACCGTCCAACGCCTCTCGCACATATGTGAGATAGGTGCGTGCGTAGTTGATGGCGTCGGTATCGGCGTCGGCGGCGGTCAGACCGGTGAACAGAACCTCCTCCACACCCATCTGGAACAGTTCCAGTGCGATTGTTCCGTCCAAAATCGCTGCCGCTTCCGCGTCCAAGGTGTCCAGAGAAGCGCGGATTCGTACGGACAGGCGCAGATTTTCCGCTTTGACGGCGCTGCAGAGGATGGTGAGCCGCCGATACACGCTGTCGTCTGTCACAGCATCGGAGGACAGCGGCTGCTTGAGCAGGGTGAGCAGCGTGGGAGAAGTGTAGTAATACCCGTCCGCGTCGTTGATATCGAGGGAGATCGTGTCGTACTCTGCCGCAAGCTCCCGCAGCCGGAGGACAAGCGTATCCTCTGCGGTGGGCTGCAGTCCGTCTGCGGTACGTGTGATCCAGTCGATACCACAGGCTTTTACGGTGAGAGAGGAATAGCTGTCTGCAACGCCTTTTTCCTCATTCTCGGCGTCACTGCGGGATACGGCGTTTCCGGATGGCGGCTTTGCACTGTCGAGACGTTCCGTCGCTGTTTCCACGTGCCGCTTCAAAAGATTGCCGGTGAGCACCGCAAGACCAAAGATGACGGCGGCGCACAGGATGATAAATAAGATCCGCCAGAGCACTGCGCGCACCTTTTGATTCGCTTTTCGCCGGTAGTACCGCATGGCACACCTCCTTTCCCGCAAAAACGGATTACTGCATGGTGAAGATCGAGTAGTTGTCCAGCGCCGGGAGCCGCTCCAGCGTCAGACCATCGGCATAAGTTTCAAGCCGTACGTTGTATAGAGCACTGTAATATTCCGTGCGCAGATCGTCGTAGTGATCCGCGAGATATTGCTCGTCCTTTTCATATCGCTTGATGATGCTGTATCCGGCAGAGGATGCGACGATCCCGCTGACTTCGCCGACCTCTAAGGAAAACGCGGCTTTCTCAAATTCCGGGTACCTTGTGCCGCGTGCAATGTAATAGCCGTCGTCGTTGTTGAAGAGATAGAGATCCTGTCCGTATTCCTGCACCAGCGTGTCAAAATCCGCGCCTGCGGTCACCATGCGGTAGATTTCCTCCGCCTTTGCCAGGTTCTCCTCATCGGTATTGCCGTTGTCCGCGGAGATGAGGATCTGCTTCACGCGGATGAACTCGTCGGAGGCAAAGATCGGCGTCAGATTCTCGTTGTCCGGAAACTCCCCGGCGTTGTACATGGCGTAGAACAGCGCGTCGGAGAGAAGATCGTTGCGTACGAGAAAACGATACACACTGTCGTTCATATGCGCCTCTGTCAGGCTTTCGGTGTACAGCGCCATGTCGTCCTCGTACTGCTCATACAGCTCATCCATCTTCTGGTCCACTTCCTTGGCGATCATATCGTCGTCCGGGGAGATGTCGTACTGCGCGCACAGGGACTGAGTGGCATATAGATTGATAATGGTTTTCTCGACGTTCTCGTTCAGTCTGCCAAACAGCTCGTTTCCGTCCGCACCGTCCCAGATGCCGGTGTCGCCGCCTGCTTCCGCCTCGTACTGCTCCTTGTAATTGAGCGCGACATAGCGATAAATCTCATACGGCACATCAATACCGTCCACTGTCATGACCGCTTTTTGTTCTTCCTTTGTGCTTTTCGGGACATCGCTGGTACTGCCGCAGCCGGACAGGGCGAGCATACCAAGACAAATACCGAGAGTAAGGATCTGTTTGCCGTGCATGGGATACACCTCCGTTTGATCAGACGCGTGCGTTGGCGTCTCTACATCTTATATATTATACAGAGATTCCGTGAATCCCGTATGAACAGCGACGGGAAATTCCATGAACGCGAACAGATTCCGGTGGGAAAACGCGCGACTACAGCCTTTTTGCCATGTCAGGCTGTGAATACGCGATAAACTATACAAAAAAGACTTGCAATCGGACGAAAAATATGATATACTTTTCGCAGAAACAGAAATGTATCAAAAATACCGGACGCCGCCGGATCATGGATTCTGCCGCGCCGTGACAAATGGTGTACTATGGACGATTTTACCTCCCGTGTGGACTTACAGAAAATTATCACCGAAGAAACGCTGCAGGTGCTCTATACGCCGGACGAGCCGTCCAAGATCATGGTCAGTAGCTCTGACGTGAACCGGCCGGGTCTTGCGCTTGCCGGATTTTTCGACCACTTCGACCACAAACGGATCCAGATCCTTGGCAACGCGGAGAGCGTGTATCTCAAAAACATGTCGGAGGAGCTGCGGCGCGAACGGCTGACCGCGTTCTTCCAGCGCAATCCGGTGGCGGTCGTCTCCTCGCACGGCAACAAGCCGGACGAGATGATGACAGAGCTGGCGTCGTATTTCGAGGTGCCGCTTCTCTATACCGAGGAGAACACGAGCGATTTTATGGCGGCGCTGATCGCGTACCTCCATGTACAGCTGGCGCCGCAGATCACGCGTCACGGCGTGCTGGTCGAGGTATACGGCGAGGGCATTCTCATCACCGGCGACAGCGGCGTCGGCAAGAGCGAGACCGCCATTGAGCTCATCAAACGCGGACACCGGTTCATCGCGGACGACGCCGTGGAGCTGCGCCGCGTATCCGCGAAGGCCATTGTCGGGACCGCGCCGGATATCCTCAAGTACTACATCGAGCTGCGCGGCATCGGGATCGTGGACGTACGGCGGCTCTTTGGTATGGGTTCGGTCAAGGAGACAGAAAAGGTCGATATGATCATCCATCTGGAGCCGTGGGTGCAGGGGAAGATGTACGACCGGCTCGGACTGGACAACGATTTCACGGACATTATGGGTATCCAGATCCCGACGACGACGATCCCTGTGAAGCCCGGCCGGAACCTTGCCATCATCTTTGAGATCGCCGCGATGAACAACCGGCAGAAGAAGATGGGCTACAATACCGCGGAGGAATTTAACCAGAAGCTCATGCAGAGTATGGGCGTGACGGAAGAATGAGAAATACGGAGCGCACATGAAGAAATGCAGAAAATGCGGCACGGTACAGGACGATTCTCGCTCCACCTGTATCGATTGTGGCGCGGTGCTTCCGAAACCGATGACGGACGAGGAAGAAAAAGCGCACGAGGAGGCATTGGATGACAGGCTCGACGGCATGGCGGAGAGAACGGAGGATTTCTATGTTCCAAAATGGGCAAGGATCCTTGGCTTCGTCTGTCTCGCCTGCATTGTCGGCACGATTTTGTTCCTTGCTTTTACCCCGAATCGCCGGTATATTGAGGGAGAATGGGTGGTGCTGACGTTTGGGTGCGCGATAGGGGGCGTGGTTCTTCTTCTCTTACCGCGTTTTTGCTGGCTGCTTGGTTCTTTGAGCAGGCGTTGGTGGTACGCGGATGGCGGTAATTTGAAGCCGTCGTTTGCGTACATAGCTGTCGTCAGGGCTGTCGGTGTGTTTTTCACCGTTTTTGCCGTCATCTGTCTATGTGGAATGGTTACGTCTTCCGCGCGCAGACTGCAGGATACCCGGCATTATACCTGGGAACTGGAAAACGGGGAAACGTTCGTCATGCAGCAGGATGTGTACTATTAAATAGGCAAAAACCAAAGATCTCCGGAGACGCGCTTTCCGGGGATTTTTCTGTTATGCAATTGCCGAACAAGGATTTTGTGACATATCTCTATCCGGGGGGCGAAATCGTCCGAAAATCTGTGTAAAGGATAGATTTGTATGAACCTATTGGCGAACGGGTTGTTTTTGTCTACCCGTTGTGCTATAATTTACCCATACGGAAAATTGCATGACAGAGTAGATTTTCGGGCGTAAAGTGCCGGCAAAACGGGGAGTTGTTTGTCGGACGAAGGTGTGCGATACGCATATACCGCGGTCCGGATTTCGCATCCCGCTGTACATAGGAAAGCATCCCGCAGATGGCGATGCTTTCACGAAAAAGACATTTGCCGATCGAGAAAGGGTCGGTGATCCTGCCTTTTTCGCAGAGCCAATCCCTCTCAAAAATGTTCAGACGTGTTGGAAAGCCATTGAAAACGGCGTTTCCATGGAACTTGTTTCACATTCCGTAAAACGATTTTTGGGAGGATGAAAAAATGAACGCAAAAATCAAATCGTATGTCCGTGTCCGCAAAATCTGTGTCGCCGCCATGATGATCGCCGCAGAGGTGGTGCTCAACCGCTTCTGCTCCATCAAGACCGCCGGGTGGAACATCGGGTTCTCCTTTGTTCCCGTGGTGCTGACCGCGCTTGTTTACGGTCCCGGAATGGCTGCCGTTGTCGGAGGACTGGCGGATTTCATCGGCGCGATTCTATTTCCGATCGGCGTGTACCACCCGGGATTTACGATCATTGCCGCGCTCATGGGCTTCAACGACGGGATCTTCCTGCACGGTACAGACGTGCATTGGCAGCTTGGGCAGAATGAAATGCGCTTTGCCGTCCGGTGGAACAAGATCGGCTTCTGGCAGATGCTCATTCCGACACTGTGGAACCACCTTATTCTCGGACTGTGCGTCAATACCGCGTGGGTCAGTATGCTTTATGGTTCTAAGACCTACTGGGGCTGGTTTGTATACCGACTTCCGCAGCAGGCGATCATGATCCCGGTGACGATGCTCCTGCTGCCGGTGCTTATACGGATCGCCGCGCTGGTACGTCCGCGTCTGGCGGGGGATCGATAAAGACGACTGTCAAAGACCAGGGAACGGCAGTGGAGGTTAGAAGCGATGCGATATGAAGAAGCGATGGCGTATATCCACCGGATCAGCTGGACGGGCAGCCGTCCGGGACTTGCACGGATACACGAGCTATGCGAAAAAATGAACCATCCCGAACGGGAATTGCAGTATATACACGTGGTCGGAACGAACGGCAAGGGCTCTTTCTGCCGGATGCTGTCCTCGATCCTGACCGCAGCCGGATACAAAACCGGTCTGTTTACCTCGCCGTACATCGAAACCTTCAATGAACGGATGCAGATCGACGGAGCGAACATCACAAATGACGAGCTTGCCGCGATCACCGGATATGTCAAAGGGTTCGCGGACACCATGGCGGATCCGCCGACGGAGTTTGAGCTGATCAACGCGGTCGGGTTTGAGTATTTCCGTCGGAACCGCTGCGACGTCGTCGTATTGGAAGCGGGACTGGGCGGCAGGCTGGACTCCACAAACGAGATTCCCTGTCCTGTGCTGTCGGTCGTTACCGGCATCGACTACGACCACATGGCGATTCTTGGCGACACACTGCCAAAAATCGCTGCGGAGAAAGCCGGGATCATCAAACCGGGGACAACGGTGCTCTTTGGCGAAGGCGCGCCGGAAGCGGAAGCGGTCATTCGTGAAACGACGGACAGGATCTGCGGCGCGCAGGCGTATCATCGCACGGACTACAGTAGGATCGCGCTGGCGGAAACTTCCCTCGACGGCACTGCGTTCACGTTTGCGCCGTTTGGTAAGCTCCGGCTGTCGATGTGCGGCATGTATCAGCTGCGCAACGCCGCCAATGTGCTGACCGCCGTGGAGCTGCTGCGCGATAAGGGGTACAAAATCCCGGATGACGCGGTACGGGACGGTCTGGCGAGCGCAAAATGGAAAGCGCGGTTTGAGGTTCTCTCCCGTGATCCGATCATCGTATACGACGGCGCGCACAATCCGCAGGGAATTGCTGCGTCAGAGGCGAATATCCGACAGTATCTGGCGCCTCTGACGCCGGACGGAAAGATACACCTGTTGATGGGTGTGCTTGCCGACAAGGATTACCGCACGATGATCGCCGCACTCGCGCCTTATGCGAAATCGGTGGTGACGATCACGCCGCCCAGTCCGCGCGCGCTGGACGCCGCCGATACCGCCGCGATTTTTCGCGAACATGGCGTGTCTGCCGTACCGGCAAAATCCGTGGACGAGGGCGTGACGATGGCAGTGGACGGTGCGAAGCAGGACCATGTGCCCTTATTCATCTTAGGCTCCCTGTACCTCTATGGCGCTGTGAAAGAATCCCTCTCGGCGTACCGAAACGAGCTCTAAGACAAATATTGGCTCCGCGGATCTCAGGTTGCGTTTGCCCATCCTAAGATCGTGTATATCCAAAAGCAAGCGTACTTTCGCGGCAGGTTGCCGTGTGGACAAAGAATCGCAGTATGGTATGGGGGAAGAGAATGCAGAAGTATCGGAAAAGCTTCCTGTGGCTTTGCTTTTTGTTGCTCGCAAATGTGCTTGCCGCCTGTGGCTGCACGAACCGCCTTTTGGACAAGCTCGGTTTTGACACCTATGACTACCATAGCGAGCCGGTGATCGACAATCCCGCGCCGGAGAGCGAAACCGGCATATCACTTGCCGCCATGATCGATATTTTGGCGGGGGAGACAGATCTGCCGGAGTTTACCGGGATGATGCGCGCGATTGAGAAGTACCGGGACGCGATTCTTTCCTATATGCTGACGACGGAGTACGCGCGGTATTCCGGCAACCGGACGCTGATCGAACAGGCTGAGCGGGCGTATCCGGCGTATCAGATTACGCAGCTGATCCCGGCAAGCGAGTTTGAGGCGACGATGTACCAGTATTTCGGCGGCAGCGTAAAGATCACCCATAAGGATACAAATCGGTTCCGCTATCTGCAAAAGGTGGACGCGTATATCGCTGCCGCCGCGTACGTCCCTGTGGAGCGCACGGTGCATATCGCGGAGATCGCGGAGACGGAGCACACCTACCGTGTCCGATTCACAGTGCAATGGCAGGAGGTTGCCTCTGTACCATACACGGTGCTGATCGTCAAACGCGAGGACGGCACGCGGTATTTTAAGGAGCTGACGAAATCCGTCGCCAACACAACGGAATCCGCAAAAGAGGAGAGTCACGACGGACTCTCTTTTTTTGCGGATTTGTAAATGGAAAATTTCCAAAAAACTATTGCAAATTTCCGCGCAATCTACTATACTACTGTCATATCACAAAAAGGAGAGCTTTCCATGCTTGAAACAAAGATCATCTCCGCAATGGAGAAATGCTTTTTAGACCAGACGCCCGCTGATTTTCCGGCGCTCGAGAGAATCCGGATGTACAAAAACGAACGTGCGACGGTGCAGTTTGCCCTGTACGATCCCGATGAAGCGGACAACTGCTGCCGCCTTGTCGAGGTAAAGGTGTACGGTACGCTTGCCAAATACGCCACCATGTATACGGTTGAAAATATCGTCAACTACGCGCCGTCCTTTACGACCCCGAAGCGTACCCGTGAGCTGGATCCGACATTCCTGCGCACCGAACCGGGTCTGTATCCCGATGTACTTGCCAATCCGATGCACGGAAACTGCATGCCGCTGGTCAATCAGCAGCTGCACACCACGTACATCGATTTTGAAGGGGAGGACCTTGCGCCCGGCGTGTACCCGACGGAAATCGCCGTTGTGAACGGAAATACCGTGCTGCAGCGCGCCTTTATCGAGATCACTGTCATGGACGCGTTGCTGCCCGCGCAGGACACCCGCATCACCAACTGGTTCTATGCCGACTGCCTCGCGGATTATTATAATGTTCCCGCATGGTCGGACAGACACTTTGAGATCTGCGAAAACTTCATGCGCACCGCGGTGAAGAACGGCATCAACATGATCCTCATGCCCGTCTTTACCGTTGCGCTGGATACCCATGTCGGTGGCGAACGGACGACCACACAGCTGGTACAGATCTCGCGCGACAACGGTGTGTATTCCTTCGATTTCTCGCTCTGTGACAGATGGATTGAGATCTGCCAGCGTGTCGGCGTAAAATATTACGAGATTTCGCATCTGTTCTCTCAGTGGGGCGCGGCGCATGCACCGAAGGTCATGGTAACCGTGGACGGCGAATATAAGCGGCTGTTCGGTTGGGACACCGACGCGTCCGGCGCGGAATATGTGACCTTTATCCGTGCGTTCCTCAAGGAATTTACCGCGTACATGGATGGCAAGGGATTGAAGGAGTATACATACTTCCACATTTCCGATGAGCCGAACGGCGATCACCTCGCGCAGTATAAGAAGAACCGCGAAACCGTAGATATGTATCTCTCCGGCTGGAAAATTCTGGATGCTCTGTCGCATGTGGAATTTTACCGTGAGGGACTGCTGCCGATTCCTGTGCCATCCTCCGGTGTGATTGAGGACTTCATGAAGGAAGATATCAAGGAACGCTGGGTGTACTACTGCTGCGGACCGTGGATCGGCGCGTCCAACCGTTTTGTCGCCATGTCTCTCAGCCGTACCCGTTCGATCGGTATGCAGATGTACAAATACGGCATCGAGGGCTTCCTGCATTGGGGCTATAACTTCTACAACAACTGCGGCTCCTACGACCATGTCAATCCGTTCCTCAATCCCGCGGCAGGCTACTGGGGCATCACCGGCGACGCGCACGTCGTATATCCGGGTCAGGACGGCAATCCGTTGGACTCCATCCGTCTGCGCGCTTTCAAGGCAGCCATCGACGACATTCGTGTCATGAAGCTGGCAGAATCTCTGTACGGTAAGGAAACCGTTGTGGCGGAGATCGAGAAGCTCGTCGGCAGCATTGACTTCAATCATTGCGTCAACGACGCCGCCGTCATGCAGAGCGTCCGCGACCGCCTGGACGACATGATTCTCGCTAAGCTCTGAGAATACGCCTATAGATAGAACTCGCATAAAAAGACCCCTGAATGGGGTCTTTTTATGTGGAAACGATTTGAAAGCGGTCGTTTTGGGGGATATACGGAGATGACTGCCCCAATATACAAAAAATTTCTTTAATCGGAGAATGCGGCGTTGATTTCAGCAATTCGCTTCAGTTCTTTCGGTTCATTTGCCGTATAATAAGAGGCGAACTGGAGCGAATCGGAGGGAATGAGAGTATTCAGAATCTGTTGGAAGCCTTGATCGCCGCCATAGATATAGGAAAAGCTGAGCAGACGGTTGGCAAAGATGATGTCAAGCATTTCCGCGGAATCCTTATCGACTGTGTAGCGGTTCTTCAGCGCCACATCTTTATACGCAGGCAGTATGGTACGGTACCCCTCGATGCTCATTGCTTCTACCACCACACCGGTACGATCCATATCAGAGACTGTTGTTGGAATCCACATGGGGGAATCATAGCACACGCCAAGGTAGCTTTCCTGTGTCTCGTCAAGCAATGGCATCGGCAGGATCCCATAAACGACATCGGCGTTGACAAGCTCATCCAGTAAAACATACAGCGAACCATAGGTAAAGAGACAATTGCCATCCGCGAACATAACCGGATAGCTGTCCGTGTCGTGGAGACTCTTGTGCTTGGACTTATAATATACGCCTTCATTGCCATTGTAAAGCCAACCCTTTACCGTATCCACGATTTGCACCGTACGGTCGTTGTTTAATGTAAGCTCGACGGTTTTACCGTCTTCCGCATGAGTATACGCTTCTACGCCAAAATTTTCCAACCATCCATAGAATAAACCGGTAAACGCAAAGCCATAGAAATCGTCGCGTGTACGTTCCCCATCGCCGTTCAAATCGGTGTAAATGCCTTTGGTCATCTCGATCACACGATCCAATGTCCATTCTTGATTGCGTACCATGTCATAGGGAGAGTCGAGGGACAGGTCTTGCAACTTTTCGAGATTGACATACATATTTTTGGTGCCACGCAGACCATTGTATCCTGAGTAATTGGAATAGAGATACATTTTTCCGTTTACGGTCAGAGAATCTACCGTGAAGGATGGCCACCAGGGTTTGGTGAAATCCAGATGCGGTATTTCACGCAGGTTGCAGAACAATCCATCGAGGGAAAGATTGCCCGCGGTGATATCGTGACACACACCGAGATCCAGATCATCTGTTCTCGCGTCTATGGATTTACGGATGGCAGGGGCATCATTCCAACTGGATAGCTTCACTTCTGTCAGCACAATGTTCAGGCGATCTTCTACGGCGGCATTTGCTTGAAAAACTGCATCATTGACAGGAGAACCATTCGTTTCCTCTACAAGGAGCATGGGAATATCGTTTTCCGCCCCGAGTATGCGGAAGCTGTATCCCTCATAATCGACCTGCGGAAGATCGTCTGTGACCATATTGTCTGTTTCGGAATCGGTTCGCGTTACGGCTTCTGCCACGATGGATTCTGCGGATGTTTCGGTTGCAGTGTCTTCTGTGTCCTTTCCGGAGCAGGAGGATAGCAGCAGAAGTGCGAGAAGCAAGAGCTTAATTCTGTCGAAATTTCGCATGATGTTGACCTCTCTGATTCAATCTATGCTATGGGTGGTATATGGTGCGATATGGAGCTTTTGCTGCAATGCCGCAATGTCGATTTTCCGGACATCCCCTGTTTCGCATGCCGCATAGGCCGCAAGACCAGCCGCATTGCCAGTGGCCATACAGATCCGCATGACGCGATAAGAGGCATGCGCACGATGGGAACCGGAGATGCATCTGCCACAGGTCAGAAGATTGCTGAGACCGCGCGGTGTGAGACTGCGGTATGGAATGTCATAATTCTGGGCGAGGTGCGGTCTGCCATCCGTTTCTGCTTGACCGGCGCCGTCGGGATTGTGTATGTCTATACAGAAATTGGCGTCGTGTACGATCGCGTCGGGGAACTTTCGTCCGGCAATGAGATCCTCACCGGTTAGCACGTAGTCGCCGAGCACGCGTCTGGATTCCCGAACACCGAGCGTGGAAGCGCTGCCTGTGACACGAACATTGGAAAAACCGGGGATATGTTTCCGCAGGAAACGAACGATCATAAGGATCTGCTGGCGCAGGTTGTTTTCCGCGCGGAAAATTTCCTCCGGGTCGAGCGGATCCAAATGGTTGTATTGTGTCGCGTTGACCATTCTTTCTCCAGAACAGCCAATGTCGTACAAACGGACGATATTGACGGAGGGCGGCAATTCTCCGGTACGGCAGGCTTCATGACAAAGGGAGAGGTATTCTGTACCGTTTGACAGCTGTCGGTAGTCATCTTCGTGACAGCAGCAGAGACCGTCATCCGGTTCAATGCCGTCAATGGTAAACATGATGGAGGCAGGCTGCACCAGACGGTCTCCGTCGCGTCCGATTTCAATTTCACAACCGGCAAGGGATGCGAGATTGCCGTCTCCGCTGGCATCTATGTATGTTTTTGCGGAAAACCGATATGTCTTTGCCTGTGAAACAGCTTCCGCAAAGACAATTCTTCCGGCTTTTGTCACGGCGTTCGTGATCTGGGTCTGTAAAAAAACGCGCACGCCTGCTTCCTGCAGCATTTCTGTCAGTACGATTTTCGTTCTTTCAAAAGGAGAGGCGATATCGCTGTACTGTTCCAGACGTTTTTCGATTTCATTGCCAATGTTTGTGTTTTTCACACTTCCGAGCAGCGGACGGACAAACGACGCGACCAATCCCCCTCCTAAAATACCATATCGTTCACAAAGAATCGTATTCGCGCCGGCACGTGCTGCGGAAAGCGCGGCGGCGATTCCGGCAGGACCTCCGCCTGCGATGAATACGTCGCAGTGTACATGGACTTTTTCTGTTGCCATATGTATAATCCTTCCTTTCCAAGCAATGACAGATTGGTTTGATATATAGATTTTAACATGCGCTCTTGACAATGTACATATACTGATTTATAATTATCATATACTTTTTTATTGCTTTGTGGAGGTGGCTGCGCATGGAGTTCCCGATTCCGTCACTGTATTTACTTTCCGTCTTAACCAGAGAACGCTTTCTTTGGGAGAATGCCGCATATGATGGCTGGTATGCCATCGTGCTGCTGGACGGAAGCTTTTCTGTAAAAATGAATGGCAAATGTGATATCGCGGAAACGGGAGATGTGGTATTCTTTCCACCTGGGGTGCCATTTCATCGAGAGATCCTGTCGCCGATTCGGTTTCTTTACATCTACTTCTGCTGGATGTGCGGAGATGAGACGTATGACTGGGAGACGCAAGCGTCTGGTGAGATCCCCTGCGGTAAGTTGTCCTACAGTTACTCCGTGCGGCGTGATGACGATATTCAGTTTCTTCTCCATTCCGCGGATAGAAAGGACCCGGATACCCTGCGTCGCGCACAGCACTATTTCTGCGATCTCTGGTACGAAACGTGTCGGCTTCGTTTTTTGGAGGAGTCACTTTCGCCGGACCGGGTAACGGACACAGAAATCCGGAAAGCGATGCACTATATTACAAAACACTATGGTGAACAATTACAGGTCGGAGCGATCGCCGCTGCCTGCAATATGACTCACGCGCACTTTACCAACCGGTTTATCCATGCAGCCGGAATGACGCCGATCGCGTATATTCGTCAGATACGACTGGGAAATGCGTGTTTGATGATCAGCCAAACAGAGATGTCCATCGGACAAATCGCGGAACGTTGCGGCTATGAGAATCCATTTTACTTTTCACGCTGTTTTTCGGCTGTGTATGGAATGCCACCGTCTGTGTGGCGTGAGAAGAACCGGGCATAGTTCTTCGTATTTCATCCAAATTTCTGCAACAAATCCTTGTATTGCCCCACGTTTTGTGCTATAATACCATAAAACCACTAAAACAGGAGACAACGATATGGCAAACATTCGCGTATTCACATTCAATATGCGCACAGACGCAGCCTGCGACGGCAGAAACGCGTTTTCGGCGGAACGGAGCGCGTACATCGAGAAGGAATTTCCGAAATATGAGGCGGACATCATCGGATTCCAGGAGACCAGACCTGAGATGCGCCAGTGGGTGATCGACCATTTCCCGACGTACACGGTCTGCGGCATCGGCAGAGAAGCGGATCTGCAGGGCGAGAGCAACATCATCGCCTACCGCACGGACAAATTCGACCTTGTATCCCTTGATACGTTCTGGCTGTCCGATACTCCGCACCGTCCCGGTTCCCGTTTTGCGACCGATCAAAGCGGCTGTCCCCGGATCTGTACCGTCGTGACCCTGCTCTGCAAGGCAAACGGCAAGCTGTTCCGCCATTATAACACCCATCTCGACCATGTGGGCGCGTTCGCACAGGCACAGGGGATCTCCCTCATCCTGAACCGTATGGTCGCCGATTACCAGACATGGCAGATGCCTGTGATCCTGACCGGGGATTTCAATGTCACGCCGGAATCCAAGGTCTACGCAACGGTGAACGGCTTTGACGGCTGCGGCGCGCCGCTTGTGGATGTGACCGCGGATGTCGGTTTCACGTTCCATGCGTATCAGCCGGAAAAGAAGCAGGAGAAGATCGATTATATTTTCACGAACATTCCGGCGGATTTCGCAAAGTCCATGAAAGCGACGGACAACGAGAACGGCATCTTCCTCTCCGACCACTACCCGGTCGGCGCGACGCTGATTCTCGACTGAGACATTCCCATACAACAAACGGACACGATATCGGCATATCGTGTCCGTTTGTTTTGTAAGCATGTGCGAAAGCAACAAATCAACGTTCCCTTATTCGATTCCCATCATATCCACCGCGGAGAGCACCGCGCCGACCTTGTCCCGCATTACCAGCGTGGCTGTCGCGTCCATCGGGGTTTCGTCCCGGTTGATGAGCACAAGCCGGTCTCCGCCATAGAAGCGCAGCAGTCCCGCCGCCGGATACACGGTCAGAGAGGTGCCGGCAACGATGAGCAGATCACAATCCCGGATGGCATTGACAGCTCCCGTGACAACCGCGTCGGTCAAGCCTTCTTCATACAAAACCACATCCGGACGGATGATGCCGCCGCAGGAACAGCGTGGAATCGGGGCGGTACTGCCAAAAATCGCCTCCGCCGGGTAGGGCATTCCGCAGTCCATGCAGTAGTTGCGGTGGATCGAGCCGTGCAGCTCCCAAACCGTGCGCGAACCGGCTAATGTGTGGAGCCCGTCGATATTCTGCGTCACCACTGCGGATACCTTGCCCATTGTCTCCCACTTCGCGAGCGTCCGATGCGCCGGATTGGGAGCTGCGGCGAGACAGTTCATTTTATCCCGATAAAAGCGGTAAAACTCCGCCGGATGCGCGAGAAAATACGTGTGCGAGAGGATAACCTCCGGCGGCACGGTGTATTTTTGGTGATATAAGCCGTCCGCGGAGCGAAAGTCCGGGATCCCGGATTCCGTGGACACGCCAGCACCTCCGAAAAACACCACGCGCCGCGCCCTTTTCAGATACGATTGCAGGAGCAGAGTCTGTGCCTGATCCATGACTGTACCGCCTTTCCGTATGACAAAAGGACGCGCGCCGATTGTTCCTGCCACGCGTCCTTATAAAGGATTGTTTATTTTGCTTTTTTCAGAACCGCCGCCGCGTCCGGATTTTCCTTTTCCAGCCGTTCGAGCAGCTTCTGTACTTTTTTCTTGTGCCGCAGGATCGGTACGATCACAGCTGCCGCGATACCGCAAAGCAGAACGACTAAGCAAACATAGTCGATGGCGCCGTTTACGTTCTCACCGAAGATCACACTGGTACGCACGCGCTTCAATGTGGAGGTACCCTTGACGGAGGATTGTCCGGCGTATTCCGCAATGGACGCGCCGTCCGCGGTGAGTGCGATGTCGGACACGGTCAGATTCTTGGAGGAGAAGGCCGCGCGGTTGGCGTTTACGTCGAGGTTGATTCCCTTGACAGTCAGCATATGGGACGCTTCCACCGCGTTGTTGGCAGTGAATGTGCCGCCGAGCAGGTTGACGATGCGTCCGGAGACCGCAGCGCCGTTTTCATCGTCCACGGTGATGGTCATTTTGCCGTCCACGAACGAAAAATCCGCAGCCGTGGAGAGTACGCCGTATTTCGCGGAATGGATCTCGTATTCCCCCTCTAAGAGACGCACCTTGTCCGTACCGACCTCGGTATAGATGAAGATTCCAGCCTCTCCGGCATCAAGAATGAGCTTGCCGCTGCCCTTGAAAACGACTGTTCCGGCACAGGACAGCGCGTATTTAGAGGCTTTTATATAATTCGTACCAGTGATGTTTACGGTGCAGTCCTTCGGCAGGCGCAGACCGTAGTCATTGGTCGTGTCGAGGTACAGTCCGTTCAGATCGAGCACGTCCGTGCGGTTGTGCCATTCGTAGCCGTGACCACGCTGGTTCTTGTTCGCCTGCGCGATGTTGAGCGTGGTGGTGATGGTGACCGGATCGTCGGCGGTGATGGGCAGGATTCCGAGACCGAGTGTGATACAGAGGACAAGAAGTCCGCAGAGTACGCGATGGAAACGTTTCATGGGATTGCCTTTCGTTCAGAATTTGGGGATAGGAATATCGCCCGAGACTTCCTTATTGTAACATAACCGCAGCAAAATTGCAAGTCTTTTGGCGCGGTCAACATAAAACTTTCGTCTGATTGTCAGAAACCGTGGGATTTTTGGCGAAAAAATCAGGATTTCATCACAAACCGACAACCGAGCCGTCCTTCTGTGCGATGTGCCGTGCAAGCAGCCACTCCACGCATGCGTGCCACCGCATGGACAGAGCCGACGCGAACGCCACGGTCAGCACGAGGGCATACAGCGGGATTGTATCTGTTTTGACCATGAAGCCGTAGGCAGGTCCGGTAAGAAAGAGCGCCGCGGAGGAAAACAGAGAGACAAGCAGCCGTAGTCTGGCTTTTCTGCGATGCGCTTTGACCGTCAGAGAGGATACGCAGGAGAGTACGGTCAAACATAGGAGCACGCCGGTCACGAGCAGGGCAAAGCGAAAATACAGATGGAACGCGTCCCATGCCCACGATATAAAATCCGCGTCCGAGCTGCCGTGCAGGAAATGGTGCAGCAGCAGGGCTGTCGCCGGATACAGGAGAATCCCGATCCCGCCGCAGATCCCGTTCGCGATCCCAACGACGGAGGCTGCCGGTGAGCGTCTCTGTGCGGCATACAACGCGACAAAGCCCGTGAAGCAGACGAGGGACAGGAGAGAATAGATCATTCGAGCACGATATCGGCAAGCAGCCGCTTCGGGACAAAATGGAGATTGTGGGAGTCGCGGAAGTAGGTCACGTCCCCGTCCGCCTTTGGATTGGTGATGAATACCGTTTCCGCCGGTTTGCCGAGCGCTACGATGAGCATCGGAACGTACTTTTCCGGTATCCGCAGCTTTTCACCGACGGTATCCGGGTTGAAGGCGCCGATCATGCAGCCGCCGTAGCCTGCCTCGGTTGCGGAAAGAAGCAGCGTCATCGCGGCAATCCCGACGTCCTTTTCGGCATGGCGCGGATCTTTTGTGACCGTTGTGTCGCAGAGGATCACCACAAACGCGCTCGGATGTCCACCGTCCGGCGGCAGCTTTATATCCAGCAGCGCACCTGCCCATGCGGTATATGGTAGGAGCTTTTCCACACCCTCTCGTGTGTCGAGGATCTTGTACCGGAGCGGCTGCGCGTTTCTGGCGCTGGGGCAGATGCGGCAATTGTCGATCCACGAAAGAATGGCGTCATGCGGGATTTCGCACGATTCGTCAAAGGTGCGGTAGCTGCGGTTCTCAATGAGCAGATCTCTCAGTTCCATAATTGTTACTCCTTATTTCGCGTATTCCGAGACAATGCCGGACAGCACCTGTACCATCGTATCCATGCCCTCGACGGTGTTGTGCTCGTACGGACCGTGGAAGGCATATCCGCCGGTGCCGAGATTGGGGCAGGGCAGTCCCATAAAGGAAAGGCGCGCGCCATCCGTACCGCCGCGGATCGGTTCATGGGACGGCGTCATACCGAGCGCGGTAATCACACGATCCGCCGTCTCGACAAGGTGCATGTGCGCGTCCATCACCTCTGCCATGTTTCGGTACTGTTCGCGGATGGTCAGCGTCACGGTATCCGCACCGTACTTTTCGTTCATGGTCTTTTCAATGTGGCGCAGCGTGTCGAGCCGGCTGTCAAACCGCGCCGCGCTGTGGTCACGGATGATGTAGGATAAGGTGGCGGATTCCACGTCGCCTGTCATGTCGGTCAGATGATAAAAGCCCTCGTAGCCCTCCGTATGCGCCGGGGTTTCCGCAGACGGGAGCGCGCCGTTTATCTCCATGGCGACCAGTGCCGCGTTGATCATCGTGTCCTTGGCGCTGCCCGGATGGATGTTTACGCCGTGCACGCGGAAAACGGCAGAGCCTGCGTTGAAGTTTTCGTAGACGATCTCATTTTCCGCGCCGCCGTCCACGGTGTAGGCAAAGTCCGCCGCGAACGCATCTAAGTCGAAAGAGTCCGCGGACGAGCCGATCTCCTCATCCGGTGTGAACGCGATCGAGAGGGCAGGGTGCGGCTTGTTCATCATTTCCGCGCACATCGTCAGGATTTCGGCGATCCCGGCTTTGTCGTCGCTGCCGAGGAGTGTTGTGCCGTCCGCGGTGATGAGCGTGCGTCCTTTCAGGGTAGGCAGGTGCGGGAACATCGCGGGGGAGAGCGTCCGACCGTGCAGCGCGATCTCACTACCGTCATAGTTCTCATGCAGGAGCGGCGTTACGTTCTCGCCGCAAAAATCGGGCGCGGTGTCCATATGCGCGATAAAGCCGAGCCGTACATTCGCGGCGCAGTCCCTCGCCGGGATGTGGCCGTATACGTAGCCGCGCTCGTCCACATGCGCATCCGCAATGCCCATCTCCCGCATTTCGGAAACGAGCAGATTTGCAAGCACCTTTTGTCTCTCCGTGGACGGTACCGTGCCGGTCGTCTCGTCGCTGGTGGTATATATCTTCGCATAGGTAAGAAAGCGTTCATATGCGCGCATGGTTTGGTCTCCTTTTTGGGGGATATTTTCCCGGAATGTTCTGTACTTCCTATATTATACCATGTCCACCCGCCGCAATTGTGAACATTTGACAAACAAAGCCGCGCGATATTGTTTCTGTGACGGATTTTGCCGGTTCTGTGGCAGAAAATGACGGAAAAATGCTTGCCACGCACCGTGAAATATGCTATAATACAGAAAAGAACGCCGCAGATTTCCGACGCGGCACATGGAAAGGACAAACCGACATATGAAATTGCAGGAAAAATTTGGCATTTACGGGATCGATGATGAACGCACCCGTCGTGTGCTCTATCCGAATCGCGTGGTGTTGACGCGCGGCAATGTGACCGGTGCGGAAAATCTCAAGAAGTTCCGTCCGGCACAGGTCGCCATCTATAGCTACGCGGATGCATGTGTGCTCGACAACCGGGACGCTGCGGAGAACGCTGCGGTGCTCGTCGATTTCGGCAGAGAGATCCACGGCACGGTTACGGTATCCATCTGGACCGTCAGCACGCAGCACGCGGATTTCCGGATCCGTTTTGGCGAGAGCGTATCGGAGGCGATCACCCCGATCGGCGAAAAGGGATCTACCAATGACCACGCGGAACGCGATATGACCTTTGGCGCGGCATCGTGGAGCTCCAACGAAACGAACGAAAGCGGCTTCCGCTTCGTGTATCTGGAGCTGCTCACGCCGAACTGCAAGGTGGATCTGCGCTGCATCGAGGGGACGCTCATTTTCCGCGACATCGAATATAAAGGCAGCTTCCAGTGCAGCGATCCGCTCGTGAACAAGATCTACGATACGGCTGCATACACAGTACACCTCAATATGCAGCGGTACCTCTGGGACGGCATCAAGCGCGACCGGCTCGTGTGGGCAGGCGACATGAATACCGAGCTTGCGACGATCTTTTCCGTATTCGGTCCGAATCCCGTGGTCACAAAGTCCCTCGATCTGGTGCGGGAGATCACGCCGGTGGAGGACAATATGAACGGTCTGTCCTCCTACAATCTCTGGTGGATGCTCTGCCATTATGAGTGGTACATGCACACAGGCGATTACGAATATCTGCGCGAACAGAAGGACTATATCGCCGCGATGATGCGCCGCTATGTCACTTACGTCGATGAAAACGGCAGCGAAAATCTGCCGGAGGGGCGCTTCTTCGACTGGCCGACCGCCGGCTATCCGGATCAGAAGCACGCCGGATTGCAGGGACTGACGGCTTTGTCACTCCGGAGAGGCGGGGAACTGCTGCAGATCCTCGGTGAATCCGCATTGTCGGACGAGTGCCTGCGCACAGCGGAACGGATGAAGAAGCACGTCCCGGAAACGGCGGGCGGCAGCAAGCAGTCCGCAGCGCTTCTTGCCATCGGCGGGATCTGCAAGCCGGAGGATATGTACGAAAACGTCATCTCCAAGGACGGCGCCGCCGGATTCTCGACGTTCCTCGGTTATTATACGCTGTCCGCTGTCGCTGAAGCCGGTCAGTATGAGGCTGGTCTTGCCATGATGAAGGAATACTGGGGCGGTATGCTCGCGTTTGGTGCGACAACGTTCTGGGAGGACTTTGATATTCGCTGGATGGAGAACGCGGCGCCGATCACGGATGTGGTGCCGGAGGGCAAAA
>CAKRZR010000004.1 GCA_934433485.1 uncultured Eubacteriales bacterium | reverse complement strand
GCAAGCGTTCATCTGCCGTACCCATTCCATTTGGTGTCGGCTTTCAGTTTCTCGGTCACGCCGTTTCGCTTCGCCAGCTCCGGCACGATCAGCTCCATGCTGTTTCGTGCCGCTTCGTCAATCTTAGCGCAATACTGTCTTACGTACACCCAGCTATTCCGCGGGGTACTTTTTGTATGTGATTGAACATATGACAATCCCTTGCCCGATATGGGCTTTATCTTTTTACAAACTGCTGAATCTGCATTTTTTTCGCGCAGATCCTTTCTTTTTCGCACTTTTTGTGCTATACTATATAGGTTAGAAAAGCATGAAATTGTAAGCGATTGCAAGAAAGGAAAAGCTCCCTTGCATATAGGGAGAGGATACGACTTTGGTTAGAGAAGATCTGCGCAACGTCGCCATCATCGCGCACGTTGACCATGGCAAAACTACACTCGTTGACGAAATGCTGAAGCAGGGCGGCGCGTATCACGAGAATCAAACGGTACGCGAACGCGTTATGGACTCCGGCGATCTGGAACGGGAGAGAGGTATTACAATCCTCGCGAAAAACACCTCCGTACACTGGCACGGCGTAAAAATCAATATTGTCGACACCCCCGGTCACGCGGATTTCGGCGGTGAGGTAGAACGCATCCTGAAGATGGTCAACGGCGTTATCCTGCTCGTAGACGCCGCGGAAGGTCCGATGCCGCAGACACGGTTCGTATTGCAGCGCGCCATGGAGCTGGGACATCGCGTGATTGTCGTCATCAACAAGATCGACCGTCCCGATGCGCGTCTGACCGAAGTTCCGGACGAGGTGCTGGAGCTGCTCATGGAGCTTGACGCCACGGATGAACAGCTGGATTCCCCGGTGCTCTTCTGCTCCGGTCGTGCCGGTACCGCTTCTTTCTCTCCGGATGTACCCGGTACCGATCTGACGCCCCTGTTCCAGACGATTCTCGATTACATCCCGGCACCGGAAGGCGATCCCGACGCGCCGCTTCAGCTGCTCGTTTCCTCCATCGACTACAACGATTATGTCGGCAGAATCGGTATCGGCAGAATTGAGCGCGGTACAGTGAAGGTGGGCGAGGATGTGATGATCACAAACTACCACAATCCCGACGCGCAGCCGAAAAAAACGCGCATTGTGTCCCTGTATCAGTTCGACGGTCTGGCGCGCGATCCCGTAAGCGAAGCGAAAATGGGCGATATTGTGTGCTTCAGCGGCGCGGAAAACATCACTATCGGCGACACGATCACCTCTCCGCTCGATCCCACACCTCTTACGTTTGTCAAGGTCAGTGAGCCTACACTGGAAATGACCTTCTCCGTCAACGACAGTCCGTTTGCGGGTCGTGAGGGCAAATTTGTCACCTCTCGCCAGCTGCGTGAACGGCTGTACAAGGAGACGCTCAAGGACGTATCTCTCCGCGTACAGGATGGCGAAACGACCGACTGCTTCAAGGTTGCCGGACGCGGCGAAATGCACCTGTCCATTCTCATTGAAACCATGCGCCGTGAGGGCTATGAGCTTTGCTGCTCCAACCCGCACGTATTGTTTAAGGAAATCGACGGCGTGACCTGCGAACCGATGGAGCGCGTATCCATCGACGTACCGGAAGCGTATGTCGGCTCCGTTGTGGAAAAGCTCGGTGCACGCAAGGGTGAGCTTTTGGAGATGGGCATTTCCTCAACCGGCACGCGTATGCGCATTGAATATTCCATTCCGTCCCGCTGTCTCTTCGGCTATCGAAGCGATTTCATGACCGATACGCGCGGCGAGGGCATCATCAACTCCCTCTTTGACGGATACCAGCCGTACAAGGGTGAAATCACCACACGGTTCACCGGTTCCCTGGTGGCGAGCGAGGAAGGCGAGGCTACGTCCTACGGTCTGTACAATACGCAGGATCGCGGCGTTATGTTCATCGGTGTACAGACGCCGGTTTACGAAGGCATGATCGTCGGTGAATGTCCGAAGAAGGAAGACATTGCCGTCAACGTGTGCAAGAAAAAGCACCTGACCTCCATCCGCTCCGCCGGCGCCGATGAAGCGCTCCGCCTTGTTCCGGCAAAAATTCTCTCTCTGGAGCAGGCGATCGAATTCATCGCGAATGACGAGCTGATTGAGGTTACGCCGAAAACCATCCGTCTGCGCAAGCGTATCCTGAACACGGAGCTGCGTCTGAAAGCGGAAGCAAAGCTGAAAAAATAATCGATCACCAACACAGGGGAAACGATCATGTGTCGCTTCCCCTGTATTTTTCTATTTATGCGGCTCCATCCGCAGCATTACGCTCTGTCGGCTTTCGCCTGCGCCAAATCCGGTCGTGTAGACCATACGTCCATGACCTCTTTATGGGAAGCACGTACCCTCTCCGGATTGGGGTCGTAATCGTTGCCGATATCGCCACCATTGACCGTGAAGGTGATCTCCGGCCAGCGCGCAAATCGATAAGATAAGAGAGAAAGTGCATATTCCCTTCGTCAGTGTTTTGCGGGTTTGAGCCGTCCGTCTGTTTCGATCACATCCGCGCCATAGGTTTCCACAGCGTCCCGAAGCTCTTCCGCCGTGGTGAGAAGCCACACGCCGAGCGTTCCATATCGATGGACAAGGGCAGCAAGCTCTCTGTCAACCGGTGGATTCTTACACCACGCGGTAATGGCGTTGTCGTACCGGAGCCACACTGTCAACCGGTCGCGCGGAACAACGCGATGCAGTTCTTCCAAAACCTCCTCCGAAACAGCGCCGTCGTAGTGGATGTGGCAATCCGGCAGCACGGCGTGAATTTCTGCCACAGACGCAAGGTCGGCAGCGGTGACTCCGCAGAGCACTTTTGCCGGAGACGCAGCGATCGCATCAAGGAAGGCTCTCCGTTCCTCCGGCAGATGCGAACGCCATACGTTGTCGAATTTGAGCGCGATTTTCTCTGCCGCGGCAAAGGTAAGCACATCCTCCAGCGTGGCGATCCGTTCTCCGCCAAAGGTATAGGAAGCGTTTACTTCTTCTAAGGTAAGCGCAGCAATATCCACCTGTGCGACTTCTTTGTTGTTTTTAAGTTGGTCGGCAGTACGGTTGAGCGTGCGGTCGTGCAGGAGAACGCAGCGATGGTCGGCGGTGAACTTTGTGTCCATCTCAATCATATCATAGCCTAGCACCTTTGCCAACCGGAATGCCGCCATCGTGTTCTCGACCGCTTCCGTGCCGACGCCGCGATGGGCTTCCAGCAATACCGTGTGATCGGACAGCCCTGTGTCGAGTCCGTTCTGCCGCATGATCCGAATCAGTCCGGGGAGGGTGGGAATATAATAATCCGCGTTGCCGCCTGCGATGAAATCGGTCAGGTTCAGGCTTGTACCGACCGCCACCGTAGTCGCACCGGACGATTTGCCTGCACGGATGCCGTTTAACGTATCTTCTACAACGATGCATTCCTCCGGTTTTACGCCAAGGATCGCGGCACCTTTTTCATAGATTTCAGGAGCCGGTTTGTTGTGCGTTACATCCTCACCGGATACGATCGCCGGGAACGCGGTCTCCGGAATGCCGAGCGCACGCAGATTGTGGTGGATCTTTGCCTTGTCCGCGCTGGAACAGATGGCGAATGGGATTTCTTTTGCTGTCAGTGCCGCGATGATTTCACCGGCACGCGGACAGGTGTATGTATGGTTGATTTTTTCACCGTACACATCGTACACGTGGGACTTGACCGCAAGCGTATAGTCCACACCGTATTTCCGCACTACGTTGCCAAGATACGCATCCTCACCGGCTCCGACAAACGGCGCGAAATCCTCCGGTGTGGCATGGATTCCGAATGCGCCGAGCCCCTCGATGGCGGCATCCAGCATCACGACCTCCGAATCGATCAATACACCGTCCATGTCAAATAGTACTGCCTTTTTCATACTCTCTCCTACTCTAAGACCTTATGACAACGCAGCCATGCGGTCAAAAATAATCTGATACTGTTTCCGTTCTGCCGGATCGATAACTTCCCTGCCGGATCGGAAATACCGGATCGCAGTACATTCTTCGCTTCCCGCAGTGGCAAAACCGTTCTCCGCAAGTACTGCGCACATCCGATTGACCGTCCCTGTATTGCCGTCAATGCACGCGGTATCGCTGCCGAGACATATCGTAAAGCTGTCCCGGAACAGGGTAAAATGTGTACAGCCGAGCACGCAGGCGGCATATGTATCCGGCGGAATCACTTCCCGCAGATACGGTACCACAAGCTCCGGCGCAAATACTCCGTCCTCCGCGAATGCAACAAGGCGTGGAGTGGGAACAAGCACCGTTGTCGCAGGATCCGCGTGCTCTGTGACCAGCAGGTGGTGCAGCTTTTCCCCATGGATGGTCGCCGGTGTCGCGCAAACAAGGATTTTCGCGCCCGGATACCGCAAAATCGCAGGTCGTACCGCCGGTTCCATGCCGATTATAGGCAGAGGAAAACGCATACGCAGCTCCTCGATCGCCATGCTGGTCGCGGTATTACAGGCAATCACAAGCAAATCCGCACCTTTATCCACGAGAAACGACACGGCGTCCATAGCATAGCGGCGAATCTCATCGCGGGATTTTGTTCCATACGGCACGTGATCGGTGTCCGCGTAATAGAGATACTGCGCATCCGGGTAACGTTTCTGCGCCTCGTAGAGCACAGTCAGACCACCAATTCCAGAATCCAGAAAACCGATTGTCGGCTTATACCGCAGTCTCTTTTCCATGATCTCCGCCTTCCTTTTTAACATTTTTTCATCGTGGGAATAGTATACCACAAATTCCCGAAAATTGCAATGTGCTGTCAACAGGTTGTCCATCGATGCACAAGAAAAATCCGCTTGCCGCAGAAATAGTCACGGCAAGCGGACGGTGGTCCGGAACCATATCACACAGCGTACAAGCATGCGTCAAGCGACGGCTGTTCATATGCACGCAACCACCGCTTCGTGCTCTGCTATACGCGGCATGTCACACAATGCTCAATGACCACAGCAGCAGAACAGAATGCACAGGAGAATTAAGATCCAGATCCACTCATTATTTTCGAAAAGATTGCAGAAGCATCCCATATTGTTTTCCTTTCTCTTTACCGCAGATACATCCCAGATTTTCCGCACATGGATTTGTGCCGGTGCGTAGAGCAGGCGTCTTTCCTGACTCTGGTATCATCATATGCCGATGTGCCGAAAAGGTTCCATGCGGTGCTGCGAAAAGAGATCACTCGAGATCCAGCCGGTCTATGTTCAGAAAATCGCGCGCCGCTGTGACGCTGTCTGTCGGGATTTCCGCTTTCGCGCCGCATTTTTCGCATGCCACTGTCAGGTGATTGCTCTCGACCTCCACGGTGTAGTCGCCCTCGCCGTCCGGACAATGACAATGAATCGCATCCTCATCCTCCAGTTCATGCACCACATACATCACGATATCGAGAATCTGCGGATCGGACAGCTCCCGTCGTTCCCCGCGCGCCTTGGCGTATTCCTCGAAATCCACGTCGCCGAGCATTTCCACGAGTTCCTCTTCCGCTTTTTTCACCGCCTCCTGCACCTTGTCCTGGTGTCCGATGAAGCAGATGTCCAGTCCGGAATAGGCACATGGCAATGTAAACAGTTCCTTTTCAAAAAACAGAGAAGAGGATATGAGGTAGCTATGCGACGTCGGACAAGCGAAGCACGGCACAGTCAGACGGACCTTTTTGTCCTTGGTGTATAAAATCTCAAGCTCTGACTGCCCGCACGGGCATTTCAGACGGATCATATCCGCGGTAAGTGCGAATATGCCAACCAAACTGAGAACAATTGCGCCGCACTCCGGACAACGATAGGCAACGGTGGTTTGCTTTTGTTGTAATACCATATATTTCTCCCATAAAACGATCTATCGACAAGCCGGCGTTTTATCCGGCACAGGACGAGAATTTCTTTCCTTATTATACACGCATCCCGCTCGTTTGTCAATGGAATGGCAGATTTTCTTCCCCCCATAGCAAATCTCTTGACGCCACAGCGATTTTTTAGTATAATAATAGCATAGACTGACATAGGAGGTGTTTGGATGGAATATCGGGCTGACGGGAACTTTTTGTCGCTCTCCGTCACGGAACTGGCACGGTACGCGTACCCGCTGGAAAATCCGCGTTCCGCCGGGGAAAAATACGGCTTTGTTCCTTTCGCGGATACAGAATCGCTGCCCACGGAACACGCCCTCCCAGACGCCACGCCAAACGCTGACGGCATACGACACCACAACCAGTCGGAAACGGACGCACGGGACGACGGCGCCGCTGTGGAATTCGACCTTGCCTATCGTGCCGTGTTCGATGACTGCACGATGGAGGTGCACGGTCGTGCGGATAGTATTGCCTTTGACGGGGAACGCCATACCGTCACGGAATACAAAACGGTGCGTAGTCTGTCCGACGATTTGTATCCGCTTAAGTACCCGGAGCATTTCGCACAGGCAGTCTGCTACGCTTTTATGATATGCGCCAATGAGGGAATCGGCGAAGCGGCTGTGGCACTGGTGTATATCCGCCGCGCGGACGGTATGCGCCGTGGGTATCGCGCCGTGTTTTCCGTCGATTTTTTATCGCGCGCTTTTTACGCTTTACTGGAGCGCGCACTGCCGTTTGCCAGACGGATCCGCGAACGGGAATCGATCCTGCGACAGGAATGCAAGTCGCTTCCCTTCCCGTTTTCCACAATCCGTGAGGGACAGTCCGACTTCATCAAAGAAGCGTATCGAACCATTCACCGCGGTGAGCGGCTGTTTGTCTCCGCGCCGACAGGGATTGGCAAAACGGTATCGTCGCTGTATCCGGCAATCCGTGCGTTCGGGAGCGGGGACTGTGACCGTATTTTTTACGCGACCGCCAAAACAATGACCGGCAAAGCGGCTGTCGATACCTGCAAACGCTTTCGCGAACATGCCCCCCATTTGCGCGGCGTGATGCTTCTTGCCAAGGAATCGCTCTGTTCCGCGCAGACGATTGACGGTGAGACGGCGCTGTTGCTCAAATGTCCCCTCTGCCCCGATCGCTACGATACCGGCTCCGGTGCGCACTTTTTGCCGTATCTGCGCCGGGAACACGAGGCAATGCGCGCCCTTTTGGACAGCAGTGTGTCGTTCTTCACGCCGGACTGTATCCGCAAAGCCGCCGCGGCGCATTCCGTCTGTCCGTATGAGTTGGCGCTGGACATCAGCGAGTACTGCGAGGTCATTATCTGCGACTACAACAATCTCTTTGACGACCGGATTCGCTTTCGCCGGTATTTCAAGGATGGGGCCAGACGTGAAAAGTACGTGTTCTGTATCGATGAATCACACAATCTGCCGGATCGGACGCGGGATATGTACTCCGGCAAGTTGTCGAGCGAAGCCATCGGCGCGCTGCGTGCGGTACAGACGAAGTGTTTTCCGTTGGATACGCCGTTTGCGGACGCGATCGGTCAGGCAGAGACACTGTTTCGCTATCTCTCTTCCCTGTGCGAGGAAGACGCCGGGTTGATCCATCGGGACGGAGCCGAAATCTCTGTCGGTTATTACCGCAGTACGACCATTCCCGCGGAAATCGGCACGTCGCTCGGTGTGGTGCTGCGGCAGATCCGACAGTACATCCGCGACGATCATGAACTTGCCGGAGAGCTTTTGCCTTACCGTCGTATGCTCATCGATTTTCTGTCCGTGCTTGATTATGCAGACGAGCGGTTCTGCTTTTTCGTGGAGCGGGAGGATACAACGGTGACGGCGCAGATTCTCTGTCTCGATCCCGCCGCGATCCTTGACCGGATGCTTTCCGCCGCGCGCAGTGCGATCTTCTTTTCGGCAACGCTGTCTCCGGCGGAATATTACCAAAACGTCACAGGTTCGCCGGACAGTGTATATCTCGATCTGCCATCGCCATATGCAAGGAAAAATCTGTGTCTTGTCGCCTTTGACGGAATCAGCACGCGCTTTTCCGACAGGCGTGGTACCGTTGAAGAGACAGCGGAAATTCTCGCTCGTGCCGCCTCCGTACGCGAGGGAAAATACATCGCTTACTTCCCATCGTATGCGTATATGAAGCTGGTGTGTCGCACGTTCTGTCAGATTGCCCCAGACATAGCGGTCGTGATGCAGAAAAGCGGAATGTCGTATCGGGAACGCGAGCGGTTTTTGCAGATCTTTTTCTCGGATAAGCACCGGCATGTGGTCGGCTTCTGTGTGCTGGGCGGTATGTTTTCCGAGGGTATCGATCTCGCCGGTAACGCGCTAATCGGTGCGATGATCGTCGGCACCGGGCTGCCCGGATTGTCGGCGGAACGGAACCTGATGGCGGAATATTACCAGAATACGATGGAAAAAGGGCGGGAATACGCATATGTGTTCCCTGGCATGAACAAGGTTTTGCAGGCAGCGGGCCGTGTGATTCGATCGGAAAAGGATCGCGGGATGGTACTGCTCATAGACGACCGGTACGATCTGCCTGAGATGAAGCTGCTCTTTCCGCCGCACTGGCGCCATATCCGCTACACACGGGATCCGGACACTTTGGAGCGAATTTTAGAGGATTTTTGGTACGGAGAATAAAAAAGCATCCGCGTATCGGGGAGATATACGGATACTTTTGGGGATTTACGAGAACGCGTGATTCATAATGTGCTCTCGCAGATACATATTGAACGTCTCGTATGCTTGCGGAGCGATGGCTTTCGGGTAGGTCATAACGACAAGAGCGTGACCTTCGTTGCCGCGGTGGTATGGCGGGTGCATATGGGGATACGGATTCTCCGCAAAGCCACACCGCTCGTAAAAGCATTTTCTGTGCCTCGAAACCTCATCGATCGGCGGATCGATCTCCAAAATGATCGGTTTACCGGAGTTTGCAAGCATTTCCAATACGGTTTGCCCGTATTTTCTGCCGCGCATTTCCGGTAAGATACAGAAATGTTCAACATACAGAAAATCTGTGGTTTCCCAGTACAGTACCAATCCGACAAAGGTTGTGTCGTCGAAAAGCAGCTCAAAATGATAGGTTTCATCCTCTAAAATCCGCTTGCGGGAGGGTGTTTCTCTTTGCTCGTGATAGGGAAAGCTGATTCGGTACAGCTCGATCGCCTTTTCATACAGGGGATGCGCTGTGTCGGTCAGTCGTTCAAAATGCAGATTCGTCACAGATCAGACCTCTATCAGTTCCTTGGGGCAGTCGGTAAGGTTGCGCTTGCCATCGGCAGTGATATACAACATATCCTCGATCCGGCAGCCGTACTTGCCCTCCACATAGATACCCGGTTCGATGGTGATGATCTCACCCGGATGCAGCGTGCGTTCTCCGGCGCCGGAGGACACGCGCGGATCCTCGTGAATGAGCAGACCTACGCCATGACCGAGGCTGTGCCCGAAGCATCCCGCATAGCCGGCACCGTCGATGATGTCCCGCGCCACTTTATCCAGCTCCGCGTTGTGCATACCGGGATGCGTGGCTTCAATGGCTGCCTGCTGTGCGTTCAGAACGGTATTGTAGAGCTTTTTCATCTCGTCATCCGCTTTGCCAATACAGATGGTACGGGTCATGTCAGAGTGATAGCCGTTTACCATCGCGCCATAGTCCATGGTTAAGAAGCCTTTTTCAAGCTTTACAGGACGCGGAACGCCATGCGGTCTGGACGAATTGGAGCCGGAAACGCAGATGGTATCGAACGAGGGCTTTTCACTTCCGTTTTTCTTCATATAGTACTCCAACTCCGCCGCGACTTCGAGTTCGGTCATGTCGTAATGGATGACGGAGAGGATGTGCTGGAACGCGCCTTCCGCGATACGCTGTGCAGCTATGATATTTTCCACCTCGTCCTCCGTCTTGCGGCAGCGGATCTGTGAGAACATATCGCCGGTCGGAACAAATTCCACCTCCGGCATTTTTTTCTGCAAGCCGGACAGCGCGGCACATGTCAGGGATTCGTCCTCATAACCGATGCGCTTCAGTCCTTTTTCTGCGACCAAAACGGATAGTGCCGGTTTACCCGGTTCCTTTACGATGCAGCACGGGAACACGTTTTCATGCGCTGCTTCGGTGTACCGAAAATCAGCAAACACGTAGGCTTCGTCCGCGGTGATGAGCAAATAGCCGTCCGGGTTGTCAAAATGAGACATATACAGATGATTTTCCGGCGCGCTGACATACACGGCGTCCAGTTCTCTCTCCTGCATTGCCTGATGGAGTCTTTGGTAACGGATTTCCATGGTATTCATAGGAAAACTTCCTTTCTATTGATAGAACACTTGCTGCCGCTCAAGAGTGCAGCCTGTGATATTTTCGGATATAGGGCTTCTCAATCAACCGTTTTGCCCGGTGGAACAAGTCTGTGCGGTCATGAATGGGCGGTACGATCACGGTATAGAGACCCGCACGCTTGCCGCATGCCGCATCTGTGAGCAGTTGATCGCCGAGGAAAATGACGTTTTCCGGAGCACATTGCCATGTATCAAGAATGGACTGCAACATCTTGCCGCCCGGCTTTCCTGCATCTGCGTGTGCGATATAACCGAGCGACCGGTTGAATCGCTCTACGCGCGGCGGTTTGTTATTGGACAAAAACGCGATTGTGATCTCGTTTTCGCGCATATTCCTGAGCCACGCCAACAGTTCCTCCGTCGGTTCCGCGTCGTCGTAGGTTACGAGTGTGTTGTCGATATCGGAAATGATATGCGTAAAGCCGTGCGACCGACAAAACGCAGGCGTCAGCGCGGCAAAGCCAGGCAAACAGAGATCCGGAATGAGAAGCTTTTCAAAGAGCATGGCATTCCCTGGCAAACGCTGCAAGAGCCGATTCGCTCGCGTTTTTCTGAAGTACCTTGCCCTCGACAAGACGCGCGCCTTTGCAACTGTCGGCAAGCTTTTCACTTGTCTTACCCATGCCGCTGCCACCGGAAGTTGCGAACGGAACGATCGTTTTCCCGGTTAGGTCATAGCTTTCGAGGAATGTGTTGACGATCGTGGGAGCGATATACCACCAGATCGGGAAGCCGACAAAAATCACGTCATACTCCGCGATATTCGCGCATTTCTTTGCGATCGCCGGTCTTGAGGTCAAATCGTTCATTTCTACGGTACTGCGGGAGTTTTTGTTCATCCAATCCAGATCCGCTTTCGTATACGGTACCTCCGGTACGATTTCAAACACATCCGCATTTATCGCCTTAGCGAGTCGTTCCGCAAGCTCTTTTGTCGTTCCTGTTGGCGAAAAGTAAGCAACCAGCTTTTTCATACAATACTGCCTCCAATACATTCCTTTCGGGATTATTCCCACTCTTCATTATACCTTTCCTAACGTCAAAAAGCAAGATTTCGCGGAAAAATTCAAAAAGAATTTGCATTTTTCAGGCACCAAAAAAACCGCACGAGAATATCATGCGGCTTTTCTGTGAAACATTCGGAATTTAGTCGGCGTAAACGCTTACACGGCGTCTGCCGTCAGCGATATGCTCAAACTTTACCTTGCCGTCGATGAGAGCGAACAGGGTGTCGTCAGAGCCACGACCAACGTTGTTGCCGGGATGAATGTGTGTGCCTCTCTGGCGGATGATGATGTTGCCTGCGGTCACAAAGGAACCGTCTGCACTCTTCACGCCAAGACGCTTAGACTCGCTGTCACGACCGTTCTTGGTAGAACCTACACCTTTTTTATGTGCAAAAAACTGTAAACTAAGTCTGATCATTGTTATTTCCTCCATTCAAAATTTGAGAAACGCGATCACCGATCCACAATTTCTACGGCGAGAAAGTCGTAGTACTCTTCGGTCAGATCCAAAAGCTGATAGTAATACCCCTCAAAGAGCCCGGACGCCGCAAACTGCACTTTTGGCTCCGCCTTGTTTTCCGGCAAAGCACTCTTGCACGTCACGGTGATGATGGCTTCCTTGTCGTCGATGTTGTAATCAAAATCGGCGTGATAGGCGATCTCCAACGTATTCAATAGAAACATTGTCATAGCGGATAGTGCGGAACAGAGAATATCGTCTCCCTCCTCGCCGAATCCGGTGTGACCTGTTTCCTTGAATCCATAGAATGCGCCGTCTTTACGGTAAAACTGCACTTTTGTCATGACTTTCGCTACTCCGGCACGCCGCAAAACGAATCTGCCGCGCGCAATCCTTAAAACGTGATTTTACCGATCTGTACCTTGGTATAAGGCTGTCTGTGACCGATCTTCTTCTTCTCGTTTTTCTTGGACTTGTAGGTCATAACGTAAATTTTCTTAGCCTTGCCGTTCTTTACGACATTTGCGGTAACGGACGCGCCGTCCACCACGGGAGAACCGGCTTTGAAACCAGCGTCAGAGGAAACCGCCAGAACCTTATCAAAGGTGATCTCGGATCCTTCTTCCACATCGAGCTTTTCAACGAAGATAACGTCTCCTTCGCTGACCTTGTACTGCTTTCCGCCTGTTTCGATAACTGCGAACATGAAAAACAGCACCTCACTTTCTTTTGTGAACTCGCTGAGTCAGGCAACGTGCGTTTTGAACCTGACATCATGCGGCAGAATATAGTATACCATACTTTTTTCGTGCTGTCAATAGAATCCCGCGATTTTCTGCAATTTCTTTGCAATCCAGCGCGAAAAATCGTTTCACGCGGCGGTTTTCAAGGATTTTCCTGCATTATTCGCCCACTGCCAATTTTGCAGCGGTAAGGGTATTTTCGAGAAGCATTGTGATCGTCATAGGTCCCACACCGCCCGGTACAGGGGTGATGGCAGACGCCCTTTCGGAAACGGAGACGAAATCCACGTCTCCCGTCAGCTTACCGTCCGCACGCCGATTCATGCCAACGTCAATCACAACCGCGCCATCCTTCACCATGTCCCCGGTGACAAAATCCGCCTTGCCGATCGCGACCACGAGAATGTCAGCGCGGCGCGTGACATCCGCCAGATCTTTTGTCTTTGAATGACAGATGGTGACCGTTCCGTTTGCGTGGAGAAGGAGCATCGCCATCGGCTTTCCAACGATATTGCTTCTACCTACGACTACGCAGTCCTTCCCTGCCACATCAATCTGTTCGTGCCGGAGCATCTCCATGATTCCTGCCGGTGTACAGGGCAGGAAATGGTAGTCTCCGCGCATGATACGACCCGTATTGATGAGGTGAAACGCATCCACATCCTTTTCCGGCGGAATCGCGTCGATCACTGCCTTTTCGTCGAGATGCTTCGGCAGCGGCATCTGCACAAGGATCCCATGGATTTTCGGATCGTTTTTGAGCGTGTCGATCTTTTCAAGCAGTTCTCCCATGGTGGTTTCCGTCGGCATTCTATGAATCTCCGAATAAAAGCCTACTTCACCGCATGCCTTGCCCTTATTGCGGACATACACCTGCGACGCCGGATCCTCACCGACGATCACGACCGCCAGCCCGGGAACAAATCCGTATTTCTTCTGAAACGCCTGTGTATCCGCAGCGATTCGTTCGCGCACCTCTGCGGCAATCTGCTTTCCGTCAATGATCCGTGCCATGGTCGTCCTCCATATTTTCTGATGTCTGTGTGTCTTTCGCTGCAATTTGTGTATTTTCCGCAATATCCGCTGCATCGGCGGTATTTACCGCCTGCTCTGCGCTATTCGCAGCCTTATCGTAAAGCGCGGTATATTCTGTCTCCGCGTTTTTCATCTTCGCCGCCTGTTTCGCGCGGAACACACAGAATACGATTCCGAATACAAACGATACAAAGCCGACGAGCTGGGAAATGCGAATCGGTCCAAGCATGAGACTGTCGGTGCGCAGTCCTTCAATGAGCATCCTGCCAAAACCGTACCAGATACAGTAGCCGCCAAAGATCTCTCCATCGAACTTCTTCTTTTTATAGAGTACATTCAGGATACAAAAGCCGACAAGATTCCATAGCGATTCGTATAGGAACGTCGGATGCACGTACATCTCCCTGTCCCATACGCCGTCTGCCGGGATTGTACCGGAATAGCTTGTGAGCAATCCCATTCGCCACGGCAATGTGGTCTCGCCGCCATGCGCCTCCATGTTGACAAAGTTGCCCCATCTGCCAATGATCTGCCCAATGAGCACAGTCGCGCCAAGAATGTCAAAAAGCTTCAAAAACGGGATTTTCCGATGTCTGGCAAAGAGAAACGCCGTGATCAATCCCGCGATGACGCCTCCGTAAATGGCAAGTCCGCCGTTCCAGATGCCAATGATCCTCAAAAAGGACTGCGCTACATTTTGGAAAAACGTGCCGCTCGTGACGATATAGGAATCCAGTTCAAATAGGACGTAATACAGCCGCGCGCCGATCACGCCAAAGATGATGACGTAAAAAGCGAGGTCCACAATATCGTCGCTTTTCAGCTTTTCACGCTTTGTGGCGATATAGTTCGCGTATAAAACGCACAGGATCATACCAATTGTAATGAGAATGCCGTACCACGCAACGTCCTTTCCAAAGAGGGTGAACGCCACCTTGTCGATGTGGAACGGTTCGATCCCGAGACCGGGGAACGAGATATACTGCATAAATACTCTCCTTTACGCGAGATGGCAGTAGTACAAATTCCTTCTTCCAGCCGAAATTCGGTGAAAGAAGGAATTTTCTGTCCTGCAAAGAGACGCGGATCAGTCACAGTTCTCCCAGTTGTGGTAGATTTCCTGCACGTCGTCGCTGTCCTCAAGGTGCTCGATGAGCTGGGTCATATTCTTAATATCGTCCTCAGATTCGAGGGTCACATAGGTATTCGGGATCTTGTCCTCTTCCGCGGATTCGATCTTGTAGCCCTTCGCCGCAAGCGCGTCGCGGATAGCGTATACATCGGACGGCTCCGTGGTGATCTGGAAGGAATCTTCATCGGAGGAGAAATCCTCCGCGCCGGCTTCCAGCGCGTCCTCCATAAGCTGATCCTCATCGACCTTTTCGTTGTCCTCGCGGAGCAGCACGATCACGCCCTTGTCCTCGAACATATAGCTTACGCAGCCGTTGGAGCCGAGGTTTCCGCCGTATTTATCAAAGAAATGGCGTACATCGGAAGCGGTACGGTTGCGGCTGTCGGTAGCGGTTTCCACGATCACAGCAACGCCGGACGGACCGTAGCCCTCGTACGTGATCTCCTCGTACTGTACGCTGTCGGCGCCCATTGCCTTCTTGATGGCACGTTCGATGTTGTCGTTCGGCACGTTGCTGGCCTTTGCCTTGTAGATCAGCTCGCGCAGTTTGCCGTTCGAGTTCGGATCGCCGCCGCCTTCTCTGACGCAGATCGCGATCTCCTTACCGATTTTTGTGAAAACCTTCGCCTTTTGCGCGTCGGTCTTTTCCTTTTTATTCTTGATATTATTCCATTTGCTATGTCCGGACATCGTTTTTTACCTCTTACGATATATAAAATAGATTTCAGATTTTCTCTGGTGTCTTCATACAGATGAGATGAAGCGCAGTGGAAAGCACCGTGCCAGCCGCCTGCGTCAGACGAATACGGAATGCTTTTACGCCTGCATCGTCCGCGGACAGGATCGGGCACGCTTTGTAGAAGCGGTTGAACGCCGTGCACAGCTCAATAACAAAGCGTGCGATGGTGCTCGGCTCGTATTCCGCGACTGCCTGCGCGATCTTTTCCGGGAATTTCGCCAGCACCTTCAGCACATCGGCTTCCTCATCGGCAGTAATCCCTGCGGTATTTGTCAGATTGATATCACCTGCTTTTTCGAGAATACTGCACGTTCTCGCGTACGTGTACTGTGCATAGGGACCGGTGCTGCCGTCAAAGCTAAGCGCGGATTCGATGGTGAAATTGATATCCTTGATCCGGTTGTTGTAAAGATAGTTGAACACAATCGCGCCGACGCCGACCGCTTCCGCTGTTTCCTCCTTGTTCGCGAGATTCGGATTCTTCTCGTCCATGATCTCGCATACCTTTTCAATAGACTGGCGGAACAGGTCTTTCAGCAGGACGACGTTTCCGGTTCTGGTTGCCAGCTTCGCGCCGCCGATGCTGACCGTGCCGTAGGGTACATGCACCAGATCCTTCGACCAGTCAAAGCCCATCAGCTCGACGACTTTGAACCACTGTGCGAAATGGAGACTCTGCGCAGACGAGGTGACGTATACGCATTTGTCAAAATCATAGGTTCTCTTGCGGTACACAGCAGCCGCAATGTCTCGTGCGGGATAGATCGTCGTACCATCGTTTTTGAGAATCAGGCATGGCGGCATATTGTACGCGGACAGATCCACAATCGACGCGCCGTCGTCAATTTTGAGTAGCCCCCGCTCGCGCAGCATGGAGACGATTTCCGGCACCTTGTCGACGTAGAAGGACTCGCCCTTATAGGAATCAAACGTGATCCCGAGCTGCCCATAGGTCGCCTCGTACTCCTTCATGGAGACCTTTGCGAACCAGTTGCGCAGCGCGATATTTTCCGGGTCGCCTTCCTCTAGCTTATGAAATTCCTCGCGTGCACGATCGTTGAGAGACGGATCCTTCTCCGCTTCCTCGTGAAAGCGCACATACAGCTTCACAAGCTCATCGATCCCGCCTTTTTCCACGGTTTCTCTGTCACCCCAGAGACGGAACGCGACGATCTGTTTTCCAAATTGCGTGCCCCAGTCGCCGAGGTGGTTGATGCCCACACAGTTATATCCCTCAAAGGCGTGCAGCAGCTTCAGGGAATGCCCGATCACCGTGGTGCCGAGGTGACCAATGTGGAAGGGCTTGCAAATATTGGGCGAGGAATAGTCGAACAGAACCGTCTTGCCTTCTCCGACATGAGAGGAACCGTAGCGATCCTTCTGCGCCTCTATGGCTGTCAGTACCTCGCCGGTCAGATATGTGTTCGCAATTTTAAAATTGACATACCCACCCGCTGCGGCGACATCGGCAAACGCGGGATCGGATACGGCAGCGGCAAGCTCCGCGGCAATTTTTGGCGGCGCCATTCGGAGCAGCCTCGCATATCGGAAGCACGGGAACGCAAGGTCGCCGAGCGTTTGATCCGGCGGATATTCCAGCACGCCGGCAAGCTCTGCAACACTGTCGTCTCTGGCAAACTTTGCGACAAGCGCATCATGAAGCCGCTCAGCGATGATATTTTTGAATTTTTGCATACTATTTTCTCAATTCTTCTTTATTCGTTAAAGGGGAGCGCTGCATCGTGCTTTTTTGCCTGCTCGTTCAGTATGTTATGGATCTTGCGAACAGGATTCAATAAGGTATTGATGGATTTGTCCTGGTTCAGGGTATCGATGATGAGCGCAACGTACTTGCACATGTTCACATCGGCGTACCATTCCTTTTTGAGCAGTCCATCCGGATGATATGTAAGATTGGTCGTGAAGCATTTGCTGAAGATGCCATCCTCATACGCCTTATCGAACGCTTCGTAGCCCGCGGTAAATAGACCGAATGTGACGAAGAAGAAAATATGTTTGGCTCCCTTGTCTTTGAGCTGCCGTGCGACATCGAGAATGGAATCGCCGGAGGAGATCATATCGTCGATGACGATGACATCCTTTCCCTGGACGTCCTTACCGAGATATTCGTGTGCCTCAATGGGGTTTTTGCCATCGATGACCACCGCGTAATTTCTGCGTTTGTAGAACATACCGAGATCCAGTCCCATCACAGACGCATAGTACATGGTGCGGGACATTGCGCCCTCGTCCGGGGAGATGATCATGATATCGTCGTGGCTCAGGGAAATATCAGGAATGTTGCGCACAAGGGCCTTGAGCATCTGATACGTAGGACGTACATTGTCAAATCCGGTCAGCGGGATCGCGTTCGATACACGTGGATCGTGTGCGTCAAAGGTGATGATGTTGCTCACGCCCATATTCACCAGTTCCTGGAGGGCAATCGCACAGTCGAGGGATTCGCGGGAAGAACGCTTATGCTGGCGCCCCTCATACAGCATCGGCATGATCACGCTAGTACGACGCGCTTTCCCGCCAATTGCCGCGATGGTACGCTTCAGATCCTGAAAATGCTCATCTGGACTCATGGGTACATCCTGTCCATACATCCGATAGGTTACGCCATGGTTGAAGCAGTCCGCGAGAATGTACACGTCATGACCGCGCATAGACTCGTGCAGCAGTCCCTTGCCCTCACCGGAACCAAACCGCGGGCAGTCGGACTGTGTGATGTAGGTGACGTCCGCATCATGGCTTCTCCACTCGCGTAGATAAAAATCCACCTGCTCCACGAATTTCTCGCAGCCGCGCATTCCAATCACGCTCAGTTCGCCGAAAAAGCTGTCGCTCATACTCTTACCCCTTTTTTTCTATTCAATTCGTTCTCAAAAGCACCGATTCCTCTGTCCACGTGCCGCATACGGGCACGAAAAAACAGAGGTACAATTCTACCTCTAATATTATAGCATACAAACGGCATTTTTTGTAGGGTACACGTGATTTTTTCGCTTGTGACTTCCTCTATAAATTTTCATATAAACGGCGGAATTTCTCGGCATTTTGTCACACCATGTCAAATCCCGAGGATTCTCCCGGCAATAAAGAAGTAAAGAAGCAGGGAAAGAATGTCCACAATGGTCGTGATGAACGGATTCGCCATCACTGCCGGATCAAAGCCGAGCCGCTTGGCAAGCACGGGCATCAGTCCGCCGACCAGCTTCGCGATCACCACAACCGCAAGCACCGTAAGCGATACGGTCATGGCGACAGGGATGGTTACACGGTCGACAAGAAGCATTTTTCCGAAATTGACGACGGACAGTGTAATTCCGCAAAGGAGCGACACGCGCCATTCCTTCCACAAAATCCGGAACACGTCCCGCAGCCGGATCTCGCCCAGCGACAGTCCACGGATCACCGTTACGGATACCTGCGCGCCCGCGTTGCCGCCTGTACCCATGAGCATCGGGATAAAAGCGGTCAGCGCGGCGCAGGAAACCAAAGCGTCCTCAAAGGATTGCAGGATTTTGGAAGTGAAGGTGGAGGACAGCATCAGGATGAGCAGCCATGGAATCCGCGCCTTCCACAGGGTGAGAACCGGCGTGCGCAGGTAGGTCGTGTCCGTCGGAGTGATGGCCGCCATGATCTCCATGTCCTCGCTGTCGTTGTCGGACAGAACCCGCATGGCATCGTCGTAGGTGATGATCCCGACCAGGCGGTTCTCATTGTCGACAATCGGCATCGCGAGAAATCCGTACTTCTGCAGCTGCCGCGCCACATCCTCTTCGCGGTCGAGGACATTTGCGCAGATCGGCTCCGTCTGCATCAGCTCGCCGACTGTCGGGTTTTCACGCTTTGTCACAAGCAGATCCTTGATGCTGAGCACGCCGATGAGGTGACGGCTTTTGTCCGTGACGTAGCAGTCATAAACAGTCTCGCGATCAATGCCGGAGCGGTTGATATTCTTGAACACGTCGGCGGCGGTCATCTGCGTTTTCAGTTCGACAAACTCCGTCGTCATCCCGCTGCCTGCGCTGTCCTTCGGATATTTTAGCAGCGCGTTTACGGCATTTCGCTTTTCCGATGTTGTGTTTGCGATGATCCGATGCACGACGTTTGCCGGCATTTCCTCGATCAGCTCTACGGTATCGTCTACGAACAATCGCTCCACGACCTGCCCCAGCTCCTCGTCCGAAAACGCGCGCAGCAGAGCTTCTTGGACATCGGGCTCCAGCTCGACAAACACCTCTGCCGCCAGCTCCTTGGGCAGAAGACGAAACAGCACCAAAAAATACTCCGACGGTATCTCCAAAAACCATCCGGCAACGTCTGCCGCTTCCTCGTTTTCCAGATACCGACGCAGCGCATGGTAGTCTCGCGCCTCCAGATAGGAGAGAACCTGTTCGACTTCCTTACGCATAAGCAACCGCCGCCTTTCCACATTCTGCAGGTGAACGCTTATTTCGCCGCCAGTTCCGCAGTCGCTTTCATCTCAGCCAGTGCCGCACGCATATCCGGTGCGCGGAAAGACGATGTTCCGACGACAAAGCAATCCGCGCCGGCCTCCGCGCACAGTCCGATATTGCCAGCTCCGATGCCTCCGTCCACCTGAATCATCATCTCCGGCTTTGCCATCGCACGAATCGCACGGATCTTCGGCAGCATGTCCACCATGAATTTCTGCCCGCCAAAGCCAGGCTCTACAGTCATTACCAGCGCCATATCACAAAGCGCGAGATACGGTGTGAGATCGTCCGCGGAGCACTTCGGTTTCAGAGCAACGCCGGTTTTCATGCCGAGCGTGTGAATTTTCTCCAGTGTGTCGATGAGCTTTTCTTTCTCCATCACATCGGAGTGAATCGTCACGGAATACGCGCCTGCCTTTGCGAGTACCTCAAGATATTTCTCCGGCACGGCAGTCATCATATGTACGTCGAGCGGCAGATCCGTGATCGTATGGATTTTCCCGATGATGTCAAAGCCAAAGCTGATGTTCGGGACGTACACACCGTCCATCACATCGCAGTGGAGCCAATCGGAGCCGGCGGCTTCGGCGCGTTTTACTTCATCGGCAAGGTGTAAAAAATCGCATGCAAGCAGGGACGGTGCGGTTTTCATGGAATGTGTCATCTTTTTTGATCCTTTCTCTATGGAAAAAGTATTTCCTGTCGTTTTTGTGCTCTGCGGCAGTCGGTACCGGCTGGTACGAAATCCGTGCGCGCGCATATTCTGTGAGTGAGCGGTGCGGCCGCTTCCCTGTGCCGCTCTCTGAATCTGTTTTCCGCGAGCCTTCATCACTCGCGTTTGCATATTGCCGCCGTGATTCTCGCCGCCTCCGGCATGGTGGGAATCGCGGCGGTTTTGGATTACGGTTCTCGCAGCAGACACACGGCGTGCGCGCGGATTCCCTCTTTCCGGCCTGTGAAGCCCATGTGCTCCTCCGTTGTCGCCTTGACGTTGATCCGTTCCACCGGAGTCGCGGTACACTCGGCGATTTCCCGCCGCATGGATTCGATGTATGGAGCCATTTTGGGTGTCTGTGCGATGATGGTCATGTCGGCATATTCAATGGTCAATCCACGTGCGTTGAGGCGGCGCATGGCTTCTCTTAATAAAATCCGGCTATCGATGCCCTCATACGCCTGGTCATGATCCGGGAACAGCGCACCTATGTCCGCCTCTCCCGTAGCGCCGAGCAGTGCGTCGATCAAGGCATGCAGGAGCACATCGCCGTCGGAATGCGCCTCCAGACCGTATGTACAGGGAATTGTCACGCCACCGATCCGCATCGCTTTGCCGGTACAGAACCGGTGCGCGTCATAGCCGTGTCCGATTCGCATTACTTCTCCTCCTTTGGTATGTCCTCGCGTCGGGACAGGATCCACTCCGCCCGTTCGATATCCGCGGGATACGTGATTTTAATATTCTCCCAGCCGCAGTCCACAAGCTTCACGGAAAAGCCGAGCCGTTCGACCAGCGCGCAATCGTCCGTGGCGGTGAATCCGTCCTTTTCGGCGGTATAGGCGGCTGCGCGGTACATGTTTGCGAGAAATGTCTGCGGTGTCTTCACGAGCCATACGCGGTCTCTATCCAGTGTTTCCTCAATGAAGCCATCTTTATTCACGCGTTTGACGGTATCGACCGGTTTTTCTGCACACGCCGCCGCGCCGTGAATCTCTGCTTCCTCCAAAACCGCCGCGATCATCTCCGGTGTGACGAGACAGCGCGCCGCATCGTGGAGGGAAACAAAATCCGCGTTCGGATTTACGGCATCAAAGCCGCGCTTGGCGGAGGATTGTCTGGTTTCTCCGCCGGATACGACCGTTTTCAGCTTAGTCACCCCCGCGCTGCGCAGCAGGTTCGTACAGGTTTCTCGATCACAGTCCCTTGTGACAACGACGATTTCATCGATCTGGTCGCAGGACTCAAACGCCAGCGCACTGCGGACAAGCACCGGCACGCCGCCACACATGGTGAGATGCTTCCCGTTTTCATCGCCGAAGCGAAGTCCGCTTCCCGCCGCGAGCAATATGGCGGAATGGAACTTCCGCGGCGCATTTTGACGGCGCAGCTCCCGCAGTCTGTCTATCCATGAATTTGTCTTTTTTCCCATCGGCATTCCCCTACCGATCCTTTCTTCCGATTCTCCACAATATATTGTTTGCGTTTATTATATCACAAAGTTGCCGTATGGGAAACAGCATCCCGGAAAGATTTTGGGAATTTTTTTGTTTTTCCCGTGCGCACCGCTCTGTTCTCTCGCGAATACGACAGTAAACTCTCATGTTCACCGCGTCTATTTTGTGCAATACAGCATTTGTCAGCCTGTCCAAGCACTTGCACGGAAGCGAGGGAGCCTCCCTATAGACGGAAAACTCCCTCTCTCCTACATCGGACTCACGTTTTGTCGCCGCCGCAGCCGCAGCGCTTGGAATCCGGCTCACCACCTCTTTGCGGGAACGCGGTTGGCGGGCAAAATTCCTCTGTCGGGAACGCCATCTTACGGAACAGACTGCACGGATCATCCTCCGACGGCATTACGCATTCCTTCTCCGGCACACAATACTCCACGCCGTGGATCAGGTACTGTGCGGGTCGTTCGATGCGTACAACGGAGAAAAAGCCAAGGGAACACACAAGCGTATTGCCATTTCCGCTGTCCACAAGCTCGCCGCCGCACATACATGCGACATTTTCCGGGATCTCCTCCACGGCGCAGCAGCACGTACAGCATGCCCGGCGCGGCTCTAAGATCTTGGTGCCGAGAATGATCGGATCCACGGTTTCCAGCACTGCGATCGGCAGATTCGTACCGCGCGACTGTCGGCACCCGGTCTGGCAGGCACAGAAACCGCCCGGCTGCGATTCGCTCTTGAACACACTGACATTGCCCTCGCTGCCGAACAGGATCACGCGCTTTTCCACCACGGCAATCCCTTCAAACTCCTGGACATTGCCCGCACACACGCATGCTTCAAACGAAAGCTTTACGTAGATGCGGATGTTCAGCTGGTAGAAGCCGCGGTTGAACGGTACGGTGTCCATGTCGATATACGACCACAGCACGTGCGATTCCTTGGCACGGATCACGTTTGTGCGATCGATGATATCCTGTCCCGTACAGGTGAGATACACTTTCACATCCTCGAAGCAGTCCTTATCCCGACAGGAATCGAGCACCCGGTATGTGTCGATACACACCATATCCCGTTCCCTGCACTGCCCGGTACCGTTTCTGATTTCAGTCATTTTTCATTCCATGCCTTTCTTTGAATCGGAGACGTATTCTCGCTCTCCTGCTGTAGTATATGCACCGATACGTTTGGGTGTGTCGGGAATGTCGAATGGCATATGGACGAGAAAACCGCCCTGGCGACGATTTTCAAAAGTGAAAAGGCGACAGGGCGGCAAGGGGACTTTCTTTTTGAAAGATTTTTCTTTCTTACATGAATTTCTTCATTACATCCGTAGCTTCTTCCACGGCGAGAGAAGAGGTGATCACGCAGTTTACGGTATGCGTACGCAGCAGGGTGTCCACTTCGTTTAAGAAGGTTTCAAAGCTTGCGATGTCGTTATGGCAGATCTTCAAAGCAGAATCGATGAAGATATCTGTCACATCATGGTTGCTCGCGAGAATGCCGGAGATAAAGCCGAACAGAGACTGACCGTCGTCGATGAGGTATTCCTCCGCATCAATGAGACGGCACTGGTAACGAATGTCAAATTTCAGTTTGTCGCCCTTCTCAATGCACACCACGTCGCCTTTGCTCATGCTTGTCGCGTCATTGACCATGCTGATGAGCGTTTTGGTCTTACCGGAACCCTTTTTGCCGATGATAAGTTTAAGCATACTATTCCTCCAAAAAAATATTTTGCAAATGAGAGATTACTGCATTCTCGCTTCAAGCGCCTTCTTCTGCTCCTCGAAGCCGGGTTTGCCAAGCAGCGCGTACATATTCTTCTTATACGCCTCTACGCCTGGCTGGTCAAACGGATTGACGCCGAGCATATAGCCGGATACCGCGCAGGCAAGCTCAAAGAAGTAAACGAGGTAACCGAATGAAGCAGCGCTTCTGTCCTCAACCTCGATCACAAGGTTCGGAACACCGCCGTCGTTGTGTGCGAACAGCGTACCGGTCATCGCCATTTTGTTGACATCGGAAAGATCCTTGCCGGAGAGGAAGTTCAATCCATCGATATTGTGCGGATCGTCCGGGATCACCACGGAATCGCTGGCGTGCTTGAACGATACGACTGTTTCAAACATGGTGCGCAGCCCCTCCTGGATATACTGACCAAGGGAGTGCAGGTCGGTCGAAAAGATCACAGAGGACGGATAAAGCGCTTTGTTGTCCTTTCCTTCGCTTTCGCCATAAAGCTGCTTCCACCATTCGCAGAACATCTGGACAGCAGGCTCATACGCGACGAGAATCTCGATGGATTTGCCCTTATTGTACATAATGTTGCGCAGCGCGGCATAGCGGAGACACGGATTGTTCGCAACATCGTCGTTGTTGAGCGCTACTCTCGCGTCTGCGGCACCCTGCATCATCGCGGCGATATCGATGCCTGCCACGGCGATCGGCAGCAGACCTACGGCAGTCAGAACGGAATACCGTCCGCCGATGTCATCCGGTACGACGAAGGTTTCGTAGCCCTTTTCGGTGGAAAATTCCTTGAGCTTGCCTCTCTTGCGGTCGGTGGTGACAAAGATGCGTTCTCTCGCGCCTTCCTCGCCGTACTTCTTCTCAAGCAGCTCGCGGAAAATACGGAACGTCACGGCAGGCTCGGTGGTGGTGCCAGACTTGGAAATTACATTGATGCAGACGTCGCGTCCCTCACAGATGGAAAGAATGTCGGCAAGCGCGGAAGCACTGATGCTGTTGCCCGCGAAATACACGTCCGGTGTATCCTTCTTCTTGTTGTTGTACAGCGGAGACTTCACAAATTCAATCGCGGCACGTGCGCCGAGGTAAGAGCCGCCAATACCGATAACGACAAACACGTCGCAGCTCTTCTGAATCTTTGCTGCAGCCGCCTCAATCCGTGCGAACTCTTCCTTATCATAATTGACCGGAAGGTCGACCCAGCCGAGGAAGTCGTTACCCGCGCCGGAGCGTTCTTTGACAACCTGGTACGCCGCGCGCGTCAGATGCGAAATCTTCTCGACCTCAGTATCCGAAACAAAGCCGGACACAAACTTTTCATTTAATGTAACTGCCATAGCTATTCTGTCCTCGTATTTCCGCCGCGTCTTTTATTACACGGCTAAAATGTGATCTTTTGTCAGCCGAAATACGCCTGCCGTACAGACCGGCGTCCCCCGGGATTCCTGATGTATATATAATACAACATTTTCCGCCAATTTTCAATAGGTAACTTGTGAATATTCTGTCATTTGAGCAGGTATATGCCGAGCATCCGGCAGAAAAGTCCGAAAAAGCCGATCTTTTCCACGTCCGCTTCCGCGAGAATCGGCACCTCGGTCAGGATTTCCCCGCTCTCAAGAAAGCGCACGATCCCGATTTTCTCCCCTTTCCGGATCGGTGCGGGAATATTCTCATCAAAGAGGATCTCGGTCGTCACATTCTTGTGTTTCCCCTTTGCCATGAGCATGGAATACGGTTCTATTCCGCCGGGACAGGTATCCGCCACACCGCCAATCACGGACGCTTCGCCCACAGAACCGCCCTCGTGCCGATAGAGAGAGTAATTTGCGAATCCCCAGTCAAGGAGCGTCTTTGCCGTTTCGTTGCGAATGTCCCTAGTCGGCGCGCCCATGATGACGGCGATGAGATGGAGTCCGTCCCGTTTTGCTGTCGCGCTGATACAGAATTTCGCTTTGGAGGTGGAGCCGGTCTTGAGTCCGGTCGCGCCGTCGTAGAAACGGATCAGGCGGTTGGTGTTTGTCAGGCCGAACGCTCCATTTCGTATGGTGTCCATCCAGATGCCGCTGTATTCCAAAATTTTCGGATGCTTCAGCAGCTCTCGCGACATAATGGCAATGTCCAGCGCGCTTGTTTTGTGGTCCACAGTATCGTCATCCAGACCGGTGACATTTTCAAAATGCGTATTCGCCATGCCAAGCTCCGCGGCACGTTCGTTCATACGTGCAACAAACGCTTCCTCACTGCCGCCAACCTTTTCCGCAAGTGCGACCGCCGCATCGTTGGCAGAGGAGATGATAACGCATTTGAGCATTTCCTCGACCGGCATACTCTCTCCCGGCTCCAAATAAACCTGTGAACCGCCCATCGACGCGGCATATTCGCTGACCGCCACCGTCTCATCCAGCGGAAGATTCCCGCTGTCCACGGCTTCCATCACAAGCAGCAGGGTCATGACCTTTGTGACAGACGCGGGTGGCAGCGCCTGATCGGCATTCTTTGCGTAGAGGACGGCGCCTGTCTCGCTGTCCATCAAAACGGCGCTGGCACACTCTACGGAAAAGGGCGCGTTGTCCGGCGTTTCCGCGTGCAGAGAGAGCGCGCAGGTCCAGAGCAGGAAAAAGGTCAGGAGAAAGGCGAGCAGAGCGTTTTCTTTTGATTGCATAACGGGCACCTCACATATAGAATTTCATTTATCCTATATGTACGAGCCGTCCATGCCGTTTATGCGTCAAAAGAGGTATCGTTTGATGATCGCACACATATCGGAAAGCACCGATTCGGCACACGCGCGATCCACGTCGTCGCCGGCGTACCGGACCGTTTCAAAGGCAACGGTAATCGCACGGATCGCCTCTCCATCTGTCGTGCCGTTTTGTACCTTGCATGCAATCTCACGCGGCGTATCGGCAATTTTCAGAGGAATGGAACCCTCTCGATACATCCGTACCAGCACCGTATATGCGTAAGCGATCTGTTCTCCGGCATCCGGCAGACGGGACAGGCGCGTGAGGAACTGCTTGTAGGAATCCGTTTTCGCAGCCATCTCCGCGTAATCCCGGATCGCCGCGTTCTGGAGCTTTTTCTTTTCGTCCTTGAAATTGACGTCCTCTTCTTCCTCCGCGTTCGGGTCGAAGGAGATTTTTAAAAAATGCGTGCCAAGTCGGAGAGTGGCGAAAAAGTCTGCTACCCACGCTGCAATCGCCTGCCAAAGCTCCCTGAGCTTTCCGGAACGAATCAAAATCGTGAGCAGGATGATACACAGCACGAGAAAGACAAAAACGTAGAGAATGTTGTTGTCCCCACGCTGTCCGCGGAACACCATTTTCTGCGCTTCTTCTCCGGTTACGTAGCCGTAGCTCCGATACCTGTTTCCAGCGGCGTCATCGCTATTGTAGAAAAGGCGAAACAGCGTGATCAGAACGAGGGAACGGAAAATGAGGTACAGTCCGCGCATCAGGACATAGAACACGCCAACGCTGACAATGAGGAGCAAAAAGAGACAGAGCACCAATCCGATATTGTACGCGCGATCCTCCGGACGGATCACGGCTACCACAGAGCCCCGACAGCTCTGCGTCAGGTACCGTTGGTTATATAAGACCGTCGCTGTGATAAAATAACCGATCATGCACGGCGCGAAATAGACAGGTGCGAGAACACGGATTGCCGGTATGGCAAAAAACGACAGCAGCAGATACGCGACAAACAGCACAGCGAATGAGCCAATCAAAAAACCGACGCTCATCAGCCTCTCCATCGGATAAAACCACAGAACGATCCCGCAGACCAGCGCGGCAAAGCACAGTACGGCGGCAAGCATCGGATAGACGGAGCTTTCGTAATACACCGGCATCGCGCCGGTTTTATAAATATGGAAAAGATACCGGTCAAAGGCGACGCCGACACCGAACGAGAGCAGCGCAGCACAGACAATCGGCAGCACGGCATCTGAAAAACGGAATTTCCAAAAGGTCGCCCCGTTTCGCTCCAGTCCATCCATGCTTGCGTGCTTTCCGAGCAGTCCGGCGTACAGGGATTGGAAGAAAAAGCCGGAAAATACCGCGGCGATTGTCAAAAACGGAATCCACCATAGCGGCACGGCGCGCACGGTCAGCACATTGTCAAACACAAACGCCGCCGCGAGCATACAGGATACAAAAGGCGTGAGCAGCATGGACACGCAGAGGGGCGGAAACAAACGATAGAGTGCCTTATACGAAATGCGCATATTCTCCTCCTCTCAGGCATTCTTTTCGATGTATGTCTTGAAGTGTACCTCAACGTCGTCCGGAATGATGAGCGCGTTGTTGATGGTGCCGGTGATGTAGAACGAAATATGGATTCCCGTCTCACGCAGCAAACGCGCGAGATGGATCATCCGGTCATTCAAAAACGCGGAAATAAAGATAATATTCCCGCCGTCAGCGTACGCGTAGGGATGCGCCGCGATGTGGTCGAGCATTTTTTCCACCGGCACGGAAATGTACGCGTCCATGCAGGCGAGCATCCGCAGTGCGGCGATCATGTCGTTCTGTCCGCGATATGCCGGGGACACGAAAATTTTCGCACCTACCGGGTCGAGTGCGGGCTCGTCGCTCATTGTAAAACCAGCGCCCTCTCCATACATGACGTGGGACGGCTCCGTATTGCTGATGACGCGCACCGGAATACGGTCATGGGACACGGCGTCAAGAATGGACGCGGCGACCGTTATGCACAGCTCGGTAAACACAGGCGCGGACGGCGGTCCCGGAATCGTTTTCTCGTGATCCTTCGACTGCATATTGAGGACGATCTGGAACGCGAACCGATCGGTATATTCTTCTACATTGACCATCAACGCTCCGGCGGAGGCGGTTTTCTTCCAATGGATGCGGTTCATCGGATCGCCCGGTGTGTATTCACGGATCCCGGCACGGTACAGCGGATCGGTCAGGAGACTGCGATTTACGACGTGGTCACCGCTCTGGTACCGGGAAGAGGTGAACTCTCTCTCAAGCGAAATCGCCTTGGGAAGCACGACAAGATCGGCGCCGTGCGCTCTTTTCGGCTCTATAACCTTTGCCTGTATGTGAAAGCCGATGATGTCGCTGGCGTGCAGGGTGGCTCTGCCCAATGTATAGCTGCCGCGTGTCATACAGCGAACCGTCCATCGACGGCGGATCTTCTCCTGTCCACGGAGCACGAACATACTGCGCAGCACACGCGGATAGGTCACACTGCCTTTTTCCGTAATGACGAATGCCAGCCCCTCCGGCAGCTCTGTGTCCACCTTCACAAACGGCATCGGAAGCCATTTCCGGTTCTCGATCTCCTCGTACAGGTACACCTCGTCGCCTTCAAACACCTCCGGGGACGGAATGGTAATCCGGTAGTGCAGGTCCCGGAACGCGTATTTTTTATAGATATGGTATTGCAGGAGATAGACGAACACCACTGCGGCAAGGATAGCGAAAAACAGCATGCCGCACCTCCTTTCCCTCTGTCCTGATTATTCAATCGGGGCGCGTACCTGTGCGATGATCTGCTCAATGAGCTGCTCATTTGTATCTGTCACACGGATGGTGTTGAGTGAGCGCGACAGGATCCGGTGGGACAATACGGCGACGGCTACCTGTTTCACATCGTCCGGCAGCACAAAATCCCGTCCGTTCATGCCGGCATATGCCTGGGACGCGCGCATGAGAGCCAAAGATCCGCGCGGACTGACTCCCAGCCGAATACGTTCGTTTTCCCGTGTAGCGGCAGTGAGTGCCAAAATATAGCTTTTGATGCTGTCGCTGACCGTGATCTGCCCGACCGCCTGTGCTGCGGTAAGGATCGCGTCCTTGGTAGTGACGGCGGTCAAGGTCGCGAGCGGATCGTCGCATCCCCAGCGGTCGAGAATGGCTTTTTCATTTGCCGGGTCGGGATAGCCGAGGGACAGCTTCATGAAAAAGCGGTCAAGCTGTGCTTCCGGCAGCGGGAATGTACCCTGCGATTCAATGGGATTCTGCGTGGCAATGACGAAAAACGGAGCATCCAGCGGGTAGGTCACGCCGTCGATGGTGGTCTGTCCCTCTGCCATGCATTCCAGAAGCGACGACTGTGTCCGCGGTGTGGTCCGGTTGATTTCATCTGCAAGCAGGATATTCGTGAACACCGGACCGCGCCGGAAAACAAATTCCCCGCTTTTCTGGTTATAAAAGTTGATACCGGTCACATCGCTCGGCAGCAGATCGGGTGTGAACTGGATCCGCTTGGTGTCCGCGGCGATGGTTTTTGCCAGTGCCTTTGCCAATGTGGTCTTGCCGGTACCCGGAATGTCGTCGAGCAGCACGTGACCGCCGCAGAGCATTGCCGCCGTGATGAGCCGGATCTCGCTTGGTTTGCCGAATATGGCGCGGCTGACATTCGCGACAATCGCGTCCGCTGTCGGCTGAATTTTTTCAAAATACATGGCAGTCTCCTTGTGTATGCTCCATCAATATATCGGCTTGGGGAAGAACTCCGGGATCGGCTTTTCATCCGCCATGTCCCGCAGGATCTCCTTTTGCGTGCGTGTGATCGGACTCACAATGAATACGCAGGCAGACGGTTCGATGTGCGGCACGATCCTGGTGTACACCTCACCGCGGAATTTTACAAGCTCCCACGGCAGCTTTCGGATTTTTCCGGTAAATGGATTCCATTCCTCCGGCTGATGGCGTCCGCGCAGCAGCACGCTGTGTTCGTATGTATCGCCGGTAGTGTTTGTGAAGAAATACAGATCGCATCCGGCATATCGCTTATGGAGACAATTCATTGAGCAACCGCGTGCCAGTCTGCTGTCTATGCCGACCTTGAGAAACGCGGGTAGGTGATAGTTTACTACCCCGGAAAACTCCACGCGCGGCATACGGTCGATGTACACGTCCGGTGCCACAGACAGCTTTTCCAGTGCCTGGTAGAGGATGTTCGCCGAAACGGAATCAGTGCCGTCCACGGTGGTTTTATTCGAGGGGAAATAGTAGGCGATCCCGCCGTTTTCGTTCTCGTTTTTGTAATACCGCCTGTAGCATTTTTCGTCTAAGCTCTCGTCGCCGAAGATGTACCGGATCGTTTCCGCGACCTCGCGATCCTCCGGCGTGTCCCGTTTGAGCGCGGTGTTGATATCGGTATCGACAAGCGTTCCCTCCGTGGCGCGTACCGGCAGCGAATCCGTAGCAATGATCTTACCGCCGGCTTCGTAGTACTTTTTGATGACCCGCAGCGTTTTCAGGCTGACGAGCGACATGGACGGCAGAAACAGCACCTTGTATTTCTGCGCGACCTCATTTTTTGCATCTTTAATATATAAGGTGCCCTCGTCGGAAAACGCACGGTCGCGCAGCACGTCCGGATGGAGAAACGCCGCGTCAACGCCGACATAACCGAGCAGATTGTTCATCAGCTCCATGTAGTCCGCACTTGCCGGCGTCGTCGGGTACTCAAATCCGGTGCGGTTCTCACTCTGATACAGGAACACGGACGAATGGAGCGAGTGGATCGGATAGAGGATCGCCGCATCACAGATATGGTCGCCGCCGCGCAGCAGATTTTGCGCACGGGTCGTGAAATCCGCGTATTCCGTCAGATCGGTGTTTTTCGTGAAAAGCTGTCCGAGCAGTGCCGTGTCCTTTTCACCGAACTTGGAATTTTCATCCGTACGGTCCTCGCCGAGGTGGACAAAAAGCATATTCACACCGCGTACCAGAGTATTGAGCGTTTCGCGGTACAGGATGTCCTTGCTCAGCTGCTGATAATACTTAAACATATCCGCGCTGACGACCTGCTTACCGAAACCATCCGCGGCGCCGGAGGCTACCTTGATCCCATTGATGCCGTAGAGATACGCGAACGGTACCGACACACCGGGAGCGGAGGCGTGTTTGTGGAGAAGCTGCCCATCGCCGAACATCCAGGAGCAGAACGTCGCCTTGGATTCCGCCGGAAAACCGGTGCAGAAAATCTCGCGGGATTGGCAGATGTCCGCCGCCGCTTTCAGGTATCCCTCCGTCAGAAGCGACGCGCGGCAGGTCATCATCATACCGGTAAAGCGGCGCGCGCCCAAACCGAAATCACGGAACATAAGCGGGTACAGCACCGCTGGATCCATGCCGTACTGTTCCTCAAAAACCCGGTTGAACGCGTCGTCCCACATACGCCGGTTCTGTCCGCCGTAAACGACGTTTCGGTAGACAAACAGATTCAGATACTTTTTTTCTTCTCCGCCGCTGTACAGATGATCGATGTACTGGCAAAATGTCCCCTTAAGGTAACGGTAGGACACATCGTAATCCATCATATTGATCATGGGAGAGGCGTCGTCCGTCTCACAGATGTACTGCTCTATATTCCAGTTTCCGTCCGGCACCTTCCATTCGATCATGCCATCCGTAATAAAAGGACGCAGATCTATAATCTCTTGCGTATCATCGTCCACGGCAACCACAGACATTACCGTTCCATGACCGGAGATTTTGCGTTTGACGGTTTCTCCGGTGGTGCAGGACACATCGTATTTCACAAGCTGCTTCAGTCGGTCCGCGGCGCCGTCGTCGTCCTGCTTGTCCAAATAGGCGCGCATGATATACGAATCGTCGAGGTATCCGACCTGCCAGTCCATATCGGCGGCAAGCGCACAGATCGTATCGTACACCTCATAATACGCCGGTGTAAGCGCCGTGATCGGGCTTTTGCCGTATGCGTACGGGATCACTCCGCCATAGCCGGAACGCTTGTACTCAAGCAACAGTCGTGACAGTCTGTCCCTCTGGTCGAGCTCTTTGTCCGTGGTGATCGGGATATATATATAGGGACTGCATGTGCGGTCCTCTGTCTGAAATCGTTTTTTCAGCTCCGTCATATCTGCGGCGCGGGTTTGGTCGATCATTTTTTCTCTATCCTTTCTTTATTTTTGCTGCTCGACTCGGAATTCTATGCGGCGAAAGGTTTTTTGTCTTTATTATACGATACCGCACCGGAAATTGCAAGGTTTTTTCCATTGTTTTTTTTGCTCCCCATATTATTTTTGCCTCATTCCGTGCAGGAATGTCTGTATGCTGCCTCCATGCACTGCCGGTTTCTGTTCACATACGACAGTGAAACGGGATTTTTTCCAGAAATACGCCAATTTCATGAAAAAATCCGTTGCTTTTTTTCAATTTCTATTGACAAGTTTTCAAAATTCGGATATAATGATGACGGCGCGTCTCAAACGGATGTACTCTCATTCGATACGCGCCTTTGCCGTCTATGATTTCGCGCGCCGGTATGTCGTCCTGTGACACCGACTTTGGCACCGGTTCTGCTGAAAGATGACGCATTCTATCCGAAAGGAGACGCACATATGGCGCAAAAAATATGGTACTTTGACCCGTCGAAGCCGGCGGTGGTACCGGAGATTCTGCATGGTGCATTGGAAAAACACGGTATTCCACTTACCGAGGTCAAACTCTGCATCATGACCGACCGTTCTCCCGATATGGTTCGCTGCGACAGCTATCTGATAGCGACCGACACCACCATACATGTTCTCTCCGGCACCGTTACCCTGCGGCATAAGAAAGGCGGCATCGGCAAGGCTGCCTACAAACCGGAGAAGTCCTTTGACGAGATTTCCTACACAACGCATTCCCTTTCCGATTTTGAAGAATTTTTCACGGAGGAACAGATTGCCTCTGTGCGTATGACCGGAAAGCTGAAGGCGGGCGGTTACCTCCTCCTTGCCAACAGCTCCAACACCTACAAGCCCTCGGTACAGTCCGCGTGTAAGTTTTTAAAGCAGCTCGCGGAAAAGGGCGAGATCGAGCCGGACAAGGAGGGCAACCACCGCGACGAAATCTTCTGCCCGAAATGCGGCACACGATACGTCGACGCGGAAAGAAAAATCTGTCCGAAATGCATGGACAAGAACAAAATCATCCGCCGCACCGGGGTATTTCTTCTGAAATACAAATTCCACGTATCGATGGTGGTGCTCGCGCTGGTATTGTCCAGTGTGCTTGGCGTTATCTCCCCATACATCAGCTCCAGCTTTTATTACGATGAGGTGCTTTCGAAAACGGGCAAATACTACGGCGAGCTGATCCTTGTGCTCTCGCTCATCGTAGGTATGCGGATTGTGTCGATTCTCATATCAATATTCCACACCATCGTCACCTCCACCATCGCCGCGCGCCTGTCGTATGATTTGAAGAAAACGATCTTCACCGCCATCGAACGGCTGTCCATCAGCTTTTACACGAGCCGACAGACCGGCGGTCTCATGGCGCAGGTCACGAACGACGCGGACACCATCTATTGGTTCTTCTGCGACGGCGTGCCGTATTTTCTCGTGAATATCGTGCAGATCGTCGCGGTGCTTGTGATCATGTTTATACGCAACTGGCTCCTCACACTGTTGGCGCTGGTGACCTTTCCGTTCCTGTTCGTCTCCATCCGTCTGCTCTTTGAACAGATGGGCAAGCTGCACGCGAAACGGTGGACAAAATCCCGCGGGATGAACTCGATTTTGAGCGATGTTTTGAGCGGCATGCGCGTGGTCAAAGCGTTCTCCAAGGAAAAGGACGAAATCAAGCGGTTCGGTAGGAGCAGTGAGGCCGTCGCGGAGGCGGAGCAGAACACGTCTATCTTCGGTACAGTCGCGTTTCCGGGTGTCAATCTCTTATTCACGGTCAGCAATCTGATCGTACTGGGGGCAGGTGGCTGGATGGTGATCGAGGGTAAGATGACCTATGGTATGCTGTTGCTCTTCATCTCCTACATGAACATGATCTACAGCCCGATGTACAGCTTTGTAGACATGGTGTACTGGTTCACGGACAGTCTGAACGCCATGAGCCGACTCATTGAGGTCATGGACGCGCAGCCGGACGTCGTGGAATCCGAGCACCCGGTGCATATCGACCATCTGGAAGGCAATGTGGAGTTCCGGCACGTCGATTTCTCTTACGACAAAAACCGCAAGATCATCGACGACGTTTCGTTCGATATTGAAGCGGGGCATGCGCTCGGTATCGTCGGACACACAGGCGCCGGAAAATCGACCCTCGCGAACCTGCTCATCCGTCTGTACGACGTGACCGCCGGAGAGATCCTCATCGATGGGATCAACGTGAAGGATATATCTTTTGCGGATCTGCGGCAGAACATTGCCATTGTTTCCCAGGAAACGTACCTCTTTATGGGCACAATTCTTGAAAATATCCGCTATGCCAGACCGGATGCAACCTATGACGAGATCATCGACGCCGCGAAAATTGCCGGTGCGCACGATTTCATCGTCAAGCTGCCGGACGGCTATCAGACCATGATCGGCTTCGGCTACAAGGATCTATCCGGCGGTGAGAGGCAGCGGATCTCTATCGCGCGCTCCATTCTCCGCAATCCGAAAATCCTCATTTTGGATGAAGCGACCGCAGCAATGGACACGGAAACCGAGCGCAAGATCCAGACCGCCATTGAAAAGCTGTCAAAGGGTCGTACGACCATCACCATCGCGCACCGGCTCTCTACCCTGCGTGACGCGGACAAGCTGATCGTCATTGAAAACGGCAAGGTTCCGGAAGCCGGCACGCATCTTGAGCTGATCAACAAGAAAGGCATCTATTATAAGCTGTACAAGCTGCAAATGGACGCCATGAAGAATATCGGTATTGAAGGCTGACGCCACGGAGGATCGCCAATAATATGGAAGAAAAGAATACCACCACACAAAAAGGCAAGGCTTTGTCGGATATTGTCGCGATCACGTATATCCGCGCGGACAACGCCGAATTTACAAAAAAGAACGATTTTATCTCCCTCAAGCTGACCGCGCCGAACGCGGACGGTGTGACAGAGACCAAGGAATACGATCGGATTTTCCTGCACCGGGTTTTCCCGTTTGACAATCCGTACGCGTACATTTCCGTGCTCGACCGGGACTCCAACGAAATCGGGTTGATCGCGGATATGCAGGAGCTGAAGCCGGAGGACGCGGAAATGCTGCGCGCGGAGCTGAACCGGAAATACTATACGCCGGTTATTCGCTCCATCCTCTCGATGAAGGACAAATTCGGCTTCTCCTATTGGAAGGTCATGACGGACGAGGGGGAGATGAATTTCACCCTGCACGATACGTTCCACAGCATGATGAAGGTCGACGGCGGCAACCGGATCTTCATCACCGACGTGGACGGCAACCGGTACGAGATCCCGGATCTTGAAAAGCTGGACCGCAAGAGTTTCCGAAAAATCGAACTGTTCCTATAATCACAACCGTACACAGAAAAGGAGTGTGCTATGGAAAATAGACAAGCTCTGACCAAACGGCTCTGTACACTGGACACATCGCTTGCAGAGGAGGACATCCTCATTGCCTACGGATACGACCTCCTGCCCGATGACACAAAGGTACGCTGCGATGGAATCGTCGCGTTCTGCCGGGACAGGCTCTTGCTCTATCGGGACAACGTGCGGCTTTTAGAGCTTCCGCACAGCACGATAGACAGCTTCTCGTTCCGCCAGGGCATCGGCTGTGTGTTCACGGAGTACAAGACCAAGGACGGCGCGGAGCGTATTCTGTGCCGTGGAGCCATGCAGTATTTAGACACCTTCGCGGCGGTCATCAAGGAAATGAACCGCTATCTGGAGGGGAAACCGATCCATTACGAATACGAGCGGGAATTGAACCGCGTTTGTCCGAAGTGCGGCCGTCCGTATCGTGCGGGATCCGGCATCTGCGACTACTGCGTAGATAAAAAAAGCTACCTGAAGCGGCTGTGGCAGGTCGCGCATCCCTATCGTTTCTACATCTACGCGTCGATTGCGTTCTATTTCGTGATCGCCTCGTTCAATCTTCTGCCGCCGTACTTAAATCGCGTGCTGGTGGACGACTACATCCAGGCGGATACAAAGCCCGTTGTGACGCAGTTTGTACTCGTACTCGTATCGATTTTGGCGGTACATATCTTCGCGAATCTGCTCTCCATCATCCGCAGCGTGCTGCTCATCAAAGCCTCGAACAAGCTGGTGGTACGAATGCGCGAGATGATCTTCAACAAGATTCAGATGCTCTCCATCTCCCGCATCTCCAAACGGACGGCGGGCGAGCTGATGAACCGGGTTTCCGGTGATACCAGACAGCTCACGCAGTTCTTAACGGGCGATCTCGGCGACATCATTGAGCAGGCGGTCACGCTCATCGCCGTTTCAGCGATCCTTTTCGCCTACGACTGGCGTCTCGCGCTGATGATCCTTCTTCCGGCGCCGATCGTCATGTACACAAACCGCCTGTTCTGGATCTTCATGGGCATGATGTACCACAGGCAATGGACACTGGAATCCCGCTCCAGCACGATCTTACACGATATTTTCTCCGGCATCCGCGTCGTCAAGGCGTTCGGTATGGAGCATCGCGAGACGGAGCGGTTTGACAAGGTGATCGCCGAGCAGCGCGACACCTCCATCCGCAACGAACGCTTCTACGGCGTATTCAGTCCGATCATGAGCTTTTTCATGGGGATCGGCGAGTTCTTTCTGCTCTACTACGTCGGCAATCGGATCTTAGGCGGCACGATGACCATCGGTGAGATGAGCCAGTTCTCCGCGTATGTCGGGATCATCTACGGTCCGCTGCGATGGATGTCCACTTTCCCGCGCCGGTTCGTGCGGTTTTTGACCTCGGTCGTCAAGATCTTCGACGTCATTGACGAGGATCCGGAGATCAAGGACAAATCGGACGCCGTGGACCACAAGATCGAAGGCTACATCACGTTCGATCACGTGTCCTTCGGTTACAACAATACGACCAATGTGCTGCGCGACATCAACGTGGAGATCAAGCCCGGTGAAATGATCGGCATTGTCGGCAAATCCGGGGTTGGTAAATCCACACTCATCAATCTTGTCATGCGGATGTACGACGTTAACGAGGGATCGCTGAAGATCGACGGAATCGACATCCGCGATATTTCGCAGGATTCGCTCCGTTCGCAGATCGGCGTCGTTTTGCAGGAAACGTTCCTCTTCTCCGGCACCATCTACGACAACATCGCCTATGCCAAGCCGTCGGCGACACCGGATGAGGTGATCACTGCCGCCAAGTTGGCAGGTGCGCACCAGTTTATCATGAAGCTGCCGAATGCGTACAATACGAAAGTCGGCGAGCGCGGTCACACGCTATCCGGCGGTGAGCGGCAGCGGGTGGCGATCGCGCGGGCACTGCTCCACAATCCGCGGATTCTGATCCTCGATGAAGCGACCGCTTCTCTCGATACGGAGACGGAAAAGCAGATTCAGGACGCGCTACAGCAGCTCATCGCGGATCGGACAACGCTTGCAATCGCGCACCGCCTCTCCACCCTGCGCAACGCAACGCGAATCTTGGTACTCGACAAGGGCGAGCTTGCGGAAATGGGCACCCACGAGGAGCTGATGCGCAAGAAGGGGATCTACTACGGACTGGTCATGGCACAGCGGCAGATGTCAAAAATGCCATCCAAAAACCGCGTGCCGTCGGACGAAACCGAAAAAGCGGCGGAGCCTGCTCCCGCAAACGGTTGATCCACACAAAAAACACGACCTGTTCTCCCGAAACCGGGATGGCAGGTCGTTTGTTTTTATTTTGTAAGATAATATACCGGGTACGAATGCGCCAGCGTATACCCGAGCTTCTGTGCAAGATGCACGGAGACCGGATTGGCGGCGTCCCAGCTTGGATACTGCCCATATGCGAGACAGGCGAGGATCAGTGTCGCTGCGCATACGGTCGCCAAACCCTTTTGTCGGTGATCCGCACGCGTATCGACTTCAATCTCAATCCCGCCGGAGTAGTACGTATATGCCGAAGCACCTGCGACGATGGCGCCGCTTGTCGTTTCCCGTATGACATAACCGCGCGCGTGCGTGTGATAGTCCTCGTACGATGCGTAATTCGCGACAAGGTCCCTGCTCCACGGCGTTTCCAGGCACTCCCTGTACGCCTGCTCCCGAATCGGATGCAGCGTATAACCGCCTGGTACACGATCCTTTAAAAGCGCGAGATGGGTACAGTCGAACGCAGTATCCTTGCGGAAAGCATAGCGGCATGCCTTTTGTACCTTGCCATACGGACCTTCTACGACGTTGTCCAATTGCACGGTATCCTCGTTCGGCGCCAAGGTGCGCTCCATACAGCTCTGCCACATCGTGTCGCGCGGCGTGAGGATGAGAAACGGCTTGCCGAAATCGCACGTGAGGAGGTTCGGCGACGGTTTTCCGGCGAAAAAGGCGAAGTCCGCGACAACGCAGACCGCCGAAACCGGGATCCCGTTCGCGCATTCCGCGTACACTTCGCCAAGCACGCCCTCCAGACAGCTATAGATCATCGTTTCCTCCCAGCCATCGAACAATGCGGCAGCCAGGGAGCGGTTCTGCAAACGTTCTGCCATAGCCGTTTACAGTGCGGTCGCACGGATCACCACATCAATGCCGTATCTGCCGCTCTTTCTGCCAAATAGGGACAGTCCTGCGTCGGAATCGGTGCGGAAGGTCAGTGTGAATACATCCTTCTTCTGAAGCTTATAGAGCAGCGCGGTCGGGATGCGGCAATCGCAGAGATACCCATAGGAGCCGGCTTCATCGAGGAGATCGTCCGCGATCTGGTAATGATGGGACAGTGCGCCGCGCGAATCGGCAGGACAATCGGCGAGAGAAATCCGCTCTACCGGTTCCCCGTCGATGCAGATTTCGACCACGCCGGGGTTCTTCCGGCTGTCCGTCTGTGGGAAGCTGTTGCGGTTGGCGCCCGGATCACAGCGATACCCGAGCATGTAGTTGAGATCTACTTTCCCTTCCACCTTGCCGCCGGGCCAGTCATGCGTCATCGGATCGCGTGTGGACAGCTCCGCGTAAATATGCATTTCCTCCGCATCCTCCAGACCGGGAATGTCCTCCGTACGGATCGTAGTCGTGAATACGCCGCTGCCCAGACCGTTCAGCTTATTGCCCTCCTGTGCCGTGAAGCTGTGCTTCCAGCCGTCCGCGCCAAACCGGGTCGGTGCGATGGAGAGTGCATCGGTGCGCGGAGAATCCACGTCAAAGAGAATCGCGTTCTGCATCACCGGTTCTCCGCCGTCCATGAGCGCGAACGACAGCATTGCCACGCCGTCGTGCTCCGGAATCTCAACATTTACCTCACCTGCCGGGAACGTGCCGTAATTCGGCCAGAGGAGGCTGTAGGAGCCGCTGTCCGCTACGATGTCTCCCTCGATCGGATCCATGAGCAGCAGCTGCCATACGACCTGTAGGAGCTTGCCGTGGCGCAGATCGGTGAAGCTGGAGCCGAAGAGCGGCACGTTGACCAGTTCATACGGCTTGACGGTCGTCATAGGCGCAAAGTCGGCGCCGAGATAATCCTTGGCGTGCAGATCGCGGATGGTCATGCCGTAATCCGTATAGCCGAAATCCTTGTCATCGTTGTCAATCTTGTAATAACCGTTAAATTCGTTGACAACGTCGTGGAACTCCGTGAACACAAAGCCGCAGAGCTTGTCGTGCAGACGGAACTCGTTCATCATGTATTTGTACTGCCAAGAAATATCACTGTCGCCCGCGTTGTTCTGGATACCCCAGACGTTGCCGCATTCGCTGTTCATACACGGTACATCCGCCATTGTATAGCCGGATTTGTAATTGTGCGTCGAGCCGGGATAGGCGCCGTTTACGAAGCTTTCCACGACCGATTTGACTTTTTCGTAGCCATTCGCGTAGAAGTGCCACGTATTGACGTCTGTCACCGTATGGTCGCTGTTGCATGGGGAGTTGTCCTCGATCAGCCGCGTAGGATCGAGTTCCCTTGCCGCCTGCACACAGGATTCCACCCATTTTGCGGTTTCATCGGTATAAACACGCGCGATCTCGCCCTTTTCATTCGGAATATGGGAGAAAAGCCCCCAGGTTTCGTTGAAAATGACCCAGTAGATGAGGGACGGATGGTTCCGGTCGCGCAGGATCTCGTCGTGCATTTCAATTTCATATTGTGCTCTCGTCTCCGGCAGCGGATCGCCCCAGAAGCATGGGATATCCTCCATGATGAGCAGTCCGAGTCTGTCCGCCCAGTACAGCTTCAGCGGTTCCTCCGCTTTGATGTGGATACGAGCCATATTGAGTCCGAGCCGCTTCAGACGCAGGATCTCTTCCCTGCAATCGTCGTCGGACGGCAGCGTGAAATAGCCCTTGGGATTGAACGACTGGTCGAGCACGCCGCAGAGGTAGTACGGTTTGCCGTTTAAAGTGATGTAATTCTGATTGTGCACGCCGAATTTGCCTCTTCCGATCTCGCGAATGCCAAAATAGGTATACACGGTATCCTCGGATTCCTCGGCGGTCAGCGTGATGGAGCCCTCGTACAAGAACGGATCCTCCGGCGACCACAGTGCCAGCGCGTGCTCCTCAACGCGGAAGGTGATCGTCGCTTTGCCGTCTTTCACCGTCGTCTGCGGAATCTCGGTCAGGAGCGCATCCGGGAAATGCGCGGTCACGACAGCGGTATCGGACGCGCCAGCGGTCTCGATCTCATAGGTAACGGTACCGTCGAGCTTTGTCTTTACGAAGAAGGACTTGATATGTGCCACTGGACGGGTTTCCAGCCACACGGTCTGCCAGATGCCGCGCGCGTCGCCATAGCCCTGCTTGCCGTAGGTTTGGTTCTTCTCCGCCATATCGGTCGCTTCCACAAGAATTTCATTCTCGCCGTCGTTATCCCAATATTCGGTGACATCCCATTCGAACCGGCTGTAGCCGCCTGTGTGCGTGCCAAGGATCTTTCCGTTCACGGTGACGGCGCAGGTATAATCGACCGCCCCGAATATGAGGAACACGCGCTCGCCTCCGCCGTCAAAACGTACGGTGCGCCGGTAGAAGGCGGTGGCGTTGCGGGATTCGTCAATGCCGGATAAGGGAGCACCCCACGGATAGGGCACTTCAATTTTCTGTTCAAACGTCGGGCGATCGAAGGAAAAATCCCATGTGCCGTTCAGGTTCAGCCATTGCTCTCTGGCAAAATCTGGCTGCGGATACGCTGATTTTTGTACCATTATTATACCCTCACTTCTTTGATTTGGTAGTTACGTACAGTATAGCATATTTTTCTCCTTTTGGCAAGAGCATCTTCGGCAAAATCCGGGGCAACAGCATTTACTTTTGGGGGAAACGGACTTGGGGAAACTTTTTGAAAAAAGTTTCCCCAAACCCCTTCAAAAACTTTCTATCTGGGATAAAAGGATATCGTTTGTGCAATTCCGGTGCGTCAAATGAAGTTTTACAAACTATCGGAAAACTGTTCGCGACTTCTTTACCTCGGCACAGTGGGATGTCTGTCCTGATTTTCTGTGCAATAAAGTAAATGCTGCTGCCATGCAGCAAAATCGGACAAAAAAAAGAAAAACGCCTGTTACCCAGACGCTTTTTGCGAACCATGGAGTTCCATGGTCATGCTCCATCGGAGAATCGAACTCCGGACACCTTGATTAAAAGTCAAGTGCTCTACCAGCTGAGCTAATGGGGCATGTCTGTCATTTCCTCGACAGCCTCTATAGTATACCACACGACACGCTGTTTGTCAAGAGATTTCCAGGAATTTTTCCATAGGAAAATTCACAAAAAGTCTCGGCATTTCTGTTGACATTCTATGTAGTACATGGTATACTTTCCCTGACGCAACCATTTTTCCACACACGAAAGGAGCACACCATGTCGAAGCACATCACGATTGCCGACGTTTCTCTCGCGGAATTTCAGATCGTCGTCCATTCCGGAAGCCACGCGAGCTTGGAGGCGGGGACAATCCTTGCAAAGGAACTCAAGCGTACACTTGGAACAGACCTCCCAGTCTGCGTCCAATCGGCACGCACGGAGCAGCTGATCTATCTGAAAGCTCCGGATGACGCGACCGCGGACGGCGTAAACCTCGCGGTACGGAACGGAAACCTGTACCTTTGGAGTGACGTTAAGCTGACGGACGCCGTATACCTTTTCCTGACAAAATGGATCGGCTGGCGGTATCTGCACCCGGACGCGGCGATTCTGAAGGATGGCGACGTGGATTTGCCTGAGGGATTTGGCGATCGCTTTGTGCCGCCGTTTGAATACCGGCAGCTCGACTGGATCTGTGCGCAGGATCCCGATTGGATGCGCGCGAACCATGTGAACTACCGCGACAAAAAGTGGGTCGGCTTTGTCCATACGCTGGCAAATCTCTCCGAATTTGGAGACCAGACCAACCAGCCGTGTCTCAGCGATCCGGAAATTCTCGCGACCGTCAAAAAGAACGTGCGCAAAATCCTTGCGGAGCACCCAGATTGTAAGATTCTCTCCGTCTCGCAAAACGACAATATGCATCCGTGCAAGTGTCCGAAATGTCTCGCGACAGACGAGGAGGAAGGCAGTCCCGCAGGCACGCTTTTACGCTTTGTCAACGCGGTGGCGGACGATATCCGCGACGATTATCCGCAGGTGGCGATTGAAACGCTTGCCTACCAGTACACACGCAAAGCTCCGTCGATCACCCGTCCGCGCGACAATGTGATCGTACGGCTCTGCTCCATCGAATGCTGCTTTTCACACGACCTCGGCGACGCGTCCTGCGAGGTCAACGGCGCGTTTATTCGCGACATCACGGAATGGAGCAAAATTTGCAGCCGTCTGTACATCTGGGATTATGTGACCGATTTCTCCTATTACATTCCGCCGTTCCCGAACTTCCGCGTACTGCGCTCCAATATGGAGTTTTTCGCGCAGCACCATGTGGTCGGCATGTATCCGGAGGGCAATTACCAGTCCGATTCCGGCGAATTTGCGGAGCTGCGGGCGTATCTGCTGGCACAGTGTATGTGGAATCCATATATGACCGAAGCGGAATATCAGGTTGCCATCGACGATTTCTGTACCGGCTACTACGGCGCGGGCGGCGTGTATGTAAAGAAATTCCTCGACTTTGTCTGTGATGCGACACGCGGCCGCCATTTCAACATCTGGACGCCGCCGTTTGGCATCATTCCGGAGGAGGTCTACCGCGCGCATTTTGACGCCATTGAGGGTTGGTGGAACGCGGCGGAGGCGGCTGCCGAAAACGATCGCTATCTCGAACGGATCACGAAATCCAGGCTCCAGTGGACGTACGTAAAGCTGATGCTTTGCCCGGATCCTGTGGAAGGCGAGGTATTCTTCCATACGGTGGAAGCACTCGGCATCCGATGGAACGAATGGCGCGATTTCACTGCCGATCCCGATTTCGCGCTGTCTCCCACAGACTGGAAATAAGAAAAAAATATCCTATCTATCGTTTTGGAGGTTCCTATGGCAGCTTATCCAACACCACACATCGACGCATCTCCGGCGGATTTCGCGAAAACGGTACTCATGCCGGGCGATCCGCTCCGTTCGCAGTTCATTGCAACGCATTTTCTCTCCGACGCGGTGCTTATCAACAATGTCCGCGGCGTGCAGGGCTACACAGGCACCTATAAAGGAAAACGCGTTACCGTAATGGCAAGCGGAATGGGTATGCCGTCCATGGGCATTTACGCATACGAGCTATACAATATTTTCGGTGTGGAGAACATTCTGCGCATCGGTTCCGCAGGTGCGTTGCAGACCAATGTACATGTGCGCGATCTTGTGCTTGGCATCGGCTGTGCAACGACGTCCGATTTCGCGAAGCAGTACGGTCTGCCCGGCACATTCGCTCCCACCGCGTCGTATCGACTTCTGCGTACCGCGGCGGATCTGGCGGAATCGATGGGACTCTCGTACCATGTCGGAAATCTGCTGTCATCCGATACGTTTTATGATGAACGTGAAAGCGGTCCGGAGGGCGGTCGCCCCACCGTAGCGTGGTCGAAAATGGGCGTGCTGGCTACGGAAATGGAAGCCGCCGCGCTGTATCTGACCGCAGCCCGTGCCGGAAAAAACGCGCTTGCAATCTGTACAATCTCGGATCACATGCGCACCGGAGAAGCGACCACAGCGGAAGAACGGCAGAACTCGTTCACAGATATGATGACGCTGGCACTGGAAACGGCGATCCGGCTCTGATCTCCACAAACGCGAATACCCGCGCATTATCGGAACCGCTTCCGGTGCGCGGGTATTTTCATTGCGGAGCAACAGTGCTTTCCTATTGTTCGTTCGAAAAATTGATGCCTTCCTGCCACCGATGCTTTTTCATGTCAACCGTGCCGTTTTTCCGGAATGTCACGCCCTCCGCTTCCAGGAGTGTGCGCTGCATCCGCCAGCCGGGTGCGCATCTGCCTGCGTGGTTGACGACGCGGTGACAGGGATAGTCGCCATAAAAGACCGCACGGCTCAGTATTGTGCCGACCAGACGGGCGTTTTTCTCTCTGCCGATCAGCCGGGCGATCTGCCCATAGGTCGCGACATGCCCCGCCGGGATCTCCTCCACCACGGACAGGATTTCATAGGCAAGCGCTTCTGTATCCATATGCACGGTTTTCCTTCCCTCTGTGCAGCTGCTTTTATCCGTTTTTTGCGAGCCAATCACAAATTACCGACACGTTTTCCGCCACCGGGGTCTCGCCGGAGAGATGGAGAACGGTGCAGCACAGCGCTGCCTCACACTCGTCGATGGTGGTATCCGCACGTTGCTTCACCATATTACGGAACGCATTCTGCTGTGCGTACATGTCGCCGCCTTCCTCGATCCGCTCGCCGAAACGGTACTTTTCCCGTTCATGGATACGGACAAGTCTGCGTTCCAGCGGCACCTCCAGCCGCACGGCAAGCGCGATCGATGCGAGGATATCTGCTGAAAAATGATGAACCGTTACGCCGGAGAGTATGAAACGCGGATGCGCAAGAATGTCCGCGCAAATCGCCGCTGTCACCTCTTCCTTTGCGCATGGGGCGGAAAACGGCGTGTACTTACTCTCTGTAAGTTCGCCGATCCGTCCGTCGAGAGCTGCGGCACGGGATGCGCGCTGTGATGGGAAATAGTAGTCTTCAACATCCATCTCCCAATAGCCGGTTTTCTTGGCAAGCGCGTGTGCCAGCGTCGATTTTCCGGCGCCGTTCTGCCCGAAAATCAAAACACCAAAGCCCATAAAAAACCTCCGTCATGGTAGTCTGTGAAATGTCCTATTCTTTCCACAAGTATACCACAGCGGAGGCGGATTTGCAAGGGCTTCAGATGGTATAGCCCTCCATCCGGGTGATTTTCGCGCCATCTACGGACTCCGCTGTCACATGGGTGATCCGCGCGCCGACCCGGTGGGAGATGATCGTGCGTTCTCCGGCGATCTCCGCGTCGATGAGTGTGGCGTTCATCTTGCGGTCGTAATGTTCAATGATCCGCACCGTATACGGCTTGTCAAGTCCGCGCACATTGGCAATCGTGAAATCACGCGTTTCGATATGGGTATTGCGAAGCGCCCACGGATTGGTTACATCCGCCGGGATTTCATGGATGCGCTCGTGGATCGGTGAGATTCTGTCGCTGTCCGGAGGCGCGATCTGCACTTCCCCGCGCGCTGCGTCCACGCGCAAGGTACAATTGTCGCCGAATGTCACCGCGAGCGCGCCGCCGTTTTGGGGATCCACATCGATCTCCCAATAGTATGAGACTTGCGGGTCCGTTTCCGCGCGATTATTCGTCACCTGCACAGGGGATTTTGTCACGATCCGATCCTCCGGCAGCCAGCACATGCCCAGTGAACCATCCTCGTGCTGGATCAGTTCCCTATGCACGATGACGGAGCCCCAGCCGATGCCGTTCAGCCATCCGGCAAGAATCAGCCGTCCGCCACAGTTGACCGCCATCGGGACGAGCAACCCGTCGTAAATGTCATAGCCCAATGCCGCGCTGTCAAAATAGACGTCGCTGTCCTTTTCCGTACGCCAGAAACCGGTCAGTCCCATGAGGATGTACCGATAGCCGTTTTTCTCGAAGAAGGACGGGCACTCCGCAGAATTGCGCATGACGGATCGCGCACCGCACGGCGGGAATCCGGGATTGGTCAGCCGCCATTTGCCCTGCGGCGTTTCCGCTTCCCAAATGCCGTCGCCTACACACATGAAAAGCCCGCCGTCGGTTTTGGTGTAGACGCTCGGATTCTCCGCCCAATGGAACATTTCATCCATCATGTGGAAGTGGATGCCGTCGTCGCTGACCGCCAGATTCGCGCCGTTTGGATACTTGCCGCAGCTTGCGATCTCGTCATAGGACACCGCCTCTGTATATCCGGTTTCCGCATACCGCCGGTAGATTTCGCCGCCAAAGAGATGCTCGTCCGGAATGTTCCGACTCGTGTGGAAGCCGTACGCGAAGTAATATTTGCCATTCCAGCAGAACATGGTACCGGTGCCGACCGACTGCCACGGCTTCTCCAGCTCGAAAATCGCGCCATGGTCTGTCCAGTTTTCAAAATCCGTGGTGGTAAGCTGTCGAAAATAGTGCGCACCGCCGCCGAAACGATTGCCGTGGTGATGACGGTCATAGAAATAGATAAGGTGATACGTGCCGTTGTGCCAGAAATTGACCACGTCGCCCGCCCAGGTATTGTGTCCGTCGGGGGAATAATAGCGAATGCCGCAGTCGATGGTTTTCTCGTAAGGGATCGTCTGCACAGCGGTCAGGACCGTGGAAAACGCGATGGCAGCCAGCTTATCGGTTGTGTGGAGAACGGGATTTTCCTCCGTATTCCGGATTTCACCAATCGGGAAATTCTCGTTGATCACCACGCCGTCCATAAACATACGCAGATGCATGCCGTCATAGCCGAGGATAATATCCTTTTCCACCGCGTCGTATAAGGTCAGCGGAATGCCGAGCTTTATCGCTTTGCGCTCCGGGTGATACGGCACGTTCAGACAAATCTCCGCCTCCAGCACCGGGACATCGCCGTTTGAATCGGGATAGGAAGTATAATTCTCGTTCCATCCCCAGCCTTGCCCCGCTTCCGCAATGGTCATAAGCCGCACTGTCGCACGTACAGCATTCGGGATCGAGAAAATTTCCGTTTCTGCACGCTCCGTTACGGGAGAAGAGAGGCGGAAACGGATGAGAAATCCGTTTTGCAGAGAATGTGGTCGGTCTCCAAAGGAGCATGCGGAAAAATCGTATTTTTGCAGTTTTTGGATGATCATATTATTCCTCCGTCTCAATTGTATATGTATAGAACCGCTGTATGTCCGCGCCCGGTTCCGTCGCCTGATACGCAAACAAGGCAGCACCGTATGCCGCTTCTTCCCTATGTATCGGAATCGCAATCTCCATGCCGAACACACGGTTCAGCACCTGCCGCAGCGCGGGATTCTTCCGTACCGCGTTGCCGGACACAACCACCTTTCGGATGCGCTCCGTCGGCATTTTTTGAAACATAGCGTACAATTCCTCTGCCATGCCGCAGAGTGTGCCTGCGATGAGTGCGCCGGGTGTCAGGTTTTCCTCGCCGATTCCCGTAATTGCGCCGCGGATTGTGTGATCGCTGCGAATGCCGCAAAAGGTCGTTTGCACAGAAAGATGTACGTTTTCACGAAGCGCTTGTGCAGCAAGCCGGTTCATCACCTCGTACTGTTCGGTATCCGGCAATCCACACGTCACACTGTACGCCCGGAAAAACGATTCTAGAAGCGCGTACGCTCTGCCGCCACACAGCGCCGAGGCGCTTATCAGCCTTTGCCCACACAGATACGGGCGCACCTCGATCTCCGACGTCGGCTGAAACTCCGTGTGCTCGTCGTGCAGTATTGTGATTTGGCTGCCGGTGCCGAAATTGATGAGTACGGTCTCCTCCGGCTGCTGTACGGAACCCATGAAACTCGCCTGGTTGTCACCAATCGCCAAGGATACAGGAATACCGCGAATCGTTCCAGCGATGGCGTTTTCCGCCGTATATGCCGGTAAAATCGACGGCTCCACGCCACATTCCAGCATGGATTTCGTGTCAAACCTATGCGAAGGCGTGAAAAAACCGAGACTTGCTGCGTTTGTCACGTGACAGAGCGGCGTTTTTCGTCCGGTCAGATGGCAGACGGCATAATCCATGATCGTCGCCAGTTTCGCGGCGTTCGGCGGCACCTTTCCATGGCGCAGGAGATCGATGTGCGTAGCCAATCCGTATCCCGGCGGCAGAAGCCAGCCTGTTTTTTCGCGGATTCTCACGCAGGTGGATGGGACAACGCCGTCGTATTCCTCCCCGGCGCGGTTGTCTTCCCACGTATAGAGCGGCGACAGAAGTTTACCGTTTTCGTCCATATAGACGATCCCGTGCATTTGCCCTGTGATACCAATCGCGCAAATCGTCGGGCAGCGATGCAGCAACGCATCGATCAGCTTATCGATCCGGTTTACGATCCCTGCCGCGTCCTGCGTTTTCGCGAATGGCAGTGTTTCCGGTAGATCCGCGCCGCTTGCGATGGTGTAAACGCCGCGCAGACGGTGCGTCGGAATTGTCAGGACCACCGCGCTGATGGTAGTGGTGCCGATGTCGATACCGAGCAAGGCGGGCTCGTTTTCCGCCGTTGTTTGCTCTGTTCCATCCGGTGCGTCATCCACGTCTGGCTCCTGCAAATCGTCGAATAAAGACGCAAAATCCGAGCCGGCGAGCAGGTTCTGACACAGCTTTACCTGATCCGCCGCGGTGTCTACGCTATCCTTCAATTCGTGCAAACGCTTTCGCAGCATTTCCTTTGTTGTAATGACGCCGTCCGTCCACAGCTGGAGATCGACGACGGAAATACCGGCACGGCGCAGAATGGCAATGGTTTTCAGCCGTGTGAGCATTCCCTCGTCGTACTCTCGATACGAATTTTCTGAACGCTCCACGGCGAGTAGCCCCTTTTGTTCGTAAAATCGTATGGTTTTGCGCGGCAGTCCGGTTTGCTGCTCCACTTCTCCGATGCGCATGACAGTACCCCTCTCTATTTCGATGTACCCATATTATAAACCGTCCTCTTAGTGGATTGTCAATAGATATCCGGAAAAGCATAGTGTTAATTTTGTGTGAACATCCAAAGCGAACAAAAAGCTGCCTGTTTCAGACAGCTTTTTGTTGTGATTGGCGCTATTTTACGCTTCCGCTTGCAGATATCCGGCGTCAACGAGGGCCCTCAGAAATGTTTGCAGAGAATCGCGCGCGTCCGTTTCGGAGATGGCGTAATCCGTGACGATGTGGCACACGATGTCCTCCGGCTGCGTGGACTTTTCCAGATAATTCCAAATGTATGCGCCGGCTGCGTTGAGGTGCTTCAGATATGGCAGCGTTTTCCGTGCGTCACCGGTCGCGACCAGGAGATCTTCATCACACACGGTCACCTTGACTACGCCCTTTGTGAGTGTGTATGTCATGTTTGTCGCTCCTTTTCGTATTGCAGCAGAGCGTCCCGACAGAGCCTTGTGCCGTCTATCCGACCGCGGTTGCGAAAGAGCCATACAGGGATCTCGCGCAGGAGCCGCTCGGTCATTCCGGCGACGGCGGCCGCTTCCTCCGGCTGTTCGTAGGGGAGCAGAAACTGGCAGAGGATGCGCGAGATCGCTTCCCTTTTCGGCAGAAGCCACAGCTCGTCCGTTTGCGCCTGCTCAAGGATGATGATCCCGCAAAGCGGCGCCGTTCTTCTCTGCGCCATGTTTTCCTTGCCTGCCCACGGCGTCGGATGAATCACAATCTCCGACTCCGCAAAGGCAAGCGCGGGCTTGTCGCCGTTGATGATCTGCACCGCATCGCCGCACAGCTTCTTCCATAGCGCGTATTGGGTGGTTTTCCCCGTTCCGCTCGGCGCGGTCAGGAGATAGCCGCGATCCTGCCATGTAAATGCCACAGAATGGAAGATGGCGCGATGAAACGGCAGCAGGGCTGCGCCTGCGAACGACGCGATCTCGGTCGCTTCGATATACGCCGGCGGCGCGTCCGGGTGATACAGACGGCGGGCTTTCTCGATATGCCCCGGCGACAACGCTGCCTCCGTGACAGGCGTCTTCTCTGTGCGGTATGGCTCGAGGAGAAAGAGATAGTCGGGGTATTGCAGGTGCAGGGTCATCGGAATGTTCGCCGTCAGGATGTTGATGCTTTCCATAATTTTCTATTCACGGGAAGCGGAAGGGTTTGCCGCCCCTCCGCTTTCGCTGTTTGGCTGCGTCAATGCGGGATCAGGCTGCCGTCCTCGTCCATCAGTCCGATAACGTCTCCATCCGCATCCGTAAGCAGGGTTCTGCGCTGCGGCGCTCTTTGGATCACGCCCCCAGAACCATCTCCTTCATTAGCACCTATGGTCATTGCGTCATTGAGGAGCATCGGATCAAATATATCGTTCGAGAGGATTCTGCCGAGATCATTGTTTTCTCCCATTTTCGTCTCCTTTCCCTTAGTCCCGGAAGCCGAATATTGTGGCTGTCAGCGTGCGGGACGTGCCGTATACCGTGGTGCCGTCCAGAGTAATCCAGTACGGCGTGACCTCGACCTTGTCGCCGCGGCGGTAAGCGGACATATCTAGATCATAACGCAGCTGCAGCTCTCCCGTACCGTAGACGCGGAACATATCGCCGTATGCGTAGGCACTGCCCATAATCGGACGCAGAGGAATGGGCTCTCCGCCGATGATCATGCCGGTCTCGCGATACATTTCGCTGTCCACGGTGGAAATGAGCGTTGTGGATGCGGTCGGGTCCCAGAAGGAGCGGGGATTCCACTGCGTACGAACGCGCAGATAGGAATCGCTGACGTATTTTGCGTATATGTGGAGGTCTGCGGTCACATGGGTGAGCTCAGCAGGCGTTCCATAGCTTTCGTCCGTGTACCAGCCGGCAAACAGAGCTCCTGCCCTGCCTCTGTAGGCGAGCGTTCCGGTGAGATCGCCATCCGGCATCACAGCAAGCGTGTATACATCATTGCCGTCATGCACCGTTACGGTGACTGTCGCAGGCTCGACTGGCGGATTCTCGGGCTCGGTCGGCGGATTCTCCGGCTCGACTGGCGGGGTCTCCGGCTCGACTGGCGGATTCTCCGGCTCGACCGGTGGGGTTTCCGGCTCGGTCGGCGGGGTCTCGGGCTCGACTGGCGGGGTCTCTGGCTCAACCGGCGGGGTTTCCGGCTCGGTCGGCGGGGTTTCCGGCTCGGCTATCGGAGCGGCAAGGTATGTGCTGCGTACCATCATGGCTCTGGTTGTATCCTCACCACTTGCCGCAGCATATTCCATCTGCGCACCGCCAGTAACGAGGTTGTCACGGGACATCACGATCATCTTGTGGTTGTTGTTAGGGGCATTGTCAGGGCCTTGTCCATTGTAGGTGCAGGTTCTGCTTGCAACGCCTGTGACCTTTACACCATCAAGCGTTACCCAATACGGAATGGCGGTAAATTTATTCCCGGCTTGGCTCCAGTATTCAGCCTTATCCACGCTCACACAGCCAAGATACCCTGTCGGGCTCTGGTGGCTCTCGATATAATCAAGAGACATAAAGTCCTTCAGCTGATATTCTCCATAGCCGTTTTTATACCGCAGCTTGATCGTTTCGTATACGACCGGACCGATGTCTTGTACAACCACGCTTTCCGCGCCTGCATAATACTCTGTGGTGATTTTAGACGCATCGATGTCCATGCCGTCCACAGTGAAGCCAACCTTGTTGTAATATGCGCGGTCAATGGGTGCTACGAGGAAGAAAGCGATTACATCTACGTTGTTCGCATCTCTGTGAAGCCATACGCTCAGGCTCTTTGGTCTGAGATACTCGTTGTGTACCTCCCAAATGTAGTAGGTTGCGCCTGCGGTCGGGTGGAAGGATGTTGGGTTCTTAGCGTTTTCGCCGGTGAACTCATGGTGTACGGTGGTATATGTACTACCCTCACCACCTTCAAATGTACCGCCGTAGAGGTAGTCGCCCGTGACACACGCGGTGAGGTTGAATAAACCGTCTTTGTAGATGTCCTCGACAGTATCGCCAATGGAGTAAGGGATCGGAGTACCCGCTGTGCCGTCCTTCACATGTACGACTTGGAAGCCCTGGGTGTATGCGAACCAGACATGCTGGTTTGAGTTTGCCGTGGTGAGGGTTACATTGGCGGAGTTGCCTTTGGTAAGTTCGCCATCATTTTGGATATAGCTGCCATAATAAGTGTAGTGAGCGATTTCTTCTTTTTTGACAGTATACGGCGTATTATAGCTCAGACCTGTACTGCCGTTCACAGACAGATACTCCTCTTTCTTGACCTGCTTGGCAAGTGAAGGATTATCAACAACCACACCGCTTTCATTGATCGGTTGACCATTGCCATTCACCATGTAGTAGTGAACAAGAATGTTACCGCCCCCTACAGTGATCTTTGGAATCGGAAATTCCTTAACGGTGTTCTCATCTTTATAGTTCTTGTAGTTGAATGTAGTTCTGCCATTCGCCTCAAGAACATCGCCTGTGTTAATTTTATCGTCAGGTTTAATAGTGATCTTATACTTCATTGTCGGGTTGACGCCTTCACGGACATCTCCGACATTCCAATGGATCGTTCCATTTTCAAATGTAGCACTTCCCTGACTGATGTAAATATCAGCAGTTCCAGCGTTATATACTGCTTCATCCGTTGTAATCACCGGAGCAGTTCCGGAGGATGCAAGCTGCACCATATCGCCCATCGGGTCAGTAATGGAACCTTGCGACGCTGCAATGGCGATGCTGCCTGCGATTGCCGTAAATGCGGAGGTCAGCTTCTCTGCAACATTGTCGTTTTCACCAATGGCATAGTACCCACTATTCGCATCTGTCGCACATGCCTTCAGCGTGTTTTCACCATCTGTGCCAGCTTGAAGTGCCACCGAAAAGATGGTAGTTCCGGTAGCTTTAGCCTGATTGGCTTCCCAAATGGTGGCTACGCCGTTGTTGGTGCCACTACTGGTTGTGAATGTTCCGTCGAGGGCATACACGCAATCACGAGTCGTGATATTGCCATGTTTTGGACAGGTAGCGATGACTTCTGCATTGTAATACAATGCGAAACCGCTTCCGCTTCCTATTATTTCGCCATAATTTGGTGTAATAGCTCCAATATTTGTTATGCTACCGCCACGCGGACATCCCAATACAGTCCATGCCGCGCAGTCAGAATAGGTAGCGGTTGCCTTAAACGGATGGCTATACGTTGGTTCGCCGTCCGAGAGGATCACGATATTCTTCAATTTGCCGGTAGATGTAGCGGATGCAAGCAATTCCTGTGCCACATGGATACCAGCCTGCTGGTTCGTGCCGCCATATGCATTGGTAGCATTATCAACAGCCATCTCAAAAGCACTCAGCTCATCTGCCGTATAGAAATGACCATTATTATAAGCAGTTGCTGTATCAACATATGTAACAATGGCAATCCTTGTTGAGCTGTCTTTTGTGAGAAGTTCCTGTCCGAACGCTTTTGCAGCTGCTCGGGTGTTGGTCAGCTTAGTGCCTTCCATACTGCCGGAGCAGTCGATCACAAGTACCACGTCCGAGGTGGTCTTGTAATTCTTGCCTTGAATGCCGAGCGTGATCTCCCAGACGTTTGACTGGCCATACACAGCCTTCGCTTCCTTGTCCAGGTGAATCGAGCCTTCGGCGGGCCATGTGGGCTGTGTGGGCGGATCCGTTGTCCCCTCAGCCGACACCATCATCGGGAACAGAGAGAACACCATCAGGATGGTGAGCAGCAGCGACAACGCTTTTCTGCACTTTGTCATTTTTTGTCCTCCTTATGTTTTCACTTCGTGTTCACTAAACTCATTGCTTCGTGAAACTACTTGCGAGACCTTACGCTTTATAGTTTACACCATTTGTTCTGAAATTGCAATAGGAAATCGGAATTTTCTTTGGATTTTTTTGTATTTTTCCCGTTTATCCCGGACATTGCATGTGCAACATCTTATTTTCGGTATGTGGTTTGGTGCTTTTTCACAAATCGCTCATTAACCCATGTACATTGTCTGTAGAGGATGTTTTCCCACTCCATGTATATCCATTTTCCCCGTTTTTTCGCGTACCGACACGGAATTCCCGCCGTTTTGCTTGGATTTTGCCCCTCCTTCTTTTTTCAGGATTTTTTCGCCAAACCTATTGCAATTCCCGCGAAAATCGGGTATACTATAGACAGCGTTTGAGGAAAGCCATCGTTTTTCGCGTTTGGATCAGAGAGGTGCCGGTCGGTGCGAGGCATTCCCGCGGATTTTTCCGCCGCAAAAGCGTATCCACTTTCCAAGCTGCCGGTGAGGAGCCGGAGGTTCGTGCCCTTTATCGCACCGTTGAGTGGTTCCGATTTCTATCGGAGCAATTTGGGTGGCAACACGGAGCGTATTCGTCCCATACTATGGTGGACGGGTATGCTTTTTTTCATTCCCGGAGAAGAATTTCTTACATTATTATAAGGAGTAGGCTATGTTGGATCTCAAATTTCTGCGCGAAAACCCGGATGTGGTCAAGCAGAACATCAAAAACAAATTTCAGGACGCAAAGCTGCCGCTGGTCGATGAGGTGATCGCCCTCGACGAGGAAAACCGCCGGATCATGGCGGAGGCAGACGAACTGCGCGGCAACCGGAACAAGCTGTCGAAGCAGATTGGCGCGCTCATGGGTCAGGGCAAGAAGGACGAAGCGGAGGCGCTCAAGGAAGAGGTCAACCGTCAGTCCGAAAAGCTCGCCGCCGATGAGGAAAAGGAAGTCGAGCTGGCAGAGAAGATCAAGAAGATCATGATGGTCATCCCGAACATCATCGATCCGTCTGTGCCGATCGGCAAGGACGACAGCGAGAACGTGGAAATCGAACGGTTCGGCGAGCCTGTCGTACCCGATTTCGAGATTCCCTACCACACCGACATCATGGAGCGCTTTGACGGCATCGATCTTGACAGCGCACGCCGTGTCGCCGGAAATGGTTTCTACTACCTCATGGGCGACATCGCCAGACTCCATTCCGCCGTCATCAGCTACGCGCGCGATTTCATGATCGACCGTGGCTTCACCTACTGCGTCCCGCCGTTCATGATCCGCTCCGATGTGGTCACCGGCGTCATGAGCTTTGCCGAAATGGAAGCGATGATGTACAAGATCGAGGGCGAGGACCTCTATCTGATCGGCACGAGCGAGCACTCCATGATCGGCAAGTTCATCGACCAGATTATTCCTGAGGAAAATCTCCCGTACACGCTGACGAGCTATTCCCCGTGCTTCCGCAAGGAAAAGGGCGCGCACGGCATCGAGGAACGCGGCGTGTACCGGATCCACCAGTTCGAGAAGCAGGAGATGATCGTCGTCTGCAAGCCGGAGGAAAGCAAGATGTGGTACGACCGGCTGTGGCAGAACACCGTCGATCTGTTCCGTTCCCTCGACATCCCGGTGCGCACGCTCGAATGCTGCTCCGGCGACCTTGCCGATCTGAAGGTCAAGTCCTGCGATGTGGAAGCATGGTCTCCGCGGCAGAAGAAGTATTTCGAGGTGGGCAGCTGCTCCAATCTCGGCGACGCACAGGCACGCAGACTGAAGATCCGCGTCGCTGCCGGGAAGAAGAAGTATCTCGCACACACGCTGAACAACACCGTGGTCGCGCCGCCGCGTATGCTCATCGCGTTCCTTGAGAACAATCTGCAGGCGGACGGCACCGTGAAAATCCCGGTCGCGCTCCAGCCGTACATGGGCGGTAAAACGGTGCTCGTGCCGAAGAAATAACCGTCCGACACAATACGAAACACAGGGGTGGAGTCATTCTGCCCCTTTTTCTTCCGGAATTTTCCGCGTTTACCGAACCTTTTTCCGGCGCGCTGTGTCAATAATAGTGTAATCATGATTGCAATCCCAGAGGAAAGGAGGAATGTACATGAAAAATCAGGAACAGAATCCGGATTGGCTCCAGGCGGTGCTCGCCGGCGACAGCGAAGCGTTCACACCGATCGTTTTGGCTGTCACACCAAAATTGTTCGCGATTGCCATGCGGCTATGCGGCAACCAGGCGACGGCGGAGGATCTGGTGCAGGAGACGTTTCTCGACGGGTACCGGAAACTCAATCTGCTGCGGGAGCCGGACAAAGTGGACGCGTGGCTCGCGAAGATCCTGCGCAACAAGTACCTGAACAGCCAGATGCGCTCGATCACCACCATTCCCATGGACGAGATCGGCATACCGATCGACAGACGCTCGCCGGAAAATGGTTATGTGGCGCGTGAATCGCTGGAGCTGTGGCGGAGACGGCTGACCACGTTGTCCCCTGCCCTGCGCGACACCGCGATCCTCTATTTCTGGCGTCACCTGTCCATGGAGGAAATCGCCGTGCGCATGCACATCCCTCTCGGTACGGTCAAACGACGAATCCACGACATACGGGACATTCTGAAAAAGGAGAAGGCTATGGAAGAAAACAAAACGAAACCGATTCCGGACGGATTTGCGGAAAGAGTCTCGGAAAAGGTACGGGAGCTGGCGGAATACAACAAACGGTTCGGCAGCATGACCGGTTTCGACACCGCCTACACGCACATCAAGGAGCTGATCGCGGACATTTCCGACCGGGACACGGCGCAGAAATTCGCGAAAGAAAGCGCGGCGATCGCGTACGCGGCAGACAGCACAAAGTACGCGGAGGATTCCCTCGCCGTGAGCAGGCAGACCGGAGACGTCGCCACGCTCAGCGACGTGTATCTCGACCTCTGCTGGAACATCGGCGGAGAAGCGGAAAAAGCGAAATACACACTGGAGACGATTCTTCCCGCCATTGTAGCATTCCCGGAATCCGCCGCAAAGAAGCGTGCGCTTGCCTATCACAATTTCTGGCTCGCGAAATACACCGCGGACGCAGACGGTCCGACTTATGACAATACAGAAAAATATCTGCGGGAAGCGGCACGGCTGTACAAAGAAGCGGAGGCGGAGGAGCATTGCATAGACGCCATGCACGGCTGCGTGAAATCCATGCTGGACGCGCTGCCACTCATGCGGGACAGTCAGTACCAGGGGCGCATTTCCGTTACAACAACGGGAGAACGCTGGCGGATCACGGACGATGGACTGTATTATCAGAATCAGCCGGGCTGCTCGCCGGTGTGGTACAGCCCTGTTTATAACTATCTGATGTCGGTATTCTATTACGCAGGCTGTACCGGAGACCGCTATTTTCTGCCGCGGGATCCGCATCTGGCAGTCGGCGGGACGGAAACCATGCGCGATCCGTTTCCAACGACGGAAAATGCGGAGGACGCCGGCACACGCACGATCGTCTCTGACGATGAGGAACTCGACGTCCCTGCCGGTCACTTCACGCACTGTCTGCACATTCACAAGCACGAGAGTGACGAGATAACAGCGGACGTCTGGTACGCGCGCGGCGTCGGAATCGTGCGGGTCGATGCCTGCGGGCATACGCAGGTATTGGAAGCGTACCACATCGCGGAGAAAACGGACGACTATCTGCCCACCTCGGTCGGGACACGCTGGCGGTATATGCTCCCGGATAAGCCGGATGTGCTCTGCCAATATGCGGCATACGAGATTCTGGAAAAGGACGCAGAATGGGTAGGGCTGTCCTGTCTGGAAGTCGCCGCGTTGCCGGAGAACTGGTACGATGTGACCGAGAACGACATGCTCCTTCTGTGCAGCATCCAGGATCGTCTGGCACGCGGAGAATACGACGAGGCGCTGGCAGCGGTCGAAAAGGTGATCCGGCACAACCGCGCGAGCGAGACGGTCGCGTACGCCATGGGAATAAGAGAGCATCTGCGCGAGATCATCCCGTACAAGAAGAAAAACTGGCGGTTCTGCCCCGGCTCCATCAACGGCAGCTATATCACAAAGACCGGCGGCAAGCTCCTCTACAGCGCAAAAGCCAACAGCAAGCTTATCTATAGCGAATCGGAGCTGTCCTCCATCGATACGGGCGCATGGGGCACACGCGGTGAGGAGAACCGGATCTTCGGCGTAAAACCGTTCCGCTTCCTCTCGATGCTCTTCGGCACGCTGTGGGACGACCGCTGGGTCCCCGGATATGCCATTGAAGAGCCGTATTCCGACTATCTGAGCGAGCCGTTTGTCCGCAGAGTGCGCGTGGAGGCAGTGCCTGAGATCACCGTGGCAGCAGGGACATTCCGCGATTGCCGGAGACTGATCGTCGATCTCGACAGCGCGGACGGCACGAAAGGCGATTATGGGTACTATTTCTACAAGCATACGCAGTGCGGTCACAAGGAATGGGTCTTCGCGCCGGGCGTCGGTGTGGTGCAGTTTGTCTGTGACTGGGGCGGCACAGAGCATTCCGTCTGCGAGCTGCGCTCCTACGATACGGTGGCTGAGGAGGGCGAGTATATGCCTGTGTACATCGGCAACCACTGGATCTACGACGAGCTGCTGCTGACCGCGGAGAACTACATCGCAAGCCGGGAATACCGCGTCATGACCGGTATGCACGACCGCTACTTCCTCATGGACAATCAGCTGTTCACATTCCAAGGCGATCTTGCGGCGTATGACGCGTTCAAAGCAAATCTGAAAAAGTAAAAAAACGCGGCGGACTTCAAAACGAGGTCTGCCGCGCAGTTTTTTATGTGAAATGTATTTTTCCGATGGGCAAAAATTGCCGTTCTTGCTTACCGCCTCTCAATGCACCTCATACTCGCCCATACGGAAGTCAATTCCGGCGGGGATCGGGTACTTCTCAAGGACTTCCTTCGTCTTGATCTCGTCAAGCGGACGGTTCTCGTCTCTCGCGATGATCCGGGCGTATAAGTCGCACCAGAGCTGGAACGTCGTGTTCTCGCCCTCCTGCATATCCGGAACGATCAGGTTTTCCGTCACGATCTCGCGCGCTTCGTCCAGTCTGCCGAGATGGGTCAGGCTGTCGGCGTAGTACATGCGGATCCGTCCCTGCGCACGGGCTTCGTCCGTGGCGTTTTCGATGATCTCACAGACTTCCTCGTCCGTACCGTACCGTTTGAAGAACTTGACCACGTCGATGAGGCTGCGCGCATAGCCTCTGCCGAGCTTTTCCGAACGGCGCATCCATTCTCTGCCCTCTTCTTTTTTCTCGTCCGCGATGCACATCCACGCGAGGCAGCGGCAGGCGATGAAGTTCTCCTTTGCGTCCACGGAAGCTTTGAACGCCGCTTTCGCCTCGTCATATCGTTCCGCTTCGTAATACGCGCAGCCGAGCAGCAGCATCGTGTACCAGTCGCGGTCGCCGCTTTCCTCCAGGAGACGGATATATCCTTCGCCGGAAACATAGGAAATGTCGGTATCCGCCGGATCGCGCGCCGGAAGATGACCAGTGGCAAGGAGCATGGCAATGTCGCTCTCGTCCCGCACAGAGGTCGCCGGGAATACCACGGTCGGATCGTCGCTCAGCCGTTCGCCGCGCAGCTCTTCCTCCAGTGCGCCCCAACCGGAGCCAAAATGCCGGAGCTTTGTCTCTCCGACCAGATTGAAGTATCCGTCTGTGAGCAGCGGATATTTGTCCCGGAGCGAATCCTCGACCAGACGGTTTGCCGCGTCGTAATCCGTGCCGTGCAGAATCTCCGGATCCCCGGCGCAGGCGGTGTAGCCCTCCGTCCAGTGATACGCGCTGTGCGGCGGCATCTGGCACTGCTCCATCTGGCTGCGCAGAAGCCCTGCCTGGATCTCCGTGTACCGTGTATCGCCGTGGGACAGCCAGCGGTTCCAGTTTTTTCCGCCCTGACTTGCCGCGCCCCATACAAAGAGCTTTCTGCCGACCAGCTCCGGTGTGGAGAACTGCACCATGCCGCGTCCGTCACGATCCACATTCGCTTCCCATTTCGGCTGTGCGGGATCGATCCGGTAGAAGAAATCGCGTGCGCGGGTATGCGTCGCCGGATAGCTCGAATCCCAGCCGTCGATGAACGGGGTATCCTCCGCGCCGACCACGGTCACGCCATCCTCGCCCCGATTGAAGGAATACGATTGTCTCGCCGGAACGAGCACGCGGCTGCCGTCGGTTTCGTCTACGGCGATGTTGCTCCACCAGTACATCCATGTCGGCGTGTCCTTGCGGTTCTGGATGTCCACGTGGATGAGCAGCACATCGCGGGCAAGCGTCGCCTTAACGCTGTACGCCACACCGCGTTTCCGCTCATATTCATACATCACGAGCACCGGATCACCTTTTTCGTTTTGGCTCTCGGCGGCGAACATCGGACTGCATGTGTACGGATGGTGCCCGATCATGCCGATATTCCACTCCACACCGCCGGAAAACCACGCATTGCGCAGCGCCAGATTGGCGGGCTGATAGACGGGATTCTCATAAAGCAGCTCCCGATTTCCCGTTTTGGAATAGAGCGACCAGAGCCGCCCGCCCAGATCCAGCATAAACGTCGCGCGGAGATACTCGTTTTCCAGAATCGCCACGTCCATATCGCGCTTTTCGATATTCCGGTCGTACTGATCGAGCGCGGTATAGGGGAGAATCGTGTGAATGTTGCCGCGATAGACCCACTCGCCCTCCTCTTTTCGGAACCCGTCCGCGACCGTCACCTTCGGATCCTCTTTATCCTTATAGAACGGCTGAATCGACGGAATTACATTCGCACTTCCCATCCATGCCGCGTCAAATTGTTTTTTTTGAAATGTCAGTTTCATAACTGCCTCCTGCCATGCACGTATCTTTTTTGTTATTATAGCACGGAATCCGTACCGCTGTCAAGAGAGAAAACATGTCCGCAGCATGGATTTTCCTATCCGGAAATTTACAAAAAACTTACCATTTTTTCACAGAACAAGCCTGTATTTTTTCGGAATTTCGGGTATACTATCACAGAATCTGTATGCTGCGCTTTTTGTGCCGGCACGATGGGATCCATTTATTCTTCTGTATTCTTGAAAGGAGCGCATTTTTCTCATGAGATCTGACCTTAAAAAACAAATCGTTTGTCTCTTGCTCTGTATGCTTATCACCCTGCCTGCTTTGAACGGCTGTGGAAGCGGCGGCAATACGGAAACCGAATCTGGCAATACGGAAACCACACCGCAGGAAACCACACCGCAGGAAACGGAAACCACACGCGCAAATACGAAGGATTCCCTGCCGGACGATCTGCGTTTTGACGGCACGACCATCAACGTATTCGGCTTTGGCTGGGAAAGCTCTGTCTGGTATGACACAACAGGCGGCGGAGAGTTGACCGGCGATGTAGTACTCGACGCCATGGTCAACCGGAATATCGCAGTTGAGGAACGGCTGGGCGTGAAATTCAACTGGATCATCGGACCGGACGACTGGAATGGTTTCCCGAACGCAGTCAAAACGGCTCTGCTTGCCGGCGCGTCCGATTATGATTTCGTCGTAGAGGAGAACTCCCGTCTGTTTGAGCAGTCGGTACAGGGCTTTTACTATGATCTTGCCACCAAGCCGTATATCGATCTGAGCCAGCCATGGTGGTACAACGATCTGATGGAGCAGAGCAGTCTCGACAACAATAAGCGGTATTTCCTCGCCGGAGATATTTGTCTGACCACGCTGCTGGGTGCGTCTGCCATGTACTTCAACAAGCCCCTCTTCATCGATCATTTTGGCGATACGCAGGCTCTTTATGATACGGTCCTGGAGGGAAAATGGACGTACGATGTATTCATGCAGTATTGCCGCGATATTGCAACGGATGTGAACGGCGACGGCGTGTATGACGACAGCGATTTGCTCGGCTTCCGCTACTCACAGTGGGGCATTCCGAATTATCTGTCCATGTCCATTGGTCTTGACTATATCACCCGCGATGCCGACGGATTCCCGGTACTGGATATTTACAACGAGGAATCGATCAAGTGGGCAGATACGCTCTACAGACTGCTGTATACCGAAAATATGTCTGCGGAGGGTGCCACCGGTCAAACCTTCCTGGATGAAAAATCCCTCTTCTATCCGGGTATGTTCTCCACAGCAAACGACCTGCGTCAGGCGAATTTCGATTACGGCATTCTTCCCTATCCGAAGCTGGAGGAATCCTTCTCCTACTATTCCGGCGCGGCTCCGGCAAATGGCTGCGGTGTAGGCGTTCCGGTATCTGCACCTGCTGAAAAGCTCGACGCAGTATATGCCTCCATTGAAGCTCTCTGCGCAGAATCCTATCGCAAGGTCACGCCGGCATGGTATGACACCGCGTTGAAGGTAAAATACGCAGACGCCGCCATTGACGCGGAAATGATCGATCTGATCTATGACAACATCAAGTCCCCGTTCATCATGATGGCGGACAAGGCAATCGGGACAGGCTCCATCTTCACAAACGCCGTATACGGTTCCAAATCCGAAGGTACTTTCGCTTCGTACTGGGAAAAGAACGGCAAGAATCTGGAAACAAAACTGTCTGGCATCATTGAAAAATATAAGGAGCTGGATCTCTCCGGCAACTGATAGACGGCACACCCAATGGGAGAATCGTTCTTCGGGACGGTTCTCCTGTTTTTTTACGCATATTCTCCCCCATTTTCCGCCATACTATGGGTAATGCAAATGAAAAACGGAGCGTATGCGATATGGAAAACGAAGCAGAAAACAAGCGGGAAAACGACACGCGCGACGAGGACAATTTATCGTATCTTATGAAAACCGGCGGCGTGATTTCGCAGTCTGCCGGAGAAACGATCCACTGTCTGACGATCATCGGACAGATCGAGGGGCATTATCTGCTTGGAGACGGACAGAAAGCGACCAAATACGAGCATCTGATCCCGCTGCTTGTATCCATTGAGGAAAGCGACGAGATCGACGGACTTCTTCTCGTATTGAACACGATGGGCGGAGACGTGGAGGCGGGACTGGCACTGGCAGAGATGATCGCGAGCATGAAAAAGCCTACGGTATCGCTGGTATTGGGCGGCGGTCATTCCATCGGCGTACCGCTTGCCGTCTCCGCGAAAACGTCCTTTATCGTGCCGTCCGCTACCATGACGATCCACCCCGTGCGGATCAGTGGCACTGTGCTCGGCGTACCGCAGACGTATTATTACTTTGAGCGAATGCAGGATCGGATCATTCGGTTTATCACGGCGCACTCCGCGGTAACGGAACAGAAATTCCGGGAAATGCTTCTCTGCACCGACCAAATCGCCACGGATGTCGGCTCCGTGATCGACGGCTATGAGGCGGTAGACTGCGGTCTCATCGATCACACGGGCGGATTGTCCGACGCCATAGACGCGCTGCGGCAGCAGATCCGGGCAGTCAAAAAGGATTGCGAAAGGGAGAGCGGCGCAAAAGAAAGTGCGAAAGTGGATTGACAGACGCGCACGGATATGGTATCCTATAGAAAAACGTATGGGAGGCTTTATCTCTTTGAATACCTGCACCAGTGAAAATAAGATCCGGCTGGGGATCATTGGTACGAATTTTGTCAGCGACTGGCTCACGGAGGAAGCGCAAAAATCCGGGTTATACGAGGTATGCGCTGTCTATTCCCGAAAGATGGAAACCGGAGAAACGTATGCTGCAAAGCATGCAATCCCGGTCGTATACACGGATATGGATGCATTTTTATCTGACCCGACCCTGGACGCCGTGTATATTTCCAGTCCGAATGCCTGTCATGCCGCGCAGACCATCGACGTACTCCGGCACGGCAAGCATGTTTTGTGCGAGAAACCAATCGCCACATCGTCCGCGGAATACCGGGAAATGCGGCAAGCGGCGCGTGAGTATGGTAAAATCCTGTTGGAGGCAATGCGTCCAGCACACGATCCGGCGATTCTCACGATCCGGGAGAATCTGCCAGCACTTGGAACGATTCGCCGGGTACAGCTTGAATTTTGCCAGTATTCCTCACGGTACGATCGGTTCAAAGCCGGTGAAATCCTGAACGCGTTCACGCCGTCGCTCGGAAATGCGGCTATCATGGATATCGGTGTCTATGCCGTGCATGTCTGCGCGCTGTTATTCGGCATGCCGTCGTTTGACAAACCGTTCTATAGCCGTTCCGTATTTGCGGACAATGGTATGGAACTGATGGGTGAGATGCTCCTGCCGTATGGAGACACAGCGCCTGTACAGATCACATATGCGAAAATCTACAATTCCCTGACACCGAGTGTGATCTCAGGCGAAAAAGGCGGGATCCTTATTGACAAGCTCTCGAATCCCAACTCTGTCCGGCTGAAGCTGCGCGATGGCACGGACAAGGAGCTGTGTATGGCGCCGCTTGCGAACAATATGGTTTACGAGCTGTCTGCCTTCGCACGCTGTATCGCGACCGGAGAAAACCCACACGAGAGGGTCTCGGAGATTGAGATGGCGATTCTCGACCGCATCCGTGAGAAAAACGGAATCTCGTTCCACTGAAACAGAGAAAAAACGAGGGACAAACGGACAATTCCGTCGCTCCTCGTTTTTAACTTCTCGCAGCATACGCTTTACCGGCGTCTGTCCACGGTTTTATTCCTCAGGCTTCTCCGCGTCGGACTCTGTGACCTCCGGCGTTTCGTAGGTTTCCGCCGCGTCGTCACAGCAAGGGCAGTGGTGCGCATGGTCGGCTTCGCAGGCATCCGCGTCCGTCTTTGGTGCGTCTTCGCACACAGGCTCTGCGTTCTGGCAGCACGGGCACGCGGACTCCTCCGCTTTTTCCGTTTCCTCTGCCTGGTCGCAGGTGCATGCATCCTCGCAGGTACAAGTTTCCTCACAGGTGCATGTGTCCTCTTCCGTCTTTTCCGCAGCTTCCGAATCGCAGCAGCAATGGCAGGTGGTTTCCTCTTCCTTTGCCGGTTTTACGATTTTCGCGCCGCAAGCGGGACAGAATTGCGCGTCCACGGGGACCTCACCGCCGCAGGAATCGCAGATCGCAACCTTTTTCAGTGCCGCGATTTCTTTCTGATAGCCCGCGATGGCTGCCTTAATCTTGTCTGCCTGCATGATAAACGTTGCGATATCGTCGGTATGATCCACGCCGTCCCGTTCCGCGGTATAGAACAGTCTGCCGATCTCCTTGTAGCAGACGGACAGCTTGCTCTCCTCGTTCTTGATGGCGACAGTGGCTTTCGCGATCGCAGTCATCTCAGAGGTTTTCTTCACAGTGATATCCGCGGCTTCCTTTGCGTTTCTCTTGAGTTCTTCCAAAAAATCCTGTAATGCCATAACAAATTGCTCCTTTCAAAAGCGTCTCTATGTAAAATGGTGGGTCATGCGAATGTTCCCATACGGAACGCTTTCCGTTCCGCTGTATCTATTATACACGATTTCCTGCGAAAAGTCAAATTAGAAAACCCTGTGAATGGTTAAGATTTTGTTGATAACCTATAAATAATATCGTAAGAATCCGACCATACTATGGAAAAACCATTGCGGGAGGAAATCTATGAATACAGACCTGAAAACGTACCGGCGATATGCCAAAAGCCGTGCCCCAAAATCGCCGTTTGGGCGGGATATGACCATCGCGTTCTTCTCCGGCGGCGCAGTCTGTCTGTTCGCGGAAGGCGTGCGGAACATGCTGCTCTATTATATGCCCCAGCTTGCCAAAGAAACCGTTGGCATGTTTGTTTCCATGCTGCTTATCGCCATTGCCGTCGTTCTCACTGCGTGCGGTCATTTTGACGACATTGCCCGTCATTGCGGCGCCGGTACGCTTGTGCCGATCACTGGCTTTGCGAACGCTGTGGCGTCCAGTGCCATTGACGCGAAAAGCGAGGGGTTTATCCTTGGCGTCGGCTCGGAAATTTTCCAGATTGCAGGACCGGTGATCCTGTACGGTGTGTCCGCGAGCGTTGTCTATGGAGTGATTTACTATATCGTTTCGTTGTTCTGATCCGTTTCCTGGAAGCCCTCGCCATGCACCTCCGCGGCATCGGTGATGATTACAAAAGCCTTTTTGTCCACGCTGTGCACCACATCGCACACATACGGGGCAAGAGGCTTTTTTACCGCGCATAGGAGGACCTCCTTACCGTCGCCGGTGTACGCACCTTTGCCGTTCATGCGGGTTATGCCAATATCATATTTTTCAAACACGGCGGATATGACCTCTGCGGCGCGATCGGTGATGATAATGAGAAATTTCGCGGTATCGGGGCCGTACAGAATGCGATCGATGAGATAGGAACAAACGATGAGGGAAATCGCGGCGTACAGGGCAATCTCAATGCTGCCGGTTACGATAACGGACAGAGCGATGATCGTGGAGTCGATACACATAAACAGCATCCCGGTATGCAGATGGCGGTGACGCAGGAGCAGCAGACGGATGACGATGTCGGTTCCACCCGTTGTCGCGCCGCAGCGGAAGATCACGCCGATCCCGACCGCCTGCAATGCGCCGCCAACCACGGCGTTGAGCAGATAATCGTCGCTCGGAACGGGGATACTCCACGCGGACATAGCGGCGCTTATACCGGTGACCATGAGCGAGGAGACGACAGTGGCATAGATGGTGCCCGCCGCAAAGGATCTGCCAAGCCGGATGGTACCGACGATGAGCAGCGGGATATTGAATAGCAGGATGATCATACCGGTGTCAATCGACAGAAAGCTCGACAGTACGATGGCAAGACCGCTGACGCCGCCGGGCGCCAACGCGTGCGGATCCAGGAAAACCGCGATTGCCACAGCGTAAGCGATGCAGGCGACCGTGATGAGCGCGTATTTTCGAAACGTTTTTTGGATAGACAGACTTTTTTTCAAAAATGTATTTCCTTTATGGGTGAAATGTGGTACAATGTGCTTGGAGGAGACAGCGGGTATCTCCGCCATCTCTCATGTCATTACAAATTAGGAGTACTCTATGACAAACTGCAAACCTACCAAACAACAGCTTGCATTCCTCGATTGGGAATTTGGCGCGTTCTTCCATTTCGGTCTGCGCGCTTTCTACAAAGGCTATCGGGACTGGGACACACGGGATATGGACGCGTCCGTGTTCAATCCGGAAAAGCTCGATTGCGCGTCCTGGCTGCGCACATGCAAGGCTGCCGGCATGACTTATGCAATCATGACCTGTAAGCATCACGACGGATTCGCGAACTGGCCGACCGCGTACGGCGATTACAGTGTAAAGAACACGCCGTGGAAGAATGGAAAAGGCGACGTAGTACGCGAATTTACCGATGCCTGCCGCGAGGTCGGTATGAAGGTCGGTTTATATTATTCCCCGGCACAGCGGGATCAAAGCGCGTTTGACAAAATGGATTACGACGACTATTTCATCGGTCAGATCACGGAGCTGCTCACCGGCTACGGCAAGATCGACTATCTCTGGTTCGATGGCTGCGGCTCCGGCAATCACGAGTGGGATCGCCCGCGCATCATCCGCACCATCCGTTCTCTCCAGCCGGACATTCTGATTTTCGGCATGTGGGATCCGAACACGCGCTGGGTCGGCAACGAGGCGGGAATCGCGCCACTGCCGTACACATATATCGTGCAGAGCCAGCGGATCTCCGTGGAAAGCGACGAGCACACGGAATACGAGGAAGAAATGTTCCTGCCGGCGGAGTGCGATACCATGATGCGCCGCGGCACGTGGTTCGACTGCGAGGACAACGAGGACCAGATCCGTTCGCTTGAGGAGCTGATGGGACTGTACTGCATGTCCGTCGGTCACGGCGTAAACTTCCTTCTGAACATCGGTCCGACGCGCGAGGGTCTGCTGCCGGAAAAAGACGCCGCCAGACTGACGGAATTCGGCGAGGAGATCCGCAAACGGTTTGGCCATCCGCTTCCCTCCTCCGAAATCCACCACGACGGGGACGCGCATTCTATCACGTTTGAACAGTACGCGCTCGTGGACGCCGTGATTCTCTCGGAGGATCTGACAGAGGGCGAGGGTGTGAAGAAATACGCCGTATACGCAAACGATATTCCGTACAGCTACGGCGAGGTGCTCGTTTACGAGGGCTATGTGATCGGTCACAAGGCGATCTGCATGTTCCCCGCCGTCTACGCAAAGGGCTTCACGGTCAAGGTAACGGACGCCCGCGGAGAATACACGATCACCCGGTTCACTGCGCACAATACAAAAGCACAGGCGTAAGCGGGACCGTATTTCATTCTGCATATATTGTATTTGCGCTCATCGGACAAAAGTATACCACAAATCCCACCGGAATGCAAGAGGATTCGCCGGAAAAAAGCATAATCTGCACTCCACACGATCTTTTCTACTTGCAATATCCCATAATAGGTTTCCAAGAAACCCGTCAAACAGAACGGGCATATATATACGAAAAGGTGAAAACCATGATGGAAGTAGCTGCGCACCGCGGGAATGTGGAAGGATTCCCGGAAAACACCATGCCCGCCTTTGAAAGCGCCTATGCGCTCGGCGTGGACATGATCGAACTGGATCTACATATGACCAAGGACGGAGAAATCGTTGTCATCCACGATCCCACCGTGGATCGCACCTCTGACGGACATGGTCTTGTATCGGATATGACGTTATCAGAGCTGAAACGGCTCGATTTCGGTATCCGGACAGATGCCAAGTTTCAAGGAACACGTATTCCAACCTTCCGCGAGTTTCTGGAGCTGACCCGGCGCGACGACAAAATGCAGTTCAATTTTGAGTTTAAGGATTACATCCACGACAAAGGCGAAGCATTTGCCCTGGAGAGCGCGTCCAAAACCATTGCGCTTTTTGAAGAATACGGTCTTGCGGACCGTCTGTTCATCAACAGCTTTGAAGGCGAGCTGCTGCTTTGGATCGACAAAACCTATGGGCACAAATACCGCCTGCATGGCTATTATCCCTACCAGATCATGGGCAACACTGCCGCGCGGGATGTGCTCTACTGCATCTGCATGTTCAATGCATCCTATGACGAAAACGGTCGTTCCACCTGGCATGAGGATCCGATTTGCAGCAAGGCGCAATACGATGAGGTACGCGCAAAGGGCATCCATCCCTGGGTCGGTGCAAACGCGGTCACAGAGGAACAGATTCACCATGGATATGAAAACGGCGGTGAGCTGATCACAACCAACCATCCTGCCGCCGTTATGGAGGTTTTGGCAAGACACGGTCTGCGGTAACCCATATTGTGGTTTCATAGAGGGATCGCAAAAACAGCGATCGAGTAGGAGGAACCAAAAATAGCCCCGACCTCTCACACCACCGTGCGTACCGTTCGGTACACGGCGGTTCAATCGCATAAGTGCAGAGACTCGTAACTCTGCGCTCCCGCATACCCTTCGTGTTCCGCACTCGCTCTTTGCGGGCAGCTCAGGTTGCCCTGATTTTCTGCGTTCTTCATGTTGACCTCCTTCTGTAATCTATTTGGGGCTAACGATTGTTCGGCCCTTTCCGGTAAAAAAACTCCGGTACTATGGCCTCTGCTGACTTCTTGCCGTTCGTTGTTACTGCGCATTTTTTTTGCGTCGGCAACACCTCCCCGGGTACTCACACGTTCTTTCCCTCTTTACCTGCCGCATTTACCGTAGATGATTCCGTGTAGCTACTGGGCTTTGTTTTGTCTGGCAAACTCACCCTCATTTACGGCCTTGTATGCGATTTCTGTTCGTCAGGCCAGAGTTTTGCCCTTCAGGAGACCTTTTAACCCCTGAAATCCGGCTTTCTTCAGATTCCGCCTCACGACGGACACCCTTGCCTTTGGCTATGTCTTCCCGCTACCGGGCGACTTCGGGTCTTTCACCCTAGAGAACGTGCGCTCACCAGGCGCACTAAGAAGCGACCGGGCTATCCTTTTTCGGATAACCCGGTCGCTTTTGCTTTTTCCGCAGCATACGCAGGGATCAGAGCACATATTCGCTGATTCTGTCTTCCGTATGGATATACGGATCCCCGTTTACGAAAATAACGGCGTTTTCCTGCATGGCATCTCGATCGCTGTCGGAGTAATAATCGTTTGCGGCGAGATTCTCGCTCCACTCGTATTGACGCAGCAGAACCACCCGGCCGTTTCTGTCGATATAGGTTTCTTCACAGGAATCGTTCTGCGTAAGGATACATTTTATCGTTTCAAACGTGCGGCTTCCTATCGTGACATTCCATACGCCGAGCGTATACCGGACATTTTCTGCGGCGATTGTATAGCCGTTTCCGGATGCTTCCGCTGCGTTTCCCTTTATAAGGACGGGGATTCCGAAAACGCGGTCGTTGCCGTTGACAAGCACGTCATAGCTTTCCTCCAGAAATATGGATACCTGTGTCGGCTCGTCACAACCTTCATCGTCGAAGATCGTTCCGAGATTACGGATATACTCGTTTGTCAGCTGGACAAACCATATTTTTTCGTTTTTATATAGCTTTTTACGCCGGACAATGTATGGTCGCAACAGATTTTCACACCGGGCACATCATGAACCAGACAGGATTTCGGCACATAACAATTGGGCACGATAACAAGCTTCTTATCCGGATAGCGGTATGTCGCTTCCGCGCATTGATTGCCGACGCGCGGGATACTAAACCACTGCTCCTCGCATCGCACCTCAAAAAACGGCGCGGTTGATTTTTCGATGGATACGGCAGGCATTACAGACGAGAAGCCGTGCGTATGGTCTTTTCTTGGCATGGATTTTCTTCCTTTCTCAAGCAGCAGAATGTTTTCGGGGGAACACATGGAGCGGAATTGATTTCTTGCGGAATGCAGGCAGCTTTTTGCGGCTCCAATGGGGATACCAAGCTTGCGCGAAATGTCTTTCTGCGACAGATTCCGAAAAGAAAAACAGATATAAAATCTGCTTTTCCTTGTCGCCGAGAGAATCCATCGTGTCACGCACCATGCTGCGTTCCGTAATACCAGGCGATCCAACTCCGAGCCATACGCGCAAAGCGGATTCCGGCAGTGTGTCCAGGGAGATATTCGGCTCCGCCGCTTTCCGTCTGTAATAATCCAGGCATTTGTGTCTGGCAATGCCGATCAGCCACGCCTTGAAAGCTTCTGGACGATGCAGTGTGTCAAATTTCAGCGCGGCGGTAAGGCATACATCCTGTATGATATCTTCCGCGTCCTGCCTGTTTTGAATTTTAAAATGTACATAGCGCTGCAGCGGGATCAGATTTTCCTGTAACAGCTTTTCCAATGCATCCACATGAGCACCTCCTTTGCATACGGTTTTGAAATCAATTTCATATATATAGTCGGAATCAAACAATAAAAGGTTCAGATTTCAGAAAAAAGTTCTTGGCACGCTTGGCTGCCTCAGAAGTTTGTTTAACCAACCTGCACAGAAGCAGGGACAGTACAGTGAAAACCCTGAAGAACCGACAGCTCTTCTGTTCAACTGTTCTGAAGTGCATTGGGCGGCAGAGAGTGAAATCCCTGTGTCGCAGTGTCACGGTTTGACAGTATTGGATTTCGGGGGAATACAATACTCTGCGTTATGTTTGGCGACAAAAGCCTCTATATTTCGGCCTTTTATCGCAAAAACCGATTCATTCAAAGTATCCATAGCTATATTATGTCAGATTTGCGCGCATTTTGCAAGAGGAGCGCAGAAAACCTGCATGGATTTTGGTTTAGAAACATACCCTGACGAATTGACAATCAGGCATTCCTGTGCTATAATATTTTACGCAGCAGAGCCAAAAAGTACTCGATCAATCCGTACGAAAAGCCGCATCAGCGGCTTTTTGAAAGCACAGCGGTTAGTTAAAACTAACCGAGATGCGGCTTACAAACGCTATTAATATAAACAAGAAAGAGATAGAAAAAGGAGAAGTGACATGGATGAAACAAAGGAAAACAGTGTTGTCGCGGAGAACACGAGCATCAGCGCTTTTGCGCATTTATTGCGCGGAATATATAGGATTTCCGGGGCGAAAAAGGCGTTTGGACTGCCGGATGATGAAATCGCGGAAGTCATTGAAAAACAGAACCGCAATCGCGGCGTATTTACGCCTACCGACCGCAAGGCGCACTACGAGACAATCCATGTGAACGGTTTTCCTTGCCTGATCGTCCGTGAAAATGAAAAACCATCGGAGCGCGCTATTCTTTACTTTTTCGGCGGCGGTATGGTCATCGGACCCGATAAGGGCGACTTGCCCGTGATGCGCAAGCTCTGCCACGAGACAGGGTGCGACGTGTGGTTTCCGTTTTATCCGCTCTGCATGGAGCATTGCATCACCGAAACCTACGACATGGTCTATGAATGCTACCGCAGAATGATCGGGCTGTACGGCGGTGGGAATGTCAGCACCTGCGGCTTCTCCTCCGGCGGCGCACTGGCACTCGGCATTGCCGCACACAACAACGCGCAGGATCAGCCTTTGCCGCCACCGAGGCATATTGTTGCTGTTTCTCCGGGTGAGGTGCCGTGGAACGATGCAGAAAAAGCGCGTATGCAGACGCTGAATGCAAGGGATGTTGCCATCGACTACGCATTTATGGTAACGGTCGAAAAGTTCATGCGTCACGGTCAGGAGGATGTGCCGGACTATATGATCTCCGGCTCGCGCGGAAATTTCTCTGGTGTTAGTGACATTCATTTCTTCTGTTCGGCGGATGAGGTGCTTTACGGTGCTCTGCCGGACTTTGAAGCTGCCTGTAAACGCGCGGGCGTTCCGTACACAGCCTTTGCCAGACCGAAAATGGTGCATTGCTACTGTATGCTACCGTACTTCAAGGAGGCGCGCGAAGATTTTGCCAAGATAACGGATATTCTGAAGAAATGAGATTGGAGCAAGGCTATGAATTTTTTGTGAATTCGGCATGGAGAACCCTGAACTTATGGTCATGCTCCACGGCGGCGGCACGAGCTATCTCGGTATGCTGCCGACAGCGAAGGAAATGGCGATGGTCTATCATGTGGTGCTTGTTGCTTACGACGGCTTCAACCCCGACGAGCCGGAAACGGAGTTCGTATCACCGATGGACGAAGCAAAACGACTCGCCGATTATATCGCGACGCATTACGCCGGTAAGATCGACATTCTTTACGATATTTCCTACGGATGCCGCGTGTTGATACAGGTTCTCTCGGACGAGCGTCTGACGATCACGACAACAATCGCCGACGGTATGGCGCTGCGGGATTATCCCAACATCAAGAGCAAGTGGGGGCAAGGATATTTATTGCTTCTTCTATACAGGTCTGTTTTATGCGATCATGGGGCATCCGGGACCAAAGAGGAAGAAGTTCTTCACAAATGTCACCGGGCGGACGCTTGAAGTAGCCGACCGTATTCTTTACGGCAAGGCAACATGGCGCAGCTGGAAGAACCAGGACTACGATCTGATCGGCAAAAAGACCGACCGTTCTTTGTTTGGAAGAACCGATATGTTCCTCTGGTACGGGATCACCCGTCTCGACACGGATTACGGGTGTTCACGCAGAGGCGCGTGCCTGACACACATCGGCAGCACCGAACGAAAAAACCGAAGGAGGAACAGAGATGTCAAAGAAAGCAACCGAGTTTCAGAAAAAAGCAATGAGCCGGCTGTACCACGGCACGGAGATATCCAAGCCGCTGAATACCGGCTGGATCGATGAAAGTGTCGCCTGTGCGCGCGAATGGCTGGGAATATCTTTTTCTACCGAAAGGGGGATACGACCATTATGATCGATGCGGGTTATAACTACGACCGCCTTGCCGAAAGAATGGGGTAGCTTGGAATTGCCCCGAAGTCCATTCGCCATATTTTTATCATGCACCAGGATACTGTCCATGTCGGTGCGGTGGGAGCCGACAGTCCGGGACTGTTCAAAAAGGCAAAGTGCAGCTATCTGAAAGGCATAAGACAATGACATCTGTTTTCTGGGGAATACTGATCCCTTTTCTGGGCACAACACTCGGCGCAGCATGCGTATTCTTTATGAAAAAGTCGCCTGGTGATTTGATACAGCGTTCACTTACCGGCTTTGCTGCCGGAGTGATGGTGGCGGCTTCTATCTGGAGCCTGCTGATTCCTGCGATAGAGCAATCTGAGAATATGGGAAAGCTCTCATTTCTCCCTGCCTTTCTCGGTTTTTGGATCGGCGTATTGTTTCTGCTGGCGCTTGACCATCTGATTCCGCATCTTCATATTGGCAGCGATCAGACCGAAGGACCGAAAAGCAAGCTGGGGCGCACAACCATGATGGTGCTGGCGGTCACACTGCACAATATTCCGGAAGGAATGGCAGTCGGCGTGATGTATGCGGGCTTTCTTTCGGGTAACACACAGATCACCGCGGCAGGTGCGTTTGCGCTGTCGCTCGGAATCGCAATTCAGAATTTTCCGGAGGGAGCGATCATTTCAATGCCGCTCCGCGCTGAAGGAGAAAAGAAAAGCATGGCGTTTTTCGGCGGTGTCCTTTCCGGTGTGGTAGAGCCTATCGGAGCAGTACTGACGATGATTGCAGCACAGCTCATTATTCCTGCACTGCCATACCTTTTGAGCTTCGCCGCCGGTGCTATGCTCTATGTGGTCGTAGAAGAACTGATCCCGGAAATGGCACAGGGGCGACACTCAAACCTCGGCACGGTTTTCTTTGCGGTAGGATTCAGTGTGATGATGGTGCTGGATGTGGCATTGGGATAAAGATTGGTTGGAAAATCAGAATACAGAATGGTTTACAGGAATTGACCTTTCCGGCGTTTTTTTCACTTACTCGGCAGAGTAGAAAATAAAATGATGACAACACAGATTGTAAAAATCGGATTTGGAGGCAAAAGATGAAAACGAGCAAGGAAAGAAGGGCACTCATCGCGGGCATGATCGGGTGTTTCCTCTAAGTGATCGGCGACTTTTTGTTTGCGGCAATTGGAAAAAGCCAAAGCGCGGATTCTATCGGTTTAATGGTCAAGGTCGCGTATCTTGATATGGCAACATGGCGTATGGTGGTCAGCATTATCTGTGGCGTGCTGGGAACAGCGCTCTACTACATCGGCTTTTATCAGATGTGGAAGCTCTTGAGGCAGCACTGTACCGAGCCTAAACAACAGAAATGTGTCAAAGTGTTTCGGGTCGCCTATCTCACCGGCACGGTTTGCTGTGGATATGTCCATGCCATGTTCATGATTGTGGCGTTGATTTTTAAATTCACCTTTGAGAAATACGGCGATATACAGGCGGCGGCTGCCATTGCAAACAAGAAGAAAATCCCCCCAACGCTCGTGCAGGAAATGATGCGCCAAGCACTTTATCATATCAAGTGGTATTTTGCAAAAACCGACCTGAACACAGATAAGGGCAAGGCGGAAAACAAAAGGAGCGTCGTGAAATATTACAAGTGGTACACGCCGGAAAAGGAAAAGCAGTATCCAACCTCATTTAAGGTGGACTTTGTGGGGCAGCCTCATGAGGGAGCCTGCTACTACCGCATCACCCGTTGCCCGATCTGTGCCTATGCGGAAAAGCTGGGGGTTTCCGAGCTGATGCCGCTGTTTTGTGAATTGGATGGAGTAATGATTACCCTCCAGCATGGTGTGCTGCACAGAAAGCAGACGCTGGCAAACGGCGGAGCTTATTGCGACTATTACATTACCGGAAACAGAGAATAAACGGAGAAGCTCGTATCGTCAACACATGATACGAGCTTTTTAGATTGTGGAGCTTTATACTTTCTTCGCTGCTGCCTGCGATCGACAACAAACCGGCGGCAGAGTCCGTCAAAAGCAACCAGTTCGTCATGCGTGCCCTGCTGAACGATCTTGCCGAGATCAACAACAAAGATCATGCCAGCATTTCGTACCGTTTTGAGCCGGTGAGCGATCATGATAACCGTCTTATTGTGCGTAAGCTCGGCAACGGCTTCCATCAGTTCCTTTTCGTTCTCCGGGTCAACGTTGGCGGTCGCTTCGTCCAGAATGATAAGGAAACCCATTTTGATACAAGCCGTTTTGGGCATAGAACCGTTAAAATATTGCAGTATCGTTAAAATTTCCTCCATTTACAGGAGCCAACACCCGTTTCAAATCTTTTTTCGGAAAACCTATTGACACAATGCGATGGGATGCGTATATTATTATAATCCCATTTGGGACCTGGAGGGATGTATGGAAAAAGAAACGCTACAATTGCTCAACAGCGTCAACTGTGCAATTATCAAATGCAGAGGGATTTACTCCTTGTGGTCAGCGGAGCACTCTATCAGCTATCATGAGATGCTGGTGTTTTACACCATCCGAGAATACGGTTTCTGTACGCAAAAACAGATCTGTGACAGCTATATTTTACCAAAGCAGACCATCCATAATACAATCACCGCCATGCGGCAAAGCGGCATTTTGGAATACGACGCGGGAAGAGGTAAAGGGCGTGAAAAGGTATTTGTTCTTTCCGAAAAAGGGAGGGAATACGCCGCTCCCTTTCTGCAGTCATTGGATGTGGTGGAAAGACGGGCATTAGAGCTTATGGGGAAAGAAAAGCTGCAAATGCTTACCGATCTTTTATTGAAATACGATCTTGCCCTTAGCACAGCATTGGAAGAATCGAGGTAAACCGCAATGGAGCAGACAGATCTGTTTGGAACAGAGAAAATTGGCAAAATACTTTTCCGGCTTGCGCCGCCAGTGATGTTGGCACAGCTCATTCAAGCGCTCTATAATATTGTAGACAGCTTTTTTGTGGGCAGGTACTCGGATTCCGGCCTGACTGCCCTTTCTATTATCTATCCGATACAACTTTTCATGATCGCCCTCGCCGTGGGAACCGGTGTTGGCATCAATACAGTCATAGCGTCCAAGCTCGGTGTAGGCAATCGAAAAGAAGCAGATGAATATGCCGGGGTCGGTACACCGCTTGCCATTGCATTATGGTTTGTGTTTGCCATCATCTGTTTTGCAATCATGCCATTCTATGCGAAAATGTCAACAGATTCGGAAACGGTTATTCATGATGTTATCGTATACGGAAGAATTGTCTGCGTATGCAGCATAGGTCTGTTCGCAGAGAGCATCTGGACGAAAGTGCTGCAATCAAACGGAGATATGAAAACACCGATGGTCGCGCAAATCCTCGGTGCAGTTACGAATATTATTATTGACCCACTGCTGATCTTCGGCATGTTCGGCTTGCCGGAATTCGGCATTGCGGGAGCTGCCGTTGCGACGGTCGCATGGCAAATTGTCGCCGCGTTGGTTGTGATGAAAAGGGGATATAAAAAGTCTCCCGTGTAAGAGCTGTACCCGCACCATATCGCGGAAATTTTCCGTCTTGGTACGCCGAATATTCTGATGCAGTCGGCATACACCTTTTACATATTGGGGCTCAATCTCATTCTTGCCGGTTTCTGCGATCAGGCTGTGACCGCGTTAGGGCTTTACTATAAGTGGCAGACATTCTTCTTTATTCCCCTTGGCGCCATGCAGACCTGTATTGTACCGATAATCAGCTACAACTACGCGGCAAGCCCAGCCTTTGAAACCGGACGATGACGCAAGTCCCGCGCTGAGGCCATCGAAACCAGGCGTTATCATCACCATCGCGCGGGAACATGGTTCTTCCGGCAAGCAGGTAGGAAAACTGGTAGCGCAAAGGCTGGGAATCCCATTCTACTACAAGGAAATGGTTGCTCTCGCCGCTCATGAAAGCGGATTGGATCAGCAGTTCATCTCGGACATTCATAAAAACGCCCCAGATGCGCTTCGCGATCTATATCTTTCTTCTCATGCGGTGCAGCAAGCGATCCGGGCGCAGGCGCACATTATCCGCAAAATTGCCGATAATGGCTCCTGCGTAATCATGGGCAGAGCTGCCGATTATGTCCTGAAAGATTATAAAAATGTCATTCGTGTGTTTATTCACGCACCCAAAGAGTACCGTATTGCCAGAGTAATGACGGCTTACGGAGATACGCCTCGTGAAGCGAAGCGCAATATCCGACGTTCCGACAAAGCAAGAGCATCGTACTATAAGCACATATCCGGTAAACGTTGGGGCGACGCTCGACAGTATCATCTGACGGTGGATTCATCTGTCGGCATCGCGGAAACAGCAGATAGCATCTTGCAGTATGTTTCTGAGCCTCCTATACAAATACTAACCGGAGAAAAATGATACTTTTCAGAATGAACAAGACGCCGGAGTTGAAATACTCGCGCTCGATGTCCAAGCACACCCTAATTGATCTCGATCGCCATTTCGGTCCGTCCCGCATGAGAAAAGGCTTTTCCGTACACATTTTGCTCTCCCAGGGGGCGTAGCAGGTTGATGATGAGTACATCCGGATCCGAGATACCGTACCCGCTCCATCTCCTGTGGCAGAGTCAGCGGAGAGAACAGACGGTAGTACATCTCCTTGGGATACCGCTTATTGGTGGGAGCGTTTTCAAAAAAAGCCGTGTCCACAGTGATGGGATTCAACTCCGCGCCAAAGAGATGTTATACGTTTAGTATACACCAAATTTATAATAAAAGGCAAAATCCCCTCGGAGGCATTCACCTCTGAGGGGACATTCTTACCCTTACTTTTGGTCTTCCGTGCGGTATGCGATAATTCCGAACAACCCACCCGCGAATATGATACCGACAGGTGGGTTTGTATTCGGATTGCTTAGATGGAGACGAGGGGAGTCGAACCCCTGTCCGAAAACCTATTCATACGACTTTCTCCGGGTGCAGACGGTCTTTTGTGTTTCCTGCCGCAGACGCCGGTCGTCAGGCTTCCGCGGTCAGTAGCAATTTAGTGCATGACGGTTACAAATGCGAACTCACCGTTCACGGACGCTGCTGCATGATGCCAGTACCAAAGGGGGTACTTCCCGAAACGGGACATCCGAGGGTCGCAGCATTCCCCCGGCGGACAGACCGCACTTAGGCGGCCAGTGCTAAATCGTCGTTAGCGTTTAGTTTAAGGTTGGAGCTTTTTAAGAGATTCCCCGGCTCTACCCGCTTATCGTACTGCAAAATCCCCGTCGAAACCTTTACGTCCCCGTAAAACCGATGACGAAGCTCGGTTATTTACAATACATATTGTGCCGCGAACCGATATATCACGGCGTTTTGTTTACAGAATCGCGTATTTCTCCGCAATCGGTGCTCTATCGCGCTTGGGTGTGTTGTCTGTGGAATGTCCGATTGGGATCAATCCGACAGGTCGCTTGTCCATCGGGATCGATAGTGCCGCACGCACGCCGTCCTCGTTGAACGCGCCGATGAAGCAGCTGCCAAGTCCAAGATCCGCCGCCTGTAGCATAATGTTCTCACCGGCAAGCGCCGTATCCTGTAAGATGAACAGATCCCTTGCGCGATCGCCGAATCTGCCTACGATCTCGCTGCCATTGGTGCAGATCACAATCACAACAGGCGCGTTTTTCACCCAATCGGCACAGAGTCCCGTAAGCTTTTCCCGCGATTCCGGACTGCGCAGCACATAAAAATACCACGACTGCATGTTGCAGGCACTCGGCGCGGCTACGGCGGCACGAAGGATGGCTTGCAATTCGTCATCCGTCACCGGCGTGGCAGCATACGAACGGCAGCTTTTGCGTCTTTGACAAAGTGCGGCAAAATCCATTTGCACTCTCCTATCCACGATCAATCATCGCGATCCGAACGATTTTTGCTCTTGGCGTACCGCTCGATCTCGCGTCCGGCTTCCGCTTTGGCATCCGATTCGCGCTTGTCCCACAGCTTTTTCCCTTTGCACAGCCCGACTTCCATTTTCACGTTCGCGCCGGAAAAATAGAGGGAAAGCGGCACCAGCGTATAGCTGTCGCGCTGTGTGTACTGCTGGAGCTTCAGGATCTCCTTTTTGTGCATCAGAAGCTTTTTACGGCGCAGAGGATCGCGGTTGAAGATGTTTCCCTTTTCGTAGGGACTGATCCGGAATCCGACGGCGTACAATTCTCCGTTTTCTACCTGACAGTAGGAATCCTTGAGATTGACCTGTCCGGCACGCACGCTTTTGACCTCGGTGCCGTACAGAGAAATGCCTGCCTCGTACGTTTCATCCACAAAATAATCGTGACGCGCCTTCCGGTTGACGGCGATGATCTTGCGTGCCTTTTTGTCCTGCGGCATTTGTTCCCCCTCCTGCACTCCGCGATCTCTGTACCTATATAGTATACACGATTTCTTCGGAAAATGCAAGAGGGTATTGAACATTTTTTCGCAGTTTTTTCGTTATTTCTCGATTTTTTCAAGATTTTCAAGCTGAAATCCTGCGCGCGAGACAAAGAACAGCACTTTCCCGCTCTTTTTCGCCTGTTCGGCATATGTCTGATACTGCTCTGTTGTTTTCCCACTCCCCTTTGTAAAGCAATCGCGCCATACACCGGTTTCTTCTATGCGCTTTCCGCGGGAATTGTACCAGACCGTTCCATCCGGCATACAAAGTATCTTTTCAAAATCCTCCGAGGGATCGGTTATGCTTTCGAGACAGATCGCATCGCCCTCCTCCGTCTGCCAACAGTCTGTGATCTCTATGGATTTGTCAAATGGCAGTCGGATCTTCTCTCCGATGAGATCGTCCAGCCGCGTCGCCTTTCGCATGGTATACTCCGGCCGCAGATAACAGTTCATGTACATTTCTTCTATTTGCATCACCGCATGGCTGAGCTGCGTATCCGGTACGGAATATACGCTTGCAAACAGTCCAATAACGCACGTCTCACTTTTCGCATCGCCGATTGGCCGTAGGGCGCAAGCCGTATGGTACACTGTGCCGTCCGCGTTTATCGCGCCGATCCCCACCGTAAAGTACATTTTTTCCGGTTCCGTCAACCAGCCTTTGCCAAAGCTTTTCTCCACACGGATGCTGACCGCTACCGCGGGACAACCGGAACCAAGCTGCGCGGCACGGATCTGTACGCCATCTGTACGATATGCCGCGATCTCCGAATCCGGCTTTCCTAAGGACAATACTGTTTCCTCTCCGGTTTTGTCGTAGCGCAATGTCAGCGTATCCACGGTCGGAACATCCGCGGCGCCATACTGTACGTACCAGTCCACGGTCGCGGTGTCGAAGCTGTAGGCGTCCGACCACGCCTGATTCTGGACCACGAGCGGATACTCTGTTCCGTCAGGGAAGATGGCGGTAAAGCTCTCCTCCGCGGTGACGCCGTTACCGGTTAAATCCGCGAGCCGGCACATGACAAATAGTCGGTGATCGGTGATGGAAGCGTAGTAGATGCTGCCGAAACCCGTCTCCACCGGCGCGTCCAGTACCCGCACGTTCTCCCACAGCCAGAACGCTGCCAGGTTCCGTCGTTCGATGAAATACTGCGCCGCCACACCGCACGCGGTACAGAGGACGCAGAACGCCAATGCCGCCGCGAGGATCGCCATAGGTCTGCGATTGTATCTATGCTTTGTACCGCGCTTTTGGACAAGCATTTCCACTATCCGCGCTTTGTCCGCTTCCGGCATACGGATATTTTGCAGTTTTTTCAACTCTCGTGTATACATACCCTCTCGCTCCCCTCCTCATTTTTCCAGATCGCGGCGCATTTCTCTCTTGCCCGCTGGAGTCGTTTTTCCGCGCAGGATTGTGTGACCGACAGCATCTCCGCGATCTCCCGGATGCTGTACTCCTCCGCGTAGTAAAGATAGAGGATCGTGCGGTATTTCTCCGGCAGCGGTCGGATACGGGCGAGGATTGCCGCCTCTTCCCTGCCGTAGCCGCTCTGCCTCTGCGGAATATTGTCCGACAGTTCGACCGTCTGGTGCCGTCTGTGGTAGCGTAGAAGATTCCGGCTCCGGTTGCGCAGCACTGTGATAAGCCACGCCCGTCTGTGTGCCTCGCTCTCGAACTCCTTGTCGGAAAAGAGATACTGCGCCATGGTTTCCGCTGTCATGTCACAGGCATCCGCGTCGGAATGAACCATTGTCAGCGCGAGCCGATAGAGAAAATCGCCGTAACGCGCCATTACGTCCTCCATTTCCGCTTCTGTTCGCATAAGGTCACCTGCCTTTCTTACCTATATTACACCACGGGGGACGAGAATCGGACATTTTCAAGAAAAAACAGCGGAAATTTTCTCCGCTGCCTTTATTGTGTGCAGGTTTCGATTCCACTGTATTTTCCGCTCGCACGGATTTGCGGCGTACAAACGTATTTACAACAGCTTAGCCATAATAGCGCATCTTTCCGCCGCCGTCACACCGATCGCCGTCAGGTATTCCGGGAAGCCGCCGTATTTTCCACGAAGACGCGCCATAAATTCTGCCATGTACCGTTCGCTTGGAATCACAATTCGCATATCGATCTCCGGAAAGTTCTCGTGGATCAGTGCAAACCGTTCCGCACTATATGTCTTTGTAAGCATATAATCGGCAAGAATGTCTGCATCCGATACACCGCATATACCCAAGAGAACGGCACTGACAACGCCGGTGCGATCCTTTCCCGCTGTACAGTTGAACATCACACCGTCCGGTGCCATGGTAATGGCGCGGAACACATCCGCCATACGTCTGCTTTCCGCGATCTTTATGTAGCTGTCGCTGACGGCATCGATACACCCCGGTATCCCGCTGCCTTCCTCAATGGGAATATTGCAGTACACAAAGCCTTCTCTGTCCGCAAATCCACTGGGCCTTCGCTGCACTTCCTTTTCTCCGCGCATATCAATAATGGTACGGATTTTCCGCTCTGTCAGCAAACGGATATCGTTTTCCGAGGGATAGTTCTGCACATCGCTGCGCAATATCCTCCATATCCGCATTCGTTTCCCGGTCATCGCGCTCCGGTACACACCGAGATCCCGTGTGTTCAACGTGGTTTCCAGCAGTGATTTTGTCTGCTCCGCATACATATCTGTCATATCCGGCACTCCGTCATAGTCCCGTCGCCGTGCGTTCGATGATCATCTCCTGCCACTGGCGGTTGAGAGTGACAAAACGCGCGTTCCAGCCGGAGACGCGGACGGATAAGGTCTTGTACGCTTCCGGATCCTCCTGCGCTTTCCGCAACACTTCACCGTCGATGACATCAAGCTGGAGGAAATAACCGTCTAAGGTGACAAAGCCTTTGAGCAGCGCCACGATGCCGGCGAGACCGTTTTCCCCTCGCGTCGCGCTCGGATGGAGCTTTACGTCCAGTGCCGCGCCGCATACCTGCTTTCCGAGATCGGCATGGCAATAGGATTCGATGATGGAGGTCGCGCCTTCCTTATCGGTACCCGGTGTGGGAGACGCGTTTCCGGCGAGGATCGCGCCCTTTTTCATTCCGAACGGAGAGGCGGTACGCTGTCCGAGCCAATCGATCTGCCGTCCGAACGTGGATACGCCGGGGATATAGAGGATGGGCGATTCCCCCCTGTGCGCGAGCACCATATCGGCAAACCGGTCGAGGATTTCCGCCGTCACCGCGTCCGCTTCCGCGTTGTCGTTGCCGTAATAGGTATAGCCGGTGAGAATCCGCTGGCGCAGGACTTCTTCGCCGTCCCAGTCGTTTTCGATCGCGTCGAGAAGATGGTCAAGGGTCGTGAGATGATCCTCAAATACCGCTTTTCGGATCGCGTAGAGGCTGTTGCCAGCGTCCGGTGCGCCGCCGATGTGGGGAGAGCGGACCGTATACCGACAGCCGCCCGCGTTATAATCAAGGCCCGCGGCAATACAGTCCCGTTCAAACAGGGAGATGAGCGTCGCCGGAATTCCGAAGCACCTCAGCCGATAGCCGCCCTGCCCGTCCGGTTCGCACATGCCATCGACAAGTCCGGCGTAGGTGTCGTCCACGTGCTTCCGGAGCCTGTCCATATACGCAGCAAACAGCGCGTCGTAGGTATCGTACCGCTTATGTTCGCCGCCTATTCCGAGGGTATCGCGCATGAGCATTGTATACGCATCAAACGGCATATAGGTGAAATTCGTCCTGCCGGGGATCTGCACCTCCCAGCAGCCGTCGTTCGCAAAATCGCGTGCCTCTGTCGCATCGTAGCCGAATGCGGTGAGGGAACGGAGGATGAGCGGTTCGTTGTATACGGCAAGAATCCCGCCGCCGTAGCGCATGACCTCCGCGATACGCCGGTACAACCGCTCGTCGGTTTCGTCCGTCAGGCGCACCGTGATCGGATAATCGCTGATCGCCAGTTCTTCCACGATGTCGAGTACGAGATAGGTCACCTCGTTTGTGACATCGCGGCCGTCACGGTCGGTACCGGAGAGAACGATATTCTGGTAATGCTGCGCATCCCCGGTGCCGGTCGGCGTGTCGGACTGGATCCATTCGCAGCCTTTGATGAAGAAGTGGGCGAGGACTTCACGCGCTTCATCCAGCGTGATTACGCCGCTTTTCAAATCCTTTTCAAGATACGGTCCGAGCATTTTGTCAATCCTGCCGATCCCCGACCAGTTGCCGCACAGCCTTGTGAACGCGAACGTGAACCACAGACTTTGCACGGCTTCCCGGAAGGTTCGCGGTGTATCAAACGGGACACGACGGAGCATCGCGGCGATTTCCGGATCGTTGTCCCGCTCCGCCGCCAGATACCGTGCGTGCCAGATCCGCATGGCGTAAACCATCCGGCGCAGATACCGCTTCATCGTGCCGGGGCAGTTTTCGTCGACGTCATGCAGAATGCCGTTCATGCCAATCTCCAGCACGCGATCGAACCCGACCGTCACGTGGCTCACCGACCACAGCACATTTTCGCCGCCGAACGTGACCGGTACGATATGAGAAATCGCTCCACCGAGGGTCGCCGCGCCGCAGATCTTCTCACCCGGAACCAGACGCAGCGGCGCGTTGCGTGCAATGGCATCGACGGCATGTGCATACCGTTCCATACCGTCCATTTCCGCAAATCCCGGCACATCGTCCATGGGAAGCGTTCTGTGCGTCATTGCGTCGTCACCGTACATACCGTGCATGGAACGATCGGCAAACGCGCGCGTCTCCTCTGACAGCCGTACCGGTCTGTGATATCCTGTGCCACATGCAAATTCCATGATTTCATCTCCTTGCGATACGAAGTTTTCTTCATTATAGCATGCGTGCGCGGTGGAATCAAGTCCTTTCAGAATACGAAAAGGCTTTTTTCGAAATCCCACAGAAAAAAACATGTCCGGCACACAGAAAAAACGCAGCAAGCAGGAAAAATATAGTGCAAACCATGGAAATTCGGCACGAAATGTGCTATAATACGAATATGGGAACCTTTCCCATGTGTTTTTATCAGATTTCAGATCGCAAAGGAGATTTTCTTATGTATGAAGCATATATGCCCTATGTCACCGAGGTACTGCGCGGGATCCTTGCCAAGGACAGCCCGAGCGGATTCACCCGTCAGGCGGCGGATTACGCTATGGAACAGTTCCGTGCGCTCGGTTATGCGCCGAAGTTGACGAACAAGGGCGGCGTATTCTGTGAGATCGGCGGCGCGGAAAACAGCGAAAAGGGAGGTCTGCTGCTGTCAGCGCACATCGACACGCTCGGTGCCATGGTACGGCAGATCAAAAGCAACGGCAGACTGCTGCTCAAGGCCATCGGTGGTTTGAACGCCAACAACGCGGAAACGGAGGTTGTCCGCATCTACACGCGTGACGGCAGAGTATACACCGGCAACATCCAGCTTGCAAACGCCTCCGCGCATGTAAATGCATCCTCGGAAACGGTCTCACGCAATTTCGACAATGTGGAAGTCGTGCTGGATGAGGATGTCAAAACCGCAGAGGAAACAAAGGCACTCGGCATTGAGGTCGGCTGCTATGTCTGCGTGGATCCCCAGACGGTCATCACGGAATCTGGATACATCAAGAGCCGCTTCCTCGACGATAAGCTCAGTGCCGCGATCTTACTCGGTGTCGCCAAGTGGATCAAGGAGGAAAAGATCGAGCTGCCGCGCAAGGTGTACATGCACTTCACGGTATACGAGGAAATCGGGCACGGGGCTGCCGGAATCATGCCGGAGGGTGTGAACGAGATTCTCGGCGTGGATATGGGCTGTGTCGGCGACGGACTCGAATGCACGGAAAAGGATGTGTCCATCTGCGCCGCCGACTCCGCGGGTCCGTACGACTACGACATCAACTGCCGCCTCATTGCACTGGCAAAAGAAAACGCGCTGTCCTATGCCGTAGATGTATACCCGCATTACAGCTCCGACTGCACGGTGGCGGTGCACTGCTTTGATGTGCGGCAGGCGCTGATCGGTGCAGGTGTGTACGCATCGCACGGCTATGAACGCTCCCATCTCGAGGGTGTGAAGAACACATTTGCCCTCCTTTGCGCATATTTACAGGATACAAAGGAATAAACGCACTCCTTCAAACAGGAGTACGCCACGAAAAAAGACGAACAGAAAGGAAAGCAGCATGAAAAAGGATACGATCAAAATCGCGGATCACGGCAACACAAAAATCGTGGCGCACCGCGGCGTCAGCGGACTGGAAACCGAAAATACAGCTGCGGCATTCATCGCGGCAGGCAACCGGAGCCATTACGGCGTGGAAACCGACATCTGGCGCACCCTTGATCACCGGTATATCTGCAATCACGACGGCAGAAGCGGACGGATCTGCGAAACGGATCTCGTGATGGAGCAGTCAAATCTTGCCGATCTGCGCGCGCTGACCCTGAAGGATATCGACGGCAGATCGGATCGCGCAGAGCTGAAGCTCTGCCTGCCCAGCGAGTACCGCAAAATCTGCGAGCACTACGGCAAGGTCTGCGTACCGGAATTGAAGAGCAACTTCACGCTTGACGAGATCCGGGAGATTCTCGCGATCTTTGACGGCTATCTCGACGCCACCTGCTTCATCGCGTTCAACATCGCCAATCTCGACCTCGTGAAACAGCTTCGTGCGGAGCAGGAGTGCCAGTTCCTCTCCGGCGAATACAAACCGGAATATCCGGAGATGCTTGCCGCCCGGAAGATGGGACTTGACATCGCTTATCCCGCGCTGACCGAGGATGCGGTACGCGCGCTACACGATTGCGGCGTTGAGGTCAACTGCTGGACGGTGGACAACCCGGAGGACGCGAAACGGCTGATCTCCTGGGGTGTTGACTACATCACCTCCAATATACTCGAATAAGGAGACGGTTCATGAAACTGACAGATTTTCAAATTTTACAGCGTGGGAAAGACGGTTGTGCGCGCTTTATCTGGGATGGCACGCTGGACGCGCCTCTCTCGGACGCAGACACCCATGTGGTGGTACGCGTGGTGCAGGAGGATGACAACCTCTGTGTGATCCCGTGGACACGCTGCGATATGGAGGCGGACGGTACGCACTGGTCGGTTGCCCTGACGCTGCCGGAGGGCGGGCTCTATCGTTTGGAAGCATCCGTGCAGCCCGGGGACAGCCTGTGGATCGATAAAATCGCCTGTGTATACCACATCGGTGTGGGTGATATTTATGTGACCGCGGGACAGAGCAACATGACCGGCTATGGCAGAGACGCTGCGTACGATCCGCCGTGTCTGGGCGTGCACATGTACCGCAACCGTGGAGACTGGTCGATTGCAGCGCATCCGCTTGCCGACGCCCTCAATGGACGGTACGGGTATCCGGAAAACGGCACCGGGACCTCCCCGGCGCTGTCGTTTGCGCGTCGACTCCATGACAGGCTCCACATACCGATCGGCATTGTGCCGACCGCTGTGGGTGGAACGCCGCTTTCGGAGTGGAATCCGGCGGAGAAGGGCGGCTGCTATCGCGAAATGGAAAAGCGACTTTCCGTGATTGGTGATTTCAAGGGATTCCTATGGCTGCAGGGCTGCTCGGACTGCAACGCGGACTGTGCCGAAGACTATCTTGAACGCTTCTCCCGCATGGTATCGCTTTGGAATGAAAAGTTCGGTGCGCATCCGATCCTGACGGTGCAGCTCAATCGATGGATGGGCAACGACGATCCGGAAAACGACCGTTACTGGGGCATGATCCGGGAAGCGCAGCGCCGTGCCGCATTGGAGATTCCCGGCGTATATGTGGTCTCCTCGCTTGATCTGTCGGTCACGGACGGCATCCACAACAGCTCCAGCGCAAATGTGACCATCGGCGAACGGCTTGCCAACGCCGCGCTTGCCTGCCTCTACGGCAAACCGGGACAGGAATCCGTGTGCATCCTCTCCGTCGAAGCCGCGGACGACACGCATGTACTGCTCCATCTCACCCCCGGACACAGAGTTCTCGCCATGGACGGCCGCGCACTGGGCATGAACGTGGAGGACAGGGACGGAATGATCGAATGCATCGAAGCCGCGCCGGTTTCTGACGGACTGCTGGTTTCGACCGTGCGTCCCTATCGCCTGCCCGCACAGTTCCATTACGCATGGCGCACCCATCCGCCTGTTTTCGCGGTACGGGATTTCTACGACCAGCCGCTGCTCGCATGCTACGGGATGGAAATCTCCGCGCAATAAAGGGAATTCGTTCTTCCCGTATGAATCCACGTTGACCTCCATGCGGGAAGCTTTATCAAAGAAAGGATACGCGCATCATGAAAGCATACCCTTCTGTCATTTTGGAAAACAGCCGTTTTCGACTCACGGTCGGCGGCGACGCGATTGTGGAAAGTCTCATCTGTAAGGAAACCGGTGAGGAGCTGGCGGCACCCGGACAGAACATCGCGCTCTGCTCTGTCACCCAAAATCGCCCGTTCCACAACGAAGTCAAATTGGCGCATCCCAACAAACGCACGACCTATCAGGCAAATCGGCTCCGCGCGGAAGGCGACAAACTCATCGTGAGCTTTGAGATCATCCCCTATGAGGCAGTCATTCGTTTTGCCGTCACTGACGCTTATATTGCATTCACGCTCGACGATTTCATCGTACCATACGAGAAATACGGCGGACTCAACATGACGCTGCCGCCAGTGGAGGAATTTCGCATTCTGCAGCTTCCGGTGAAAAACCGCGCGCATTTCGGCGAATGGCTGAACGTGAGCTGGGATGCGCACTGTGCCGTCAACGTGCTCTCGACCTCGCCGTACGCATCCATCGATTCCGAACGGCGTGTCGATTATCGAATTTTATACGCGGACGCACTGCGGGAGGTCAAATTGCGCGGCACAGGCGTCGCACTCATCGTCTCGCCGACGGAACAGTATCTCGACTGTGTGGATCTGCTCGAAAAGGATTTTGGTCTGCCGCATGGCGTGGAGAGTCGGAGAAGTCCGTTCATCAACGCGTCGATTTACTGGGCTTCCAACGTCACGCCGGACACTGTAGACGAGCACATTGCCTACGCGAAAAAAGGCGGATTCCGGCTGATGCTCCTGTATTACACCTGCTTTTTCAAGGAACAGGGCGGCTATGGGCTCTGCGGCAATTACGACTATCGGGACGAATACCCGAATGGTGCTGCAGACGTGGAAAAGCTCCTGTGCCACATACGGGAAAACGGGATCAAGCCGGGACTCCACTTTTTGCAGACCCACATTGGGATGCAGAGCCGCTATGTCACGCCGGAAGCGGATTTCAGGCTCCATCTGAAAGAACACTTCACGTTGGCAAAACCGCTTAGCGCGGAGAACACGGACGAAATTTGCGTCATGGAAAATCCGGAAGGCGCAGAGATGGCGAATGGAGCGCGGATTTTGAAGTTCGGTACGGAGCTGATCTCCTACGAGGGCTACACGACGGAGCTTCCGTACCGCTTCACCGGGTGCAGACGCGGCGATCACGGTACGACGGTCAAGGCGCATCCGGCAGGGGAGATCGGCGGTGTGCTCGATGTCAGTGAATTTGGCGCAACGAGCGTATACCTCGATCAGCACTCCGACTTGCAGGATGAGGTCGCCGCAAAGATCGCACGTGCGTTTGACACAGGGTTCCGGTTTGTCTATTTCGACGGTTCCGAGGGCACCAACGCACCGTTTGGATACCATGTGCCGAACGCGCAGTATCGGGTGTATAAGCAGCTCAAAAATCCGCCGATTTTCTGTGAAGGCGCCGCGAAGGCTCATTTCAGCTGGCATTTTCTATCCGGCGGCAATGCCTTTGACGTATTTGCGCCAGAGATCTTCAAGGAAAAAATCGCGGAATTTCCGGCGGAAGAAGCACCGCGGATGCGCGAGGACTTCACCCGTCTGAATTTCGGCTGGTGGGCGTTCTGGGACAAGCGGACGCAGGCGGATATGTACGAGTACGGTACCAGCCGCGCTGCCGCCTGGGACTGCCCGGTGACGATCCAGACGAACATTCCGGCGTTCCGTTCCCATCCGCGTACCGGCGATATTTTAGAGGTCATGCGCCGTTGGGAGGATGTCCGCGCAAAAGGCTGGCTGACTGATGCGCACCGGGAAATGCTCCGCGAGCTTGCCACCGAGCACACGCTGCTTGTAAATGAGGATAAGGAATACGAGCTTGTTCCCTATCGGCAAATCGAAACCGTCTCGCCTCTGCGCGCGTTTGTATTCACGCGTCATGGTGAGAGCTGGGCGGTCTGCTGGCACGAGGATGGAGAGGGAACACTGACCATTCCCTACACGGATGCGCTCTTTGAGGTGCGCGACGAGCTGTATAAGCCGCCTGTTGCTCTATCGATTGCAGACGAACGCTTTGTCCTGCCGCTCGACAATCGCCGCTACATCCGCACGAATCTGTCCGTGGAGACCCTTGTCGACATGTTGCAGCACGCGATCGTGTGCGATTAAAAAGCTAAGAATATAGAAAACCGGATCTGTCCAGTGTTTTTTCCTGAATCGGATCCGGTTTTTCTATTTCAGAACAATGCGTTTTATTCCTGCGTCATCAGCCAAGCAGTGTGATCGGCACATAGCCGACATGCGGACGTCCCATCGCGGTAACCTCCAGCACAGGACGGTTCATCGCTTCCACGGTGTCGCCGGCAACAATGGTGACGTGCATAACCGCCTCGCCCTTGTTATGCGGCGTTTCGTGGCTCAAATAGAGCGCGCTGCGACCTTCCTTTACGATAAAGCCTTCCGGCAGTAACCAGCGGAAATGCATGTGCTGCGGCTGGCGGAACTTGTTGCGGAAATGGATGGTCACGCCCACCTCGCCATTCGGTGCGATTTCGGGTTCGCCGTCGAAAATGACCTCCGCGCTTGCCCAGTAGAAGTCGACGGTATACGCGTTGCCCTTCTTTTCACAAAGCTGCTTTGCGAGATTGCCGCCGTAGAAGCCCTTGATGTCTCCTTCGTCCACATGTGTCGGCGCGTCTGAAATTTTCACGTTCGTGACATGGTTTGCGTGAAGCATCGCCACCTGCTGTGCCATCACGCGATCGGTCAGCTCATTGCAGGTCGCGGGAATTTTATATACGGACGGTCTGTTGATCGCCACGGTCGTGATGGAATCGCCGATATAGGAAGCCCAATCCTCCGGGATGCCCGCGGTGCCGTACATGATGCCCCACAGCGAACCCAGTGTAGCGGCAGTACAATCCGTATCGTCCCCACAGTTGATAGCAAGGATCATGGAGCGCTTAAAATCTCCCTCGCCGTACAGCATACCAAGCATCGCGAACGCCACATTGCACGGCGCTTCAAACCAACCGAGGTCAGCGGAATCCTCCACAAGGCGATTGCGGCAGGTCTTCCAGTCTACGCCGTTGTCATAGCAATCGAGCAGCAGACGGATCGACTGTGCCATGCGGCATTTTTCCGGGATCTTGGACAGACCAATGTCGATGAGCGTACGAATATCGTTTACAACAAATGCCGCAGATTCCATTGCTGCTACAAAGATCGCCGCGTAGGTGCCCTCGCCGCTGCCATGATCCACGCACGCGTCCTCACGGGCATAACGGATAGCGGTATCCGGGCTTGCCGGCGCCATGGAAGCCCAGATTTCGGTACGAATCCACGCGCCGTTGGAGTCCTTCCAATCGTTGTGGTACTGACCGGACAGAGGCGGCACGAGACCACCGCGCATATTGCCCTTGCAGATACCGTATTCGTTCCAATGCGGCGGAATGCTGTCGATCCAATACTCGCCGAGCAGATCGGCGTTTGCCTTGTACGGACCGTCCTCCTCGATCACGCGCAGCCAGATCATCTGCAGATCAAGGTCATCGTTCGGCAGTACCTCGCCCGGCTTGGTCACAAAGCCTTGTATATCGTTGATTTCGCGGCGTCCTTCGTAGGGAGTGCCCATCGTGCCGCCAATGTTCTTGCCGATCCAGCAGGCGTAGATCTTATCCCGCAGCTCGGCGCGATTCAGTGTAATCATCCTTTTTTCTCCTTTGCCAAAAGCCTTTGACAGCTTTTTCCATGCTATAGTATAGCATGTTTTTACACAGATTGCAAGAGGATTGGCAAATTTGATAACAAAAAACGGCACTCTATGACGAATGCCGCTTTTTATGGGATCCGGAAATCGTTTTGCAGGAAACCCGATTACGCGTCCGCGCTTGTATCGTTCGGCGTCTGCTCTGCGGCGCCTGTTTCCGGCTTGGTTTCGCCGAGATACTTCGGCAGCTGCATGCCCGCCATGTCGAACATTTCGTTCATCGGAGGAATGCTCTTCATCAGTCCGGACACGAAATTTGCGGTGGTGTTCTTTCCGTCGGGAGATGTCACGCCGTTGTCCCAGACCGTGATCTTGTCGATCTTGAGGTTCTTAATCGCTTCCACCTGGATCTTTGTGAGCTCTTCCATCTTATCGGCAAGCATGAGCCGGATCGCGTCGGAGGCGTCTCCACCCGCGGACTTTACGATATCCGCGAAGCCTTCCGCCTGTTTCATGAGAATCTGGCGCATACCATCGGCTTCCGCCTGCATTTTGAGAAGCGTCGCGTCCGCTTCACCACGTGCTCTGCGTCGAATCTGCTCGGCTTCCGCTTCTGCCTGGAGCTCCAATTCTTTCTTGCGGATCTCCGCCTTGACGAGGACGTCCGCTTCGAGTTTTGCCTGCTCCAGATGGGCTCTGGCAATTTCCGCATCCTTCTGTGCGGCGTAGGATTCCTCCATAGCGCGCGCGGACTGGATGTTTTCCGCTGCCGTTGCCCGTTTTAAAGCTTCCGCTTCTTTTTCACGACGGATCGCCTCGGATTCCGCGATCTGCACCTTGGCTTCGTTTTCACCGGCGACCGCTTCGGAATTGGACTTGGACACGCGGACTCTCTTTTCACGCTCCGCTTCCGCCGAACCGATGGCACCGCCGCGTTCCGCTTCCGCCACAGATACCTTTGCTGTATTGATAGCCTGTGCCGCCGCTTCCTTACCGAGCGCTTCGATGTAGCCGCTCTCGTCGGTGATGTCGGTGACATTCACGTTGATGAGCCGGAGACCGATTTTCTTCAGTTCGGTTTCGACGTTGTTAGACACTGCCTCAAGGAACTTATCGCGGTCCGCGTTGATCTCCTCGATTTCCATTGTCGCGATAATCAGACGCATCTGACCGAAGATAATATCCTCCGCGACCTGCTTGATCTCGTCCGTTTTCATGCCGAGGAGCCGTTCCGCCGCGTTCTGCATGACGCCGGTTTCCGTGGAAATACCGACTGTGAAGCGGGACGGCACGTCCACACGGATATTCTGCTTCGACAGAGCGTTGCGCAGGTCCACAGAGATGGACATAGGGGTCAGGTCGAGGTATTCGTACGCCTGCACCACGGGCCAGATGAAGGATGCGCCGCCGTGGATACATTTGGACGAGCGGGACGATCCGTCCTGACCGGAGCCGACCTTACCGTAGATGACGAGGATCTTGTCGGACGGGCATTTGCGATAGCGGGACAGGATGACGATGACAGTCGTCAGGACAAGCAGCACGATCACGCACACAAGAAAGAGTGTGGATACGTTGATGCCTGCGCCGGAGGAATACGTCGTGTATTCTTCGTAATTCATTGGTGAACCTCCCTTTGTGGTTGTTTTTATTATGTTTCATCCGTTTCCGGATTCTGCAAAGGTTCCACGACGACATTGCCAGTTTCGTCTGTCGCCACGACGCGCACACTTTCGCCGGTTTTCAGCCGTCTTTTGGCTCTGGTCATAGCGCAAACCTCGACAAAGCGCTCCTGGATCGTGATGTTGATCTTACCCACGCCCTGCATTGCCGCCGGGATCGGGATATACACGCTGCCCACTTTGCCGATGGCATATCCGAGGTTGATGTTCCCGTTTGACTGCAAGCGCATGGACAGCTTCATGAGATACGCGATGGCGACCAGTGCCATAAAACCGAACGCGCAGGCTAAGAAGATGGTGACGACCAGGTTGATCCCCGCTTCGTGCATGACCAGTCCGCTCCAGCCGCCGATCGCCGCCATTGCCATGATCCCGCGTAGGGAAAAGAGCATCAGCCCGTCGCCGCCTCCGTCACCTGGCGTATCGATCATGCCGTTGTCGTTCAGATCGATGCCGTCGTCCATGTCGTTGTCTCCGATGCCAAACAGCAAGAGCAACGTCTGTACGACGAGAACCAGTGTGGCAGGGATCGCGATGAGTGCCATGATCTGCCCTACCGTATCCATACCGTTCCACCATGTAATCATATTGTTCTCCATTCTGCCGCCAACATGCGACTATTTTTCTGTGCCGATTGTCCGTTTGCCATTATGGACGCTTTCGACGGAGCGTTTTTCCGCAGCAGGCTTCCACCAGTGCGTCCGTATGCTGCTTGACGAGCGAGCCGTAATACGCGGACACGATGATGTTCAATCCCGTTTCCAGACGGGCACGCGCGCCGGTGAAGCGTTCGGTGTAGTCCGCCGTTACCGCACGAATCGCGCGCTCCATACCGTTGAGTCCGGCAGAGCTTTGATCCGCGAGAATGGCGATCACCCGACAGACGTAGTCGTAAAGCTGACTTTCCGTGATAATGTCGTCCTCCGTTGTGTCTACTTCCCCGTTGATATAGCGCAATACACCGGAGATCTGGGACAACTGTAGGGTATCGCGCATGATATTGATGAGCAGAATCCGCGCGAGGTGCTCCTTAGAGTACATTTTATGCTCCGGAGAGGCGACCCATCCGCGTTTGAGCCAGTTTTGCAGTGTTGTGCCGTCGATCCCGGTGATCTCTCGGATCTGGGTGAGCATAATACCGTTTGTTATAAAAAATACTTTATCGAGAAACTCCATTCCGTCAGCGCCGTCCATCTTGGAACGCTCCAGAATCGTCCCCGGTATCGTGCGGCTTTCGATGGTTTGCATCGCGTGATCCTCCTTTGCCAAAACGTCCGGTTTTCCGCACGCCTTACTCTGCTATTATTATATCACACGTTCATGTGACTGTCAACAGGTTTCCGTAGATTTTTTGAACCAACCCAACAAAATCCAGCGGAAACAAATCAGAAAATGCGAAAAAGCCGCCGGAGCGGATCCGACAGCTTTTTTCCTATGTATGCCTGTTTTACGCGAGGAAGATGGTCTTGCCGGTTTCGATGGACTCGTTGCAGGCAAGGCAGAGACGGAGACTCTTCACCGCGTTGTCGTAGTCGGCGAGGATCTTGGAGGTGTCTCCTGTGCGGACCGCGTCGAGGAAGATCTTATCCATGATGCCGGTCTGCTCTTCGCCTCTTTCAAAGTACTGTTCGCCGTTCTTGTCGCGGATCTTCAGCCAGGAGCGCAGTGCGTATTCGAGGGTCGCGTCCTTGCAGTAGATGTTCATGCCGCTCTGCATACCGCCGCCTTCGCGCACATAGCAGCCCGTGAAGATGTTGGCGACCACGCCGCTCTGGAACTTGATGACCGCGGAAGAATAGTCGTGTACGTTGTAACCCGGTACGCCGTATTCGTCGCCGTCCACGATGCCGCGCGCGCCGGCGCAGTTGACGTACAGCGGTTCGCCGAACAGGAAACGCGCCTGGTCAAACAGGTGAATGTTCTGCTCTACGACCTGACCGCCGGAGGTTTCCATTCTTCTCCACCACGACACGCCCGGAATACCACCGAACCATGCGGCTGACACCAGACCGACTTCCTTGTCCTTGATGTAGTCCTTCATGATCTGGGTCAGGTTCTGGTATCTGTCCTGGAAACCGGTGGCGGTGATCAGACCCTTTTCGTGGATTTTCTTCTGGATGTCCTCCGCCATCGCCATATCCAGCGCGATCGGCTTTTCAACCATAAACGGAATGCCCTTTTCGATCACGGCATATTCGATGTCACCATGCTGATGCGGCGGAACCGCGATGAAGATCACTTCCGGGGTCACATGCGCGAGCATTTCGCGGTGGCAGGTGAAAATCTTACCAGCCGGATCGGTTTTGGTTCTCTCCGCGTACGCGTATGCCTTTTCCTCTACGACATCGCAGAAGCCGACAAATTCCACGTCTCCCATGTCCATGCACTTCTGCAGGTGCACGCTGTTTCTGCCGCCGCAGCCAATAAATGCAGCCTGAATCTTTGCCATACTTTCCTCCTTGTACAGGGAATTCCCTGCGTTTCGGTGTATTTCGTTTCTCTCGAACGTCATAACGAGCGTCCGGCTGCCCTTATTATAGCAATTTCATCGCAGTAAGTCAAGCGTTTTCTCCATATTTCTGTCCGAAACATGCGGATTTTCTATGTATTTTTCCGCGAGCACGTTATTTTGTCAGGAGAATCATCCGCGCGGAGAACTTTTCCGGCAGATGAACGGTAAGAATGCCGTCCGCAAACGTGCAGTCGCACGCCGCCGGATACCACGGCTGTGCCCTTGTGTAGCCGTATTTTGTCAGATCAACATGTACGGTGTCCGTGTCCGTGCCGATTCGCCATACCGCGAGATACGCTTTTGCTTTGTCCGCCGTCTCCAGTCCCGCCGCCGCGTTGCCGTAGGTACCGATTTGCACTTTTTCCGGAGAAATCGGTACGATTGGATGTGCGGAGAGGATATCGGTGCGCATTTTCTTATATGCCGCAATGCCTTCTTTCACGAGAGCGAGGTTCTTTTCATCCGCCAGATCGATGCGCCCGGATTGGTAGAGTGTACCGCACATGCCGTTTACCAGATTGAAAATGGTCGCTTCCCCGCTTGCCATCTCGTCATACCATGCCTTGTCCGGGGTGAACTCCTCACGTCTGTCGAACGGGACCGCCATCGGATACGACCAGATTCCCGCTTTTTCCGGTGCGAAATGTGCCATGGAACCGATGATAACGGAGGGATACCAGTAGTAAAATTCCTGATCGCTTGTGGATTGGAGATGGAAATGCGCGAGGGTCCCGTTGTCCGCACGGCACGCGCCACTGCCGCAGTTTTCGATCACGAGATCCGGGTATTTCGCGCGCAGACTGTCCACAAAATCGCAGAACGCGTGATAATTGCGCACGAGTCCTTCTGACGGAGCAAGGTCATCGCAGTCGCAGCCAATGCCCGTCGTCTGGTTGTAGTCGTTTTTGATGTAACGCACACCCATGCCGTACAGCTCGTCCACTCGTGCCGTCAGATGCGCACGTACCTTTTCATTCCGAAAGTTGAAAAACGCGCGCGGGAACGGTTTACCGTACCGTTTGAGCAGACAGTCGTCGTCGAGATCGTGGGCGGCAGCGGTGGCGTTGACGGTATCCCACTCGAACCATACGCCGGGTGTCAGTCCCTTTTCCCGCATATGGGCGAAAATCCCGTCAAGACCCGCGTCACCAAACCGCTCGTTTGCCACAATCCAGTCGCCTGCCGCACCATAGGTACCAGGCGTCGCGTTTTTGTGCCAGCCCGCGTCGATGCAGAAGATCTCACATCCGACGTCCGCCGCCGCGTCGATGAGGGGAAGCAGCTTTTTATCGGACGGAGAACCCCAGAGACAGTTCATATAATCGTTGAACACGACCGGGATCGTGCCGTTCGGATAATGGGTCAGAGATACGGCGCGTTTGTAGGCGACAAGCTCCGCGCAGACCTGCTCATATCCGCCCTGCACACGACCGAACACCGCAGGCTCCGTTGTATATGACTCACCGGGCAGAAGCGTATAGTGCCATCCGCCGTTTTCCTCATGCGCCGCCGTGCCTTCCAGCGCGAATGCGGGAGCGGTCATGGAGCCTGTCACCATGTGGGTAAGCTGCCAGTTGTGCGCACCTTCGATTTCCATATAATACGCGTATCCGTCCTCGCCAAGTACGATGGTCAGCGGATAGAAGACACCTGTGGACCAGCTGCCGACAGAGGAGATCGTGTAGGTCTCGCGTTCCCACGGATGGATCGTTGCTGGAACAAGTCCGCACTGCTCCGGGGAGAAGAAATTCCACTGTCCCTCCGCCTGCCAACGGTTGCGATCCACGCCGATCTTCCCGCGGCAGGTGTGGATAAAGACGGACGAGAAGCCGGACAGCACCACAGGGTCTTTGCCGCAGTTCTCAATGGTATTGGTCTGACGGATGGCACCTGTGGTCGGATAGGTGGTGGTGTGTACCGTGACCTTCAGGCGATATGCGTCATTTTCGTAGGTATCCGCCCCGGTCTTGTGAAACGGAATCTCCTCCGTCCACGCACGTACAACAAAGGGAACGGACTGCATCAGCTCTTTCATGTGTTCGTATCCTTTCGATTCCTGTTATATCTGGCAAAATGCCGTTATTTCCCGTATTTTGTTTCGTATTCCGCACGCTGCATGGCGAATACACAGTCGTCGTACACGATCCCGGACGGTGCCAAGATCGCCTGCCGCAGGGTTCCCTCGTGGACAAAGCCAAACCGGTTCACGAGATGAAGCGACGGTTCATTCCCGCCGAATATGCGGATGGTGACATTTGCGACCTTTTTCTCCCGAAATGCGTAGGCAAGATAGGCGTTCAGTGCCTCCGTCATATACCCTTTTCTCTGGTACGCCGGGTCGAGCTCATAGGAAAGGCATACGCTGTCTATCCCATGGCGCAGATCGTCCGCCTCTTCCCCGATGGTTCCGATCAGTGTGCCGGTGTCCTTCGTATACAGGCAGAAGCGAAATTCTCCTTCCGCAAAACGTTTTGCGACCTTTTCGACAGTCATATCGACCATACAGTTGTATTTTTGGATCTCCGGCAGGTTGAATAGGCGGTGGAGGGTCGGGATATCGCTTTCTTTTGCCGGAGAAATGGTCAGTCTTTCGGTTTCGATAGTCATTGTATTCTCCTATAAAATCAAAAAGGGAACCAAACCCGAAAACAGGCTTGATTCCCTCAGTGAGCAATCAGAATTACTTGTACTTACGCTTTCTGGCTGCTTCGGACTTCTTTTTTCTCTTTACGCTGGGCTTCTCATAGCATTCTCTCTTGCGAAGCTCGGCCTGAATGCCCGATCTCTGGCACTGTCTTTTGAAACGACGGAGTGCGCTGTCAAGCGATTCATTTTCTTTTACTCTGACTTCTGCCATCCATATTCCCTCCCTTCGCTTCGGCGACCGAGATATTCCTACCGGAACTTACCTCTTATATAGTATACAGCATTTTCCCGGATTTGTCAAGTCTTATTCGCAAATTCCTGTCGAAAACTTTCCGGAATCGCCTCCGGCTCCGTTTTTCGCCTTTGGAATCACTTCACGACAATATTGACGATCTTGCCGGGAACGTAGATTTCCTTAACGATCTGCTTGCCGGCGAGGAGTGCCGCGATTTTTTCATCCGCTTTGGCAGCGGCGATCGCTTCTTCCTTCGGCAGCGTACGCGGAATCTTTATCGTTGCGCGCAGCTTACCGCAGATCTGCACCGCGATCTCGATCTCATCATCCACGGTCTTGCTTTCATCATATTCCGGCCACGGCGCGAGGGACAGGAATCCCTTACCGCCCAGTTTCTCCCACATTTCCTCACAGAGATGCGGTGCAAATGGGCACAGAAGCGAAATAAAGGTCACGAGCTCATCGCGGGTCAGGCTACCGTTTTCGTAGATATCGTTGAGCAGTCCCATCATAGCGGCGATGGCGGTGTTGAACTTCATATCCTCGATGTCGTCCGTGACCTTTTTGACGGTCTTATGGAACGCGCTCTCAAGAAACGGTGTCGCGCCGGTATCCTTGACAAGCTCGGTCAGTCCCGCCACACGGTCGAGGAACCGCTTGCAGCCCTTGACGCTGCTTTCGCTCCACGGTGCCGCGGACGCGTAATCGCCCATGAACAGTGTGTACACGCGCAGCACATCCGCGCCGTATACATCCACAACATCGTTTGGGTCGACCACATTGCCCTTCGATTTGCTCATCTTTTCACCATCCGGACCAAGGATCAGTCCCTGTGCAGTCCGTTTCGCGTACGGCTCCTCTGTCGGCACCACACCGATGTCGTAGAGGAAGCGGTGCCAGAAGCGGGAATAGATCATATGACGTGTGACATGCTCCATACCGCCGTTGTACCAGTCGACGGGCAGCCAGTACTTCATTTTTTCGGGATCTGCCAGGCATTCGTGATTGTGCGGATCGGTATAGCGGAGGAAGTACCACGACGAACCAGCCCACTGCGGCATGGTGTCCGTTTCACGCTTTGCCGGTGCGCCGCATTTCGGGCAGATGCAGTTTACAAAGGAATCGATTTTGGCAAGCGGGCTTTCTCCGCCTTCGCCGGGTGCGAAATTCTGCATTTCCGGCAGCTTCAGCGGAAGCTCGTCATACGGCACGCCGACCATACCGCAGTGCGGGCAATGGACGATCGGGATCGGCTCGCCCCAGTAGCGCTGCCGGTTGAACGCCCAGTCCTTCATCTTGTACTGCACGCCAGCCTCGCCGATGCCTTTTTCTTTGAGGAACGCCGTCATCTTCGCGATGGCTTCCTTCTTGGTCGCGATGCCGTTTAAGAAATCGGAATTGACCATCTCACCGTCGCCGGTGTATGCTTCCTTTTCAATGTCGCCGCCCTTGATGACCTCGATGATGTCGATACCGAACTTTGTTGCGAAATCGTAATCGCGCTCGTCGTGCGCCGGAACCGCCATGATCGCGCCGGTACCGTAGCCCATCATCACGTAGTCGGAGATGTAGATCGGGATCTCCTTACCGTTTGCCGGGTTGATCGCCGCCAGTCCCTCGATGCGTACGCCGGTCTTGTCCTTGACAAGCTGGGTACGTTCAAACTCCGTCTTCTTTGCGCATTCCTCGCGATAGGCGTCGAGGGCGTCTGTATTGGCGATTCTGTCTCTGTATTTATCGAGAATCGGATGCTCCGGCGCGATGACCATGAACGTTACGCCGAACATGGTGTCCGGACGGGTGGTGTAGATGCGCAGTGTGTCGTCACAGTCGGCGAGCGGGAAATTGACAAACGCGCCCTCGGAACGGCCGATCCAGTTTTCCTGCTGCAGGCGAATATTCGGGAGATAATCGACGTGGTTTAATCCCTCGAGAAGCTTGTCGGCGTACTGTGTGATCCGCAGATACCACACGTCCTTCGATTTCTGGACAATGTCGCTGTGGCAGATGTCGCACTTGCCGCCCTGGGAATCCTCGTTGGACAGCACGACCTTGCAGTGCGGGCAGTAGTTCACGAGCGTTTTGGCGCGGAATACGAGTCCGTTGTCGAACATTTTGCGGAAGATCCACTGGGTCCAGTGATAATAATCCTCCTCCGTGGTATCGATTACGCGGCTCCAATCGAAGGAGAAGCCGACGCGCTTGAGCTGGGACGTGAATTTCGCGATGTTCCGGTCGGTGACCACACGCGGATGGAGACCGGTCTTGATGGCATAGTTCTCCGTCGGCAGCCCGAACGCGTCAAAGCCGATCGGAAACAGGACGTTGTAGCCCTGCATCCGTCTTTTGCGGCTGATGACCTCCAAACCGGAATACGCCTTGATATGACCGACGTGCATACCGGCGCCGCTCGGATACGGGAACTCGACCAGTCCGTAGAATTTCGGCTTGGTGTGATCCTCGCTTGCCTCAAAGATCTTTGCTTCTGCCCATTTGTCCTGCCATTTTTTCTCAATTTTGTCAAACTCGTATTTCATGACTTTTCTCTTTGGCTTCCTTTATCGTAATATTTCAGAGTCGCTTTCATTCTTCGCTGAGCAGCGCGTGGATGTCCTCCTCAGACGCGTCCTCATAGAGCTTATCGAGTTTATAGAAATCGCGTGCCTCTCTGTTGAACAGGTGGACGATCACGGAATCGTAGTCGAGCAGCACCCATACGCCGCTTTCCGCGCCTTCCTTATGAGACGGATGCAGTCCCACAAGCGATAGCTGATACTCCACCTCGTCTGCCAGTGCGCGGATCTGGGTGCGGGATGTGCCGGTCGCCAGCACGAAATAATCGGCGATCACGGTCTTTTTCTCGACGTACAGGAGCTTGATTTCTCTCGCCTTCTTCCGGTCCAGTATGGTGACGACCGCCTCTGCCAGTGCGCGTGGGGTTTCCGGCTTTTCGGCAAGGCAGAGTTCCTCTGTCGGGTGCATCGTGGAATCCATAACTTCCTCCTTGTTGTTTTTCATATTCTTCTATTTTATGGTATATAGATAGAGTCGTCGCTGATATCTTTGCCGTTGTGCATCTCGTCGAGCGTAGTATCCTCGTCGGCGTAATAGGCGTTGGTGCCTGCGGTGGATGCCGGACAGAACACGCCGTTGCGGTCAAAGATGGCGTCGCCGATCTCCGTGTTGTAAATATTGAAGTATTCGTTGATGATGGAAAGCGTCGCCTTGCGGTTGATCACATAGTGGCTCTGCGGCACATTTCCGGGAATCGTGGTCATATTGAGGTTCGTGAGATCCACACTGAGGACAAATTTGCCGTAGTACATGATGTCGGACGCAATCATATCGGTATGCAGATTGTTGAAGATCTCGCCAGCCACCTGTGTCAGCTTTGCGGTATTGGAAATGCTGATGCTTGCTTTGACCTTTTCAAACAGCGCGGTCAGAAAGATTTTCTGTGCGTTGATTCTGCCGAGGTCCTGCTGCACGTAGCCGGAGCGGAAACGGACGAAATTCTCCGCGTTTTTACCGTCGAGTGTCTGCCACCCCTCCTGCAGGTCGATATACAGTCCCTGCTCCGGGTCGGAATAATACATTCGCTGCGGCACATAGAGCTCCACACCGCCGAGAATATCCACAATATTGATCAGTCCATCGAGATTGAGCACCGCTGTATGATGGATATTGATGCACAAATTCTGCTCCAGCAGCTCCGCATAGGATTGCACCGCTGTGAGATACGGATCCTTCGCGCCGTCTTTTAACGCCATGCCATAGTAGGTGGAATACGCCGCGTTGATCTTATTGGTGGCAAAATCATCCACATAGGTATCACGCGGGATCTGCATGACTGTGATCGATCCGCTTCCTTCGTTGACGTTGATGAGCATGGTCACGTCCGCAAGCGTCGCCGCACGGTCATGCCCGACGAGCAGGATGTTGTATATCCCTTTTTCGACCTTATAATCCCCATTGACAACGGCGTCGTTGTCCTTCGGCTTGCCGTCCGGATCGGTTTCCGCGGTCTCCGGCGTATTCGGCTGCACGGGATTTGTGTCAAACGGCACCTCATGGCTGCCCGGCTGTGCGGGTCGATAGAAAATGAGCCACGCGGCAACCAGCAGTACGAGCAGATAGACAATGCTGATGGCGATGAGCAGACCGCGCTGGGAACGGCTCAACCGCCCTTTTTTCCGGCGCACCTTCTGTTTTCGCTTCAGCTCATCGTAATACGCCTCATCGAAGTACGCTTCGTTTTCAGTAAATGCGTCCTCGCCGAGAGAATCCTCGTCCTCTCCATCGTCGCGCATATCCTCGTCCTCCGGCGTATAGATGTCCTCATCCGCGCCGTCGTCGCTCTCCTCAGCGTGCCCGTGTCTCCGGATCCTGTAGATTTTGGTTTCCGCGGCGTATGCATCCTCGATTTTATCCTCCTGCGGCGCGTACATGGACAGTTCGTCGTCGCGGGCGGTATCGTTTGTTTCGTTGTTCTTTTTCTTTTGCATGATCAGACTGCCTGCTCCTTCTCTGTCAGCCGCATACGAACATAGCCATTGCGCGCTTCGATGGTATCGTGATCGATCAGTCCGCCTTCCTCCATCAGGTTGCGGATGGTCATATCAAAAGACAGGATCATGGTGTCTCGCAGAATGCTGTCGCGTTTTTCGGGTTTCTCCGTCTCGATCCGGTGGTAAAAATAGCGCCGCAGGGTCACACAGTCGGCAAACGTACGGGTTTCCTCGATATAATCGGCAAGATAGACGATGGCTTCAAACACCGTCATATCCGCGTGGCCGGTGGTGTGGTACCGGATCCCGCGGCAGATCTCCTCGTTTGCGTAGGACGGGAAATCTCTCTCTGCAAGCGCGGCGGCGGTTTTGGCGTGAAAGGTTTTCGGTGCGAGCACGTCGTCCTCCGACACCATTATACCAAATTCCGCACACATTTGCAACTGTTTTTCCGTGCTCTCTTTTTTTGTAATATCGTGCAGCAAGGCGGCAATGCGAAGTGCTTCTTCTTTTTCCGGCAGATACAGTCTGGCGAGAGCTGCCGCTTCCTTCTCTACCGCCAGAGTATGCGCGTACCGTTTTTCCGTTAAATACGGTCTTACCGCGGTACGCAGTGTAGTGATACGTTCGTTTTCCATTTGATTCCTTATTCTTTGCAGGGATGCGCTGCATAAATCAACCTTTAATCAGCGCTTCCGCAGTTTTCGCTTAGGTACAGTCCCTCTCGCCGACAGATCTCCCACACGCCCGACGGCAGATACGCACGCATATCCGCTCCGGATCGCAGTCCCTCACGGATCTCCGAAGAGGAGAGGACAAGCGGTTCTCCGGGCAGCAGAACGATCCCGGCGGCGTAATCGCAGCGGTACCGTTCTGCCATCTCGTGGATCTGCGCATCCGCCTCGGTGTCCCTTGCCATACAGGCGATCGTACACAAACGGAAGATATCGGGCGCGCGATGCCATTTGTCGAGCGTTAAGAACATATCGGTGCCACAGAGCATGGTGATTTCACGGCCCGGTCTGGTCAGCGCTTCCAGTGTTTCCACCGTGTAGCTTTTGCCGGGCTTGCGGATCTCGTAGTCGGAAACATCCGTTTTAGGCAGGTCTCCGAACGCGGCGCGGCACATCGCCAGGCGCTCCTCCGGTGTGTCTCCGGCGGCCTTTGTCTTGTGCGGCGGGATCCCGGCCGGCATAATGAGAAGCCGGTCGAGCGGTACAGAGGCAAGAAATACCTTTGCCGCGTGTACATGCCCAAGATGCGGCGGCGCAAATGTTCCGCCATACAGTCCAATACGCTCCATATACGCGCTCCTTTCCCGCGATTGTAGGACTATCGTTTTTCAGAGAAGCGCGGAATATTTTCGGTTCGCTTCTTTCTCGGCTTTTTTATATAGTACGAGCTTTCTGCCAATCACACCGACCACCTCCGCGTCCACGGAACGTGCCAGCTCCTCGGCAATCTCCCTTGCGCTGCCGTCCGCGGTTTCGAGTACGCTTACCTTGATAAGCTCCCTTGCCTCCAGGGCGTCCCGGATGGATGCGCACATCGGACCGCCGACTCCTCCCTTACCCACCTGAAAAATCGCGGCCAGATGGGAAGCTTCGCTGCGCAAAATGGCTCTTTGTTTGCTGGATAGCATTCTGTTTTTCTCCTGATTCTGTTATGGATTGTGGATCTCCCGCAGCGCCTCTGTCAACAGCCGCAGAGCACGTCCCCGATGGCTGACTGCGTTTTTCTCCGCCTGCATCATCTCCGCAAATGTACGGGTATCGTACAAAAACAGAGAATCATAGCCGAAACCGCCATTTCCCGTCTCCGAATAGCCGATTTTCCCGCGACATTCGCCGTGTACCGAAATCACGTGATCCGCCCGCACGCCGTATTTTTCACACAATGCAGTCGGCGCGCGATACGGTTCGGGCACGCATATTGGCTCGGATGCCTGGAAAACCATCGTAATTACGCACACAAACGCGGCGCCGCGTTTTTCGTCGGGTACGTCTGCCATATTTTTGAGAAGCAGTGCGCGGTTGGCTGCATCGTCCCCATGTCTGCCGGCATAACGCGCGGAATAGATTCCCGGCGCGCCGTCCAATGCGTCCACGGTAAGTCCGGAATCGTCCGCTAAGCCGATATAGCCGCATTTTGCGACTGCCAGCGCCTTAATGAGGGAATTCTCCGCGAATGATGCGCCGTTTTCCTCAATCTCGTCGGTATAACCGATGTCTGTGAGGGAGCGTACCGTATATTCAGACGACAGAGAGGCGAGAATGGTTCCAAATTCTGCAATTTTTCCGCGATTATTCGACGCGAGCACGATATTTTTCATGCGTCCTCCCCGTCATTCTTGCTGTCTTCCTCGTTATTCTTGTCGCCTTGCAGCACGGTATGTACGCGCTCATCCTCCGTCAGCAGCGCGTCTGTGAACATTTTCGCGTCAAACGGCTGCATATCGTCGATTTGTTCGCCTACGCCGATGAATTTGACCGGCAGATCGACCTCGTCCTTGATGGAGAAGATCGCGCCGCCCTTTGCCGTACCGTCGAGCTTGGTGAGGACAAGTCCCGTAATATCCGCGGCTTCTTTGAATTTTTTCGCCTGCATCACGGCGTTCTGACCGGTGGTCGCGTCCAACACAAGGAGCGTTTCCCGGTCGGCGTTCGGCAATTCGCGGCTGATGATCCGGTTGATTTTGGCAAGCTCATCCATCAGACCTACCTTGTTGTGCAGTCGTCCGGCAGTATCGATGATGAGCACGTCTGCCTTTCGCTTGTTCGTCACAGCGATCGCATCAAAGACAACGGACGCCGGATCCGCGCCCTCGTTCTGTCGTACCAATTCCACACCGGCGCGGTCGCACCACACGGCAAGCTGTTCAATCGCCGCCGCCCGGAACGTATCCGCCGCCGCCACGACGACCTTTTTACCATCATTTTTGAGAAAGTGTGCGATTTTGCCGATGGAAGTCGTTTTGCCAACCCCGTTTACGCCAATCACGAGGATCACGGACGGCTGGGTGTTGAGATGAAGCGGTTCTCCCTCACCGACCATCCCGCGCAGGATCTCGGCAAGCGCGGACTTCACATCGTCCGCGTCCTTGATCCGCTCGGATTTCACCCGATCGCGCAGCTCGTCCATGATCCGCTCCGTTGTGGCAGCTCCCATATCGCCGCAGATCATGATCTCCTCCAGCTCCTCCAGCAGCTCCTCGTCCACCTTGCGGAACGACTTCACCACCTCGTTGACCTGACCGAACACGGCGTTTTTTGTTTTGATAAGTCCCTCTTTCAGTTTATCAAAGAATCCCATCGTCCGATTCCTTTCTATCCTTATGTATTATGCTTTTTTCTCCGCAGTCAGCTCATCCGGTGCTCTGCGGTCGCTGGAATCCAGGGTGAACACGCGTGAAACTCCGCTTTGCGGCATGGTCACGCCGTACAGGGTGTCCGCGATGTCCATGGTACCGCGCCGGTGCGAAATCATGATGATCTGCATTTCCTTTGTGTACTTCTTCACGTATCTGCCCACGCGCGCCACGTTTGCTTCGTCCAGCGCCGCTTCAATCTCGTCAAAGATGCAGAACGGCGACGGATTCACGCGAATGAGCGCGAATAAGAGAGCGATGGCGATGAATGCCTGTTCCCCACCGGAGAGCAGATTCAGATTTTTGATCGTTTTGCCGGGCGGCGCCGCGTTGATTTCAATCCCACAGTTCAGCGGATCCTCCGGATCGGATAGCACGACTTCCGCGTGACCGCCGCCGAACAGCTCCGTAAACACCTCGCCGAAATACTGGTTGATTCTGGAAAACGCGTCGACGAAAATCGCTTTCATCTCCTTTTCCATCTTCGCCAGTATAGAGTCCAGCTCCGTCTTCGCCGCGGTCAGATCGTCCATTTGTCCCTTGATGTAATCGTAACGGCTACGCACCTCGGCATATTCATCGATGGCAGCGACGTTCACATGCCCGAGCGAACGGATCTCGTTGCGCAGCGTGGTCTGCCGCGCGATTGCCGCGCTTCTCTCTCCGGATTCCACAACCTTTGTGCCGGATTCCGTGAGATATTCGCCAGCAGCCGCGTAGGACAGCTCATATTCGTCCCACAATTTGGAGATGAGCTTGTCATATTCTGTGCGCAGCGCAGAAAGGCGATTCTCGTTTTTGTTGTGCGCCGTAGTGAGAAGATCCTTTTTCGCCGTCTGCTCCTTGAGACGCGTTTGCAGCGTGGATAGCTCGCTGTCCAATGCTTCTCCGCGATCGTGCAGCTGCGCCGCCGTCTGCTGCAATGCCGTAATCTCCGTCTCCAATGCGGCAATCAACGCTTTGGTTTGTGTTTTCTTCTCCGTCAGCGCGGTGATCTCTGTCTGTGCAGTCTCTTTGCCGCTTTGGCTCTCCTGCATCTGTGCAGCATGCCGTTCGATGCGTTCCTTCCATTCCGCAAGACGCGACCGATTGTTCTCAAGATCGCGCGCCGATTCCGCGACGTGGATTCGCTTTTCCTGCACAGTCTCCTGCAGTGCGGACTGCTTTTCTTCCCATTCATCCTCTTCCGCAGACAATTCTGTACGCTGTCGCTGTATCTCGGCAATGGATTTTGTGAGCTTTTGCGCTTTTTCCTCCAATGACGCGATGTCTCCGGCGCTTCTTTCGTTCGTTTTTTCCAACGTCTCGTTGTCCGTGAGGAAGCCGTCCAGCAGATTTTTTGCGAAATCCCGCTTGGTGAGCGCTTCGCTGCGGTGGTTTTCCTCAGCATGCAGAAGCGTTTTCAGCATTTCCTCTTCGCCAGCATTGGATTTGTCCGCCGCAAGCTGTTTCTCCCGTTCGGCAGTCTTATCCGCGAGCGCGTTGTTTTTCGCCTGTAGGGACGCCTCGATCCGGGATTTTTCGTTCTCCCAAGTGTCGATCTGTGCCGAACGGGTCAGGATGCCGCTTTCTCGCTTTGCCTGACCGCCTGTCATGGAACCGCCGGCGTTGATAACCTGACCGTCCAGCGTGACGGCGCGCACCTTCCAGCCCTTTTCCCGTGCCATGACCGTCGCGTGGTCGAGATCGGTGAACACGGCACAGCGTGCGAGGAGGGAACGAATGATGTTGCGGTAGCGTGGATCGGTGTCCACCAGCGCGTCGGCGTACCCGACAAATCCGCCGAAACGCTCCATGCCGTCGTATTCCCTGCCGCGTTCCATTGGTCGGATCGTGGTGATCGGATAAAACGTGGCGCGCCCGGCGTTCGCTCTTTTCAGCGCGGCGATGGCGGTCTTCGCGTCGTTTTCATCGGAGGTGATGATGTTCTGCAGCGCGCCGCCGAGTGCGGTTTCAATGGCGATGACATAGCGCGGATCCACTTTGATCAGCGCAGACACCGGACCGTGGATACCGCGCAGTCTGCCTGCGTTTGCTTCCTGCATGACGTGCCGGATAGAGGTGTTGTAGCCGTCAAAATGCTCCTGCATACGGCGGAGTGCCTGAATCCGGCTTTCGAGTGCTTCCTGTTCTCCCAGCAGATGGCGGATCTCCCCGTTCAAGGTCTCCATATCCGCGTCCAATTGGCGGATGACCTCGGTCTGCGCGGCTTTTTCGGCGCTCTGCCTGTCGAGTCTCTCCCGATACTGCGCGATCGTTTTGTCGCATGCGTCCACGACGGTCTGTGCCTCCGCAGTTTGCGCACGATACTTTGCAATCTCCGCACTGATGGTCTCCCGCCGCTCGGCTTGTGAAGCCACTGCCTGTCGGAGCACGTTGAGCCGCACACGCAGGTCGGTATTCTCCGCGTCCAGCTCCTTTTGTCTCTGGAACAGCGTTTCGCTCTCGTCGTGACAGGACTGACGGTTATTCTTCGCACGCAGCAGTTCTCTTTCCGTATCCGCGATCTCGCGTTCTCCATCCTGCACAGTACGCTCCAACACCTGTACGGCATCGGACAGCTTGTCCTTTTCACGAGAGAGCTGTGCAATCTCTGCTTCGGCGTTTTGCAGCGCGACCTCTTCCCCGCGGATCTTGTCCTCTCTGTGGCGGATTTCGGTATCCGCGACCTGCAATTCGCCCTCTAAGGCGCTTTTTTTCGTACTCTTTTCGGTCAGCGTCTCGTAGTTCTTCTGAGAGAGCGCTTTGTTGTCGTGCGATTGGTCGTACAGTCGGGTGATCTTTTCCTCCGTCTGTGCGCGGGAATCCTCCGCCATTTCCAATTCATGCGCGGACAGCCGTACATCTCCCTCGGTTTTTTCTATCTGCGCGGCGGCAATCTGTCCGTCGTAGAGCCAGAGCGAAATGTCCGTTTTCTTTTTCGATTCGTACAGTTCAAGATACCGTCTTGCGCGCGCGGCGTCCTTTTCCAGCGGTCCGACTCTTGCCTCGAGTTCTCTCTCAATGTCGCCGATACGCTCCATATTTGCTATCGTTTCGGCGAGCTTTTTCTCGGATTCGCTCTTTTTGTACCGATATTTGCTGATTCCCGCGCTTTCCTCAAAGGCACTTCGCCGCTCCTCGCTCTTCTTGGAAATGATCTCGGCGATCTTTCCCTGTCCGATGATGGAGTAGCCCTCTCTGCCGATACCGGTATTCATAAACAGCTCGTATATGTCGCGCAGACGGGCTTTTTTATTGTTGATCGCGTATTCGCTGTCGCCGGAACGGTAGTAGCGTCTGGTTACCGTTACCTCATCGTAGCCGGCGTTCAGAACATGCGGCTCCGCGCTGTCGTCAAAGGTCACGGAAACCTCGGCGAAGCTCATCGGCTTTTTTCCGTCCGCGCCGGCAAACACGACGTCCTCCATCTTGCTGCCGCGGATATTTTTGGTGGACAACTCGCCGAGAACCCAGCGCATGGCGTCCGTGATATTCGATTTGCCGCTGCCGTTCGGTCCTACAATGACGGTCGCGCCGTCGTGGAATTGCAGAACGGTCTTATCCGGGAAGGACTTGAACCCGTGCAGCGCGAGGGATTTTAAGTACAAGGCGGTATCCTCCCGTTTACGCAAAATTTTCTAAGGAAACTCTGAATGAATCGGATTTTTGCGACAAAAGGCTAAGACATAGGGACGTTTATCGCAAAAATAACCTTAGATCAGAGGCTTCCTAATAGTATATTATACCGGATCAGAGCCGGATTTTCAAGGAAATGCAAGGATTTTACATTATATTTATTTTTTATTCGCAGTGTATTCGCTTTTTTCTGTCCGACCACCATGGAAATATCGCCTTTTGGCACCACAACGGTCACTTTTTCCGGAATGCCATGCGGCAGACGCTCCAACGCGTCCTCGATCCTGTGCAGGTAGATGCGGCTGGCGACCAATTCCCCCATTGCCGGATGCACGGGTCCCGCGAGGCAATCGACGCCATGCAGGTTTTCGCTGTCGCACAGACCGATTCGCAGGGTACGTACCCCATTTGTGTGGAATATTTCTTCCGCATCGGCAGCGCGTTCCACAGCTTCCTCGAGGGACAGCGGACGATACATGCCACCCTCCCACAGCGCGGCAAGCGGCGTATCGCGGAACACAATCGTCGGATAGATCCTGGACTCCGTACAGCCAAGCGCGGCGATGGCAGCGGCGCATTCTCTCTCATCCTCTGCGGTGGATTCCGGCAATCCGAGCATCATCTGTCCGCCATAAGGAATCCCGGCATCGCGCAGCAGGCCGCAGGCGGTCACGGTGTCCGCGGCGGTATGACCACGGTCGCAGGCGGCAAGCACCCTGTCGGACATACTCTGAATGCCAAGCTCTGCCATGCCAATCGGGTAACGCGCGAGAATCCGGACGATCTCCGGCGTGATGTAATCGGGTCTGGTGGAAAAACGAATAGCCCGCACTCTGCCTGCGTACACGTAGGAAGTGGCGAGATTGAGCAGGTACACCATCAAATCCCGGTCAATGCCGGTGAATGAGCCGCCGAAAAACGCGATCTCACACGGCATGTCCCGCGGAATGGTCGCAAGCGCCGTCTCAATCTGTGTACATACGGACTCCTTCCGAAAACAAACGGTGCCCGAGATCGTGTGCTGATTGCAGAACACACACCGATTCGGGCAGCCAAGGTGTGGTATAAATAAGGGGATATTCGCGTGCTTTTTCATACACCTTCAGGCAGATTATGCCTTTTCGCCGAAGAGCACCAGAGCTTCCTTGGCGGCAAGCTGTTCCGCCTCCCGTTTCGCGTGCGCTTTTCCCCTGCCGATCACATTGCTGTTTAAGCGTGCCTCGACCTCAAAGAGCTTGTTGTGATCCGGTCCGGACTCCGAAACCAGCACGTATTCGAGCCGTTCCCCCTCTACCTGCTGGACGATTTGCTGTAATGTGGTCTTGTAGTCGACAAAAACGCTGTTTTCCTCGATATAGGCAAGCTCCTCCTTCACAAACGGAAGAAGATACGGTGTGACGACGTTGAAATGCTCGCCAGAATCCAAATACATAGCGGCAAGGACGGCTTCAAAGGTATCAGCAAGGATGGATGGACGGTTTCTGCCGTCGTTCAACGCTTCGCCGTGACCGAGAAAGATGAAGTCGCCAAGGTGGATCTTCTTCGCGAATTTGCTCAGCGCTTTTTCGCACACGACGGCGGCACGGATCTTTGTGAGCGCGCCCTCCTGGATGTCCTTATATTCATCGAACAGAAAGCTCGACACCACGATAGACAACACAGAGTCGCCGAGAAACTCCAGCCGCTCATTGCAGGGGATCGTGATCCCGCGCGACTTTTTTTCATTGGAATAGGAAGAATGCGTCAGCGCCTCTTTCAGTAGTGCCGGATTCTTGAAGGTATAACCGATATTTTTTTCCAGTCCGCTCTGGGGCTGTTCTTTGATTTCCATATTTTGTCTCTTTCCTGTACTCGTTCTCCCCGCTGTTATTCCACGGTTGTTTTTGACTCCGGGACAGTCTCACGCTGCGGATTTGTCGTATCTCCGCTATCCCTCTCGGTACGCGGTTTTCTGGTTCCGATATACTTCTCCATCTGCGCTTCCATTTCCGCGATCACGCCGGTCTGGACGAACGCTTCCGCCTGTCGGATCGCACTGGCAATCGCGCGCGCATCGGAGCTGCCGTGTGCTTTTATAACCGGCTTGCGCAGTCCGAGCAGCGGTGCTCCGCCATACGCCGACGCGTCAAAGCTTGACTTCATGCCGCGCAGGGAGTCCTTGATCATAAGAAACGACATTTTTGTCACTGTATTCTTAGTGTATACGTCCTTGAGCGCGCCGAAAAAGAATTTCGCCATGCCCTCGGTCAGCTTCAGGACAATGTTGCCGGTGAATCCATCGGTCACGAGCACATCGCATGGTGCGTTCGGCAGTTCGCGTGCTTCCACATTGCCAACGAAGCGGATCGCCGGATTTTTCGACAGCCGCTCGTATGCGTCCACATGCATCTGCGTTCCCTTACACGGTTCTGTGCCATTGTTCAGCAGTCCAACCGTCGGCTCTGCCACATGCAGCACGCTTTTCATGTAGATGCCGCCCATGATCGCCCACTGTTCGAGATAGTCCGCGGTCACCGTGACGTTCGCGCCGGAATCCAAAAGCATCATCGGCTTGGCAAACGGCAGGATCGTGGCGATACCGGAACGCATGACGCCGCGACACGGACGAATGATGAGCGAGGAGCCGACATGAAGCGCGCCGGTACTGCCTGCCGTAATGAACGCGTCGCCATCCTCCTTAAGCAGTCGCAGTCCCTGCGCCATGGAACAGTCGCGGTGTGCGCGCAGGATGGACATAGGATCGTCCTCCATGGAGATCACGTCGTCTGTATGCACGATCTCGCAAAGACGCAGCGGTGCGTTGGCGGCACGGAGACAGCTCTCGATGCGCGGCTTGTTTCCCACCAGCACGAGCGTCACATCCGACCGACGCGCGCTGTCCACACAGCCTTGCACCACCGCTTCCGGTGCATTGTCTCCACCCATTGCGTCAATGATGATCTTCATGCTCCCGCTCCTTTCTGAATTCCGCCGCGATTTCGTCTGTCCTTGCAAGTGCGCGCGCAGCATACGCTTCCTTGATTGCCCGTTTCCCGCCGCGGACCTTCGCTGCAAGCGGCGCGATGATACCGAAATTGGCGTTCATCGGCTGGAACTGCGTCTGATCGCCATGCGCTATGTACCACGCCATCGCGCCGATCATGGTTTCCTCCGGGAAGAGGTAGCTCTCCCTGCCCATCGCGCGGTAGGCTGCGTTGAGTCCCGCGACAAAGCCGGATGCGGCGGATTCGATATATCCCTCCACACCGGTCATCTGACCGGCGAAATAGATATTGTGGTTGTCTCTGAGCGAATAATCTGCGTCGAGAAGATCCGGAGAGGACAAAAACGTGTTTCGATGCATCACGCCGTAGCGCAGAAACGCCGCGTTTTCCAGACCGGGAATCATATGAAAGACGCGCCGTTGCTCCGGGAAGGTAAGGTGTGTCTGGAATCCCACCATATTGAACATACTGCCGCGGGCGTTTTCTCTTCGGAGCTGCACGATGGCGTAATACTCCTCGCCGGTTTTCGGATTGCGGATCCCAACCGGCTTCATCGGACCATAACGCAGCGTATCTTCTCCACGCGCCGCCATGACCTCGACAGGCATGCAGCCCTCGAACACGGTCAGCTTATCGTTTGACGGCGCGTCTGGACTGTCAAAATCATGCAACTGTGCCACTTCCGCTGTCCGCAGTGCCTCATAGAACGATTTATACTCCGCTTCCGTCATCGGGCAGTTGATGTAATCAGGCTCACCTTTGTCGTACCGCGTCGCAAAAAATGCCTTATCCATATCGATGGAATCATAGTCCACAATCGGCGCCGCCGCGTCATAGAACGAAAGTCGTTTGCCGCCGGTACGTATGCGGATCGTCTCCGCCAGCGCGTTAGAGGTCAACGGTCCGGTTGCGACGACGGTGATCTCGTCCTCCGGTATCTCCGTCCTCTCTTCCTCGAACACAGTGATATTCGGATGAGAACGGATCTTATCGGTGATGTATCCGGAGAAAAGCTCTCTGTCCACCGCGACAGCACCCCCTGCCGACACGCCTGTTTCCCCGCACGCTTCCATGATCAGAGAGCCGAGTCTGCGCATTTCTTCCTTCAGAAGTCCTGCGGCGTTTGTAAATTCCGCGGAACGGAGAGAATTGGAGCAGACGAGCTCCGCGAAGGTATCGGCATGGTGCGCCGGCGTTTTTTTCTTTGGCTTCATCTCGTATAACCACACGGGAACACCGCGCTGCGCTGCCTGCCATGCGGCTTCACAGCCGGCGAGTCCTGCGCCATAGATCTGGATCGCTCTCATATAACCTCAACTTTTCCCACGTTCGGGATCAATTTTCATGGATCATTCCGCGCCACCGTCGTTTGGCGTGATGCTTTGCTCATCCTCCTGCGGCGCCTCCGTGCGATAATCGCATTCCGGGTTGCGGCAGACGAGCAGATTCTTGCCTTTTTTCTTCATGAGCATTCCGCCGCATTTCGGACATTTTTCGTTGGTCGGAATGTCCCACGACGAGAATTTGCAATCGGGATACCGGGAGCAGCTGTAGAACACTGTACGGTTCTTGCCGTATTTTGTGACGAGCTCCGCACCGCATTCCGGGCATTTTACGCCCAGCTCGCGCACCTTTTGTTTGGTGAATTTGCATTCCGGATACCGCGAGCATGCATAGAAGCTGCCATAGCGTCCGTTGCGCAGGATCATGTCCGCGCCGCACAGCTCGCATTTCATAGGCGCGATCTCCGGCTTTTTCTCAATGAGACCATCACCCTGTCTTGTCAGAGGCTTTGTGTTTTTGCACGCCGGATAGTTCGGGCACGCGGCGAATTTACCGAATCTGCCGTTTTTTACAATCATCCGTGCGCCGCAATGCTCGCAGATGATATCCGTTTCCTCCTCCGGCACCTCGACGTTCTCCTTGGATACGTTCTCCATCGCGGCGTCCAGCTCTTTTTTGAAAATGCTGTAAAAATGATCCAGCACGGAGAGCATGGTGCATTCACCGTTTTCCACCTCGTCCAGCTGGGTTTCCATCGACGCCGTGAACGCGTAGTCCACGATATCCGGGAACTGTTCGCACATAATCTTTGTAATCACCTCGCCAAGCTGTGTCGGCACAAGCGATTTCCCCTCGCGTTTGACGTAACCGCGCTGCAGGATGATCGTGATAATCGGCGTATACGTACTCGGTCTGCCGATGCCCTTATCCTCCAGGAATTTGATGAGCGTTGCTTCGGTATATCTTGCCGGCGGCTCGGTGAAATGCTGATCCGGGTGGATTTCCCTGGCTTCCAGAATGTCGCCCTCGTGCAGCACCGGCAGCGCCTTTGCCTCGTCATCGTCCGATTTATCGTCGGTCGCTTCTTCATACACTGCCATATAGCCGGGGAAGGTTACGGTATGACCATTTGTGCGGAAGAGATACGGTCCGTTCACAAGATCAATCTGCATGGTAGCAAGCTCCGCGGACTCCATTTGGCTTGCGATAAAACGATCCCAGATGAGCTTGTAGAGCCGATACTGGTCGGATGTCAGTGCCTTCTTGATGAGCGTGGGTTCCAGCTTGGTGCCGGACGGGCGGATGGCTTCGTGTGCGTCCTGCGCGTTTGCCTTCGCTTTGTATACGCGCGGCTTGGAGGCACAATAGTCCTCGCCGTACTTTTCGCGGATATAATCGCGCGCGGCGTCTCTGGCTTCATCGGCGATCCGGAGCGAGTCGGTACGCATATAGGTGATCAAACCCTGTACGCCGCCAAACTCACTGCCGAGATTGATGCCTTCGTACAGCTCCTGCGCGACCTTCATCGTGCGCTGCGACTGGAAATTGAGCTTACGGGACGCCTCCTGCTGCAAGGTCGAGGTGGTGAACGGCGGCGCGGGATTCTTTGTTTTCTTTCCTTTTTTGATTTCACGCACCGTGAATGGCTTTCCCGTAACTGCGTTTACGACCTCCATGGTGTGCGCTTCATCCGGCAGCTCCAGCTTTGTACCGGTTTCCGCCATGCCGAAGAATTTTGTGCCGAGCAGCTTTTTTTCCGGCGTTTCCAGATCCGCTTCAATCGTCCAATATTCCGTCGGCACGAACGCGCGGATCTCATTTTCCCGTTCCACGATGATCCGGGTCGCTACAGACTGCACGCGTCCGGCGGACAGACCGCTCTTGACCGTTTTCCATAAAAACGGGCTGACCTTATAGCCGACGATGCGGTCGAGGATCCGGCGCGTCTGCTGCGCGTTTACGAGATCCATGTCGATGGCGCGCGGCTTTTTAATTGCTTCCTTGACAGCAGTTTTCGTGACCTCGTTGAAGGTGATCCGCTGCGCTTTATTTTCCGGGATGTCAAGCGCGGTGACAAGGTGCCACGAAATCGCTTCGCCCTCGCGGTCAGGGTCCGTTGCGAGAAAGACGCGGTCCGCTTTTTTGACTTCCTTTTTCAGTTCGCGGATCAGCTCGCCCTTGCCGCGAATGTTGATATAGTGCGCCTCAAAATGGTTGTCTATGTCAATCCCCAGCGTCGATTTCGGCAGATCGCGCACATGCCCTTTGCACGCCACCACCTTATAGCTGGAGCCCAAATATCCTTTTATCGTGCTTGCCTTGGTAGGCGATTCCAGAATGAGTAAATTCACCATACTCTGCTTTCCTATTCTTAAAGTACTCCGTAGAATCGATTTACGGCACCGTGCGGACACAGGCTACGATTCCAGCTCCCCGTCCTCTACCAGTCTGCCCGGCGCGTCGTCCGGATCGGTGCGCATGTAATAGCCGCCTTTTCCCGCTTCTACCGCGCCGATCATCTCAAGCATCGTCAATGCCGCGAGAACATGGCTGATCGGCAGATCGTCACGTACCAGCTCATCCGCTGCCATCGGGACGTTCGGCTTCATAGTATTATATACCTTACGTTCCGCTTCATCAAGAGATTTTAAGTCAATTTTTTTTGCGGAAGCCGATTTTTTCTCCGATTTTTTCTTTTCCGACTCGACGGTGGCTCCCTTTTGTCTACCGGATACGCCCTTTGACGCGTTTTTCGACGTGTTTTTTGTTTCATCGCCGCGACGGAACCATCCGGCAATTCCACGCGACCCAGTCGCTGGCTGTACATGTGCCTCCACCGGCTCTTCCGTATTGTCCGGCGGTTCGACCGGCACGGTCTGTGGCGGAACTGTCGGCTCCTTCGCGGGATTTCTGCCGCCGTAGGTCTGCTTGCCGTAATAGGTGTCCTTGCCGCGCACGCCGATTTGATCCCGTTCCATCGCCTCCCTGGCACGATCGGAGCCGTTCCATTTTGCGGCAAACTGCGCCGCCTTTTCGGGATGCACGGTTTTTGCATACGGAAACGCGAACTCTTCTAAAATATCGGCAGCAGACAGCACAGGCAGCGCACCGTCGCGCAGCAGGGCGTTCGGTCCCTCCGCCGTTTTCACCCCGACCTGACCGGGCACGGCAAACAGCGTCTTTCCCTGATACACGGCATGTCTGGCGGTGATGAGCGCGCCGCTCTTGCTGTCCGCCTCCACGACGACAACACCGTCCGATAAGCCGCTGATGATCCGATTGCGAATGGGAAAATGGAAGCCGATTGGACGTGCCAGCGGCGGGTATTCGCTGAGAATACAGCCGCCGCGCGCGAGAACCTGTTCGTATAGCGGTCTGTGCGATGGCGGATACACAACATCCACACCGCAGCCGAGCACACCGACAGTCACGCCGCAAGCGTCCATGGCGCCTGCCATTGCCATGCTGTCCGCACCGAGTGCCAGACCGCTGACCACAATCGCACCGCCGGACGCCAGACCTGCGCCGATCGAATACGCCATATCTCTGCCGTAATCGGTCATGGTGCGTGTGCCGACAACGCCGATGGTACAGTTTGAAACGGTATCGGGCAGCATACCGCGATAGTACAGGACAAGCGGTGGGTTCGACAGCGCGCGCAGACTGGGTGGAAACGCGGGATCGTCGTAGGTGAGCACCTCGATCGCGTTTTTCCGGCACTGGTTCAAAATCTCCGTGGCGCGCTGCAGCTCTCTGTTTTTGAGAAGCTGCGTAAACTGCAGAAGATCGTTGTCGCGCCACGAACGGAACAGGCGGAGATCCGCGTCCTTCGCTTCGTAAATCGCCTTGGCATCTTCATACTCCTCCAAGAGCTTTGCCGCCAATCTGCTGCCTTGTCCGAGTCCTTCCGCCAGCCATATCCAATAGAGCTTTGTGATGTCTGTCGTTTGCATATCCGTCTGCCTCCCATTGCTTCGTTTCCGTTTTTGCGTGTTTCCGATAGGGTGATGCAGGAACCTTGCGTTATTTCTATATAATATTACACATTACGTTTGTGGGAACGTACGCATGTATTCCCACAGCAAAATCGACGCTGCGATGGAGGCGTTCAGGCTCTCTGTTTCGCCGGTCATGGGAATGCGGATCACATCCGAGCAAGCCGCGATGATCTCCGGTGCGATGCCGTGCCCCTCATTACCGATGACTACGCAGTCGTTTGGCATAAGCGGAGTCTGACCGACACAGAGACAATTTTCCGAAAGCGCCGCAGCCAGTACACGATGCTTTCCGCGCAGGGTTTGCACAGCATCCGCCAATGACTCCACGCTCCAAACCGGCACACGGAACACAGCACCCATCGAGGCGCGTACCGTTTTCGGAGAGGTGAGATCCGCGCAGCCGCAGGTGACAACCCCGGTGACGCCAAACGCGGACGCAGAACGGAGAATGGTGCCGAGATTGCCGGGATCCTGAATCGTATCCAGCAATAAATACCGCCCGTTTTCCGCGAATATCGGTACGCAACGCTCCGGTACCGGCAGCACGGCAAGAATTCCCTGCGGCGCGTTTTCGGTGGAAATCTTTGAAAAAGCCTCTGCGGACGCAAGCGCAATGGCGCATCCCGCGTTTTTCGCGCCGTCGGTGAGTGTTAGAATCGCGCCGGTATTCGCACCGGTCAGCGCCTCCTCAGAGACCACAACGGTCTGTACATGGCTATGCCGGAGCGCTTCCTCCGTCAGTTTGATTCCTTCCGCCAGATACAGCCCCGTTTCTCTGCGATATTTTGCGTCACCAAGCTTCGACAGCTTCATAACCGTTGCGCCGGTTCTGGATTTCCAGTATTCCGCCTGATAGCGGTCGATAAACAGTTCTTTTGTCATGTGTAATTGTCCATTGTCCGATCGATCTATGCGATATACAATTTTCATCGCATACGCAAGCTGTTCAGCGCATTTTCAGCATTTGCTGTGTGCAAAATAAGAAATGGGCGTTACAAGAAAGCCGCAACGCCCAATTTGCTTATGTTCGATTAGAGAGCAGCCTTTGCCTTAGCAACGATTGCAGCAAATGCTTCCTTATCGGCAACGGCGATTTCAGCCAGCATTTTTCTGTTCAGGTTGATGCCCGCCTTCTTCAGACCGTGCATCAGCTGAGAATAGTTCATGCCGTTCACCTTTGCCTGCGCGGAAATACGGGCAATCCAGAGCTGACGAAATTCTCTCTTCTTCTGCTTTCTGCCGATATATGCGTAGTTGCCGCTCTTCATGACGGCCTGCTTCGCCATCTTAAAGTGCTTGCTCTTAGAACCCCAGTAACCCTTAGCAGCCTTCAGAACCTTATTTCTTCTTTTACGCGTCATCAGCGCGCCCTTAATTCTTGCCATTTTCTTCGATCCTTTCTATCGTCTCGTATCTCTGTCGTTCTTGTTTCTCAGTCCTTACCGATGAGTCTCTTCACGGTAGCGGTCATGGCCGGACTGAGGATCTGGCTGGAGCGGAGATGTCTCTTTCTCTTCTGGGTCTTCTGACCGAGGTTATGACGATGATCGGAATGGAAAACCTTTACTTTACCGGTACCGGTTACAGCATATCTTTTGCAAGAAGCTCTGTGTGTCTTGATCTTTCCCATTTTTTCGTATCCTTTCGATTTAGAAAGCTGCTGATTCCCTATCGTCCTGTGCGAAAATCCGTATCCGCGGATCGCGCACAGGCACTTTGTGTGACCAGTGCTTTCTTAGAGTATGAACTTCAACTGCGGATTTCCGGTGCGCATTTTGCGTCCGGCGGCACTTGCGGCGACTGTACGCCCAATTATTTGGCAGATTGCTTATCGGAACCTGACGGAGCAATGAACATGGTAAGCTGTTTGCCTTCCAATACGGGCTTCTTATCCACGGCGCCGTATTCGGAGCAGGCAGCTGCAAACCGATTCAGCACTTCCAGGCCAAGCTCCTGGTGAACGATCTCTCTGCCCTTGAATCTCAGCTTGACGCGCACCTTGTTGCCTTCCTTCAGGAACCGCGTAGCGTGACCGACCTTTGTCTCAAAGTCATGGTCGTCGATGCGGCAGGAGAGCTGCACCTCCTTGATCTCCACGATCTGCTGCTTTTTCTTCGCTTCCTTTTCCTTTTTGTCCTGCTCATACCGGTATTTGCCATAATCCATTGCACGGCATACCGGCGGCGTGGCAGTCGGAGCGATCAGTACCAGATCAAGACCACGGTCGTAGGCGTAGGTTTTGGCGTCATTCAGACTCATAATGCCCAGCTGACCGTTGTTTTCGTCCAGCATGCGCACTTCTCTCGCTCTGATGTCGTCGTTGATATACAGTTCTTTTGCGCTAATAACTATGCACCCCCGTTTAAATAACAAAAAACGTGCCGGAAACATATCCCCGCACGAAAACAAACCGACAAAGCGGTCGCTTCTATGAACCGGACAACTTGCGTCGGACGGTGAGAACGGAGTATGTTCTGCTTTTTTATCCTCGGTTATTATACTACACCGAAGTCGTTTTGTCAATAGGTTTCCCGTAAAAAAGATGAAAAATTCTTGCTACAGGGCACGACGGATTTTCTCAAGCGCGGCTTTTTCGATTCTACTGACGTAGGAACGCGAAATCCCGAGTCTGTCCGCCACCTCTCTTTGCGTTTTCGCGCGCTCTCTGCCGAGTCCGTAGCGCAGGATGATGATCTCCCTCTCCCTCTCGTCCAGCTGTCGCATGATATATTCGCCCGCCTTGGACAATTTCATGCGTGTGTCAATATCGTCCGCGATGGTGTCATCGCACTGAATGATATCCATATAGGTCAGCGGATTGCCGTCTCGGTCGGTATCAATCGTTTCGTGGATGGACACCTCACGCTGAAATTTGTTTTGTGAACGAAAATACATGAGGATTTCATTCTGGATACACTTTGCGCTGTAGGTAGCAAATCGCGCGCCGTTTTCGGGATTAAACGTATCGATCGCCTTGATCAGTCCTATGGAACCGATGGACAAAAGATCCTCCTGACATGAACTTGCGGCGTAGTATTTCCGGACGACGTGCGCAACCAGCCGCAGATTGTGGCAGATAAGCTTCTCCCTTGCCGCCATGTCGCCATACTCTTTATATTTTCGGAACATAGCCTCCTCTTCGTCCTTTCCAAGCGGCTCCGGAAACTGCTTCTGCGGCGCGGCGGACAGAATCGTAAACGACAGCCCGGCAAGAAGCGACAGCAGGAACGACAGCATATGCCCTCCTCCTATGGAAATAAAGCTTTGTATTTCATCCCTATGCTGTCTTGCGTGCCCTTATGCGGCGAACGGCGTTTTTTACGTATAATTTTGCGCGGCACGGGCATACTACAGGTAGATTTACAGAAAGGAAGTACGCGTATATGGTAATGGATCGCATTTCTCTGATTCTTGTGATCATCGGCGCGCTGAACTGGGGTTCCATCGGATTGTTTCAGTTTGACCTGGTCTCCTGGATCTGCGGCGGTCAGGATTCCCTTTGGGCACGTCTCATTTACACCGTGGTCGCCCTTGCCGGAATCTGGTGCATTTCCCTGTTGTTCCGCGCAAGAGAGCGGCAGACCGACATGGATTGACGCCGTTCAAAAAGCCATCCCGCGCCGCTTTTTCCATAGGCACAGGATGGCTTTTTTATTTTTTGCTTTTTCTTCCGCGGTGGCTTATTTTCCAAATGCGGCTGTCACACAGTCCGGCACCTCGCCATCGCGCAGCCCGGTGAAATATACGCCGCTTTCCGTGGAATACGCAACGAGAAGGTATTCTCTGTCGCATCTTCCGAAGCCGATTGCCGCCGGACCGTTATCCCCGATCATCGACGCACAGGACAACACTGTCTTTCGATCCGCCTCCGCATCCACGCGCCAGTATCTGCCGGTATCCGCCTCCACGACGAGCATTTCATCAAAATAGCGATAGAGATAATCCGCGAAATCCGCACTCTCGTCCGTCAGCCCGCGTTTTTTACGCCAATTTGCCGTCAGCTCCTCATAGCTTGCCGTTATATCCGTATAGCCATCGCTTATCTCCACATCCTCGATGTAGAACAGGTTCGCGTCTACGGCGCCGATGAACGCCTGCCATACTTCCGTCATGTCGGAATACACCGGCATCTCCACGGCGTGGTTTTCTCCGTTCTCCTGCTGCCAGAACACGATTCTCCCAACGACGGCGCCGTGCATGGTATTGTTCTCGACAGCCGTACGATACGCGTCAAACAGGGCGGTGATATGCGGATTCGCCGCGTTCTCCGGCTCCACTGCTTCATAGATATGCCCGCAAAGGGAAACGTAGCACGTCCGCAAATACGTCGGCTCGATCGACGCTATACGCTCCAGGAGATACGTCCGGTATTCCGGACTGTTTTGAACATCCTCGCCAAAGCCGTCGGACGCGGTGAGCATATCGATCTGTCCCCGTTTGGCAAGCGGAATCCCAAATTTCGGATACACAACATAGCACACCGTCATTGTAGACAGGCATTCCGCGGTACTACCAAATTCCTCGACAGGCGGCACGCCGTTGCGCAGAACATAGAGCCTTCCCTCCGCCATCGAAGAAGCTGTCTTATCGTCGTAGTTGTTATACACCGTCACGTCATAATCGGCAAGCGCCGTGAGCATGGATGGGATCTCTCCATTCACACTCTTGTCCCGATCGATGTAGAAAGCGGCTCTTTCGTATTCCGTGCCGTACGACCAGGATTTCAGCGCGCGAATATCGGAAAGGAGCGCGTGCAGGGATTCCGGATCGGATATCGTCACGGATTCTCTGCCGCCGTTTGTGTTGAGTAGGATCTCCACGCGCGAGACCATGTTGTCCGCGTACATAAAGCCGTTCAACCCGAAAATATCGAAGAACAGCACCGCGTACAGGAGCACTGTCACAAGAGAGGTTGCACCAAATCCGGGCAGTCCGCGGAACATACCTTTGACGGAACGCTCAATGAGGACGTTCATAAAGAGGAACGACAGCACGAGACCGCACAGCATACCGAACAGGCTCCAGCCAACCGTACGCGCCGAGAAGAACGCCGAGATCAGCCAGCCGCCGAACAGTCCGCTTGTAAGGATTACGAGGTACTTCACAATATTCTGAAACGGCTTCCACACAACGGAGGAACCGGACAACTCGCTTTTGCGCTTGATCTGCAAAAAAAGCGAGATCGCCGCAAAAACCAGTGCGTACAACGCCATGAATCCCGTGCCGCCCCATGTGCCGAAATCCGCGAACTGGAGAGCGGTATGCCACATCAGATACGCCGGGCAGAGAAAGCGTACCACATCTTCGCTCAGGTAATAGGTAGTATATATATTGGGCATTCCGTTCGCCGCACACGCGACAAGCAGCAGGTACAGCGCTACCGGCAGAAACGCGAGGATCCCCGCCATGCAGAAACGGAACGACGCGGTCCCAGTCAACGACGCGGCAAGCTGGAAGAGATGGAACACCATCAGATAGCCGACCACACCGATGAGAAAGTATGTCGCAGCACAGGCAAAAAGAGACACGGAAAAGGTCAGCCGGCACGCGATATACAGGGCGGAGAGAAGGTAGAACACCGTCCCGGTGAGCAGAAAATAGAGATCCCGTGTCAGCCACTCCGCAACAAACAGCGTATCACGGCGCAGAGGGTAGCTGTAGTAGGTGTGGATCGACGGCTTGGTGTTCGTGTAGCCGTTTGCCGTCATGCCAAAGATCACACCGACCACGCCGGCGGTGAGGACAAAGAGCACGCCGAGCGTTTCCACCTGTGTTTCCGCCCGTTTCGCGACCGTTTCTGCATAGGAGAGCTGCGTATCGTAATAGTCCGCTCTTGTTTCAAGCTCTGTGGTGCTCAGTAAAATCGGCAGGAACACAATGAGGAAGCACAGTACGCCGCATAAGGCAAGCTGCTGCCAGTTGTTTTTCAGCAAAAAGCGGAAATAGGCTACGGTATTGTGCGGCTTTTGCGACTGGTTCTCAGCCGAGACAGTTTGCTGCAAAGTCATAATTTCGCTCCTCCATTTCCGTAATGAAAACTTCTTCCAGCGTCAGCGGGATAAACTCGCAGAATTGCGGCGACCGTTCGCGGATCCACGGGGTCACGCTCTCCTCCGTACCGCGCAGCACCGCTGTAAAGAGACTGCCGCGCCTGTTGAATTGCAACGGATGCAGCGCGGCAAATTCCGCCTCTATGCGGTCGCAGTCCTCTTTGGCAAACGACACCTGCACCTTGACGATGTTCGTGCGAATCTCATCTGTGTCCGCGGAGAACAAAAGCTCTCCTTTGTGCAACAATGCGATGTGATCCGCCATATCCTCCAGCTCGCGGAGGTTGTGTGTCGCCGTGATACAGCAAAGCTCCCGCTGCGCCACATCATCGATGATCAGCCGCTTGACGGCCTGCCGCATAACCGGGTCAAGTCCGTCAAAGGTCTCATCGCAGAAAAGATAGTCCGGCATGCTGGACAGCGCTAAAATCACCGCGACCTGTCTTTGCATTCCTTTGGAAAACGTGCGGATCTGCCGTCTGTCCGACAGTCCGAACGCGTCGCGCAGAGTCTTGTACCGTTCCATTGAAAAACGCGGGTACATGCTCCGGTAAAACGCCGCCATTGTCGTCATCGTCGCGTGCGGCAGGAAATACGGCTCGTCGGACAGGTACACAATCCGGCTCTTGACCGCAGGATTCTCAAACACATGCACGCCGTCTATGTGTACGTCTCCCGCGTCCGGTTCGTATACGCCGGATAAAATGCGCAAAAAGGTCGATTTGCCGCTGCCGTTGGAGCCGATCAGTCCGAAAATGCTGCCGCGTTCCACGGTCACGGAAACGTCACGCAGGCTGCGGATCGGCTCTCCGACGCCGGAAAAGGTTTTTGTAATCGATTCAGCACGGATCATTCGCTCTCTCCCCCTTCTCGTTTGCTGTCTGTGCGCTGCCATGCCCGATGCGCGGCGGTGACAAATTCTTCCTCCGCAATACCGGTGCTGTGTGCCTCCGCAGCGATGACGGACAGCTTTTCTTCCATTTTCGCAAGTTGCTTTTGACGCAGATCCTCCGTTTCCGACAGCACCACGCTGCCTCTGCCGGGTAAGGTCAGAATCACGCCCTCCGACTCCAAAATGGTATAGGCTTTCTGGATCGTATTCGGGTTGATACCAAGCTCCTTCGCCAGATTCCGGACAGACGGCAGTTTTTCGCCGGGAGCGATCGCGCCGCTCAAAATAGACTGCCGTACGCTGTCGATGATCTGCTCATACAGCTGCTTGCGCGAACGATAGTCCACGGTAATACACGTCATGCACTCTCTCCTTTCCGTATCAAGTGTATCTTCTGTATTATCTGTATTGGTACAGTTAGATTATAGCATACAGAATATCGTTTGTCAAGGGATGCGATGGTATTTTTTCAGATTTTTCGCGCATTCTATTGCAATTGCATCGCGGTGCTGATATACTATTGGGAGAAATCTTTCCCATAAGGAGCGATCATGGTACCGGACGCACGCAATTTTCTTCGCATTCTCACCTCCACGGAGCCGGGACCGCCGGTTCTGTTCGCGCCGTTTGTCTCGCGTTATCTCACGGAGCAGCTCATCTGGCGGCGCGGTGTGCATCTCTGGCAGACGCCGGAGTCCTACATCGACACGCTGACCTCCCTGCGTGAACGCACCTACGCCGACGTGGTCATCGCGGACGCAAGGCTTTTTCCCGATCAGATGCAGGTGCTTGCGGACTGTATGGAGCGTTTCTCCGCGGATGGGATCCGGTATGTAGCACTGTGCGGTACGCCGGAACAGGCTGCGTATTTCGATACCGTAGGCGCGGTCTGCGCACTGGGCATGTATGGGGCGCTGCGCGTCGGTAAACTGCCGGTCATCGCCATGGAGCACACCGTATCACAGGCAATCGAAGCAGGGTGCGCCGGCTGGTACTGTCGGGACGGTATGATAGAGGAGCACTGGGATACCTGTCACGACAAAATTGCGATTATGGGCGGACTTGGTGAGGACTGGGTACGCAGCGCCTCTCCTGCCGCCATCCACAAACGCGCGGAGGAATGCTTCCGTCACACCGCCAACGCGCGAATGGCGATCGGTTCCGGCGGTATGCTTCCGGACGACGCGTATCTCTCGCTCATTTCCCTGCTCGGCATCTATCGCCGGTACCGATAAAAACGATACGCAATGGGAAACGCGGAAAATTTTGATTATTTACAAAATGACTCTTGCATCCGGCAGGAGAATCGATTATACTATATTGGTATTCTATATTGGAAAAGGAGGCAACACTATGATTTTTCTGGAAGCCGGCACCGAAGGCAGTCTCAACTCCGCCAACGCGATCACCACGATTGTTATGCTGGTCGCCATGGTCGCTATCTTCTACTTCTTCATGTATCGCCCGCAGAAAAAGCAGGAGAAGGAAGAATCCACCATGCGCAACAATCTGCAGGTCGGTGACGAAATCACCACCATCGGTGGAATTATCGGCAAGATCGTTTCCATTAAGGACGAGACCGTGCTGATCGAAACGAGCAACGAACGGAACAAGATCCGCATCCTGCGCACCGCTGTCCGCAAAGTAGACGTTCATGCGGAAGACGCGGACTGATAGCCGCATATTTTCTGTGTCCTCCGAATAGAGTGAAGTACTGCCCGGTCTCCGGGTACATTCTGTTCGGAGGATTTTACCATATGGATCATCAAAAGGACAAACCGGCGTTTTCTATTCTGTTTACCAGTGCCCTGCGTGCGCAAGCGGTGGTTTGCGTCGCGGGACTGCTCTCGCTCACCCTGTTCTGTGCCGTCGCCTATTCTCTTGCCGACCCGGATTCCGTAGTCGTCCCGCTCTCCCTTGCCGCGCTGTACATCAGCGGAATCGCCGGCGGGATCGCTGCGGTTCGTTTCTCCGGCGACGGAATCCTCTCCGGCTGGTTCTCCGGTGTGCTCTCCGCTCTGCTTCTCTGGGGACTGTCCCTCCTGCCATTACCGGTCGCGGCACAGTCGCTTTCCATTCTTCCCGCAACCGTTTTATTTCTCTGCATCCCGCTCTCCTCCCTCATCGGCGCCGTCATCGGCAAAAGACGCAGGAAGCCTATGAGACAGAGTCCTGCCCGGATGCGCAGACATTCATCTTAGAAGGAGTTACCACAATGATCAGGATCAAACAAAACGGCGTGCGCGCGGTGATTCATCCGCAAACCGGTATGGTCATGCTGTGCGATGCGCTGACGTTCTCTCTTTTGGACGCGCTGCAGCCGCCCTTTTCGGAGGATTTTCCGATGGGACTGCGCTATTCTTTCGCAAAGTACGACAGCGCCGATCTGAAGCGCGCCTACGCGATGGTCAAGGAGATCTACAAAGCCGCGGAAGAAGCGCCCGCTTCCCTTTCCGTACGCACGAGTGCTGTCGTTTCCGCCGATCGCCTGCCTGACGAAGCGACGCTCGCCGATTGGGAAAAGGATTGCCCGTCCGGGTTCTCCTGCACCGTGATCGCGAACGGCGATACGCCTCTCGATACGCTGCGCGCGTTCTGTACGACGGTGCAAAAGGTCGCTCCGACGATGCGCCTCTCTCTGCGCTGCCCTGTCGGATTTTCCTATACAGATCTTCCGTTTTGCTGCGTGTTCATCGAATGCGGAGACAGCGGAAACGTGACGGAATATACGCCGCTTGCGGACAACACCGTTCTGTCCTGCACCTGTGACGCCCATTTTCTCGCGGAGGCGGATCGAATCTATTCCCTCGGCTACAAAGTGTTTTCGCTTCTGCCAACGGACAAATACGATATCGAAGCATTTTTGGCGGAGGCGGAAAAGCTCACACGGGAGTGGATCCGTATCGAAAGAAACGATCCGACCGCACGGTTCTTTCCATTCACGTTTGCCGATGTGCTCCCCGGCAAAACCGCGGAATCGGTTGACACAGATACGCTGCCCGGATATTTTCAAAACGCCGGACTGCTTTCGCACATCACGCCGGTCACAAAAAAGACCGCGGTGCTCGCGAAATGTGTGGAATGTGCCGTCGTTTTACAGGCACAGAAAAGGGACAATCCATAACGCAGATACGCTCCCGATTCACATACGTTCCCGGACATGTGGATCGGGAGATGTTCTTTTGCTCCCCACATTTTCCCCTTTTCAGATTTTTTTTGCGAAAAGCTCTTGACAAATTGGCATCAATGCGGTATAATATAGCACGTTGGTGGATGCTTCCACACACGCGGGCATGGCGGAATTGGCAGACGCGCTAGATTCAGGTTCTAGTGAAAGCAATTTCATGGAGGTTCAAGTCCTCTTGCCCGCATAAGAAAAGCCTTGAAAGCAGATGGTTTTCAAGGCTTTTTTTGCGCTCACATCCATAGCCAGGATTCCAAGAATGATGTTGCGTTTGAAACGTCATGCACGGGGGAGCAAAATTACAGATCCCCACTGTATACTCTTTCACTTTACTTCACAACTTTTTTGAATGCTTTTTTTGTCATTTCGCCTTTATTGCGTGTGAAAATTTGCATTGCAGCCTCGTATTTCGCGGAAATTGCGGATTTTTCACGGATGCAAATGGTCCACTCCTGTAGCCGCGTTTTTGAATAATCTGTAAATTCACGATTTTTTATCCAAAATCTCTTGCATTTTCCATCGTTATGCTGTAAAATATACCATGCCGTGTTCCGATTTATAGATGGCTTTTGGCTATTATGGAGCGTTTCACGGTTATATACGCTTTTGCCAATCAATTACAGGATTGTAGGTCATTTTTATTTCAATACCCGCATCCGCGGTACAACATGTAAAGGATTTAGACATGAACGTAGATTACCTCAACAAACTGAAAGCAGAAAACAAACTGACAAACGAGCAGATTTCCGAGCTCAGTGGGATTCCGACCAGCACGCTTGCCCGTGTTTTCAACGGCAGTACGGATAAATCCATGCTTCAACACCGTTGTCGATATTGTGCGCGCACTCCACGGTTCCGTCGATATGATGGAACATCTGCATCCGGAGACGACGCAGAAAGCGGAAAAACACGAAATCGACGACACCAGGCTCATTGAATTGTATCGCGAAACGATCGAAAACAAAGAACGCTGGATACGTTTCTTAGTCGGCACTCTTCTCGGATTCGGCATATTCATCCTGCTTATTCTCGCGTATGATGTGCTGCACCCGTTTTCAGGCTGGATTCAATATTGACTTTCTACAGTTGGCGTATCGCCATAGTCTGCACATGACTGACGTGCAGGGCGTGTCTTGCCGCTGTATGGAAAACCATCTGCCTCCGCCGCAACGGAGGTTTTGGGTTTGTGCAAAATCGTATGCGAACGTCTTCGCGCATGCGTGCATAAAAAAGCCGGACTATACCGCTTGATACAGTCCGGCTTTCCTTTTGTTATGCTTTACAGATCCTTTTCCTCGTCGAGATCCTCTTCGTCGTCCAGAAGCGGCTTCTGGCAGGCGGGACAGAGAATGTCCTCCGGGTTTACGGAATCGTCAAAGTAGACCTTTTCGCCGCAGTGAGGGCACATTGCGCAGTAGAACTCGCCGTCATCCTCATCGTCGTCGTCATCCTCATCGTTGTCGTGGCAGCCACAGCAGCAGCAATCGTCATCATCGCAGCCGCATTCGTCGTCATCGCATTCGTCACAGTCACAACCATCGTCGTCACCGTAGACAAATTCCTCGACCTCGCCCAGATCCTCGTCGATCTCCTCGATATAGTCGTGGAGCGTCTCGGTGTTCTTCTCGAGCGTTTCGATTTCGCCAGCCATCTGTTCGATAATGCCGCAGAGCGCCTTAATGACCTTATTCTCCGGCTTGGATTCATCGAGGTTCAGTCCCTCCATCAAGCCCTTGATATAAGCGCTGTATTCCTTCGTCGTCATAACAGAATCTCCTTTCTTATATGACAGCTATATGAGAAAGCCACGTCCTGTGCGCAGCTTTTCATCGGGTAATCACGCACGTGCTTATGCGCGTTCCAGATATTCGCCGGTTCTGGTGTCGATACGAACCATGTCGCCCTGGTTGATGAAGAGCGGCACACGGATCACAGCACCGGTTTCCACAGTCGCGTTCTTGGTTGCGCCGGTAGCGGTATCACCACGCACGCCGGGTTCACAATCCGCAATCTCGAGCTCAACGAACATCGGCGGCTCTACTGCGAATACCTTATCCTTGTAGGAGTTGATCTTGCAGATCATTTCTTCCTTGACAAACTTCAGGCTGTCGCCAATGATGTCTTTTCCAAGCGGGACCTGTTCAAAGGTTTCGGTGTCCATGAAGTAGTACAGATCGCCGTCGTTGTAGAGATACTGCATTTCCTTGCGGTCGATGCGCGCGTCCTGATACTTGTCGGTCGGGGAGAAGGTCTTTTCCACGACGGCACCGGTGATGACGTTGCGCAGCTTGGTACGAACGAACGCCGCGCCCTTACCCGGCTTTACGTGCTGGAATTCGATGACCTGCATAACCTGACCGTCCATATCGAACGTAATGCCATTTTTGAAATCGCCTGCTACTACCATAATTTTAATCTATCCCCATTGCGAACCGGGGATATGCTCCTTTCCTATGTTCCGTCACAAATTTACACTTTATTATACACGAAAACGGCGCGTTTTGCAAGATGTTTCGGGAACTTTTTTCCGTTTTTTTCATAGAAAGTCCGTCAAAGCACGGCAGGGCACGCCAAATTCCTTCTTACTCCGTCTTTTGCGGACGATAGGCGATGGTGTCAAGCGTAAAGACGCCCCTGCAGCATGTAATCCGAAGCGATCGATCGCCGCGTCCGGCAAGCGGTACGGACAGTGTCCGCTCTCCGCTGACCGTGGTGCGCAGGCAAACCTCGCCCGCCTCCTCAATCTCCACCGTCACGCCGTCAAAATCCGCAGAAAGCGCGATTGTTCCCTTTTCACCGGCGGCGTACAGTCTGTATTCCGCGCTGGCTCCCTGTGTGAAAACGGTGCGCGTTTTCTCCCACTGCTCACTGTCACTGCACGCCGAAGTGTCTGCACCATCCGCGTCTGTCAGGCGCACATTCTCCGCTTTGACAAAATCGCAGGCACGAAAAACGCATCCTGGACGGCGCGTGATTGAAGGAATGACCGCCGGATGATACGTACAGTTTTCGATTTTGCAGTTTTCAAGAAATTCATCAAAGATCCGCGCGGCTGTCTCGTACGACGGTTTTTCGCCTCCTGCAATATAGTCCGTGATTTTCTGCCAGTCCGCGGGCATACGGATCGAATACGGCGAATTTTCCGTCTGCATTTTCTTAAAGCACCAGATGTTATAGCCAATATCATGCTCGGCGCAAAGCGGATACATGGCGGCATACCACTCGTTTGTGTTTTCACCCGTTTCGCCGAGAAAGAGCGGTTTGCCCATCTTTTCCCGGACGCCGAGGAACGCGTCCAGCAGCTTTTTCCGCGGCGGGCACCAGTATCGATGGAAATGATAGCACACGTTGTCGTCATACGGTTCGCAGAACACGTACGGATTGGCAGCCCATTGGTGTCCCTCTATGGAGATCATGTGATTTTTGTCGTGCTTTCGTATTTCCGCGATGCAGTCCCTGTACAGCTCACGTAGCCGATCCGCCAGATCCAGTCTGTCGCCCATTTTGATCGGCTCGTTCAGAAGGTCATACATGCCGACAATGATACGATCGCGGTACCGGCGAGCAAATTCTCCCCACAAAGCGACGGTTTTGTGCCACGCGTCCGATTTTTCCGTCATGGAATCGGTGAACAGGCGCGGAATATCGTCCTCAGAATCATCGATGTTTGCTCCGGTTTGTCCGCCGGGCGCGCAGTGGAGGTCGAGGATCACGTAAAGTCCCCACTTTTCGCACCAATCAAGGAAGCGGTCTACGATCCGGAAGCCCTCGGGACGGAAACGTACGCCCGGCTCGTCCTCCAAAAAGAGCCGCCAATGCACCGGAAGCCGCACGGAATTGAAGCCGGCATCCGCCATCGCGCGTACATCCGCCTCGGTGATATAGTTTGTCCGGAAGCTCTGCCAGAAATACCGTGCGTACACGCTGCCACACAGATTTCGGATCAGCCGGTCGATTTTTGTCGGAGAATTGCATTTGTCGCCCCAGAAATGCCACATGTAACCCTCCGGGACAAGCCAGTTGCCGATGCCCATGCCGCAGAGAAGGATCTCCTCCCCGTCTCCGTTCACGATCCGTGTGCCGTCCGCGTGCAGGTATCCGTGTACGAGACTGCGCGCCATCTTTTCCGTTACGGTCATATCCTCCATTCCTTTCGTATGGGATTCGCTGCCGTACATGCATTATGGCAGGCATTTCCCTGTTGTATCGTATATTGGAACAGCGTTTACAGAAGGCGAATGCCCGCCTTCTCACACGCTTCAACGGTTTCGCGATCCCACAGGCTGACCTGCACTTCGCCAATATGCGCCGTCTGCATCATGAGCATACAGAGCCGCGACTGTCCGATACCTCCGCCCATGGTCAGCGGCAGCTCTCCGGCGAGCAGCATTTTGTGGAACGGCAGCGCCGCTCTCTCGGGACAGCCGGCTTTCTCAAGCTGCTCCGCCAGGGATTTCTCATCTACACGGATGCCCATGGACGACAGCTCAAACGCACGGTTCAATACCGGATTCCATACAAGGATATCGCCGTTGAGCTGCCAGTCGTCGTAGTCCGGCGCGCGTCCGTCATGCGGCTTGCCGTTTGGCAGCTTGTCGCCGATCTGCATGAGAAATGTCGTCGGATGCTCGCGTACATACGCGTTTTCACGTTCCTGCGGCGGAAGCGCGGGATAGAGTGCCAGCAGCTCCGTTGTGGTGATGAACGAAACCTCGCGGGAGATCTCGGCGTTCAGCACCGGGAAAAACTCATCACGCAGCGCGTCATTGGTATCGCACACGGCGCCGACAATCCGGCACACGGTATCCTTGAGGTAGTCAAGATTCCGCATACCGCGATCGATGACCTTTTCCCAGTCCCACTGATCGACGTAGATGGAGTGGATATTATCCGGGATCTCGTCGCGGCGGATCGCGTTCATATCGGTATACAGACCGTTGCCGACGTAGAACTCATACCTTTTGAGTGCCAGCCGCTTCCACTTCGCGAGAGAATGCACGACCTGCGCTTCCTCGCCGACCGCCGGGACGTCAAAGGAAACGGGACGTTCCACACCATTCAAATTGTCGTTTAAGCCGGAGCTTTCCGTTACAAACAGCGGTGCCGATACCCGTTTCAGATGAAGCGCGGCGGAGAGATTGCGCTGGAAGCATCGTTTGATAAAATCGATCGCCCGCTGGGTCTCATATACGGACAGCTTTGCCGTATAGCCTGCGGGAATATAGGTGTTTGCCATAGGATATACCTCACTGCAACAGAATAAAATAATTATAACACCCTATGGCGCGCCCGTCAAGCCTTTTTCTCCATATTCGTCCATCGTGGTGTATAAAATAGGGCGATTTCAGAGTAAGTATGCACCTGTCCATATGAAAAAAGGCAGGGAAAAGCGCATTCTTTCCCGATTTTGTCGCGCAAGGTGACAATGCCGTGGATAGATATGCACTTTCATCCCTGCCCCGCGTGCCTTGTGAAACGTGTCTTACAGCGCTACGATCTTTGCGTTTTCGTCGCCGATGTACGCGTTTTCAAGCAGCTCTGTCAGCGCGATGGCGTCATCAATGCCAAGACCCTCCGGAGAGCCGGTGCCGTTTAAGCATGCGTCTACGAACTGAAGGATCGGCACCGGTTTTGCCTGCGGAAGATCCGGTTTCATAAAGCCGTTCTTGATGCCGGACAGCTTGGAGGAGGAGAACTGTACGTCCTCGCCATGGGCGATCATGGAGCCTTCCGTGCCGTAAATTTCAAGCGTCTGGGGAGAATTGTAGGAAACAAACGCGGTTTCCGCAACACCCAGTGCGCCGCCGTCGAATTCCGCGATCGCGACCGCGTTTTCATCAACCGGCTTACCATAGGGTGCGGTGAACATACCGGTAACGCGCTTCGGTTTGCCGAGGAAGTACGCGAGCAGATACATCGGGTGGCAGCCGAGATCCATCATAGCGCCGCCGGCAGCGTCTTTCTTTTCAAACCAGTAGTCCGGAAGCCAGTTTCCGGACACGCCTGCATGTGCGTCGCGCATGCGAACGAGGGTGATCTTGCCGAACATACCGCGCGCGATCATGTCCTTTGCGAACAGCACGGACGGACGTCCTCTCTGCGGATAGCTGATCACAAACGTCACACCGGCTTCTTCGATTGCCTTCTTTACTTCCTCGCATTCCGCAACGGTCGGGCAGAGCGCTTTTTCGGTGAAAATATGCTTACCGGCACGGGCTGCCTTGATGAGGATGTCGTGATGTGCCGTGGTCGGTGCGTCGCAGATTACTGCCTCCACGTCGTCTCTGGCGAGAAGCTTGTCGAGATCGGGTTCAAAATCGGCGCCGAGCTCCTTTGCCCACGCTTCCCCGCGCGCAATGTCGTCGTCCCAGACCGCGGTGATCTCCACCTTACCGGTTCCTTTTAACATATTGGCGTAACCGGCGGCGTGTACGTGCCATTTGCTGAGCATTGCAACCTTTAACATTGTTGTGTTCTCCTTTGGTTTCTATAAATAAAATATAGGATATGATCAGAGCATATTCTCGCGGATAAACGCGAGCAGTGCCGTATTGTCCGGCAGACCGTGCGGATGATGACCGCAGCCGCGCTTTCCCTCACAGAACAGCGGCAAATCCGTCTTGCGATACGCATCCTCGAGCACCTTTCCGTTTTCGATATACGGAACGGTGGTGTCGCTGTCTCCATATACAAGCGCTACCGGCAGTCTGTGACCGATGAGCATTGGGATCCGGTCGATGGGGTGTGCACGATAGGTCAGGATGGACGAACGCGTGAAGCCGTATGCCGCCTCAATTTCGCGGAAGCCGCTGTCCCCCTCGCCCAGCGCGTCGCCGACGCCAAAGCCCATCGGACAGCTGAGCAGGTTCATGACCGGCGCGTCCAGATACAGCAGCGATACGTAATCCGGGTAGCGGGAAGCGAAATTCACGCTGATCAGTCCGCCGCAGCTCATGCCGATGGGGACAAAGCGCGGATTTACATGGAATTGTTCCGCCAGAAAATCCGCGAACCGTTTGCGTGCATCGTGGTCGGGATCGGTGCCCCAGCGGTTGCTATTGCGAAAATAGGCGAGATGAAAGCCGGCGTCAAGCAGTTCCGTTTCCAGCTGCGGAAACGCGCCGAAATACTCCATTTTCATCATAAGCCGTCCACTGCCCCAGCCATCGTGATTGGGAAAAACGATCAGCGCGTCTCTGTCCTCAAAGCGAAAATCCGCTCTGCGAAAGCCGCACCAATCGGAATACTGCATTTCCATAAGTTGTCTGCCGTCTCTCATCCAGACGCGGCGGAAACGGCGTCTCCTCTTTTCTGTGTGATGGATCCGGCAGCTGGACGCGCTGTTCCAACCATTTCCGGACATGGATAGTATAGCAGTTTTGATAATCGCTGTCAAGAGCGCGACGGAAAAATTTACTTCTTTCTCATAAATTCAAAAACCGCCGCGGATGGATTCTTCTACTTCGGATGCTCCATACAGCATCCGTAAAGCTGCGTTTTCCAAATCTCCGCGGCGAGTTCTTTATTTCTTTCCGATTTTGTTTTTTAAGGCGATTACCTTTTCGTTTTCCTCTAAGAAGCGGGTCACGACTTCCCGTACGCGCTGCTTCTGCGTCGCGTTCAGCTTTTCGATCGCCTGGACGATCTGCTTTTCGCTCAGCACCTCAAGCTTGCTGTTCTTCATTGTGTCGAAGTGCATATTCGGGAAGATCCGCACCACACGCGCGGTCGGATACCGTTTATCGAGGAATTTGCCGAGCCAACCGTCGGACAGCTTATCCGGACACTGGCGGCGCATTCTCTCCCGATTGATAACCATGGCGGTCAGGATCGTGTTGAGCGTAAAGAACACCAGTCCCACCCAGGTGAGAACGATCCCCCAGGTAAGCGGCACGCGCACGATCAGTCCGTGGAGCGGCGGATACACGTCATGTACCCAGAGAAGCGCCAGAATGCCCCAGAAGAAGCAGTATAGCAGGTTGATTCTGCCATGCAGGTTGAGCGGGAAACGGGAGTAGTTCCACGAAATGGTTCCTACCGTTTTTTCCTGCACAACGCTGCATACATACTCATATACGCCGCCGATGACGCTGCCGCACGCGAAAATCCAAAGATCCCGCGCCTCCCGCAGCGGATACAGCGCAATCGTCATGAGCACCGCGCCGAAGCCGTACACAAGGTTGAATGGTCCGATCACCAGTCCCTTGCGGCTCTCAATTTTGTGGTAGCGAAGCATGCACCACAGCGTTTCGATCACGACACCGAGAAAGCATCCGATCAAAAACACGCCGTAGAGGATATAGAACCAGTTCGGTTCCGAAAAAATACCATGATTTTCCATAGCTCCTGTTTCTCCTGTAGCAATTCGTTGCAGAGTTGTGGATAAAATTGTGTGACTGCCATGATGACAACTGTTATTGTGCGTTCAAAATGGTCATGAACTCCTCGCCCGTAATTGTCTCCTTTTCATACAGATGCGCGGCAAGTGCGTCCAGCTTCGCGCGGTTTTCCGTAAGAATCGAGACCGCCTTGTCATATGCGCGCTTCACTTCCGCGACGACCAGTTTGTCAATCTCTGTCTGCGTTTCCGCGGAGCAGGACAGCGAGGTATCGCCGCCTAAGTACTGATTCGTAACCGTTTCCATTGCGACCATGCCAAATTCGTCGCTCATGCCATAGCGGGTGATCATCGCGCGTGCCATGCGGGTCGCCTGTTCAATATCGTTCGACGCACCGGTGGTAATGGAGCCGAATACAACCGCTTCCGCTGCGCGTCCGCCGGTATAGGTGCAGATTTTCGCTTCCATTTCCTCCTTTGTCATGAGGTAATGGTTGCCCTCCTCGACCTGCATCGTGTAGCCGAGCGCGCCGGAGGTTCTCGGTACGATCGTGATCTTTTGGACAGGTGCTGTGCCGTTTTGCTTGGCGGCGACCAGGGCGTGTCCGATCTCGTGGTAGGCGACGATCTTTTTCTCCGCATCGGTAAGGATCGCGTTTTTCTTCTGGTACCCGGCGATGACGACCTCGATGCTTTCCTCAAGATCCGCCTCCGTCGCGCAGTCTCTGCCGTCACGCACCGCACGCAGTGCCGCTTCGTTCACGATATTGGCAAGCTCCGCACCGGACGCACCGGACGCCATACGCGCGATATGGGCAAAGTCCACGTTCGCGTCCACCTTAATCTTTTTCGCGTGTACCCGCAGAATCGCTTCTCTGCCCGCGAGATCCGGCAATTCCACCGGAACTCTGCGGTCAAAACGACCGGGACGGGTGAGCGCGGGATCGAGCGATTCGGGACGGTTCGTCGCCGCCAGAATGATCACACCCGTGTTGCCCTCAAAGCCGTCCATTTCGGTGAGGAGCTGGTTTAGGGTCTGTTCTCTTTCGTCATTGCCGCCGAACCGCCCATCACGCTTCTGACCGATGGCGTCGATCTCATCGATGAACACGATACAGGGCGCCTTTTCCTTTGCCTGCCGGAACAGATCCCGGACCTTGGACGCGCCCATACCGACGAACATTTCGACAAATTCCGAGCCGGACATGGAGAAAAATGGCACGTTTGCCTCACCAGCCACCGCCTTTGCGAGCATCGTTTTGCCGGTTCCAGGAGGTCCTACAAGTAAGATTCCTTTCGGCATAGCGGCGCCGATGGCGGTATATTTTTGCGGATTGTGCAGGTAATCGACGATTTCCTTGAGGTTGTCCTTCGCTTCGTCCTCACCGGCGACGTCGGAGAATTTGATGCCGTCGGAGGATTTCACATAGACCTTGGCATTCGATTTTCCCATGTTGAACATCATAGAGTTGCCGCCGCTCTTTTTCATGATCTGCTGCATCATGAACTGACCGAGCGCATAGAAGATAACGATCGGCAGCACCCAGCTCACGAGAAAGCTGACAATCGGAGACGTTTCCTCCACGATCTCGCCGGAAAACACCGCACCGTGCTCGTGCAGCCGCTCGGTCAATCCCGGATCATCCAGAACGCCTGTTTTGTAGACAGTGTCCTCCGCTTTGTTTGTAAAGAGAATCTGGTTGTCCTGCACTTCGACGCGACCAATGTCGTCCTGCTCCGTCATGGTCATGAACGTGCCGTAGTCGACCTCCTTGATCTGCCGGGACATGAGCCGCGGCATGGCGATCAGGTTGATGAGCAGCATCACAACAAGGACGATCGTATAGTAAAACAGAAGTGGCTTTTTCGGTCTTTTGACTTCATTCATACGCAGTATTCACGTGAGACGCCTCCCACGCGATGACCTCCTTTGTCTCGAATTCTTTTTGGAATATTTCTTCGCGCCATCGACGACGTATCCGAAATTTGTACACGGTGTTAAAAAACGATAAAGATAATGCAGTAAAAAAACTTTTCCCCCAACCAGAAAAAGCGCAGAATCACACGCTTTTTCCTGTAAAAGTCTATTACCAGCCGAACTCGTCGTAATGCGGCTCGATCACGGTTTTGTTGTAGTCGTTGCCGCCCGGGAAGTTCGCGCTCTTCAAGATGCCCGGCGTTTTGCCGTGCTTGAGCATGGTTTCCACCGCGACCGTCGTCATGCTCCAGAGCAGGATATCGCACGCGATGCCGCTGGCTGCCGCATAATGCGCTTCGATGCCGGGAACCTCCATCATCGCCTCTGCCGCCGGGGCGCAGTTGTCCATCGCGATATCGACCATTTCGTAAAGGCGTTTGCCGGACGGATGCACGGGATCGACAGTTGTGGTGTATTCCATTGAAGTGAACGCGATAACCTTGATGCCCATCTTTTTCGCTTCATACGCGAGGTCAACGGCAGACACGGTGCGTCCGGAAACAGAAGATACCATCAGAACGTCACCGGGACGCATGTTGGACATTTTGAGCGCATATGCAGCCATGCCCCACAGGCTCTGGTCGATATCGGAACGGTCGCGGTTTCTGCCCTGCCGCTCGACATTCATGTTCCAGGAGAAGTGTTTATAAAAGATCGGACCGCCTCCGCGGTAGATCACATCGTTTTCGATGGAATGGCAGATGCCGGACAGGTAGATGTTGCCGCCGTTTTCCACGGATTCCGCGATCATTTCTCCCGCCTTGATGATGTTGTCGCGCTGTGTGGTGCGTACCTTTTCAATAAGCTTGTCTAAGGTTTCGTAGTATTGGTCGAGAAGCATAATTTCCTCCTGTGGCAGCGCGCCCTGTCGGATGCGTCCGCCGGTGTATAGATTTCAGTGACCCATGTAGAAAATATGGTCTTTGTATTTTGTGAGCATTTCTTTATTGTGCTCATCGCCGCCTGGAACATTCGCGGACAGGAACACAGGTGGTGTGATGCCGCGTTCGCAGAGGATCTCCACCGTTCTGCCCACCGCAGCGTTGAGCATGGCAGCGCCGATTGCTGTAGAGGTAGGCGCGACCTTTTCCGGCACGCCCTCTACGTGAATGGACGCGTCGCCCACACAGCCGCAGTTGTCCAGCACGATATCCGCACAATCCATGAGCAGCTTGCCGGACGGATGGCGCGACGGGATCGCCTTGCCTGCCGCAACGGAGGTCAGCGCGATCACATGGGCGCCCTTTTCCCGACAGCGGAGCGCGAAATCGACAGTCACCGTGTTGCGTCCGGACACGGAATGGATGATCACCGCGTCCCCTTCTCCGATCGGCTGATGATCGACGATCACACGGCCGTATTCCGGCAGCCGTTCCATCTGGCTCGTCATGGTCGCCGGGTCGATATCAAGGCACAGACCGGGCGCGCGTACCGGGTTGATCGTCATCATGCCGCCGGTGCGATAATACAGCTCCAGCGCGAGAAGTCCCGCGTGGCTGCATCCGAACGTGAAAATATTGTGCCCGTTTGCCGTAGCGTCCGCGAGCATTTGCGCCGCCTTTTCCAGATTCTCGCTCTGGGTGGCGCGCACCGTTTCCAGTACCTTTGCAAAATTGTCAAAATACGCATCAATCGCGCTCATACATTGCATTCCTTTCATCGAGGCATTCCTCTGTACAGTTCTTCCGGAGAATCTCGCGCGCCTCCTCGCGGCTGTACCCGGTTCGCAGTGCCTTGTCCATCATACCGGCTACCACGTGTTCAAACCACGGTCGATTCACCGTAAGCATGGGATACGCGGCACACAGGGTTTCCGCAAAAGACCGCTTCATCATCGGATGGCTTTTCCACGCGCCGCCGCATAAAGTGACCACATCGTGGTCCCACACCGGATCCCTCCGCAGCAACGCGATCATCTGCTTCGCCAGCACCTCTCCGGCGCTGCGGAAGATCTCCAGCGCAACGGCATCTCCGGCGTAGGCAGCCTCGGTCACAAGCGGGACGATGGACGCTGTCATCGCGTACGGCGTCGATGAGCCGTGGAACTGCCACACGACGTTGAAAATCTTACCGTCTGCATGGTATTTTTCCATGACAGCATCGGTCAGAGCGGTTTTTTCGCCCCAACCGTTTACATCCCGTCCGACTGCGCGAATGGCCTGCAAACCGATCCACGCGCCGCTGCCCTGGTCGCCGAGAATGGGACCAAGCCCACCGATAAAGTTGCTGCCTTTCACGTGTATATTGAAAACGTCCGATCCGGTACCCGACAACGCAAGCAAACCGGTACGATAGCCGGCTCCGGCGAGCAGTCCTGCTCTCGCTTCATCTAAAAAGCGGAGGCTCCGGAACCGCACGCGCTTTGCCAGGGTTTCCCGCAAAATCCGTGCGTCTCCGACAAATACGGCGTATACATCGCCGATTTCCGTGACGTTTTCCGACAAAACCGCATCCAGACAGTCGTTCACGCTTTTTTCTGCCGCTTCTCTGCCGTTCTGCGTATGGTTCACACCGCTTGTTCTGGCTCTTTGCACAACGCGGTAATCCTCGTCGAACAGAATCGCGTTGAGCTTGGTGCCGCCGCCGTCCAGCGTTAGGTCTAACATGCGCGTCTCCTTCCTGTTGTATCGTATTTCCTGCATTATAGCATATCCGCGCACGTTTTTCAATGGTGGATTCGCGAAAATACGATGAATTTTTCAAAAAGAAAGGATGGTACATGTCGTATCATCCTTTCGTATATGTTCTTTCAGAGATACCGAGACAGGCGCGGAAATCTGTCCCGCCTGCCGTACAACGTCTGTACGCACGCGCCGGAAAGAACGCCGGAGACAATGCCGAGCAGTGTGCCTGCCGTCACATCCGTCGGATAGTGCGCGAGCAGATAGCACCGCGACAAAGAAAGCACGACGACATACAGCCACAGCCACGCGTATTTGGGATTTTTTGTTACAATCCACACGGCTGTCACACCGGCAGCGGCCGCCATCACATGCCCAGACGGAAACGAATAGCCGTGTTCCGGAAGTGCGCCAACCGTCTTCCAAAACGCTCTGTATTCCTCTGTCGCAAGCATGGGGCGGGGCCGTCTGATCACGTTTTTGAGAAGAAAATTCCCCGCGACCGTGCCGAATCCCATCGCACCCCAGACCGCCAGTCCCGTTTTACGCAAAGGATACGCGCTGTCGTTACCACCTGGTCCTTTGTCGCGTTTGTCACGGTGGAGTACACAGAAAAGCCCGAAGAGAAAGACGGTAATCCCCTTTTCACCGAAAAAGCTGATACCCGCCATGATCGGCGTCAGCACGTTTCCGACATTCTCCGCAAGCTCGTGCAGGAAGGTCAGGATCGCGTGATCCATTCCGGTAGGATCGCTGTCCAGCCAGGCGGCGAAGGTTGTCATTACAGATGATACTTCGCGAGCTTTTCTTTCAGGAATTCCACTGCCATGCCGATGTCCGCTTCCGGAGAATCGCCGACCTCGCGTTCGATGGTGAGGAAGCCATCAAAACCGGTGGCAGCCAGCGCAGGTAGATATACGTCGAAGTTGACATCGCCCTTGCCCAGCGGAAGTTCCATGTACTTTTCACCCATCGCGAGAAGTGCGGCGTGTTCCTTTGCCTCTTCGCTGACGGCAAGCTCGGTTTCCAGTCTCTTCTCCAGCATGATGCCGTCCTTAGCGTGGGTATGTACGACGTACTTACCGAGGTACTTAAGCGCTTCCTCCGGACGGTCGTCTACGCACATTACGAGGTTGGCAGGGTCAAAGTTGACGCGCACACCGCCGGCGCCCAGAGAATCGAGGAAATCCGCCAGCACCTTACCGCGTTCCGGACCGGTTTCCACAGCGAACGCCGCGTCTACGGAATCCGCGTATTCAGCAAGCTCACGGCATGCCTTACGCATGATTTCCTTTGTTTCGTTTTCTTCCTCCGGTACGGTGCCGATGTGCGTGGTAACTACGTTGCACTCGAGCTTCTTCGCAAGATCCAGCACACGCTTGGATTTTTCCACATAGATCTTATTATCGTCCGGATTCATGAAGCCATGACCGAAGTCTCCGCAGAGCGCGGAGAACACGAGACCATGGGACTTTACAAAGTCAAGAGCCTCGCGGACTTTTTCCTCTGTCATGTTTTCGGGAGCCAGCTCGCCATAGGTTGCATATGCCTGGATACCCTGTGCGCCGAGAGCAGCGGCTTTTTCCACACCACCGTGGAAGCCCTGCCGGAACGATTCTACCATTACGCCGATTTTCATTTGGGAATTTCCTCCTTAGAATAAAGAAATGTCGATATATTCTGCATTGCCGCGGATCACTGCAGCTTCTGGAGCCGAATGTCCTTGCCCTGGAATAAGAGCGGCTTGCATTCTCCGAACAGACGGCTGGCGATCCGGTCGGTGTACCGGGTGCGCAGCTCGTTCTGGGTCAGATTCGTATTTAAGATGGTGGACTTCGCGTGGTTGATACGCGTATTCAGAATGTTGTACAGGCACGAGAGCGTGAACTGATTGGTGATTTCCGTGCCGAGATCGTCGATGATGAGAAGATCGCACGTGAGAATACGCTCGACGGTTCTGCCCTTCTCGTGCTGTACGCCGTTTCCCGCGGAGAATCGCTCCTCCTCAAAAACGGCGAGGATGTCCTGAGTCGTGTCGTAAATCACATCATAACCGCGCTCAATCACGACCTTCGCGACTGAGGTGGACAGGTGCGTTTTGCCAAGTCCCGTGGCGCCGGTCAGAAGAAAGCTCTCGCCGCTTTTGCCGTCAAAGGTATACGCGAACTTCCGCAGTCTTGCCACATTCTGCTCCATCCATATTTTATCATTATTTTTATAAAAATCAAGAGAAAAAGTCTCAAAACTTTGATTTTTCGCGAGAAACATCAGACCAGCGCTCTCCATTCCGGCCGTCACAAGCTCCCGGCGCATACATTCGCACATATCGATGCCCACATAGCCGGTGTCCGCGCATTTTTCGCATGTATAGTGAATGTCCAGATAGTCCGCCGGATAGCCGTTTGCCGTGAGCAGAGCCGCCTGGAGCTGCCGCAGCCGTTCATTCTCCGCGCGGATCTCGCAAAGTCTTTCCTCGGTCAGCGTATGGTTCATGGCTTCTCCCATAATGCGCGCGCCGGTTTCGGACAGCGTCATACGGATCTCTAGGAGAGATGGGATCCTCTCCGCCGTCTCCGCAGCGCGCCGTTCGCTTTCAAAAATCGCGTCGTTGCGCCGTTTCGCGAGGATCGCTCGCACATGCCGGACATTTTCGCTGTATACTGCCATAATTGCTCCTTCTCTGCGCTCCTGTATGCTTTATAGGCAATCTGAGAGCCAGAGGATGTTCGTTTTGGGGTGTCAGGTATCGTAGGATCGGCGGATCGCTGCCTCGAAGAAATCGTCGGTGTCGAAGCTCGTGCCGGCTGCCGGCTGTCCTTCGCGCGCTTTCTTGTATTCCGCCAGCGCCTCGTCGATCTCGGCAAGGGTCTTCAGTCCCGCCTCGTGCCAGTTGGTCAACACCCGGTTCGCGTATGCCATTGCCGCTTTGCCTGTGTTTGTGACCGTGATCTCATAGGCGCGCTCAATGATGTCCCGGTCGTAATGCATTTTGAAAATCCAATTGTCGAGCATTTCTTTTTCTTTGGGGATCAGGGCGCGGGTCTGGAGTCCGAACAGCTTGCGGACAAACACGTCCATGGTCTGCCGAACCTCGCGCGCCACCAACCGTTCTTCGAGATCGCGATAGGAAGTGATCCCCTCGTCCGCCAGCTCGATCGCGGTGGTTTCCACGTAGCGCACCGAGGTCTTCCCGACCTTTTTGGCGTGCGCAAACAAAAGCATAATGTATTCCGGCGCAAGTCCGAGATAATCGTGCAGCCCTAAGATAACCTCGACAGCGGACGGGCTGAAAATTTCGCCGCTGATGCTCTGACAGCAATCGACAAGATCGCGTATGTCCGCGTGCCCATCCAAATATTGCGCCATATCCTCCGAAGAATAATGCGGCAGCTCCCGTCGCGCGCGAATCGTCTGGTGTACCGGCTCGTCACTGTTTTCCGCCGTGTCCCCGACTGTCTTTTTGGCACGGCGCGGCGCTTTTCCGTTCTCCTTTGCCTGCCGAACGATGACAGCCGCTTCGGTCTCGTCCACATCCGCGGGAGGCGCTTCCGTTTGTACCGCTGTCTGTTCCGCTGTGTTCTCCGAATGGATTTCCTCCGGGTCGGAGACAGCAAGCACGCCGGCTCTCTGCCACAGGGACAGCGCGTCGAGAAAAGTCTTTTCCGTCAGATTGAGTGCCGCGGCGCGTTCGGTCGGGACAAATGTCGGCTCGGACAGCACGGACAAAAGCACCGCAAGCTCTTCCCGTGTCGCAGAGGACAGCTTACCCGTGACTCCGTCAGTCGGCACCACAAAGACGTGGCTTCCGTAAACTGGGGTGATATTCATATGTATCGTACTCTATGGTTCATTCTTCAGGATTGGCGTATGCGTTGAGCGTTGTATCCGCGTGGATGCCCAGCCGGTGGAGATGGTAGCCGCACACCGCGATCATGGCGCCGTTGTCTCCGCACAGAGAAATGGGCGGCACCGTAAACGATACGCCGTGCTTTTTGCAGACCGCTCCGACTGCGCTGCGCAGATGGGAATTTGCCGCCACACCGCCCGCCATCACGACGGATCGATAGCCGCCGCCGGAAAGCGCCATATCAAGCTTTTTGGAGATTCCCTCGGTAACAGCTGTGGTAAACGCGGCGGCAATTTCGGCACGGGTTGCCTCAGACAGGACAGCATCGTCTCCCTGCTCCGGGAACAGGCGCTGCTTCGTTGTGTGGATATGGTTGATCACTGCGGTTTTGAGTCCGCTGAACGAAAAATCGAGCGTTTCATCCGGTGTCGCCGGGGACGGAAACCGCAGCGCGTCCTTTTTATGCGGGTCGTAGGTGGCAAATCCCTCCGTGGCAAGGCGGTCCATTGCAGCACCACCTGGGTATGGCAATCCCATCACGCGACCGACCTTATCGAATGCCTCACCGCACGCGTCATCCCGTGTCGCGCCGATCTCGTGAAAGGTCGTGTAATCGGACACCTCATACAGGGAGGTATGCCCGCCGGACACGACCAGCGCCAAAAACGGCGGCTTCAGATCGGGATCCGCGAGATATGCCGCCGCCACGTGTCCCTCAATATGGTTGACCGGGCATAGCGGCAGTCCGTTCGCGTAGGCAAAGGCCTTCGCAAAGCTGACGCCGACAAGCAGGGAGCCGATCAGCCCGGGCGCGTAGGTCACAGCCACCGCGTCGATATCCGCAGGGGTACATCCGGCGTCTTTGAATGCCTGACGTACCACACAGGAAATGTTTTCCGCGTGTGCACGACTGGCAATCTCCGGTACCACACCGCCATATAGGGCGTGGATCGGGATCTGTGTGGACACCACGTTCGATAAAAGGCGCAGACTGTGACTATCGTCCGTACTCTCCTCCGCTTCCAAAACCGCCGCCGCCGTCTCGTCGCAGGAGCTTTCAATCGCAAAAATTCGCATATGCTATCTTCCTCAAAATTTCTTTTCTATAGTATGTGCGGCAGTATGTGCGGCGTCCTCCGATAGTCGGCACATCATCAGCACCGCGTCCTCCACAGGCTCCTTATAATATCGTTTGCGCTTGCCGCACGCGGTAAATCCGCATTTTTTGTACAGTCCGATCGCCGGCGCGTTGGATTCCCGCACCTCCAGATAGACCGTTTCCGTACCCGCAGCGCGCATTGCCGAAAGCAGGGCGGTAAGCAATGCATAGCCGCAGCCTATGCCGCGATATTGCGGACGTGTGGCAATATGGAGAAGCTCTCCTTCTCCATAGAGCGCGGTTCCGAGGACACATGCCGTCATTGCGCCGTCCTCCGCAAATGTGCAAAAGGCAATGGCAGCTGCATTCTCCAGCGTCTGGCGGATACTGTTCTCTGACCACGCATGCGCTCCCCCGAAAGACTCTCTCTCGATCTGCGCCATTTCTGCTGCCATTTCCGCGTTCGCACGCACAATATTCATGTTTCTCTGTGCCATTTGCTTTCTGTATCTGCCGCGAACATTTTCGCAAGCGCGTTTTCTATTGCCACGAGACAGTGCTCATACGCTGCCACGTTTCCGCCGTAGGGATCCGGGATTTCATCCGCCATCACGGTAATCCTGGTCGCATATGTCGGATATGCGAAAAGCAGGCGCATCGCGTGCTCTCCGGTCATGGCGACAACGAGAGACGCCAGCGCCATATCCGCCCCTGTCACCGTATGGGACACGTGGCAGAGATATGGATTGTCCGGCGTGGAGCGGATTCCGGCTTTTTCAAGAGCTGATACCGCATTTGGCGATATGCAGCATCCGTCCGCCGCCAAGCCTGCCGAGAACGCCCGGGAACCGTCCTGCGCATAGCGCGCGTTATATACCGCTGCTGCCATGGGGGAACGACAGGTATTTCCGGTGCAGACGAAGAGGATCCGCTTTCCCGCAGCCATGTCGGTTTGTTCTTTTTCCGCGACGGCGCATGGTGTATCGATCATACTGTTCATTCGCCCTCTGTCGTGCCAAGCAGCGGAATCCATGTGGTCAGCGTATCGCCGATCGCCACGCAGCGCTTGGTATTCCGGTCGTACAGGAACGTCCCCTCCGGAAATTCGCCGTAGGTGAGATGATAATACAGGAATGGATACGCATCGCCGAGGAACAGAAGGTCATAAGTGACAACAGCATCCACAAGCGGCCACTCCACCGCCTCTCCATTGGTGAACAGATCCACAAGTGTATCGATTGCCGTTTGATCATCGATGGTGCCAACAGAGTATGTGATCTCCTCGCCGGTACAGATATACACGGTATGCGGCGCCATTTCGGCGATGGTCGGCAGAGTCAGATCGACGTTATAAAAAACCGTGGTCGCGCCGCCGTTGTTTTCCTGGGTCAGCCACTGTGTTGGATCCTGTCCTTTGATCTCATATAAGGTCATATCCATATCCTTATAATAGCCATACGCATCGCCGATCACCACCGGCGCGTAGCTGGTTGGAGCCGCTTTGTAATAGAGTCCCTGCCGCTTGTTGTAGAGCTGACCGTCGCCGTACTGGAACGACACAAGGTCAAGGGAGCAGGCGGTAAGCAGCAGACAGGCAAGCGCTGCGGAAAGGATTTTCGTGATGTTTCGCATGTTTTTTCCTCTTTATGTTCAATAGCCGAGGATTCCGGACAGGCTGTCGTCATCCTCGATCCACTGTGCAGTATCGATCACGGTGTATTCTGTCGCCGTTTCGCGGATGATGACCGTTTTGATCCCGGCGTTGATGATGAGTCGTTTGCACATGCTGCAGCTGTTTGTACCGCCGATCACGTGCCCATCTGCGGGATCCGTACAGCACATATACAGAGTGGAGTCAAGCATGTTCTCACGGGCTGCCGCGATAATGGCGTTCGCTTCGGAATGGACGCTTCGGCACAGCTCATACCGTTCGCCGCGCGGAATGTTCAGCTTCTCGCGCATACACACGCCGATCTCGTTGCAGTTGGCACGTCCGCGCGGTGCGCCGTTGTAGCCGGTGGAGAGAATGCTGTCGTTTTTCACGATGATCGCACCGTATCGCTTGCGCAGGCAGGTGCTTCTCTCAGACACAGTCTGGGCGATATCGAGATAATAATTGTGCTTGGATATGCGGTTTGCCATAGCGCCTCCTTGGATCCGTGGCCGCGGGATTCGCACACCTCGGGTATTATACCTATTATTATAGCCGTTCTTTATGAAAAAATCAAGACCTTTTCCGGAAAAGAAGACAAGAATCCCTTGCAATACGCAAATCAATATGCTATACTGTGGTATCGTCAAATTTCGTCTCGGAGGTATTTATGGCAAAGGACACAACGATCCATCTCATTGGCAACGCGCATCTTGATCCGGTCTGGCTCTGGCGTTTTCCGGACGGTCTTTCGGAGATCAAAGCGACGTTCCGCTCCGCTCTTGACAGAATTGCGGAATTTCCCGGATTCATCTTCACATCCGCGTGTATCTCCTATTACAGCTGGGTGAAGGAAAACTGCCCGGAGATGTTCCGCGAGATTCAAAACGCGGTGAAAACCGGTCGATGGCATATCACAGGCGCGATGTGGGTGCAACCGGACTGCAACATTCCCTCTCCGGAGAGCTTCGCACGCCATTTTCTCTATTCCCAGCATTTCGTACGTGAAAACTTCGGCGTAACGGTCGAAACGGGATACAATGTAGACTCGTTCGGTCATACCGGCGCGCTGCCGAAGCTGCTGGTCGAGGGCGGACTTAAGAATTATCTGTACATGCGTCCGGGCGAAGGGAATGAAATGCACTACGATTTTCCGGAAGCGGCAATCTCCCTGCCGGACGCGCAGGGCAATACGGTCACGACGCAGCGTCCGGAGCTGACATTCCGCTGGAAGTGCGGCGCGGATGAGGTGCTGGCGTATCGCCTGCCGGAGCCGTACTGCTTCCGATTCAACAACGACGAGCAGCTTGTTCGCTGGGACGGCTATGCGGAATACGCGCCGATGGACTTCATGGTCTTTTACGGCGTCGGCAACCACGGCGGCGGTCCGACCATCACAAATCTGCGGGAAATCGAAAAGTACCAGAAAAAAGCGGCGCACACGTTCGCTTACTCCGATCCGGATCGCTTTTTCGACCATGTCCGCGAAAACGATCTCGACAAGCTGCCGGTATACGAGGGCGATCTGCAGAACCACGCAAGCGGCTGCTACAGTGCGAATAGCGGCGTAAAAACGGCAAACGCGCTCTGTGAGGATCGACTTGGCGAGGCGGAAAAATGGCAGGTCATGGCAAACGCGCTGCTTGGACAAACCGGCACACCCGCCGTTATCGAGGATTTGTGGAAGGGCGTGCTCTTCAACCAGTTCCACGACATTCTCTGCGGCTGCAGCATTGAGGACGCCTACAACGACGCGCGCGCGTTTCATTCCGCCGCCATCGCCGGTGCTCTGCGCATGGAAAATCAGGCGCTGCAGGCGATCTCTTGGAACATCGACACGGAGCACGGCATCTCGGTGCTGTCCAAGGAGGAGGACTGGTATCTCTGGGAAGCGAATGATCGCGGTACGCCTGTGGTGGTGTTCAATCCGCTCTCCCGACCGGTACGCGTCCCTGTCCGCATCCGCAAACCCGATGGCTGCGCCGGGATCACCTACGAGGACGAGCACGGCGAGCATCCGGTGCCGTATCAGAAGATCCGCAGCGATGTGACAAACGGCGGAGACAAATACTACTACATTATAAACGCAGAGCTGCCCGCGTTCGGCTACCGTACATACTGGATCTATGGTAAAAAGCCGTACACGGCACATGTGGAAAAAGTGCTCTCCGTCAAAGAACACGCGATTGAGAACGACCGTATCCGCCTCACGTTTGATTCCGCGACCGGCAATCTCACAGAGCTGTACGACAAGCGCTCCGGTAAAAACTGCGTTGTCTCCGGGAGAGTGCAGCTCATCGACGACGGCGCGAACGATACCTGGGCGCATAATGTATTTGTGTTTGATAAGGTGCTCGACACGTTCGGCACGCCGGAATTTGCCGTGTACGAGGATGGCAACTGCATGGTCAGCCTTGCGGTCACGCAGCACAGCGGCGACAATCGGATCACACAGGTCTACACGCTCTATCCCGGCGAGGACATGGCGCACATTTCCGTGCGCATCTTCATGAACGACGCGGAACGGATCGTCAAGCTGGCGTTCACCCCGCCTTTTGCGATCGACAAGTTCTCCTACGGCAGCGCGGGCGACAGAATCACACGCAAGGCGGACGGTCGCGAGGAACCAATGCAGCGGTACGCAGCGGTCACGGACGGCGAAACCGGCTTCGCGTTCTCGGCGTACGGCAAATACTCCTGTGCGGCGAATGCAGATTCGCTGTCCTTTATCGCGGTACGCACGTGTTATTTCGCGGACCACTACGGACAAAGAGACGAGCGCATGACGGCGCAGGATCTTGGTGTCACGACCTTTGACTATGTGCTTTCTCCGTTCACCGGGGAGTATGCCGCCATCGACCGGACGTATGAGGAGCTGCATACGTCGTTTGTACGGATCGTGGAAACGTATCATAAAGGCCCGCTCCCGCAGGCGGGCAGTCTGCTGACGGTCACAATTGACGGCATGACGGCAGACAATGTGTCGCTCATGGCATGCAAGAAAGCGCAGGACGGCGACGGTCTGGTGTTCCGACTCCGGGAAACCGCCGGTCGGGATACAAATGCGGTGCTCACATGGATGGGACAGTCGTACCCGGTACATCTTGCGCCTTGTGGAATCGCGACCTATCGGCTTTGCAGCCGTGGATTTGTGCGTTCGAATTTCTTAGAGGATCTGCCGGAATAAGCACATTCTCTTCCCCAAAAATGAATATGGCGCGGATACCCCGGAAGTGAGAGCTTATCCGCGCCTTTTCTTTTCGTTCTGGATCCCCGTGGCAGTGTTTGCTTTTTGCATGAAAAAACTACAGGTTCCAAGCTAGTAGCCGGACTCGAACCGGCGACCTGTTGATTACGAATCAACTGCTCTACCAACTGAGCCATACTAGCATCTCCAGAACCTGTAGCTTTTATAGTATACTACATTCTCGCAGATTTGTCAAGAGTTTTTTTGATTTTTTGCGAGATTTTTTAGGGACGCGCTGCATAACGCAGCCTTCCGTCAGCATTCCTCAACCGCCCAAGTATGCCTTGCGGATGTCATCGCTGTGGATGAGCTCGTCTCCGGTGCCGGTCAAGGTGATCTCTCCGGTTTCAAGAACATATGCGCGATCCGCTACGGAAAGAGCCATCTGCGCGTTCTGTTCCACCAGCAAAATCGTCGTTCCGGTGCGGTGTAGAGAGCGGATGATCTCAAAAATCTGCTCCACAAGAATGGGCGCCAGACCCATTGACGGCTCGTCGAGCATGAGCAGCTTTGGATGGCTCATCAGCGCACGACCCATCGCGAGCATCTGCTGTTCGCCGCCGGAGAGGGTTCCCGCGATCTGATGGTGCCGTTCCTTCAAGCGCGGAAACAGTTCAAATACCTTTTCCAAATCCGCCGGCACACCCGCTTTCGGCTGTGTGAACGCACCCATTTCGAGATTTTCCTCCACCGTCATCTGCTGGAAAATCCGTCTTCCCTCCGGCACGTGCGCGAGTCCCATCGGAATCAGCTTGTGCGGCGGGATCTGCGTGATGTCTGTGCCGTCAAAGGAGATCGAGCCGGATTTTGGTCGGAGCAGTCCCGATACGGTTTTCAGGATCGTCGATTTACCAGCGCCGTTCGCGCCGATCAGGGTCACGACCTCGCCCTCGTTGACGTGGAAGGATACGCCGCGGATGGCATGGATCGCGCCGTAGTACACCTCTATATTTTCCACGTTCAGAAATGTACTCATGCCTCCGCCTCCTTCTTTTTGCCGAGATATGCCTCTATGACGACCGGATTCGACTGGATCGCCTGCGGCGTGCCTTTTGCAATGATTTTGCCGTAGTTCAGCACGACAATGCCCTCGCAGATGCCCATGACCAGGTTCATATCGTGCTCAATGAGCAGCACGGCGATCTGGAACGTATCGCGGATCTTGCGGATGTTTTCCATCAGCTCCGCGGTTTCCGAGGGATTCATGCCGGCCGCCGGTTCATCGAGCAGCAGGAGACACGGATCGGTAGCAAGCGCACGAACGATTTCCAGCCGTCTCTGGGCACCGTACGGCAGCGAACCAGCCTGATGCTCCGCGAGATCCTGCATATCGAAGATGGAGAGCAGATCCAGTGCGGTCTCATGCGCCTTTTTCTCCTCGCGCCAATATGCCGGGAGACGGAAAAGGTCGGAGAACAGTCCCGTTTTCATGCGGTTGTGAAGTCCGATTTTCACGTTGTCCTCTACAGTCTGGTTCGCGAACAGGCGGATATTCTGGAATGTTCTGGCGATCCCGGCACGGTTGATTCCAGCGGTGTCCATGCCTGTCGTATCCTTGCCGTTTAAGAGAATCGTGCCGCGCGTGGGCTGATATACCTTGGTGAGCAGATTGAAAACAGTTGTTTTGCCCGCGCCATTCGGACCGATCAGTCCGGCGATCTCCGTTTTTCCTATGGTCATTTCAAACTCATCCACGGCGGTCAGACCACCGAAGTCAATGCCGAGATGATGCGTTTCGAGTACGGGGTTCTTATCGATGTCTCGCTCCGGGATCATACCCTTGCTGGGCAGTGGTACCATGTTGCTCATGCCGTTCTGCCTCCCTTCTCTGCTTTTTCTCTCTGACTCTGCCGCTTTGCCAGGAATTTATCGCGCAGCTGCCGCACACGGTCGCTGTTGGTGATGAGCATGACGGCGATGAGGACGATGGCGTAGATGAGCATGCGGAAATCGTCCAGTCCGCGCAGCATCTCCGGCAGAATGTAGAGAACCACGGTTGCGATGATGGAACCGCGGATGTTGCCCATACCGCCGAGAACGACGAACACAAGCACAAGGATCGAGGTGTTGAAGTCAAATTTGCTGGCGATGAGAGAGGTATAGTTCATAGCGAAGAGCACGCCTGCCATGCCTGCGAGAATCGCCGATGTGATAAACGCCGTCATTTTATAACGTGTGATCGGAATACCGACTGACTCCGCAGCGATCCGGTTGTCGCGCACCGCCATGATGGCACGTCCGGTACGGCTGCGCTTCATGTTCAGTACGACCACCAGAGAAAAGAGAATCAGCAAAAATCCGGCGGTAAAGGAGGACAGCTTGGCAACTCCTACCGCGCCGACCGGCCCGTTGATGAGCACGCGTCCACCCTGTTCCATACCGAGGGACACGCTGTCCTGCATACCGATGTGCAGTCCTTGGCTGTCAAAACCGACGTACAGACAGTTGATGATGTTCTTGATGATCTCACCAAACGCCAAGGTCACGATGGCAAGATAGTCACCGCGCAGTCGAAGCACGGGAATGCCGATGACGAAGCCCGCGACCCCTGCGATCAGTCCGCCGATTACGATGGCTAAAAACAGGCGCAGCGGCGCACTTGAAACGGTAGATTCCATCATAGCGGCGGCAACCACACCGGAGAACGCGCCGACACTCATAAATCCCGCGTGTCCCAGACTGAGCTCACCCAGCACGCCGACGGTCAGATTCAAGGAAATCGCCATTACAACGTAGGCGCAGATCGGCACGAGCAGCCCCGACAGAGAGCTTGACAGCAGTCCCGCCATTTTCATTGGCTGCAGCAAAAGAAACGCAACGAGCACGATGCCATAGGTGATAAAGTCGCTTCTGGTCTGTGGAGAGAGCCTATTCTGTTTCGTTTTGTTCATTTATATCCCTCCAATCAGACCTTTTCACTGATTTTCTTTCCAAGAAGTCCGGTCGGCTTCACAAGGAGCACGATGATAAGCACGCTGAACACAATGGCGTTGGCAAGCTCTGTGGAGATATAGGCACTGGAGAAGATCTCGATGATGCCGAGAAGGATTCCGCCGACCATGGCGCCCGGAATGGAGCCGATCCCGCCGAACACTGCCGCTGTGAACGCCTTGATACCGGGCATGGATCCCGTCGTCGGAAGCAGCACCGGATATGCGGAGCACAGAAGCACCCCCGCGATCGCCGCCAGTGCGCTGCCGATGGCGAACGTGACAGAGATGGTAGTGTTGACATTGATGCCCATGAGCTGCGCGGCGCCTTTGTCCTCCGAAACCGCACGCATTGCCTTTCCCATCTTGCTGTAGCTGGTGAACAAGGTCAGCGCGACCATGATAACCACGCAAGCCGCGATGGTGACAATTGCCTCCGAAGTGATGACCAGTGCGCCGTCAAACAGCTTCACGGACGGAAATGTCACCACTGATGTAAAGGATTTGGTTGCGCTGCCCCAGATGAGAAGTGCGCAGTTTTGCAGAAAATAGCTCACGCCGATGGCTGTAATCAGTACAGCGAGAGATGGTGCGCCGCGTAATGGTTTGTATGCCAACCGCTCAATCGCGATGCCGAGAATGGTACAGACCACGATCGCCGCGAGTACAGACAGAATCGGCGGCAGTCCGAGGTTGGTGGTGACGCAGAATGAGATGTACGCGCCGATCATGATGACGTCGCCGTGCGCAAAGTTCAGCATTTTCGCAATGCCGTATACCATGGTATAGCCGAGCGCGATAATGGCATACACGCTGCCTAAGCTGATACCACTTATGAGATTGCCCAGAAAACCCACGATTTTTCCCTTTCTCATAACAGATCGCGGGGACGAACTTCACTGCAAGCTCTTCCCCGCAACCGTTTTCATTAGACGTTTATTCGATTACATACCGACGTACACGCCATCCTTGATGACCATGCCCTTCGGTGCCTTGGAAACCTCGCCTGTTGCGGACCATGTCATGCCTTCACCGGTCAGACCATCGATGGTGAAGCTCGGATCGGTAAATTCCGCGATGAGCTTGTCGCAGATTGTCTGCGCATCCATATCCGCCGTCACGCCGGATTTCTGGCAGGCTTCATAGATAGCGTACACACAGTCATAGCCGTCTGCCGCGAACTGCGTCGGGGTCTCGCCGAACTTTTCCTTGTACTTGGCAACAAAGCTCTGGGTTTTCGCGTCAGCAGCGTCTGCTACGAACGGGGTCAGCAGCATAACGCCTTCCGCGAGAGAGGTGTCAAAGCCTTTCAGCGTCAGGATACCGTCCATGCCGTCCACGCCGAAATACTTCGGTGCGTAGCCGATGGAATCCGCCTGCTTGAAGATCAGAGAAGCCGGTGTATAATAAATAGGAAGGAAGATGAGATCTGCGTCATTCGATTTCGCGTCGCCGATCTGTACGGTAAAGTCGGTCGCCGTGTCGTTTGTAAAGCTCGTGACGCTTACAACGTTCATACCAAGCTCTTCCGCCTTTGCGATGAACTTTTCGTAAATTCCTTTCGAATATACATCGGAGCTGTTGTAGATCACTGCAATCTTATCGCCGAGATGCTGCTCGTTGATGTATTCCGCGGCAGCTGTTCCCTGGTTCGGGTCGGTAAAGCACATCTGGAACACATTGTCCCGGCGCGCGATGGTCACGGAGCCGGACGCATCCGGGAATCCGCCGAGCACGTCCGTGGAGGATGCGGAGGGAGTCAGTTCAAAGATATGATCCGCGTTCGCTTCGCTGGCTACGGCGATACACGGCGTGGTCGTAACGGAGCCTACGAGTACCTGCATGCCCCAGTCCTTCAATGTATTGTACGCGTTGACGGATTTTTCCGCATCGTGTACGTCATCCTGGAAATTCAGAGAGAACTGCAGACCGCCTAAGGCGTTGATTTCCTCGACGGCGATTTCCGCGCCGTTCTTGACCGCCACGCCATAGATTGCCGCGTCGCCGGTGGTCGGACCGATACCGCCGATACCGATGGTGCCCTCCGGCTTCTTCGAGGAGGAACAGCCTGTAAACGAAAGCGCGAGGGACGCTGTCATCAAAGTCGCGAGTACGGCGGATGCAAATTTCTTCATTTTCATAATGCGATACCTTCTTCTTTTCGGGATTGTTTTGCTTCGGTATGCTATAACTATATACACTTTTCGTGCATAAGTCAAGACATGTTTTCTTATGCTGTCATTATCTTTTCTTATGTTTATTGTACTTTCATTCATTTTCGACATCCGAATTGACATCGTTTAGTGATTTTTTACAGTGTGCGCGTGGGATATACCATTTTTTGAAAATGTATAGGACAGAATCTCCTGCGAATGGTCAGACTTACGCGTGCTTCGGCGGCATACGCGGAACTTTGTCCATTTTTCGATTTCACCGCCGATCCTGTCGATGTATTTTTGCTGTTTTGCACATAAAATTCCGACTTCACTATTGACTTTCCGCCGTGCGTGTGCTATACTATCGATAATCACTTTGAAACGGAGGATATTGTCACTATGGACGACGGCGATGGCGCGGATTGTAACCGATCACGCATGACACCCACACATGCCGCCTGTGAAACCCGAACATGTAAGGCATTACTGCGCGCTCCCATAGGGTGCCGGCATGCCTTTTTGCAGTTTCTCCGGCTCTTGACCTGATGTTTTTCCTCTGCCGGGACACGTTCCGATGCGTGCTCCCTTATAACCGGCGTCCGCTCTGTCGCTGGCAGATAAAAAGGCAGTCCGGCGCGATTCCAAGGAGGAAAAATCACCATTATGAGTTCCTTATGGGGACAGCTTCTTCTCCAGGGCATACTGATCTTTCTGAACGCCGTGTTCGCCTGTGCGGAGATCGCGGTTATCTCAGTAAATGAAGCGAAAATCACAAAGCTTGAGGAATCGGGCAACCGGCGCGCGAAAAAGCTGCGCAAGCTCACCGAGCAGCCCGCGAAATTCCTCTCCACCATCCAGATCGCGATCACGCTCTCCGGCTTTCTCGGAAGTGCGTTTGCGGCGGACAATTTTGCCATCCGATTGGCAGATCGGCTTGTCAAAACCGGCATGCCGATCTCGTATGAAACGATCAAAACAGTCGCGGTGGTGCTCACAACGCTCATTCTCTCATATTTCACGCTGATACTCGGCGAGCTGGTTCCGAAACGGCTTGCCATGCGGAAAAGCGAGCAACTCGCGCTTGGCATGGCGCCCATGCTCTACGGCGTATCGAAGGTATTCACACCGATCGTCTGGCTCCTGTCCGCGTCCACAAATCTGGTGCTCCATATGCTCGGCATTGACCCGGAGGAAGATGACGATCATGTCAGCGAGGAGGAAATCCGCCTGATGGTCGATGAAGGCAGCCAGAAAGGCGTCATCGATGAGCAGGAGCAGGAAATGATCCAGAATGTGTTCGAGTTCGATGATTTGACCGTTGAAGAATTTGCGACGCACCGAACGGATGTCGCTGTGCTGTGGCTGGAGGACAACGACGAAACGTGGGAGGACACCATCCACGAAACGCGCCATTCCATGTACCCGGTTTGCGGCGAATCCATCGACGACGTGATCGGCGTGCTCAGCATGAAGGATTACTTCCGTCTGCGCGGCGCACCGAGAGACGTCATTCTGAACGAAGCGGTTCGTCCGGCGTATTTCGTACCTGGCGGCATTCACGCGGACGTTTTGTTCCGGCAGATGAAGAGCACAAAGAATCACTTTGCCGTGGTGCTTGATGAATACGGCGGCGTGCTCGGCATCGTCACGATGAACGACCTGCTCGAACAGCTCGTCGGTGATCTCACGGACGACAACAGCGACGCGGAGGAGACGATCCCGGATATCGTAAAACGCGAGGACGGCGAGGATCTCTGGGAGGTTCGCGGTGTGGCTCCGCTTGGGGACGTGGAAAAGGAACTGGACGTAACCTTGCCGACCGACAAATACGACACGATGGGCGGTTACGTATTCTCAAGCTACGGCAGCGTACCCGATGATGGCTCGGAATTTGACATTGACATCGACAATCTGCACATCCATGTGACCGAGATCAAGGATCACCGGATCGCGCGGATGACAGTCAAGGTGGATCGTCCGGAGCCGGAAGATGAGGACGAAGAACGCGAGAAAGAAAAGAACAAAGATAAGGATAAAGACAAGGATGAATAGTCCTGCCTAACCGCAACACAAGGAAAAGAACCGATTTTCTTTTTTGGAATCTCGGTTCTTTTTTTGCCGTATGCGATTTTCAGGAAATCGGTACAACGTTCATCTCCGGCATGCCATTCTCCGCACCGCCGGTCAGTGCTTCCGGGAACAGCGCGGTCAGAGAGACAGTGCGCTCATAGCCGTCATACACGATATCCATATCCAGCGAGCGGTACCACGCGTCTGTGCCGTCCACCTTACCGTAGTCAAAGGTATAGGATTTGCCGGTTTCCCATACTGTATCCTCAAGAAAGTGGCTGCTCATAACAAACTGTCCCGCGTCGGCGTTCCCTGCACCCGAGACCGTGACCTCTCCATCGGCTATGACATACGCCCCGGCGATATACAGACTCCATTTTCCGGAAGATTCCGGAATCGAAAATGTGATCTGTCCATAAGCGCAGCGGATGCTGGATATGAGCTTATCCACGAGCTTCTGTTCCGGCGATTTTTCCACTTTGTTATACGCGATTCCGGTGCATGTCAGATCGTCCAGCGTGATATACCCTTTCTGCAGCGCCTCTGTGATACCGACAGAGCTGCCACCCGATAAGGCAACAGTGATCCGGTCGCTGATGATCTGTGGGAAAACATACACGAAATCCGCGTCCTCGTAGAATGGTTCTTCCGCGTCCGGCGCGTCATCCTCCCTATTCCGGACCACGATCGTGGCGCCGGATTTGGTGGGGTACAAGGTCTGTGTACCGTCTTCGCCAAATGTCAAATGGATCATTGGCTCACTCTGTGTTTCGTTCGTTGTTTCGTTCGGAATCGGATCCGCCGCCTCACGCGGACTGGTCAGGAAGCATACAGCCAAGACGATCGCGGTCACGATCACGACGAGAATGCACCAGAACGGCGGCTTTTTGTACGACAACACCGCGCGGATTCTGCCTTTCACACTGTTTTCTCCAAATGCAACCGGACAAATGGGCAGCTTTTCCCCCGTGGCGCAGGACAGCAGCGCGTTCGAATAGCTCTTGCGTCCCTCTGTATCCAGTCCGGCGATCACACGCGCATCGCAGGCGTATTCAAGGTCGCGGCAGAACAGAATATACGCGAGCCAGACGGTCGGACAGAACCAGTATACGGCGAGAATGAGAAAGCCCGCAGGCTTGGTGATATGGTCAAACCGGGACAGGTGCGCTTTTTCGTGTCGGATCACAGCCTCTACGGTGTCTGTAGAATCGTCGTTTTCCGCCACACCCATTGCGGACGGCAGATAGATGCGCGGTCGGACAATGCCAAAGAGAAACGGCGTATGCACGTGGTCGCACAGCCAGATGTTTTCCCGATACGGCACGGCTTCCCGCAGCAGTCGGCGCATACGAATTGTCGATACAGCAAGGTATAACAGCATCACGACGCCCCCCGCTGCCCAGATCCACGCGGCGACATTTGTGAAAACATACATCGGATTTACACTGTCCCCGTTTCCAGGCGTAAGTATACTGTCTACCACCGGTTGGATGGCGCGAGTGACCGACCCAACGGTCGGATGCGAGGCATATGCATCCGGTATGATCTCCGGATACACAAGCTGTGTACGCGGCAGCAGTCCCAGCGGCGACGGGATCGAAAACGGCATGACAAGGCGGACGGCTGCAATCGTCCAGAACAGCGGATAGCACCAGCGCGGAATCCGGTCGAAGTGCCGCAGCAAAAGCCGGAGCACGAATACGATGAGGATGAGCACGCTTGCCGTGTACGCCCGGTTCAGAATGGCAAGGAAAACCGTATACATATTACTTACCCTCCGTTTCGTACGCCGCGATCATTTTGCGCAGGGTCTCCGCTTCCTCTGCCGTAAGTCTGCCCTCTCCGACAAAGGCGGCAAAAAATGCGGGCAGCGAGCCGTCAAAGGTATCCGCGACAAACTGACGGCTTTGCGCGGCGTAATAATCCTCTCGTGTGACCTTCGTGCGCACCGTACCGTGGTCGTTTGCAAACAATCCCTTGTCGCACAGCCGCTTCAACACGGTATAGACCGTTGTGCGCTTCCAGCCGAACATTTCCTCCCCAATATGCACCAGCTCCGCGGACGTTATCGGGGCTCTCTCCCAGATTTGATCGGCAAAACGCGCTTCCACCACTCCAAGCTTTTCCATATGTTCTCTACCTTTCTGTTTTTGTCTACAATCTGTAGTCAGCACCTATAGTCTACACCATGTAGACCACATTGTCAAGCCACTTCACATTTTGTTTACATATTTTTGCGCTGTTTGCGATTTCTTGCGTAAAAACACGCATCGATTCCGCATTTTTCTCTTGACAGCGCCGGATGTGCCGCATATAATAGGTGTGTTTGCACTTTACGAAAGGATCTTTCCGTTATGCTTCTGCTGCTCGTTATTTACATCGCCTACATCGGTCTGGGAATCCCCGATTCCCTGTTTGGTCCGGCCTGGCCCGCGATGCACGAGGATTTCGGTCTCGGCGTCCACGTTGCCGGATATCTCACGCCGTTATTTTCCCTGTTTACGGTGCTATCCAGCCTTGCCTCCTCCTATCTCATAGGTCGCTATGGCACATGGCGTGTTTCCGCGGTCAGTACGGCGGCTACCGCGTTGGGACTTCTCGGCTTTTCGTTTGCACCGAATCTTTTTACCCTGATCCTGTTCGCAATCCCGCTCGGATTCGGCGCCGGTGCCATTGACGCTGGTCTGAACACCTATGTCGCCAATCACTACAGCGCGACGCATATGAATTTTCTGCACTGCTTTTACGGCGTTGGCGTATCGATCAGTCCGTACCTGATGTCCCTCGCTCTATCCGCGAAAAACGACTGGCACATCGGCTATCGGTGGGCAGCCTATATCCAGCTTCTCATCACGGCGATCATGTTCGTGTCGTATCCTCTTTGGAAAAAGGCGGAGGTCGCAGATACAGAGGCAGAGACGGTCTCGTCCCGCAATGCGTCGATCAGAGAGCTTGCAGCCATTCCCGGTGTGCGCGCGGCATGGGTGTCGTTTTTCGCCTCCGTTTCGATGGAATATCTGTGCAGCACCTGGGGCAGTACGTTCTTAGTGACGGAAAAGGGATTGTCCGTGGACGATGCCGCCGGCTGGCTCACGGTATACTTTGTCGGACTGATGCTTGGCAGATTCTTCGCGGGTCTCCTTGCGCGCTGCCTGACCAGCTGGAAAATCATGGCGCTCGGCTTCCTCGCCATTGCTCTTTCGCTCGTACTGCTGTTTCTGCCGGGACCGTTCTGGCTCGCCATCGCGGGACTGTTCCTCATAGGTCTCGGCAACGGACCGACCTACCCGAATCTCATGCACCTGACCCCCGGCAATTTCGGCGCGGACATCAGCGGTTCTGTAATCGGCACGCAAATGGCGGCGGCATACGTCGGTTCTCTCGTGCTGCCGTTTTTCTACGGCGCGATCGTCAAAGCGGTCGGAATGTGCTCGTTCACATACGGACTGGCGATTCTGTTTGCGCTCCTGCTGTGCGCGGTACGGTTTCTGTATCGGTGGGTGCAAAAAAAGCACGCGATAGAATAATTCAGCGTTTTCCTTGTCAAAAAGCATGTATATGTCTTGACAAATCCGCTTATCTATGGTAAAGTTATAAAAATCCGGCGCGGTTTCCCAGAGAATCTACGCCAATATGTAGGAGAAAACTATGCAGTACAGCGAAATCACAAAGTCCGGCGTGCATTTTCTGACGGAGCCTTTCCGTGTGCCGTCCGGAACCCATCTGCGCGCAGAAGACGGATGCAGGCTGGTCGGCGGCGTCGCGCTTTCCGACTTTACCGTACGCGATGACGGCGTATACATTTGCGATCTGCAAAAAGCGGGGATTACCCCTGCGCGTTTTGTGTCCCGTGGATTCGGCAGAGGTGTCGCACCTTCCCACAGCGAGCTTTTCATAGGCGGAAAGCCCATGCAGATCGCGCGGTACCCGAAGATGGATTTCCTGAAAATCACCGATGTAGGCGAGGCGACAGCAAACGAATGGGACAACAAGGTGGGCAAGCTGGAGGGCGGCTTTTTCTACAAGGACGATCGCCCGAAGGCGTGGTCTGCCGGTGAGATCTGGGTGCATGGCTATTGGGCATACGACTGGTCGCCCACCTGTGAACGAATCGAACAATGGGACAAGGAGCGCGGTTTCATCCGGAACGCGGCGCCATACGGACTCTATTCCTTCATTGTCGGACAGCGGTTCTATTTTTTCAATGTCATCGAAGAAGTCACCTGTCCGGGCGATTACGCCATCGATTTTGACAGAGGACTACTCTATTTTATGCCGCCGGAGGATTTCGACCAAACGAGCACGGAGGTTTTTCTTTCGACCTCGGACAAACCGGCATTTCTGATCGAGAACGCGGAAGACGTACGTCTGGAGAATTTCGACGTTGCATGCCTCCGCGGCGATGCCATCGTCGTACGGCACAGCAAAAACGTGCGCATCGCGGGTTGTACGCTTTATAATATCGGCAACCGCGCTGTAGTGATCACGGATTCCCATGATACAGTGGTGGAGCGCTGCCACATGCACAACACCGGCGATGCGGGCGTGGATATCACGTGCGGCGATCGAAAAACGCTCACACGCGGAGACTGCGGTGTGGAGGACTGCCATATTCACCATGTCGCAAGCTGGAACCGCTGTTATCAGCCGCCTGTCAAGCTGACCGGTGTCGGACTGTTCGTCCGCGGCTGTCTGCTCCATGACTGCCCGCACTCCGCGGTGCTCTACGGCGGCAACGAAATCCATATTGCGAACAACGAGATTTTCCGTGTGGTGCAGGAAACCGGGGATGCGGGCGCAATTTACGCCGGGCGGGATTACACCTGGCGCGGCAATGTCGTATCGGGCAATTTCATCCACCACGTCGGCAGCGGTATCGGCATGGGCACAATGGGCGTATATAATGATGACTGTCTCTCCGGCACCGTGATGCGGGACAATGTGTTCTACAAAGTACAGCGCGCGTTGTTTCTGGGCGGCGGCGTGGACTTCCTATGTGACGGAAACGTCCTCATCGAGTGCACGCCGGGCATTGAAATCGACGGTCGCGGGCAAAGCGATCACCACGTCTGGCGCAACATGGTGACAAACTATATGCGCACACGATTTTACAACATCGACGGCGTCGCGGGAGTCTCCGGGGCTGAGCCGCCGTACATTACAAAATATCCGGAGCTAAAAAAGATCGACGACTACTACAAATCCTCCGACGCGCCGCACATTCCGCCGTCCGCAACGATCACGAACAACATTTTTGTTGTGAACGCAGATATTGCGGAGGAACAGCGGATCAAGCGCACGTGGAATACAGACGGCGGCACGTTCGAGATGGAGAATAACCGGGACATGACGCTGGACGAGGTTCTCCCGTTACTGACGGACAGACAAAAAGATGTGATCACCGGGCGCGTTGCATTTTGAGAAGCAAGAGTATTCCATGGAAAAAGGATGGCGGCACAGCCATCCTTTTTTGCTTATTTACAGCGGTACAAAATGGACGCAAATTGTGCAAATGGCAGAAATTGCATGGGATGGCTTGACAAGTAAACGATCGTTTGCTATACTATATAGTGAACGATCGTTTACTTTCAAATGTGCTGCATGGAGCAACCTTGCATCCGCATTTTGCTGATTTTTCTATAGGAGTGATAAAATGATACGCTATCCCAAAAGTGAAAAATACGACACCCCTGCTCTGCAGGCAAAGATCATGGGGCCGAATCCCCTTAAGCTCACAGAGGAGCTGCTGATGGATCACAAAATCCCGGCTGACGCCGTAGTGTGCGATCTCGGCAGTGGTCAGGGACTCACCAGCGTGTTTCTGGCAAAGGAATACGGCTTTACCGTGTATGCGGCGGATTTGTGGAGCGATCCCGCCGAAAACCGCACATTCTTTGACGAAATGGGGCTGTCGCGCACGCAGATTTTCCCCGTGAAAGCAGACGCAACCGATCTGCCGTTTGTGCACAATTTCTTTGACGCAGTGGTGAGCACGGATTCCTACAACTATTTCGGCAGAGACGAGCGGTACTTAGACGAAAAGCTGCTGCCCTTTGTGAAATCCGACGGCTATATCTACATCGCGATCCCCGGTATGAAAAAGGACTGTCACGAGCATCTGCCGCCGGAATTGCTGCTGTCCTGGACACCGGAGCAGCTCTCCTACATGCGCGATGTGACCTATTGGCGCGACACGGTATCAAAGTGCAAGGGCGCAGAGGTCCTCACGGTTGCGGAAATGGAAAGCAACGAGGAGGTCTGGGCGGATTGGCTCAGGCAGGAGAACGAATACGCCATCGGAGACAGACGTTCCATGGAGGCAGGCGGCGGACGCTATTTCAACTTCATCAAAATCGTTCTGCGGAAGAAATAATCCATCTTGTCGCATTAAGGAAAAAACGCGGAAGAGCTCGCTTGTGGTTCTGTCGCGCTTTTTCTTTGCGGGAAATTTCTCAAAAACCGTTGACAAACTGTCTTAAGTGTGTTATACTGAAACCACAGACAACCTGTATACGGTTTACAAAGGAGGATTTTCCTATGGAAGAATCTCGTTTCCCGACCCTCTCGGAAGCGGAATGGGACATCATGCGCGTACTCTGGCACAGTCCGACACCGCTGCGTGCCGGAGAAATCGTCAAAAAGCTGTCGGAAAAACGCTCGTGGAAAACACAGACGGCACATGTGCTGCTCGGCAGACTGTGCGACAAGGGATTTTGCAATGTGAATAAGGACGGCTATTACCATACATTTTCACCGCGCATCTCCGAAAAGGCGTACATGGCATCGACCTCCCGACAGCTGCGAAAGCAGTTCGGCGGATCGGTGCAGTCCATGGTCGCTTCCCTGCTCTCCGATGACGGCGTGACCGAGGACGATCTGGACGCGCTGTCGGCTCTGCTTGCGGAGAAAAAACGCGCACTTGCCAAAAAACAAAGGAGGAATGAGCCATGACAGCGATCCTCTATCTCGCGCGCACGCTCTTTTTCTGCGCACTGGTCCTCTCACCGGTAATCCTCGGCTATCACTTCCTCTGCCGCGCACTTGACCGTTCCATCCGTTCCCGCACGATTGCGCTTGTCTGGTCGGTGCTGCTGCTGCGCCTGTGCCTGCCGATTCCCGCTTTTGTCACGCCGATCGTCCTGTCCGGTCAGGACAATGCGCCCGTAGTCGTCGTACCCGCGGAAACGGAAAAGGCAGAATCCGCCGTGCCGGAGACTGTAGACACCCGTACACTTTTTGTAAACAGTCCCGCGCCGGTTCCATCGCCGGCACCGGAACAGAACCTGTCTCCTGTCGAATCCCCGCTGGCATCGCGCATATCCCTCTCGGTGCCGGAAATTCTCGCGCTTGTGTGGCTCTGCGGCGTGGTTTTCTCCCTCACGATCCGTTCTGTACGGTACGCGATCGGTATGCACACCCTGAAACGGCACGCGTACCAGGCGGACGACAGGCTCATGGAGATATCGCATAAGCTCTGCGAAAGCTGGCATATCCGCAAGCCTGTGCGTGTGAGGATCTGCCCCGCGCTGTCCGGTCCGGTGGTGTGCGGCGTGCTTCGTCCCGTGATCTGCCTGCCGGAGATAGAGTATTCCACCGATATGGCGGCCGGTATCTTCGCGCATGAGCTGACACACATCCGGCGGTGCGATCTGATGAAAAAGCGGCTGTGGAACCTTGCCGTGTCGCTGCACTGGTACAATCCGTTTGTGTATCTCGCCAGACGGGACGCGGATCGGTTTTTGGAGCTGGCGTGCGACGAGACGATCCTCACCCCGGTATCCGAAGCGGCGCGCGTGAAATACGGCGAGGTGCTCCTCTCGATCCTGCGCTGCAGCAGAGAGGACGCGCCCGGCACGCCGTTTTCCCCGAAATCCGGCACGGTCCGGGAACGGTTCTCGCACATTCTCTCATTCACGGTAAAAAAGCGCGGGATCGTTCCGGCAGTCTTACTATGTACGGTGATACTGCTCTCGCCGCTGTTCCTTGGGTGCGAAACGGCGCGGGACAAAACGTCAGACGCGGACAAGCCTGCCGTTGAAACCGCCGCACCGGATACGGAAACGAGCGCACAGCCTGCCGCAAAACCGTATACCGACGTGATCCCGCTCCACTTTACGCCGTTTGTCTCTGTGGAAATGCCGGAATCCCTTGCGGATTACAGCCGCAGGGATACGGATGTCGAGCTATTCGGCATGCACGGCACGCTGGAGGAATATTATCGGGACGAGGATTCCCTGTACCTATACCGCTTTGTCGCAGATGGCAAGGAAATCGCAAGCTGGCGCGGTTATACCTACGACACCGACGCGGACGGCGATGGGATCCATGAAGCGATCTCCGGTAGAGCCTATGCCTTAGACGGTGCGGAGTACGACACAGACAAACGCGATTGGTATCCATTTTATGTGCTTGCTCTGGTAAATGGGGAAATCCAGATTTCAGAGGACATTGGCAAGCTATTATATGATGCAGGGGAATTCTGCGTCGGCGTATCGTTTCTCGACCGCGCCTATTCCAATATCTGCACGAAACGAAATATCGCGTCTGACGGAACCTACGACTATGTATATCGCGCGGCGCAGCTCGACCGCACAGAGGGCGGCGGGATGCAGATCACAATCACGGACACCACCGTCACCCATTATGACAACAACTTCCGTGTGACAGACGGCGATTGGGCGTTATACTACGACATGAACGACCCGGATTATCTGCGGCTGGAAAACATAAAATCCGGACAGAAATACAACTACGGGGACTATCGCGGCACGGATGTGACAGGTCGGGATCTCGGCTACAACCTGTCGCCGAAATCGGATTTTGGTCTGCTGGTATCCCCAAACGGAGAATACGCGGCGATCCTCTATCCGATGGCCCGATACGACTACGCAACCCCCACCTATCAGACCGCGGTGGTCGTGGATCTTGGCTCCGGCGACACGCTGGCGTACCCCTACGTCAGCGACTACGGCCGGTGCACAGCGCATGGCGTGACAACAGACGTTCTCGCACCGTATCAGGCGGATGCTGACGGTTTCGGCTCTCTCCCGCAATACAGATGCACGACATCCTGTACCGCGACAGACGACGGCCTCACATTCCACATGACGCTGCTCTCCGACGACGGCAAGGTGCAGTTATCTGGTGAGATGACCTACACGTTCTTGGACGGGCTGCTGTCTGAATACACGCCGGTGGAAACGATCGTACCGTAAATGACCGTATAAAGTGAAAAAACGAGGAATTCTCCCTGTGATTTCGGAAAATTCCTCGTTTTTTGTGAAGATTCAGTCGATCTCCGGCATCACTTGCAGGCGGCGTATCTCGTTCCTTGCCTCCGCGGCTTTGGCGAGTCCGCCGAAAAAGGCGAGATCGAGCGTGGTGCGCATCAGCTCGTTGTGGGCTTCACAGCTGTAGAGATTCTTGAGCGGTGCGATCGGCGCGGGTGTGTTGGTGACGGTCATGTACGCCGGATCGAGCACGAGCGATCTGCTGTAGCCGAAGCCGCTCATCGTACACCAGCCCTCGTACATACGGCGCAGCTTGGCGGTATCCGCGATATACGCTGACAGCGTTTCCAGATACGCGATGGTATTCGTATAGCCCTGTCCGGTCACGGGCGTCAGGCGCATGGTATCGGGATCCGCCGTATACGGGATCACCTCGCCGGACACGCCCGTTTCCGTGAAATCAAGCTGCACCATGTACCCACGATACCACGACGCTTCCTGCCTCGGAACATACTGGAAGAAGAAATTGCCCATGCTGTAGTAGATCGGCTTGCCGTCGCAGAGCTCATACCCCTGCATGGTGTGCGGATGTCCGCCGATGACCGCGTCCGCACCGAGACGGATAATAGTGCGGTACCGTTCGCGCGTCAAGGGCGTGGGGAGCGGATAGTGCTCCGCGCCGCCGTGGAATACGACGATCACGTACCGCGATACCATCCGTTCCGCGCGGATCCGATCGCCGAGCCGCTCTATGGAAAAGCCTGCCGCGCCCGGTTTTTCCGCCGTTGCGATGCCGAACTCATTCTCGCACACCGCGATCACGGACACCGATATGCCGTCTTTCGTGATCCGCCACGGTATATACGCTTCGTCGATATTGGCGCCAGCACCTGTATGGGCGATGCCACGGCTGTCCAGGATGTCCAGTGTGGCAAACAGCGCGTCGTCACCGTAGTCACCCGTGTGATTGTTTGCAAGAATGGCGCAGTCACACCCGGCAACCGTCAGAAACGCGGCGTTCTCCGGTCTGCCTACGATATTAGGCCCGCTTTTTTCGATTGGCGCACCGATACCCTCCGGACAGAGCGGCGTCTCAAGATTCATGACGCGGTAGTCCGCCTGCCGGAAAATGGGCAGCAGATTTTCGAGCGCCGCCTTTGCCATCGTTTCATCAAGCTCCGGCTGATATTTGAAGCATACGTCTCCGGTGAAGAGCAGTTTCATGGGATACCTCCTGTAAAAGTTCTGATTTGTTGATTTTCTACAGTATAGCACATCGATTATCCGTTTGCAACCTTCCTTTTCTTGATTTTTGAAAAAATGAATTAAAGCCACTTGATTTACATCCTTGTGTGCTGTATAATAGATGTCGAACATTTTCTCGCAATGAAAGGGATTTGACAATGCAAAAATGGTATGATGAGGAGTACACGTTCACCGTGGACGTGATCAGCTATCTGCGCGGCGACAAAACCGTTGGCTACTGCCGCAATGGCGAGGAGATCGGCGACCGATATGTCTCCACCTACGGCAGTCCGGTAAACGCGGATGGCTGCGGGATCTGTCCGAAAACGATGCTTCTGCTCTTTCCGCTCATGGAAGCAGTGCGCAGCGGCGGGGATCTGCGAAATCTCGGCGGCGAGGGACCATATGAAAAAACCGTGGTCTGTCCGGACGGCTGTGTAATCTTTCGTCTGCGCGCGGAAAAGCGGGAAACGGAAAACGGCAACTTCTTCCGCGGCAACGCGCTGTCTGCCGGAGATACGGATACAAACGCATGACAGATCCGGGACAGCTCTCACTGTGGCAGGAGGATGCGGCACCGCGTACCGACACTCCGCAAACGTTCGGGTGGAATCCGTGGCATGGCTGCACCAAGGTCTCTCCGGGATGCAAATACTGCTATGTATACCGAAACGACGCGCGGTACGGAACGGAGATCGCCTCCAGTGTCTGTCGAAAAAACGCGGATTTTGATCTTCCGCTACGTCGCAGACGGGACGGTTCCTATAAAATACCGCCGGGCAGTGTGGTGATGACCTCGTTTACGTCCGATTTTCTGCTTTCGGATGCGGATGAATGGCGCACGGACTGCTTTCGGATGATGCGGGCGCGGTCGGATGTACGTTTTGTCTTTTTCACAAAGCGGATCGAGCGATTGAGCACTTTTCTGCCGGACGATTGGGGAGACGGCTACGACAATGTCGTGATTGGTTGTACCTGTGAGGATCAGGCGCACGCGGACAAACGGCTGTCTGTCTTTCTCTCTCTGCCGATCCGCCATCGCTGGATCATCGCGGAGCCGCTTCTCACGCCGATTGTTCTCGCGCCATATCTCGCCGTACCAAGTGCTCCCATCGAGCAGGTGACGGTCGGTGGAGAATCCGGAGACAACGTACGGATATGCGATTACGGGTGGGTTTTGTCGATCCGGGAACAGTGCGTCAGAGCCGGCGTTCCCTTTTCGTATCACCAGACCGGCACGCGGCTTTATAAGGATGGGAAAGAGTACCATATCCCACGAAAGCTGCAGCATGTACAGGCGAAAAAAGCGGGTCTGGACACCATTTGACAAAGAGCTGTGCGGTGCAGGAAGGAGACTATATGATAGAGATCCGAAAGAACACCCTTACAGCGGCGGAATTTCACGTGCTGTATACCTCCGTTGGCTGGAACGCGCCGTCGATGGAGCAGATTGAGGCGGCATTGACGCACTCCGCGGCGGTCTTTGCGGCGTATGTTACGGCAAGCCATCAGCCTGTCGGAATGGTACGACTGATCGGCGACGGTGGAATGTCCTTTTACCTCAAGGATTTTGCCGTTCTGCCGGAATACCAACACTGCGGTGTCGGTTCACGGCTGATGGAGGAGCTGCTGCGCTTTCTGCGCACGTCCATCCAGACGGATTGGGCGGTATCGCTGGAATGCATCAGCACACCGGACGCAGTTCCGTTTTATAAAAAACACGGCTTTGAGGCACGTCCGAACGCATGGGACGGTCCCGGCATGATGCAGATGATTTGCAAAGAATAAGTAGCACAGAATGAGAACATGGAACGACACAGCGGAAAAGATACGCATAGACCGCTTCGGAAAGGATACCGTCCTTCCGCTCGCAACATCGATAGACAATATTCCGTATGTGCGATACGTAAACACATACTATGAAGACGGAATGTTTTATGTGATCACAAACGCATTGTCGGGAAAAATGCAGCAAATCGCAAAAAATCCGGTGGTCGCAATCTGCAGAGAATGGTTCACGGCATACGGCATCGGCAAGAATCTCGGATATTTTGGCAAGCCGGAGAACAAAGCGATTGCGCAAAAGCTGCGCACAGTATTCTCAACATGGATCGACAATGGGCACAACAATTTCGCGGATCGAAACACCGTGATCCTCCGTATCCAGTTGACCGGAGGCACATTGTTCTCACACGGCACGCGATACGATCTCTGACACACGAAAACAACCATTTCATCTGGGAAAGAAAGAACAGGTGCTGTTATGCCAGAGTCCTATACATAGGAAACGGGAATTTTTCCGTTTTTCCTTGACAAGGTGACGCATGTTTGGTATACTATCGGTAAACGATCGTTTTCTTCACAGGAGTTTCGCGATGCAGGATACAAAGGAACGGATTTTACAGACCGCACTTACTCTTTTTGCGAGAGATGGATATGAAGCGGTGTCGGTCAGCGCGATTGCGGACGTACTTGGCATTACAAAGGGTGCGCTGTACCGCCATTATGAAAACAAACGGGCCATTTTCGACGCCATTGTCGCACGGATGGAGGCAGAGGACGCACAGCGCGCCACGGAATACCACGTTCCGGACGGTACGTTCTCAGAAATGGAACAGGCGTACCGGGACAGTGCGACGGAATCGCTGCTCGCGTTCAGCCATGCGCAGTTCATCTACTGGACGGAGGATCCGTTCGCGTCCTCGTTTCGCAAAATGCTGACTCTGGAGCAGTACCGCGATCCCGAAATGCGACGGCTCTATGAAGGCTACCTCGTCTCCGGACCGGTCGGATATGTCACGGATTTATTGGAAAGCTGGCAGATTCCGGATAGCGCTTCTCTTGCCCTGTCCCTGTACGCGCCCATGTTTTTCCTCTATGCCGCCTATGACGCAGCGCCGCAGGACAAGACCCGCATACACACGATGCTGGACAGCTGTCTCACGGAGATCGGACGGCGCATTGCTGTCGAACGCAAAAAAAGACGATAAAAAAGGCGCAGATTTTGAAAAAATCTGCGCCTTTTTCCGTGGGAAACAGGTCGTCACGCAGGATCGCTCTCAAGGATCCGACGGGCGACGTACACGCCGCTTGCGGAAGCATGCGAAAGGGAATGCGTCACACCGGAGCCGTCTCCGATGACGTACAGTCCCTTATGGTTCGTTTCAAGATTCTCGTCGATGTCGACCTGCATATTGTAGAATTTGACCTCCACGCCATAGAGAAGCGTATCGGGATTGGCGGTACCGGGTGCGATCTTGTCCAGAGCGTAGATCATCTCAATCAGTCCGTCGAGGATCCGCTTCGGCAGTACAAGGGACAGATCTCCCGGTGTAGCGGCAAGCGTAGGCTCAACCATGCCTTCCTCGATCCGCTTTTTCGTGCTCCGTCTGCCGCTGATAAGATCGCCGAACCGCTGGACGATCACGCCGCCGCCGAGCATATTGGAAAGCCGCGCGATGCTCTCGCCGTAGCCGTTGGAATCCTTGAACGGTTCGGAAAAGTGTTTTGCGACCAGAAGCGCAAAGTTTGTGTTCTCCGTCTGTTTGGCGGGATCCTCATAGCTGTGACCGTTTACGGTGATGATACCGTTTGTATTCTCCGTTACGACGCTGCCACGCGGATTCATGCAGAACGTGCGCACCGCGTCTTCGTAATTCTTTGTACGGTAGACGATCTTGCTCTCGTACAGCTCGTCGGTCAGGTGGCTGAAGATCACCGCGGGCAATTCCACACGCACACCGATGTCCACACGGTTAGAGACGGTTTTGATGCCGAGATGTTCGCACACGCCTTCCATCCATTTGGAGCCGGAGCGTCCGACCGACACGATGCACGCACGACAGGTATGCGCTCCCTTCGCGCTTTCCACACGATAGCCGCCCTCGATTTTCTCAATGTGGTCGATGTGGGTGTTGAAATGGAAATCCACACGCGCGGATAGCTCGTTGTAGAGGTTTTCCAGTACAACGTAGTTGATGTCTGTGCCGAGATGACGCACAGATGCTTCAAGCAGGTGGAGCTGGTTCTGCATGCAGAGCTTTTTGAAGCGCGAGCCGGCTGTTGTATAGAGCTTGCAGTTTTCCCCACCGTGCGTGACATTGATGTGGTCGACATACTGCATCAGCTCGATGGCTTCCTTTTTGCCGATGTATTCGTACAGTGTGCCGCCGAAATCGTTTGTAATGTTGTATTTTCCATCTGAAAAGGCGCCGGCGCCTCCGAAGCCGCTCATGATCGCACAGGTTTTGCAGTGGCAGCAGGTTTTCACGTGCACGCCGTCGATGGGACATTTCCGTTTGTCGAGCGGATTGCCAGCCTCAAACACACCGATTCGGATCGATGGATCCTTTGTCGCCAGCTCATAGGCGGAAAAAATACCGCCGGGACCGGCACCGATGATGATCACGTCATAGTCCAGTTTTTTCATAGCATACCTCATAGGGGGATTCTTCCATTGACAATGAGAGGAAGTTGGCTCATTGCGGGTATTGGACATACCAAAAATATAGTATACCATGGTTTTTGCCTCTCGTCAAGGGATTTCTTTCGCTGTATTGCTATGTGGGAATTGCGATAGCGTTTTTTACGTTGCAAATTGCACAAACGATGGCGCAAATTGACGAAATTCCGAAATCGTCGGCTATCCCCTTGACGAACTCGCGCAAAACCGGTATAATAAGATGGGAGAGAAAGGGGTTGGTTTCCATGCGCAGTTATTTTGAGAAGGGTACCCATTTGGAAATCGCATCCTCCGCGGTCTGTTCGCCGGATACCCGGACGCACCGTTATAAACCACCGTTTTCGGAGAATGCGCGCTTTTGTCGCTGTATCTGCCACATTCCGCGGATGCGCGCCTTTTTTCGCACCGTTTTTTGCGCGATCATGCTCATCCTGTCTTTGGCAACCGCCGTTTTGGCGGATCATACCGCCGGTGAGGTGTTATACCACCAGGACTTCACCCGTGTCTCCACTACGTCGCTCGCCGGGCTCCGTGTCGGCAGTGCCAACGATACACACGCACAAATCGGTGTTCGCGAGGACGGACTGGTGATACAACCGAATGGAGACAAGCGCACCTACGCGATCCTTCCGGAAATTGAGAACACGGATACATATACGATCGATCTGACCTTTCGCTTTTTGGACATCCATGCCACAAACGGATATTTCGCGTTTCTGTTGACCTGTACCGGAGAAAAGCCTTCGAACGTCACAGCGGTGGTCTTTCGCGCGGATGGTTCTCTGGACGATTTCGGCGATTTGAACAAAGAGATTGTGCAACATTACCGTGACGGAGACGCGATTCGAGCGATCATTCCGGTGGTGGACGGTGTTTTGCACACAGTGACGGTATCCTGCGGCGGACAGTCCCAGACGCTAGAACGCACTTCCCTTTTGCGCATTCCCGACGGCAATCGCGGTTTTTGTGTGCGCAACGCGAATGTGCTGATAGAGGATACGGCAGTGCTGTACGGTACGGAATACGAAAAACCGACCGGGTACTACGCGACCCATTCCTATACGGAGGACGATGGCGCACGCACAGATGTGCTATCTCCCTCTACAGCGGATCATCACGCTGCATTTCGCTGTATGGCGTTATTCTCCGCCGCGGTGCTCATATGTACATGCAAACGACGCATACGCCACGTATCGTAATTACAGAATAGAGAAAGGGCATACCCGTCCCCACCGTAAAAAGCGGAACGGATATGCCCTTTTGTTTTGATTTACAGCTCCGGCGTAGCCGCGTGCGGTCTTGTCCAAAGTCCGCACGTTGGGGACGCGTTGCCTTTGTGGTCAGAATTTGTCTTTTTCTTCCTTATTCCTTGCCGGGTGTTTCTCCATAGCGGACGTGGCGAATTTTTCGGATATGGGCAAAGGTTTTCTCCTCTCCCTCGTTCGCCAGCATTTCCAGCCACCGGCGGAGCAGCCTGGCGGTTTTCGGATGCATATTGTCCCTTGCCTGCGAGTGGAGGAAATATTCCAACGCGCAGGAATCCGTATAGGCATCGCCTTTGTAGATTTTGCTTGCCGCCACGCGATCACAGAACATTTCTTTCACAAATCGCAGCGGCATTTCCACCGGTTCGTACTTCTTTGTCGCCGGGTTCACGTCCGTCCAGTACTCAAAATGGTGGCGATTCCTGCCTTTGTGGTGCATCCATGCCGACGAAGCGCCGAACAGCTCCCGTTCCCGCTCATTCGGACTCCGGTTGCCCTGGTAATAGAGCGCGCCGGGAATAAATTCCGCCGGAGAATATTTGCTCAGATCGTGGGTCAGCCCTTGCAGCGGTATACCGCAGCGGAAGCAGTGCTCCATGACCTTTTTCTTATGCTGTGTGATCGTTTCAAAATGCTTTATCGGGTGCATATCGATCCCCTCCGATTCTCTGTATCACTCTTTATGGAATCATAGCACACTTTCCCGAAAAAAGCAAGAGGTTTGCTGTAACAATCGCAAATCGTGTGGTTTTATACTGTTTTTTACGCGCATTCTATCTGTGCATGATGTACAAAACGAAATCGTGTTTTTTGGTGAATCACACAAATTCCACAAAACGGTGTTGACAATTGTCGTGCGACATGATATTCTATGGTTACAAAATTGGAAAGGAGCGTCACCATGTCTGCCACTGCCGCGAAATGTCCCGCGATCCGATCCTTCCCGCGCTTTCTCGCCCTGCGTGAGATGCGTCGCCGTCCGCGCACGTATCTGCCGATGTTCTGCATTTATTTCGGAGTGATGCTCTTACTGTTCAATCTGCTCCTCTATACCGAGAGCCGGATACAGAGCGATATTCTGTATTATAAAGTGAATACGCAGTGGATCCTGCCGGAGCTGACCGACGCGGAGATCACGGTCCTGCGCGCCGAGGAGGATGTACAGGCGGTCGAAGCGGTGGCGGACGGATACGGAATCTATACCGCCTATGTGACGCTCGTGCCGGAGAAGGATCACGACGTGCATTCCATATGTCAGTCACTCTGTGACACGCTCACGCAGATGGGGCTGTGGGAACGCAATGGCGTATACAAAGCCGCAAAAACTACATTGCATTTTCACGGTGTGGACGGCTTGCGCACCAGTATGCTTGTCAACGCGCAATATCTGAGTGCTCTGTCTGAGTCGCTCTTTCAGCCGTCGATGCTTCTGCTCTCATTCCTGTCTGCCGGGATGATCTTTGCCGTGACGGTCTTTCTCTACCGGATGAAGCTCGCGCAATCGGCAAAGGAATACGCGGTGCTGCGCGGCATGGGAATGACGATGCGCACCCTGCGCCAGATCCAGTTCGGGCAGGCAAACGCGATCCTCACGCTGTCCTTCTTCCCGTCGCTCGGACTGTCCGTCGGCACTATGGCGCTGATCTGCCATCTGACGACAAAGCTGTTCCCCGATTACCATGGCAACACAGTGCTTTATCTCGGAATCCCGTGGGGGACCATTGCTTTTCTGTGGGTGGTCTGGTCCCTTGCAGTGTTTATTGCGATCTTTCTCTGCACCCGGATGTTCCGGCAGAAAACGGTCACGGAGCTGTCCCATGGCGCCGCGGAGGAAATCTCGTATGTGGAAAAGAGCGACGGGAAATTCCTGAACGGTGGGGGACTCAAGCGATATGAGACGCTGTGGCGAAAGCGGAACCGGAAAAAGCTCACGCGCACCGCGGTTCTATGCCTGCTGCTCGTGTTGTTTCCCGGACTGATCTTCTCCGTTTTTCTCACCATGCGCATGACCAGAGGAAAGGTGAAAAATATCCCGCTTGCGGAAAACGAGGTATATGTGTATCGCCTGGAAAGCAATAAAGAGGAAGGGACCTCAACCAATCTTCTCGAGGACTTGGCTGCCTTACCCGGTGTGTCGCGCCTGTATGCCCGTTCGTTTTCCTTTTTGCCGGAGAATACCGCCATGTGTCCGAAATATGTGACGGTGCGGGTAAACGGCGCATCCTATCCCGCACTGTGTGTAAACACCACGGCTGCTCTGCGGGATATGCCATCGCCGGGCGCTGTCTGGGTCTGTGCGGATTTTCCGGGAAACAGCGGGGACACGATCCGTCTTTCCGTGGACGGATATGGGACAGTGGAAGCTGTGATCGAGAAAAAGGACGAGACGATTGACGGACGGGAAAATCAGTTCCGCGGGTACGAATATACCATTTTCATCGGTTCGGATGTGTACTGTTCCCTGTACGGAACCACCGCACCGCGATTCGACGCATTTGTGAATGTGCTTGCCGATACGACTGTACAGTCCCCGGAGGATACGGTGGCAGAGATCGAGCGGTTCCTCGGCTATGACCGCGTGTACCAGAACGAGCACGAGCGGTATCTGCACGACCATATGGAACGCCCGTACACGGTGACAAATGCGTATTACGAGAACCAGATCACGGAGATCAAGGACACGTTTTTTGAGCTGTTTATTCTCATACAGACCTTCTATCTCCTCCTCTGCGCCGCCGCGGTGATCGCCTCTGTGACCGCGTTCGATCTGTCCCGGCGGGAGAGCGAATTTGCTACGCTGCGCGCGATGGGTGTGGAGAAAGCGGCGCTGTCCGGACAGATCACGGGATTCGGGTGCCTGCCGATCGCGCGGTTTCTGCCGGCGCTGTATCCGCTGCTGGTGATATTGTCCTGCATAATGGACGACGGTGTGGGGTTCGCCCAAAAACCATTCTCAAACGGGCTCTATTTCCAGGGGGCGAAACTGCTTGCAGGTTATCTCATCGGCGATCTCGCGGCGGTGGGGATTCTGGCGGTTCTGTATCTCGGCGCCGCGTATCTTGCCGGACGGAGAACGGGAAAAAAGATGCTTGGCCGGTCACTTATGGAATCGATCCGAGGCAACTGAGTCCGTATAAGCAGCATAGGGTGATGCTCCTACATTGCTTTGGTTGGAACCCACCCAGAGAAAGGAGCTTGCGTGTATAAACGATGGCGGCATCAACTACAAATGCACGAATGAACTGCTTTGATTTCAAATCTTTCGAAAGAGGTCGCAAGGAAGAATTATACACAAGTATATGGAAAACAGTTTTAAAGCGGCTGAAACATATCGCAGGACTTTTGGCGCGGAAATAACCCGTGGGATAAAAACTGCTTATGAACACTGCGAGCTGTCTGTAAACGGAGAAGGTTTTCTGGCATTGGCTGAAGCAAAAAATCCGTGTTATATAAACATAGTACACAAATACAAGTGGGAAACCATGACTTTCAATGTTTTTGAAATGGGAACAGAAGAAGCTGTTTACAATGCTTTTCGGGTGTTGAGCGATGGAGGAGTCATTATAGAACCCATCGGAGAGCTTCCATGGAGCAAATGCTGTGCCACGGTTATTGATAAATACGGCGTGTGCTGGTGGATATCCACATAATACATTGTTATCTGCGAGAGGACGACCGCGGCGCGCATCCCGGTCGTTTTCATCGGCTGAAGAAGCAAACAGTTCCTCATGGTACAAACAGTGCCGTGAAGCTTTTGACGTTAAAAAGGAGAATATAGTAATGAAAAGATGGATCTCGTTTCTGACTTTCCTGCTGCTTCTGGTGACCTTCACGCTCCCGGCGGCTGCGTGGAATAACCCGTTCACCGATGTTCCGGCGGGGGATCATTACTATAAATACGTGCAATATGTGAATGAAAATAGCATTTTCAATGGAACATCCGCGACAACCTTTGAGCCAGACACACCAATGACCCGCGCGATGTTCGTGACAATCCTCGGCAGAACCGCCGGAATCGAAGTGGAACTGTCGGCATCCTCGCGTTTTTCGGACGTTCCGGACGGGCAGTGGTACACGCCGTATGTCGGCTGGTCTGACGAAAACGGCATTGTGAAGGGCTATTCGGACACGGTTTTCGCGCCGGACGATATGGTGACCGAGGAGCAGGCGCTGGTGATTGTGCGGCGTTTCTGCGACGTGATGGGCATTGTGCTCGATTGGAACACAGCGTCACTAACGTATATAGGCAATTTGTCAGATTGGGCTTCCGACGACGTTATGACAATGACCGGTGCGGGATATGTCCACGGGCATCGCGGTGACGGAGTTCTCTACCCCGATTCCCCCGCGACGAGAGCTTTCGCTGCGGAGCTGATAACGCTCGTCTCGGAAAAACTGACCGAACAGAACGAAAAATACGACGCCCTCTCGGAGAACGACATAGCGACAGCGATGCTCGCGCTGAAGTCGGATTACCCCGAGGGAATGTCGTGGACGAACGCTGACTACTATGAATGGAAAGGCGGGATTTTCTCGGGTGGCTACGGCTGCGCTGGCTTCGCTTTTCTTCTCAGCGACGCGGCGTTCGGCGATCTTCCGGCAAGACAGGTTTACGACCTGTCCGACGCTGAAAATACCGTGCGCGTGGGCGACATCCTGCGCATGAACGGCGACTCGCACTCGGTGATAGTGATCGAAACCGACGCGAATGGTGTGACAATCGCAGAGGGCAATTTCAATCATTCGATTCACTGGGGCAGAACCCTGTCGTGGGACGACGTAAAAAGCGCCGATTATATGATGACCCGTTACAAAAAGTAAACATGAATTTGAGACATTCAAAATCTCAGACAGCTATTACCCGTTATTGTAGTTGCGTATTGACAGACAAGTGAAATCGTTTGGCTATGTCAGAGCTGTACGATACAAATACAAGTAGGAAAGAGAAATGAATAGAGAAGAAATATTAAAAACAAATAAGCATTACTGGGATACATATGCTGATCTGTGGTTTGGCACGACTGCGCTTCCCACATATGGCGTACACTTTGTAACTGAGGAGGAATTACACCTGTTCGGTGATGTTTCGGGAAAGAAAATGCTTGAGATTTGCTGTGGCAGCGGTCATTCTCTGAAATATCTTGCAGATAGAAATGCCGGAGAATTATGGGGTGTTGATCTTTCTCATAAACAGCTTGAAAACGCAAGACGGTATTTGCGTGAAAACGGTTACACGGCGCATTTTGTCTGTTCTCCGATGGAGGCGGATATGGATATTCCAAAAGAGTATTTCGATTTCGTATACTCGATATATGGTATCGGATGGACGACTGATTTGGACGGTACTTTCCAGAAGATCGCATCGTACCTGAAAAAAGATGGTATCTTCATTTTCAGTTGGCATCATACACTCAATTACTGCATTGCCTGGTCTTGCGAGGAACGCAAAGATGTGATTCAAAACAATACCCTGGTGATGAACAAAAGCTATTTTGATGAGTCATACTTCAGAATGCCGGTGGACGGCAGTGAGATTCTGCTGTGTAACCGAAAAATATCCACCTATGTAAACGCTTTGGCGAAAGCGGGATTTGCGATTGAGCAAATGGTGGAGCAGACCGACGAGGCGACAATGCACGCAGAAGGAAATATCAGCGACAAAGCGAAAAAAGCAAAAATGCTGCCCATTTCCGTTTTGTTTAAGGCAAGAAAGCTATAAAAGAGAAAGCACATACGGTTAGGGTATTGGACACGCAAAACGCCCTGAAACATAGGGATTTCAGAGATATTGATGATAAATTCCAATTTATCGAACAGATAAAATGCGTTTTTCATGCAAATAACTGGATTTTGGACAGGCAAGTACCAAACGAAAGGAGCGATGGTATGGAACAAAACGACGTGATTCTGCGCTGCAGCGGGGTGAGCAAGCTCTATCTGCAAGGGGAGACGACGATCTACGCGCTGCGGGAAGTGTCCCTGTCGGTGCGGCGCGGGGAATTTGTGATGCTGTGCGGCAGATCCGGCTCCGGCAAATCGACGCTGCTCAACATTCTCTCCGGCTTCGATACACCGAGCACCGGGGAGGTCTGGATCGACGGCGTATCGCTGACCGGCACGAACGATCGCGAATCGGCGCGCCTGCGGAATGAGAAGATCGGCTTTGTCTTCCAGAATTACAATCTTCTGCCCATTCTGACCGCGGCGGAAAATATCTGTGCGCCGATGAGCATTGGCGGCAGAGCTGTGGATGAACGATATTTCCGCGAACTGTGCGAAACGCTCGCGATCACAGAGCGGCTCCACCATCTGCCCTCGGAGATGTCCGGCGGCGAATGTCAGCGGGTCGCTGTGGCACGCGCGATGATCACCCATCCGGCGGTACTGTTTGCCGATGAACCGACCGGAAATCTCGACAAGAACACCGCAGCGGAGCTGATGGCGCTTCTCAAAAAGGCACAGCGGGAATTTTCTCAGACGATCGTCATGGTGACGCACGACCCATCTCTGCTTCCGTTGGCGGATCGTGTGTTCACGATGGAAAACGGCACGCCGCGGGAAAACTGACAGAAATGCATCGGCACTTTGCACATTTTACGCATATATTTTTCGGCACTTGATCGCGCTTCTCCCCTTGCAATCCAAACGTATATCGATTATACTATAGGTAATCAATGCACCGTAGGAAATCGGCGTACAATCGGAGGACAAAATGGCAAGAAAATTTGCGTTTATCGGCGCGGGCAGCTTTGTCTTTACGCGCAATCTCGTGCGGGATCTTCTGACATTCCCGGCATTTGCGGACGCGGAGATCGCGCTCATGGACATAAACCCGGAGCGGCTCTCGCTCATCACCAGGGTGGTCGAAAAGATCAACAGCGCAATGGGTGGCGGCGCGAAAATCACCGCTACACTCGATCGAAAAACGGCGTTGGAAGGCGCGGACGGCGTGCTCTGTACGGTTTTCAACGGCGACATCAACATCTGGCGGCACGACATTGAGATTCCCAAAAAGTACGGCGTGGACACGAACATCGGCGACACGCGGAGCGTATCCGGCATATTCCGTGCGCTGCGCAACATTCCGCTGATGCTCGATATTTGCCACGATATTGAAAAATACTGCCCGAACGCGGTATTCCTCAACTACACGAATCCCATGTCGATGCTCTGCAATGCGATGCAGACCTGCACAAAGGTTAACATCACTGGACTGTGTCACAGCGTACAGGGAACGATCGCGATGCTGGCAGACTGGCTTGGAATCCCCGCAGCGGAGATCGACTATCTCTGCGCAGGTGTGAACCACCAGGCGTTCTATCTGAAATTGGAGCGGGACGGTGTAGATCTGTATCCGGTGCTGCGCAAGAAGATCGAGGAACCGGAATACTACAACAAGGAGATCGTCCGGAACGAAATGCTTCGCCACCTCGATTATTATGTCACCGAATCGAGCGGACACAATTCCGAGTACAATCAGTGGTTCCGCAAGCGTCCGGATCTCATCGAAAAATACTGCACGCACGGCACGAACTGGAATCCCGGCGAATACGCGTTTTCACTGAACAGTCGACTGAAGCGGGATTGGCGCAAGGAATTCACCGATTGGCTGAACGATGCGACGGTCGATCCGCACCGCAGCGGTGAATACGCCTCCAACATTTTCAATGCAACCATCGGCGATCACACGCCGTTTGTGTTCAACGGCAATGTCCTCAACCACGGATCGATCACGAATCTGCCGGAGGACGCGTGTGTAGAGATTCCTGTATACGCGGATCGTTCCGGGTTCCGCAATATGCAGGTCGGCGCAATGCCGGCACATCTGGCAATTCTCGTGAACACCACGGCGCGGATGGAAAACCTGGTCGTGGAAGCCGCAATGGAGAAAGACCGCCGCAAGGTATTCCACGCCGTCTGCATGGATCCGCTGACCTCCGCGGTGTGCAGCCTACAGGAGATCCGCGATATGACAGATGAGCTGTTTGCGAAAAACGCAGACTTTTTAGGCGATTACAAGGAATAATACCGATTCATATGTGAATCCGCACATAAAAAAGACGTGCTGCCCTTTTTGGAAGGCAACACGTCTTTCTTTTCTCCGATTTTTCAGACCAAACCGATCTCGCGCAGCAGTGTCGGGATCGCGTCCTCAAAACGCACACCGTACCAGTGATCGGGATCGTTCATGGTGGCGCGGATGGCACAAACGGTGGTTTCCGCGGCAATGCGGATGGAATCGTAATCGGACATGCCGCGGATCAGGCAGCCAAAAAGCACGCTGGCGTACACGTCGCCGGTGCCGTGGCATGAAACAGGCAGATGCAGCGTATCATACGTGACGATCCCGCCGGTCGCGGAATCCATAAGACAGATCCCCTCCCGATCACTTCCCTCTGTGCGGACCCCGGTGATCGCAGCCTTTTTCACACCAAGACCGCACAACGCGTGAAGCTGCTTCTCGATATACGCGCGATCATATGTCAGCGGCGCACGATACGGAATACCGGTGAGCAGCGATGCTTCTGTGATGTTTGGCACGGCGATATCCGCGATGGACACGAGATGGCGCATGGCGGGCACAAGGGATTCCGGCAGTCCGGGATAGAGCTTTCCGTTGTCTGCCATGGCTGGGTCGACAAAGACAAGAGACGGATGAAACGCATCGATAAATGTCTCAATTTGTGCCGCCTGCTCCGGAGACGCGAGATATCCGGTATATAGTCCATCAAATTCCAGTTTTTCCTTCTGCCAATGGCGGAAGATCGGCTCGATATCTTCAGTCAGATCCCGGAATGTCCATCCGGTGAAGCCGCCGCTATGCGTGGACAGCACCGCGGTCGGAATCACGGCACATTCCACCCCCATCGCGGACAAGAGCGGCAGGGCGACGGTCAGAGAGCATTTGCCGAAGCAGGATATGTCCTGAATGGTAACGACGCGTTTTTGTTTCATGGAATTTTACACCTCTTTATGATTAAATTTTACACATCCGCTCTACCAAAAAACAGACACCGTGGAAACACGATGCCTGTTCTGGGTCATTGAACGAAAGGAATTTCGCGAAATCGGGTGCGCAGAAATTACTTGATTTCTACTTCGGCGCCGGCAGCAACCAGCTTTTCCTTCATAGCTTCAGCGTCTTCCTTGGATGCGCCTTCCTTCAGGGTCTTCGGAGCGCCTTCTACGGCTTCCTTAGCTTCCTTCAGGCCGAGACCGGTGAGTTCACGAACAACCTTGATAACGTCGAGCTTCTTTGCGCCGAAGGACTTCAGAACAACGTCAAATTCGGTCTTTTCTTCAGCAGCGGGAGCAGCAGCACCAGCAGCGCCGGCAGCAACAGCTACAGGAGCAGCGGATACGCCGAATTCTTCTTCGATTGCCTTTACGAGGTCAGCCAGTTCCAGAATGGTAAGAGCCTTGATCTGATCAAGAATCTGAGTGGTCTTTTCAGATGCCATTTTTGTATCCTCCATGTAATTGGTTTATTTTTATGATGATTTGTGTTGCCGGAAAAGCAGTCTATGCTTATTCAGCGGCAGGAGCTTCTTCTGCGGCAGGTGCTTCACCGGACTTGTCGATGATGGCCTGTAAGCCGCAAGCCAGACCGTACAGAGGTCCTTGGATGCTGCCGAGCAGCTTGCCGATGAGGACTTCCTTCGGCGGAATCGCAGCCAGTTCTTCAACGGTCTTGTTGTCTACAACAGCGCCGTCGAGGAAGCCGCCGCGAATTTCAAACGTTTCGATCTTGTCCGCATATTCCTTCAGGATCTTTGCGGGAGCGATCGGATCTTCAAAGCTGATGGCGATGGCGTTCATGCCTTCGAGGTGAGACTTCAGTCCGTCGAAGCCGACCTTGTCGCATGCCTTACCGATCAGCGTATTCTTGATTACTGTATATTCTACACCGGCAGCGCGCATTGCGGCACGAAGCTTGGTGTCGTCATCCACAGTAATACCCTGATATTTGACCAGAACACCGGATGCGGCGCGACCCATCTTTTCGGCAAGGGCTTCCACAACGGCTTTCTTCTGCTCTAAAATTTTCTCGCTGGGCATTATTGGTATCCTCCTTTGTAGTATGATCGCGGGAAACCAAAAAAGTCTTTCTCCGGCACACACCGAAAAAAGACATCCTCTCTACGATATTCGCGAGTGGTCTCTCCTCGGCAGGATGGCGGAATCGCTTTTACGGAAACCTGCTGTCTTAGGTTCAACAACATTGGTATTATACACCCTTTGGGTGCGTTTGTCAATAGTTTTTTGCAAGATTTTTCTGTTTTTTCGCGATTTTCGTATCGCAAGAACCATCGGAGAGAATCTCATGTATATTTTGAGATTCTCTCCATGTCCGATTGTCTGTTTATTCGGTTCTGCCCCACTTCGGCATTGGCTTTGCCGGGAGCTTGGCGCGCGGAATATAGGTGATCCGCAGGTTTGAGCAGCCATAGGGCACAAGCGTGATCTCGTACGCGTCGCCGTAAACATCCATTGGTCCCTGGTAGAGCTCGACGGTCTTACGGGCATACGGCTGATAAGAATAGAGCGCCTTGTACGCCGGCAGATGGAGCTTGACCTGCGGCTTTTCCCATACATAGCCCCCCGTCTCGCACAGCTCAACTTTCACATCCGCAGCGGTGATGGACTCATCCACAGCGATGTTCCACGAAATATTGTACGGGCGCAGTCCGTTCTGCTCATACTGGTCGCCGCGCTTGTCGTACGGGACTGCCGCGTCCACATCGTACCAGCTCCAACCCTCCGGCAGCGGCGTTCTCGGCGAACCCTTGACGCTTCTCCAATATTCCGGGATCGGGAAGGCAAACAGAAGCGGTCCGTATTCAAACGCCATCGGGTATCTCGCGCACATTTCGGCGTCGTTCAGTCTGCGTACCACGACCTCCATGGGCAGCCGCAGCTCCACTGTGTCGCCGTCGTGCCATACGCGCTTGAGCGGGTGATATGCGCCGTTTTCGATTGTTTCCGCGGTTTTTTCCCCATTTACCGTGAGCTCCGCTTTTCCGCACCAGCCGGGGATTCGGAAACAGATTGTCTCCGGGATCTCGTCATCTGTGTGGATGGTGAAACGAATTGTGTCGCGGAACGGATATGCAGTATCTTCCGAAATCCGCAGATCTCCGGCGTGAATCTCGCATGGACCATACGCAGTTAGGTACAGCCCGTCCTCTCCGCGCATCGCCATACTGCGTACAAAATCGGGCAGCACCCAACAGGAGGTCGCGGAGCAGCACGAGGTCGGATACACCGGTGCGTATTCCTGCATATCGCTGATATAGTTGCCGGATTCCCACGTCGCGTGGATCTGGTTGCCGCTGGACATATACGCGATGGCGCGTTCGTCTTTCTTTCTCGCTCCCTGCGCGCCGTTGAACAAAATCCGCTCCTCGAGGTCTACGTACAAGGTGTCGCCGGTCGCCTCCGCAATGTGGATGAGGGAGTTTTCAAAATACGCATATGTGCAATATTCGGTTTCCACAGAGGAATACACAGGTCCTAAATACTCGGAAAAGCTCGGGATACCGCCATTGAAGCCAAGTGCGCGCGGAATGAGCTTGCCGACGCCGTTTCTGATCGCCTCCAGGTTCTTTTTATCGCCACCCGCCTTATACGCCGTCGCGTAGATCCATAGATCCGCCGCGTAAGCCGCGCTGTGCTGCGAATTGTACACAAGGTCGGGAGAACGCATGGCGTTCTGCGACTCGAGATACAGATCGTTTTCGTTGATATATTGGATATAATCGTTTAAGAACGCAAGCAGCCGTTCGTCGCCGGTATGAAGATACGTGATCGCCATGCTCTCGACGATACACATGCCGGCATAGCGAGTCTTTTTGTCGCCACTCCAGTTTTCATAAAACCAGAGCATGCAGCGGTGGACAGCCTCCAACACGTCTTCTCTGCCCGTCGCTTCATAATACGCAAGCATCGCCTTCATGCCGCAATGCGTGCCCCAGGCGTTGTAGTCGTCCATGCGGTCGTCTGCGTCTGTGTAGGTGCCCATATAGCCGTCCGCACGCTGATTGGCAAGCACGCTGTTCACCCAGGTTTCCGCTTTTTTCTGAAGCATCGGATCGTTCAGAGTGAACGCGAGCCCAATCAGTCCGTACCAGAAGTTGCCGGAAATCTCCGCGCCCCAACCTGCCTTGACAGCTCCCCATCCCTCATCCGTTTTACAATTGACGTAGGGATTGGCGATCATATCCGGTTCCAATTCATCGAGATGACCGCCCATGCCGTTTTTGCTGCGCTCCATCTGCTCGGCAAGCCAGCCCTTTGCGTGAATGGAGCCAAGCGGCAGGGCGGTGAGTTTTCCGTGAGAACGTAATTTCATGGTATGTATCCTTTCTGCATGCAGACGACGAAAGAGAGGATGAACCGTCTGGGATCTTCCTCCTTTGCCATCCTACGGGGTATCTATGTTTTTGCTGTATGCGGGAAACGCTGATTCAGATGGATTCCGCGTTTTTAATATAATGAAGCGTTTGCGCGAATGACGATCTCCGGCTTGATCCTGCGGTCGGAAAGGGCTGCTTTTGTGTGGAAGTATTCCGCCATCATCTCGATTGCCGTATACCCCTGCAGCTGCTGGTTCTGGAAGATCACCATATCCAGCTGACCGTTTTCCAGACACTTGCGGCTCTCCTCGAAAAGATCCACGCCGACGACGGAAACATCGCTGCGTCCGAGATCGCGCAGGCTCTGGCAAATCGCCGGGGAAACGTACGAGGTGACGAACACACCGTCGAGCTTGGGATTGTGGCGCAGGATCTGCCCCATGACGTCATAAGCGCGATCCATCTGGTCGCCGCTCTCGCCGATTTCGGCAATCTGTATCTGCCGCTTTTCCGCTTCCTCTCTGTAACCCGCGATGTTGCTCTGGTGGATCTGCGCGTCCGGGTCGCCGATGATGAGAGCGGTATTGAGCGGCTTTCCCCCATGAATGACGGATAAATATTCCGCGCCGATCCTGCCAACCATTTCCGCGTCGATCATGACCGTCGGGATCCTGTAATCGGGATGCATGCCGGACTGCAGGAGCAAAAGCGGCGCTTTGGCGGCATATCTGCGGAACACCTCCGGATTCTGCTGGCTGTCCGCATCCGGGATCACCACGCAGCCATCCATATGCTTCGCGTTTGCTGTAAAACGCTCCTCCAGGGTATCGCTGTCGTAATGAAAAATGTGAAAATCTATTTCAAACTGGCTGTAATACCGGATCGCTTTTTCGATTCCTATGCGGATCGGCGTCATAACCTCAATCGGAAACTGATGCAAAAACACACCGATCTTCACGCGTTTGCGCGACATCGCCTGCGCCGCAAGACTGGGGGTATACCCGATTTCCTCCGCAATATCCTTGATTTTCTTGGCTGTATCCGCGCCAACTCTGCCTTTTCCGTTGAGGGCGTTGCTGACCGTCGCTACAGAGACACCTGCCAATTTAGCGACATCCGCAATGGAAACACGTTTCATAAAAGCTCGACTCCTTTCATCCTATACCTCCCGGTTCCAATCCCGCGCGAAAAAGCTCTGCATTGACCGAACCATCCATGCTGTCGATTTTTATAACACTCTGTAGTATACCATGATAGCGTGGAAAAGTCAAGAGAGGATATGAGAAAGGTAATCGATACAAACCACACATTTTTTATCATTTTGCGCAATTTTTCCTGTATTCAGAAACGGAATGGGCGGTGTTTCTCAAAATTGCTGCGCAAATGTGTGATTTTCCCATGGAAAGGGCGTCGCCTGTCACACCAGTGCTTCGATCTCGTCCAGGCAAACGTCGCCTACGCCGCTCATGACGTAGGTCGGGCGATATGGGAAGCGATGGATCGAGGCAAGGTCGGTCACGCCGGAAAGCACCAGAACCGTTTCCAGCTCGCTCTCAATGCCCGCGACGATGTCGGTATCCATACGATCGCCAATGATGGCGGCATCGCGCCTGGACAAATCGAGCCGTTTGAGTCCGTGGCGCATCATCAACGGATTCGGTTTGCCGATGAAGTACGGTTCACAGCCGGTAGTCAGGGCGATCGGCGCGATCAGGGCACGGCAGGCTGGCACAATTCCCTCCTCCGTGGGGCCGGTCAGGTCGGGATTGGTACCGATGAGCTTTGCGCCCTTCTGCACGAGAAACACGGCATGCTCGATCTTCTCGTAATTGACGGAGCGCGTTTCGCCGAACACCACGTAGTCCGGGTTATAGTCGTTCATCGTAAAGCCCGCTTCGTACAGAGCGTTGACCAATCCCGGCTCTCCGATCACGTAGACGCTGCCACCCGGGCACTGTGTTGCGAGGAAAGAGGCGGTGGCAAGAGCGCTTGTATAAAAATGCTCCTCACTGACCTCCAATCCCATGCGCGCCAGCTTGATGGACAGCTCACGGGGGGAACGCTCGCTGCTGTTCGTCAGAAACAAAAACTGTTTGCCGTTCGTGCGAAGCCAGTCCACAAATTCCGTCACACCGGGCAGCAGGCGGTTTCCATGGTAGATCACACCGTCCATATCGCAGATGAAGCCTTTTTTCGCGTGCAGTCTCTCAAGGGAGATCATTTTGTCCATATACTTTTCTTCCTTATAATGTATTGTTGTGCCATAATGTATTGTTGTGCCGCGGGCGCAGTTTTTTTCGGTTTCGTGCACTTTTTTCACGTGTCAGCACAGTTGTGACAGAAAAAACTTGCAATCCGCGCCATTTTGTGCTATACTCTTCTCATAACATGGAGAAACCGGTCTGGCAAAAGGCGCCGCGGTTTCATCCGTACAATAGGATACCATATTTTTCCCGTTTTGTACAGAGGATAATCCAAATCTCTCTCGATTTTCTTTTCCCGTTATCGGAGCGTCCGTGTACAGACAGAAAGGAATGATCCCCAGTGGACAACAAGCGATCCCCTAAGAAAACACGCGCACGCCGCGACACCATGTCCGCCGCCGAACGACAATCCCTTGGCAAGGGCTATCCCGTGCGTCCGGATGCCGACCGACAGAATTACCGTGCAGTCAACTACAGACCACGCGCGGACGGCGGAAATATTCCGGATTATATGCGGCGCGGTGAGGCTCCGATCCGAAAAAACGCGCAAAGAGGACAATCCACACTGCAAAAAACGCTGTCCGAGCCTACGTCGGAAAAGAACGCCGCCACCATGACCATCTCCCGTGAGGCGCTGCGGACACAAATCGCAAAATCCCACAGCGAGCATGGTGCGGACAAAATGGACGCCTTGGAAGCCACGCGTACTATCTCCCGCGAACAGCTCCGGGATGCGGACAAAAACGGCACCTGGAAAAACGTTCCTCCGCCAGACAGCACCTCGAAGCGCAACAAGCCAAAGTCCGGCACACCGTCGCAGACCTCGGAAAAATCGGCCAAATCGCAGACCATGCGGCGCATACCGGTCATCCCGCTGGTCGGCGTGCTGGTAGCTGCGGTCATTCTCGCGATTGTACTGCCTGTCGCACTGCATAAGGAAAAAACGCCGGACAATGTCGATTACGATATGGCGCAGGGCTTCGCACCGGACGCGCTGACGGTCACAGATCAGCCAAAGGACACCACATCGGAGACGCCAGACACCGATGATACATCCAAACCCACAGACGCAGCGGAAACAGAGGGCGAAACGGCACCGACAGAGGGAAAGTTCAACGTTACGCTCACCTTTTTTGACCGCGATCCCATCACGGTTTCCACCGGCAAAATCACGCTTGGCGCGCTTCTCGAAAAAGTCGGATTTACGGTGCGCGACACGGACAAATTTCCGCTGGATCTCACCGCGGAGCTGACCGAGGATGTAACCATCGCCGTCGATACGGTAACATACGACACCGTGACAACGACGGAATCGATCCCGTATACGGCAAAAACAACAGAGGTGCAGACGATCCCGCGCGGCACCAAGGAAATCGCGCAGTATGGGCAAAACGGCGAGAAAACGATCACCTACACGGTCACATACTGCAACGGCGAGGAGATCGCACGGGAAAAATCCGGCGAAAGCATCACAAAATACCCGGTAGAGGAGATCAGCACCGTCGGCGTTGGCGGTACCCTGGTCGGCGCGGACGGCAATACATACTCGTACTCGTACTACAAGGTGTGCAACGCAACCTACTACGACATCGAGGGTATCACGTATCTCGGCTATAACGCGGACGAATCCGTCGTCGCCACGGACAAGAGCTGTATCCCGATGGGCACAAAGCTGTATGTCAAAAACGATACGTTCGATTTTGGCGTACGTACCGCGGCGGATACCGGCTCGATGATCCAGGGCTGGGAAGTCGACATCTGGCTGTCTGACTCCAATCCGCAGAAAGCCGCGTTCGCAAAGGGCGGATACTGGTCGGACATGCGTGTATATTTCTTAGATTGACAAATAAGGAGCAAGCTTATGAATTTTGATCTGATGAAAGCGTTTCAGGATCGGCTGACCGGCTGGCGGATTCCCGGCAACGACTGCATGATCCGCGTGGGGCATGAGGACGTCTATCGGTACCAGTCCGGGTACGCCGATCTGGAAACCGGTAGAAAGATGGCGGGAGACGAACTATATTTCATGTGGTCCGCGTCCAAGCCGATCACATGCACGTTGGCTCTGCGGCTGTACGAGCGCGGACTTTATCTGCTGAACGATCCGCTGTACGAATATCTGCCGGAGTTCCGGGACATGCAGGTACGCGATAAGGATGCAGACGGAAACACTATCCTGCGTCCGGCGAAGAATCCGATCCTCGTGAAGCACTTATTTGGTATGGCTGCCGGCTTCACATACGACTTTGGTTCTCCGTCCGTCAAGGCGGCACGCGAGGCATATCCGAACTGTCCGACACGGGAAATTGCCCGTGCCATTGCGAAGGAGCCGCTGACGTTTGATCCCGGCACACACTGGGCGTACAGTCTCTGCCACGATGTGTTGTCCGCGTTTATCGAGGTGGTATCCGGCATGAAAACACGCGATTTTGCGAAAAAGGAGCTGTTTGAGCCGCTAGGGATGATCGATTCCTCCTACAATCTGCCCACCAATCCTGCAAAGCTGTCCAGAATGGCGGTACAGTACAACTACCGGGACGATCTCAAAAAGGCGCTGCCGACCAACAATACATGCGGTCACATTCTCGGTCCCGATTTCGACAGCGGCGGTGCGGGCATTGTTTCCACGGTGGCGGATTACATGGAATTCGTGGACGCGATGGCAAACGGCGGTGTCGCGAAAAACGGCTATCGGGTGCTCTCCTCCGGTACGATCGATCTCATGCGGCGCAATTTTCTCTCGCCGACACAGATGCAGGACTTCTCGTGGAGCCAGCTTGCGGGCTATGGCTACGGGCTCGGCGTGCGCACCATGGTCGATCCCTGTGCGTCCGGCTCCAATGGCTCCATTGGCGAATTTGGCTGGGGCGGTGCGGCTGGCGCGTATCTCATCATCGACCCTGCGAAGAAAACCGCACTCATGTATGCGCACCATATGCTCAACAATCAGGAAGCATATTTTTCGCCGCGACTGCGGGATGTACTGTACGCCTGCCTCGGATAAGCCGCAAAAATGAAAACCGGATGGTTCGCGCCATCCGGTTTTCATTTTTGCTTACAGCACTTTCAGCCGTGCAAGGCTTTTTGCGATGTCGTCCCGATACCTTGCAAACGCGCCAATCTGCGGATCGGTTTCCAAAGCGGCAAGCAGCCGTCCGGCGTTTTCCGTTTCGCGGAGCGCGTCGGCGATATTGCCAGATGCCTCGTACACCTCCGCCAGCTTTGCCATCATATCGAGTACCCGCTCAAAGGAGATCCACTTTTCTTTATCTGCCGCCTTCCGTTTGGTTTCGCCATTTGCGACAAAGGCAAGCTCGGAGAGCTTGGAAAAATAGATCTCCGGAATTTGCTCGATAGCGTCAAGGGCGGATTTCTCATCTCCCTTTGCCCGATATGCGTAGGCGAGAAACCGCACCGCGTCATATCGTACGTCCGCCTGATCTGTTTTGTCGATCAGCCGCGCGGCAAGATTGATCACATCGTCCGGCGCCTCGTCTGGGTCGTAGGTATACAGCAGATTGTTGAGGAGAATGTCGTTGTCCGGATACTGCCGCAGTCCGTCGTTCAGGATTCCGCGCGCTTTTTCCGGCTCCGCATCGCGGTATTTCCACGCCTCATGGCAGATTTTGTCTACCTTTTCCGCGACCTCACGCAGATCGAAATCGAACAACACATCCATGGTCACGCCGAAATATCGCGCGATGGCGGGAGTCATGGTCACGTCAGGCAGTGCGATTTCCCTTTAACATACATAAAGCAACAATCGTAATCCCACGCTTACGCACGAATAGAAGGCTTTCAAGGTCAGCATTTTCCCTTGAAAGCCTTCTATATGTTTGTTTTTTTATTGACTTGTCCAGTCTAACATCATTTGGATATAGGGTTATAAATCATTTATTGCTCATGTACTTTTCAGCCTGCGTAGCATACATCCGCGCGTACGCACCGCCACTTTTCATAAGCGCACTGTGCGTACCGATTTCATCCGCCTTTCCGTCTTCGATGACAATAATCTTATCACACATCGTAACATTGGAAAGTCTATGCGACACCAAAACAAGCGTTTTTCCTTTCCACTCCTTTTTCACTTTTGCGAATATTTCAAACTCTGTCTCCGGATCGATAGATGCCACAGGTTCGTCAAGTAT
>CAKRZR010000003.1 GCA_934433485.1 uncultured Eubacteriales bacterium | reverse complement strand
GCCTTACTTCGTTTGCTTTTATTATACAGCATTTTGCAATTTTTTCAATATGGTGAGGGGGATTTTTAGAGGTGACCATAAGAAATAATTCTTCATAGAATCGGAAATCCGTTCAAACAGGGGGCCAATTTCCATCATAAAATAGTTGGCGAACTCTGTTACATGGAATGGCCATACTGCTTCATCAAAGCAAGGCGCCCACAGTACCTGACAAGGAAGTTGGAACAACTGAGAAAATGTATAAGGCTCTAATCGTACGTTGTATTCTAACGGTGTCTGGATTTTCCATGTGCCCGCGTTTACAAAAACACGCACACGGTCTTTGGTGAAAAGGTCTGGGCGTATTCTTGATGCGAGAAGCACATCTCTTGTCCCACCGCACATGTGGATGTCCACAGGCAAATTGGTGGATTCTAATATGCCCAATAATAAAGAAATCGAGGGGATTTTCTTCCCGGAGGAAATGACGACTTGTATGTCCTCTTCGCAGCGTAGCGGGATACGGGAACCAATCGCGCAAGGTACGGGGATTGCTGTGATGTAGTTGAGCTGGGCAATTGATTCTACAGATGGATCTCCGCAGATTTCAGGCGTAATCTCCGGGTCAGGTTTGTCCTCATCAAGCATGATCCCACCAAGTTGCAGCTTTTCTTGTTGTGCAAGCGCGTACAGAAATGCAAGGTTGAAATGATCATTTACATCGCAGTGCGGCTGATACAAATCCGTGGTCAAAATGGCGACTCTTTTCATAATAGTGATTGCACAGGAATGAGCACATAGACAAACTTTGTTGATGCTCTCTGCGACATCCTTTCTGTTGGACTGTTTTCCAACAAGTATTTTCCGAAAGGGGAAGTCGGGGGTATTCCACCCAGCGCACATACAGTATAGCATGCGGTGATTGCATTGTAAATGTACGATTTGTCTAATGATTTGTGTTATTTGGTTGAAAATCGATTGACTTTCCGTGTGTTGTGCGGTATAATCAAGATAAGAGACTGAACCGCTTTCTAACGGAGAAATGTGACATGTTAAACTATTTGGACACATTAAATGAGCCAATATTATTGACGTATCTCAATGCTTTTGAAGGCTTTGATACGCCTAAAAGGTTTGTCTGTCCATCTGGAATGAGACCATACAGTCGTTTCTTTTACCTGACAAATGGAACATTGGATTTTAAATCCAATGCTGGTGATGTAATTCATACAGTTCCAGGTGATATTATTTATCTTCCTTTTGATGTATCCTACGAGTCTTCGTGGATTGACTGTATTGGAGGAAAGTATTACACAATCCAGTTTATCATACGTAAAAATGATAATACCATCATCAATCTTCACCACGATGTATGCAGACTTTTTCATGACAATAATCATTCTTTTTTCGATAGTTATAAGGAAATTGTTGAGACTTTTTCTGCCAAACGTATGGGATACCATATAAAAAGTCAGGAATTATTTCTGGGAATTCTGTATAAAACGGCTGTTCTGTATACAGGGAATAGTCTGGACAACAGGATTCGCGAAGGTGTTTTGTATTTAGAAAATCACTATACGGAGGATATCACTGTGGAGAGACTTGCGGAAATATGCCACATTAGTGCGTCCGCATTTCGCCATCGTTTTACAAAAAGTATGGGGATGCCGCCTGTGCAGTACAGAAATTATCTGCGGATGAAAAAGGCGAAAGAACTGTTGGAAACTGGGCTTTATTCTGTGTCACAGGTGTGCGTGAAAGTGAACATCGCAGATATATACTATTTTAATCGGCTTTTCAATAAGTATTACCATACCAACCCAAGCAGTTTTTTGAACAGATTCTAGTAGAGATACTGCATCGATTCTTGATGTTGGTTGAATGAATCGCAATCCATACTAAAAAAAGCACTGCAGAACGCATTGAACATACAATAGGAGTTACAGTGATGGTACAGACCACCCAGAACAAAATCATCCCGATCCTCAAGGAATACGGTATCCTCACCGCCGCGACGCTGCTCATGGCGTTTGGAATCTATCTTTTCCGCTTTCCGAACAACTTCTCCTTTGGCGGCGTGACCGGTATCGCCGTCATTCTCGCGCCGTTCCTGCAGGTGTCCGCTTCGACTTTGACGCTCATTCTCAATGTCGCGCTGCTGGTGCTCGGGCTCGCGGTGCTTGGCGGCGGATTTGGGATCAAGACCATCTACGTCACGCTGCTGTTGTCCGGCGCGCTCAGTCTCGCCGAGATCATCTATCCCATGGACAAGCCTCTGACCACACAGCCGCTTCTGGAGCTGATTTTCGCCGTCGTTGTGCCCTCCATTGCGTCCGCCATCTTCTTCAACCACAACGCGTCCAGCGGTGGTACCGACATCGTTGCCATGATCCTTACGAAATATACGCGCATCAACATCAGCACCACCCTCATGCTTGCCGATATGGCGGTCGCTGTCTCGTCCTTTTTCATCTTCGGCGCGGAAACGGGACTGTTCTCCGTGTGCGGCCTGCTCGCGAAATCCCTCGTCATCGACGGCGTGATCGAAAACATCAATCTATGTAAGGTGTTCACCATCATCTGTGACGACCCGGATCCCATCTGTGAATACATCATCCATACCCTGCACCGGGGCGCGACTACATACCACGCGATGGGATACTACAAAAAAGAGGACAAGACCGTCATCGTTACCATCATGCGGCGCACGCAGGCCGTCCGGCTCCGCAATTTCATCCGCACCCACGAGCCGCACGCCTTCATCGCCATCACAAACTCCTCCGAAATCATCGGCAACGGCTTCCACGCGCCGATCTGACCGAGGGACAAACGCAATACAGAAAACCGCCGCTCCGGAAAAGCTTGCCGTGACAGCGGTTTTTCTGTGTGGGTTTCAGAATACAGGATGACAGTTACCTGCGTATAATCGGCGTGTTTTCGTACGCCTGATATGGCGTTAAATTCTGTCTGACATACGCGGGAAGACCATAGTTTTCAAGGCATTTATAGAACGGCTCCATGTAGTCCGTTTTCCTTTCTTCAAAATCCTTCCATACCACGGATAGGAGCCTGTATGCTTCGAAAACTGATTTTTCGCATTCCTCCATGTTGCCAAGCCTTTTATAACAAGCGGCAATACACAGAAGGAAAGACCAGTGGAAGGTCTGCATACCATCCCAAAGATATTGATCTGCGGGATCTTCATAGAAATCTGTTAAAAGAAATGTTGTGAGAACGCGAAGTCCCTTTTGATAACATTTCAGCGCTTCTGGGATATAGTCATCAGGCGTGTAGTCCCGGAACGTAACATCGGTCTGCTTATCCATAAAGAACCATGCGTTGCCTTCCTCCATACAAGCCTGGTATAAGCTCTGTAAATGATAGCATCTCGACCGGGTTGCTCCACATAGCTTGTCCTTTCCGGATAAACGAAAAGCAAACGCCCAATCGCGAAGGTCATATGCACAAGGAAGGGATTCCAGTACAGATTTTGCTTTTTGATATTCGCCTTTTTTAAGATATGCCGCGGACTGGATATCTTTCACGTTGCACACCCGGATGAAATCGCTGCTTTCGGCAATGATTCTTTGAGAAAGTTCAATCATTTCGTCCAGCTTTGAAGTGTCCCCCTTGTCGCGCAGATTGTATTCATATGCGTCCAGAAGCGCCGTAAGCAATTCTTCGTTGCCCGGATAATCCCGCAAAGCATCTTTTATGATTCCAATATACTTGGGAGTATCGTCATAGAGATACACCCAAGCATCCTCTATGATCTTTTGGATCTTTGCTTTCAGTTCCCGGACATCGTAACCAAAGAGAATATCCATAGAAACCTCAAAGTATGCTGCGATAACCGGCATCATCTCCATATCGGGATATGTCAGACTGCTTTCCCATTTGCTTACCGCTTGGGGAGAAACGGACAGAACAGAAGCAAGCTGTTCCTGCGTAATGCCTTTCTTTTTCCTGAGTTCCCGTATCTTGCTGCCTATATAGATATTGGACATGAGAAACCTCCCATTTTTTATTGTGACGCGCTTCACTGATTCAATTGTAGCATAAGAGAAGCGGCATTGCAATAACGCTACATTAGAAAAAGATCAACCAATGGTTAGATTGGTTGATTGGGTGAGCAAAAAACGCTCTATAGGTTTCTGCACTGTACCCGTGACAGCGATTTTTTTCATATACTCAGCATACACATCGCCGCGACGCCGAGCACGATGCCGATCCACTGCGGCAGACGGAGCCGTTCGCGGAAGAAGAGCACGGCGGAGAGGATCGTCGCGATGATGAGCCCGCCGTTGACAAGCGGGAAGAAGATGATCGTCGGCATCACACCGGAGAGGTACAGGTTCACGAGATTCACGATCCCCATGAAGATGCCCGATAACGCCGCCTGGATGAGGGCGTTTGCCTTGACGGAAAAGGTCGCCGGTTCCTTTCTCTGCCGGACGCGCCAGAGAAGCAGATTGAATAGTACCGCGAACGCGAACGTGCAGATGAGGAATCCGGTCAGCTCCGCACTGTGCGACGAGTTCTGGTGAATGGTCTGCAAAATGCCGATTCCGCCGGTGAACAGCATCGATAAAAGCGCGAATGCGAGCCACTTCACCGAGAAGGATTTTTTACCGTCTCCGCTCTTTTTTTCAAATACACCGAGCACCAGCGCCATCGCGACGAGCAGAATCGGCAGGGCGATGAGCTGTATCATTTTTACCGGCGACTGCAGGAACAATACGCCGAACAACGCCGGGATCACAAGATTGCTCCCCTGGATAAAGGACGTGTACGCCATCGAGCCGATCGACAGCGCCTTTAAGAGAAAAACCTGCGACAATGCGGTGACGGCGGCAAACAGAAACGCCAGTGCGACCGTGTAGCCGGAGAGTGCGTAGTTCCCGGTGCAGAGCAGCACGAGAAGCGAGCCGATGTTCAGAAACGTGTTGAATTTGTAGATGTCCGTGTCGTTTTTCAGAACGTTCTTGCTGAAATTGTTCGAGAAAACATTTTTTCCCGTCTCCAATAGAATGGAGAGAAACGTGAGTAAATAGTATACCATGCCATGCCTTTCCATGCGAGATTTTTCCGCAGCATAGTATACCAGAAAATAAGTCGCTTGTAAAGAGATAAATCCAACGAAAACACATTGGAGAGGAAAAGTATCCTCAAAGAAAACAACCGGAAACCGCCGCGCACAGACAAAATCCATTCATAAAAGCGCGCTGGAGCTGGAACGAACAAGTTTGTTCTCAATAGCGGCCGCGTCCCCATTCCCCGTTCCCCGCGTCAATCCTCCGGGAAGAAGAGCTTCTGCACGTTTTCAAAGTGCTTTTCGACACCGTTGCGGGTCTTTTCCACGTAGGTCGGCAGAGCGACATTGCCTTGCACGAAGTCCTTCATTTTGTACATGTAGCCCGTGAATGCGTCGTACATGAACGCGAAGTCTAAGTTCCGCCCGTCTAAGATCGTGTCGATCATCGCAATGGACGCCTCGTCGCGCGCACCCTTGTATTTCAGCGTCACATCGTAGTACGCCGGGATCACATTCTTCCAGTTTTCCGCCGACAGCGCCGTGAAGCACGCGGAGATCAGGTCAAGATCGGATACCGTGATCGGAATTGCCGAGCTGCTCACACTGCCGCCTGCCACCGTGTAGTAGCCGTCCTGCGCCGCGTCGTATTTCGGATACGGAATGATGCCGTAGTCAAAGTCACAGCTGTCCCGGTACGCGCTGACCGATTCATTGAGCACGCCTGTTACGAAAATGGCGTGCTGTCCGGAGAACATCTGCTTATAGTCCGCATCCTTTGGGTAGGAGCCGACTGTGTTGTAGAGAAGCGTGCGCAGTCGGTCCATCGCGTCCACACCGCGTTCGTCTGTACCCAGCACGATCGACAGCTTGCCTGTGTCGTCGATTTCTGCCGTCGGGATCTGGAACGAGTACAGATACGCCACCACGGAGTTTGTCTTTTCACCAAGGAAGCCGTAGAGATCCTCCTCGGTCGCGCTGCCATCGCCGTTGAGATCCTGATAAACCGACGCTACATTCGTCATGAGGTAATTAAGCGTCCAGTCTCCGCGGTTCACTACGTCATACATGTTCTCCAGACCGTTTACTTCCGCCAGATCCTTGTTGAAGTAGTAGCAGTACGCGTTTGACGAGAGGGACAGACAGATGTCGCTTGCCGTTAAGAACATCTTCCCGTTCAGAGTCAGATTCTGGATCGCGGTCTGTGGGAACCATGGCTTTGTGAAGTCCACGGATGTGTCATACCAATTGCGGAAGATCCCCTGCACCGCGTACTTGCCCGTGTACATCGTGTGCCCGAGATAGAGGTCGTATTCGTCATTGCCGGAGAGCGCCGAAGTTTTGATGTGTTGCGCCAGTGCTTCTTCCTCCCCGGTGTTGTGCACGATCTTTACATTCAGCCGATCCTCCACCGTCATGTTTCGGGTGTATACCGCGTCGTTCAGTACGTCTCCGTTCAGCTCCTCAGCGTTCTGGAATTCCGCGTACCGCACCTGATAGAGCATCCGGTATTCCTTGCCGCCGAAATCCTTGTCGCCGAGCCCATCGTCCACGAGCTTGCGCGCCTCCAGAGAGTCCGTCTCGCTCTCTGTTTCCGACACTGTGTCCGCTGCCGACGTGGTGTCTGTTGCAGTGTCCGCTGTCTGCCGGCCATTGTCCTTTGCGCCGCAAGACGCCAGCATCAGTATCGCCAGCGTCAGCACAAGCCATCTTTTCTTTGCCATAACAAAAACCTCCGACTCCGGATTTCCATTCTTGCGCACCCTTTTCGGATGCCATTTATGGAAAGTATACCGTACCGCGGAGGTTTTGTCAATAGAAAAACGGGAAAATCTACGCAAAATCAACGAAATGTAGCTGTGTGGAACGTGTAAAAATAGTGTAATTTGTAGTTATCTTGCGCGAAACCAAATGTTGTCAGTCCTGCAGATAGTCCGGCAGAAACTGCGCGTCGATCACGTTTTTCGTCATCTGCCGCGCCTCCTCCGGGGACAGCGTATAGCCGCTCAATTGCGTGCCGTGCGTGGCCGCGATCTCGACGGTGTAATCCTCCAGATAATAAAGGTGGGTGTCGTACCAGTTCATGCCGTAGTAGAACACGGTCGGGAGCCATTCCACCTCCGCCGGGACCAGCCCGCCGTTTTCATCGCTTGTGATGTGGAAGGTGAGCATTCCGCCGACGGCGTTCATCGGGCGCGCCATCCCGGAGATGAAGTTGCCGAGCGAATACGCGCACAGCGTCTGTCCCCGGTCGGTCTCGATCCATTCGATCGGCTGGATGCAGTGCGAGTGGTGACCAAGGATCACGTCCGCGCCGGAATCCGCGATCAGCCCGGCGAGGTATCGCTGTTCATCGGTCGGCGTGTGCGTGTTCTCCAGACCCCAGTGGATGGATACGATCACGAAATCCACCGCTTCCCGTGCTGCCTTTACCTCGCGCTCGATCCGCTCCGTGTCGATGTAGGGAATATCAATCGGTGAGGATGCCTTTTTCACAATGCCGTTTGTGCCATAGGTGTACGACAGCATGCCGATGGTGATCCCCGAGTCCGTCACGATGGTGCGCAGCTTCGCGGCGTCCGCTTCGTCATAGAACGCGCCGAGCAGCAGCACCGATTGGGTGTGCCAGAAGTCCATTGTGTCGGACAGCCCCTGCGTGCCCATGTCGAGCATATGGTTGTTTGCGATGTTGACAATATCAAAGCCGAGCGTGACGAGATCAAGGCCGAGCTGCTGCGGCGAATTGAAGCAGGGATAGCCGGAGTAGCCGTAGGCTTCCCCTGCCATGACCGTTTCCTGGTTGATGAACGCGTAATCGGCGGCGGCGATCCGCTCTGCCACATCGGTGTAGACGGGCAGAAAATCGTATTCCTTTTCGGTATTTCCGCGGTTTTTCGCGTCCATGTAAATATTCGGATGGATGAGATTGTCTCCAACCGCGAGAAAGGATACATTCACGCCGAGGTACGGATCGGTCAGCTCCGCCGTTTCCATAGGCGCGCTTGTTTCATCCGGTGCAGCCGTTTCGTCCGGTACAGGCTTGCCCAGATCGGAATAGGCGACGGTTTCGCGCGATACGCCGTCTGCGGCTTGCTTTGTTTCAATCGGTGTTCTGTCCGCATTGCGAAAGAGAACGCAGCCGGAGAGAGAGAGGGCGCACAGGGCAAAAAGCATCGCGAAAAGGCGTGCCGGCGCGTTACTTTTCATGACGCTCGTCCTTTGTGCCGTCGTTTTTGAGCTCGGAGATCTCCTTGACAAACGCGTCGATGTCCTTAAATTCGCGGTGTACGGAGGCAAAGCGTACGTAAGCCACGGTGTCCAGCTCGCGCAGTCGTTCCATCGCCATTTCGCCGATTTTCTGCGACGAGATCTCGCGTTTCATACTGTTGCCGAGCGCGGCTTCTATGTCATTCGCGACCGCCTCCGCATTGACGGGTCGTTTCTGACACGCTTTCAAAAGACCGGTGAGCAGCTTGTTTTTGTCAAACAGCTCCTTGGAGCCGTCCTTTTTCAGAACGACCGGCTGGTACACATCGATGATCTCATAGGTCGTGAAGCGCGTGTGGCAGTTCAGGCATTCCCGACGGCGGCGGATCGAGTTGTTTTCCTCCACGGGACGGGAATCGATGACGTTGCTTTTGGGCGAGCCGCAGGACGGGCATTTCATAGACGGACACTCCTTTGTATATCGGATATATAATGGATAGGAAAAGTATATCATGAACGCGGTGGGATGTCAAGCAATTTCCGAAAGAAAACGACAGGTGTACGCGGTATGGGCAAGACGTCGTGCAATTGTGTGCGCGCTTCCGATGGAATGTGAAGCGGCTATGAACAGTCGGACGGCGGGCAGTCCCGATTTGCCGAAAATGTCTATTGCACTTTGCCCGGATTTGTGGTATACTATATAGTAACATATTATGCCTATATTCAATCACAAAAGAGAACCATACATGCGTACAAATGTTGTTGGCGTTGCAGCCTGCGCCTCCTACGACGAGGCGGAAGCAAGGGCGGCGCTGCTCGCTCTCCTCGACGCGATCGGGATAGACCGGTCGGATATCACAGGCAGGCGCGTCTGCGTGAAGCCGAATCTTGTCATGGCGAAAAAACCGGAATTCGCGGCGACGACCCATCCGGTGCTTGTCACGGCGCTCGCGAAAATTCTCGTGGAATGGGACGCCGCGTCGGTTGTGGTGGCGGACAGCTGCGGCGGACCGTATAACAGTGCCAGCATGCGCGGCGTATACCACACCTGCGGACTGGACGGGCTGCGCGATATTCCCGGCGTAACCTTAAACGAGGACTTTTCCTTTGTCGGCGTGATCTGCTCCGGAAAGCGGCTCCACGGCTGCAATATCCTCTCCCCGGTGGCGTCCTGCGAGGTCTGCATCGATTTCTGCAAGCTCAAGACGCACGGGCTGACGGGTCTGTCCGCGTCGACGAAGAATCTGTTCGGCATCATTCCGGGTGTGGAAAAGTTTTCCATGCACGCCGCCAATCCGCATCTCGACGACTTCTCCGCCATGCTCGTCGACCTGAACGAAATGCTCTACAGCCGCTGCCGGGTGATCGCGCTCTGCGACGGTATCGTCGGTATGGAGGGAGACGGTCCGACCCATGGCACCCCGATTGCCGCCGGGATCCTGCTCGCATCCGAATCCACATACGCCTTAGACGTAGCGGCGGCGCATTTTATCGAATGTACGACGCCGGTGCTGTATCTGGACGAGGCGGCATCACGCGGGCTGGTCGAACGGGAATACGGCAGGCTCGACATTCGATACGTGACAAAACCGGCGGAAAAGGTGCGTTTCGCGGCGCCGGCTGCGTCGTCCAACCGGTTCTTAAAGGGCTTGTCGGGCATCATGGGCGGTCGGTTCGCGGAGTTTTTCGCCGCAAAACCGCGCATTGATCGACAGAGGTGCGTCGGCTGCGGCGTTTGCGTGCGATCCTGCCCGGCGCACACGATCGTTCTGACGGAGAAAAAAGGCAGGAAAACGGCGCAGATTCAGAAAAAAGCGTGCATCCGCTGCTATTGCTGTCAGGAGCTTTGTCCGATAGGCGCTGTGGAAATACACGAAAACCCGATCATTGGGCATATCCATTGAGGAGATCGCCGCGCGTTCCCGAAAGCGGACAGACGGCGTTAAGATATATGAAGAGTACGAAAAAAGCGTATGCCAAGATCAACCTTTATCTCGACGTGATGGCACGGCGCACGGACGGGTATCACGACATCAAGAGCGTGATGCTGCAGGTCGGACTGTACGACGAGGTGACGGTGGAGCGGGACGGCGGCGCGGATATCCGACTGGTGGATCTGTGCGATACCCTGCCGGACGGAGAAGAAAATATCGCCTATCGCTGTGCCGACGCGTTTTTGCGCCATTTCGATCTGCGCGAGGGGGTTTCCATCCAGATTCGTAAGCGGATCCCCATTGCGGCGGGACTGGGCGGCGGCAGCTCGGACGGCGCGGCGGTACTGACTGCCATGGCGGAGCTGTTTGCCGATACGATTCCGGTCGATCTCGACACCCTGTGTGCCATCGGCAGCACCGTCGGCGCGGACATCCCTTTCTGCATCGTCGGCGGCTGTGCGAAAACGCTGGGGATCGGCGATCGGATCACGCCGCTGGATTATCGTCCGCGCTATGCGATCGTGTTGGCGCGTGCGGGCGAGGGCGTCTCCACACCGATGGCGTATAAGCTCCTTGACCGACAGTACGGCGATGCGCTTGCGGCGGATTTCGGCGATTTTGAGGGGTTTCTCGCCTCTCTTGCCCATGACGACCGTCTGCCGCGGCACATGCACAATACCTTTGAAAGCGTGATTCTGCCCCTGCATCCGGAAGCTGCGCATATTCACCGGCTGCTGCGGGAAATGGGGGGGATTCCTCTGATGAGCGGCAGCGGTCCCACCGTGTTCGGACTGTTTGACGCTCCGGACAAGGCGCGCACGGCTTACGAAACGCTCCTTGGCGAGGGAACGGAGGCATATCTCACACACGCGATCGCACGCATTTGAAGCTTTCCCAAAATACGCATCGAAAATCCGCGTTTTCCAAAAAGAACCATCATTCCGAAAGGAGCTTTTTATATGGAAAAGAAAATTTACAAGGGCAGAGGAAACGATATTGACCGTTTGGAGTACCTTGATTTCATCAACTACGTATTCGGCTTCAATGGCGTTGATCGCGGCTTTCTGAAGCTGCTGCCCAAGCTCTACAAAGAAGAAGCAAAGCCCTGCGAGAACAGCTATGTCGTGACGGAGGACGGAAAGCTGCGGGCTGCGATCGGTGTGTTTGTCAGAGAGCAGTACGTAGGCGGGGAAACCCTGTCCGTCCACGGCATCGGCAATGTGGCAGTGCACCCGCGTGCCCGTTCGCGCGGCTATATGCGGGATCTCATGCACATGGCGCTGGACGACATGATCGCGTCGGGAGCGGATTACTCCGATCTGGGTGGCAGACGGCAGCGGTACGGCTATTTTTCCTATGAATCCGCCGAGCCAGTGTGGGAATTTACCATCGACCAGACGAATGCGCGCCACTGCTTCCGGGACATGCCGCCGCGCGAGATCGCTTTTCGCGAGGTCACGGATCCGGACGACCCGGTGATCGACAAAATGGTCGCGCTCCACGAAAACAGACCGCTCTATATGGAGAGGAACCGCGCGCAGTTTCTCGATATTTGCCGGTCGTGGGAGAAAAAGCTCTATGAGATCACAGACGGCAAATACGGCTTCGCGGGCTTTATGGTCGGGAACATGGACGAGCTGACCCTTGCGGATGAAAGCGATTTTTACGCCGTGGTGCGCGCGTATCTGGAAAATCATGGGGACTTGCGCCTTCGCGTGCCGCTATACAACGTGGACAGGATCACCGCCGCCTCTCTCATCTGCGAACACTTCTCCTTCCACGACGACGCGAAATGCACGATCTTCCACTTTGAAAAGGTTGTACGGGCGTTCTTGCGCCTCAAGGCACAGTCTCACCCGAACACGCTGTGCGACGGAGCGCTCACGGTACTGGTCCACGGCATCGCGGGAGACGAACAGTTCACGATCGCGGCGGAAAACGGCGTGCCGACCGTGGAGAAAACGGACAAAGCACCCGATATGGTACTGGAACACAGAGAAGCCGTAGCGTTCTTCTTCGGCGCAATGTCCCCGGAACGGATGAAAAACGCCTACGCCGCCGCGTGGTTCCCGCTGCCAATGTACGTGGACGGCGCGGATCATGTGTGATACACAAAGTCAAGTATGGTCGCTGATGCATAAGGTAAACGTGTGTCGCTTATGATTCCATACGTGCAAATCAAATGAAAAAGAAAGTGAAAGTAATATGTCCCTCTTCAATATCTATGGGTTTCTCTGCGTGCTGGTCATCCTTATCCCGAATATCGTTTTTGCGGTGCGGTGTAAGGACGGCTTTGTGAATCGCTGGCAGAACAAAACGGTCGAGATCTTGGAGCGGATCGGGCGGTTCGGGTGCTTTCTTTTCATGATTCTCACGATCCCCGGCACATGCTTTCTTCCGTGGTCTGCCACCGCGTGGATGCTCTACTTGATCATCGATGCTGTGTGCGTGCTCGCGTACGGTGTTATCTGGATCGTCTGCTTCCGCAAAAGCTCCGTATTCCGCGCACTGGCACTGTCGATTTTGCCGTCGGTGCTCTTTCTTGCAAGCGGCATTCTGACCCGCTCGATTCTCCTGACCCTTTTCGCCTGCATTTTCGCCCCGACGCACATCCTGCTGTCGTATAAAAATGCCGCTGCGGAACGGATGGAGAACCGCGCAAAAGAATAAAATTCCGCACAAACCAAAAACCGCCGTCGTATCGGAAATACCAAACGATACGGCGGCGGTTTTGCGTACAGAAAAAGGAGAGACCGCGCGGGCAGTCTCTCCGATGTTTTTTATGCGATTAGCCGAGTCTCTTGTCGAGGGCATCCAGCTCCGCACGAAGCTCTGCGGGAACTCTTTCGCCGATGAGGTCGTAGAATTCGCGGATGTTCGCGATGTCCGCCTTCCAGCTGTCGTGATCCACGGAAACGAGCTCGCGGATGGTTTCGGTGGTAACGCCGTCCAGACCTTCCACGTTGATGTCCTCCGGCTTCGGCACGTAACCGATCGCGGTTTCGTCAGCGTCCACGGTGCCTTCGCAGCGCGCGAGGATCCAGAGCAGAACGCGGAAGTTGTCGCCGTAGCCCGGCCAGATGAAGTTGCCGTCATCGTCGGTGCGGAACCAGTTGACGTGGAAGATCTTCGGCGCGTGCGGGATCTTCTTGCCCATTTCCAGCCAGTGTGCGAAATAGTCGCCCATGTTGTAGCCGGTGAACGGACGCATTGCCATCGGGTCGCGGCGGACAACGCCTACAGCGCCGGAAGCGGCAGCGGTCGTTTCGGAAGCCATAATGGAGCCGACGAAGGTGCCGTGCTGCCAGTTGAAGGACTGGTACACCAGCGGAGCGGTCTTTGCGCGTCTGCCGCCGAATACGATCGCGGACAGCGGCACGCCGGTCGGGTTGTTGAATTCAGAGGACAGGCACGGGCAGTTCGTTGCCTTTGCGGTGAACCGGGAGTTCGGATGCGCGCCGCAGGTGGACTTGTCCTTCTTGTCGTACTTTCTGTAATCCCACGGGTTGCCCTTCCAGTCGATGGCGTTCTTCGGCGGATTGTTGTCAAGCCCCTCCCACCAAACGGTGTTGTTATCGAGGTTGTGTACAACGTTCGTGAAGATGGTGTCCTTCTTGGTGGTAGCAAGAGCGTTCGGGTTGGAGTGCTCGTTGGTGCCGGGCGCCACGCCGAAGAAGCCGTTCTCTGGGTTCATCGCCCACAGTCTGCCGTCCTTGCCGATACGGATCCACGCGATATCGTCGCCGACGCACCATACCTTGTAGCCCTTGTTCCGGTAGATTTCCGGCGGAATGAGCATGGCGAGGTTGGTCTTGCCGCAAGCGGACGGGAACGCGGCGGAGATGTACTTGATCTCGCCGTTCGGGAATTCTACGCCGAGGATGAGCATGTGCTCCGCCATCCAGCCTTCTTTTCTGCCGAGGTAGGACGCGATACGAAGCGCGAAGCACTTCTTGCCGAGCAGCACGTTTCCGCCGTAGCCGGAGTTGATGGACCAGATGGTGTTGTCCTCCGGAAAGTGGACGATATAACGGTTTTCTTCATCGAGATCCGCCTTTGCGTGCAGACCCTTTACATAGTCCGGGCTGTCGCCGAGCGCTTCCAGAACCTGCGTGCCGACACGGGTCATGATGAGCATGTTGAGCACAACGTAGATGGAGTCGGTCAGCTCGATGCCGTACTTTGCGAAATCGGAGCCTACGATACCCATGGAGTAGGGAATGACGTACATGGTCTTGCCCTTCATGGAGCCCTTGTAGAGCTTGGAGAGCTTTTCGTAGCATTCCTTCGGATCCATCCAGTTGTTGATATTGCCCGCGTCCTCCTTCTTGGAGGTGCAGATAAAGGTTCTGCCCTCTACACGCGCTACGTCGTTGATGGCGGTGCGGTGCAGGTAGCAGCCGGGGAGAAGCTCTTCATTCAGCTTGATCATCTCGCCGGTGGAGCAGGCTTCGGCGCGCAGAGCGTTTGCCTGTTCTTCACTGCCGTCGATCCAGACGATCTTTTCTGGCTGCGTCATAGCCGCCATTTCGTCGATCCAGCTGAGAACATATTTATTCTGTGTCATGGACATGGTAGAAAAACTCCTTTTCTGAAATCAAAAATTTTTTCTATGATATATTATACACGGCGGAGGATAACAATTCAAGGAAAGAATTTTGAATTTTTTGGTTCGCACGTACACAATTTCAGAAAATTGTGGTGAAATCCGCCAATTTCGCGCCGTGCCAAAATCGTGAATCCCAGCTTTTGCGCAGATTGCACCACTGTCATGCGCAGAAAGCAACGCGCCACTCGTGGGCAAAGTACGCTATGCGGCAAGCACGGCGTGGAATCGAGCAAAAAACGCACTTTTTTCAAAAAAAATTGAAAAAAGTTTAGAACAGGTGTTTACACGGCGAAAAAAATGTGGTATACTATAGGCATAGGGCGTGGTGCACCTGTAAAAAGCAGGAGTCGCGCCGGAAACCAATGAGAGAATGGAGTTATTTTATGAATACCTTAACGCCAAAGGAGCAGATGATTTTCGATTTCATCAAGACCAATCTTCGCAAGAACGGCTATTCCCCCTCGATCCGCGATATCCGCACCGCGCTGGACATCAAGAGCACCTCGACGGTACATACGTATCTCGAACGGCTGGAGCGCAAAGGATATATCCATAAGGAAACCGGAAAGAGCCGCACGCTGCGCATCGACGAGGACAACGCGGTCAATCCCGAAATGCCCTCTGTGCGCGTGCCGATCGTAGGCAAGGTCACAGCCGGTCTGCCGATTCTGGCGGTCGAGAACCTGGACGGGTATCTCTGCTATCCGGCAGGCGAGGGGCATACCTGCGAGTCCGATCTTTTCGCCCTACGCGTCCGCGGCACCAGCATGATCGAAGCGGGCATTCTGGAGGGCGACATTGTGATCGTGGAACGTACCCAGTCCGCGGAAAACGGAGACATCGTGGTAGCGCTTGTGGACGATTCCGCGACGGTCAAGGAATTCTATAAGGAAAACGGACACTACCGTCTCCAGCCGCGCAATTCCGCCATGGAACCGATCGTTGTGGAGGAAGTCACGATCCTCGGCAAAGTGATCTCCAGCGTGCGGTATTATTGAGAGAAATGCAACCTCCGGCGCAGTCCGGAAAAATCTACATATTAAGGAGTACAGAAAAATGGCAAACGAAATCGTAGCCGGTATGGGCTTTCACCACGTCGCATTGAAGGCGCATAACTTTGAAGAATCCTTCAAGTTCTTCACCGAGGGACTCGGGATGAAGTTCTTCACCATGTGGGGCGAAGGCGACGGCAGAATCGCGATGCTCGATATGGGCGACGGCTCCATCTTGGAACTGTTCGCGGGCGGTCCGGAAGAGGTTGGCGAGGGCAGATATATCCACTACGCCATGAAGGTCGACGACGTGGACGCCGCGTACAACACCGCGATTGCCGCCGGCGCCAAGCCGAAAACCGCGCCGAAGGTGGTGCCGCTGGATTCCCATCCGGTGAAGCTGACTCTCAACTGCGCGTTCGTATACGGCCCGTCCGGAGAAGAACTGGAATTTTTCAAGATTCTGTGAGCGGAGGAGAGAGTGATGATTGCAACCGTTGTAACCGTGGATGTAAAGCCGGAGTGCATCTCCGCGTTCGTGGACGCTACCCGCTACAATCACGTCAACTCCCGTAGGGAGCCGGGCAACGTGCGCTTTGACGTGCTGCGCGACCGGAACGATCCGAACAAGTTCTATCTCTATGAGGTCTACGTGGACGAAGCCGCCGCCGCTGCCCATAAGGAAACGCATCATTACAAGGTATGGCGCGACGCCGTGGCGCCGATGATGGCGACCCCGCGTTCCTCCGTCCATACCACGCCGATCGCCTTTGACTGAGCCTGTACGCCATGAGCCGACGCTTCCGCGCGCGTTCTATGAAACGGACGCGGTGGCGCTGGCGATCGCCCTGCTCGGCAAACGGCTTTGTGCGGAAACGCCGCTTGGCACGCTTTCCGGGATCATCACGGAAACCGAGGCGTACTGCGGCGTGACGGATCGCGCCTCTCACGCGTACGGCGGACGGAGAACGGCGCGCACCGAAACGATGTACCTGCCCGGCGGATACGCATATGTGTACCTGATTTACGGTCTGTACGCGTGCCTGAACGTGACCGCTTCAAAAGAGGACGATCCCCAGGCGGTGCTCATCCGCGGCATATTACCAAGCGGCAATCTTCCGCTGTTCTATGAAAACTGGCGGGCAAACACACGCGCGAAAAAGCCGACGCCGCCGCGTATCGAAAAGCTGGCGGACGGTCCCGGCAAGGTATGCAGCGTCATTGGCATCACCCGTGCGTGGAACGGCATATCGCTCACGGAACCGACCGCGCCGAACCGGCTCTGGATCACGGACACAGGAGATGCGCCGGACTATACGGCATCCCCGCGCGTCGGCATCGATTACGCCGGGGAGGATCGCGACCGCCCATGGCGGTTTGCGATACGGAAATAACAGAATCAGCCGGGAGAACCCATTCACCCGGCTTTTTCCTTTGTCTCCGACAGTCCCGTGCACGCGATCTCGCGGATTTCCCACCGTCTGCCGAGCAAAAACGCGGTGTTCACCGTGGTCATGACGCACACCAGTCCATCCGCGATCCGCCACAGCACCGCCGCGTCCGTCACCGCACCTGCCATCGTTACGCAGAGCATGGCTGCGACAAAGGCACGCCGCGCCCATTTGTGTTCGCCGAAATACCGGATTGCCGTGTCCCCATAGTAGAGCTGCGCCAGAATCGTGGCGTACGCAAACAGCACGACGGAGACCGCCAGCACCACGTACAGGAATTTCCCGCCGTAGAGACCGAATGCTAAGAGGGTCATGGCGTCGCCGCCCCAGGACAGGATCCCGTATTCCCGTTCGGCGATGAGGAGGACAAACGCCGTCAGCGTGCAGAGAACGAGCGTGTCGCAAAATACCTCGAAAATGCCGTAGATCCCCTGGTGATGGGGCGACTTTGTGTCCGCGGTCGCGTGAGAGGTAGGAGAGGTGCCGCAGCCAGCTTCATTGGAGAAGATCCCGCGCGTGACCCCGAACCGCACCGCCTCCCGTACCGTCCAGCCGACAGCGCCGCCGGCGACCGCTTTGGTCGAAAACGCACAGCGCACAATATCGGTAAAAATCTCCGGCAGATACGCGATGTGCGAGCCGATCACGGCAAGGGAGGCGATGATGTAAACGGCGCACAGCGCAGGGATCAGCCGCAGCGTGATCTCCGACAGCCTGTGGATTCCGCAGAATAGGGCGAGCAGGATGAGGACAACGAGGAAAAGTCCGCAGCTCCAGCGCGGCAGGGGAGCGAGCACACACGCGGCGGCGTTCGATTGCAGGAGATTTCCGGTGACAAAGGCGTTGGCGACGCAGAGGATGGCAAACAGTCCGCCCAGCCGTGTTTTTCCATAGCCGTCCCGCATTGTGTACATGGTGCCGCCGACATAGCCGTTCCGTGTGTCATGTCGATAGCGTACCGCCAGCGCGACCTCGCCGTATTTCACGGAAAGCGACAGCACAGCACCGACCCACATCCAGAATACGGCACCCGGTCCGCCCTGAACGATCGCCGCCGATACGCCCGTGATGTTCCCGACGCCAAGCGTTCCGGCAAGTGCCATCGTGACCGCGCGAAACGGTGTGACCCTGGATCCCGGCGGTATGTCGCAGAGGGTGCGGAAAAAACGGCGCGGGGAGCAGAGCTTCCACAGCCGTATGCCGAGCGCGAGCACGATCCCCGAAAAAAGGAGCATCGCCGGGGTCCATATGCCGCAAAAAAACGACGCAAGAAACGAAAATGGCGAAAAATCCATAAATCGCGCTCCTTATTTGACAGTGTTGGATGAAATGCTCAAAAACGCGCGCGGTGTATAGTTGTATTCACGAAATTTTTACCGCACATATCTCACAACCCCCTTGCAAATTGCCGCAAAATCCGGTATACTACAACTCTCCTGTGTACGTCTTTCGTGGCATGGAAAAACTTTTCCGGATTCCGGGAACATTTTCGCGCGGAAAACGTCTTATTCGGTAGAAAATAACGTTCAGAGGGCTACGAAATTGCAACAATCCCGTGTGAAAAAGAAAGAATCCGCCTTGCGCACAGTTTCCGCCGTGATCTGTACGCTTACTGTTATGCTTACGGCGCTCATTTTATGCTTCTATATCCTCGTGGTATGCGGCGCGTCCGAGAAGCTGCAGAACATCTGGGTCTGCTCCGCGATGCGCACGTTTTCCCACAAATACCTGGCGACCATGTTCATTCCGGAGGAAACCATCAACCGGATCATAGAGGAAAACACCGTCGACGACTCCGCGCACGATTCGATCATTTTGAATTTCAGCAAAGAGGAAACGGTCGAGACCAAGCCCGCCGCGCTGGAATCGGAAACGGTGGAGACGGAGCCGCCGGAAACGGAACCCGCGGAAACCGAGCCGACCTATGAGGACGAGGGCTACACGTTCCTGGAGGATGGACTGTATCTGAAGGAGGTCAGCGGCTCCGGCTGGCGCGGCTATGTGATGCTCATCGAGGATCCGATGCGCGTCAAGCTCGTGGACACCTCCAAGCAGTACACCTGCGGCGAAAACGTGATGACGATGACGAAAAACAGCGGCGCGGTCGCGGGCATCAACGGCGGCGGCTTCCAGGACGGCGCGAATTACGATTCCAACGGCGGCATGCCTGCGGGACTGCTCATTGAGAACAGCGAGCTGGTTTATCCTTACGTCGCGAACAACACGGATGTGTACAACATGATCGGCATCAATGCGGACGGCGCGCTCGTTCTTCGCCACTGTACCGCGGAATGGGCGCTGACGAACAACATCGTCTCCTGCGTATCGTTCGCTCCGTTTCTGGTCGTCAACGGCGAGGGGATGATCAAAAACGGCACCGGCGGCTGGGGAATCGCGCCTCGTACCGCTATCGGACAACGGGAAACGGGAGAGTTTCTTTTCCTCGTCATTGACGGCAGACAGGTCGACTGGAGTATCGGCTGCGACCTCGATGTGCTGCAAGAGGTCATGCTCGCGGAGGGTGCCATCAACGCTGCCATGCTCGACGGCGGCAGCTCCACGGCGATGGTCTATAACGAAACCTACATCAACAAGCCCTGCCTCGGACACGAACGCTGGATCAACAACGCCTTTGTGGTCATGCCGAGCGCGGAATAAACGGAAAAAGGAGAGCTGCGCCTGCGGCTCTCCTTTTTGTGCAAACTGTCCCCTTTACAAACCGTCGCACGTGTGGTATACTATATCCTGAAAACGGCGGATGGCGACACCTGCCTTTATATAAAGTGAGTTCGTAACCATCCTCACTGCTTCACCATGGTTACAATCGGTGAACAAATCAAAACTACGGAGAAAACTGTGCTTTTGTTTTGTCGCGCAGTTTTTTTGCATTTTTAGGAGAACAAAACATGAAAAACACAAAATTTATACTGCAGGGAGCGCTCATCGCAGCGCTGTATGTCGCACTGACCTTCGTTTCCGCCGCGTTCGGACTGGCTTCGGGAGCGGTGCAGATACGGCTGTCGGAGCTTTTGTGCGTCCTGCCTGTCTACACCGTCGCGGCGGTTCCGGGATTGACCATCGGCTGCTTCCTTGCCAATTTTCTAACCGGCAGCACCGTGTGGGATCTCGTATTTGGCACGCTGGCGACCTTTATCGGCGTTCTCGCCGCGTATTTCCTGCGCCGGATCCCATATCTCGCGCCGCTGCCCACGATTTTAGCGAACGGGCTTATCATACCGATCGTGCTGGTCGTATCCGGAATCGTACCGGGCAGCGCATACGCATTCACAGTCGTGACGGTCACCGCCGGAGAGATCATCTCGTGCGGACTGTTCGGGCTGTGCCTGGTCTGGTATCTGGAAAAGCATGAACGTACGCGGCAGATGCTGTTCGGTACTCTGCCCATGCGGCAAAAAGCGGAAAGGAAATGATCTATGCGCAATTCCACGCTCGGCTATCTGGAAAAGGACGGTGCGTACCTCATGCTGCACCGCGTGAAGAAAAAGCACGACATCAACCATGACAAATGGATTGGCGTCGGCGGTGGCTTTGAAGAGGGCGAATCGCCGGAGGACTGCATGCGCCGGGAAGCGTATGAGGAAACCGGTCTGCGCCTCGGAAAGCTCGCGTACCGGGGGCTGGTGACCTTCGTCTGCTATACGGAAACGGCGATGACGACGGAGCACATGCACCTGTTCACCACGTCCGATTTTACCGGAAATACCGATTTCACGGGGGATCCCTGCGACGAGGGCGTGCTCGAATGGGTACCGAAAACGGAGATCGAATCCCTGCCGATCTGGGAGGGTGACCGGATATTTCTCCGCTTGCTCACCACCGACACGCCGTTTTTTACTCTGAAGCTCGTCTATCACGGTGTCACGCTGACCGAGGTCACGCTGAACGACACGCCTTACCCGCTTACGAACGGGAAAGTATAACAAAGTGAAAAAAGCCCGCGCAGCCTCATCCTCACCGAGTGGGACTGTGCGGGTATTTTTGCTTGCGCTTTTATTCCACAATGGCGAACGAGATGTCACAGCGGAACAGGTCGCCGTCGCAGGTAACGCGGAACGTGCCGTGCTGGAGCTCCACGAGGCTGCGCGCGATGTTCAGTCCGAGACCGCTGCCCTCGCTCGACCGGCTGGCGTCTCCCTTGACGAAGCGCTCCGTCAGCTCCTCTCCGTCCACGGTCAGCGGCTCGCGGGAGATATTTTTCATGCTGATGCAGACGCGCCCGTCGTCCTCCGTCACCACCAGATAGACCCGCGTACCGGACAGCGCGTATTTCGTGGCGTTGCTGTAGAGGTTTTCCAGTACCCGCCAGAGTAGCCGTCCGTCCACCATCGCGTAGAGGTCGCCTTCCGGGATCGTGGTGCGCACCTGCAGTCCGGCAGCCTCCAGCCGTTCTTCGTATTCGCCGAGCGACTGCCGTACAATCTGACACACGCTGAGCCGCTCCGGATTGCAGGACAGGTTTCCCGTCGTCGCCTTGGACGCTTCCACGAGGTCCTCCGTCAGCTTTTTGAGCCGCGCGGACTGCCGGAGCAGGATCTCCGTGTATTCGCGCGCCTTTCCGGATAGCTCCTCCTTGGAGAGTAGGTCTGCGTAGTTGATGATGGAGGTCAGCGGCGTTTTGATATCGTGTGAGACGTTGGTAATCAGCTCCGTTTTGAAATGCTCGCTTTTCATCTTCTCCGCGACCGCCGCTTCCATGCCGTCGCCGATGGCGTTGAGGTTTTCCGCCTGCTCCCGGAACACGGAACGGAGCTTTCGCGTGTCCGTTTTATACGACAGATTGCCGCGGGACAGCTCCTCACCGGATTTTTGCAAGACCCGGATCGCATAGGCGGCGTACAGGCACAGCACGTACACGGCGAGACAACCGACCGCGAGGAGAATGAGGTACACGCCGCCCTGCGCATAGGCTCCGATGGCGAAGAACAGGATGATCAGCCCGACCACCGGCACGCCGATCGCCGTACGCCACGCAAACGGGATCATTCCGGCAAAGCGTGCCAATCCGCCGCCGACAAAACGCAGCACCGGCAGCACCACCCTGCAGAGAAGCCACGCGAGGACGGTGGAGGAGAGAAGCTGCCGCTTTTCCATCTGCACGACCAGCGCGGAATATACAACGGTGAAAAAGAACGGCAGTGCCAGCACCAGCAGCGCGAGGAGTCCGACCGCCCACAGATCCGGCAGGCTTTCCCGAAACGAATCGGTCACCATACCAACAACGAAGTCGCTGAACGGAATGAGAATGGTGGTGATTACGCAGATGAGATCAAACGGAATCCGCGAAAGCAGCATCACGCCGCCGTCTGCGGATTCGGAAAGCTGCCACAGCTGCCTGGTGAGAATCACGCCGAGGATCACGCAGAGCACGGCGCACACCAGAATACCGAGCGGGAACACGTATTGCAGGGACGCGCAGAGCCATGTCGCCTGCTCCATCACGGTGTACAAATCGATCACGCCGGGCTGCGGACAGTAGTATCCCCGGATTTGCCGTTCCTCTGTGACATACAGTGTGACGGCAGATTCTTCCAATGTGGGGGAGTTTGTCTCCGCGGTATCGGGAGTGCTGCCTGCTGCCGTTTCCGTGGCGTCCGCAGGATACATCATTGTTTCCGCATAATCCGTGCCATAGAAGGACGACTTGAGGGACGCGGGCAGGACATACGGTTCGTCCACATAATATTCCCCGACCGCTTCCGCCGTCGCTTCATATGCTTCATCGTTATAGCTGCCTGTCACGTATACTTCTTCGCCGTTGGGATACAGTAAATATACGCTGTAGCGGAAGTTCGTGATCCCGCGGTAGTCGCCGGAGAGATCGTAGAAATCCCAGCCGTTGAGGTGCCGATTGTACTCGTCCAGGATTTGTGTCGCCTTTTGCTTGGTGATCCGCTGGATCTGGTACGCGATGGTGTCGTCCGCGGTGTGACTGTACAGTCCGAGCATTGCGGTGACGATCGTTCCGGCGATGGAAAAACACAGCAGCAGGAGTGCCAGATAAAAGAGGATCTGCCACAGTATGGCGTTTTTCCGTTTTCCACTGCCGCCGGCGCCTGTGGCGCTTTCCGTAATGTCCCTGTATCCGATGATCTGTCTGTTTTCGCTGCCGTTCACGTGCTCACCTTCTCCATTTTATAGCCGAGTCCCCAGACCACGCGGATGTAGCGCGGCTCGGACGGATTGATTTCAATTTTTTCGCGCAGGTGCCGGATGTGCACCGCCACGGAATTTTCGCTGCCGATGGGGGATTCGTTCCAAACCTGCTCATAGATCTGGTGGATCGAGAACACCTGCCCCGGATTTGCCATAAACAGCCGCAGCATGCTGTACTCGATCGGTGTCAGCGCGACCGGATCGCCGTCTACGGTCACCGTTTTCGCCACGTCGTCGAGAAGGATCCCGCCGTTTTCGTAGGCGTTCTCCGTTTTTACGATCCCGCCGAGGGTCGCGTACCGCCGAAGCTGGGATCGAACCCGCGCCACCAGCTCCATGGGGTCAAAGGGCTTTGTAATGTAATCGTCCGCGCCGATGTTCAGCCCGAGGATCTTGTCGCTGCTCTCGCTTTTCGCGGATAAAAAGACGATCGGCACGTTGGAGGTGCGGCGGATCTGCGCGGCGGTTGCGATCCCGTCCATCTGTGGCATCATGATATCGAGTAGCACGAGATGCACCTCCGTTTTCGCGAGAATGGCGAGCGCCTCCCTGCCGTTGTAGGCTTTTTCAATTTTGTATCCCTCCGCGGAGAGATAGATTTCAATGGCGGAAACGATGTCCCGCTCGTCGTCGCAGACCAAAATCGTATACATGGCGTCCACTTCCTTGTTTTCTTCATTCTACCCTATATTGTAGCAGAAAAACCTTGAAAAGAAAAGAGCGATTTCTCTTAAAATTTCATGAAGAGTATGCCGGAGGCAGAAATACGCCGCGTCCTGCACCAAAAAAACGCTCGATTTTCGGAAATATCCGCGCTTTTGCCCATTGACTTCCTTGCGCGGATGTGGTATACTATGTGTTGAAAAGAAGTGTCTTTAATTCCGCACAGAGAGGTGGAGAAGATGCCGGATACCGTTTTATCGGGTGGAAGTGTCTGTACCGTCTCGCGCGGCACAGATTTTTTTGTTACGGAGGACATGCTATGCCGAAGATGGTGCTTGTGAGCCGACGCGTATGGTTGAACGGTGCGTTTTCCCCCGCGGCGTTGTTTGTAGAGGATGGCAGGATCACGCGGATCAAGATGGGAGTGGGCGATTCTGTTTCCATTTCGGCTTTGCCGGATGGCTTTGTGTGCCGTGATTTTGACGATATGGCTGTTTTTCCCGGCTTTGCGGATGTGCATGTGCATTTTCGTGTGCCGGGATTTTCCTATAAAGAGACGATTCGCACCGGTTCCATGGCGGCGGCGCGCGGCGGATATACCGCGGTCTGCACCATGCCGAACCTGCATCCGGTGCCGGACAATCTCGCACATCTTCGCGCGCAGACAGAGATCATCGACCGGGACGCGGCGGTGCGCGTGGTGCCGTTCGGGGCGTTGACGGTGGGTGAAAAAGGAGAGGTACCGTCGGATATCGAGGGACTCGCACCGTATGTCGCGGGATTTTCAGACGACGGCCGCGGCGTGCAGGATCGCGGGATGATGCGGGAGCTGATGCAGCGGTGCAAAGCGGTCGGCAAGGTGATCTCCGCGCACTGCGAGGTGAACGACCTGCTCCACGGCGGTGTGATCCACGACGGAGATTGGGCAAGGGCGCACGGAATCCCCGGCATTTCGTCGGAATCGGAGTGGCGGATGATCGAGCGGGATCTCGCGTTGGCGGCGGAAACGGGCTGCGCGTACCACGTGTGCCACATTTCGACAAAGGAGTCGGTAGACCTCATACGGGACGCGAAAAAATCCGGCGTGGATGTGACCGCGGAAACGGCGCCGCACTATCTCACGCTGACGGACGCCGATTTGCGGGACGAGGGCAGGTTCAAGATGAATCCGCCAATCCGCAGCTACGAGGACCAGGACGCGCTCATCGCGGGGGTGTGCGACGGGACGGTCGACATGCTTGCCACGGATCACGCGCCGCACAGCATCGAGGAGAAATCATGCGGACTCCGGGATAGTCTCATGGGTGTGGTTGGATTGGAGACGGCGTTCCCGGTGGTATATACAAAGCTATGTCTGTCCGGGATCGTGCCGCTTTCCCGCATCATTGAGATGTTGACTGCGGCTCCGTTAAAACGGTTCGCGCTCGGAGCAGGTGCGATCCGGGCAGGCGAGCGTGCGGATTTCACCATGTGGGATCTGGAGCGGTCGTACACGGTGGAGCCGGACAGATTTGCCACGATGGGGCGCGCGACGCCGTTTGCCGGATGGACGGTTACGGGAAAATGCGTGGCTACGGTGGCGGACGGAAAGATGGTATGGGACGAAAGCGAGGGCGAATGAATGCGTAAGGAATGGCTTGCGGTCGCGGAGAATATCCGGATCGCGCGGGACGTGTGGCGGATGCGTCTTATGGGAAATACAGGCGAGCTCACCGCTCCCGGACAGTTTGTGAATGTGCGCACCAGCGGATACTACCTGCGTCGTCCGATCTCGGTGTGCGACTGGAACGAAAACGAAATCACGCTCATCTATAAGGTGGTCGGCGGCGGGACACAGTGGCTGTCGGAGAGAGGCATCGGCGATACACTGGACGTGCTCACAGGACTTGGCAACGGATTTTCCGTGGACGCGTGCGGAAACCATCCGGTGCTGGTCGGCGGCGGCGTGGGCGTACCTCCGCTGTACGGTCTGGCGAGACGGCTGCGCGCAAAGCAGATTCCGGTGACGGTGGTCTGCGGCTTTGCGTCGGCGGCGGATGTGTTCTATAGAGATGAATTTGCCGCGCTCGGCTGCACGGTCAAGATCGCGACTATGGACGGTACGTACGGCGTGTGCGGAACGGTGGTCGGACTGCTCGACGGGAACTATACCTACAGCTGCGTGTGCGGACCGATCCCGATGCTCCGTGCCGTGTACGACCGGTTGACCTGTCCCGGCGCGTACAGCTTTGAGGAGCGGATGGGCTGCGGATTTGGCGCGTGTATGGGCTGCACCTGTAAGACAAAATACGGCGCGGTGCGGATCTGCCGGGACGGTCCGGTGCTCGAGAGGGAGGCGATCGTATGGTGAATATGACAGTGAATCTGGCGGGTATGACGCTCGACAATCCGGTGATCCCGGCAAGCGGCACATTCGGCTACGGCAGAGAGTTCGCACAGATATACGACATCCGCTGCCTTGGCTCCATTTCCATTAAGGGTACAACGGAGGCGGAGCGGTTCGGCAATCCCACGCCGCGGATCGCGGAGACACCGTCCGGGATGCTCAACGCGGTCGGATTACAGAATCCCGGCGTGGATCGCGTGGTCGCGGAGGAGCTGCCGAACCTGCAAAAGATTTACGGCAAGCCGGTGATCGCCAATATCGGCGGATTCTCGGTCGCGGAATACGTCGCGTGCGCGGAAAAGCTGGATGCGGTTGAGAACGTGGGGATCCTGGAAGTGAACATCAGCTGTCCAAACGTGCACGGCGGCGGGATGGGCTTCGGAACATCGCCAAAGCTGGCGGCAGATGTCACCTCCGCGGTCAAAAAGGTGGCGACAAAGCCGGTATTCGTGAAGCTGACGCCGAACGTCACGGACATCACGGAGATCGCGCGCGCGTGTGAGGCAGCCGGCGCGGACGGACTCTCCCTCATCAACACCCTGGTTGGTATGCGTCTCGATCTGCGGCGCCGTCGTCCGATCCTTGCGAACAAAACGGGCGGTTTGTCCGGACCGGCGGTATTTCCGGTGGCGGTCGCGATGGTCTACCGGGTGTATGAGGCGGTAAAGATCCCGCTCATCGGCATGGGCGGCGTCTCATCGGCAGAGGACTGCGTGGAAATGCTGCTGGCAGGCGCGAGTGCGGTACAGATCGGCGCGGCCAACCTCACGGAGCCGACGGTCTGCCGGGACATCATCGCCCGTCTGCCGGAGACAATGGAAAAATACGGAATCGAAAACTGGATGGATATGGTAGGAGGAGCACATATATGAACGCAAAAAGAAAAGTGATCATCGCCTGTGATTTTCCGTCGGCCGCGGAGACGCTCGCGTTTCTCGACCGGTTCAAGGAGGACAAGCCGTACGTGAAGATCGGCATGGAGCTGTACTACGCCGCCGGTCCGTCGATGGTGGAAACGCTGCGGGAGCGCGGATACAAGATCTTCCTCGATCTGAAGCTCCACGACATTCCGAACACGGTGAAAAAAGCGATGGCGGTGCTGGCAGGACTTGGTGTGGATATGACAAACCTGCACGCCGCCGGCGGGATCGATATGATGCGCGCCGCCATTGAGGGACTGACCGTAGACGGCGTCCGTCGTACAAAATGCATCGCCGTGACCCAGCTGACCTCGACGAGCGAGCAGAGACTGCACGATGAGCTGTGGATTCCGCATTCCATGGAGGATACGGTGCTTCACTACGCAGAAAACGCACGCACGGCGGGACTGGACGGCGTGGTCTGCTCTCCGTGGGAATCCGGCGTGATCCATGAAAGACTCGGCGCGGATTTTGCCACAGTTACACCGGGCGTGCGGTTTGCGGACGGAGACGTCGGAGATCAGGTGCGCGTCGCGACCCCGGCAAAGGCATGGCAGCTCGGCTCGGATTATATCGTGGTGGGCAGACCGATCACGAAAGCGGACAATCCGGCGGCGGCGTACAGACGGTGCGTGGCAGAGTTCTCCGCGACAGAAATTTCCGAAAACAAGTAAGGAGTGCGGGATATGGATACGAAAACGTTGATTGCGAAGGATCTTTTGAAAATCGGTGCGGTGTTCTTCCGTCCGGACGAGCCGTTCACATGGGCAAGCGGGATCAAAAGTCCCGTCTATTGCGACAATCGCCTGACCCTGACCGCGCCGGACGTGCGGAATGACGTGGAAAACGCGATCGCCGAGACGGTAGAGCGGGAATTTCCGGACGCGCAGGTGCTGATGGGTACCTCGACTGCCGGAATCGCACATGCTGCCATCGCCGCGCATATTCTCGGTCTGCCGATGGGATACGTCCGCTCCGGCAATAAGGATCACGGCAGACAGAACCGGATCGAGGGCAGATTGGACGCGGGCGAGAAGGTCGTCGTCATTGAGGATCTCATCTCCACAGGCGGCAGCGTGATCGAGGTCGTGGACGCGCTGCGGGAAGCGGGAGCGGAGGTGCTCGGCGTGGTCAGCATCTTTACCTACGGGATGCAAAAGGGCATCGACCGGCTGGCGGCAGCAAAGGTGCGGAACGTGAGTCTGACGAATTTCGACGAGATCTGCGCGGTGGCTGCGGAGAACGGCTATATCGCGCCCACGGACATCGATCGCTTGAAGCATTTCCGCGACGATCCGTCCGACGAAAGCTGGATGCACGCAGCAAAGGAGTGAGCGCATGAGAAGCCTTATCGATATTTTGGAGCTGTCCGCGGCGGAGATCGATTCCCTGATCGCCACGGCGTTTGACATTGAAAAAAATCCGGCGAAATATGCGCATCTCTGCGACGGCAAGAAGCTCGCGACCCTCTTCTTTGAACCGTCCACGCGCACCAGACTGAGCTTTGAAGCGGCAATGTACGAGCTGGGCGGCCATGTGCTCGGCTTCTCGGAGGCGCAGAGCTCGTCCGCATCCAAGGGGGAAAGTGTCGCCGATACCGCCAGAGTAGTGAGCTGCTACGCGGACATCATCGCCATGCGCCATCCGAAGGAGGGTGCGCCGCTTGTGGCCTCCATGAACGCGTCGATCCCGGTCATCAACGCCGGAGACGGGGGGCACAGTCATCCGACCCAGACCCTTGCCGACCTCTTCACCATCCGCCGCGAAAAGGGCAGACTGTCCGATCTCACCGTCGGTTTTTGCGGGGATCTCAAATTCGGTCGCACCGTTCACTCCCTGATCGCCGCGCTGTCCCGCTATACGGGGATCAAATTCGTCCTCATCTCGCCCGCGGAGCTGCGTCTGCCGGAATACGTGCGCCGGGACATCCTCGTCAAGGAACGGATCCCGTACCGCGAAACGACAAAGCTGGAGGACGCGATGCCGGAATTGGACATTCTCTACATGACGCGCGTCCAGAAGGAACGGTTCGTCAGCGAGGAGGAATACCTCCGTCTGCGCGACACGTACATTCTGACCACGGACAAGCTGACAGAGGCAAAGCCCGATATGGCAATTCTCCATCCGCTGCCACGCGTCAATGAGATTTCCGTGGCGGTGGACAAGGATCCGCGCGCTTGCTATTTCAAACAGGTGTATTGCGGCAAGCTCATGCGTATGGCGCTGATACTGATGCTGCTCGGCCTGACGCCGGAGATAGAGGGGTGAGAAAATGTATATTGATTCGATAGAAAACGGCATTGTCCTCGACCACATCACCGCCGGTCGCGGGATGCGCGTATACGAAACGCTGGGACTCGACGCCATGGACTGCACGGTGGCGATCTTGAAAAACGTACCGTCCGGGAAGATGGGCAGAAAGGACATCATCAAGATCGGCGCACAGGTCGCGCTTGCGAATATCGACTTTGACGCGCTCGGCTACGTAGATCCCGGTATCACCGTGAACCGGATCGCGGGCGGCAAATGCGTGGAAAAGCGGCGCCTTTCCCGACCGAACGTGCTCCGGAACGTGATCCGCTGTAAGAATCCGCGCTGCATCACCTCCACGGAGCAGGAGCTGACACATGTGTTCCGCCTCTGCGGCGAGGGAGAGGGCGAATACCGCTGTCTCTACTGCGACACCCCGGCGGAAAAATAAGAAAGCGCGAAACAATCCTCTTTCGCGTCCGAAGCCGTGTGATCGGGCGATCCGGCGGAAAAACGCGGTGTGGGCGCAGATGCGTGCGCAAAAATATCCCCTGTATCGACCGGGAAACCGGCGGGTACAGGGGAGTATTTGTGTTTACACGAGCGTGAACCGTGCGGAGACTATGTTGTCCTCAGACAGGATCGTTTTCGCGTTCACGAACGTTCCTTTTTCGAGGGTGATCCGGTACATGCGTCCGTCGTAGGAGAGGGTCAGTTCTTTTTCCGTCAGCGATACAACGGCAGGCAGATGCCCGCCGTCCTTGCCGATGCGGTTTTCGAGCCGGAACGGGCGATCCGCGGTGCAGAGGAGCAGGTTGTCGCGCATGCCAAAGACGATGCTGCCGAAGTTGACACGCGCCTTGCCCTCGCCGAGATCGGTAAACTCCATCTTTTCATACGCGAACGGTTCGCCGGTCGTCTCGTCCACGGGGTACAGTCCTGCGACAACGCCGTTTCCGCTGTAGCGGTTCCCATCGACGGCGGGCAGCGTTTCGTATACCGCCTCGTTCGCGGTGCATACGGTTTCCTCAAACGGATCGGGCATACCCTCGTCGAAAATATGCAGATCGCGCACGCGCACCGATTTTTTGTCGCCGTAGAGGTTCGCGCGGTAGAATCTGTCGGAAAACCACACGGAATCCAGCGCAGGATCGTCCCATGCGCCATGCGCCGTGATCGCGGACGCCGGAGTCGTGCTGTACGTTTCCTTGTACCAGCGGCCGGTTTCTCCCAGCGGCTCTACGTTGAGCTTGCCTTCCTTCTGGAGCGCGGCGAATTTCGCGAACTGATCGGTCAGACCGGCGCGCATCGCGTCCCATCCGAAGCTGTTTTCCTGCCCCGCCTGCGCATAGCCGAAGCTGAGGCACTCACCGTTAAAATTCTCGCGCAGATACCAGTCCACCCATTCCGGAACACCGCCGCCCCCGCCGTTTCCCGCGCAGTACACGGGCTCAAGGGTGATCACCCCCTGGCAGGTATTCGCGCCATTGTCGGGATCCATGCCGAAATCGTACTGGCGGACCTGGTCGGAGCCGAGCATACGGAACAGCGGCGCGGGCAATTGCTCCTCCGCACGCTGCGCCGGCATGAATACGTTGGTCACGCTCGGGTAATACGCCTGTCCGTAGTAGCCGCCCCAGAGGGTATAGCCGTCGGTGCCGTACTGCTCCTTGCAGTTGCACAGCGCGTCCATGTCGTATTTGCGCGTCATGTAGCGGACGGTGTGGGAATCAAAGAGCCACGAGCCGAACACGCGCGGATACTGCCCGAACACCTCCTTGAATTTGCGGAAGAATTCGTCGATCATCGCCTCGCGCTGCGGCTTAGTATAGCCGACCGGGAAGCCGCAGTGGCAGTGCCAGTCCCACGACCAGCGGCCGGTCCACGGAATACCGCACGCGTCGGTCAGAGGCTTCACGATCTCGTGCCAGATGCCGATCTCGTACCGCGCGGGATCGAGGGAACGGAGCAGCTCCGTGTATTCCGGCAGAATGAGCGCGTCGTACTGGAGGAGAAACGTGGCGCACAGGCCGTTTGCATCGATGAGCCGGATCTGTTCGCGCACGACCCGCAGCAGATCGACATCGGACCGCGGCTCCACGGCACGGATAAAGTTGACGATATTGATGATTTGTCTTGGCATAATAGGATACCTCGTGTGATGGGAGAAATACAGTGTCGCTTTCCAAGGAAGCCGCTGAATCCATCTACCTGAAATCAGAGGCTTCCTAAGTGTAACACGCAAAAGGGGGATTGTCAATAGGTTTTGGCGAAATAGGAAATGGGACAATAGAGGGTTATTACGAATCCAATTCTGCGAATTTCGCAAGATCATTCTCCATGGCTGCTTTGGCGGCTTCCAACTTACCTTCAAAATCGGAAACGGCGACCGGAACTGCATTGATATATGCCTCGGCAGCAACTCTGTACAGACCACCCCAGTTCGTCATGGACATGACAGAGTAGGTGCGCGAAGCGGCAATGATATCAAGCATTTCAGCGCTTTCGCTGTCACGGGAGAACTTGCGTTTGAGTAAGGTTTCGTTATATTCCGGTGTTACTGTATATTTGGATTCACACGCCATTGCTTCCAATACGGCGCCTGTTTTTTCCGGAGAGGTGATGCAGACAGGTACAGAGAGAAGCGGTGTACAGTTGTCTACGACAGCGTAGTACCGGGTGGATATTTCATCGAATTTTGGAATCGGCACAATGCCAAACGGTGATTCCATATCACGGAACTCTCCATAGCAAATTGGAACGGTCAGAACAAACAGAAATTTGTTACCGGAGAAGAGAACGGAGCGTGCGTAACCGTAGACATTTCCATCTGGACCTTTGTTTTCCCATTTTTCAATATTTGGAACAAAAATATCATTGAGATAGAGCGAATATATCTTGTTATAGATGTCCATATTCCGTTCGTCTGTTACGTTGAGAATATAGGTTCCATCCGGTTCAATACGGTAAAATGTGCCTCCAAGAGAAGAGTACATTCTGTTGAGAGCTCCTTGTTCGCCATACATGCCGAATATATCGCCATCTTTCATCACCCCATCGCCGTCGACGTCAACCGATACTGCCTGCACCATTTCGGAAAAGCGATCAAAGGTCCAGTTGTTCTCCGCTACAAGGGTGTACGGAGAAGGCAGAGAAAAGTCCGTTATCATATCTTTGTTGAAAACAAGGCTGCAGGAACAAGCGTCGTCCAAAGTACTGATATCTCCGGTCATGACATAATTCTTACCGTAAAAAGAGTAGTCAGACTGGATATTTTGATCCCACCATGGCTTTTGCAGGTCTATATAGGGAAGCCCGTGAAAATCCAGATAGCAGCCGGAGGCGACATTGCCATAGGAGTGATGTCCAGGTGCCCATACCGCATCATATATCGGATCGGCGGCTGTGACAGCCCGTTTGATTTCCGCAGCAGCATCGTCAGAGTCGATTACATGGATGGAGATGTCCAACAGTTCCGAAACAGTGTTGTTTCGCTTGACAATCGCATCATTCAGTGTTTCGCCGTTTTCGCCTTCCCGCCATAAATCTGTTGTGGAGTAGTAGCCGTAGTTATACCCAAGACCGACACCTAAAAATGTGAAATCCTCACCATCAAAGGAAATATCCGCTGGAAGTGCCGCAGATATGCGTGTTTCCACTGTTTCAGATGCCGCGTTGTCTGTCGTGTCGGTAGCGCTATTGGATGTTTCTTCTGTGCTCTCTGTGTTGCCGGAACAAGATGCAAGGAGGAGCACGAAAAGCAAAGTGAATATGCATTTGGTGGTTGAAGTCATTTTCATTATATGGATCCTCCCGATTTGTTTTTGTGTGCGATTTACGCATTTTTGCCATCCAGCCAAAGTTGACGTACTCTCTCATAAGTGGAATCCGGAATCTCCGGTTCGCCATGGGAAGTGCGCGGCAGAAGCTGGTCTCCGGCTACCTCCGGACTGCAGCAGGCATTGTCGTACCTCCACGCTTCCCGTTCCGCCGGATTGCGCAGGTTTGGTACGTCGATTGGTATGTTCCCGGCAAGAATGGATTTGTACGCCAGAATGCCGCAGATCCCCATGTCGATGGCGGTGTATACGTCGATGGACCATTCGCCGTCCGGTCTGCCTAAAATCTTTTCAATGAAGAAATGGGTCGGATAGAAGTCGCTGCCACCATGGGTTTTGTATCGCTTTGCGGATTCCGCTGCGATTTTCGGTTCCGGCGTATACTGCTCCCAGGTGCCGTGACAGCGCCTGTCGCCTTCCTTGTACAGATTGAACGGCTGCAGCGGAGAGAGACGGCCGGTCTCCATCATGCCCTTTTCGCAGTACAGCTCGTAATTGACGCTGCTCGGCTCCCGTTTCAGACCGCCGTGGATGCTTTTCAGAACCGCGCCGTTTTCCAGTGTGACCATTTCCACGCCGGCAGAGGACGCGCCGCCCAGGGCGATCATATCCTTGGACAGCGGCATCTCGAATCCGACGACGCGGACAGGGCGCATGCCGGTGATGGTGATCAGCGGACCGATGGAATGCGTGCAATAGAAGGTCGGGAACATCCGGTTGCGCCAGTGGTTCCGTTCCCCATAAGTGATTTGCGGCCAAATGGAGGAGCAGTCGTGAATGTATTCCCCCTCGCCGTACATGGCACAGCCCAGTTCTCCGGTACGGTATCGCTGCCACATCTCAAAGGTGTGCGACATATAGCAGTAGTTTTCCGCGTACGCGTATACCAGACCGGTTTTTTCAACGGCTTCGATCAGTTCAACCGCCTGTGCCATTGTTTCACAGGGCAAGACCTCCGAGAGCACATGCTTTCCGGCGTTCATACATTTGATTGTGTAGATGGCGTGTTCGTTCGCGTAGTTGGCAAGCACCACGGCGTCCATATCGTATTTTATGAACTCGTCGAAATCACGGAACAGCGCGATCTCTGTGCCGGCTTCCTCCGCGGTTCTTTTGGCGTCCTCCAGCAGCGGCTCATATTTGTCGCATACAGCAACGAGCCTGGCGTCCGGGTGGTGCAGCAGTACGCCGATCATTGTTTTCCCGCGCGCACCGCCAAATACGCCGATGCGCAGTTTTTTGTTTGTGTCCATTGTTTTCTTCTCCCTTTCGAAATGGTGTTCCGCAGGGCAGGCATAGGAGCGGTATACGGCACCTCCGTCGATTCCTGCGTAGACGGGAACGCCGTACAGCGCGTCTATGGTTACGTTCAGCTCTGCGGAAATACGTTGTATGACGTCCGGGCTGGGAACGGTGATTCCGTTTTCCCAGCGGGACAGAGCCTGACGGGTCACAAACAGACGGTTTGCCAACGCCTCTTGGGAAATATGTCTGTTTTTACGGAAAGCAGCGATGTTCTGGCCAAGATTATTCTTATTCTTTTCCATGATTCTACCTCTGTAGTACAAGCTTTACAGTTACCCGTCCCTATGTGTAAAGAATAGCACAGAACAGATGGATTGTAAAGCAACATTTTGTTTCCTGCCTGCGAACCACCACAGTACAGGCGAGTGATTTGCGTTTGAAAAATAACAGTCTGCATTTTCTGTACGCAGTTGATTTATTCTATCTCGCTGCCGTGACTCCCGCAAAATTGCATCTTGCAATCCCGCGAAAAAGGGTGTATACTTATCCTATACAAAAAATGCAGGAGAATGCGCAATGGCTGAAAACGTCCGTCCCTATACCCTGATCCGCTCCGACCGGAAAACCGTCTCCATCCAGATCCATGAGGGTGGTGTGATCGTGCGCGCGCCGAAACGGTTGGCGAAGCGGGAGATCGACCGGTTTGTCGCCGATCACGCCGCGTGGATCGAGAGCCATCTCGCGCTTTCACCGGTGCCGCAGTCGCTTGCGTTCGGGGATACGGTGCCACTCTGGGGCAGGGAAGTGCGCCTGGTACCGGACAAGTCGCGCCATACAGCACCGCGTCGGATTCCGGAGGGCGTTTTAGCGGGGGACACGCTTTCTTTTCCCGCGGACACATCCTCTCTTGCCGCTGCCATGCACAAATGGTACGAGACGGAGACCAGACGTGTGCTCCTGCCGTACTGCCATACGCTCGCGGAAAGCTACGGCGTGGCGGACAGGTTACATGCGGTGTCGGTGACGCATCCGAAAAAGCGCTGGGGCTCCTGCACCTCCGCCGGGTCGATCCGCATAAATGCGATGCTGTCCGCGCTGAAGCCGGAGATCGGGGCGTATGTTCTCACGCATGAGCTGGCGCATCTGTTGCACATGAACCACAGCGCGGCGTTCTGGGCGCAGGTCGAGGCGTGGCTGCCGGGCGCTGTCGGACTGCGGGAGCTGCTGCGGCAGGCGGAGAGACGGCTCGCGGCACAGAAATGGGGGTGAATGGTATGGAAAACCGAGTGGATTACGGAAAAATTCTGAAAAAAACGCTTGCGGAGATCGATACGCGCGCTGTCAAACCGACGCTTCTTCTACACGCGTGCTGCGCGCCGTGCTCGTCCTATACGCTCGAATACCTCTCACCGCATTTCCGACAGATCGACGTGTTCTTCTACAATCCAAACATCTCGCCGGAATCGGAATACGAAACGCGCCTGGCGGAGCTAAAGCGGCTGACAACGGAAGCGCCATACGACTGCCCGATCGCGGTGATCGCGGGACGATACGAGCCGGAGCGGTTTTTCGAGATGGCGCGCGGTCTGGAGGAGCTGGCAGAGGGAGCGGCGCGGTGCTATCTCTGCTACGAAATGCGGCTGCGGGAGACGGCGAGGATGGCGCGGGACGGCGGGTACGACTATTTCACGACCACGCTGTCGATCAGTCCCTACAAAAATGCCGTGTGGCTCAACGAGATCGGCGCACAGACAGCGGCGGAGACAGGCGGCGTGTACCTGACCTCGGACTTCAAAAAGCGCGGCGGCTACCAACGGTCAATCGCGCTGTCCCGGCAATACGGGCTGTACCGGCAGGATTTCTGCGGCTGCGTGTACTCGAAGCGGGACGCGGAAAAACGGTGCGCGGAGCGGGAAAAGGGAGAATAAAAGAAGATCCGGGAAATTCGGCGTACAACCGTATCTCCCGGATCGTTTTTGTAAGGGTATATTATCTGCCCGCATGGATCCATGCCAGTACGGTCTGGATCTTTTCGTCCCAGCATTTCCAGTTGTGGTTGCCGGCGGATTCCTCAAAGGTGAAGTCCTCCCAGCCGATCGCGTTCAGGTGGTCGCGCATGGCGAGGTTCTGGCTGTACAGTCCATCCTCGGTACCGCACCACATGTACAGACGCGGCAGAGGAGCACCCTCCCGTACCAGTCTGCTCGATGTGGCGACAAGATCGTTTTCGCTGCCGGTGAAATCGCTCATCGTGCCGAAAATGTCCTGCCAGAACGGCTCCGTGTCCCTGCCGAACCGCAGCGGCATATACGCGCCGGACAGACCCGCGGCGGCACTGTACTGCTCCGGATATGTCATGGCAAGCGCGTACGCACCGTAGCCGCCCATCGACAGCCCGGCAATGTAGGTGTCCTCCCGCTTTTGGGAAATACGCGGGAAAAAGTCGTGGCAGATCGCCGGAAGCTCTTCCCCGATGTAGGTGCGCCACCGTCTGCCGTGCTTCATGTTCGTGTACCAGCCTAGCTCCGTAGTCGGCATCACAACGGCGATCCCGCGCTCGTCCGCGTACCGTTCGATGGAGGTGCGGCGGCTCCAGATCGTGTGATCGTCGCTCATACCGTGGAGGAGATAGAGCACCGGATACGTAACGTCCACATCCGCGGTGTCCACGCCGATGAGACCGCGCGTGCTGGTTGTCTGCGGAAGGATCACGTTCATCGCGGTGCACATTCCGAGAACCGAGGAGAAAAAGTTGACCTGTAGAAATGCCATAATCAAAACCTGCCTTTATCTGAAAAATGAAATATCAAAGCACTGTGCCGTTCTTTTTTTGCCTGTGCCGGTTGACGAGCCAGCAAAGCAGCGCAAAGAGAGCGCATCCGAGCAGCACACCTGCGGTATCGATGCACACATCGCGCACCTGACACGCCCTGCCGGGGACGAAATATTGGTGCAGCTCGTCGCTTGCCGCGTAGAAGATCCCGCAGAGCACCGAGTAGGTCGCGCGTTTCCACCGCGGAATCGAGGGGTGCGCCGTCCATGCGAACGACAATAGAAATCCAAGCGCCGTGTAGAGGGAAAAATGCGCCCCCTTGCGGATACAGAAATCGAGCAGGGAGTACAGCTCGCTGTTCTGCACAATGGCGTCTGTGTCCGATACGTAGAAAAGGCGCAGGAGCCAGAGCATTGTGTTCCCGCTGGACTGTGCGGAGGCGGTGGCGTCCTCGGCGGAGAAATAGAATATGAGCGCCATCAGAAGGATTGCCGGTAGAAGCCGCCACAGTTTTTTAAACGATACAGTCTTGCCTTTTTCCACGCACCCCATGCGCCGACGCTCCTTTCCGTTCACAAATCGGGATTTCTTATAGTATAGCACAAATGCCGGCGCTTTTGTATAGATTTTGTGAGTTTTTCGGAAACATTTCTGTCACCGCCGGAATCGATGGCAGCCCTTGGACAGCGCACGGAAAAATGACAGGAATTTTGACATGCGGACACGGTTTGTTGTTGCATTTGCCGGAAAAGTATGATATACTACCGATAACAAGCCGCCATGCGCGGCAGATTTACAGAAAAACGAGGGAAATCCTATGCGCATTGAAGAAATTGATAAGAATCTGAAGGTGGAGACGAACATTCGGCGGGACGATCTCATCTGGCTGAACGTCCGTGAGGCGCCGTTCTCCATGCATGGACTGTACCATCCGACGGAGTCCGGCGCGTTCCATCGTCTGGATCCCGCCGTGGCGGACGCGACAAATGAGGGCGTAGCGGGACTGAACTGGCACACTGCCGGCGGCAGAATCCGTTTCGCGACCGACTCGCCGTACATCGCGATCCAGACGGTACAGCCCGCCTCCGCAACGATGTCCCACATTACCAAGCTCGGACAGTCCGGCTTTGACCTGTACACGCAGAAGGACGGCAGCTACCGCTATGTCGCCTCCTTCATCCCGCCATACGGACAGATCCCGGGCTACAGCTCCATCGCGGACTTTGGCAATGTGGGTATGCGCGACTACACGATGCATATGCCGCTGTACGACGGCGTGAACGAGCTGTACATCGGACTGAAGCGCGGTTCTGAGATCCGTGCGGCGGCGCCGTACACGCATAAAACCCCCGTGCTCTATTACGGCTCCTCCATCACGCAGGACGGCTGCGCGTCCCGACCGGGCAACGGCTATCAGGCAATGATCGCGCGCAAATACGATGCGGACTTTATCAATCTCGGCTTCTCCGGTTCCGCACGCGGCGAGCATGTCATGGCGGAATACCTGGCGTCCATCCCGTGCTCCGTTTTCGTATGCGATTACGACCATAATGCGCCGTCCGCGGAGCATCTCCGCAATACGCACGAGCCGCTCTATCGCACCTTCCGCGCCGCACAACCGGATACGCCGATCGTCTTTGTATCCAAGCCCGACTTCCATCCGGGTACGGAGGACGAGGACCGGCGGGCGATCATTCGCGCTACGTACGAGAAAGCGATCGCGGAGGGGGACCGCAATGTGTACTTCATCGACGGCGAGACCCTATTCGAGGGCGAATGGCGCGATTCCTGCACCGTGGACGGCTGCCACCCGAACGATCTCGGCTTCTCCCGTATGGCGAACGTGATCGGAAGCGTGGTCGGACCGCTGCTCTGACATTCTGAACCATATATACCGATTCTATATACTGCAAAGGGGGCATTATCCATGCGCGAAAAACTATTGTTTGACGACGGCTGGCGGTTCCACCTCGGCGAAATCCCCAAGGACCGTCCGGTCGCGAAAGGTCCGATGTATTCAAGCGCCAAGACGGAGCGGGAACGCTGGGGCGGCGCGGCGATCCATCATAACGACAATCCCGACGACTATTCCTCCGGCGAGCTGTGCACGGAGACCTGGCAAAGCGTCACCCTGCCGCACGATTTTGTAATCTCCGGCGCCTTTTCCCCGGACAACAATTCCACGCTCGGCTATCTGCCCTACGGCGTCGGCTGGTACCGCAAGCATTTTCGTGTGACCGAGGCGGAGCGGGGACGGCGGCTGGTGCTGTATTTTGAAGCGGTCGCGAATCGGTGTACCGTGTACTGCAACGGCTCCCCGATCGTCCGTAACCACTGCGGCTACAACAGCTTTTTCGTGGACATCACGGATTTTGTGCGGTATGACATGGATAACGTGATCGCCGTATTTGTGGACGCGACGGAGCATGAGGGCTGGTGGTACGAGGGCGGCGGCATCTACCGGCACGTGTGGCTGTATAAGACCGATCCCGTCCATGTCGCGCCGTACGGCGTATTTGTGAAACCGCGGAAAACGGAGTCCGGCTGGACGCTCGAGGTGGAGACGGAGCTCGCGAACGACGGAGATACCGCCGCGGCAGGCAAGGTCACGCACACCATATACGACCGGGATGGCAACGCCGTCGCCGGCGGGACTGCCGCGTACGCCGTGGATGCGAGAGATACCGGAATCGCAAAATCCGCCTTCGCGCTGCCGGACGCGCATCTGTGGGATCCGGACGACCCGTATCTCTACACATGTGAGACGACGGTGCACGTTGGGGATACCCCCGTGGACGCAGTAACGGATCGCTTCGGCTGCCGGACGTTCCGCTGTGACCCGGACAAGGGACTCTATATCAACGACAAGCATGTGAAGATCCGCGGCGTGTGCGGCCATTACGACTGCGGACTGCTCGGAAAAGCGGTGCCGGACAACGTGTTCCGCTATAAGGTGCGTCTGATGCGGGAAATGGGGGCGAACGGCTATCGCACAAGCCATTATCCGCAGGCGGAGGCGTTGATGGACGCCTTTGACGAAGCGGGCTTTATCGTCATGGATGAAACACGCTGGTTTTCGTCCGCGCCGGCGCATATGGCGGAGCTTGCCATGCTCGTGAAGCGGGACAGGAACCATCCGTGCGTGTTCTTCTGGTCGGTCGGCAACGAGGAATTTGTGTTCACCACCGATCAGGGCAGACGGATTGCCGCGTCCATGATGGCGCTGGTTGCCAAGCTCGACCCAACGCGCCCGGTGACGGCTGCCTGCGATCGTCCGGATAAGGCGACGATCTACGACGATGTGGATGTGATCGGCGTGAACTACAACCTGCAGCATTTCGATATGCTCCACGAGCATTTCCCGGACAAGGCGATCTTCTCCTCGGAAAACTGCGCGACCGGCACGACCCGCGGCTGGTACAACGACGACGATCCGGCGCACGGCTACATCAGTGCCTACGACGCGATCCCCCGCGGTACCGGCTTCATGGCGCGTGAGCTGACGTGGAAGTTTATCGCGGAGCGGGACTGGATCCTGGGCGGCTACCAGTGGATCGCGTTTGAGCATCGCGGGGAAACGGTATGGCCGCGGCTGTGCAGTCAATCGGGCGCGATCGATCTCTTCCTCCAGAAAAAGGACGCGTTCTGGCAGAACAAGTCCCACTGGACGACGGAGCCGATGGTGCATCTGCTGCCGCACTGGAATTTCCGCGGACGGGAGAGCGAGCCGATCCGGGTATCCGTGTATACCAACTGCACGGCGGTGGAGCTGTTCCTCGATGACAAATCGCTCGGTACGCACGAGGTCGAGCCGTACGGTCACGCGGAATGGACGGTCCCGTACGCGCCGGGCAGGCTCAGGGCGGTCGGGTATCGGGATGACCAGCCGGTCTGCGAGGATTCCCATGAAACAACGGGCAGAGCGGTTCGCCTCCATCTCTCCTGCGACAATCCGGAGGATCTCACGGGGAACGGGTGCAATGTCGTGTTCTTCACCTGTACCTGCCTCGATGCAGCGGGCAGAGAGGTTCCGGATGCGGCGGAGGAGGTGCGCTTTGCTGTCAATCACTGCGGAAAGATCACGGCGACCGGCTCGGACGTCAGCGACCACACGCCGTTATCCTCCCTCACCAGACGGATGCGCGCCGGACGGATCACCGTAGCGGTGCAGATGGCGAAGGCGGAAGCGGGAGAAACGCTCAGACTGTACGCGGAATCGGATACGCTGGAATCCGGCTCTCTCGCGGTACAGCTGTCATAAGGAGAAAGGAAATGGAAATTCGAAACTACACGAGAACGGCGTATCTGAACCCCGGCGCGGGCAATCCGCGAAACAGCGAGGGCGCGTTTTTGCCACTGCGCGATGGACGGATTCTCTTTGCCTACAGCCGATACCACGCGGAGAGTGCCGACGACCATGCGGACTGTGAGATCGCCGGGGTCTATTCCGCGGACGGCGGCAGAACCTGGGACACGGAGCATATCCACACCTTGGTGCGCGCGGAGGAATACGGAGAGAAAAACGTGATGAGCGTCTCTCTCGCCCGGATGGACAACGGGGACGCGGCGGTGATTTTTCTTCTGAAGCACCGCGAAACGCTGACCTCGGAGTGCATCCTCCGCCGTTCGAGCGATGAATTTGCGACCTTTTCCGGAGAAGCGCGGATCCTGCCCGATCGGTTCCCGGCGTATTATGTGGTGAACAACGACCGCATCTGCCGCGTGGGACCCGGTCACTGGGTTCTTCCCGTAGCCAAGCACCCGACCTCCCTTGGCAAAGCGGCGGACGGCAATATCCACTACGACGGCAGAGCGGACGCGTGCTTCTTTGAGTCCACGGACGACGGCTTCACGTGGCGCCAGATGCAGCCGCTGCTGTTCCTCTCGGACGCGTCTTATACCGGCACAGGACTGCAGGAGCCAGGTATGTGCGTGCTGCCCGGCGGGATATGGTACGCGTATTTCCGCACAGACCGGATGTACCAGTACGAAACGGTGTCCATCGACCGCGGCGCGCACTGGTTCACACCGCAGCCGTCCCGGTTCTCGTCTCCCGCTTCCCCGCTGCTCATCAAACAGAATCCGTACTCCCACAAATTCTACGCGATCTGGAACCCGACGCCGGAATACCCGGGCAGAGCGCGCACCACCCGGTCGTGGATCGGCGGCAGAACCCCGCTTGTGATCGCGGAAAGCGACGACGGCGTAGCATTCTCCCCGATGCAGGTGCTGGAGGACGACCAGTGCCGCGGCTTCTGCTATCCGGGACTGCACTTTACGGATGAAAAGACCGCGCTTATCTCCTATTGCAGCGGCGGAGACGATGTCGGTGGCTGCCTGAACCGCACCACACTCGCCCGTCTTGAGCTTGTGTGAAAAAACGCAGGGATCGTGTCGATGAAACGGGACCCCTGCGGCTTCCTTATTCGATTGACAGCTTCCGCACGTGTTCCAGTGCTTCCGCTCCTGCTGTGTCGATGTACGCTGTCGCCATGGTAAGCGTGAACAGCGTCGGCGATTCGTTCTCCGGTGCCGGATCGGTGAAATTCGCGTGCAGCATCGCGTATAATCCGGCGGTGTCGTAGGGGAAATATGTCATGAGCGGTCCCGGCACCGCAGGCGGTTTCCCGAAATCGAGCGCGAGGGAATATGCCCGGATCAGCGGCGCGTTTAGAAGGTAGTAGTCCCGGTGCAGCGTCGGCGCAAGCTCCGAGGTCGGCGTGATCCCGATTGTGTCATAAAGGAAATGGCGGAACGTCCAGTCTTCCAGAAGATGGCAGTAGTAGCCGAGGTACAGACTATCCGTGTGTGGCGGAAAATCGCGCAGAAACCGCGGGAAATCGCAGTACTGCGTGCCGTCCGGTGTAAAATCGCGGAAATGTGTGGTTCGTTTCGCCGCCACACCGTCACCGCGCGCGTCCGGCAGGAGCTGTCCCCACAGAAAACGATCGCGCTCTGCTGTCGGTATGTCGATATGCGGCAAAATCCGCGCGGCAACGGCAAGGTGCATGACAAGCGACGCCATATCATCCCTCCGCCTTTGCGGCAGCCATGGCGTCAAGAAGCGCGCGCGTCGGGTCACAGCTGTGCTCCCAATACATCACGCCGGACAGCCCGTGTTCTCTGGCATACTGCACCTTTTCGGCGACGCTTTCCTCGTCGTCATAGCTGAGCCACGCGCCGTTTTCCGCGTTGTACAGGTACGGCGCGTGCGCGGCTTCGTCGCGGTAAACGGTGTAGCCGTTCCTGTTTCGCATTCCGGACAGAGTGCCGAAATTCGCGCTGAAGCTGCCGCTGTTCGGATCGGAGAGAGTCGCGGACTGCCCGAGCCCATGCGTGCCGCCGTCCGGAATGTGGAGCCAGCGCCGGGAATAAAACGCCGCGCCGATAACGAGCTTTTCCGTGGGAACACCGGCTGCCATGAATCGCCGTATATTCGCGTCCACGGAATTGGGCTGCGCGGTTGTGGAATAAAGCGCGGTGTGATGAATGGCGGGCGCCCAGGTGCCTGCGAGGTCGTAGGTCATGAGCGAAATGTAGTCGAGCACCGGGACGATTTTCGGAATCTCCACGGCGTTCACGTAGTAATCTCCGCCGCCAGCCGCGATGGTGAGCATTTTGTGCGTATCCGGAAACCGTGCATCCAACGCCTGCCGCAGTTCGGTGAGGAGAGCGGTGAAATTCTCCCGGTCGGCGGGATCGGCGTCAATGCCGGCGGAATCGATGGTGGGGTATTCCCAGTCCAGGTCAAGACCGTCTAAGGCATATTCCTCCACGGCGCGCATACAGGACGCGATGAAGGTCGCGCGGGATGTCGGATGCTTCGCCATTGTGGAAAAACCGCCCGCGCCCCAGCCGCCGATGGAAAGTAAGATGCGCAGAGCCGGATTTGCCGCCCGCAGTCTGTTCCACACGGGATTTCGGACGTTCCCCGGCACAAACAGCACGCCGTCCCGGATCAGACCGAAGGCGATGTTGATGAGATCGAGCTTTTTCGCGTCCTCGTCGGTGAGCGCGTCGTAGTGACCGAAAGCATACGCACAAAGAAGCATAGGATAGTCCTCCGTTTTTGCTGTAATTTTCTACATTGTAACCGAAAACGGACGGAAAGTCAAGAAGATTCAGGAAAACGCTGACGTAAGATTGTTGCTTTCAGAAGCGTATACTAAAAAGCGAGGTGAGAAGATTTTGGATAAATGCGCCGTTTTACGCCGTGCGCAGAGCTATCTCGACGCGCTGTCCCGCGGGATAGACCCATTGACCGGCGAGAGGATCGATCCCGGCGAGGTGGTGTGTCAGGACAGGATCCGCCACTGTCTCATGTACGTCTCGGAGGTACTCGGACAGGTGATCGAAAACGATGGGGAGATCGGCAGGAATCGAAAAAAACACGCGGGCAGGCTGCCGTTTACACCGAATGCGGCGATGCAGACCGAAGTGACGATCTCGGACACGCCGATTCCGCTGAACAGTATCGTGCAGCAGATCAATCGGTATGTCGAAACAGGTATGCGTAAGCTCCGCCATCGGGATGTGACCGCATGGCTTGCCGCAAATGGGATTTTGCAGGCGAAAACCGACGCGAACGGCAAACGGCGTATGCGCGTTACGGATCTGGACAAGGCTATGGGTATCATAGAAGAAAAGCGGCACAGCAACGCAAAGCAGATGGATTATACAGTGCTCGTATACGGCGCGGAGATGCAGCGGTTCATCATTGGACATCTGCCGGAAATCGCCGCCGCAATCGAAGAAACAACAGAAGAAACGGAGAATACAGAATCATGATGAAAATCGGACTGACCAGCTACAGCTGCAACGCGGAGATCATGCGCGGGGAAATGTCGATCCTCGACGTGATGCGCTTCGCAAAATCGAAAAACGCCGCGGCGATCGAGCTTGTGCCCTTTGGCTTTACCCTGTACGACGACAAAACCGGGGAATTCAACGAGCCGCTCATCCGGGAGATCCGGGAAACCGCGCGCGAGATCGACCTGCCGCTGTCCAATTACGCGGTGCTCGGCGATCTCCTGAAATGGGACAGAGACGCGCGTATGGCGGAGGTAGAGCGGCTAAAACGGCACATCGACGTCGCGCACAAGCTGGGGCTGTCTACGATGCGCCACGACATCTCCTCCTTCCGCCGCCCGCTGGAGACGAATACGCCGCTCGATTTTGAACGCGAATTCCCGATGGCGGTCGAGACGTGCCGGCTGCTTGCCGATTACGCCGCGCCGCTTGGGATCACCACCCTCGTCGAGAACCACGGCTTCTTCGTCAACGGCTCCGACCGTGTGCTCCGACTCATCGACGCCGTGGACAGGGAGAATTTTGGACTGCTGCTCGATACCGGCAACTTCGCCTGTGTGGACGAGGATTGCACGGTCGCTGTGAAAAAGTGCGCGAAAATCGCCAAAATGGTCCACCTGAAGGATTTTTATATCCGGAAAACGGAGCGGCTGACCGGAGTGGGCGGTCTGTTCCGGTGCGACGCCGGCTCGTGGTTCTCCACCAATTCCGGACTGTCCATGCTGCGCGGCTCCATTCTTGCGCAGGGTGACCTTGACGTGTGGGAAACGCTGCGTCTGATCCGCGACAGTGGCTATGACGGCTATGTTTCCGTGGAATTTGAAGGCATGGAGGACGGCAGAGCGGGCAGCGAATACGGCATGGACGCGGCGCGTTTCATCCTTGATTCCCTCCGGTAACGCCTATGGAAAAGCGAACCTACTGCAATCCGCTGCCTCTGCCCGATATACCGCGCGGAGTGGATCCGTGGTCGGTCATGGCGTTCACCGGAGAGGAGCCGCGCGACTACCGTTCCGTGAGCGACCCGTCGGTGCTCTATGAAAACGGGAGGTGGTACCTTTATCCCAGCTACGGTATGGCGTACGTCACCGAGGATTTCGCGACCTGGCGGCACGTGCGCACGGAGCCGTACAACATGAAATACAGCCCGACCGTGGTGCCGTTTCGCGGGAAATATCTCATGACCTCCCATTCCCACGGGCTGTATATCGCCGACACGCCGCTTGGGGATTTCACGTTTCTCGGCAACTTCATAAAGCCGGACGGATCTGAATTTTGTCCCGTCGATCCCGCGCTCTTTGTGGACGACGACGGCAGACTGTACCTGTACGCGTTCACGATGCGTCCGAGCAACCATCGCCGCGCGTTTGTCTCCGGATCGATTGGCGTGGAGCTGGACGGAGACGATCCGCGCCGGATGCTGTCCGCGCCGGTCACGCTCATGGAGTTTGATCCCGCGCACACATGGGAACGGTTCGGCGAGCACAACCAGGATACGTGCTGCGGCTGGATTGAGGGACAGTGGATGGTAAAGCGTGGCGATAGGTACTACCTCGTCTACGCGTCCTCCGGCACGGAATATACGAACTACTGCATGGCGGCGTACGTTTCCGACACGTCCCCGCTTACCGGATTCCGACCGCAGAAGCACAACCCGATCACGCAGAGCCATTCGCGATTCATCACCGGCGCAGGTCATGGCTGCGTCACGGAAGGACCTGGCGGCACACTGTGGGCGTTTTACACCATCGTCGTCGGGTACACGCACATCTATGAGCGGCTTGTCGGCATGGATCTCCTCGCCGTGAACGGGGACGGAGAACTGTACGCGCCGCACGGGATCACGGATACGCCACAGTACGCGCCTGGTGTGATGGCGGATCCGGTCGCCGCGAACGATACGGGGCTCTTGCCCCTGACGCACCGCCAGCGCGCCATGATTCGTGCAAGCACATGCGCGCCGGGCAGGGAGCCGTTCTATGCCGTGGACAGCTCGCTTTTGACCTATTGGCAGCCGGAGGCGGACGATCCCGCGCCGTCGCTGACCATCGATCTGCAAGCGCCGTATCTTGTGTCCGCCGCGCGCATTGTCTTTCGGGATGTCGGGCTGGATTACGACCACGGCGGATCCCCCGGCGCGTACCGGTACCTGCTTGAGGGATTGACCGATCCCGATACGGGCGCATGGACAGTCCTTGTAGACGCGCGCGACAACGATATCGATCGCATAGTGGACTATCGCGCGTTTGCCGCCGTGTCGTGCGAGCAGGTGCGATTGACGATTCTCGGGCATCCCGCGGGACTGTCGATGCCGGGCGTGATGGATTTTACCGCATTCGGCGTGCGCGACGAGACAAAATAACGAAAAAAAGGGAATCGATCCGCCAAAAACGGAATCGCTCCCTTTTTCAGTTTGCATCAGGAAGTCTCTGATTTCAGGTTATTTATGCAGAGGTACCTTAGGAAAAACGGGTCGCATAGCCGCAGGTCTGGCACAGCGCTTCCACGGCATGACGGCGCGAGAATCCGTCGTAGATGGCTTTTGCGCGCGGCGAGGAGAGAATCTCGTCCAAAGGTGTGTCAAACAGATTGCCAAGTGCGATTTCTCCTTCGCTGTCGAGACAACAGGGGACGACAGTGCCGTCACAGAGGACCGCCGCCTGATCGCGCAGCGCCATGCAGAACCGTTCGGCATCCGCGTCCGCTGCACGGCTGGTAGGCCATGTGAACCGTTCGCCGTATTCGAGATAGCAGCCCTTTGCCATCCTGGGACCGCCGCGCACCTCTGTCCATGGCGTGGGAAACGCCGCGTGGAGCAGCGCCAGGATCCGGTCGTTCTGCGCGTTTTGTCCCGGAACAGCGCCGTTCCCATTCCACAGCCGCAGCACCGCGATGATCCCCGCTTCTCCCGCCGCCTTTTGAAAGGTCACGCAGTCGTGCAGATACGCGTCCGGAGCGTTCCCGCCGTTTGCTTCATGGGAATGGAGGGAGATGCTGATCTTGTGGATCGTTCGTGCGCGGGAAAGAAGCGTATCGGACAGCGTGGGCAGCAGTACCCCGTTTGTCGTCAGGCAGATACGAAAACCGAGATCGGCGGCGATATCGAGGATTTCCGCGAGAGCGGGGTGCAGAAGCGGTTCGCCCATCACGTGGAGATAGAGATATTCCGTATGTCCGACCAGTCGCGCGGCGAGAGTGCGAAACGCGTCCGGGGAAAGAAACCGCGGCGGTCGCGTGGTGCCGGGACAAAAGGCGCAGCGGAGATTGCAGACGTTTGTGATCTCCAGATAGACCTTGCGGAGCATTATTTCACAACGACAAGCAGCATTTTGAACTGTTCCTTGCCGAACACGGAATGTGGATGACCGGCGGGCATGACGATGGATTCGCCCTCGTGCAGCTCGTATGGCTTGCCGTCGATGGTCACCTGACCGATACCGTCCAGGCAGGTTACAAACGCGTCGCCGGAGGAGGAATGCGCGCTGATCTCCTCGCCCTTGTCAAAGGAGAAAAGCGTGACGCTCAATGCCGCGTTCTGCGCAAGCGTCATGCTGACAACCTGCCCTTTCTGATACGACACCACGTTTTTGAGGGTCAGAACTTCGGATTTTGCGATGTTTTTCATGATTTCTTTCATAGTATGCTATCCTTTCTGTGCGGAGAATTTTGCGTGCGGTTTCAAAGGCACTGTCGGAATCCAGTGACTATAGCGATGGGGAACGGCACGTATATGGTGGGTTCATTATAGCACACTTTGGCGCTGCCGTCAATTGTTTGCGCCACAGTCTTGACAAATCCACCCATTTGCGGTATACTGTGTTATGCAACACACAAAACGAAAGAAGGAATTTTCATGCAGAAAATAGAGCTTGGGCATATCCCAGCGGTATTGTACGATACAGGTACAAAAACGACGCGCGCATGCCTGTTTGTCCATGGAAAATGCGGATGCAAGGAGGAAGCGGCGGCTCTTGCGCCGGTTTTGGCTCCATATGGAATTGACGTGCTCGCGATCGATCTGCCCGATCATGGAGAACGGCAGGGCAGAGGGGAGGCGCTTGTTCCGTGGACGGCGGTGCCCGATATTGCTGCCGCGTATGACTGGCTGTGCGCACGGTATACGACCGTGTCCCTCTACGCCATCTCCATCGGCGCGTATCTGTCGATGGCAGCACTCATGGGCAAAACGGTGGACAGAGCGTTTTTTGAGTCTCCGGTGCTGTCCATGACGCGGCTGATCGAGGGAATGATGAAAGTCTCGGGCGTGACGGCGGAGGAGGTGGAAAAGCAGGGCGAGATCCCGACCAACCTTGGAGAGAAGCTGTCGTGGCGGTATTACACCTACGCGAAAGCGCATCCGCTGACCGATTGGCATGTGCCGACCTTGATTCTGTGGGCGGACGGTGATTTATTGACGAACAGAGAGACGGCGGAATCGTTTGCGGCGGAGCATGGCGCGGCTCTGTATGTGGCAAGGGACTGCGAGCATTGGTTCCACACGCCGGAGCAGCTCCGGATTCGGGAAAACTGGCGTACGGCGGCGGTGAGAACGATCCGTCAGGCGACAGAGGCGGATGGCACTGCTATCCGCGCGCTGTATGAAGGGGCAAAAACGATGCCCGACACCACATGGAACGAATATTACCCCGGCGACGAGGAGATCGCGGCAGATCTGGCTGCAGGCGGACTGTACGTTTGGGAGGATGCGGGGCGCGTTGTCGGCGCGGTATCGGTGGAGGAGACAGACGATCTCGATACGCTTCCGTGTTTCGCTGACAGTACAGCCGCGCACCGCTCCATCAGTCGGCTGGTGATCGACACAACACAACAGGGACACGGCTACGCGGCGGTATTTCTCACGGAGCTGTTCGCGCGTCAGCGTTGTGCCGGTGTGACGGAGATCCGCCTGCTTGTGGCAAAGTGCAACCGCGCGGCAAACGCGACCTACCGCAGAACCGGCTTCGCGTATGTCGGGGAATGCGCCATGTACGGCGTGGATTTCTTCGTGTGCCGTAAGGAACTGTGATTTTTCAAAGGAACAAGGCGATCCTGTCCTGTGGTAGGAACAAGTATCGCCTTGTTTTCATGATTGCATACAGCAAAACGCGCTTCTGACGTTTACGCTTACACCCGCACGATGTAGTTTGCCTTGCGCGGCGCCGCTTCTTTCTTGCCGCCTTCCGCGCCGTAGCCGAGGATGCAGTTGCCGATGCCGACGTAGCGCTCCGGAATGCCCCATTTGCGCAGCAGCGCCTTGCCTTCCGCGGTTTCAAAGATTTCCTTTGCGCGGAAGATGTAGCAGGAATCCACGCCGACCGCCTGCGCCGCGTTCATAAGATTGCCCATGACGAGCACACCGTCGTAGAGATACGTGCCGATTTCGGGATCCGCCAGCACTACCACTACCGTAGGCGCGCCGTAGAAAGGATCGCCGTCCCTGCCCATGACCGCCGCGTTCATACGGGAGAGGGCGTTCCGGGTTTCGGGATCCTGCACTGCCACGATCACGGGGGACTGTCTGCCCATCCCGGTCGGCGCGTACGTCCCGGCCTCGAGGATCGCGTTCAATTCTTCCTCCCCGATCTGCTCCGGCAGATACGCCCTGCAGCTCCGTCTTTCCTTTAAATCGATTAAAGTTTCTTTCATATGTGTATCCTCCTCGTGGGGTTATTTTTCCTCTCTCTTTCGGCAGAGGTAGTAGTCGAGCTTGAGCTTCATGTTGTCCGGCATGGTCCGCGCCACCGGGCAGATCGCGGCGTTTGCCATCCGGTCGGCGAATTTTGTGATGAACGTGCAGTCCTCCACCATCCGGGAGCCGAGCATGACCGCCATCGTGTCGTACCGGTTGTGGATCGTCGCCGTGTTGTGCGGCGCCCAGCGTGCGAACGATACTGCCGGGATCCCTTTGTCGGCAAACGGCGTGGAGTCGCTGGAATATACATCCTGGTACGACTTGATTCCAAAGCCCTCCTCCATGGCAAAATAGCGGATGTAGGACACGAGCTTGTCCTCCGACGTGCAGCACGCGGCAAATCCGCCCATGATGCAGCCGATCATGTCGAGATTGATGTTCAGTACGATCTTTGTAAGCAGATCCTCATGCGCCGCCACGTATGCCTTGGAGCCGAGCAGTCCGCGCTCTTCACTGCCGCACCAGACAAACCGGAGCGAATGGCGGTGCGCGTGGTGGGCGAAGTATTCCGCCATCCAGAGAAGCCCGATGGAGCCGGACATGTTGTCGTACGCGCCGGTGGAGAGCGGGGTCGAGTCGTAGTGCGCCGTGAAAATGATGGTTTCCGGGATCTCACCGGGCAGATCCAGCACGACGTTGCGGGACTGTCCCTCGTATTCCTCCTGCGAAAGCGTGATCTTCACCGTTTTTGTCTTATTTTTGATCATGGCGATCGCGGATTTCGCGTTGATGTTCACGCCGGGCAATTTTACCCCGTTCGCGCCGTCCACGACGAATTTGCGCAGCTCGCGCTTGTCCATGTCGAAATCGCGGTAGTTCGCGTCGCCGTCAAAGGTGATAAAGCCGAGGGCACCGTGTTCCACCAGATCGTGGTACTTCCAGTAGCCGAGATAGCCCTCGATGAGCACGATCTTCCCGCGGCACTGCGACAGGGAGTACGGATCCACGTTCGTCAGGTAGTATAGCGGCGCCTCCACCTCGCCCGAACCCGCCAAACGATAGCCCTCGCACGGGATCACAGTGTCATCTGCCGACAGGGTCGCCGATACATTTTTCGCCATCGGCACGGCAAACGGCTCGGTTTGCGCGGTCAGTCCCATTTTCGCCAGTACCTCGGTGAGATACGCGGCGGTTTTCGTCTCCTCGTCACTGCCGCTGACCCGTACATACGCCGTGTCACGGAAAATCTGCATGATCTGTTTTGTGTTCATAATACTCTTTCTCCTCCGCGGATATCTGCTTTTTTATTGCAATATAAATTTGTCTTCCTCGGACAGCTCCAGCCGGTCGATGGCGCGCTCAAAAATCGCTTTCGCTTCGTCCAGGGCTTTCGGATGATGCGCGTCGCTGCCCATGTAGAACCTGCAGCCGACTTCTCTTGCGATCCGGAACGGCCGCAGCACGATGTCCGTTTCCGCGTCGGTGCACTTCATGTCGTCCGCGTTCAGCTCAATGCCGACCCCGCATGCCGCGGCGCGCCGGAACGCTTTGTACATCCCTTCCCGGTCAATGGCGTCGATGGTATCGAGAAACGCCTGCCGGTTCCGGTCGATCAGCCCGCAGACCAGATGCGCGATCCCGATCTTGCGAAACGGCAGGTCGCAGTCCAGGAGGGCGTTCAGTTTTTTGAGCCAGAAATCCGCCTTGTCCGCCGGTGAGACGATTTCCGCCGGGATCGTGTGACCGACCATGTGGAAATGCGTCGTCGGTACGATGATGAACGCAAATTCGTCCAGCCGCTCCTTTGATACGCCGACGGTCATGAATCGGTCCATCTCTGTCTCGCAGCCAAAGAGGAACCGGATTCCCTCCGCTTGCGGAAGCGGCAGCGCCGCCTTTACGTGCGCGAGATTCTGGATTCTGTAAAATTCCGAGTCGGCGGACAGCGGGATCGTCTCGTCCCAGAAATGGTCGGTCAGGCAGATGGTTTTCAGATGATTGTCCCGCGCGTACTGCAGGATTCGCTCGTTCGTCTCTTCCGGATTGCCGGAGCAGAGCGAAAGCCTGGAATGGATGTGCAGGTCGTGATCGTATACATAACGCATGATGCTGTTTCCCCTTTCGCGTGAGAAAAAGATTTTCTGTGACGCTATTATACTACAAATTTCGGCATATTGCAATGGAAATGGCGTGGGAAATCGCGATAATTTTATAGTATGTGGCGCATGTCCGAATTCCGCATGTGTGAAATACAAATAACGGGCACGGAAGCCGTCTATACAACATCCGTGCCCGTTATTACTGCATTATCCGGTTAAAGTTCTGTGAGGCTATTCCAGAAGCCGCGTTCTCTTCTTATTCGTTGATCGTCGAGATCGTAGGGATCGTCTCCTCCAGCACGTCGAGAACGATACGGACGGTGTCGAGGGAGGTGAAGATCGTCACGCCGTTCTGCACGGCACAGCGGCGGATCGCCACACCGTCCTCGTAATGCACGCCGGAGAGGATCGCACGCGTGTTGATGATGTAGCTGACGTAGCCTGCGCGGATGGAATCGAGAATCTCCTCGCTGCCCTCGCTGAGCTTGCCGCGTACACGGGTGCGGATGCCGTGCTCCTTCAGGAACGTAGCCGTGCCGATGGTAGCCTCAATATTGAACCCGAGGTGGTAGAACCGACGCACGAGCGGCAGCGCTTCCTCTTTGTCTTCGTCCGCAAGGGTCACGATCACGGTGCCGTAATCCTTCATCTTCACGCCGGACGCCTGCAGCGCCTTGTAGAGCGCGCGGTTCAGCCGCTTGTCGTAGCCGATCGCTTCACCGGTGGACTTCATCTCCGGAGAAAGGTACGCGTCCATGCCAGTCAGCTTGGCGAACGAGAACGCCGGCGCCTTTACATACCAGCGCTCTCTGTCCGGCGGGATCAGATCGACGATCCCCTGGTCGGCAAGCGATTCGCCCAGCATTACGCGGGTCGCGATCTGCACGAGATTCACACCCGTAGACTTTGAGAGAAACGGCACACTGCGCGACGCGCGGGGATTGACCTCGATGACGTACACGTGGTCGTCCTTGTCCACGATAAACTGGATGTTGTAAAGCCCTATGATCCCAATGCCGAGACCGAGCCGTCGCGTGTAATCCGCGATTACGTCCCGTACCGCCTGCGTAAGGGAGAACGGCGGATATACGCTTGTGCTGTCGCCGGAATGCACACCGGTGCGCTCCACAAGCTCCATGATTCCTGGCAGGAACACCTCGCGCCCATCGCAGATCGCGTCCACCTCTACCTCGCGTCCGACAAGATATTTGTCGATGAGCACCGGCTTGTCCTCGTCCACTTCCACCGCCGTGCGCAGATATTTCCGCAGCATCGCTTCGTTTGCCACGATCTCCATCGCACGACCGCCCAGCACAAAGCTCGGACGAACCAGCACCGGGTAGCCGATCTTCTCCGCCACCGCAACGCCCTTTTCCATATCCGTCACCGCTTCGCCCTTCGGATTCGGGATTTCAAGCGATTTGATCACCGCGTCAAAGGCGTCTCTGTCCTCCGCTTTGTCGATGGCAGCGCAGTCTGTGCCGATGATTTTTACTCCGCGCGCTGCAAGCGGAGCGGCAAGATTGATCGCGGTCTGTCCGCCGAGCGTCACGATCACACCCTCCGGCTTCTCCAGCGCGATGATGTTCATCACGTCCTCGGCGGTCAGCGGCTCAAAGTACAGCTTGTCGGCGGTCGTGTAGTCCGTGGAGACCGTCTCCGGGTTGTTGTTGATGACGATCGCTTCGTAGCCGCATTCCCGGATCGTGCGCACCGCGTGGACGGTCGAGTAGTCAAATTCCACGCCCTGCCCGATGCGGATCGGTCCGGAGCCGAGCACGATCACCTTTTTCTTTCCCGACACCACCGATTCGTTCTCATCCGCGTAGGTGGAGTAGAAGTATGGCACGTAGCTGTCAAACTCGCTCGCGCACGTGTCGATCATCTTGTATACCGGGTAGAGCTTCTCCGACTGGCGCAGCGTGTAGATCTCGTCCTCCGTGCAGTGCCACAGCTCTGCCACGTAGGAATCCGAGAAACCGAGCCGCTTTGCCTCGCGCAGTCTGTCAATGTCGTCGGGATGCGCCTCCATCTCCTTCTCGAAATCGACGATGCGGTGGATTTTGTCAAGAAAGAACATGTCGATCTGCGTGATGTCGCAGATGAGGGACGGGTCCACACCCATCCACATCAGTTGCGAGATCGCGTACAGCCGGTCGTCCGTGCCGTCCTTAATGTAGTCGAGCAGCTCGTCCACGGACATGTGCGCGGAGTCGAATTTTTCCATGTGGATGTGGTTCTTACCCTCTTCCAGGGAGCGGATCGCCTTCAAAAGACTTTCCTCGAACGTCCGTCCCACGCTCATGACTTCGCCGGTCGCTTTCATCTGCGTGGACAGCGTATTCTGCGCCGCCGGGAATTTGTCAAACGGGAACCGCGGCATCTTCGTCACCACATAGTCGAGGGTCGGCTCAAAGGACGCGGGCGTGTTCGCGAGCTGGATCTCGTGCAGGTGCATCCCGACGGCGATCTTTGCCGATACCCGCGCGATCGGATAGCCGCTTGCCTTGGACGCGAGCGCCGACGAACGGGACACGCGCGGGTTTACCTCGATCACATAGTACCGGAACGAATGGGGATCGAGCGCGAACTGTACGTTGCATCCGCCCTTGACGCCGAGCGCGCGGATGATCTTGAGAGCGCTGTTCCGGAGCATCTGGTATTCGCGGTTGGTCAGCGTCTGGCTTGGCGCTACGACAATGGAGTCGCCTGTGTGGATGCCGACCGGGTCGAGGTTTTCCATATTGCAGACCGTGATCGCCGTGTCGTTCGCGTCGCGGATCACCTCGTACTCGATCTCCTTGTAGCCCTTGATGCTCTTTTCGACCAACACCTGATGGACCGGCGAGAGGGCGAGGGCGTTCTTCATCATCTCCCGCAGCTCTTCCGGGGTGTACGCGAAGCCGCCGCCTGTACCGCCTAAGGTGAACGCCGGCCGCAGGATCACGGGATAGCCGATCTCCTCCGCCGCCAGAATCGCCTCGTCGATGGTGTAGGTGATCTTTGACGGAACGACAGGCTCGCCGATCCGTTCGCACAGCTCCTTGAATAATTCTCTGTCCTCCGCGCACTCGATGCTCTTTGCGTCCGTGCCGAGCAGCTCGATCTCGCATTCGTCCAGCACGCCTTTTTTATACAGCTGCATCGCGAGGTTTAACCCGGTCTGCCCGCCGATGCCGGGAACGATGGCGTTCGGACGCTCGTACCGGCAGATACGCGCCAAAAATTCCAGAGTCAGCGGCTCCATGTAGACCTTGTCCGCCACGGAGGTGTCCGTCATAATCGTCGCCGGGTTGGAGTTTGCGAGAATGACCTCGTAGCCCTCCTCCTTCAGCGCGAGACAGGCCTGCGTTCCCGCATAGTCAAATTCCGCAGCCTGTCCGATGACGATGGGCCCGGAGCCGATCACCAGTACCTTTTTGATATCCGTTCTCTTAGGCATTTTTCCCGACCTCCTTCATGTTGCGGACAAATTTTTCGAATAAATATACACTGTCCTCCGGTCCGGGCGCGCTTTCCGGATGATACTGCACGGAAAAGACCCGTTCTGCGGCGCATTCCATACCCTCCACGGTGCCGTCCAGGAGGTTCCGGTGCGTCACGACCAATCCGCTGCCCGCGAGGGATTCTTCATCGACCGCGTAGCTGTGGTTTTGCGAGGTGATCTCAATCTTGCCGTCGGACAGACGCATGACGGGGTGGTTGCCGCCGCGGTGCCCGAATTTGAGCTTGTACGTGGAGCCGCCGTATGCCAGCGCGAGCATCTGGTGCCCGAGACAGATGCCGAAGAGGGGATATTTCCCCCGCAGACCGCGGATCGTCTCGATCACCGGCGTGACATCCTCCGGGTCGCCTGGACCGTTGGAGAAGAATACGCCGTCCGGCTTCATGAAGGCGATCTCCTCCGCGGTGGTGCTGTACGGTACGACGGTCACATTGCAGCCGAAGCGATTTAAGGAGCGGATGATGTTGAGTTTCATTCCGCAATCCACGGCAACGACGTTGAAACGCGGGTTCGATGTGCGGGAATACCACCGCTTTTTGGAGCTGACGCGAGCCACCTGATCGTGCGGCACGGGGGTGCTTTGCAGTATGTGCAGCGCTTCCTCGGTCGGGGTGTCGATGGAGGTGATGATCACACGGCGGGAGCCTATGTCGCGGATGGAACGGGTCAGCTTTCGTGTATCTACACCGGAGATGCCGGGGATTCCGTTTTCCTCCAGCAGCTCCGACAGCGTTTTTGTGTAGCGGAAGTTCGACGGCGCGTCGTTGTAGTCGCATACGATCATGCCGCCGATGGAGGGATTTTTGCATTCAAAATCATCGTCTGTAATGCCGTAGTTGCCGATCAGGGGATACGTCATCACGACCATTTGATCCGTATACGACGGGTCGGAGACAATCTCCTGATACCCGACCATTGAGGTGTTGAACACGATCTCACACACGCGGTCGGTCGCAGCGCCAAAGCCGTAGCCGGGATACACCGCGCCGTCCTCCAAAACAATTTTTCGATCCATCGCTCTCATACCATCACTCCTGTTCCGCACCACAGAGTGACTAACTATGCAGAAAATCACGCAATAGGTGCATAAAAATACGTTTCTATTAATTATACCATAGAATTGTGAATAAATCTACAAACGGGTGAATTTCGGCAACAAAAAACCGCCTGTCAGACACAGACGGATGAAATACAGGAAATATCGTGGGACAATACCGGGGGAAACACGAAACGGAAACAGTACAGGCACGGTGTGGTTCTCTTGTACCCGTTCTGGCAGATTCCGATCATGGTGTTCCTCCATCGTTTGTATTTCCAATAGTATACCACAAACGGTGGGAAAAGTCTATCGCCAATACAAACGAAAAACCGTCTCCGGAAGGAGACGGTTTGGGGAAAATCGATAGTCAGCGTATCGTGAGCACGACCTTGCCGACATTTTTGCTTTGATACAGCATGTTCTGCGCAGCCTCCGCTTCCGCGATGGGAAACGTGGCGCAGACAGTCGGACGCAGCGCGCCGGATGCGATCGACGGAAAGAAGTCGCGCCGCAGGGACGAGAGGATCTCCGCTTTGACCGCCGGTTCTCTGGCGCGCAGGGTGCTGCCGACCAACCGTACGCCGCGGACATAGAGCTGCCGCAGATCGACGGTGGTTTTCTCGCCGCCCAGGGACGCGATGACGATCCACCGACCGCCGCGCGCCATGTATGGTAAGCATGCGCCGACCTCTGCGCCGCCCACACAGTCCACGGCAATGTTCACGGTCTGCGGATGTGCGGCAAAATAGGCGGACAGCGGGAGTTCCTGTGTGTTCAGCACCACGTCGGCTCCGAGATGCGCGATGGCAGCCGCTTTTTCCGCGGAGCGTACCGTCGTGATGACATGCAGTCCCGCCGCCTTTGCCATTGGAATCATAACACTGGCGAGTCCGCTGCCGCCTGCCGTGACAAGCACCGTGTCTCCTGCCTTTGCGTATGCTTCCCGGAACAGGTTGAGATACGCGGTCGCAAAGGCTTCGGGGATCGCCGCGGCTTCGACCATGGATATGCCATCGGGAACAGGCAGGCACATATCGTACCGGACGGCGACAAATTCCGCGTATCCGCCGCCGCCGAGCAGCGCGCAGACCTTGTCCCCGATCTGCCAGTGTTCCGCGGCGATGGCACCGCATGCGCAGACCTCGCCGGAGACCTCCAGACCCATCCATTCCGGACAGCCGGGCGGCGGCGGATAATTTCCCTCGCGCTGCATGAGGTCGGCACGGTTCACGCCGGCGGCATGGACGCGGATGAGCACCTCGTCATCGCGCGGCGAGGGAGTGGGTACGGCGGCGTAGGACAGCGCACGGGTTGTGGGATCGGTGAGAATGGCGTACATATCGTTTTCCTCGCTTTTATAGATTTTCATCGGCATGCCACCGGAACAGCACGCCCTGCGGAAAGTCCCGTTCGCCGATCACGCGGTCGTATACGGTCTGCGCCTCGGTCGGAGCGTGTATTTCCGAAATCAGCCGGTCGATGTGGATCCGTCCGCCGTGCTGAAGCGCGACGGCGGCACGAATGTCGTCCCGATGCGTCCACCAGCCGGGGGAGGATTCCGTATCCGGTCTGGCACAGGTGTGCGCGCCGATTAAGGTGATGCCGGGACCATGGATTTTGCGGTAGTAGTCGATGGTAAAGTTCGGGTCGCGGGTACAGCCGAGCAGCGCCACTCTGCCGAATCGTGCCATGCAGTCGAGAACGGTGTCGAGCGCCTTGCCCTGTCCGCTGACCTCGATCGCCGCATTGCAGCCGCCCTGCGTGATTTTCTTGACTTTCTCTGCAAAATCCGCGTCCGTGGGATCGAGCGCGTAATCCGCACCGATGGTAAGGGCGAAATTGCGCCGGGATTCCACAGGGTCTGCCGCGATCACGGGATACGCGCCCGCCGCGTAGAGAAATTGCACCGCCATCGCGCCGAGAATGCCCTGACCCATCACGATCGCCGCTTCGCCCAGCTCCACGCGCGTTTTCCGTACCGCTGCCAGCGGGAATGTGCAGATATACGAAAACGCCGCCGCGGTGAGGGGAACGTCGTCGTACGGGATCGGGATCACCTGATTCTCGTGCACGGTGCAGTACCCGCGATGCTGACTGTTCCACACCGCCACCCGGTCGCCGACATGGACGCTGCGAACCCCTGCGCCGAGCTTTTCAACAATACCGGAGCCGCTGTAGCCAAGCGTGCGCGGAAAATGCACAGAGCCTACGCCACCATCAAAGATGCTGACGTTCGGATCTCCCGTGATGTTCGCTCGTTCCGTGCCGCGGCTGATCGCCGTGTATGCCATTTTCACAAGCACCTGACCGTCGCCGGGTTCGTATACCGGCACGTCGCACAGCTCCGCTGTGTTGATTTTTGTAAAGATGATCTGCTTTGTTTCCATGTTGTTCTCTCCTCAAACCGGGATGCCGCACGCTTCAAGCACCATTTTCTGCACATCGATTTCGCTCTGATACGTATACGGCAGCTCCATTTCTCCGCAAACTGCGGCGGCAAATTCCTGCATCATTGTATCATATCGCTCGAACGCCGGATGCTCCACTATCTCGCCGCTGTCGTACCATTCCTTCCCCTGATCGTGGCGCGTAACCTTCATGCCGGTCGTCATGCCGCCGGGCACATAGTATTCAAAGGGCTTCAGCTCAATAGACGCCTTTGTTCCGGTGATCACAAGCTGCCGTCTGGCAAAGCCGTTGACCTCCGCGGCGCTGGTTTTGGCGAACGATATGCCGCGACCGTAATCGAAAACGGCAAAGCCGTAGTCCGGACAGTCCACGCCCTCGGTCAGAGTATGCCGGTTCATCGGTGTGATGGACTGCGGGATCCCCTGAAAACGGTAGATCATATCGACGAGATGGCAGCCGAGAAAGAACATCATCCCGCCGCGGAACCGATTCAGCCAGTCGCGCTTTTCCGGCGGATGGCGCACGCTCATCTGCGCGTCCACGGCGATGATGTCCCCAAGCTCCCCGGAGTTCGCCATTTGCTCCGCCATGCGCACCGCCGGATTGTACCGGTACATATAGCCCATCTGGAACGGCAGCCGCTTTGCTTCCGCAAGCCGTACCATGGCTGTAAACGCGGACAAGTCCTCTCCGCCGGGCTTGTCCATATGGACGGGAAAGCCTGCTTCAATCGCCAGGCGCGTGTTCGGAACAAGAGAATGCTCCTCCGTCTCCACAAGGATCGCGTCGATGGTGGAGTCTCCCAGAATATCGTCCCGGTCGCGGCGCGGAATGTCCCGATAGCTGGGGCACGTCTCCAGCATATGCGCATATTCCGCCGATTCCGCGCAAACGCCGACGACCTCATATGTCTCCGGCATGCGGCGGATCGTATCCATGTATCCCGGCGCGTGATCGTGTCCTACGCCGATCTGCGCCACGCGAATTTTTGCCATATGGTTCTGTCTCCTATATGTGTTTTTTTCTATTGAAAAGCACGGCAACAGCATTTCCTTTATTACACAGAAAATCAGGACAGACATCCCACTGTGCCGATGTAACGAAGTCGCGAAAGGCTTTCTGATCGTTTGTAAAACTTCATTTGATGCACAGGAATTGCACAAACGATATCCATTTTATCCCAGATAGAAAGTTTTTGAAGGAGTTTGGGGAAACTTTTTCAAAAGGTTTCCCCAAGTCTGTTTCCCCAAAAAGGAAATGCTGTTGCCCCGTATTGAAAAGTATATCATATTGACAAAGCGTGCGCCATATGCTATACTGCCGGATGTATAAACGATTCTGCTTTTTTCGCGGAAAGGACGCTGGATGCTGGACGATGGAAACACACGAGATCTACGAAAAACATCTTTGCATGACGGAGCTGCGCGTGGAACGGTACGAAACGACGGAAAATCGCCGGGTCGAGGTGCCCTCCGCACGACAGGACGCGCGGTTTCTCTACATTTATAAGGGGGAGGCGATTCTCCAGTCGCCGCGGTTCCGCCTGTGTGCTGCGCGGGGCGAGCTTCTGTACCTTCCGGAGGACAGCGGAGACTGTCACATTTTCTGGAGCGGTACGGGCGGGATCGCCTATATCGCCCTGCGGATCGTTTCGAAGCATATCGATATGGCAAACAACGACCGGTACGCGGTGCAGCGGGTGGAAAAGCTCTCCACCCCGGAGACCGGAGTTCTGTTTCAGTCGATTTTCGCGCTGTTTCAGTCCGCGGATAAGACCCCCGCGCAGTGGCGGATCGATCGGGTGCGCGCCATCGGAATGTACTACGCCTTTTACGCCGACGCGCTGCCATGTCTCTCCGCGCCGTCAACGGTGGCGTACAATACAGTCCTGCGCGACGCCGTCTCGTATATTGAAGCGCACCTTGCGGCGGATTTCGATATGGATGTGCTTGCGCAGGCGGTGTGCGTCAGTCCGTCCCACCTGTTTCATCTGTTCCGCGACGAGCTGGGCACGACGCCGGTGCGGTATCGGAACGAACGGCGGATCGAACAGGCGGCACGAGATCTGCGTGCTGCGGATGAGAGCGTGGATAAAATCGCCCTGCGAAACGGGTTCCACTCTGCTGTCTATTTCCATCGGATATTCAAAGCCGCGACAGGGATGACGCCGGGAGAATATCGTGAGGCAACACGATACGGAAAATAAGCGAAATGCATAATTAGCTACATATGTAGTTTTGAGAAATATGCAAATTGCACAAAAACGAGCGCGTATTTTGGTATATAAAATTGTGTCGGAATTGTTGACAAACGGTTTCATGTCCGTTATAATAGAGACAGCGATGGGTACCATCGACTATATGATACGGATTATCCGGGAAATGAGGAAACCATCATGAAAAAACTGCTTGCACTGGGGATGACAGCGCTGCTTATCGCGGGAATGGCTGTATCCGCATCCGCGGTCAATTCGTTCACGGCATCCTCCGGCACCTGTGTGGTGGACGGCGTGAAGGATCTCGCGTACGTTTCCGCTCCGATCGTTTCGAATTACGCCATTGAGGACGGCGCGGCGCTGGGTACGACCTGGGCTGCCTGGGACGACGAATACCTCTATCTGTACACCGAGGTACAGGATGAAGCTGTGACACCGGAAGCGGACGTTACCAGCATCTGGTCGAACGACTGCGTGGAGTATTACATCAACCTCTCCGGCGAATACGGCGCCATCACCGACATCAACGCTGCGCAGTACACGATGGGTCCGCACTTCACGGCATGGGCAGGCGGCGGTATGCACAGAGAGAACAATATGGACAACGCGCCGTTTGCGTTCACCATCACCGATTACGGATACACCATCGAGGTCGCGATCCCGTGGGGCTCTGACTATACCGCCAAGGAAGGCGCTGTGATCGACTTCTGCGTAGGCGTCAATGACGATGCCGACGGAGACGCGTCCAGCCGCGAGTTCCAGACCTTCACCGGACCGGATCAGTCCGCGGAATGGTCCAATGCCGACGAAAACATGGATAAGCTGACCCTGTCCGGCGAAAAGTACGTCGAGCCGGAACCGGAAACCACAGTGGAACCGGAAGTGGAACCGGAAGTGGTGGACAGCGCCGCAGCCGAGACTGTGGCAGTCGCTCCGAAGACCTTTGACGCCGGTGTGATCGCAGCCGTTGCCGCTGTTGTATCCGCTATGGGCTACACGTTCTCGAAGAAGAGATAACTTTATCAAGAAAGCGCTCTGTGTAAATCGACCTGACAGCTGCGCTTACCTGACCTTTCTGCGTGCAATGGCGCGTTGGTTACTGACTTACCGGAGAGGGAGTCGCGGTTCTCCAAAGGGACTGCGGCTCCCTTTCCGTTTTTGGAAATACCGGTATTCTTTTTTTGCATATCCGCATGTTCGGCAAAAAGCGATTTTTTCTTCCGATACCCCTTTATTTTTTCAAACATCTGTGGTATACTATCATTGAATACCTACGTCTGTTTCAATAGAGAAACAGTATATCGAAAGGAGCGCGCATGAATTTACTGCACATGAAGTACGCCGTGGAGATTGCAGAAACCAATTCCATCAACAAAGCGGCAGAAAAGCTCTACGTTGGGCAATCCGCGCTCAGTCGTGCCATCAAGGAGCTGGAATCCTCGCTTGGCGTGACCTTGTTCGACCGCAGCGCACGTGGCATGACGCTGACCCCGGATGGCGAGGTGTTTATCCGCTACGCCCGCACGATCCTCAAGCAGGTCGATGCCGTGGAGGAGCTGTTCGCACATGGAGACGTCAGCCGGAAACGGTTCTCTCTCTCCGCGCCGCGTGCCAGCTATATCGCCGAGGCATTCGCGCAGTTTTCCGCAAAAATCGGCGGTGACTGCGAGGTGGAGGTGTTCTATCGCGAAACCAATTCGCTCCAGACGATCAAAAACGTACAAAAAGAGGATTACAGATTGGGCATCATCCGCTTTTCCGAGGAGAACGATCGTTATTATCGCTCGCTCGTTGAGGAAAAGGAACTGACCGGGGTGCTTGTCACGGAGTTCCGCTATGTGCTCGTGATGCGCGCCGACAGTCCGCTTGCCGCCAGAGAGTCGATCACGCGCGCCGACCTGGGGGACTATATGGAAATCGCGCACGCCGACCCATCCGTTCCCTCACTGCCCATTGAGGACGGCAAAAAAGAAGAAACGGAGGACGTCCCCGGCAGACGCATTTACGTCTTTGAGCGCGCCAGTCAGTTTTCGCTCCTTGCCGCCAATCCGGATACCTTTATGTGGGTGTCGCCGATTCCAAGGGCACTGCTCGATCGGTATGGGCTGGTCGAGAGAGAATGCGCCGGCGGGATTTATAAAGATGTATTCATCCATCGCAAGGACTATACGCCAACCGCGCTCGACAACGCATTTTTGGAGGAGCTGATCCGCGTAAAACGGGAGACCATCCGCTGAATGTTCGATAGGAAGGAGAGGATTCCATGCGTCTTGATCGCATCATTTCGGTGCGCAACGACAAAACCGTCTACCGCGATGGGGATCGCTGTCTGAAGGTATTCAGTGAAGCCTATTCTGCCTCGCGGGTGCTCATGGAGGCACAGCTTCTTGCCAGCGTGGCAGAGACCGGACTGCCGGTGCCGCAGCTGTTGTCCGTTTCGCTTTGGGACGGCAGATGGACGATCGTCACAGAATACGTCAACGGAGACGCCATGCGCCGCAAGATGGATACCGATTCCCCTGACGCGCGTGTGCACTACCTTTCCTCTTTTATTCGCATTGGGGAGCAAATGCACCAGACCATCTGTCCTGCGCTGCCGTCGCTTGCCTGGAAAACGGAATCCGCCATATCCCGCGCCGCGCTGCCGGAGTCGGTCAGGAAGAGCCTTCGCGACAGACTTTCCCGTCTGTCCTTGGAAGGCGATTTTGTCTGTCATGGCGATTTCGATCCCACAAACGTCATTCTCACCGGCGGTGATGGCTTCCGCATCCTCGATTGGTCGCACGCCGCGCACGGAAATCCTGCCATGGACGCCGCGAATACGTATCTTCTGCTCTGCCGCAGCGACGGACAGGCTTTCGCGGACGCGTATCTGACGAGCTATACGGAGATTGCCGGAGAACACGATGTCCGTGCGTATCTGCCGCTTGCCGCCGTGGTTCGCTATGTACATGCCAACGCCGATGCGCGCGCGTTTTTGGACCGGTTCCTCACGTTATAGAAATCAAAACCATATTATATAATCAATCATCGCGAAAGAAAGGATCATTCTTATGAAAATCACCGTATGTATTGGCTCGTCCTGCCACATCAAAGGCTCCAGGCAGGTTGTGGAAAAGCTGCAGAACCTCATCCGGGAAAAAGACTTAGGCGATCGTGTAGAGCTTGCCGGCACGTTCTGTATGGGACAATGTCAAAAGGGCGTATGTGTGACCGTGGACGACGAATTTTATTCTGTCAGCCCCGATACCGTCGGAGATTTCTTCGACACCGCCGTTTGCGCGAAGCTGGAGGCATAACCGGCGCCGTATATCCCTGCAAGATCCCATTGAACTGTATAGTAGGAGGCAATTCCCCATATGAGAAAATTTGATACCAAGGTGCAGCACTTAAAATATAAGGTTCTGCGTGAGGTCGCGCGGTTTGCGTGGAACGGCACGCTCACGGAAAATGTCATGGACATTCCGAAGATCATCGTTCCCGGCAAAACACCGACCATGCGCTGCTGCGTCTATAAAGAACGCGCCATTCTCGGCGACCGCGTCAAGCTGGCAATGGGCGGCGATCGGAGCAATCCGAACGTCATCGAGGTCATCGAAACCGCGTGCGACGAATGTCCGATGGGCGGCTACGAGGTCACAAACGCCTGCCGCGGCTGTCTGGCGCATCGCTGCGAGGATGCCTGCCGTTTCGGCGCGCTGACCTTTGATGAAAACCACGTGGCGCATATCGACAAGACCAAGTGCAAGGAATGTGGCGCGTGCGCGAAGGTCTGCCCGTATACCGCCATCATCAGCCGAAGACGACCGTGTGAAAACGCGTGCAAGATCAAGGCGATCACGATGAACGAGGACAAAGCGGCGGCGATCGACAACAATAAGTGCATCTCCTGCGGCGCGTGCGTCTACCAGTGTCCGTTCGGCGCCATTTCCGACAAATCCTACATACTCGATGCGATCGACATTCTGAAAAACAGCGACGAGAACCGGAATTACAAGGTCTACGCCATTGTTGCGCCGTCTATCTCCAGCCAGTTCAAGTACGCGAAGCTCGGACAGGTGATCACGGGGCTGCGCGCGCTTGGGTTCCACACCGTCGTTGAGGCGGCACTGGGCGCGGATATGGTGGCGCAGGCAGAGTCGAAGGAACTTGCCGAAAAGGGATTCCTCACCAGCTCCTGCTGCCCGGCGTTTGTCGCCTATATCGAAAAAGCGTTCCCGCAGCTGCTACCTCTCGTTTCGCACAATCTTTCCCCGATGGCTACGATCGCGAAGTACATCAAGGAGCATGAAGCGCCGTGCAAAACGATCTTTATCGGTCCGTGTACTGCGAAAAAGCTCGAGGTGCAGAAGGAGTCCGTGAAGCCGTGGGTGGACGTCGCCATGACGTTCGAGGAACTGCAGGCACTCTTTGACAGCCGCGATCTCGATATCACCACGCTCGACGAGGGCGTGCTCGACAACGCGTCCTATTTCGGAAGAATCTTCGCACGCTCCGGCGGTTTGTCCGACGCGGTTGCAGAAGGACTGAAGGAGCAGGGAATCACCGATTTCGTCCTCAAGCCGTGCGCCTGCGATGGGATTGAGGAATGCCGGATCGCGCTGCTGAAAAAGAGCAAGAACCTCCTTGACGCGAATTTCATCGAGGGCATGGCGTGTGTCGGCGGCTGTATCGGCGGCGCGGGCTGTCTGACACACGGCGACAAAAACAAGGCAGAGGTCGACAAGTACGGCAAACAGGCATACGAAAAGACGATCGCCGATGCGGTTGCCGTATTGAAAAAATAAGGATAACAAAAGGATCCCACCGAATGTGGCGGGATCTTTTTTGGATTGCGTATGGATTGGTTTCTTTCACAAGAGGTGCGTCTGCATATAGCAGAATACGAGCAGAATCGCGAGGAACGAAAAATTCACGAGGGAGAATTTCGCGAGGTACACGCCGGCTTTGCCCGGATTGTGTTTTGTGAACTCGCGGAACGTGATGAGACTGGCAAGTGAGGCGATGATGGTACCCGCGCCGCCGATGTTCACGCCGAGCAGCAATTCCTGCCAGTTGTCCGTGAAGTGTGAGAGCAGGATCGCCGAAGGGACGTTGCTGATGCATTGGCAGGACATCGCGGAGACGACAAGCGGGGAGGTGGACAAAAGTCCGCCGAAAAAGCTCTGCACCGCCGGAATCCGCGCCAGATTGCCGGAGAAGAGAAAGAAGCAGACAAAGGTGCCAAGCAGGGGATAATCGACATCCGCCAGCGCTCGCCGGTCGAGAAAGAGCAGGGATACGGGGATCACAAGGAGTCCGAGCCAATACGGGATCGCGCGAAAGACGATGGCGATGGAAAAAGCGAACAGCGCGAGATAAACGATGGTGCGGCTGCGCGGCAGAACGATTTTTTCCGTGCGCACGGTCAGAGAATCGGCGGGGAAGAAAAGACAGCAGATGGTGATCATGGCGACGGAGAGCGCAAACGGCGGGAACATAACGCGCAGAAAATCCGGCGTCGGGATCGCGAAGTAGGAATAGAGATAGAGATTCTGCGGATTGCCAAACGGCGTCAGCATGCCGCCTAAGTTCGCCGCGATGTTTTGTAAGATAAAAACGTACACCATGTGCCGTTCTTCCCCGGTTTCCGACAGCACAATGTACCCGAGTGGGAGGAACGTGAGCAGTGCCATATCGTTCGCGATGAGCATGGAGCCGATGAAGGTGATGTATACAAGCGCGAGCACCGACCGGCGGAGATTTTTCGTTATCGATATGATCCCGCACGCGATGCAGGTGAAAAAGCGGATGTGCCGGAGCGCGCAAACCATCGCCAGCGTGCAGAACAGGCAGGTCAGCGTGCGCGTGTCGAAATAGCCGAGATAGGCTTTGTCCGGCGGCACGAGAACGGCGGAGACTATAGCGAGAATGGCGGCGATGCAGAGCACGGTGTTCTTCTGCACGAAGGCGGCGAGCCGCTCGGGGAATCCGATGGATTTTGCCGGGATACGCGGATGGGCAGACTGCATGACGATACCTCTGGAGTGATGTTGCGCGGAGAGGCCGCATGGGGGATCCCGGCGCACGAGGTATAGTATACACCCAGGAAATGGCGGATGCAATAGGAAAATGGACGATTTCACCGCGTCTGCCGCGGAAAGTTTTGTGGGAAATGCATTTTACTCTTGACTTTTGCGGGAAACTGTGGTATGCTTTCTATGCAATTTGAGAATAAAATAAGGAGCAAATGATGAAAGCCTATCAGAGAATACTTTCCCTGCTGCTGTGCGGACTCCTGCTCATGGCATCCTGCGGCACGGCGGACACCAAAAATCCCGCGGCGGACACCATCGGCGGGGAGAACGACGCGACAGCGGAAAGCGAAACGGCGCCTGCCGAGACGGAGCTCTCCGATGATCTGCCGGAGAAGGACCTCGGCGGCTGGGACATGGATATTGTCTGCCATGAGGACGCGCTGTCCGGCACATGGACATTCACGGCGGATGAGCTCAACGGCGAGCTGATCAACGACGAGATCTACAACCGCACGGCCCGTCTGGAGGATCGTTTCAACTTCAACTACAATGTAGTGCCGCCGGAAGGCTCCGATGTCTGGGGCAGAATGGGCACGGTGCTCACCAATCTGGTCGCCGCCGGGGACGATGTGTACGATCTCGCGATCTACTACACGTACCAGCTCCAGGCACAGATGGTACAGGGCAAGCTGTTCTACAACATGCTGAAGATCCCGTATATCAATTTTGAAAAGCCGTGGTGGCACACCGAGATCAACGATACGTTTACTCTGTATGGCTATCTCCCGGCGATCCTGTCCGACTATTCCCTCAACTCCTACCAGTATGCGAACCTCCTTGTCTACAACACGGCTATGGCGGATGATCGCGGCATCGACGGACTGTACGATATGGTGCGCGACGGGACATGGACGATGGACAGCTTCCAGAAGATTGTGGAAAGCGTGACCTCCGACACGAACGGCGACGGCAAGTACGACGAGAACGACACCTACGGCTACGCGACAAACTTCGGCTATCACGCGCTGACCTGGTGCTACGCGATCGGCGAAATGGGTGTGCACCTCAAAGAGGACGGCGTGGAGCTTGGCTACCAGAGCGAGAAGTTCTCCACAATGACGGAATGGCTCTACAACATGCTGTATGCCTCGAACAATACGTTTGAGATCGGCTGGGACAAGGAATGCGACATCAAGTGGGACGAGAACCGCGTGTTCATCCAGGCGATCTGGTTCAACGACCTGGAAAAGTTCCGCCAGAACGAGAGCGGCTACGGACTTCTGCCGTATCCGAAATTCGACGAACAGCAGGAAAAATACTATACCTATGACGACTGCCGCTGCGGCGCGTTTGGGGTACCGATCGTGAGTGCCGCCGAAAACCGCGAGAACACGGGTCTGATCCTTGAAGCGCTGTCCGCCGATTCCTATCAGCATCTGATCCCGGCATATCTCGAGAACATGGTGACGTTCAAGCTGTCCCGCGATGAGGATTCGCTCGAGATGCTCGACTACATCATGGCAGGTCGCGTCTACGACATCGGCTACAGCTATCCGGACCCGAACAACTACACGTGGGTCATCTACTATAAGCTCAAGGGCTCCGACGGCAAGCTGTCCTCCACGCTCGCCGGTTATGCGGAATCCACCAAGAAATACTACAACGAAAAAATCCTGACCGCCTACAAAGAGCTTGGCGAAATGGATTGGTAAAAACCGATAGAGAGGAGCTGTACCCGCGCGGTACGGCTTCTTTTCTGTAAAAAAGAGCGAAAAACAGGACGCGAAAAAGCAAAAAATGCCGATCCGTTTCCCGCAAGCGACTTGTGCTTCGGCGCTGTTTGCGGTATACTATAGAAAACCATATATAGGAAAGGAATCATATACCTATGGAAAAGAAAGCATTATCCGCGCTTTTTGCAAATCCCGGCTGTGCGTACCGCGCGAAGCCGTTCTGGTCGTGGAACGGAGAGCTGCGCGAGGACGAGGTGCGCCGCCAGATCGGTGTCATGCAGGAAATGGGACTGGGCGGCTACTTTATGCACTCCCGCGCCGGACTGATCACGGAATATCTCGGCAAGGAATGGTTCGAGCTGATCAACGCGGGCGCGGACGAGGGAGAAGCGCGCGGCATGGAGGCGTGGCTGTATGACGAGGATCGATGGCCATCCGGCAGCGCGGGCGGAAAGGTCACCGTCGATCCGCAGTACCGCATGAAGTCCCTCTGTATTGCGGAGACGGCACCGGAGGTCTTTGTCTATGCAGAGGATGTGATCCTTGCCTTTGCCGCAAAAATCGACGGGATCGACCTCTACGACTACATACCGCTTGCAAAGGAGGACGACATTGCTGCCGTGATTGCCGATACAGCGGCACGGGACGCAGACTTGCCCGGTGTATGGCGTGCGCTGGCGTTCCGGATCATCCCCGATGCTCCCAATTCCAACTACAACGGCACGACGTATATCGACACGATGAGCGAAAGGGCGACCCGCCGCTTTATCGAGCTGACCCACGAACAGTACGCAGCCCACTGCGGGGATCGTCTCGGGCGGAGCATCAAGGGAATCTTCACAGACGAGCCGCACCGTGGACATGGACTGGACGATCGGCGCGAGGAAAACGGTACGATCACCTGCTCTATGGCATGGACGAACGATCTGTTCGCGGAATTTGTCAAACGGTACGGCTATGACGCCAGAGAGGTGCTGCCGGAGCTGTTCTATCGCAAAAACGGCGAGCGGTTCGCACCGGTCAAGCACGACTATTTCGACCTGTGCGACAACTTATTCTTAGAACGGTTCGCCATGCCCATCAACGACTGGTGCAACGCGCACGGGATCGCATTCACGGGTCACGTGCTGCACGAGGATTCCCTAACGAACCAGTCCGTGCCGCAGGGCTCCCTCATGCGCTTTTACGAATACATGGGCGTACCCGGCGTGGACGTGCTGACGGAGGGCAACCGGTGCTACTGGATCGTCAAGCAGCTTGCGTCGGCGGCGAGACAGCTTGGCAAAAAATGGATGCTGTCCGAGCTGTACGGCTGCACGGGCTGGCAGATGTCTATGAAGGGACACAAGGCGGTCGGCGACTGGCAGGCACTGTTCGGGATCAATCTGCGCTGTCCGCATCTGTCGTGGTATACCATGGAGGGCGAATCCAAGCGCGATTACCCGGCAAGTATCCTCCATCAGTCCACGTGGTACCCGTATTATGGTGCTGTGGAGTCGTATTTCGCACGCTTCGGCGCATTGATGACGGAAGGGAATCCGGTGTGCGACGTGCTGGTGCTCAATCCTGTGGAATCCGCATGGTCGCAGGCGTATCTCGGCTGGGCGGCGTGGATCAATCCGGTATCCCCAGAGGTGCAGGAACTGGAGCGGCGGTATGTGGAAACGTTCCATATGCTCACCGACCGCCACATCGATTTTGACTATGGCGAAGAGCAGATGATGGCACGCCATGGCTCCGTGGACAGAGACGCGGATGACCGTCCGGTGCTGCGCGTCGGGAAGATGGCGTACCATGTTGTGGTGGTGTCCGGTATGGAGACGATCCGTCCTACGACGCTTGCGCTGCTCAAAGACTTCCTCGCCGTTGGTGGGCATGTTGTGTTCGCGGGAGAACTCCCTACATACGTCAACGCTGCGCGCTCCGAAGAGCCTGCCGCGCTTGCTGAGGATGCCGTCTGCGTGCCGTTTGACGGGGACTGCCTTGCCGCCGCTGTCCGTATGTTCTCGCGGTATTCTCTGTCTGTCACGGACGGGACCGGGGCGGATGCAAAGGATGTCTTCATCCAGATGTGCGACTACGGCGACAGCGCCGGATTTGTGCTTCTGAACACGGATCGCGAACATCCGACAGGCACAATCACGGTTCGGATCCCCTGCGGTGCGCCTATGCACGCGGAGATGTGGGATATGGAGAGCGGCAAACGGTTCCGCGCGGACGCACTTGCCGCCTATGCCGATGGTGAGCTTTCCATCCGTACCTCCCTCGACGCCGCCGGGACACGCGCCTTTGTGTTGACCGCGGAAGCGGACGATACACTGCCGGAGCTGCCCGCACCGGAGACCGAACGCGACGCGATCACCATCACCGGCGCGTTCCCGTACCGGCTCAGTGAGCAGAATGTCTGCGTGCTCGACTTCGCCCGGTTCCGTCTTGCGGATGGGGAATGGTCCGCGGAGATGGAGATTCTCAAGGCGGATCAGGCGGTGCGCGATACCATCGGGATCGAACGGCGCGGTGGGGAAATGCTCCAGCCGTGGTACGCGAAGCTGCACGACAAGAAGATCTACGGCAAACTGGAGGTCGAGTTCGGGTTCTGTATTGATACGCTGCCGGAGGGCGACATTCTTCTGGCGGGAGAGCGTCCGGAAAATCTGCGCTACAGCGTAAACGGACACGCGCTCGCGATACCGGAGGAGCACGATTTTTGGATCGACGACTGCTTCAAGCGGATGCGTATCCCGCGCGCGTATCTGAAGCCCGGCTACAATGTGGTTTCCTACACAGTCGATTTCATGCGCACGACGAATCTGGAAGCACTGTATCTGATCGGTGATTTCGGCGTGCGGCTCGAGGGACACACCCGTGCTCTGACGACCTTACCGGAGACGATCGGTAACGAAAACCTCGACGCGTACCGTCTGCCGTTCTACACAGGCGAGGTGACGTATCTGCTCACGCCGGAGAAATATGCGGATCTGGATGTGAGCGGTGCCGAGCGGGTACTGCTGTCTCCCACGGCGTTTACAGGTGCGCTTGTCAAGGTAGCCGCGGCAGGAGAGGAAACACAGCTGCTTCTCTGGGATCCCTACACGGCGGATGTCACAGAGGCGGTGCGCGCCGGGAAAACGATTGAGGTCACTGTGGTAGGCACACGACGCAATGTGTTCGGACCGCTCCATCTCGTTCCCGCCATTCACGGCGCGTATGGACCGGGGCACTTTGTCACGGAGGGCAGCGCGTGGTCGGATGATTACGTATTCGTGGATTCCGCACTGTGCGGCATAAAGCTCCGCGCCATGCAGAAAGCGTAAGAAAAAAGCACATAAAAAAGACCGCACAGCCATCCGTATCAGGAACGGACAGGCTGTGCGGTTTTGTACTATTTGGATTTCGCTTTTTATTCTTCTTCTTTTTCCGTTTCTACCACGGCAATGCCGAGATCACGGAGCGCTGCTGGATCGGCGGGCGCGGGGCACTTCGACATCAGCTCAGACGCGTTCTGCACCTTCGGAAATGCCACCACGTCGCGCAGACTGTCGCAGCCGCACATCAGCATCGCGAGTCTGTCGAGTCCGAGCGCGGCACCACCATGCGGCGGCGCACCGTATTTGTACGCGTCTACAAGGAAACCAAATTTGCGGTCGATCTCTTCCTCAGTCAGACCGAGCCGACGGAACATATGCTGCTGCAGCTCGTAATCCGTGATGCGGATGGAGCCGGAGGAAATCTCAATGCCGTTGAGCACGAGGTCGTAGCATTTTGCGCGTACCTTGCCTGGATCGGTGTCGATGTAGTCGAGGCATTCGTCCAGAGGCATGGTGAACGGATGGTGCATCGCGAGCCAAGTGCCGCTTTCTTCATCCCATTCAAAGAACGGAAATTCCGTGATCCACAGGAAGTTGTACGTGTCCGGGATGATATCGAGTCGTTTTGCCACCATCTGCCGCAGCGCGCCGAGCGTCGGAAGAACTACGGTGTCCTTGTCCGCCACAAAGAGCGCGACGTCGCCCTTTTCGCAGCCGATCGCCGCCATCAGCTTGTCAAGCTCCCCTTCGCCGAGGAATTTCGCGAAGGAGCAGTTCGGCGCGTCCTCATGGAAGCGAATGAACGCCAGACCCTTTGCACCGATTCCCTTGGCGTGCGCGGTCAACTTGTCGATCTCCTTGCGGGAGTAGGTCGCCGCCGCGTTCTTTGCCACGATGGCACGGACGCTGCCGCCGTTTGCAATGGCATCCGCGAATACCGGGAACGCGCTGTCTTTTACGAGGTCGGAAATGTTCTGGATCTCCATGCCGTAGCGGGTGTCCGGCTTGTCGGAGCCGTAGCGCTCCATCGCGTCGTGATAGGTCAGGCGCGGCAGCGGCAGCGAAATGTCCACATTCAGGATCTCCTTGAACAGCCGCTTGACGTAGCCCTCGTTCATCTCCATGATGTCCTCCTGATCCACAAAGGACATTTCGAGGTCGATCTGCGTGAATTCCGGCTGACGGTCGGCGCGCAGGTCCTCGTCGCGGAAGCATCTCGCGAGCTGGATGTAGCGGTCAAAGCCGGAGAGCATCAGAAGCTGCTTATAGATCTGCGGAGACTGCGGCAGAGCGTAGAAGCTGCCCTTGTGGATACGGGACGGTACCAGATAGTCGCGCGCTCCCTCCGGCGTGGGTTTGATCATCATCGGCGTCTCGATCTCAATAAAGCCGTTTTCGTAGTAGTATTCTCTCGTTACCCGTGCGATTTCGTGGCGCATCAGGATGTTTCTTTGCAGCTCCGGACGGCGCAGGTCGAGGTAGCGGTATTTTAACGCGGTCTCGTCGCCGACGTTCGCCTTGTCGCTGATTTCAAACGGCGGGGTCTGGGCGGCGGACAATACCTTGAAGTGGTGCACCGCGATCTCGATTTCCCCAGTCGCCATATTCTTGTTGATCGCGTCCGCGCCGCGGGAACGAACCACACCGCGCGCCGCCAGCACGTATTCCGCGCGCACGCCAAACGCGACCTTGAACAGCTCCGGATCGGTCTTGTCGTCAAAGGCGAGCTGTACGATGCCGGTGCGGTCGCGCAGATCGATGAAAATGAGACTGCCGAGGTCTCTCTGCCGCTGGCACCAGCCGAGGACGGCGACTTCCTTGCCGATATCCGCGCTGGTCAGTGTCCCGCAATAATGGGTGCGTTTGTCTTCCTTTGTAAAGCGTTCCATGTTTTGTCTATATTCCTTTCGGTATATGTATATTCTTGTAGCGCGGTCCATCCCGCCGTATGTGGTTTGTATCTGGACAATCCAGTCCGGTATAATCTGTATACCGCATAGGACCACTTCCTCTCAAAATCGTGTATCAAAAGCCAAGTACGCCGAGCAGCGTGCCCCAGCCGTTTTCCGCGTTCTCCGGAGAATCAAAATGGAGCAGAAACCGTTTTGCGCCGACGGGAATACGGGCTTGTGCATCCGATACGCAGAACAGACACTGTGCAGCTGTGTATCCGTCCGGGACAGCCATGTCCGATACGAGCGTTATGCCGTCACAATCCAGACCAATCGGCGCCGTGTCGGAGACAATTGCCAACACGAGATCGGTCTTTGTGAGGGATTCCAGCAGATGCGCCGCCTGCGATGGCGTATCGCCGAATACCGATGGCGCGAAGCATACATATCGAATTCCACTTTCGCTGTTTTCGTATAACGCGTCGTTTTCACGCCAGTCACGACCCATGTTCCGCCGGAATTTCGCGGTATATGCCGCGGTAAATTCCTCCGCCGTGATTCCGTAGCACTCCATCATGTCGAAGAGATACATGAATACATCCGCGATCTCCTCCGTGAAATGCGCCCGGACACTCTCGTTTTCCATGACCGCCGCCGCTCCCTTTTTCTTGAGGATCGCGATCACCTCTCCCAGCTCGTCAATGGACCAGAGCAAGCTCATGTGCCCCATCTCCGGCACCCGGTTGCCGATCCAGTCCTTCTCCACCGCAAGCCGGTGCTGCATCTCCAGAAATTCCCCGATCCGCGCATCCGCCATAGAAAAAACCTCCGATGTACACATTCCATTTCCGGAGGGGCGACCGTTCCCCTCGCTCCCTTTATAATGCCGCGCCGATCTCCTCAATGCGCACGTCGCGCTGTTCGCCGGTTGCCATTTCCTTGAGAACGGCGACGCCTGTTTCAATCTCGTTGTCGCCGAGCATCAGAACGTATTGCGCGCCGATCTTGTCCGCGTATTTCATCTGCGCCTTCAGACTGCGGCTCAGTACATCGCAGTCCGCGTTTACACCGGCGGCGCGCAGACCGTTCACGATCGTCAGCGCACGCTGCTCCGCCGCTTTGCCCATCGACGCAATGTATAATTTCGGCTTGTTCGGGTTCTCGATCGTAACCCCGCACTGCTGCATCGCCAGAATGAGCCGCGTGATGCCCATGGCGAAGCCGATGCCCGCCATCTTCGGACCGCCCAACTCCTCCATGAGACCGTCGTACCGTCCGCCGCCGCATACCGTGCTCTGCGCGCCAATGCCCTCCGCGATGAACTCAAAGACCGTGCGCGTGTAGTAGTCCAGTCCGCGGACAATGTGCGGATCCATCACATACGGGATTCCCGCCGCGTCCAGATCCGCCTGCAATTCATGCAAATGCGCTTCGCAATCCGTGCAGAGATGATCGATCGTGTGCGGCGCGCCTTCCGCCACCTTTTTGCACGAGTCGTTCTTGCAGTCGAGGACACGGAGCGGATTTGTCTCCATACGCGCGATACAAGTGTCGCATAATTCATCCTTGTGCGCGCGCAGATATTCCTGCAATTTCTCCCGGTATACAGGGCGGCACTGCGGACAGCCGATGGAGTTGATGTGGAGCCGCACGTTCGTGATCCCCAGCTCCCGGATCGCCGTGGACGCCAGAGAGATGATCGTGAAATCCGCTCCCGCACCGGGTGCGCCGAACATTTCCGTCCCGAACTGCACGAATTCACGGCTTCTGCCCGCCTCCGGCTTTTCGTACCGGAAGCAGTTGATGATGTAGAAATATTTGAGCGGCAGCGTGTCCGACGCCTTGCCGTTTTCGATGATCGCGCGCGCCACCGACGCCGTTCCCTCCGGACGAAGCGCGTACATCGCACCGTCTTTGTCCGTGAACGTGTACATTTCCTTCTGCACCACGTCCGTGGATTCGCCGACGCCGCGCCGGAACAACCCGATCTCCTCAAACGTCGGTACGCGCACTTCGGAGAATCCGAATCGTGCCGCTACATCGCGTACTACCTTTTCGATATAATTCCATGTATATACGTCGGGCGCCAGAATGTCCATCGTCCCGCGCGGCTTCATAATTTTTTCCATATTTGTTGTTCCTTCTTCCGCATTGGTTCCCCTATGATAAAAAGAAAACCGATTATCCTATAGTATAGCAAAAAACGCGCGCTTTTACAAGGGTGTTTTCGCTTTTTCATGCGATTTTTCGCGCACGGAAAGCAAACGGACCGACGGCGCGGGCTGTATATTCGTTTTTTCCGGTTTTTCGTGCTTCTTTTCCTTGCAATCCGCGTGCCGATGCGGTATACTACAGAAAAACAACCGGTCATGCAGAGCCGGTTTCAGGAGGACACTTATGGAATTTACGTATGAAAAGAGGCTTGAGATCCGCTATACGCCGGACGTGTTTGTCGCCGGAGGAGGTCCTGCCGGAATTGCCGCCGCCATCGCGTGCGCGAGACAAGGGAAGCAGGTGTTCGTTGTCGATTCGTTCTCCGCGTTCGGCGGCGCGGCGGTCACCATGCTCGTTCCGGCGTTCATGCCGTTCGGGGACGGCCAGAACTTTTTGGCGGGCGGCATCGGCAGGGAGATCTATGACAGGCTCAAAGCGGACGCGTTCCCGCGGTTCCGGCGGTACTGCCCGATGTCCATCCCGGTGGAGCAGCTCAAGCGGCTCTACGACGACATGATCGAGGAGGCGGGCGTGAGGTATCTCTTCCACACCTCCATCGTGGACGCGATCACGAAGGACGGGCGGATCGACACCGTGATCTGCGCCGCGAAGGGCAGTATGTTCGGCGTGCGGGCGAAGGTTTACATCGACTGTACCGGCGACGGCGATCTTGCCCATTACGCGGGCGCGCACAGCGAATACGGCGACGAAAACGGCAAGACCATGGCGGCGACCCTCGCGGGATCTGGGACGGGATCGACTGGGGCCGGGTAAAGAAGCCGGACAACCGCAACATCGACGCGGCGTTCCGGGATCATGTGTTCCAGAATGAGGACCGCCATCTGCCCGGCATGTGGCCCATCGCGGAGGGCACACGCGGTGAGGACGGCGCGCTGTACCCGAATGGCGTCGGCGGATCGAACGCGGGTCATGTGTACGACGTGGACGCCAGAGAAGCCGCGTCGCTCACGGAGGGCATTGTGCGCGGCAGACGGCAGCTTATGGAATACCGGAGGTACTACCGCGAATACCTGACCGGGTACGAGGATACGGAGCTGCTCTACTCCGCGTCCTATCTCGGCATCCGCGAAAGCCGACGGGTGGACTGCGATTACCGGCTGGTGCTCGACGACTTTGTGAACCGCGCCGTATTCGAGGACGAGATCGGCCGGTACAACTACGGCGTGGACATCCATTCGCCGGTCAATACCGCGGAGGGGTACCGGAAATTCCTTGCCGACATCCAGAAGTATCAGTATAAGCCGGGCGAAAGCTACGGGATCCCATACCGCGCGCTGACGGTCGCCGGGCTGTCGAATCTCTACGTCGCCGGACGCTGCATCTGTACCGACCGGAACCTGCAGTCCTCCGTGCGCGTCATGCCGGGCTGCTACATCACCGGACAGGCGGCAGGCGTCGGTGCGGCGCTGACCTGCGACACCACGGCAAACTGCGACATCCGCGCGATCGACACGCATGAGCTGCAAAAGCGTCTCGTGGCACTGGGCGCGTTTCTGCCGCATTATCGGGCGTGAGCGAAGTGCAAAAAACGCGATAAACCGCTTGACAAACCCCGGCGGATATGCTATAATATCCCCATATTGGGGTATCGTCAAGCGGTAAGACACAGCACTTTGACTGCTGCATTCGCAGGTCCGAATCCTGCTACCCCAGTCGGAAAAATCCTGCACGCCTGTGTGGGATTTTTTGTCTGTCCGTTTGCCTTTCCCCCGGAGAAGCCATGTGCGACGACCGACGTTTATGCGGCTTCTCCCTAAAATCCCACCGGAGGTCACCTATGCAGATCATCCCCTATGATGACGCCTATCGCGACGACATGCTCTTTTTGGTTCTTTCCGCAAAGGAAGCGCTCGGGAGAAAGCCCACTTTGAACCCCGATCTGCTCACCGTTACGGAATCCTACATCGACCGCGGGGATATGTTCTGGCTGGCGATAGACGGGGACGACCGGGTGATCGGCTGTATCGGATACTCCCGGATCACGGACACCACGGAGGCGTTTCTGCACAGATTCTATGTAAAGCCCTCGCTGAAGCGACAGGGGATCGGCACGGCGCTGCTCCACACAGCGGAGGATTGGATGCGCGCGCAGGGGATCACGGTATCCAGAGTGCATATGGGCGGACCGCGGGAGCAGTGGTACGAGTCGTATGCCCTTTATCCGAAGCACGGCTACACGGAGTACGCGCCGCGCTATATGAAAAAAGAACTGTGAATGCAAAAAGCGATTCCGAACGGATTTTTCCATCCGGAATCGCTTTTTTGTGCTTTCAACAGGTTTTCACACCAGACTGTCCACCCATGTCTGCCATCTTGGGTCGGCTTCCATCTCCGCACGGACCGCGCCGTTTCCGGGGACTGCCCACCACGGCCAATCGTCGGCGAGACTGCGCTTTTCCGTCTGTGGGGGCGTCTCATCGTCTGCTCGCTGTCCTGCGTTCTCATAGGGGACCAGCCGTAGGAGCGGGGACGTGTAGGCGCGGATGCTGTTCTGCGTAAAGGACCGATAGCGGTCAAACTGCGCGGACGCCTTGTACAGCGCGTCGAACGCTTCGTCCTTTCTGCCGTCCAGCCAGAGGTAGAAGGACAAGAGCGTGTAGACGCGCGCGATGTAGTAGTGGTGGGTGCCGCAGTTGCCATCGGTGCATACGAGGTCGAAGATTGCTACGGCGTCATAGAGACTGCGCACCTTTTCTGCCGGCGCCATGTTGTCCCGATATGTGCAGACGGTCGATACCATCAGCTCGGACGCGAGCTGCACCGTGCGCAATAAGGCTTCCCCATACGCGGCGGCGCGCGCCTTTCCATCCGTGGCGGTGGCGATGAGCAGGTCTCTGGTGCCATAGAGGTCCGGCACGTTTTCCACAACGGCACGTGCGCGGTCGTATTCTCCCGTGTTCAGATAGAGCTGCGCCAGCTCCCGGATCGCTCTTTCGCTCGTTTTGCCTGCCGGAATGGTACGCAGCGCCTTTTCGTACAAGGTGATTGCTTCCTTCCATTCGGCATAGGTGCGGTGGCGCGCGGTGTCGAGAATGTCGAATCCGTCCGCGTCGGTGAGATGGTATTCGCCGTACCGGACATAGCCCGCGTTGTACAGTACGGACGCGAGCGCGACGAGAACCCGCTCTTCTCCGGGGTACCGGAGCACGGCGTCTCTCGCAAACGCGATGCATTCGTCCAGGTTTACATCCTCACCGTTGTTTTGCCGGTTCATTGTATCGATGCGGTCGATTACCTCGTCGATCTGCCGGGTGCGCGTGTCCGTGTAGCCGAACAGCGTGTCGATGGAGACGCCGAAGAAATGCGCCAGCCGTGGGAGCATGTCGATGTCGGGATAGCAGGTCGCGTTCTCCCATTTGCTGACAGCCTGCGCGGATACTGCCAGCTGCTCCGCCAGCTTTTCCTGCGTCAGATTCCGATCCCTGCGCAGCTTTGCGATGGTCTGTCCCATGTTTTCATACATTTTGGTAACCCTCCTTCATGTGGTCTGGCTACAGTATAGCAGAGGCGCGGCGGTACGCATTATTCGATTGCCATATCGTAGAAGAGACAGGGACCCTCACAGCCGGTGATCCCAAGATGGAAAGCGGGGAAGAGATCCTCCGCGCGCAGCGAGACGCACATGTCGTCTAAGGCGATGTTGAGGTAGTTTTCCTTCAGCTCCGTCGACAGCGTGTGGATCTCGTTTTCGGACACGGGAAACGTCACGCCGAGCCGCTTGTGCCATGAGACCCTGCCGTCGTCCTGCCGCCAGAGCCGCCACACGTTCAGCCCGTTTTTGTATAGCACCACTTCAAAATAGTTGCCGTAGCGGTACACGCCGTCCTCGCACATGTCTAAGGCGTCGGAGAAGATGAGCAGGGGTGCCGCGTTACCGGAGAAGGAGCAGCGCGTGGTGATCTTGGAACCGAGCGGGAATTTTCCACGCGTCATGATGGAGAGGTAGTCAAAGCCGTCAGCCATCTCCGGGTTCGCGCCGTTTTCGATGCAGTCCTCGTGCTGGAGAAAGCGGTTGATGTAGGGAAAGCGATAGGTGTAGGCATGGGTGACGGCGGATTCGTCCCACGCGTCCTTGCAAAAAGAAATGTGCATGGCGTGTCCTTTCTTACGTGTAATGGTGTTTTTTCGGAATGATTACAGCACCCGATGGATCCCGGCGCCCGTTTTCGTGAACGCATCGAGATTCCTGTCGAGAATATCGATCAGCCGCAGTCTTGCTTCCGGTGTCGTCCAGGCGCAGTGCGGGGTGATGACGGCATGCTGCGCTGTCAGCAGAGGATTTGCCGGATCTGCCGGTTCCTTTGCCAGTACATCCAGTCCCGCGCCGCCGAGCCGACCGCCGTTCAATGCCGCCGCTACGTCCGATTCGTTCAAGACCGCGCCGCGCGACGTGTTGATGAGGATCGCGCCCGGCTTCATGCGGCCGATGAAATCCCGATCGACCATGCCGCGCGTCTCGTCGGTCAGCGGACAGTGCAGGGAGACGACGTCGCTGGCGGCAAGCAGCGCGTGCGGTGTGACATAGGCGATCCCGTTTTCTTCCCCGGACTGCCTTGTACGTCTGGTGCCGAGCACGCGCATCCCAAACGACTGACACATCCGCCCGAACGCCTCCCCGATCGCGCCGCAGCCGTAGATACCGACCGTTTTTCCGGCAAGCTCATGAAAACGCACCGTTTGGTACTGAAATCCCGGGATCCCCGTCCATTTGCCATCCTTGACAATACCGACAAGACCGTCGAGATCGGCGAAAAAGGACAGCATCAGGGTAAACGCGTGCTGCGCCACCGACATTGTGGAGTATCCCGGCACGTTGCAGACCTCGATCCCACGGCTCCGGCAGGCGGCGACGTCGATCATGTCGTACCCGGTGCCGAGCGCGGAGACATAGCGGATGTGCGGGCAGGCGTCCAGCACCGCGGGCGTGATGTGCACCCGGTTCGTGAACACGATCTCCGCGTCTCCGATCACCGCGGCGGCGTCCTTGTCCTCTGTCTTGTCGTACACACGCGCGTCACCGTATTTGTCGAGAAAATCCCACGAGAGATCCCCCGGATTCACGGCAAATCCATCTAAAACAACAATTTTCATGCACACCTCACCGGATCGTCTTGCCGTCAAAGAGAAATAGCCCGAGCCCGGAGCCCATCGTCCCCCCGTTCTCCATATGCGCGGCGAGCGCCCTTTGCAGACCGGTTTTCCGCGGCAGCTCCTCCGGCGCGTAGGAATCGCGCACGCCGAAGATCCGCCAGAGATCGTCGCAGTCCGCGCGCCCCTCCGAGGCGACGATGTGGAAGTGATCCATAAAGCGGCAGATGTTGGAGTCCGGCTTCATGAAGTCGCGGTTTCCCTCGTAGAGCAGCCACGAGCCGCAATGGAATACCGCCCAGCCGGTCTGCCCGAAGAAATCGTAGGCGCGGCGGAACGAATCCAAAACTTCTGCCTCCGGGAACGGTCCGTCCGCCGGAATGTGGATGTTGATGACCCGATCGCCGGATTGCACCGTTGTGTCGCCGCAGACAAAGGTCGGTCCCTCATACGAAATCAGGTGAAATTCCAGTCTGCCGAGACGGAGGATTTCCCGTGTGAAGAAATTGTGTACCCAGCCGAACTGGCGCAGTCCCCAGTGTCCGTGGTTTTCAAAGCACGTTACGCTCCACACTTTAATGTCGCGCATGGAATCGATATAAATCTCGTCCGACAGTCCATGCGCCGCGTAATCCCCGTGGAAACAGGGCGCGATAAGCAATGCCGCGGTCATCATACCGGCGTCGTGCTCGATATTCTGCCGGTCGCACATTGCGTAGATCATTTCAAAGGTCTGCGCTTTATGCTTGTTTTCCCGTACCGCTTCGGTCAGCGCGATGAGGGAAAAGCGTTCGTTTTCGAGGAATATCGGCACTATCGGTTCCGCGACTTTCACAGCATCCGCGGGCATATCGATGGCGCGGGCGATTTCCCGCCAGTGTGCAAATGGATATTGATTCATAAGTTTCTCCCTGGCATTAAGCCGGAATGATAAATAACGTAATGCCGACGACGGTCAGCGCGAGACTGATGATATTGTTCTTGCCGATCTTTTCCCGGAAGCAGAGCCAGCCGAGCACCGCGGTCAGGAAAATCACGATCCCGGAGAGCAGTGGGAACTGGATCGAGGAATCCATCGTCAGGGCGCAGCGGAGCGAGAAGATATTCCCGAGTCCGTTGCACAGCGCGTAGCAGGCGGTCATGGCGACGCAGAGAAAGAAGATCTTCGGCGCCATCGGACCGTCGGCAAGCTCGTAGAATACCGTGCGAAACGGCTTTTTGTCCCCGCGCGCGCCGGTTACGACGGTCAGAATGAGCATCCCGACCCCGGTGATCGTCAGACAGACCACGGCGTTGAGCAGGACGAATTCATCCGTGCCGATGGCGTTCGGCGAGACCTGATGCGCCTTCGAGAAGATGCTCACAAAGCCGTTGCCGCAGAATACGACGAGGGATAACAGCGTGTATTTGAGAAGATCCGCGCGGGAACGCGTCTTGCCGGACGGATCCTTTTCACAAAGCGACGGCACAAGCGACGCGCACAGCACGAGAATTCCCGCGATTTTCAGTACCGTCACATCTTCGCCGAGCCAGAAGATCCCATAGAAGAACGGCAGCACCATCCCGCCGGCGAGGCAAAAGCCGGATACCGCCGAGACCTTGCCGTAGCGCATCGCGAATAAGGACGCAATGGAGCACGACAGTCCCGATACCGCGTACAGAACGGAGTAGAGCAGCGCGGTACCATTGACGGCAAAGGAACGGGTTTTTATAGCTAAGTAGATCGCCATGCAGAGATACACCGCGAACTGATTCCAGAGCGAGACCGCGAATCCGCCGCGCGTGTTTTTCTGGAAATTTTTCTGAAAAAGAAACTGCACGGAGAAAAAGAGACACGCGATGAGCAAATAGAGAAAATCCATGTTTTGTCCTTATCCGCAAAGGAGGGAAAGACTGCCGGAATCCGCGTTCTGGTGATCTTTCCCTCGTTTCGCTGTACTTCGTTGTCGTTTATCTCTTGACCCGCGCGTTGCCGCCCCAGATCGACCAGATCTGCTCTTCATCCGCCGGCTGACCGTAGTCGGTGAGGAACGTTGTGGCCAGCGCGCCCGATGCCCAGCCGAACTGTACCCATTTTTCGGATTCCCAACCCTTGAGAATCGCGTACAGGAGACCACCCACAAAGCCGTCGCCGCCGCCGATCCGGTCGAGCACGTGGATCTCACGCGGCTGTGCGATGTGCCATTCGTCCCCGGCGAGCAGAATCGCGCCCCAGATGTGGCTGTTCACGTTTACGACCTGCCGCAGCGTGGTCGCGAATACCTCCGCGTTCGGGAAGGACTTTTTCACTTCGCCGATCATTTCCTTGAAGCTGTCGATCTTGGACGCGAGATCCTTGCCGCCCGCTTCCGGACCTTTCATCCCGAGGGCAAGCTGGAAGTCCTCCTCGTTGCCGACCAGAATGTCCGCGATAGACGCGATTTCCGTGAAAATCGCGCGCAGCTCTGTTTCTCTATTTTTCCAGAAGGACGCGCGATAGTTTAAGTCAAAGGAGATGCGCGTGCCGTATTTCCGTGCCGCTCTCGCAAGCTCCAGACAGAACTGGCTCGTCTCCGGAGAAAGCGCGCCGATCAGCCCGGACAAATGGAGGATCTGCACGCCCTCTGTGCCGAAAATGCGATCCACGTCAAAATCCTTGATGTTCAGCGTTCTGCCGACCTCGCCCGCTCTGTCGTTGCAGACACGGGGACCACGGGAGCCGTAGCCACTGTCCGCGATGTTGAACTGGTGCCGGTATCCCCATGGACCGCCCTGTTCCACCTCCGCTCCTTCGTAATCGATCCCGCGCGAACGGAGATTCCGCTTGATGAAGTCCGCGATCGGGCTGTCCTTTACAAAGGTTGTAAGAACCTTCGTTTTCATGCCGAGATAGGACGCTACGGAGATCACATTCGATTCCGCGCTCGTCGCCTGCATGAAGAAGGTATCCGAGGACTGTACCGGCTGTCCGTTCATAGGGCAGATCCGCACGCCCATGCTTGTCGGCACCACAATGGCGTATTTGCAGTTTTCACGTAATTGCATAGCTTATTCCTTTCGTATATACCTCAAAAGAGGCGCACTGTTTGTACTGTTGCTCCAATGGTTTTACCGGGGCTAAATGACTGTCCCCACGCGTTCCTTTATGCGTTGTACTGCGTGGAAGCCGTCGTGCCGACTTCTCCGTCGTTCCAGTCGGTGTGGAAAAATTCGCCGCGCGGAGCATCGATCCGTTCGTAGGTGTGCGCGCCGAAATAGTCGCGCTGCGCCTGGAGAAGATTTGCCGGCAGCCGTTCGCAGCGATAGCCGTCGTAGTAGGCAAGGGCGGAGGTCATGGCAGGCATCGGGATCCCGGCAAGACAAGCGGCGGCGCATACCCGTCTCCAGCCAGCCTGCGCTTCGTCGATGGCGGCGTGGAAGTACGGTGTGGTCAGGAGATTTGTCAGCTCCGGATCCGCGTCAAAGGCTTCCTTGATCTTGCCGAGGAATACGCTGCGGATGATGCAGCCGCCGCGCCACATCAGGGCGATTCCGCCGTAGTTGAGATTCCAGCCGTAGGTCTTGGCGGCAGTCCGCATCAGCGTGTAGCCCTGCGCGTAGGATACGATCTTCGACGCGTAGAGCGCGCTCTTGAGATCCGCGATGAATGCCTTGCGGTCGCCGGTGAACTTCGCGACAGGTCCGGAGAGGATCTTCGACGCTGCCACACGCTCTTCCTTGATGGCGCTGAGACAACGCGCGAATACCGCTTCACCGATGAGCGTCAGCGGCACACCCTCGTCCAGCGCTGCGATGCCCGTCCACTTGCCGGTGCCTTTCTGTCCCGCCGTGTCGAGGATCTTTTCCACAAGCGGCGTCCCGTCCGTGTCCTTGCGCGTGAGAATGTCCGAGGTGATCCCGATGAGGTAGCTGTCGAGCACGCCCTCGTTCCAGTCCGCGAATACCGCGTGCATTTCGTCCGCCGTCATGCCGAGATAGTCCCGCATGATCTGGTACACTTCGCAGATGAGCTGCATGTCGCCGTATTCGATCCCGTTGTGCACCATCTTCACAAAGTGACCGGCGCCGCCTTCCCCGACCCAGTCGCAGCACGGCGAACCGTCGTCCACCTTCGCGCAGATCGCCTGCAGGATCGGCTTGACCTCGGGCCACGCGGCAGGAGATCCGCCCGGCATCATGGAAGGACCGATGAACGCGCCCTCCGCGCCGCCGGATACGCCCGTGCCGATGTACAGCATGCCCGCTGCCTCCACTTCCTTGCAGCGGCGTGCCGTGTCCGGGAAGTGCGAGTTGCCGCCGTCGATGAGAATGTCGCCCTTGTCGAGAAGCGGCAGGAGCTTGGCGATCGTCTCATCCACAGGCGCGCCTGCACGGATCATCATCATGATCTTGCGCGGCTTTTCCAGACTGTCCACCAGCTCTTTGAACGAGTGACAGCCGATAAAGTTGTGCCCCTTGCCTCTGCCCTCCATGAACTTATCCACCACGCCGTCCCACACGTCGTAGCAGGCGACCGTGAAGCCGTGCCGCTCCATGTTCATCGACAGATTTTCTCCCATGACCGCCATGCCGATCATGCCGATATCCGCTTTTTTCATTGTCTTTCTCTCCTTATATGTAGAAGTACAGTATTTATCTTTGCTTCATCGCTTCGAGCACCGCGTAGGGGATCTCCATGTTCCCCAGTCCGCGCCCGATTGCGATGTGCGGCTTGAAGCTCCCGTGAAAATCCGTGCCGCCGGAGATCGCGAGATGGTATTTTTTCGCGAGCGCCCGGTACTTCTCCGCCATGTCCGCCGTGTAATCCGTGTAATAGCCCTCAAGACCGTGTAATCCTGCCGCTGCCAGCCGTGCCACAAACGCGTCGAGCCGGTCGTCCGGCAGCTTTGTCAGATGCAGATGCGCGAGATACGCGTCGCCGCCTGCAGAACGGATGAGGGCGATCGCCTCCTCGTCCGTGATCGCCTGCGTCTCGGAATAGCACGGACAACCGACGTTCAGCCATCGGTTGAAGGCGTCGCGGGGACTTTCGGCGTATCCCTTTTCCGTCATGATTTTGGCGATATGCGCTCTGCAAAGTACCCCACCGCCGGCTGTGGCGCGTACCTCGTCCATGGATACGGCAATATCGTGCTGCCGCAGCATCTCGCACGTCTCCGTCAGCCGTTCCACGCGAATGTCCCGGATTCTCCCGAGCGCGTGTACCAGCTCCGGCGCGTGCGGGTCGATGAAGTAGCCGAGGATGTGCGTCTCCGTAGCGGATACCGCGGACAGCTCGATCGCCGGGATCACCTCTATGCCGAACTCACGTCCCGTCGCCATCGCCTCGTCCACACCGGACACTGTGTCGTGATCGGACAATGCCATCGCGCAAAGTCCGGATTCTTTCGCGTGATGGACCAGCTCCGCAGGGGTCATTGAGCCGTCCGAGCAGGTGGAGTGCGTGTGCAGATCGATTCTATCCATATGGTATCCTCTCACAGCGACCACAGTCCGAGCGCGGGATTGCTGATATAGAAGATCTCCTCGCCATCGATTTCGTGATAGCCGTCCGTCAGCACCGCGGGATCGTATTTCTTTGACGCTTCTTCATATGGCATGTACCCAAAGCATACGCTGCGTACCTCGTCGCCGGTCAGATGGGTCGTGCAGTACGTTATGTGGAAGCGTCCGTCGGAGGAGCCGTGGATGAGATGTGCCGCCACCGAGAGATTCTCGCGCAGATCGCCGCATTCCGGACGGTCGACCAGCTCCAGTACCTTTTCTCTGCCGCAGTAGCCGTACTTGCGGATCAGCCGGTCGTTTTCGGGATCCTCGCCGAATTTGTCCACACCGGGTGCGAGAACGATCAGCTCGCCGCCGTCCGCGATCGCCATTCTGGTGCGGTAGATGGATTTGTTGCCGAGCCATGTGCTTTTAAATTCACGCGGATCAAGGTAGACAACGACCTTTTGGAAGGGCTTGTCCATGTGGATGAGGTTGAGCTGCTGGCTCTGCGCGACGGCTTTTTCAAATTCACGCCGCTCTCTGCCGATGTAGAGACCGTGGATGTTCGTTTTGTCGCCCGTGTTCGTCGTGCAGGTGAGGATGTAGGTCAGCGGGATCTCGGCAAGGAAGTGTTCCTCCGCGTAGTCGAAGACCTTGCGCACCGGGGAGAAGTCCTTACCCATGATCCGTTCCAGACCGTAGAAAGCGCCGAGCATGTGGGACGCGTTGATCATCGACGAGCCGCCGCAGCCGACAAAGATGTTCTTCGAGTAGTTCGCCATCCCGACGACCTCGTGTGGCACCACCTGTCCGATGGAGAAGATCGCGTCGTAGGACTTGTCGAGAAGGCGGCGGTTGACCTCCACATTGATGGGGGTTTTTACCAGTCCTTCGGATACTTCCTCCACGAACGAGCCGGGCACCTCACCGATCTTGACCACATCGGTGCGCCAATTGTGGACAAGGAGCGATTCGTACGGCACTCTGCCCTCAAAGAACGTCTCGCATTCCTCGCGCGTCATCGGTACATGGGTGCCGAGCGCGGGCATCACGTCGATCTGGCAGTGGTCGGCAAGCATGTCCCACAGCATCGCCACGATCTTGCCGGCGCCGCTGTACATCCGTGTAAAGTCGGGCGGCAGAAGGAGGATTTTGGATAGCTTTTTCCCGGCGACCGCCTGTCTCAAAAGATAGCGGATCGAGTCGTCGGACAAACCGGTACGGCATGTATACTCCATAATAAGTACATCCTTTCTATTGCAGTCGCGGTACACCGTCATGTATACCGCAACACTATTCCATCATACGATACTGCTATTGTATCACCCTGTACACGGAAAGTCAAGTTTTTTTTGCGTGTCCGCAGGGCGAGGTGTGTGAAAATGCGCCAAAGACCGCGCTCCATGCAGAGAAAAATTCTTTTCCCATACCTCTTGACGAAAAAACGGAAATCCGGTATAATATAGGTGTACTCTCCGTGACTGACGGAAAGCGGACGCATGGTCTGTGGCAGGGAACTGCGTGAAGCGGAGAGGATCGCGTGGGCTTTGTCTCGCGCTGCCGTCCGTCTGGGCATTCCGTATTCTGTAACCGCGTGGAAATTCCGCGCATTCCGGTATCTCTGTGAATTCCCGGTTCGCCGGGTAGTTTTTTGACACCAATGCTCCGGTTACAGGGGATCGGTATGTCCTTTTTTCGTTTGATTACAGAAAATGCGTTGTATGGAGGATAGAAATGGCGAAGAAGGTTGCGATTCTGATGGGCAGTGACAGCGATCTCCCGGTGGTGGAAAAGGCTTTTGCGGTGCTGGACGGCTATGGCGTGCCGTATACCGCGCGTGTTTTGTCCGCGCATCGCACGCCGGTGGAGACCGCGGAATTTGTGTCCGGTCTGGAAGCGGACGGTTATGGCGTTGTGATTGCCGCCGCGGGTATGGCTGCGCATCTTGCCGGCGCCTGTGCCGCGAATACGATTCTGCCCGTGATCGGCATTCCTGTAAAGGGCGGTATGCTCGACGGATTGGACGCGCTGCTGTCCACGGTGCAGATGCCCTCTGGGATCCCTGTGGCTACGGTCGCGTTGAACGGTGCCGCGAACGCCGCGCATCTCGCATGTCAGATCCTTGCGCTGTCGGATGCAGCGCTTGCGGAGAAAATCCGGGACGCGCGCCGGATTGGTGCTGAAACGGTGCTTGCGAAGGACGCGGCGCTGCGGGAAAGATTTCAATGATAAACAATACGCAGGACAGGTGCGTCCTATTGTGGGAACCGCTCTGTCGCTGCGTATTTTTCGCATACAAACCGAGGAAGCCTCTGAAAAAATTACCTGAAATCGGAGGCTTCCAAGTGAATGATGGAAAAGGAGAGCATAGCAGTGAGTGATTTGAGAGAAGAATGCGGCGTATTCGGCGTGTTTGCACCGGAGGGCGCGCATGTATCATCCCTGACCTACTACGGTCTGTACGCCCTGCAGCACCGCGGACAGGAAAGCTGCGGCATTGTGGTGAACGACGACGGCGTGTTCCGCTCCTATAAGGACGACGGGCTTGTCAACGACGTATTCACCCCGGCGCGGCTGACAGAGCTCGGAGAGGGCAATATGGCAATCGGTCATGTGCGATACGGCAAGAACACCACCGGAGACCGCCTGAACGCGCAGCCCATCGTCGTCAACCACATCAAGGGACGCATGGCGATCGCGAACAACGGCTCCCTGTGCAACTTCCGCGCGCTGCGGGACGAGCTGGAGCTGGACGGCGGGATCTTCCACACCACAAGCGACGCGGAGATCATCTCCTACCTCATCACCAAGGAACGCTTGAACGCCAATTCCATCGAGGAAAGCATCAACAAAGCCATGACGCGCCTGGTCGGATCGTATTCCATCGTCGTGATGTCGCCGCAGAAGCTCATCGCGTTCCGGGATCCGTACGGTTTCCATCCGCTCTGCTACGGCAAGCGGGAGGACGGCATTTACGTGATTGCTTCGGAATCCTGTGCGCTGGACGCCGTGGGAGCTACGCTCATCCGCGAGATCGATCCCGGTGAAATTCTCATTTTCGACAAAAACGGCATGCGCTCCATCCGCGACCATTGCGGGGAAAAGCCGCACCGGCTCTGCGTATTCGAGCACATCTATTTCGCCCGTCCCGATTCCGTCATCGAGGGCTGCTCCGTCCATGAGGCGAGACTGCGCGCGGGCATGTATCTCGCAAAGGCGTATCCCGTCGAGGCGGATGTCGTCATCGGTGTGCCGGATTCCGGTCTGGACGCGGCGATCGGGTACGCGAAGCAGTCCGGCATCCCCTACGAGGTCGGCTTTATCAAGAACAAGTATATCGGCAGAACCTTCATCGCGCCCGGTCAGTCGGCGAGAGAGAATCTCGTGCGGATCAAATTGAACCCGATCTCCTCCGTCGTCAAGGGCAAGCGCGTGGTCATGGTGGACGACTCCATTGTCCGCGGCACGACCTGTCAGCGCATCGTCGGACTGCTCCGTCAGGCAGGTGCGCTTGAGGTGCATATGCGTTCCTCCGCGCCGCCGTTTGTCGACATCTGCTACTATGGCACGGACATCTCTTCCCGCGATATTCTCATTGCCAACCGGCACACGAACGACGAGATTGCGCGGATCCTGAACGTGGATTCGCTCGGCTACCTGCCGCTTGCCGACGTGGTGCGCCTGACGGACAACCCGGAGAACGGCTTCTGCTGCGCGTGCTTTACCGGAGAGCATCCGACGGAGCATCCCGACGAGATCATCCGCAGCCGGTACGACACGAAGATCTCCGAATCCAAACCACAGTGGACCAAGCGCGTACAGGAAAACAACAACGATAACGAGGATTGAGGTATAGATAGAATGAAAAGCTACAGCGAAGCATACAAGAACGCGGGTGTGGACATCACCGCCGGATACACCGCCGTGGAATTGATGAAGGCGCACATTGCCCGTACCGTTGTGACCGGCGTATGCGACGGAATCGGCGGCTTTGGCGGCATGTTCGATGTGGGCGCGGTCATGAAGAAATACGGGATCACCGACCCGATCCTCGTATCCGGCACAGACGGCGTGGGTACCAAGGTTCAGCTCGCGTTTCTGACGGATAAGCACGACACGGTGGGCATCGACTGCGTGGCAATGTGCGTGAACGACATCATCTGCTGCGGCGCGCGGCCGGTGTTCTTCCTTGATTACATCGCGTGCGGCAAAAACGTTCCGGAGAAGATCGCCGCGATCGTGTCCGGTGTGGCGGAGGGCTGTGTACAGTCGGAATGCGCCTTAGTCGGTGGAGAAACGGCGGAGCATCCCGGATTGATGGACCCGAACGAGTACGATCTCGCCGGATTTGCGGTGGGGATCGCGGATCGGAGCCGGATCATCGACAAAAACCGGACGAGGTCTGGGGATGTGCTCATCGCCCTGCCGTCGAGCGGACTGCACTCCAACGGCTTCTCCCTTGTGCGCCGCGTATTTGACGTGACAAACGAGGATCTGACCCTGCCGATCGCGGAGCTGGGCGGTAAGAGCCTCGGCGAGGTCCTGCTCACGCCCACGCGCATTTACGTAAAGCCGATTCTGGCACTGCTCGACGAGGTGCAGGTACACGGCATTTCTCACATCACGGGCGGCGGCTTCTACGAGAATATTCCGCGTGCGCTGCCGGCTGGTTTGTGCGCGAAAATCGACCGGGCAAGTCTCCGGATTCCGCCGATTTTCACGCTTTTGCAGAAAGCCGGGAACATCGACGAGCGCGACATGTTCAACACATATAACATGGGGGTTGGCATGTGCGTAACGGCGGCAAAGGAGGACGCGGAAAAGGCGCTCTCCATCCTCCGGGCAAACGGCGAGGACGCGTACGTGCTCGGCGAGGTCGTCGAGGGCGACGGCGTGGTGATCGAGTGATATGGAAAAAGTAAAGATAGCGGTATTTGTTTCCGGCGGCGGGACGAATTTACAGGCGATCCTCGACGCGTCGGACAGAGGAGAGATGCCGCACGGGGAGATCGCGCTGGTGCTGTCGTCCAAGCCGGACGTATACGCGCTGGAACGGGCGAAGAAGCACGGCGTTCCCGCGGTGGTGGCAAATCGGAAGGAGCTGGGCGATCGGTTTGAAGCGGAAATCGAGCGGCAGCTTGCGGCATATGAGATCGAGATGATCGTGCTGGCGGGCTTTATGAGCATTCTGTCGGCGGATTTCACAGGCAGATGGGACAGGCGGATCATCAATGTACATCCAGCGCTGATCCCGTCGTTCTGCGGCAAGGGATACTGGGGACTGCACGTACACGAGGCGGCGCTGGCATACGGCGTCAAGGTGACGGGCGCGACGGTGCATTACGTAAACGCGATTCCGGACGGCGGGCAGATCCTTTTGCAAAAGGCAGTGGACGTGCACGAGGGCGATACCCCCGAGGCGCTTCAGCGCCGTGTGATGGAAGAAGCGGAATGGATCCTCCTGCCGCGCGCCTGTGAGATGGTGGCGGAGCGGATCTGCGGCGAGAGAAAGTGAGGAGAATGGGAATGAACGTATACAAGATTCACGAAATAGCGGACGTGCTCTCCGGCAATCCCTATGTGGGACGCGGGATCATGCTCGGCAAGACGGCGGACGGCAGATGCGGAGCCGTGGCGTATTTCATCATGGGCAGAAGCGCGAACAGCCGGAACCGGGTATTTCTGGAAGAGGGCAGAGACGTGCGGACGTATCCCTTTGACGTGTCCCGCGTGGAGGATCCGTCGCTCATCATCTACTATCCGGTGCGCGATCTTGGGAAGCTGCTCGTTGTGACAAACGGCGACCAGACGGACACGGTGAAAAAGCACATTCTCATGGGCGGCACGTTCGCCTCCGCATTGGAAACGCGGGAGTTTGAGCCGGACGCGCCGAATTACACGCCCCGCATTAGCGGCATCTGCTATTTCGGCGACGGCGATATGCGCTATCAGCTGCACATCTGTAAATCCATCGACGAGGACGGCAGCGACTGTGTGCGCGAGCTGTTCGCCTATCCGGCAAAGGCGGGACTCGGGCATTTCCTGCACACCTACGTAACGGACGGCAATCCGATCCCGACGTTTGTGGGCGAACCGGAGCGCATCGCCATCCCGGATACCATCGACGCGTTTACCGCCACGATCTGGGAAAATCTCGACGAGACGAACAAGATCTCGCTGTACACGCGCTACGTCGATCTCACAACCGGCGAATACGAAACAAGACTGATCAACAAAAACGTCAGGGACGAGGAATAAGGAGAGGATCTCATGAAAGAATTTGCACTGAAATACGGCTGCAACCCGAATCAGAAGCCCGCGCGCATCTACATGAAAAACGGCGCAGACCTGCCCATCGAGATTCTGAACGGCAGACCGGGCTACATCAACTTCCTTGACGCGTTCAACAGCTGGCAGCTGGTCAAGGAGCTGAAGGAAGCGACCGGAATGGTCTGTGCGACGTCCTTCAAGCACGTATCGCCGACCTCCGCAGCACTTGGACTGCCGCTGGACGAAGCGATGCAGAAGATGTGCTTCGTGGACGACATCGAGGGACTGAATGATTCTCCGCTTGCCTGTGCGTACGCGCGTGCGAGAGGGACGGACCGTATGTCCTCGTTCGGCGACTGGATCGCGCTGTCCGATGTATGCGATGTGACGACGGCAAAGCTGATCAAGCGCGAGGTTTCGGACGGGATCATCGCGCCCGGATACGAACCGGAGGCGCTGGAGATCCTGAAATCGAAGAAAAAGGGCAACTACAACATTGTCGCGATCGATCCCGCGTACGTTCCGGATCCGGTGGAGACCAAGGAGGTCTACGGCATCACGTTTGAGCAGGGCAGAAACGACTATCGCGTAACGCCGGAATCGCTTGACAACATTGTGACGGCGGCGAACGTGATTCCGGATTCCGGCAAGCGGGATCTGACCGTGGCGCTGATCACGCTGAAATACACGCAGTCGAACTCGGTATGCTACGCCGTAGACGGACAGGCGATCGGTGTGGGCGCCGGGCAGCAGTCGCGCATCCACTGCACGAGACTGGCGGGCAACAAGGCGGACATCTGGCACCTGCGCCGGCATCCGAAGGTTCTGGCGCTTCCGTTCCTTCCCACGCTCGGCAGACCGGACCGCGACAATGTGATCGACGTATACATCTCCGACCAGAGCGAGGACGTGCTGGGCGCGGACGTATGGCAGCAGTACTTCACGACCCGTCCGGACGAATTGACCAGCGAGGAAAAGCATGCGTATCTCGCCGGGATCACGGGCGTATCCCTTGCCTCCGACGCGTTCTTCCCGTTCGGCGACAACATCGAACGTGCGCGCCGCAGCGGCGTTTCCTATATCGCGGAGCCGGGCGGCAGTGTCCGTGACGATCAGGTCATCGAAACCTGCAACAAATACGGCATTGCGATGTGCTTCACGGGCATGCGCCTGTTCCATCATTGATTGGGAACGGGGGAGAACGGTCGCTTTTGAAAAAGCTCCGCAAAACTTTTATAAATGGAATAAAGATATAGTCTGTGCAAGTCGGAGTATGTTAGTGCGCTGACTTTCAGGAAGGATTCTACTATGACGATTCTTTTGATTGGTTCCGGTGGGCGGGAGCATGCGATTCTTTCTAAGATCGCGCGCTCTCCTCTTGCGGACAAAATATACGCGCTGCCGGGAAACGGCGGGATGGAATCTTTGGCGGAATGTGTGCCGATCGGGGCGAAGGACATTCCGGCGATCGTGGATTTCGCGAAGACGCACGCGGTGGATTTCGCGATTGTGGCGCCGGACGATCCGTTGGTGCTCGGTCTGGTGGACGAGCTGAACGCGAGCGGGATCCCGTGCTTTGGTCCCACAAAGGCGGCGGCGGAGATCGAGGGTAGCAAGGTGTTCTCGAAAAATCTGATGAAAAAGTACGGCATTCCAACGGCGGCGTACGAGGTATTCGACGACATGGACCGCGCGATGGCGTATGTACAGACAGCACCGGTGCCGCTTGTGGTGAAGGCGGACGGATTGGCGCTCGGCAAGGGGGTGCTGATCTGCCAGACCCGATCGGAGGCGGAGAACGCGCTGCGGGAGATCATGGCGGATAAGGTGTTCGGCGCGTCGGGCAACCGTGTGGTGATCGAAGAATTTCTGGAGGGTCCGGAGGTGTCGGTACTCTCGTTCACGGACGGCAAGGTGGTCGTTCCGATGGTATCCTCGATGGATCACAAGCGCGCGGGCGACCATGACACAGGCTTGAACACAGGCGGCATGGGCACAGTGGCGCCGAATCCGTATTATACGCCGGAGATCGCCGCGGAATGCATGGAAAAGATTTTCCTGCCAACCATCAATGCGATGAATCGGGAGGGACGGACGTTCAAGGGCTGCCTGTATTTCGGGCTGATGCTGACCAAAGACGGACCGCGTGTGATCGAATACAACTGTCGGTTCGGCGATCCGGAGACGCAGGTGGTGCTGCCGCTTTTGGAGACGGATTTACTCACCATTATGCGCGCGGTGGCGGACGAGCGGTTGTCCGAGGTGGATGTGCGTTTCTCCGATAAGCACGCGTGCTGTGTGATCCTCGCGTCCCGTGGCTATCCGCAGAAGTACGAGACGGGCTATCCGATCTCGTCCCCGGAGTCACTGCCGCATGGTGCTGCGATCTTCTATGCCGGAGTAAAGCGGCGGGACGACGGTGTGCTTGTAACTGGCGGCGGCAGAGTACTCGGCGTGACGGCGGTTGCGGACACGCTTGGCGAGGCGATCGGAAACGCGTACGCGGCGGCGGACACGGTAACATTTGAAAATGCCTACAGACGGAGCGACATCGGTGCGCGCGCGATGCAGGCGGCGGGAGAAAAATAAGATGGTATATAGAGTTTATGTAGAAAAGCGACCGGGACTGGCGGTGGAAGCGGCGGTGCTGCTGTCGGATATCCGCAGCTTTCTCGGCATCCGGTCGATAAAGGCACTGCGTCTGCTCAACCGGTACGACGTGGAGAATATCGACGGCGCGCTGTTTGCAGAAGCGAAGACGACGGTGTTCAGCGAACCGCAGGTGGATGTGACCTACGGCGCGCTGCCCACGGCGGATCATATCTTCGGTGTGGAATATCTGCCCGGTCAGTACGATCAGAGAGCGGATTCCGCGGCGCAGTGCATCCAGATCATCTCGCAGAAGCCGCGTCCGACGGTGCGCACGGCAAAGATTTACCTGATCGACGGCGATCCGACAGAGGACGAGCTTGCGGCGATCCGGAAATACGTCATCAACCCGGTGGAGGCGCGCGAGGCGGAGCTGTCCGAAAAGGAAACGCTTGAGACGAAGTACGATGTGCCGGCGGATGTGGCGGTGATGGACGGCTTTCTCGCGCTCGATCGGGACGGACTGGCAGCGTTTGTGAAGCAGTACGGTCTCGCAATGGACACGGACGATCTCGCGTTCCTGCAGGCATATTTCCGCACCGAAAACCGCGAGCCGACGATCACGGAGATCCGCATGACGGATACGTACTGGTCGGATCACTGCCGCCACACGACGTTTCTCACCACCATCGACGACGTACAGTTTGCCGATCCCACTCTTGCCGCCGCGTTTGCACGGTACAAGGCGCTTCGGCAGAAGTTGGGCAGAGAAAAAAAGCCGATGAATCTCATGGACATCGGGACGATCGCGGCAAAAGCGCTCAAGGCGGACGGACGGCTGACAGGGCTTGACGAATCCGAGGAGATCAACGCCTGCACGGTGAAGATGAACGTGACCGTGGACGGCAAAACGGAGCCGTGGCTTCTTTTATTCAAGAACGAGACGCACAACCATCCGACCGAGATCGAACCGTTCGGCGGCGCGGCAACCTGTATCGGCGGCGCGATCCGGGATCCGCTGTCCGGCAGATCGTATGTGTACGCCGCCATGCGCGTGACCGGGGGAGCCGATCCGACCAGACCCATCGCGGACACGATCCCCGGCAAGCTCCCGCAGAAAAAGCTCGTGACCACGGCGGCGGCAGGCTATTCCTCCTACGGAAACCAGATCGGACTGGCGACCGGGCAGGTGGACGAGCTGTATCACGACGGCTACATGGCGAAGCGGATGGAAATCGGTGCAGTGATTGCGGCAACCCCGGCGGATCATGTGCGCAGAGAATGTCCTGTTCCCGGCGATATTGTGATCCTGCTCGGCGGACGCACGGGCAGAGATGGCTGCGGCGGCGCGACGGGTTCGTCGAAATCGCACGATCTGCACTCGCTGGAAACCTGCGGCGCGGAGGTGCAAAAGGGCAACGCGCCGGAGGAACGGAAGCTGCAGCGGCTGTTCCGCAACGGCGAAGCGTCCCGACTCATCAAGCGGTGCAACGACTTTGGCGCGGGCGGCGTCTCCGTTGCGATCGGTGAGCTGGCAGACGGATTGAAGATTGACCTCGACCGGGTGCCGAAAAAGTACGACGGTCTGGACGGCACGGAGCTTGCCATCAGTGAATCGCAGGAGAGAATGGCGGTCGTGGTGGCGCCGGAGGATGTGGAGCGGTTCTGCGCCCTTGCCGAAAGCGAAAATCTCGAAGCGACTGTTGTGGCGACCGTTACGGCGGAGCCTCGTCTTGTGATGACGTGGCGCGGCAAGACCATTGTGGATGTATCGCGCGCGTTTCTTTCTTCCAACGGCGCGGAAAAGCACATTTCCATCACGCCGGAGTGCCCGAAGCCGTTTGATAAGGCGATCCCCGCGGATTTTGGCTCCGGTATGCGTGCGCTCGCGTCCGATCTCAATGTATGCTCCCGCCGCGGCTTGTCGGAGCGGTTTGACTCCACCATCGGCGCGGGTACCGTTGTGATGCCGTTTGGCGGAAAATACCAGGACACACCGGTGCAGGCGATGATCCACAAGATCTCCACGGAGCATGGGGACACCGATACCGTATCGTACATGGCGTGGGGCTACAATCCGTACATCGCGGAAAAATCCCCCTACCACGGCGCGTATCTCGCGGTCATCGAATCGCTCTCGAAGCTGATTGCCGCCGGCGCGTCATATGAAGACGTGTATCTGACGTTCCAGGAATACTTTGAAAAGCCCGGTCACGACGGTAAGCGCTGGGGACAGCCGCTGTCCGCGTTGCTTGGCGCTCTGGACGCGCAGATGGCAATGGGGGCGGCTGCGATCGGCGGTAAGGACTCCATGTCCGGCAGTTTTGAGCAGCTCGACGTACCGCCAACGCTCGTTTCCTTTGCCGTGACGACCGATAAGATCACCTCCGTGGTCACACCGGAGTTTAAGCATCCGAACGCGAACGTATACATCCTGCGCCCGAACTATGGGAAGAACGGACTTCCGGACGCGGACTCTCTGCGCGCGCTCTTTGATACCGTACACGCTCTTGTGGTCGCTGGCAAGGTCTCCGCGCTTTACACACCGGGCTTCGGCGGTGTCGCGGAGGCGGTCATGAAGATGGCGTTCGGCAACCGGATCGGCCTTGCGTTCGCGGATGTGGACAAAAAGACGCTGTTCGGCTACACGTATGGCTCCTTTGTCATGGAAATGGCGGACGACACAGCTCCAGCAGGCGCGCTTTTCCTCGGCAAAACCACCGCCGAATACGCGATGTCCTACGCGGGTGAGACGGTATCCCTCGCGGAGCTGTATAAGGCGTACGCGGATCGGCTGGAGAGCGTCTATCCGACAAAGGCAAACGTGGCACGCACGGACAACACGGTCCCGACCCTCTCCGCGCCACGGTATACGACAGTCCGCACGACGGAGAAGTTCGCCCGTCCGCGCGTACTGATTCCGGTGTTCCCCGGCACGAACTGCGAATACGACACGGCAAAAGCGCTGGAGAGAGCGGGACTGGCACCGGAGATCATGGTGGTCCGCAATCTGACAAGCGAGGCGGTCAGCGCGTCCGTGGCGGCGTTTGCGGAAAAACTGCCCCAGAGCCAGATCGTCTTTATCCCGGGTGGCTTCTCCGGCGGCGACGAACCGGACGGCAGCGGCAAATTCATCACGGCGTTCTTCCGCAACGGCATCATTTGCGAACGGACCAACGAGCTGCTGAAGCATCGCATGGGTCTGATGTGCGGTATCTGCAACGGGTTCCAGGCGATCGTCAAGCTCGGACTGGTACCGTACGGTGAGATCGTCGACACGGACGAGAACTGCCCGACGCTGACTTTCAACGAGATCGGACGCCACCAGTCCCGCCTGGTACGCACGCGGATCGCGTCCACGAGATCCCCGTGGCTGGCGGAAACACAGGTCGGCGAGATCTACAATGTCGCCATTTCCCACGGCGAGGGACGCTTCATCGCGCCGCAGTCGGTACTCGACAGCCTTGTCGCAAACGGTCAGATTGCCACACAGTACGTGGATCCGGACGGAAACGCGACGATGGACATCGACTACAACCCGAATGGATCGCTCCTTGCCATCGAGGGCATCACCTCTCCGGATGGCAGAGTATTCGGCAAGATGGGTCACTCCGAGCGGTACAACGCGGGACTGTACCAGAACGTGCCCGGCAACTATGATATGGGCATGTTCGTCGCCGCGCGCAAGTACTTCGGCTGATCTGATAACGCGAAATCTCGATTGATTCAGCACATCTCTGAAAAATCGCACTGCTTTTCATACGAAATGCGGTGCGATTTTTGGTTTTTCGCTTGCTTTTTTATGAAGAATATAGTATGATAGAGGCAAATCCAACCATATAAGAGAGTGGAAAATGAAAATTGCCTTTGTCGGATTCCGGCATGCGCATGGGAAAATGGCGTATCGGAGAATCACGGCGGATGCTCGCTATACCATATGCGGCGTCTGTGAGGAGGATCCGGAGACGTGCGACGCGCTTCGTGTCGATGGGATCCCGGTGACGCACGATTCCTATGCCGCGATGCTGGCGGAAACATCCCCCGACGTCGTTGTCGTCTGCGACCGCTTTGACCTGCGCGGCAGTCGTGTCATCGAAGCACTGCGCGCCGGGTGCCATGTGATCGCCGATAAGCCATTGTGTACCTCGCTTGCAGAATTGAACGAGATTGAGACGCTTGCCATAGCAAAGGCACGCAGGATCGGTCTGTGGCTGACGTTGCGGGAGCTGCCGTTTGCCGCACGGTTGCGGGAGATTCTCACTTCCGGCGAGATCGGGGAGATTTACGCCGTCAATTTCACAGGACAGCATCCGCTGCTTCTGGAGACGCGTCCGAGCTGGATGTTCGATCCCGCAAAACAGGGCGGCACCATCAACGACCTCGCCATCCACGGCATCGATTTTGTGACCTACGTCACCGGACTGCCGTTTGCCCGCGCGCTTTTTGCTGTGGAGAGAAACGCCTTTGCCAGGAACGCGCCCGCTTTCGGCGACACCGCGCAGTTTATCTATCAGCTCACGAACGGCTGCACCGTCACCGGAGACGCGTCGTATTCCGCGCCGGACGGTATGGGATATGCGCTGCCCTCATACTGGCGATTCGATTTCTGGGGTACGGACGGCATGGTCGAGGTGAACCATCACGACACTGCGATCACAGTCGTGCACAAAACGGACAAAGCACCCTGTCGGATCGACTGTGCCGACGCGCCTGCCGTAGACGTATTCGCCGCTTTCTTTGACGGCATTGCGGGAAAACCGTGCGCGATGACAAACGAGCAGGTGATCGCGTCTACCCGCGCCGCACTGACCATCGAACAGGCTGCGCACTTTACCCCGGCGAATCGGATATAAAACAATTATTGCAGTACAGAAAGGAGTACCACAATGAAATCCCTGCACAATCGCATTTTTGCCGGAATCCTTGCACTCCTTCTTACCGGATGTGCATCCACTGCCCCCACCGGCGACAACGACACAACCACAGAAACAAACAGCGGAACGGAAACGACCATCACGGAAACGGACGTACCCGAAACAGACCGCGCGCATACCAAAGATTCCCTGCCGGACGATCTTGATCTCGGCGGCGCGACCATCTCGATTCTCTATCGCGGCTGTCCGGCGGATACCATCGAGGTGTTCGCGGAGGAGCTGACCGGCGAAGGCGTATCGGACGCGGTGTATTCCCGGAATCTCTCCGTTGCCGACCGGCTGAACTGTACGTTTGCCTATCATCCGGAGGGCACCGGTACGGCAGACGCGTTCCCGGCGGCGGAAAAAAGCTCCATCATCGCCGGTGTGGACGACTATTCTCTGTTCTCCTGGAACCAGTTTTCGTCTGTGGCGCTCTGTCTGGACAATCTTGTCATGGACATTATGGACGCGCCGTACATCGATCTTGACAAGCCGTGGTGGAACAGCGAATACATGGACATTTTACAGATCGGCGACCAGAAGCGGTTTTATCTCATGGGAGATATCTGCTTAAATGCCCTGCGCGTGACGGCGGCGACGTTCTTCAACCAGAAACTGTACGCGAATCTGTTCGGCGATCCGGCGGAGCTATATGATCTTGTTCTGGAGGGAAAATGGACGGTAGACAAGCTGCGGGAGCTGAGTGAGGCGGGATATGTGGACAAAAACGGCGACGGTAAGGTGAACGTCGGCGATCAGTTCGGTACGGACACTACCACCGTTTCGCACTGTGACTATTTTGCGTATGGCTGCGGCTTTACCGTAGCGGATCGCAACGAAAAGGGTCTGCCGTATCTGGTGCTGGAGAATGAGCAGAACTACTCCATCGTGCAGCGGCTCTGTGATTTCTACTGGAATTCCGGCAACGGGGTGTATATCGAAAAGGACGCGGGCGGTGCTTTCAACGGTACTCGGTTCGTGGAGGATTTCTCTGCGGACACCATACTTTTTATGCCGCACTGGTTCAAGATCTGTGAGGATCTGCGCGATATGGAAAGCGGCTACGGAATCATCCCCTATCCGAAGTACGACGAATCCCAGCCGGAATACCGCTCCCTTGTACACGACACGGCGTCCGTGTATTTCCTGCCAACCACATGTCAGAATCGCGACGAGGTCTGCGCGGTTCTGGAGGCACTGTGTGCGGAAACGTACCGCACCGTCATGCCCGCGTATTATGAGGTGGCGCTGAAGCGGCAGTACGCACGCGACGACGTGTCTGCGCAGATGATCGATCTCATCCACGACACATCCATCACCGATTTTGGCTACGTGTACAATTACAGCATCGGTTCCGTCGGCACCATCATGCGCGGTGTGATCGCGGAAAACGGCAATATCGCCTCTACAGTAGCCGCCGCCATGCCGAAAGCACAGTCCGAGCTGGACAAGCTTATCTCCACCTATATGGACACGGCAGAATAATCCCTACAAAGCACCACGGTGTTGCGCGAGCCCGAACCAGCGGGACGCCGCGGTGCTTTTCGTTTTGTCCCAGGCGGCGAGAGTGGCGAACAGTGCACAAAGACCCCCACTATACTACACCGGAACGGAAATGTCAACGGAATTTGTGGGAGTGATCGGGAGCACGGGGAGCAGATTCCGAAAAAACCGCCATTTGTCGCGAAAAATTTACGTTCGGTTTGCAAATAAGTATTTACATTCGACGCGTTTTGCGCTATAATATAGAACGTATGGGTATGGTGGCATCACTATCTCCTGAGATCGCAAGAGTATCTCCGAAGACGGGACTGCCCGATACTTTTTACCTGAAACAGTTTATTCTATATATGGAGGATATTATCACATGGCAAGAAAAAAACTGTCCATGGATGGTAACACAGCTGCCGCGCATGCGTCGTATGCGTTTACGGAAGTTGCCGCCATCTACCCCATCACCCCGTCTTCTGTCATGGCTGACGTGACCGATACCTGGTCTGCCGGCGGTCTGAAGAACATCATGGGAGACACCGTTAAGGTGATCGAAATGCAGTCTGAAGCAGGTGCTGCCGGTGCCGTTCACGGTTCTCTCGCAGCAGGTGCGCTGACGACTACCTACACCGCATCGCAGGGTCTTCTTCTGATGATCCCCAATATGTATAAAATCGCCGGTGAGCTGCTCCCGTGCGTGATCCACGTATCCGCGCGCTGCGTTGCTTCTCACGCACTGAACATTTTCGGCGATCACTCCGACGTGTACGCCTGCCGTCAGACCGGTTTCGCGATGATGGCGGAATCGAACCCGCAGGAAGTTATGGACCTCGGCGCCGTAGCACATCTCGCTACCATCAAGGGCCGCGTTCCGGTGCTCAACTTCTTTGACGGCTTCCGTACCTCTCACGAGATCCAGAAGATCGAAGTTTGGGATTATGACGATCTGAAGAGCATGGTAGACCGCGACGCCATCGCCGCGTTCCGTGCCCGTTCCCTCAACCCGGAGCATCCCGTACTGCGCGGCTCCGCGGAAAACGGCGACATCTTCTTCCAGCACAGAGAAGCCTGCAACCGCTACTATGATGCGTTCCCGTCCATCGTGGAAGAATACATGGACAAGGTCAACGCCAAGATCGGCACCGATTACAAGCTGTTCAACTATTATGGCGCACCGGATGCTGAGCGCGTGATCGTGGCTATGGGTTCCGTATGTGACGTGGCTGAGGAAGTCATCGACTACATGCTGGCACAGGGCGAAAAGGTCGGTCTTGTCAAGGTCCGTCTGTACCGCCCGTTCGTTGCGGAAAAGCTCTCCGAGGCCATTCCGGCAACCTGCAAGAAGATCGCTGTTCTCGACAGAACCAAGGAACCCGGCGCACTTGGCGAACCGTTGTACCTCGACGTGGTTACCGCTCTGTCCAACACCGGCAGAACCGATATTAAGGTGGTCGGCGGCCGTTACGGTCTCGGCTCCAAGGATACCCCGCCGCAGTCCATCTTCGCCGTATACGAAAACCTTGCGGACGAAGCTCCGAAGAACGGCTTCACCATCGGCATCGTGGACGACGTGACCGGTCATTCTCTGGTCGAGCATCCGGCTCCGGATACCGCTGCAAAGGGCACCATCGCCTGCAAGTTCTGGGGTCTCGGCGGTGACGGTACCGTTGGCGCGAACAAGAACTCCATCAAGATCATCGGCGACCATACCGATAAGTACATCCAGGCATACTTCCAGTACGACTCCAAGAAGACCGGCGGTATCACCATCTCCCACCTGCGTTTCGGTGACAAGCCCATCAAGAGCCCGTACTACATCAATAAGGCCGACTTCGTTGCCTGCCACAACCAGTCCTACCTCCATAAGTACGACATGGTCAGCGACATCAAGCCGGGCGGCACGTTCCTTCTCGACTGCTCCTGGGATATGGCTGCACTGGAAGAACATCTGCCGAACCACGTGAAGTCTTACCTTGCGAACAACAACGTAAACTTCTACACCATCAATGCGACCACCATCGCTACCAAGCAGATCGGCAACGCGAAGGTTAAGAATACCGTTCTCCAGTCCGCGTTCTTCGCACTCGCCAACATCCTGCCGAAGGACGAAGCCATTGAATACATGAAGAAGATGGCGTACAAGTCCTACATCAAGAAGGGTCAGGCTATGGTTGACCTCAACTATGCCGCCATCGACGCAGGTGCGGACGCCGCTGTGAAGATCGACATTCCGGAAGCATGGAAGAACGCCGGTGAGGACGCTCCGAAGGCGGAATTTACCGGTAAGAGAGCCGATCTCGTCAAGTTTGTCAACACCATCGTAGATCCCGTAGACGCTATGGCAGGCGATAAGCTCCCTGTATCCGCGTTCTCCGACTACGTAGACGGTACGTTCCCGCAGGGTGCCGCTGCCGCTGAAAAGCGCGGTGTCGCTGTATACGTGCCGGAATGGATTCCGGAAAACTGCATCCAGTGCAACAACTGCGCATTCGTGTGCCCGCATGCAGCGATCCGTCCGTTCGCAATGACCGAGGAAGAAGCCGCCAAGGCGCCCGCTGCCACCAAGTTCACCGCCAAGCCGGTCGTAAAGACGAACTACAAGTTCTCTATGGCAGTTTCTCCGCTCGACTGTATGGGTTGTACCCTCTGTGTCAAGGCTTGCCCTGTCACCGCAAAGGCGGAAAAGGACGGCACCGACAAGAAAGCGATCCGTATGGTTCTCCAGGAAACCCAGGAAGATCAGCAGGCTCCGTTCGATTACGCGGTAGCAAACGTTTCAGAGAAGCCGGAACTGATCAACAACACCGTTAAGGGCAGCCAGTTCAAGCAGCCGCTGCTTGAGTTCTCCGGTTCCTGCGCAGGCTGTGCCGAAACCTCTTACGCGCGCCTGATCACACAGCTCTTCGGCGAAAGAATGTACATCTCCAACGCTACCGGCTGTTCCTCCATTTGGGGTGGTTCCGCTCCGGCAACGCCGTACACCGTTAACAACGAATCCGGTCACGGTCCGGCATGGGCAAACTCCCTGTTCGAGGACAACGCGGAGCATGGTCTCGGTATCTATCTCGGTCAGAAGACGATCCGCAACCGCATGATCGCAAAGATCGAGGAAATGGCAGCCTCCGATAAGGCGTCCGATTCCTTCAAGGCAGCCGCTAAGGCATATCTCGACACCAAGGATGACGGTAAGGCAAACGACGCCGCTACCAAGGCTCTGATTCCGGAGCTTGAAAAGGCAGCAGCAGCCGGATGTCCGATCGCTCCCGAGGTGCTTGCAGAAAAGACCTACCTCGCAAAGAAGTCCATCTGGATCTTCGGCGGCGACGGCTGGGCATACGACATCGGCTTCGGCGGTCTGGACCACGTCATCGCTTCCGGTGAGGACGTCAACATCATGGTCTTCGACACCGAGGTATATTCCAACACCGGCGGACAGGCTTCCAAGGCCTCCAACATCGGTCAGGTCGCACAGTTCGCGGCGGCAGGCAAGGCGATCGGCAAGAAGAACCTTGCGGAAATCGCAATGTCCTACGGCTACGTTTACGTGGCACAGGTCGCTATGGGCGCGGACATGAACCAGCTCCTGAAGGCTCTGACGGAAGCGGAAGCTTATCACGGCCCGTCCATCGTCATCGGCTACGCACCCTGCGAAATGCACGGCATCAAGGGTACCATGGCAAACTGCCAGCTTGAGATGAAGAAGGCGGTTGAGGCTGGTTACTGGCAGATGTTCCGGTTCAATCCGGCACTCAAGGCCGAGGGCAAGAATCCCTTCATCCTCGACTGCAAGGAGCCGACCGCTAACTACATCGACTTCATCAAGAACGAGAACCGTTACAACCGTCTCGCACAGGCAAATCCGGAACGCGCTGCAAAGCTCTTCGAGGAAGCTGCCGAAAACGCAAAGGCGAAGTTCGAACGGCTCACCAAGTACGGCAAGCTGTACGAATAATCGCGAGAGTTGCGTAACGCGAGAGATACGTGACAAGATCGCGTAAACTCGCATAACAAAAGCCGGTGTACTCCGCTGTGAGTGCATCGGCTTTTTGTGATACGTTATCATAGAAGAAAAGCGTGGCTCAAATGGAATGCCACGCTTTTTGCTTATTCGCTTATCCCCTCAAAATGCTCTCTGTTGTCTCGGAACAGCGCGTAGTAGGTCTGCATATTTCGATTCTCCCACCAGGGGCGCACCTCTACAGGATACGTGTCAAAATCGTACACGGCGGCGTGCGGCAGGGAGATGAAGAACGGACTGTGCGTCGCGATCACGAACTGACAGCCGAAAAAGCGCGCGCAATCCGTGATCCAGTTCGCAAGCTCTGCCTGATATACCGGGGAGAGACTGTTTTCCGGCTCGTCGAGGAGGTATAGCGCGTTTTCGGAGAAATGCTCTTTATAAAAGACAAGCGCGTGCTGACCGTTGGAGTCCACAGGGCGATAAGTACCGGCGTCCTCGGCTACGTACTGGCTGCGGGATTTTCGTCTCGCTCGTACGCGTCTGTCAAGCGCGTCGTAATCCGCCATGGAGCGGAACTGCACGAGATCCCCCGCCTGATCCGCCGCTTTTTCTCTGTCGTATTCGTTCGCGGAGACCGCGCGCTTTTCGCCGATATCGCGGTTCACGACACGCCGGTTCAGAATTTCCGCAAACACATCGTCACTCGTGAACATGGCGCTGCCAGCCGGGATCCGGTCGCGGTGCACCTCTGCGTCGCACATTTGTACATAGCTGCCGAATGCTTCGCTTGTGTTGAACAGACCAAGCCGCGGCAGACGGAGGGTTTCGGCAATCACGTTGAGCAGTGTCGTTTTTCCGGTGCCGTTGCCGCCGCAGAATACGGTCACGTCGGAAAAATCGATCGTGTGCAGGCCAATGCGCGGGAAAACGCCGAACGGGTAGTCGTTGCAGTACAGGCGCGCTTCCTCACGGGATCGGCTGGGGATCGTAAAGCGGCGCAGGTAGATCATCGGTTGTCCTCCTATGTCCTATGCGGCGGATTTATTCCGCGGTCACGTGTGTGCAGCTCTCGATCACAACCGGCGCGTCCTGAACATGGATCCGGTTGCCGCGAATCATCACGCCATCTGTATTGCGCACAAAAATCCCATGCGCAGCATCGGCGGAGATTTCGTTGTCCGTGATTGATACGTTGCGGATGGTCTGTCCGGCGGGATGATCGCAGTCCGCTTTCACAACGATCCCGGCAGCCTCGCCCCACATGCCGCAGTCCGTGATCCGACAACCGCGTACCGTAAGATTCGCCGGGCACACGCCCTCGTACCAGTATGCTTCGGCAGCGGCGACCACAGCGGGTCCCTGCACGCGATGGAACGTGCAGTTCTCGACCAGGGAATCGCGGTTTTTGAGCAGTACGCTCCGCGCGAAATGGTGGGAAACGTCGCAGTCCACAAATTCTACCCGCGGCAGTCTCGTTACATCGGCGAGGATCAGTCCATCTGTATCCTCCGGCAGCGCATGGTCAAAGGTGACGCGGCACATCCACGCGTCAGGCAGAGACGTGCAGCCCACAACAGTCAGCGTATCCACGACTTCCATGGAATCGATGCGCGAAACCTCCACGGTGTCGCCGATATCGGGATAGTCAAGGGTTTGCGCGTGCGTTCCATCGGGCGTTTTCTCCTGCGTCAGATAGGTGTTGCCGCCGCAGACGCCTACAACCGCCTGGTAATATCCGTGGACATTGGTCGCGTCGTCGCCGTGGTGGGAGAAGCGGCAGTGCGAGAAGCGCAGCAGTCCCTTCATCGCGGTGAAGTGTGTGGCGTCCGTGTTCGACGACCAATACTGTCCCCTTGACGGCACGACGGACAGCCTTTCGATCACCACGTCCTCACTGCGGTTCCCGACGATGCCCATACCCGGCTGGCTGTGGATCGTCACATCTACGAGACGCACGTTTTTCGCGCGTTCGATGAGAATACCCGGTCGCGCGTGGAATGTGTGGACGGTGCAGAACGCGTCGCCGAGACGGACACAGTCGCCCTGCACGCGAGTCCTGATATGGTGCGCATCTATGTACACCGGCGGCTCGGCATTTGCGTAACGGTTGGCGCACGTCTCCGGGTCGAAAAAGCCGTAGCGCAGACGGATCGGGGAATTTTCCGTGATGGGACACGCGTCGTCCAGGCGGATCACGCAGTCGCGCCAACCGTTCAAGGACTCTGAAAGCGACGCCACCGTGCCAAACGCGTACGGCTTACGCAGATGATCGATCGTAAGTCCGCGCAGCGTTACGTCTGTACAGTCCGCGATGGTCACGGGCTCCATGAATCCGTCTACCAGAAACGTCGCGCGATCGGCGTAGACGGCAGTTCCGTGCTGTCCGGCAAGGGAAAAGCCGCTGTCGTAGCGATAGTGCGGGTTGAACATGACCTTCTGTGGATTCTCGCCCCAATCGCCGGAGAGCACATGCGCCATTGCCTCCCGCGCCAGAGGTGAGGTGATCCGGTAGGTTTCCGCGGGAATCATGAAATCGGCGTTTGGATGCTCGAGAAGATACGACGACGCTTTTCCGAGTGCGGCCAACGCGTCGTCATCCATGGAAGCGTAGAAATTCGTAAACGATACGATTTCACGGTCACTGCTTGTGAGGTCGATCCAGTACCGCTCGATTTCACAGCCTTTCTCGACGGTTCGGTTTTCCAGAATCCCGCCGTTTTTCTGGATCGTACGTGCGGAGGCATGGTTTTCCGCGTCGCATACCATCAGTACCCGTTCGAGCCCCATTTTGCGGCATTCGTCGAGGGCAAGCGCGAGCATTTTGGCGCCGAGTCCTTTCCCGCGCATGCTGGGACGGATGCCGTCGCCGATGTGTCCGCCGCAGCGCATGAGATAATCGTTCAGGTAGTGGCGGATATTGACGGCACCGACAAAGCGGTTCGTTTCGGTATCGAGACAGAAGCAGGTCGTGTCGGGTACTTTCCCGTCCCGCGGCTCTTTGATTTCCAGATCGGCAAGATACGCGTCAAAATCGTGGTAGTCGTTCTTGCAGATCGCCCATGGCACGATATTTTCCGTACCCTCCAGGATCCATTCGTCCATCAATTCGTTGAGCTGCGCGCGGTATGCCGGCGACAGTCGGACAAGCTGTAGCATGGGTCATTCCTCCTTTAGAAGCTGCGCCGTCAACGTACAGAAATCGGCGGCGGAGAGCTTTTCCCCGCGGATGTCCTCACGCAGTCCCATTTCCCGCAGCGCGGCGGCTGTTTTGTCCTTGGGAAATCGTGCCGAGAGCGAATTGGTGAGGGTTTTGCGCCGCTGACCGAACGCCAGTCCGATCACCTCCGGGACCGTTTTCGCAAAATTGGCGGCAAAAACGGGATCGTCCGGCAGAGCGGGGTACACGGTGCGGATCCCGCCGTGCGGCACGATGGCGCAGACCGCGGAATCCACCTTCGGCACCGGATAGAAATTTCCTGCGGATACGTCGAATACCTTGTGCGCCTCCGCCTTGAGTCCGACCGCCGCCGTGATCGCGCCGTACTCTTTGTCCGTTTCCGCGGCGCAGATCCGCCTTGCTACCTCGAGCTGGATCATAATCGTGATCCCGGACAGCGGCACCGGATCTAGCGGGTTCCAGCTTTCAAGGATCTTCATCAGAACCGGGGTTGTGATATAATACGGTAGGTTCGCGCAGATGCTGACCGTGCCGCCGGATGCGAGAAGATCGCCGAAATATTCGTCCAGAAACGCTGGCAGATCGAGCTGCATGAAGTCCGCTTCCACGATGGTCACATTGTCGGTATCGCCGAAAACCTCGCCAAGCAGCGGGATCAGGCCATGGTCGATCTCCACGCAGACCACGCGGTCGAAATCCATACTGAGATATTGTGTGAGCGCGCCGACGCCGGGTCCGATTTCCAGCACCCCGGCGGGCTTGTCCGATGGCGCGAGACGGTGTGCGGAGGCGGATATTTCCATCGGAACGGCGGAGCGGATGAGAAAGTTCTGTCCGAAGCCCTTTTTCGGTGCGAGTCCGTAGCGATCCAGCAGTGCGCGGACTTCGGTGAGATTGCAAAGATTCACGTGTGTCTCCTCGTGATTCGAAAAAATAGGGAAGACTCACTCTACGGGATCTTCTTCCCGTGGGAAAGTCTTCCCTTTGTTTTACCGTGTCTTATTTTGTTCCCGGGATCACGTTGACGGAGTAGTTCACGGTGTGCGAGCTGCCGGGCGTGAGCGTGCGGGCGTACTTTTTGCTTCTGGCGTCGGTGGTTTCATCGGAGGAGGCGGGCAGTCCGTTCCAGGGCTCCAGGCAGACAAACGGAGAGCGTTCGTCGGACATTGTCCACAGACCGAGCACCTCCAGACCGTCAAAGGTAAAGAGGATCCCGCGACCGGTGTACCGGTTGACAAGACGCACCTGCTTGACGGGCAGATTCTGGATGATCAGCGTGTCGCCGCCAAAGGTTTCGTACGACAGATGGAGTACATTGTCGCGGATCTTGTCGAGGTGCGGCAGAGCCGGATCCATCAGACCGTTCGCGGTGCCGGTGACATACGCGCCGGTCGCGTCCGTGAATACGAGATCGTAGTCGGAAAAGCGATCGCCGGCGTACAGGGGCAGACGAAAACCTGGATGACCGCCGATGCAGTACGTCATGGGACGGCTGTCGCGATTTGTCACGGTGAACGCAGCGGAAAAGCCGGTGTCGGTGACGGTATAGCGGTTTTCCAGCCGGAAACGGAACGGGAACATGGCGAGAGAATCCGCGCTTTCCTCCAAGGCGAAGGCAACGGTATCCGGCGTCTGCAAAACGGGGGTAAATTCACTTGTGGATGCAAAGCCGTGCTTCATCATCGGGTATTCCACGCCGTCGTGCGCCATTTTCATATCCTTTGGCGTGCAGACAACGGGGAACAGAACCGGTGCGTGTTCATCCCAGAAGCGACGGTCGCCGCTCCAGAGATAGGCGTTTTCTCCGTCCGCGTCCATGTGGGAATAGCTGTGCATTTCGCCGCCGTATGTGGATACGACTGCTTTCGATTTGGGAGTTTGAATGGTGTATAACATACCGTTCTCCTTGCCTTCCATCTGCTAAAACCGGTGCCGGATCGATACAGTACCTGTACCGATCCTATGCACGAAAATCCATTAAAATTCCAGGTGCTTTTCGATGTACGCAGCCACCTCGGAAATGGGCATGCGCACCTGTTCCATGGAGTCTCTTTCGCGAACGGTCACGCAGCCGTCGTTCTGAGAGTCAAAGTCGTACGTGATGCAGAACGGCGTGCCGATCTCATCCTGACGGCGGTACCGCTTGCCGATGGAGCCGGCGTCGTCAAATTCCACGTTGAAGTGCTTGCAGAGATCCGTGTACAGCTTTTCATCCGCTTCGGCGGAGAGCTTTTTCGACAGCGGAAGGACGGCGGCCTTGACCGGAGCGAGGGCCGGATGAAGATGAAGCACCACGCGGGTATCGTTCTTTTCCGGATCGACGACTTCTTCATCATACGCGTCCACGAGGAAAGCAAGCGCCACACGATCCGCGCCGAGGGACGGTTCGACCACGTACGGGATATACTTTTCGTTCGTTTCGGGATCGAAATATTCCATCGATTCGCCGGAGACGGTTTGGTGCTGGGTCAGGTCGTAGTCGGTGCGGTCCGCAATGCCCCAAAGCTCGCCCCAGCCGAACGGGAACAAGAACTCGATGTCCGTTGTGCCCTTGGAGTAGAAGCAGAGTTCCTCCGGAGAATGGTCGCGCAGACGCACGTTTTCTTCCTGGAGACCGAGGTTGTAGAGGAACTGGGCACAATAGTTGCGCCAGTAGGTGAACCACTCGAGGTCGGTGCCGGGCTTGCAGAAGAACTCCAGCTCCATCTGTTCAAATTCACGGGTACGGAACACGAAGTTGCCGGGTGTGATCTCGTTACGGAAGGACTTGCCGATCTGACCAACGCCGAACGGCATCTTTTTCCGGGAGGAACGAGCGACGTTTTTGAAGTTGACGAAAATACCCTGTGCGGTTTCCGGGCGGAGATATACCGTATTCGCGGAGTCCTCCGTTACGCCGATGAAGGTCTTGAACATCAGGTTGAATTTGCGGATCGGGGTGAAGTCCGCGCTGCCGCAGTCCGGGCATACGATGTGGTTCTCTTTGATGTATGCGCTCATTTCGTCGTCCGACCAGCCAGCCGGGTTGACGTCCAGATGGTTCTGGAACGCGTAGTCTTCAATGAGCTTGTCAGCTCTGTGACGGCTCTTGCAGACCTTGCAGTCCATGAGCGGATCGGAGAAGCCGCCGAGGTGACCGGAAGCGACCCAGGTCTGCGGGTTCATGATGATCGCGGAATCGAGTCCTACATTGTATTTGCATTCGGTGACGAACTTCTTCCACCACGCCTTTTTGACGTTGTTCTTGAATTCCACACCCAGCGGGCCGTAGTCCCAGGAATTGGAGAGACCGCCGTAAATCTCGCTGCCGGCGTAGATAAAGCCTCTGTTCTTGCATAACGCGACGATCTTGTCCATCGTCTTTTCAGCGTTTGGCATCCGATTGCTCATATGTGTAATGTCCTTTCGTATAGGAAATATATGGGAATTGTATTGGGCGTCGGGTTACTTTTGCTCCGTGAAGCGGTATGGCAGGAACTGCTTGACGGCATCGCGAATGCTCGGGTCGAAATAAGCGTCGTGGGCGTCTGTTTCCGCGACATAGTTGCCGGGATAGGCGATGGTGTCCGCGGAAAACCGCGTCGCCGCATGGATCATCTCATAAACGTCGTCCACCTGCGCCTCCGTGAAATTCGACTCCAGAATCGGCGTGGCAGGTTCCTCGGAGACGGTGCCGTCCGCGTTCCAGGTTTTGGTTGCGGACTGCGCGTCGGACAGCACGAGCAGCGCGTGCATCGTTGTGCGGAAGGTTTCCTTGTCCATTTCCGCCAATTTTGTGAGGTAGGCTTTCACAAGCTCCACGGTGAACTTGCTCTTGGCTTCGATATCCGCGGAGGAGCGTTCCTTCAGTGTGTTCATGATGTGCGCGGAATACGCGTTGTACTCGATATTCCCGGCGGAGAGCACCAGATGATTGGAAAACTGATCCGTGACCTTCTCGCCGTTTTCGTTCAGGTGTTCCACGGAATAGCCGGAGCGGGTCGTGTGGTAGACGCTGTCGGAGTAGATGTCCTTCGGGTTGTTGACATAAACCGTGCCCAGAAGCGTGAGAAATTCATCGAAATTGTAGCCGTCGAGCAGGAACGTGTAGTCGATGGTGATCCCGGTCAGCGCGGTCACATAGTCGTCCAGGTGCGTGTAGCCGTAGAGATCGTATACCTCGCCCAGGGTGTGATAGCCCGTGGAGGTGTAGACGCGCGTTTCGGGGGATATGTATGTGTAGGTGTACGTCTGCCGTTCTCTGTCCGCGCGGACCAGGGTGAGCGTCGTCGCCTGTCGTTCGCGGTATTTCTTTGAGAGAACGCCGAAAGAATCGGACGCGGTAACGTAATTTGCGATTTTATTGCGCAGGGAATCAAGGTCGTCGGCAGTCGGCAGATAATCGCCAAACAGCTCCGGGCGGTATCCGGAGGTCACCACGAGAAACGAAAAGCTCTTGCCGTCCGGTAGGTCGACCTCGGCAGACGGCGTTTGCGTGGTGGTGTCGGATTCCGTTGTATCGCCTGTGGCGCCGGATTCCGTTTCTGTTTCGGCGGACAGAATATTGTCAAGCTCCGTTTTTTCACTGTCCAAAATATCGCTGACCGTGGCAGTAACGAATCGGGTGGCAAAGTAGCCGATGGTGCCGAAAACGACCGCCGCGATCACAAACGTCACCGCAAAATTTTTGAGAGCGGATAACATGTTTTTTCTCCTGAAGCCACCTGTGAAGACCCACAGGCGGTGGTGTTCTCCGCGTACGAAATACGGAGAAAGCTACATATGATATATTATACAGGATTTTCGCGGAAATTGCAAGATGAAAACGAAAAAGTTACGATTTTCATATAAGTAGTACAAATGTGCGCGCCAGTCGGAGCGGTGTTTTGGGAAAGAAAAATCCCGTGTCCGGAGAATACAGACCGACACGGGATGCAAATCTTCTATTCCTGGTTGCGGATGACGTAGCGGCACCGTTCGGCAATCCGTTTTTCGCGGAAATAAGCGTTCTCCCGCGGGATCCAGACATTGCGGAACCGTTCGCCGAGCACGTTGCCGTTGCGTTTGAGGATCCGGCGCATCTGCTCCTCCGGTGTTATGTGCAGAAAAATCGCGAAATCGTAGTATTTACCGAAGGTCGGATGGAGCGCGTAGGAGCCTTCCACGATGCGCACCTCGCTCATACCAATGAGCCGTTCTCCATGGAGCGCCTTGACGCCGCAGTCGTAAATGCGGTAGGTAAACGGGATCCATTCATCCCTGCAAAGCGCCGGCAGTACCTCCGCGGAAAACCGTTCGTAATCCACATTGCCGCCTACCTCAGTCAGCCGTTCCATGGTGCGCTTTTCCGGCGGCAGGAAGAAATCGTCCATGTGCACCACGTCCGCACCGACAAGATCCGAAAGCAGCGCGGCAAGTCCGCTTTTTCCGCTGCCTGCCATACCGTCGATGGCGACGAGCACGCGTCCCTTTTTCGCGATCGTGCGGTACATCTGGAAAATCGCCGGGAGATAGGGGACGTATTCCCGCCGGATGACCCGATACGCGGGCGCATAGGCAGTCCGATACGCGTCACTGTGATGCACGGCATGGAGTCCCGTTTTCCAGTATGCGCGGACATAGGCGGAAAAATCCTCCGCGGTGAATGAAAAATACCCTTCCTCCGTCAGTCGGGACAGAAGTGCGAGCTGTTTATGAAAGGCAAGTCTCTGCTCCGTTTCACCGGGGGAAAAACGTGCGTCCCGTTCGGCGCTGCGCGAAAACAGCGTGAAAACAGCCTCCACGGGCGCGTCGCCAAGATAGAGCCTTGCGTGACCGCAGCCGATGTCCTCCGTGAACCATTCCCTGTCGGCAAAATCCGCGTTTTCCCTGGCAAGATATTCCCGCACGCGCGCGCTGTTTTCGCTGTCGATGAGGTGGCCACAGCCGTAGACGGATTGGTACGCGAGCTTCACGGCATCCTGCGGCGTGGTTTGCGGATACTTTCTCGCGAGCGTGCGATAGAGCGATAGGCAGTCCTTCATCCGGGTGTATCCTTTCGTCAAACCCGGCGGAACCGGGCGTGTTATTTGGTAGTCTGCGCTTCGACGAGCCGTTTGCCGCAGTAGATTTCGCGCAGCCGCGGCTTCTCAATCTTACCGGTCGGATTGCGTGGCACGTCGGCAAAAATAATCTTGCGCGGTCTCTTATACCGAGGCAGATCGGCGCAGAACGCGTTGATCTCGTCCTCCGTCGCCGTCACACCGGGCTTGAGCTCGATGATCGCGGCGGCAATTTCGCCAAGCCGGTCGTCCGGCAGTCCGATGACGGCAACGTCCTTGATCTTGTCGTTCTGCCGTAAGAAGTCCTCGATCTGCACCGGATACAGGTTTTCGCCGCCTGTGATGATCACGTCCTTTTTTCGGTCTACGAGGTAAATAAAGCCTTCCTCGTCGCGCCGCGCCATGTCGCCTGTGTACAGCCAGCCGTTTTTGAGGATGTCCGCCGTCGCGTCCGGATTTTTATAGTAGCATTTCATAACGCCCGGTCCGCGGACGATCAGCTCACCGACGGTGTCTCCGGTGACAGATGTGCCGTCCGGATTTACGATGTCCGCTTCCCAGAGATAGCCGGGCACACCGATCGCGCCGACCTTGCGGATATTTTCCACGCCAAGATGCACGCAGCCGGGGCCGATCGATTCGGACAGGCCGTAGTTTGTGTCGTACTGATGGTGCGGGAAGACCTTCTCCCAGCGCTTGATGAGGGATGGCGGAACGGGCTGCGCGCCGATGTGCATGAGCCGCCACTGGGACAGCCTGTAATCCTCCAGACGGATCTCACCGCGGTCTATGGCGTCGAGGATGTCCTGCGCCCACGGCACAAGGAGCCAAACGATGGTGCAGCCCTCCTCCGATACGGTGCGCAGAATCCATTCCGGCTTCACGCCCTTGAGAATGACCGCCTTGCCTGCGGAGAGGAGGGAGCCGAACCAGTGCATCTTCGCACCCGTGTGGTAGAGCGGCGGAATGCAGAGGAACACGTCGTCCTTCTGCTGACCGTGGTGGTTCTGCTCGGTGCGGCAGGAATTGATGAGTGCTCTGTGCGCGTGGAGGATCGCCTTTGGGAACCCGGTCGTGCCGGAGGAGAAGTAGATCGCCGCGTCGTCCTCCTCTTCCAGTGCCACAGCGGGCGCGATGGACGAGCAGTAGGTCACGAGCCGGTCGTAGCTGTCCGCGAAATCGGGACATGCCTCGCCGACATAGAACCAGTTTTTCACGCGCGGCAGCTTTTCCCGCACCGCGTCCACACGGGAGATAAATTCCTCGCCGAACACGAGCACATCCACGTCGGCAAGCTCGGCGCAGTAACGGATCTCCTCGGCGGTATAGCGATAGTTCATCGGAACGGCAAGCGCGCCAGTTTTCAGGATCCCGAAATAGATCGGCAGCCATTCGAGGCAGTTCATGAGCAGGATCGCGACCTTATCGCCCTTTTTGACGCCGCGTGTGAGCAGCAGATTCGCGAATCGGTTCGCCTTTGTGTCGAAATCCTTCCATGTCATTTCCCGACGATACCGTCCGCCGGGTGTTGTCTCGATCAGACTGTACTCGCGCCATGTCTGATTCGGCTGCGGCTTGACGGCGGGATTGACCTCGACCAGTGCAGTATCCGTTGGATAGAGCTTCGCGTTTCTCTCGAGCAGCTCCGTAATGACCATATTGACCTCCCCGCGGGGAAAAGAAAAAGCCCCCGCATATCTCAAGTGAAATACAGAGGACGGAATAAACCGTGGTACCACCTCATTTTGCCGGCGTCTCACAACGACCAGCCTCGTCGGGCACAGCAATCCTGCAAAGCGATTTCCGCATAATCCGCATAAAGGAAAAACGCGCGTCCATATGCCCTTGTCCTGTAACGGGAACGTCCCGTCGCAGCCTACTGGGACAGCACATATCCGCCATTGCCGCCGTTATGTGCAAAAGTCCGTTTGGTGCGCTGCTCACGGAATGTATTCCCCGTTTCTCCTCACCGACTTCCACCAGCCGTCGGCTCTCTGTGCAGGTACGGAAACTGTGGTACTTCTTCCCGGTCTTCGCATTTATTGTAGTATAGCATATTTTTTCGCCGCCGTCAAGGGATTTCGGCGAGAAAAAACACTTTTTCACGATTTCAGGCGCATCCAACGGCGGAAGTGGTGCTTTTTGGGAAAATTGCAGATCCGCTCTTGCTTTTCCGACGATTCTCCTATATAATGAAGAAAAGTGTTTTCTTCGACTTTTCAAAAAAATTCCTAAACAAGTCAACCTTTTCCCGCGTCCCTGTATCTATCCGGTGTAGCTACAAAACATACCTTCTATCCCGTCCGAATCCGAAAGGAGCCGAAATTGAAACCGATTTATCCCGACAACCTGTCTGACCCGATGTCTGACGAAAACCTCGTGCTGCTCACGTTAGCCGGGGACACCTCTGCCTACGACCGGCTGGTGCTGCGGTGGGAGACTGCCGTGGTGAACGCCGCGCTGTCCGTCTGCCGGAACCGGGAGCTTGCCCGTGACGCCGCGCAGGACGCGTTTGTCACCGCGTGGATCAAGCTCGCCAATCTGGCAGACGGTGCGAAATACGGTGCGTGGACGTGCAAGATCGCCCGCAACTGCGCCCTCCAGCTGTTGACCCGGTATCGCTATTACACCGGGGAGATCTCCACGGACGATGAGAACGCCGCATATGCCATCGCCGATCCGTGTGGCGTGGATCCGGCGCGGAGCAGCGCGAAAAAAGCCGAAAGGGAGAGCGTGCATACCGCCATCGACACCCTGCCGGAGCGGGTGCGCCTGATCATCCGGCTGTATTATCTCGAGAACCACTCCATTGAGGAGATCGCGACTCTGCTCGGCGTGACAAGCGGGACGGTGAAAAAACAGCTCTGGGACGGACGGCGGAAAATACGAAAGGAGCTTTGCGCTATGGACGAAACGATGCAGGACACTTTATTGGAACGTGTACACAAAAAGGTCGAGGAGGTCAGGGCATGGCAGTACCTCGACAAAAAGGATGGCTTTGCGGCTGTCTACAAAGACGCGCTTGCCATGATCGAGGAGCTGCCGGAATCCGGTGAAAAGATCGCGAAAGGCAAATACCACGCGATGGCGGATGTGCTGATCTGCGGTTGGTGGTGGCTCCCCGGCGAGCAGAACGACGCGATGTTTACAAGAATCCGGGAAGCGGCGTTCGCAGGCGGTAACGAGGACGTGATCGCGGAGCTGATGGCCCGTGAACGGGAAAAACTTTGGGGAAGCGGACTCTGGACCTACATCAAGGAAAAACAGATCCCCGAGCTTGAGAAAGCCGGGTACACCAGGGCACTTGCGCAGACATATTTCTGGCTCGGTGTGGATATGTGCTTTTACACACGTGATGATGTAAAGGAGGAAGAAGGCAAGGCGGCGCTGGAAAAAGCCATCACGATTTCCGGTGTGGACGATCCGTTCCATGCACACGCGAAGGCCGCGCTCGAGGTGGAAAAATCGCGGGAAGAAAAATACAAGGACGAGAGCGTCAAAGCCTATCGCACCACGGCGGGCACCACGGAGCTTTGCCTGCGGGACGGCGTATGGCGTGTGTATCGGGAAAACTGGAGCGAAACCGGACAGCTCAACTCAGTCAGCATAGAAGCGGACTATCTGCTCCACAATATGGCGGCGGACTGCGACCACTACCTCATAAAACCCGATCTCGCTGTCGGAGAAACATGGTACAGCTCCGCCGGCACCAGACTGACCCATGTGTCGGACAGCGAAACGGTGGAAACGCCTTGCGGTACGTTTGAAAGCTGCTCTCTCTGGGAAAAGGAAAACTGGGAAGCGCGCGTGCGGACATGGCTCCGCGATGGCGTGGGCATCGTGCGGCAGGAGTACACCGTCGCCGGGTTCACGGATACGCGCCAGCTCTCGGAATACCATATCTGCGGCGGAACGGGACTTTTACCCCTCGCTGCCGGGAACCGCTGGTCCTACGACGGCGGGTACAATCCGGAGATGCTCTGCCATTTCTGCACGTATACCGTAGCGTACGCGGACACGGAACGGGCGAACGTCACCATGCGCCGCGAATACCACAGACTTGGGTACGATACAAACGATTTCTATGACACAATGGCAAAAGCGCGCAATGAGTATTGCGATTACAATCAGGGTGCTGGATACCAGGTGGATCAGTCGGAGACCATGCGCCGTGCCGAGGAGCTCGCGAAAACACCGTTTGAGATCGCGTATGCCGCCTCCGCCAACGATGTCCTCCGCCGGATCCAGAGCTGCCGGAACGGGCTCCCGGAGAATGAGAACAACATGGCTCTGCCCGTCGGCAGGTGGAATTTCTTTGATTTTGTCTCTCTCTATAAGGAAAAAGGAAAAACGCGCATGAACCGCGATTTCCGTCGGTCGTTTGAATGGAAGAGTGACCGCGAAGGACCCGGTGAAGCGCTTCTCATGAACGGTATTTTGGAGCTGCTCTCGAATGCCGATGACAACTGCGTATGGGACGAGGAATGGGAAATCCCCGGCAGCCGCACGCGGGAGTATATGCATTGGGGCGATCCGGCGTATGCGACGATCACTACGGAGGACATCGGTGCATATACGGTGCGCGTGGGGACCTTCGCGGACTGCAAGCGGCTGACCGTGACGATGACCGGGTTCCAGTGTGGGTACGAGTATGCCAACGGGACGCGTACCTACATCTTAGCGCCCAGGATCGGTATTCTCTCGGTCACCAATCCCTACGCGGACGATACGTGTACCGTGACCTATGAGCTGACGGCGTACACAGGGGTCGGCGAGGGATACATGCCGTTCTTTTCCGGAATGGAGCGTACCTACACCGCCATAGATCTCACGGACGGTATGGTTGCCTGGTCGAAGTTCCACTGCATGACGGCGGATTCGGGCGATCTCATCCTCCTCTCCGACCGCTGCGGCATGGAGGAGCCGATCCGGGTCACGCGGTTCGGCAGTATTGAACGGGAACAGCGTGTAGCAGTGCTCACCGGCGCGGATGCACATTTGCGCCGTCAGGTGAATACGCTTCATATCTTCGCCCATATGATCTCGTATCCGCTCTATGAATTCGATCCGTACCGGATCTGGATACGGGACAAGGTGAAGCTCGACGCGTTCCGGTCTTTGGCAATCGACGGCGAGGTGCCGCAGGGCTGGTGGCAGATCTACGCAAGCCGTCTGTTCTCCAGCGCGTGCCACTATTTTGGCGCGATCCTCACTTCAGGCGAGGCAAAGGAGGAGCTGCCGCTGGAGGAAGGGTACCGGATGCTGGAGGAGGGGATCTCCCTCTACCGCAGATGGATCGACATTCCGGACGGCACGCTTCTCCCGCTCGGTCACGAGGCTCTGTTTGGCAACGCGAAGCTCATCAAGGGCAAATTCGCGATTGAGCTGCCGGACGGTACGCGTGAGCTTCTGGATTTTGGCGCCGATTTTCACGCGTTCGGACGCGATCCGGAGGATCTGTACGAAGGCATGACGGCGACGCGCGGCTGGGAATGGTTCAACGGTGTGCGGAATGATGAGCGGTTCCAGAAGGATGTCGCACTGGCAAAGGAGCTCATGGACGCGGCGGCAAAGCAGGAACGAAAATAAGCGGATAATCGTTACATAAAAACGGCGCCCGGTATGGAGAAAATCCACGCCGGGCGCTGTTTTTTGAACAGAAAAAAGCAGATGACGGGAATCGAACCCGCATATTCAGCTTGGGAAGCTGATGTTCTACCACTGAACTACATCTGCGTTTGGTATCCGGTTGTGTGCGGGGAATGCGGGTAACAGGGGTCGAACCTGCACGGGGGTTGCCCACAGGATCCTAAATCCAGCGCGTCTGCCAATTCCGCCATACCCGCATGCTGTACGCGGTATTATGATACCACATCGCGGCGGATTTGTCAAGGAATTTTTCAAAAAAGATTTTGCAAAGCGCGGATGGCGACGGTTCATGTGCAGGAAACAAAAAACAGTACGCGATGGTACTGCTGTCGAAAATGACCCGTGGGAGAATCGAACTCCCGTTACCGCCGTGAAAGGGCGGTGTCTTAGCCTCTTGACCAACGGGCCATAAACGCAAATTTGCAGGGATACCTGGTGACCCGTGGGAGAATCGAACTCCCGTTACCGCCGTGAAAGGGCGGTGTCTTAGCCTCTTGACCAACGGGCCGGAGCATTTCCCTGCAAACAGCATTTCATTGGCACAGCGATTGCCATGCGTGGTAGCGGAAGTTGGACTTGAACCCACGACCTATCGGGTATGAACCGATTGCTCTAGCCAACTGAGCTATTCCGCCATTTTTGCCTGCCGGATTGTACATTTCAGTTCTCTCCGGCGAACGATAGTATTATACCACAACACCCGCGGTTTGTCAACACCTTTTTTCACTTATTTGTAATTTTTTTGAAAAACCGGATCCGCCGTCTCACGAATCGTGTGGCGAACAGACCCGGCTTTCCCGTGGCGGATCATTCCTCGTACAGACCGTAGGCAGTGAGCATGTATACGCCCACGTCAAACATGAATTTTTCAAGCGATTTCTGCATCGCGAGCGTTGGTTCCGCAAGTCTTGTGTCGCCGGGAAACGCGTGTCTGGCGCCGAGCCAGCAATTGCTTGGGCGGAGGGTGCTGCCGGACTCAAAAACGAACGGGCCGCGGAAGCTCACATCGATGAGGGCGTGTAGGATCTCGTCCATATTCACGGTGCCGAAATACGGGATCACATGCTCGTCCTGCGCGCCGCGGTTGTCGTTGATGTGTACGGCGCGGAGATCGTCTCCCATCGCCAGTATCTGGCCATACTGCGCGCCCTCGACGTTGCCGTGCCCGGTGTCCCAGCACGAATGGAACAGCGGATGGTGCACATATTCCGAGAATGCACGCATTTCCGCGCCGGTTTTCGGGTAGAACCAGGGCATATTCGCACTTGTGGTGTTCTCGTGCAGCACGTTCACGTTCCACTTTTCCATCTCGTCAAAAAGCTGCATGAAAAAGTGCTTGTTGCGCACGTACCAGTCCTCGCGGGTCGCCTGCGGATCCCAGCCGGAGTGGACGACCATATTCTGGATACCGAGCCTGCTGCAGATCTCGATCGACCGACGATTCCACGCAACGGCACGGTCAAACTGTGCGGGATCGAGCGGATTGGTGTTTGGCGAATGGCACTGCACAAAGGTCAGTCCAAGCTCCGCGGCACAGGATTGGAGCGCGTCCAGGTTCTTCTCCCAATCGTCAGAGAGAAGGAGCGCGTCGTGTGGCTCCACGGTATACAGACTCAGGTCAATATACCGGAATCCCGCTTCCGCGACGTGGCGCAGCTTGGACAGGTATCCGTCGGCGTATCCGTCAAAATCGCAGGTGGTGGTGGCAAGCTTCATCTGTTCTTCTCCTTAGCATGGGGGATTTGCTTACAAGATACCATACCACGCACGCAATTTCCAGCAGAATTTGTGAATTTTTACGGTTTGTCAAACCATTTCGCGATTTCCTCAAGGAGCCAGAAGCGCACCTTGTAGGGCATGCGGTCGTTTTCCGTGATGAGTCGGTATTCCTCCGGGGTGAATCCGGCGGCGACAAAATCCTCGACAATGGCTTCCGTACCATCTTCGCCGCGCGCGAATCGACCGCATACGGAAGGGAAGAGAATGCACCACCAATTGCGGCCGGCGGCTTCCCCGATCTCCACACGCAGCGACGTATACACACCGGCAGGCAGCGTAAAGGCGTCGTATACGCGCGTCGGGTAGTGCTCCTCGCCGAATTGCACCGCCACTGTGTCCGGATACCCGAGCGAACGGAGCCTTTTTGCGGCGCATTCCCGGATTTTGTCGCTGTTATCGGCAAGAATCGTCATTGCCTCGTCACGGGAGGGCACATCCCGCAGCAGCTCTTCCACGGTGACCAGCACAGCATCGCGCACAGAGAGCTTGACGGACTGATCCGCGTCGCTGTCGGAGTTGGCGAGCACATGGAGCCGAATGGTCTCGTCATATACCGCGTACTCTCCGTGGATTGGCAGCACGGCGAACAGCGCGGCGGACAAGAGCACGGCAATCGCAAAGGAAAGAGCGGCTTTCATGACAGGGTACCTCCGGGCTTTATAAGATACAGCAGGATTCCCCGGGAGGGCGCGTGTTATGCAGTGCGGGAACAAAAAACGCCCTCTCCGCGTTGGAGAGGACGATTTGCGCATTCTGGATCAATAGAACAGGGAAGCGCCGTAGAGGCTGCCGCTCTGCATGACAAGTACGACGATGAGAACGTATAAAAGCGTCAGCACGTACTGGATCACGCGCATGATCAGGATCGCGCGGGCAAAATTCTTTCGATTGACGCCTGTGGTGGACGAAAATCCCCAAAACAGCGCGAGGATCAGTCCGACGATGGGAATATTTGTCACGATAAACATCACAAAATAGTCGAGAACGGACAACCTCTCCGGTACGGTCGGATCGATCGGCGTATATTGCGGTGTACGGCGATAGCCATCCTGCGGCGGAACGGGCGCGCCATACGGATGCTGTGGCGGATTGTCGTTCTGTGCGGTGCCGGGGATCCGGTAGCTGTCCTGTGTCGACTGTGGATCGTGCAGCGCTTTGCCGCAGTGTATGCAGAATTTCGCGCCGTCACGCAGAATACCGCCGCAGTGCGGGCATTTTTTGTCGCCTGCATTCCCTGCGCCCGATTCCCACGAGGACGCTTTTGCGGTGTCCGACGCCTGTTCCGCGGGTGTTTCCTCGGCGGGAGCCTGCGTGTTCTCTGTCGGTTTCCGGGTGTCCTCTGCGGGATTTGCAGGCTTGTTTTCTTCCAGATATGGATTGTACGACGGATCCACCGGGGAAGAGGACTTTGTGTCCGTATCTCCGGTGCCTATTATATTTTGGTTTTTCTCATCGGGTGTATACATGAAAATACCCTCCTTGTAGCAGCGTTATATCAGCGTTTCCTTAGTGTTCGAGCGCCATATCGCCCGGCTGGATCCAACCGAAGCGGCGCATGATTTCCGAGAAGAGCAGCGACAGCACCGCCGGCAGCACAATACAGCAGACGAGGGTGCCCACCCACATCTGCGCCGTCGATCCCATGTCGGTCAGGATGCCGAGCGGTCCGACCATGCCGCAGGTGCCCATTCCGGCGGAGACTCCGGTACATTCCAGCTTGAATACGATCGTGGCAAGCGGACCACAGATCGCGGACGCCAGTGTCGGTGGAATCCAGATCTGCGGATGGCGGCAGATATTGCCCATCTGAAGCATAGAGGTGCCCAGTCCCTGCGAAACGACGCCGCCCCACCGGTTTTCCCGGAAGCTGATGACGGCAAAACCCACCATCTGCGCACAGCAGCCGACCGTAGCCGCACCGCCTGCGATCCCCGTGATGCCGATCATGGCGCAGATCGCCGCGGAGGAGATGGGCAGGGTCAGGATCACGCCTACGACGACGGATACGATGATGCCCATAAGAAACGGGCGCAGCTGGGTCGCGGTGTTGATGAAGTCGCCAAGATAATACATGATGTACGCAATGCCTGGACAGACGAGCCGTGCCACTGCGTAGCCGCTGCCGATCACCACAGCCGGGGTCACGAGCACATCCACCTTGGTCTTTTTCGACACGAGCATCCCAAGCTCCACGGCGACGATGACGGCAAGAAACGCGCCTGCCGGCCCTGCCGTATACGCAAAGGTTTTATCCGCGGTCTCGATCGTTGTGCCGAGGCTGTATCCCGCGCTGCCGACCACACATGCCGCGTACAGCACCAGCGGATGCGCCTTCATGGCATACGCAATCGCCGCACCGATGGCCATACCCGCTGCACCGGACGCGATGCCGGCAAGCTCGATGAGAAAGGCAAGGTGGCAATATTGTCCGATCGTCTTGAAAATCGTGCCGATGAGAAGCGAGGCGAAAAGCCCCTGTGCCATAGCTCCCATTGCGTCGATGAAATAGGTGTGCAGACGCGCTTTCAGTTTATCCATACCACTGTACGCTCCCAAATGAAGTCTTTCCTTTATTATAGCATACCGCAATGCACGTGGCAAGAGAAAAAACGCATTTTTGCAAGGTAAATGCTGTTTTCATGTAGACGATAAAGCTCGTCTTGCATTTTCTCGCGTGTTGTGATATACTATTGGCGGATAGAAAAGGATGGTGATACGATGGCAAATGCTGGAAAAACGAACGCGGTACGGCTCCTGACACAGGTGGGCATTCCGCTGGAGACGTTTACCTATGAGGTGGATGAATCGGATCTGAGCGGGGTGCATATTGCGTCCGTGCTGGGGATCGACGCGGATCAGGTGTTCAAGACGCTGGTGGCGCGCGGGGACAAGACGGGGATCGTGGTGTTCTGCATTCCGGTCGCCATGGAGCTGGATCTCAAAAAATGCGCGCAGGCGTCCGGCAATAAAAAGGTGGAGATGATCCACGTGAAGGAGCTGCTCGGATTGACCGGCTATATCCGCGGCGGCTGTTCCCCGGTCGGCATGAAAAAGGCATATCCGACGTTCATCGATGAGACGGCGACGCTGTACGACCAGATTTACGTCAGTGCCGGTATGCGCGGACAGCAGATGAAGCTCTCTCCCACCGCGCTTGCGGACTATATCGGCGCAAAGTTCGCGGATGTGACCATGTAAATAAGACAGACTATCTTATTATCGGAGGTACGATATGCCCATACGTGAATTTGACCCGGAAAAGAACGCCTGCATCAACCCGGAGGACGTGATTCGCCGTGTTCCGGATATGCCGAAGGTGGTCGTTACCTGCTTCTCGCATGTGACCTTTGGCAGACTGCTCGCGGATGTCGGTGGTGTGGAGATCTCCCATGTCAAGGACGCGCATTCGACCAGTCCCGTATACAAAACGAACTATCGCGGACAGGAGATTGCGCTGTTCAACACCACCGTCGGCGCGCCGTCGTGTGTGGGTGCGCTGGAGGATGTGTTCGCGATGGGGGCGGAATGCGCCGTGGTGTTCGGAACCTGCGGGGTGCTGGATCCGTCGATCGCGGACTGCTCCGTAATCGTGCCAAACGCCGCGATCCGAGATGAGGGGACGAGCTATCATTATGCGCCGCCTGCCCGGGAAATCGCCGTCAATGGGCGGTATCTGCACGCATTTCGGGTGCTGCTGGACACACTTGGCTGTCCGTATACGGTAGGTAAGGTCTGGACGACGGATGCCTTCTACCGGGAAACGCGCGCGAAAATGGAGCGGCGGCGGGCAGAGGGCTGCGTCTGCGTCGATATGGAATGTGCATCCGTGGCGGCAATGGCGGCGTTTCGCGGGAAGGACGTGCTGCAATTCTTCTACGCCGCCGACAACCTGGCTGCGGAGCAGTGGGACAAGCGGAGCCTGTCGAACGAGGACAGACTCGCGGACAAGGACAAGGTGGCGTATCTGGCAATGGAAATGGCGGCGAAGATGGCGGCGGAGCAGGAGGAGGTGATGGAATGAAAATAAGAAGGTACGTATATCGCGGGATCTGCATAGCCGCGGTGCTTCTTGCCGCCGTGCTGGTCTATGGCGCATTCACCGCGAAGGGGGATGGATTTCTCGATCTGAGCAATGTGGCGGGATATTTCCTGTACACAGCGGCAGCGCTGCTTGTGGCGATCGGGGTGACGGCAGGGATTTTCGGATGGAGAAGGTAGGCGAGCCCCGGCACGGATCGTGAAAAAAGGAAAAAGCACTGTACCGATGATACAGTGCTTTTTCCTTTGCAAGGGTGAGTGATGGGACTCGAACCCACGGCCTTCAGGGCCACAACCTGACGCTCTAACCAACTGAGCTACACCCACCATATTGCCACAGGCACACCGCAGATTGCTCTGTCACCATGCCCATGCTATGGAGAACCGCTGCCGTTTTTCGACAACGAACGTACCTTGGGGGATTCGAACCCACGACCTACTGCTTAGAAGGCAGTTGCTCTATCCGACTGAGCTAAAGGTACATAAATCACATCCGATACAGTCATCATCGAACGGATACAGGAGAACTTCTCGCCCAGCTTTCCCAAAGGAACCCTTTTGCGAACCACGCGGATTTGCAAAGGCGCATAAGCCGGACGGTATGCGATGTCTGAGGAACAGAATGCTCCCCAAAGCGGGTGATGGGAATCGAACCCACACGACCAGCTTGGAAGGCTGGGATTCTGCCATTGAACTACACCCGCGCGCCTGATGCTTAAATATAATACCACATCAGACGCAATTTGTCAAGAGGTTTTTTCAAAAAAATCCGATTTTTGCGAAAAAACACGTTTCGCAAACGAACGGCGCCCTACGAGCGGTGCGGATTATCCGGCGGAGCCATGGGGCGCTGTCCCATAGGCGGACGTCCCGGCGAATTTTCCGGTCCTCCATCTGGCTTGGGCGGCATATCGGCACGAGAACGGGAACGGTGTGCATCCTCCGCCATTTCACCGCTGTCGGTGTCCGGGCTGCCGGAATCTGTGATGTACCGCTTTGCCTGCGTGCTGAAGAGGCGGTAGTATTCTCCATGCGCGCGCATCAGCTCGTCGTGCGTACCGATTTCCACAATCGAGCCGTTTTCCAACACCACGATTTTGTTCGCCACCGTCGCGCTGGACAGTCTGTGCGATACGAAAACGGTCGTTTTGTCCTTCCGCAGCCGGTCGAACTGGTTATAGATCTCCTGTTCCGCGATGGCGTCGAGGGAGGCGGTCGGTTCGTCTAAGATCACGATGTCCGATTCGCTGTAGAAGGCGCGCGCGATGGAGAGCTTCTGCCACTGCCCGATCGACAGCTCAATGCCGTTTTCCTCAAAATAGCGCATCAGCGGCGTGTCGTAACCGTCCGGCAGCTTTTCGATGAAATCCGCGGCCCCGGACTGTGCGGCGGCAGTCTCGATCTCCTCCATACCGGCGTCTCTGTCCAGCTGACCAAAGCGGATATTCTCTCCGGCGCTTACGGCGTATTTGCCGAAATCCTGGAAGATAATTCCAAACACGCGGTACAGCTCCGCCGGATCGTATTCGCGGATGTCTCTGCCGTCCAGGGTGATGTATCCCTCCGTTGGGTCGTACAGGCGCGTGAGCAGCTTGATGAGCGTGGTCTTACCCGCGCCGTTCAGTCCGACCAGTACCACGGTGTCATCCGGATCGATCTCCAGGTTCACGTGATGAATCACGTCGCGCTCGGTGCCCGGATACCGGAAGGACACGTCGTGCAGCACGATGGTGTGTCCGATGTGCCGTTTTACCGGAGCGGGCGCGGCAAGCAGCGGGACGATGGTCCGTTTTTCGGAGAGAAACACGATGAGGTTGTCGATAAAGAGCGTGCCCTCGTAAATGGACGCCGTGGTCGAGATGAGGGTGCCGATCCCGGAGAAGATGGAGGTCAGGGCGCCGGTGTAGAGGGAATAGTTACCAACCTCGTACTCTCCGTTGCACACGCCGCGCGCGATCAGGAGAAACAGCACGCAGTTGACGGCGGTGGAGAACACAGTCGTTCCCATGTGCCACAGTCCCTCGCCGATAAAGAGCTTTTTGAGCCCCTTGAAGTAACGCTCGAACGTTTCGCTGTATCGTCCGATGAACAGCTCGGAAAGCCCGAACAGGCGCACTTCCTTGACCATATCCTTATTCGTCATCAGGTTCGAGTAGTAGTTCATCTGGCGGCGATCCTTGGAGTGGCGGCGGATATATTGGAAATTCTTCTGCCGGTATACGAAATTGATGATCGCGGTCGGTACGGAGAGCAGGGCGATGATCCACGGCGCGGCGGGACTGACGGTCGCCAGTACCACAATAAAGGAGATCATGCTGATGACGGTGCTGATGATCGTAAAGTTCGCGTTCAGGATCTGGATCGGACGATGACCTGCCTCGCGCTTGGCGTTTTCGAGCTTTTCATAAAATTCCGGTCGGTCGAAACTGGCAAGATCCACCTCGCGCGCCTTGTTCATGATTCGCAGATTTACGTTGTTGACGACCAGCTCCCCTGCGATATTTGTGACGATGCTGTTTACACGGTTCACCATACTCACGACAAAGGAATACGTGAAACGCAGAATGAGCAGCCCCATCACGGCGGAGAACTGATTGACTCCGTTTGCGGCGGCAACATACGCGGCGGCAAGGCTATTGAGCAGCTCCGCGCTGATCCACGCGCCGATGACGGGGGTCACGCCGTTGAAGAGCGCCATGAAAACCATGAAAAAGAGGATCCACGGTCGCGTGTCCCAGACAATGTGGAAAATGTAGACAAGCCGGTGGAGGAATTTTCCCGTCACGCGGCGTATGTATCCGGGCACTTCCCGGACGGACTGTGGTTTCGGCTCCCGGAGCGCATCGCGGACTTTGTCCTGCGGACCTCCGAAGAATCCTCCGGGCGGCGGTCCCATTGATGCTGACATATTCTGTAGCCTTCCTTTCTATGATGCGATTTTATGTGCGCTCCGTGTCCTCTCCGGCGGCGATCACCTTTCGGAGCAGCGCGGCAAGCGTTTCTTTTTCTGTATCGGTCAAGGGGGAGAACAGTGCACGTGCGGCGCGTTCGTGGATTTCGCGCATTTCTGCCGCTTTTTCTCTGCCGGTATCCGTGATGCGCACGAGGGTTTGGCGTTTGTCCGTATCCGACGGCGCGCGGCAAACGAGTCCTTTTTGCTCCATGCGGCAGAGCAGCTCCGACAAGGATTGTGGGCGGATCCGCAGTGCTTTGGCAAGCGAAACCTGCGCCATGCCGTCCGTATCGCAGAGCAAATCGAGCACTCTGCCCACAGCGGGACTTTCCGCGCCCGGTGGCATATCCACAGGCGGGTTCCCATCCACGGGTGGTTTATCGAACCCGGGCGGCAGATCCATCGGCATTTGTCCATCCAAGGGCGGTCTGTCGTCGAAGGGCGGCGGACACATTCCGTGCAGACCGGCGTTTTTTCGTCTGGCGAGGGCATCCAGCTCCCGGATCATCTGCCGCAGCTGCACCTCAATTATGCGATCCTTCATGATCGTACCTCCTCCTGATTATCAGGTGCCTTATTATAGCACGCCTGGATCTGTGTTGTCAATATTTCTTGCCAAAAACAGCACATTTTCGTGCGAACAGGGAAAAATGCTTGACAAAACACGTTGGATGCGGTACAATAATACAGAATTCATCTGTTTAAGCGAGCATATTCCCCATGCGCATATGCAAAAAAGCGGAACATGCTATATTTATTGAGGTGACGAAATGAAAAAACTGTTTATTCTGTGTCTGACCGCATTGTTGCTGGTCAGCTGTGGAACGGGTACAACGGAAAGCGACACGACCGCGGACACTGCTACAACGACCGATACGACGGACGCGGTTACGGAATCCGTGGAAGAAACCGAGGATACGTCGTATCTCGACGCGGTGGGCGAACGGGATTACGGCGGACGGGATTTCCGTTTCCTACTGTTCGACAATGGGGAGGAGCTGAGCTGGTCGGCGTTTGATGTACTGGCAGAGGAAGCGACCGGCGAGGGCATCAACGACGCGATCTACAACCGGAATCTGTCCATCGGCGAGCGGTTCAATGTAAAGATCGTCGGCGATGGGGACGCGAATGCCGCCGGGAAGCTGGCCTCGATGGTGCGCGCCGGGGATCCGACCTATGACGCTTCGTTTTTACAGACAAGCAGTGCCGGTTCCAACGCGCAGAACGGAGATTTTCTCGATATGACCGCGCTGCCGGATATTGATATCACCAAGCCGTACTGGGACCAGAGCTGCATACACGACCTGTCCATCGGCGGTAAGGTGTACTTCATGACCGGTGATATTTCCACCATCGACAAAAAGGCGACGTGGATCCTCATGTTCAATAAGAATCTCATCACGTCGTTTGACCTGGAAAGTCCCTATACACTCGTCAATGAGGGAAAATGGACAGTCGACAAGTTCCGCGAGATGTCCGCCGACGTATCCACGGACTTAAACGGCGACGGCACGATGGATCAGGCGGATCAGTACGGTCTTGCCACCACACCGGACACCGTATACGGACTGTTCTATTCCTGCGGCGGTCGATTCATCGAAAAGGACGCGGACGATCTGCCGGTGTTCAGCGTGGACGTGGACAAGTGCTCGTCGATCCTTGAAAAAACGGGCGCGATCATGTCCGACCGGAACGCAACGTTGCTGTCGTCGCTCATCAAAGGAGAGGAGAATCCGATCGTCACGATCCAGAATTGCTTTATCGAGGGACGGAGCCTCTTCTACGGCGAGGTCATGTTCCATGTGAACCGTCTGCGCGAAATGGCGGACGACTTTGGGATCATCCCGATGCCGAAATACGACGAGGCGCAGGCGCAGTACGTCACCTACACGAATCCGGCGGGACTGATGCTCGTCATCCCGAAATCCACCGCGGACGTGGGCTGCACCGGCTCTGTGCTCGAGGCGATGGCAAGTCTGTCGCATACCACGCTGACTCCGGCGTACTACGACAACGCGCTGAAGGGGAAATTTGCCCGTGACAACGATTCCGGCGCGATGCTCGACCTCATTTTTGAGAACCGCGTATACGACCTGACGCAGATCTACGGCTGGGGCTCGATGCCGTCCAGCTACAACGATCTTGCCCTGAAAGGCTCCTCCGACCTCGCGTCTCTGATCGCGCAGAAGCAGTCCGCGATCGACAAGAGCATTGAAAAATTTGTCGCGGCGTTCTCGGAATGACAAAATGGCGGCGGGTGTGAAATCGGAAAAATTCGCCGACTCCAAAACCGAATAGCGGGCACGTAACGGTGCCATACTAAAAGACAGGGATCCATTCAGGTGGGCGTCCCTGTCTTTTGTCTTATCTGTGAAAGGAGCGATTGTATGGCACAGAAAAAGCCGGCAAGTCCGGAAAAAGAGCTGCTGTCGGAAATTTACAGAAATCTCCAGATGGGCAGCGAAAATCTCGGTTCCATTGTCTCCCTGATCGACGATCCGCACCTGCTCCGCGAGGTCACGGCTCAGCTGGAGAGCTACGCGGAGCACAGTGCCCAGACCGTCGAGCAGATGCGGGAGCACATGGTCAGACCGCAAAAGGGAAGTCTCATGAAAACGATGATGGCGCGCGGCGGGATCGCGATGAACACGATGTTCGACTCCTCCGACCGTCACATTGTGAAGATGATCGCGCGTGGTACAAGAATGGGTGCGGATTCGCTTGAGAAGACCGTGTGCCGGATGCAGCGGTACGGTTGTGAACCGGAGGTTGCGAAATTCGGCTGTAGAGTCGTGCGGTTTGAACGCACGGAAGCCGCACGGATCGAGGCGTTTTTATGAGCAGGGACAAGCGTTACGCAACCGATTCCGATAGACCGCTGTCCTATGAGAACCGCACAGGCTTTGCAGGGGAGGACACGCCGTATCCCAGAGCGCGTCTGTACGTCGATCACGATCCGTCCCTCATTTTTCCGTGGACGCCGCGCTTTCTGCCGGGTGTTTTTTTCGCAGCTGTATCGCGCGCATCCGATGGATCACCGCTTTCACGTCGGCGGGACGGGGAAGATCCAGAAAGCGGGAGCAATCCGTAAATACCTTTGAGTAGCATAGCTCGAGTCCGTCCGTTTCCACCCGGCGGTACAGCTCATCTAACGCACCGTCTATGGTATTTTGCTCCGGTTTGCGCGTGACCATCAGATAGCGGATGAGAAACGCGGCGGCGTTCTGCATTTCCGGCGTCGCCAGTCCCGGGATCGCGCGGATGTCCACATTCTCATTCCCGATGCAGAGAAAGCCCATGTCGGAAACGATCAGCCGCTCGGCGGTGCTCTGCGTCGGATAGGACGTGAATCCGTCGGCAAGGAGCGTTCTGTCCTGCGACCACGCGACCTCTGCGGGCAGAACCGTTTTCGTGCCGTCCGCGTCCCAGATCGTCTGCGCTTCGGCGGTGACGTCGGATATGCGGTATTCGTCCATGCGGTATACGCGATCCGCTACACCGAGGTATTCACCGCTGCCGCCGATGACGAGAATGGTCGATACCCCGCGGCGCGCCAGCTCATTCACACGGTCCGTAAACGGCGTGATCGGCTCGTGGTGGATGAGCTTTTTCATCATCTTATCCCGGATCATGAAGTTCGTCGCGCTCCGGTCCTCATCGATGAGCAGCACACGCGCGCCGCAGTCCACGGCTTCCATGATGTTTGCCGCCTGTGAGGTGGAGCCGGACGCGTGTGTGGTCGAAAAATCCGCCGTATCGCCGCCCGGGATCCAGCGGATGAACGGGGAAATGTTCAGATGAGAGACAGCGCGCCCGTCCTCAGCGAAAATCTCCGTTGCCGTATCGTCCGTCAGGACAAGCTCCCGTCCGTCGCCCGGAATGTGGTCGTAGATCCCGGCGGACAGTGCGTCCAGTAAGGTCGATTTGCCGGAATAGCCGCCGCCTGTGATGACGGTCACGCCCCGTCGGAGGGCCATCCCGCGCACACCCTCCCATTCTACGGCGTCGCCCGGTGTGGAGACAAACGGTACGGCGTCCCGCATCGGCAGATCGCTGTCCTTTTCCCGGGGAAGGATGCTGCCGTCCGCGACAAAGGCGATGTATGCTCCATCTTCCCGTAGTCTCGCCCGGATCCGTTGACGCTTTTCCGCGAACGCAAGCGCATTCTCCAGACCGCGCAGGTCAAATTCCGTGACAAACTGCTCAACGGCTTCCGGCATATCGCGGCAGAGCATTGTCTGCGTCCGCTTGATTTTGTGAAACGGCAGCTGCACCTGCATCCGGACGCATAGGCACATTTCCGGCGGGGTCAGCTCCGTGTCCGGCAGCAGTCTGACCGTGCGACCGCTGATGTATTCGTATTCCCGGGTCGGGCATTTCGCGAAAAAAGACGCGTTGCGCGTGAGGATCTTTGCGTCCGGCTTGTGAAGAATGAACTTGCCGTTTTCCTTGTCCGGGCGCGCGCGGTTATAGTATTCCGCGTTGCACCGATCAAAATACGGCGCGATCTGCCGGAGACAATAGTCCGCCGCCGTGCGCAGCAGATCGTGTATGTCCGTTTCCCCCGTGTTTTGCCGTTCTGTTGCCGCTTCCAATGCCGGGATCAGGTGCGGCGCGAAGCCGGACACGGGAATCTGTGCCGTGACGGTGGGCAGATCGTTCTGATCCCTGCCGCCCTTTTCAAGTACATAGCTCGTTTTCCCCGACCAGTACGTGTTGTCGCTGTTCTCCTCGGGAAAATCGTGACCGGGAACCTCTACGGAGACGCGCGCGTTATACAATTCCTCCCGTTTTGCGCCCTCGCGCCAGCTGTAGGTTTCCGTATCGTTTTCCATGCGTGTAAAATACCATTTTAAGCGTTTCAATATCGGTTCTCCTTCGTCTGTTGTGTTTTGGAATAAGCGGTGCACCGGGATCCGGATCAGAATGTCCGGTCTGTCGTCGGAATGTCTGCCGCTCTGGTCGATCTGGTACGAAATATCCTCCTGCCAGTACAGGGGATCCTCGTCGCTGTACGACAAGCCATCGTTTGTGATAACCACGATAGCTCCGCCGTAGAGGGCGTAAAAATGCTCCTCACAGCGATCCATACCATGCAGGAAGTGGTATAATCTCCGCATCGTACATACCTCCTCTCTCTTCTCTCTCTGTATCCGGGCACAAAAAAAGACCGCGACAGGTGCGGTCAGAAGGGGTCCCGGAGAGGTTTACGAAAAAGGCTCCGGAAAATCAAAAAACACACCCGCCTCGGATGTGCATCGAAGAAGTGCGCGGAAAACGCGTATTTCTTCTATCGGTACGTTTCAGGCGTCAGATTTCAGGCGCAAAAACAACACCGGATACAGGGATCCGATTCCATATTGTATTCTTTTTCATGACAGATCCCTCCTTTGCAATATTGTGGGACGAAATAATGTTTGGAACACGGCGTAGGTGATACCGTGCAGATACAGTATAGCATATCCGGGTGCGCTTGTCAATAGAGAACGGCAAAAATGTTCACAGAAAAGCAAAAAACGCCGGGCTTGCATCCCCGACGTTTGGGTATGAGTTAGCTTACGTGAAAAATGCGGCGCAGAATCGAAGCGAATACACGTGGGCTTTTCCAGATAACGACTTTCATGGCAATCCTCCCGTAGATCGATTTGCATCGGTCAATGGCAGGATATGCGCGCATGTCCTGCTTTGTGACAGCTCCCATGACAATCGCATCCACTCACCGCACGGATTCCATCACGACCGCCGTACCGGATACCTCAATCGTCGCGGTGCCTCCCGGCAGTACCTCATTGCTCACCGCGTAGGGAAGATCCCGGCGCAGCGTCGCGGCGTGGAGCGGATACTTGCATCCGGTCAGCGTCACGACACAGGTATCCAGGGCGAACACGGAGAAATAGCCGCCGCGGTCCGGAATCTCGACCGTGCGATCCCGGCAGACCATGATCCGGTTCTCGCCGTCTGTCAGCAGCGCGTCCACATGCCGGTTTGTGAGATTTTCCAGAAACAGGATGTTCGACAGTCCATGATCCGCTCTGCCGCCCGTGCCGCCCGCGATGGTGATGTGCCGGTATCCGCGTTCGATGGCGACGTCACACGCGAGCATGGTGTCCGTAACGTCCTTTTCGCACGGTACCTTGTAGATCTCCATGGACGCGGGCAGGGTAGCTCTGTCGTGCCGGATGGAGTCAAAATCGCCGACCAGCAGATCCGGGGTAATCCCAAGCGCCGCCGCCTTATCGTACCCGCTGTCCGCCGCGATGACGTAGCCCGGCTTCGGCAGCTCGGACAGCGATAGCTTTGCCGGATCCCAGCTGCCGCCCGTGAAGATCATGGCGTGCCGCATATTGTTGCCTGTCATAAACTGTCCTCCCTTACCGCCTGCCGCGGTGTTCCGCTTCCTTTTGCCGCTGCCATTCCGGCTTCTCCAAAATTTCCCGCCGGATTGCCTGATAGCTTTCGTGCCGCTGCGGGGCGATTTTGCCTGCCGCCATTTTCGCGAGCACCGCGCAGCCTTCCTCTTTTGTATGCGTGCATTTTGTGTACCGACATTTTCCGAGGCAGTCTGCGAACTCCGGGAACGTATCGGGCAGCTCCTCCACCGGGAAAAAGTCGAACCGCGTGAAATCGATCACGGAAAAGCCCGGCGTGTCGGCGAGGAAGTACCGAGCGCCGCCGCTTGTGACCGGATACAGCTCGACGTGTCTGGTGGTGTGCCGTCCGCGTTGGATCTTTCGGCTGACTGTGTTCGTTTTGAGCGCGAGATGGGGGTATAGCCAGGTCATGAGCGTCGATTTCCCGGCGGCGGACACACCAGCAAACGCGGCGGTCACCTCTCCTTCCATGGCGATGGCAGCGAGATACGATTCCAGCGCGTCCACGCCTTCTCCGGATACCGCGCTGAGGGGAAAGACCGGAAAACCGGCTGTCTCGTAGATATGCGCGAGCGTTGCCGCCATCGCCGGATCCATATCCGTTTTGCTCGTGACGATGAGAGGCGTGATCCCGCCGTGGACCGCGATGGCAGTCAGCTTATCCGCCATGCAGAGATCCGGCATAGGAGACGCACAGGGTAGGAGAATGAAGAGATGGGTGAGATTGGCAAGCGGCGGACGGATCAGCGCGTTTTTCCGCTCCCGGATCGCGTCGATGACCCACTGCGCCTCGGTTTTCTTTTTCGCATGTGCGCGGCTTGCGGGATCGTCATCCGCTGCGAGGTCGTCGATTTCCCGCGCAGGCAGAACCGTCACGTGATCCCCGACCAGCGGTGTGATCCCGTCCCGGCGAAAATGACCGCGCGCGCGGCAGAGGAGGATTTCGTCCTGGTCAGGACAGTATACGCCGTACAGACCGCCCAGTCCGCGGCAAATCGTTCCGGCGATTTCACGATCTTGTGTAGCAGTAGTTTCTTCCGTCAAGGTACACCTCATATCCAATGCAATTTGTACTCGTGTGGAATCGGTCAGCGGGAATAGGGCGGATACACGCCACCGCTGTCGTCTGTTTCGTCGCCAAAACCGTAGGGGGCGGTTTCTTCCGGCTCGGTTTCCGCGGGTGTGGTCTCCGTTTCCTTCGACAGATACTCGTAGGGAGACGGAGCGACCGTGCCGTCGCCGGTGTAGTAGGAGCCGCCACTGACCACAAAGTCGATTTTCGCGTATTTCACGATCTCCTTGTACGCGTCCGCGCTTTGCTCAATGACGGTGCCGGCTGCCTGACTCGACTGCCGATACGTGACCTTGCCCGGACGGAGATCGTTTTCGATCAGCTTGACCAGCGCCTCTGCTTCGGAAAGCCCGGAGAATGCCGGTACCATCACCATCTGGTTCTGGCTACCCTGGCTGACATAGAGCTTGACGGTGTCGCCGATGTTCAGAACCGTGCCGGCGGCAGGTTCCGTTTTCACCACGTAGCCTACGGCGTAACATTCGCTTGCTACCTGCTCCGTCTCGCATTTGAGCCCGAGCTTACGCAGCGCCGCGTCCGCTTCCCGGTAATCGCGCACTGTGTAATCCTCCAAAACGACCGTTTCCGTACCCTTGGAGATAACAAGGGATACGGCGCATTTCTGTTTTCCTGCCAGTATCTTCTTGGATTCACCCGCTTTCGGCGTCTGGTCCATGATCTGTCCCTCGGGAATGCTGTCGCTGTACTTGTAGGACACGTTGCCGAGGGTATACTGCATCGATCCGGCGAGGAAGTTCTGCAGCTCGTCCGTGTACATATTGCCGACAAAGTCCTGCACGGAGATGGTCTGGTAGTTGTTTGCAGGACTGTTGATGAACAGCTTGTCTACGATATAATATACGCTGATACCAGCTACGATGAGAAACGCCATGGTCACACCCATGATGATCGGGAACATGGTGCGGCTGCCTTTTTTGACCTTTTTCGCGCCGTTTCCCGCTTTTTTGACGGCACGGCTGTTTTCCCGGAACACGACGTGCGGATTTTCGCGGAGCTTTTGGATATGCGCGAGCATTTCCTCCGCGCTCTGGTACCGTTCGTCGGGATTTTTCTCCATCGCGCGGCAGATAATCTGCTCCAGACCCACCGGGATCTGCGGATTGATCTCGCGCGGCGGCACTGCCGTTTCGTTGACCTGCATCAGCGCGACGGAAACCGGTGTATCTGCGGTAAACGGGAGCTGACCTGTCGCCATTTCGTACAGCATTACGCCGAGGGAGTATAAGTCGCTGCGGGAGTCGATCTGACCGCCTTCCACCTGCTCCGGACTGATGTAGTATACGGTGCCGATGGCTTTGTCGGTCAAGGTGACGGTCTCCGCGTTCGGGAGCTTGGCGATACCGAAGTCCATCACCTTGATGATCCCGTTTTTGAGGAGCATGATGTTCTGCGGTTTGATGTCCCGGTGGATGATCCCTTTTTTGTGGGCGTGGTCGAGGGCGCGCAGGATCTGGGTTGTGTAGCTGACGATCTCGCGCAGATTCAGCACTTCCCGGTGGCGCATATAATTTTTGAGCGTGATGCCGTCCACGTATTCCATGACGATGTACTTGATGTTCTCGCGCACGGATACGTCGTAGATGTTCACGATGTTCGGATGGGACAGCATCGCAATCGCCTTATACTCGTTGATGAACCGCTTGACGGACGGTTCGTCCCCGGCAATCTCGTCCTTCAGAATCTTTACGGCGACCACACGGCGCATAAGCAGATCCGTCGCCTTGAACACGATCGCCATGCCGCCGATGCCGATGACCCGTTCGATCCGGTAACGGTTGTCGAAGATCTGACCGACGTATTTTTCGTAATTATCCATACTGTAGTACCTTTCGGTGAGTTACCGTGTCCGGAACGTGCGGATACATGCCGGCACGGGGAGGTCGAGGGCGGATTCCGCTGCAGGGAGCGCTCTCAGACCGCGATGATGACCGCCGTGATGTTGTCGCTGCCGCCGTCGTCGTTTGCCGCGCGAATGAGGGCTTCACATGCCGCGGCGAGAGAATCGCCGTCCTCGTGGCTGCACTTTCCCACAATGCATCCGATCTCCTCCGGCTCCACATGGTTTGTCAATCCGTCGGAGCAGAGGATGATATATTCCCCACAGGCGTCGGCGCGCGGGAGCATAAACACATCCGCGTTCACGGTACGTTCGGTGCCGACCGCGCGGGTGATGATGTTCTTGTGGCGGGAATGGCGCGCTTCCTCCGGGGTGAGCTGACCGATGTCCACAAGGTACTGGACCATGGAGTGATCGTGCGTGATCTGCCGGATGCCGGTGCTGTGCGTCACATACATCCGGCTGTCTCCCACGTTGATGGCATAGATCATATCGGGCAGCACGAGACAGCCGACCAGGGTCGTACCCATGCCGGCGAGCGCTTCGTCTACACTGCTTTTGCGATAAACGGTGCGGTTCGCTTCCACGGACGCTTCCACCAGCATGTCGTTGATTTCTTCCTCGCTCATGCCGGAAAACAGGGGAAACTCCGCTTCACGGGCACTGATGACCTGCATGAAGGAGCGGGTCGCCATACTGCTTGCCACATTGCCGCCGTTCGCACCGCCCATACCGTCGCAGACCACGGCAGCCAGTACCATGTCGTCAAAGGCGCGTACCATAAAATTGTCCTGATTCACACTACGCCGCATACCGACGTCTGTTTTTCCGTAAAAATACATATGCGTCTTACTCCTATATCGTATGATTGGACGTTATTATTCGATAGTATGTTCCACAGCCGGTGCGTTTTCCGCCATCGCGGCTTTTCTGCGCAGACGAAGCTGTCCGCACGACGCGTCGATGTCCCCGCCGAGATGCCTGCGGATGGTCGCGTTGACGCCGCAGTCCTCTAAGGTCTTGCGAAAGACCTCCGCGCCTTGTCTGCCCGGTCGGGACAGTCCTGTTTCCGCTACGGGATTTAAGGGAATGAGGTTTACATGGCACGGACAGCGCATACCCCGTTTGAGCACATTCGCAAGATGGCGCGCCTGTTCCGGCGTGTCATTTTTGCCGGCGATGAGCGTGTATTCGAACGATACGCGACGCCCCGTTTTTGCGAAATAGTGGCGGCACGCGGCAAGCAGCTGTGCGATCGGGTATTTCTGGTTGATTGGCATGAGGGCGCTTCTGGTTACGTCATCGGCGGCGTGCAGCGAAACCGACAGCGTGACAGGCAGTCCCTCGTTTGCGAGATCGTAAATATGCGGGACAATGCCGCAGGTCGAGAGGGAGATGTGGCGCAGTCCGATTCCGCAGCCATCCGGCAGACTGACCAAACGGAGAAAGCGGATCACGTTGTCATAATTGTCCAGTGGTTCGCCAATGCCCATAAGCACCACGCCGTCCACACGTTCGCCTGTATCGCGGGAGGCAAGGATCACCTGTCCGAGAATCTCCGACGGATGGAGACTGCGCACCTGTCCGTTCAGTGTGGACGCGCAGAATTTGCAGCCCATCCGACAGCCAGCCTGTGACGATACGCAGAGCGTGTTGCCATGGTGATAGCGCATGAAAACGCATTCCACACATTCGCCGTCGTGGAGGGACAGGAGATATTTGACCGTGCCGTCCTCCGCCGATACGTGCTTTTCTACGATCTGCGGTAGGTACCACGCGGTATTCTCCGCGATTTTTTGGCGAAACGCCGCGGGCAAATTCGTCATCTCCGCCAAGGACGCGCCCTTTGCCAGCCACGAATAGAGCTGCCCGGCGCGGTATTTCGGTTCTCCCAGCGACACAACGAGGGCAGTCACTTCCTCCGGCGTCATCGAGAAGAGATCCGGCAGCGCGGGTGTATTGTCTACTGTATATCTATTTTCCATTGTTTTCTGATTTTCGTGTCACCGCATCCGGGCATCCCGCCGCAGCTTTGCGATGAAGAAGCCGTCGGTGTGGTGGATGTGCGGAAAAAGCGTCAGCATACCGCTGTCTGTGCGGTAGTCGCCGACCGCGAACGGTTCTAAGGTGAAATTGCCGTGGTTTTCAATAAAATCCGCTACCACATCCTCGTTTTCCGCCCGGCGCAGCGTACAGGTGGAATACACAAGCACACCGCCCGGTTTCACATACCGACTGGCACCGTTGATGACCGCCCGTTGAACCTCCGGCAGCCGCTCGATTCCGTCCATGGATTTATAACGGATGTCCGGCTTTTTTGCCAGTACCCCAAGTCCGGAGCACGGCGCGTCGCACAGCACCCGATCCATATTTCCGATGAGGGCGCGTGCAGGTTCTCGGGCGTCCCGCTTTTCCGTGCGGATGCAGGACAACCCCATTTTCGCAGCCGTCCGTGTCACAAGGGACAGCTTGTTCTCGTGCAAATCAAAGGCGTAGAGCTCTCCGTTGTCCGCCATATCGAGCGCCATGGAAAAGCTCTTGCCGCCGGGACACGCGCAGGTGTCCGCGATTTTTTCTCCGGGACGCGCGCCGACCACACAGGTGCACAGCCGCGACGCCGGATCCTCCACAAAGCAGTCGCCGTCCGCGAGACAGGTGCGCACCGTATCATCAATGGCGGGTGCTTCCACCATACCGGGCAGAGAGAGCGGTTTTCCGCCGACACGATGGGCAAGCGCCGCTTCCGTCAGCCGTAGTGTGTTGCATCGGAGCGCTATGGCGGGAGAGGTCTCCGTATATGCCGCGATCGCCTCCGCGGTTTCCATTCCATAGGAATCGGCAAACATCCGGATCAGATCGCACGGCAGAGAATAGCGCACACTTGCGTAGAACACCGGATCCACAGCCGGGTCCGGGTAGCGGATCACGCAGTTGTCCCGCAGAAAGCTGCGCAGAACGGCGTTGACAAAGCCCTTTTTTGCTCGTGCCGCCAGATCCACCGTTTCCGAAACCGCGGCATGCGCGGGAATCCGATCGCAGAACGCGAGCTGATAGAGTCCGAGACGGAGCGCTGTGCGTACATAGGGATCGAGCGATGCCGCTTTCGTTTCTCTGGCGTACGTGTCGATCACGAAATCGAGGGTGATCCGCTTTTCCGTAACACCGTAGACGAGCCGGGTGTACAGCGCGCTGTCCGCCGGAGACAATGGATGCCGCCGCAGTACCGCGTCGATTTCCAGATTGGCGTATTTTCCCGCTTCTTCAATGGCGACAAGGGAATCCAAAGCGAGACGGCGCGGAGAATAGGTAGACGTGTTCATGGAGACTCCCGAAAGATAGAATGGTTTGTATGGGTCAGTCGCGCTTGGAGCGGTTGGCAAGGGAGATCAGCCGGAGCAGGTTCCCCAGTGCTACGGCAAGCGCGGCCACATAGGTCATAGCGGCGGCGCGCAGGACATGACCGGCGGCGGACAGCCCGGACTCCGATACCATGCCGGACGAACGGAGCGTTTGCAGTGCGCGGCGACTGGCGTTGAACTCCACAGGCAGCGTCACGAGCTGAAAGACCACGGACGCAGCAAAGCAGATCACGCCGAGATACGCGAGGGGGTAGTAGGAGAAGATCAGTCCGGCGATCACAAGCGGCATGGCAAGATTGGAGCCGATATTGGTGATCGGTATGATCGCGGAACGAATCTTGATCGGCACGTATCCGACCGCATGCTGTACCGCGTGCCCCGCTTCGTGTGCCGCCACGCCGACAGCCGCCGCCGATTGCACGTCAAAGACCGTTTGCGAAAGATAGATCGTGTTGTCGCGCGGGTCATAGTGGTCGGTCAGACTGCCGGAGGTGGACGCGATCCGCACGCCGGTCACGCCGTTTTGCTCCAGCACCAGCCGTGCCGCGTCCGAGCCGGTCATGCCGCGATCCGACGGGACACGCGCGTATTTTCTAAACGTGGACTGCACCATCCCCTGCGCGATCAGCGTGAAGAGCAGCGCGGGCAGCACAAAGACCACGTAGGTCATATCAAATCCGTAATAGTAAGGCATATTTTCTGCCCCTTTCCTATAGAATTTCCGAAGCAGAAGCGTGAAATGTCGTGATTTTGGAATTGTTTTGATTACCGCAGGACGTCGCCGACATGGAGCTTGCGACCGCGAATGTAGTCCGCTGCCGCCATTCTGCTTTTGCCCTCCGGTACCACATAGGTTGCCGTGACCGTACCGCCGTCGCCGCAGACTACGGTAACGCCATGCGAGAGATCGACCACGGTGCCGGGTACGCTGTCTGCGCCGGTCATGCCGCATTCCGCAGATACGCCGACGAATTTCAAGAGCTTTCCGTCCGGCGTGTGCGTCAGACCGCCCGGTATCGGAGAAAGACCGCGGATCTGGCACCAGATTTCCCGTGCGCCGCGGGTGAAATCGAGGATCGTGTCCTCCTTTTCGATCTTCGCGGCATACGATGCACCTTTCTCCGGCTGCTTTTTGCGGTAGGATTCCAGCGTTCCGTCGAGGATCGCGTCGATCACACGGCACATCGCTTCCCCCGCGAGAACCGCCAGCCGGTCGTGTACCGTGCCAAAATCATCCTCCGGGGCGATCGGGCAGGGATATGTGAAGTACATGTCTCCCGTGTCGATGCCGGCGTCCATGCGCATCGCGGTGATCCCGGTTTCCGTCTCGCCGTCCATGATTGCACGCTGGATCGGAGACGCGCCGCGATACTTCGGCAAAAGCGAGCCATGCGCGTTCATACAGCCGTATTTCGGAAAATCAAGCACATACTGTGGCAGGATCTTCCCATACGCCGCCACGATGATGACCTCCGGATCCAGCTCTTTTAATAGATCGAGACAAGCCCCGTTTTTGAACGTCGTCGGTTGATAGACCGGGATGCCGCGTTCCAATGCCAGCTCCTTGACCGGAGAAGGGATCATCTTCATTCCGCGCCCCTTCGGCTTGTCCACCTGCGTAAATACGCCGACGACCTCTGCCGCCGGATGGCGCAGCACGGCTTCCAGGCAGACCTTTGCCAGCTTCGGCGTTCCCATAAATACAATACGCATAGAGCCCACCTCAGTTCTTGCCGAAATGCTCTTCCACTTCCTCAGGCGTGAGAATGTGAACGGCGCGGTCGGTGAAGAGGTGACCGTCCAGGTGATCGATCTCATGGCAGAGAGCGCGCGCGCCGAGATCCTCCCCGGTCACGGTGATCTCCTCGCCGTTTAAGTCGAGCGCGCGTACCGTCACCTTTTTCGGCCGGTGTGTGATGCCCCAGACCTCCGGTACGGAGAGGCAGCCCTCCAGATCCTCCTGTTCGCCCTCGCTTTCGATGATCTCCGGGTTGATGAGGCAGTACAGCACATCGTCCACCTCGACCAGCACCATACGCCGGAGAATCCCGACCTGCGGCGCCGCGAGTCCTACGCCGTTCGCTTCATAAAGCGTTTCCTCCATATCCTCGGCGAGCTGCCGGATCCGTGGGGTGATCTCCGTGACCGGACGGCAGATTTTCCGTAAGATCGGGTCGCCTTCTTTTACAATGTTGCGTATCGCCATATCGTTATCCGCGCCGGACAAAATGCCGGACGCGTCCTTTCTATCTGTTGTAAAGTATGTATAGTCGCGGATTGCAAAAACCGTGCGCAATCCTCAGATCGTCGTCGGGTTGAGATCCACAGAGAGGTGTACCTGCCTGTCTTTCCAGCCTGGCATACGCGGTGCGTCTCCGGTGCTGTCGCGTAAAAGCGTGGAGGACGGCTTGCCGAATTCGCACAGCAGACGGTCGAAAAAGGCGCGCGTGCGTTTGTTCAGTCGGCATTTCAAGACAAAGCGCATCCGATAGACGTTTTGCACGCGATAGACCGGCGCTTCAAACGGTCCGTAGAGCACCAGCGGCACATCCCGAAATTCGTCGCCGAGATATGTGATGAGCACCTCCCTGAGCCGCACCATGATCCGGTTGAGAAATCCCTCGTCGTAGCCGGAGACGGTCAGCACCGCGATGTCGCAGAACGGGGGGAAGCACAGCGCCTTGCGGAGCTTGATCTCGCCCTCGTAGAATTTGCGGTAGTCCTGCCGTGCCGCGAGATGGAGCACCTCGTTGTCCGGATTCCACGTCTGGATGATCGCCTGTCCCGGTACATTTCCGCGACCAGCCCGTCCAATCACCTGGGTCAAAAGGGCAAATGTGCGTTCGTTCGCCCGATAGTCGTCAACGAGCAGCGCGCCGTCCGCGTTCAGAATGCCTACCGTCGCTACGCGTGGGAAATCGTGACCCTTGGTCACCATTTGCGTGCCGAGCAGAACATCCGCCTCGCCGGAGCGGAATTTCTGCAGCAGCGCTTCATGGGAGAATTTACCGCGCGTGGTGTCGAGATCCATCCGCACAATGCGCAATTCCGGGAACAGGGACGCGATGTCGTCTTCCGCCTTTTGCGTGCCGCAGCCCATGAACAGGAATTTGTCCCTGCCGCAGACCGGGCATTTGTCGGGTACCGCTGTCCGATAGCCGCACATATGGCAGACGAGATATCCGCCCTGCCTCTTTTCCGCAAGATAGCCGTCCGCGTCCGTGGCGGAATGCGCGCTGTGCCCGTTTGCGTGGTATGTCATGGAGACGGAGCAGTTCGGGCACTGAATGGAACGACCGCACGCCCGGCAGGAGACGAATTTGTGGTACCCGCGCCGGTTCAGAAAGAGAATCGACTGGTTGCCAGCCGCCTTGTCCGTGAGAAGCCGCTCCGCCAGTACTGAGCTGACCGGATTGGACGGCGATTCTCCGCGCATATCGCAGATGGTGACAGATGGCAGACGCGCGTTTCCGTATCGTTTGGTCAGGGAAATGAGTGTGTAAATACCGCTCTGCGCCTTGTAATACGACAAAAGCGAGGGGGTCGCGGACGCAAGCAGCATCATGGCGCTGTGGTGACCGCAGCGGTACCGGGCGATGTCGTGGGCGGCGTATTTCGGGTTTGTTTCAGATTTGTAGGTGTATTCGTGTTCCTCGTCGATGAGGATCATGCCGAGATGGGGAACCGGTGCGAACACGGCAGAGCGTGTGCCGATGACGACGTCCGCTTCGCCTTCTCGGATCCGCCGCCACGCGTCCAGCCGTTCACCGCCTGAAAGTCCCGAGTGGATCACGGCGATCCGGTCCCCGAAGCGCGCGCGATAAATCGAGACCGTCTGCGGCGTCAGCGCAATCTCCGGTACGAGACAGATCACGCCGCGACCGCCGGACAGTACGTGATCGATGGCGGCAAGCATGACGTTTGTTTTGCCGGAGCCGGTCACACCGTGCAGCAGCGCCGCTTTCGGAACGCCGGCGTCGCATAGCGAACAAATGATCGCGAGTGCTGCGGACTGTTCCTCCGAGAGGATCGGCGGCGTCACGGGTGTTACAGGCTCCGTCAGCGCGAACGGATTGCGGTATTCCACCTCCTCGCGCTTCACGACAAGGGTGCGTTCCAGCAGTGCTTTCAATGCGTTCTGGATGCTCTGCGCGGTCAGTCCGCACCGTTCGGCGAGGGACGGTGCATCGAAACCGTCTGTCCCCTCGTCGGAGAGCAGGATCGACAAAACCCGCCGCTGGTTTTCGCCGCGTATGGACGCCAACACCGAATCCACATCCGTTTCCGCGACCGCACGTTGGCAATCCTCGGACGGCGCGTAATAAGCGTGCGTTTTACCGGCGCTTGGCGACAGCGTTTCCGTGACCTTGACGATCACGCCGTCCCGGAGCAGGGAATCGAGCGCCGCGGTGCAGTCGAAGGGGAATTGCGCGCGGATCATCTGTCGGGAGGTCTGCCGCCTGCCGCGCATGAACTGATAAACCTGCTGTGCGCGCAGGGAAAGCGACTGTTCGGCGGTCTCCGAAAGCGGGGACGCGAGCCGGTAGTACTGCACAACCTTGGCAAGTGTTGCCTGTGGTGTGACGACGCGCACCGCCTCGCCGAAGGTGCACAGCGTGTACTCCTTCATAAAAAGGCATAAGCCGAGCATTTCCGCGGAGAGCAGACCTTCCACGCAAATCCCGGCGATGGGTTTTGTTTTTTCGTCCGGTTCACCCTCCGTCACCGTGAAAACGACGGCGGTCATGACTCGGTTGCCTTTGCCGAACGGAACCTCGACCAGGTCACCCGGTGCGACAGGCGCGTGGAAATAGTACGTATACGGCTTGTCTGCACCATATGGGATGTCTAAGATATACACCTGCGCCAGCGATGCCATAGTCGAGCCTCCTTTTTGGCAGATATGTTTAGCGCCGTATTACAGCTCTTTCTCGAAATCCTCTGCGGACGCGAGATCCTCTGCGCTCGGCTCCAGATCGTCGAGATCGTCCTCTACATCGAAATCGGTATCGTCCTCTTCCTCCGCCGCCGCGTCCTCTGCCGCCTGCTGCTCCATTACCTTTTCCAGCTCGCGTGCCTTGGCTTCTTTGCGCGCCGCTTCCTCCGCCGCTTCCTTTTTATGCTTTTCCTCGGCTTCTTCCGGAGAGAGAATACGGAACTCGCCGTCGTACAAACCCATGATGGCGTTTTTGACGGCCTTTTCGTCGCGGTATTCCTTTTTGATGTAGTTCGCGATGTGCTTGTTCTTGTCGCCTTCCTTACTCATGGCGATCTTCTCGGCGTATTCGCGCTGACGGACGTATTCGTCTGTGATGATGCGCGCGGCCTTTGCGGTGGCGACGACGAGCTCGTAGCGGTTGATCTTACCGTTTTCGGTCAGCTCGTTGATGGATGGGGAAATCATACTTGCCTGCTTCTCTTGCATATGGTTCTATCTCCGTTTTGTGATTGTCTGTGTGTGTTTTATTCGTAATACGCGTCCAGCACCGGCTGCATTCTTGTGCGGTTCTGCTTTGCCGCGCGGATGATGTGGGACAGCGTTTCGGCGCATTCGGTGAGCCGTCCGGTTTCGTTGACTACGATGTATTCGTATCGCGGCGCCAGGGACAGCTCATATTTTGTCCGTTCCAGGCGGGCCTGGATCACCGCTTCTGTCTCGGTTTGCCGATCGCGCAGCCGTCTTTCCTGTTCCGCGCTGTCCGGGGCAATGAGCATGACGAGCACGGCGCGGTCTCCGTAGAGATTCTTGATCTGCATCGCGCCCTCGACCTCGATTTCCAGAATCAGATCCAGTCCCGCGCCGGTGACACGCTCAATCTCGGAGCGCAGGGTGCCGTAATAATTGCCGCTGTACTCCGTGTGCTCGACGATCTCACCGTTTGCGAGCAGGGTGCGAAAACGCTCCTTTGTCATAAAATGGTAGTGTACGCCCTCCGCTTCCCCTTCTCTGGGGGCGCGTGTGGTCGCGGAGATCGACAGTCCGACGCGGTCGTCGTTTTGCAAAAGCTCCTTCACGACGGTGCCCTTGCCGCTGCCGGACGGTCCGGAGATCACAATAATCAGTCCTTTGTCATTCATAGTGGTAGCCTCTTTGTGGTAGCCTCTTTGTTGTGGCGGATCATTCCTCGTCCGCGTCTTTTTCGTCCGTGTCCGCGTCGTTGCCGGATAGCCGTTCGCAGAGGGTCTCTGTCTGGATCGCGGAGAGGATCACGTGGTCGCTGTCGGTGATGAGAACGGCGCGAGTCTTTCTGCCGCTGGTGCAGTCGATGGCTCTGCCCATGTCGCGCGCGTCCTGGATCAGCCGTTTCGCCGGCGCGGAATCCGAGGAGATCACGGACACCACGCGCGCGGCGTTTACTATATTGTTAAAGCCTACGTTTACAAATCGCATATCTCTTCCTTATTTTTGCCACGAACACTACTCGATATTCTGCACCTGCTCACGGATCTTCTCCAGCTCGCACTTGATGTCCACAACCCGGTGTGCGATCTCGGCGTTGCCTGCTTTGGAGCCGATGGTGTTCGTTTCGCGGTTCATCTCCTGCAGGAGAAAGTCCATTTTCCGACCGACCGCGTCCCGCGAGACAAGCATTTCCTCCATAGCGGCAAAATGGGAATCGAGCCGGACGAGCTCTTCGTCGATGGCGGCGCGATCCGCGTAGATGGCAGCCTCTGTCAAAATGCGCTGCTCCGCCGCTTCGGTGTCAAAGTCGGACAGGAACTGTTTGATTCGTTTCACAAGCTTTTCGGAGTACCCGGCGATGTCCGCCTCGGACAGGACTTTGATCTCTCCGGCAAGCGCGCGGATCCGGGAGAGCTTTTCCGCCATATCGGCACAGAGATTCGCTCCCTCTCGTTCGCGCTGTGCGAGAAAAGCGTCCACGGCGACGGACAATACGGCACGTACATCGTCCCAGTCGCGGTCGGTGTCGTCCTCCGCTTTCTGGACAAGGAAAAGATCGCGGTTCTGCGCCACGGTCATGACGGAAATGTCGTCAGACAGTGCGAATTTGTCCCGCAGAACGCGCAGGGCGTCGATATAGGAGGCAGCCGCGGCGGTGTCCAGCGCATAGGTGGTGCCGTCGTCCTCCGTGACGTTTACACTGATGAAAACCTCGATTTTCCCACGTGAAATGCCGCGGGAGGTGAGGTATGTTTTGATTTTTTCTTCTAAAAAGCTGTAATTGCGCGGCAGTTTGACGGAAACGTCGAGATACCGGCTGTTCACGCTTTTGAGCTCCGCCGTGATATCTCTGTTTCCCGCGCCGTTCATGGCTCTCGCCCTGCCGAACGCTGTCATACTTCTTGGCATGGATCGTGCTCCTCTCTTTCGGTCACGATGTGTGGTCTTCGTACCCTATATTATACAATAAAGAGAACCCCGCTGTCAACGAAACGGGGTCAACTTCGTAAAGAATCCACAACGGATTTTTTTATTCTGCGTCTGGTTTGTGTATTGTGCCATCGTGAGACTGCCTGTCCGTGTGGGTCAGAACAGCTTTTTCTTCATCCCGAGACGGCGGCGCAGCTTAACGATATACAAGGTCACACAGCCAGTCAGCGCGAGATCGTAAATGATGAAGAAAACCGTTCCGCCGAGTAAGAGCGGCAGGGTGAAGTCAAAGTAGCTGTCCTCCGCGACAAAAACGAGCTTGGCAAGCACGATGAGACAGAGCAGCATGGAATCGAGCACGGAGAGCTTGAGCGCCCAGGCAAACAGGGGACGGAATTTTTCAAATGTCGCCTTCAGGATCGGGTAGACGCCGCCGATGAGAATGTAAGTCAGCGCCATGAGCTTGGAAGGCAGGAGAATGAGGCAAAGCAGCCCCGTCACAGCGACATATAGCCCCGCGAATTTCCGCCCTGCTTCCACATATAGAAACATTGTCACAAGCGCGCATACCAGAATCATCGACAGATCAAACACCGTCAGCGATCCGACATACAACAGTCCCACAGAGGCGGCGGCGAGGATCGCGGAAAAGGTCAACCACCGGGTCTCGCGCTTTTTTTTGTCCCGTTCGCTCTCCGGCTTTTCCGACACATGATCCGCCGCCATTTTCAAATCGATGCGGGACGCGGTATTTTGTTTTTTTTGCGTATCTTTCATGCTCGTACCTCAATAGTTTTCAGCTAAATGAGTAGGAGGGATCGCTGCACGATTCAGCCGCACGGCACTCCCACTCGCTCAGCAGCACGGGATCAGGTCACCGCCGCAGCATTCGCAAAGCGCGTCCGCGCAGAGCAGATTGGCGCACAGGCCGCAGACATCCGACGTGCCCATGTGGGTATTCGTGCGATAGGGCGAACCGAACGTGGTGCTTTGCGCGTTCATACGCCGTTTTGCCTCGCGGTATTCGGCGTTGCCCGGATCCAGATAGCACGCGACCTCGATGTATTTCATCGCGTCGTAGTAGTAACCGCGCTGGACAAGCAGACAGCCCTTCAGATAATTCCATTCTGCGCCGCGCTCCCCGGCAGGTGTGGCGTCGATTTTCAGCTCCGCCTCGGAATAGCGACCGGCACGGATCAGCTCCCGGATTTCCGCGAATGATGTGGTGCCGGAGGAGGTGTAGGTCGAGTAGGCGCCCTGTGTGTAGGATGCCTGACCGTCCTTCGCCGTCTGCCGCTCCTTCTGCACCGCGTCGTACGCTTCGTTGATCTCCTTCATCTTCTCTTCCGCGACCTCGGCGAGATTCGTACCGGCGTAGTTGTCGGGATGATATTTGCGGGCAAGCTCTCTGTATGCTTTTTTAATGGCGTCGTCATCGGCGTCCCGGGGCACACCAAGGACACTGTAAGGATCTTTCATACGGTAATTTTTACTCCTGTGCCGGGCTTTTCTCCGGCAGATTGATGCTGCTCTCGTCCTCCCACGAATCGGAGGCGGGCGAATGGAATTTTCTTTTCACACCGACGGCAATGCTGCGCGCGACCTGCGGCATACCGGCGTATACGATATTTTTCAGAATACGCGTGTACGGTTCCTCCGGATAGGGCAGAAGCTCGATGGCGCGTCCGAGACCGCAGAGATCCACCGTTGCCGCGATCCGAAAGCCCTCGCGCACCATGTCGGTCGGCTTGCCGTCCGCAATCGCGTAATCGCCATACAGCCTGAGCAGCGGATTGTATCTGCCGCGGCGCGCGTCCTCCGGGAGATCGTCCATGGCGTCGCAGAGGTAGAGAAACCGTCCCGTCCGCAGTCCGCATTCTGCGAGAATCACGTGGGCGGCGGGATCTTCCGAAAGCGTTTTGCCACAGGAGATAAACAGCGCGGAGAGCGTTTCTCCAAAGCATTGCGCGGCCTGTTCCGCGGAATCACAGCCTGCCTTCTCCAGAGAGGACAGCCGTGCCAAACCCGCATGCACGACCTCTGCGACTTCACGCATTCCGTGCGGCGACTTTTCGACCCTAGCGCGCATTGCGGCACACAACGGCGTTGCCAGCACCGGCTTTAGACGTCGGAGCCCATGCTCGTCTGTGAAATCGTCCAATCGCTTGCCGTCCACGAGCCACGCTGCCGCCGCGGATGTGACCGACAACGCCGGATGCGAGGCGATCACCGTCCGCTTTTTTGCCGGATGCACCGGACAACGCACGCGTTCCGTCCGGGAAGGCACGTCGGACAGGGACAAAAGCAGCAGGGCTAAAAAACAGAAATCGTAACTGAGCGTGAGACGGGACGCCTGTCCCGTGATCCTGCCCATTTCCCGGCACAGTCCGCAATAGACAGCGCGGTACAGCTCATATTCCTGCACCTGCAGCGTCGGGACATACGGCATGACATAACCAAACATACGCCGTCCTCCCCTATCGCGCATATCCGTAAAACGGCGCGGCAGCGGATCGGAATGCAGGGATCCGTGTACCGCGACCGGTATAACACTATGTATATATGGTATCCTGTTTCGGAATAGATTACAAGGAACTTTTTGTAAATAAACATATGGATTTTGAAAACGATCCGTGAAGGAGGCGCCCACCCCGATTCTTTCTCCTATATGCCGTGGCTTTCCGCGTAAATATCGTGATCGAGGTCGTTTTCGTGCCAGGGATTGCGGTGATAGAGCGTCAGACCGCCGGACAGCTGTCGGCATTGCTGCATGGTCACGCCGGTATGCTTTTTGAACAGACGCTGGGCATAGCGGATGTCGGTCAGTCCCACGTCGGCGCACAGGGCGGCAAGCGGACGGTCACGGTCGAAGCAGATCATATCCTGCAGACGCATGACCCGCTGTCGGTTCACGTATTCATGGATACCAACGCCGCATTCCGCGCGGAAAAGCCTGCCGATGTAGTCCGGGGAGCGACCCAGCTCGGCGGCGATGGCGGTCAGGGAAACCGGAGCGGCAAGATCGCCAAGGATCCGCCGCTTGATCTTGTACACATAGTAATACGCCGATTTCGGATCGGTAACGGGCGCGGATATGGCTGCGTGGATGGCGGTGCGGAAGACCTCGTCGATGAAGGCGCAGAGACGGAGCCATTCCGATACACAGCGCAGTCTGCCGGCGGCGGAATCCTCCATATACGCGACGCACAGTGCGTGGAAGTGGCGGTGGAGCTGCTCCATGCCGACTTCGCCGGGATCGAAAACCTGCGGCAGCACAAAGGTGTCCGTCGGCAGAGCGCGTACAAATGCGTCCACCTCCGCGGCGCTGTCCATGCCGTATTTCTGATAGACCATATTTTCCACCGTGACGGCAGCGGACTGCGACCATACGGCGGCGCTTTCTCCGGTAAGGCGCGGATAGATGACATAGCGTTCGTCCGGGAAAAACGTGCAGATCTGGTTTTCCGGCACCAGGTAACGTGTGTCCGACATCTCAATATACCGTTCACAGCCGCTCGCAAAGGACAGCTCAATCATGTTCCGGCGATGGTCGATCACGTTGCGGCTCCTGGCGGTCAGGACGTTTGTCAGGCTGCACACAAACGCCATGCGCGGCAGGGAACGGAAGGAAACGGTGTAAAAAACATACGGCTGCATAAAGCCTTTGGCGCTCCTTTCCCGTGTTGTTCTGGCTTTTTCTATAGATTTTACAGGATCCACGCCGCGATTGCAAGGCAAAAAAAGAAAAAATCACGGAAAATTACCGTCAATTCCGTATCTGACCGCTTTTTCGTGCGCCGGGAATTGTGTATAATGGAGAAAAACAATCACAAGAAAGGGAAACTGTGTATGAAAAAGAGCGTAAAAAAACGTGTGGTTCTCCTTTGGCTGCTTGCCGCAATGCTGTGCTCCGCCTGTGGGCAGAAGGAAGCGGGAACAGAGCCGGAGACCACAACCGAAACGACAGCGGAAACGGTCGCGGAATCAGAATCGGAAACCACGCGTGCGGATGTCAGCGACAACCTGCCGGAAAAAGATTTTGACGGACGGGAATTTCGGATCGTGTCGTACAGCTATATCGCGGACGATTATGAGGCGGAGGAGATGAACGGCTCCCTCGTGAACGACGCGATCTACAATCGCAATCTCGCCGTAGAAGAGCGATTCAAGATCAAGCTCGTAGCGGATGGCAGTATGGACGCCGGCGCCGCGAAGGCACTGGTCACCAAATCCGTGCAGGCGGGCGAGGATGCGATGGAGCTGTCCGTGAATCACATGATCGAGCAGGCGAATGCGGCTACCACCGGCGTGTTCCGCGATTGGAATGAGATTCCGTATGTTGACGTCACGCGTACCTGGTGGAACAAAACCGCGTACGAGAATCTGAGCATCGCGCACAAGGCGTATCTCATGACCGGCGACATTTCCTCGTGGTTCCTGCGCGGCACCTATGTCGTATATTTCAACAAGAATCGTGCAGAGGACGCGCAGCTTTCCCCGGATACGCTTTTTGATATCGCGAATGATGGAAAGTGGACGATCGACCGTTATTACGACCTTGTCAAGGACACGTGGCAGGATCTGAACGGCGACGGCAAAATGGACAAGGAGGACTATTTCGGGCTGGCGGCGCAGGTCACGTCCTATGTCACGCCGTTTGTGTACAGTCTCGGAGAGGTGACGGTCGGCAAGGACGAAAACGATATTCCGCATCTCGACATGAACACGGAAAAGTTCTCTTCAATGGTGGAAAAGGTGTATGCCCTCCTGTACGAATCCGGCGGCACACTGACAAACAGAGACTGGAGCACCCATTCCGATCTGTTCAAGGCGGGACGCGCGCTCTTTATGAACGGTGTGCTGGTGCATTCCATGAGCTCCTTCACCGAGATGGAGGACGACTACGGCATCATCCCGTATCCGAAGTGGGACGAGGCACAGCCGCACTACGCCACCATGTCCGACGGTTCGTCGCCGCTCTGCGCCATTCCGAAAACGGTGTCCGATATGGAGTTTGTTGGACTGATCACGGAGGGGATGGCGGTGGAAAGCTGGCGGCAGGTCACACCGGCAATTTATGACGTGGCGCTGAAGGTGCGCAATGTCCGCGACCCGAAATCGCTGACTGCCATTGAGCTTGCCGCGTCATCCGCCGTGATCGATTTCGGCTTTGTGTACGGCAACTACAACTCCATGGGCTTTGTCATGAGCGAGCTGATCGGCTCGAAAAAGAACGATTTCGCGTCGTATTTTGCCGGCCGTGCCGATAAGTGGGAGAAGTCTCTCGCGGATATAGCCGAGGCTGCCATAGAAAGCGATTCCTGAAAAACGAGGTAAAGAAACTATGTATTCTGTATATGTTCCTATCGACAGCGGTCATCTGGAGCGTTCCGGACGGGAGGCCGTCGTCGCTGCGCTGCGGGAAGCGGGAGTAAGCCGCGTATTTCTGACCATTGGCGCACAGCGTGCGGATCATGCGGTGCGGACGGAGATCTTCCGGACCCTTGGCGAGAACATCCGCTATCTGCGTGAAAGAGGCTTCACGGTCGGCGTATGGCTGTGGGCGTTCATGCTCAATGATCCGATGCCGTTTTCCCACATGACCACGCTGCACGGCTTCGAAAACGCGAACGAGTACTGTCCCGCGGATCCGGATTACCGCGCGTTTGTCGCCGACTACATAAAGGACGCGGCAAGGGAGAAGCCGGATATCATCTTACTCGACGACGATCTGCGCTTCGGGCACCAGGGCGGGCTATGCTGCCTCTGCCCGCACCATGTCGCCGATCTTTCCGCGCGGCTGGGAGAGGCGATCGATCCCGCGACCTTTGCGGAAAAAGCGTTCACAGGCGGCGCGAACAGGTACCGGGACGCGTACATGGCGTCTATGGCGGATTCTCTGCGTGCGTACGCAAAAGAGCTGCGCGCAGCGGTAGATTCCGTCGATCCGACCATCCGCATGGGACAGTGCGCGTGCATCTCCACGTGGGATGTCGAGGGTACCGATTCCGCGGAGATTTCGCTCCTGCTTGCCGGGAACACAAAGCCGTTTCTCCGTACCATCGGCGCGCCGTATTGGGCGGAGAGCAAAGGCTGGGACAACCGGCTGGCGGATGTCATTGAACTGACCAGGATCGAATCCCTGTGGGCGGCGGATCGTGGCATTGAGGTGATCTCCGAAGGCGACGTATTCCCGCGTCCGCGGTGGATGATCCCGGCGGCATACCTCGAATGCTTTGACATCGCGCTCCGCGCCGCGCACTGCAACGACGGGATTCTCAAATACATGTGCGACTACAATTCGTCCGCTGTGACCTATGAGCCGGGGTATCTGGCGCAGCACAACGCGCACAGGGCGGATTATGAGAAGATCGCTGCCGCGTTCGCGGGGAAAACGGCGTGCGGTGTGCGGATCTACGAAGAACAGCACAAGCTGCGGAACTACGATCTGCCGGAAAAATACATCGGCGAGGAATATATCCAGAACCTGCTCTTTGCCAAAGCGGAGCGGTTCGCGATGGGACTGTCGCTGCCTGTGATTTATACCGGCGGCGGGTACGGCGGGATCGTGTTCGGCGAAAGCGCCAAGAGCCTGCCGGATTCCGCGCTGGATCTGCCGCTTTGCATCGATCTGACCGCCGCGGAGATTCTCACCGGACGCGGGATCGACGTGGGGCTGCGCGCGGTCGGGGAAAAGGTCAGTGCCTGGGAGGAATCTTTCCCGGAATACGCGGAATTTACCCAGGTGAGCTACGGTGAGCACGCGTACCGGCTGACCGTGGACGAAAAAGCGGTGCCGGGGAGCTATTACGGAGACGCGCCCACCTCGTACACGTATGAAAACGGCGCGGGACAGCGGTTTTTCGTGCTCGCGAGCCGGATGGACTTTTCGTATGAGGCGTTCTACCGCAACTATTGCCGCCAGCGGCAGGTGACGAAATTTTTCGGCTTGCCGGTACATTGCATGGGCAATCCCGATCTCTACCTCTACTGCGCGGAGAACGAAACGGAACGCGCCACGCTGCTTATCAATCTTTCGCCGGACAAGATTCTCTCGCCCACCCTGCCGCGGCTACGTGTCGCGGAGACGGTCAACACAGCGGTTATTGCGGCGGATGAAACGCATACAAAGCTGTCCGTGCTGTATCCCTATGAATATGCGATTGTGATCGACAAAAAGTAAATTTGTACCCCGATCTGTGCCTTTTCGCCGGATCGGGGCGTTTTTTGTGCCGAAAGACAGGATTTCACCTTGCCAAACGAACGATTTTATGGTATACTCAATAAAAAGGGAAGAAGGAGCGGTGGATGTATGCGGGGATGGATGAAAGCGTGGGCGAGAGGAATTTTTTACGCCATGCTTTGCGCGAGCTTGGTTGTGTGCAGCGTCGCCTGTACACGCGCGGTGGAAACGGACAGCGTGGAGACAGAGGCACAGACAGTCTGGGAGCCGGAATTTGCCTCCCTTTTCGACGCGCGCAAGGCATGTCTCAACGCAATGGACTATGCGCTGCCGATCTCCTGCTATACGGAGGAATCGCTTGCGCCGTATCGGGAATTTCTTGCCGGCGCCAACAAATCGCTTGGCAGAGAGGGGATCACACAGGAAGAGGTCGAGCGGCTATACCATGAGATTCTCCGGGAGAAGGAGAATCTCACGCTCCGGCAGGGAGATACGGCGCGCGTGTGCATCCAGTCGAATACCGCGGAGCCGTGGCAGTACAGTGCGTGCAGCGTCGTTGTGATCCCGGCAGAGGGTGAAGAATATTCGGTCGTGGCGTATGACGATTGCCAGATCAGAATCCGCGGCAATTCCACAGCAGGCGCGCCGAAAAAGCCGTATACCTTCAAGCTGCCGGAGAAAGAAAAGCTGCTTGGGATGGATCGCGGAAGGCGTTGGTCGCTTCTTGCCGGGATGTTCGACAAAACCCTGATGCGCACACAGCTTTCGTTCCATCTTGCCGCCGATCTCGACTGTCCGTATACCTCACAGACGACCATTGTGGAAGTATATTACAATGGGAAATACCAGGGCGTGTACGACCTCATCGAGCCGATCACGGACGGAAAGGGGCGCGTGGACATCGACAAGGAAGGAGACGATTTTCTCATCGAGATCGACGCAAACCGGAACGATCCGCAGTACTATTTCACGACCGGTCTGGGGCTGCGCTTCAAGGTAGAACAGCCGGAGGAGCTGTCCGATGCGCGCAAGGCGGAAATCGACGTGTTTTTTGCCGATATGGAAGCGGCGCTTTGTACCGGGGATATGGCGCAGTACGGACAGTACATCGACGTGGATTCGTTTGTGAACGTTTATCTTGTGATGGAATTTACGAAAAATCTCGACAGCAACGCGTTTTCCACCCGCTTTTTTCGCAGGGACGGGAAGCTGTACGCCGGACCGGTCTGGGATTTCGATCTGTCCTCCGGCAACGTGTCCGACGCCTGCGATGAGGAAGGCTATCGGATCTATCTGAACATTCTTGGCAGAGGCGACGACAGCGGGGACAGCACGCGGGGACTCTGGTATCGCGAGGGCTGGTACGGAGTGCTCTTTGACGATCCGGCGTTTCGGGAGCTGGTGAGAGCGAGGTACATAGAGGTACACGACATTCTCGAGAATGTGTTCCGGGACAACGCGTGCGGCAAGAGCCGGATACATGTGTTGGAAGAGACATACGGCGACGCGTTCCGGCGAAATTACGAAAACACGGACTGGGACATCACGGTACAGTACAGCCCGTATGAGACGACGGCAATGATGACGTACGAGGAACACGTGGCGGTGCTGACGGAATGGTTCGAGGGACGGCTGGCGTATCTCGACGAAGTGATATTGGGAGAATGATAAATAAGGAAAGAAAATACCGGGCTGTCCCCGGTTTTTCTTTTGTATAGGTATACCGAACCTGAGAGGATCCACTGCGGAAAATTCTGCATTCCCGCTCTTTACACAGACACGCGAAACATGTATAATATACTATATGCGTGTCATTATTGGTAAGAAAGGAATTTTACTGAATGGATTCTCCCGTAAAGGAAAACAAAATGGGCGTCATGCCCATGGGACGGCTGATTTTGTCGATGTCCGTCCCGATGATTCTCTCCATGCTCGTACAGGCACTATACAACGTCGTGGACAGCGTGTTTGTCGCGCGGTACAGCCAGGACGCGTTGGCGGCTTTGTCGTACGCGTTCCCGGCACAAAACCTCATGATCGGCACGGCGACCGGCACCGGCGTCGGTGTGAACGCGCTCTTGTCCAAATCGCTCGGCGAAAAGAATTTTGAAAAAGCGAATAAAACCGCGGCGAACGGCGTGCTGCTTGCCATGTTCGGATTTGTACTGTTTTTCCTTTTCGGACTTTTCTTCGCGGAACCGTTCATTGCGTTCCAGACGAAAACGCCGTCGATCATTGCGGAGGGCAGGACGTATCTCTCCATTGTCACCATGCTTTCGTTCGGGATTTTCGGCGAGATCATGTTTGAGCGGCTCATGCAGTCCACGGGCAAGACGATCTACACCATGTTCACGCAGGGCATCGGCGCGATTGTCAACATCATTCTCGACCCGATCATGATTTTCGGCTTGCTCGGCTGTCCGCAGATGGGCGTTGCCGGCGCCGCGTATGCCACCGTCATCGGACAGATTGTGGCGTTTATCCTCGGGATCGTGTTCAACCACAAATGCAATCCGGAGGTTCGTCTGCACACGAAGAATTTCAAACCGGATTTCGGGATCATCGGCCGCATCTACGCGGTCGGCATTCCCTCGATCATCATGGTCGGCATCGGCAGCGTCATGACCACCGCGATGAACAAGATTCTAAACGGCTTTTCCGACATCGCGGCAAGTGTGTTCGGTGTGTACTTCAAGCTGCAAAGCTTCGCGTTTATGCCCGTATTCGGACTGAACAACGGCGTGATACCCGTGATCGCTTACAACTACGGCGCACAGAAGCGGAAACGTATGCTTCACGCGGTCCGGCTCGGCTGCATCATCGCCACGTGCTTTATGGCGGTCGGGATCCTTCTCATGCAGTGCATCCCGGCGGAATTGCTCGCCCTCTTTGACGCAGGCGAGGAAATGCTGGCAATCGGCGTGCCTGCGCTGCGGATCATCAGCATCAGCTTTGTGTTCGCCGGCGTGTGCATCGCGCTGTCGTCCGTGTTCCAGGCACTCGGCAAGGGGATTTATTCCATGTGCATCTCCTTTGCCCGACAGCTGGTCGTGCTTGTTCCGGCGGCATATCTGCTCTCGCTGTCCGGCAATGTGAACGCGGTCTGGTGGTCGTTCCCGATCGCGGAGATCGCCTCGATCGCGGTCAGCCTGCTTCTTTTCCGCCACGTATATAAGACGATCATCGCAAAGATTCCGGAGTAATCCGAAAAAACATACAGAAAAACCGCTCGTTTCGGATTTCTCCGTGCGAGCGGTTTTTGTCTGGTAGGAAAACAGGACGATGTTGCCAGGGTCAGTCGACTACCTCCGCGTAAAACTCCGTAAACGCGTTCGTGACCTTTTCCTCGATCTTTGCCCAGGCGGACGCGAGATCGGTGGACTTCCTGGAGATGAGATTTTCCAGCGGCTTCATGTTGTAGTATACGCCGTTTGTCGGGTCGATGTTGCGTGTGAACTCATAGGACGCCGTTTCGGTGATGAGCCGGTACATTTCCTGCGAACCCTGGTCGCGCAGCAGCTTATTCTCGACGAAGGTATTTGTGAAAACGTCCGCCATATAGGTGTGCGTGGCGGAGAACAGGGCTTCCACAATGGCAGTGGTGCGATCCGCGTCCGCGATGGTCACGGGAATGGCGAGCACGCTGCCGCATGCGTAGGTAATGTAGTTCTCCTGTGTTTCATCGAGCTTCGGGGAGGGCAGGATGCCGTAGTTGAACTCGAGATCGCGCAGACGGAAGAAGGAAGAGGGGTAGAGATAGAGTAAGAAGTTGCCGTCTTCCAGTGTCAGCTTGTCGGCAAATCCGTCGGAGGACGCGATTTCCACGAGCTTTTCGACGATATTCTGCGACTTTTCGGAATTGAGCGTGAACGTAAAGCCATCGGGCGTCGTTTCGACTACGGAGCCGCCGTAGGTGTGGAACATAAACTTGATCACGGCGCTGGCGTTGTTTGTGCCGAGACCATAGAAGTCCGTGGTATCGCGCTTGCCGTCGCCGTTTGTGTCCATGTACGCGTCGCCGATGATCTCCATGAATTTCGCGTGTGTCCATTCGCCGTTTTTCACAAGCTCGTAGGGATCTGGCAGACTGCGGTCGTTCCACGCGTCGAGGTTGACGACCATATAGGGGCTGCCGAAGATGGGATACGGATAGGAACCGGTAAAGAGGTACACATGGGTGCCGAGCCGGTACGTGTCGATCATCTGGTGGCTGTAGTAGCCTTTTTCAAGGTTCATGTATTGCGACTTTGCCACATCGTACAGGGAACCCTCGCGGATGAGTGCGGTGTAGGATTCCGTAGACGGCGCGCAGACCATGTCGTATACATCCTCACCTGCCTTGACGGTTTGGGATAAGAGCTTCAATACGTTGCCCCAGGTGGTGTCCTCGTGCGCGGTGATCTTTACGTTCAGCTTATCCTCAACGGCGAGGTTGCGTTTCCATGCCGCGTCGTTGATAGGTTCGCCGTTCTCGCCTTCCATCTCAACGTAATTGAGCCACGCGCCGGTGTCTCCTGTCGGCAGATTGCTGCCCTCGCTGAGCAGGACGCGGAAATCGTAGCCGCCGTAGTCGAGTCCGTCCGGCAGATCGTCGAGGTAGGTGCGATCCTCCGGTTCGGTTTCGGCTGTGGTTGTGGTGTCGGTGGGTGTGTTGTCCGTGGCGGATTCGGTCGGGGCAGGTTCCACGGTGGCGTTTCCTCCACAGGCAGACAGCAGAAGTCCGCAGAGGATGAGAAGCGTACAAAGCGTTTTTTTCATGTGCGTGGGGTTCTCCTTCCAAATGATGAAAATTTGAGCAAAACTATATCGAAAACCGTATAAAAGTGCCGCAAACCATGGAGATCCGGTAATGTATATAGTATACAGGAAAAAGTGTACAATTGCAAGAGGTAAACGAAAAATTAAGAAAAAAGAAATTCGACAGCCTTACGGGAGAGACTGTCGAATTTTTGGAGGTTAGTGGATTGCCTGTGCGTAAAAATCGTTGTAAGCGGTGGTGACCTTTTCTTCGATCTTTGCCCAGGCAGACGCGAGGTCGGTGGACTTTTTTGGGATGAGCGTTTCAAGAAGTTTGAAGTCACCAAACGAACCGTTTGAGGGATCGATACAGCGCGTGAACTCATAGCTTGCCGTGTTTGTGATGAGCCTGTACATATCCTGGGAGTCTTTGTCCCGCAGCAGCTTGTTTTCCACAAATGTATCGGTAAAGACCTCGGCCATATAGGCATGGGAGGCAGAGAACAAAGCTTCGGTGATCGCTGTGGTGCGTTCCGTATTCTGGATGGTAATGGGAATGGAGAGCACGTTGCCGCACGCGTAAGTGATGTATTCCTCCTGCGTTTCATCGTATTTCGGGCAGGGAAGAATGGTAAAATTGTACTCGAGGTCGCGCAGACGGAAGAACGAGGATGGGTACATGTACATGAGAAAATTGCCGTCTTCCAAAACCAACTCATCGTGGAAGCCATCACTGGACGCGAGCGCAACGAGTTTATCCAGAATATCCTGTGATTTTTCAGAGGTAAGCGTGAATACGAAGCCATCGCGGGACAACTCTACCATTTTCGCACCGTAGCTATGGTAGAGGTACTCCAGAACAAAGCTGTAGATTGTACCAAGTCCATAGAAATCTGTCTTATCCCGCTTGCCGTCACCGTTTGTGTCCTCATATGTGGATGATACGATTTCCACGAGCTTTTCATGTGTCCACTCGCCGTTTTCTACCATTTCGTAGGGATCCGACAGACCACGGTCGTTCCATGCGTCCAGATTGACCACCATGTACGGACCACCAAATACAGGATATGGGTATGAACCGGTAAATAGATATACATGATCACCGAGTTTGTATGTATCGATCATCTGGTGATTGTAATAACCTTTTTCGAGGTTCATATACCCGCTATCCGCGACATCCAGAAGCGCGCGCTCGGTAATGAGCGCTGTGTAAAATTCAGTGGATGGAGGACAAACAAGGTCATAACGATCTTCACCGGCTTTTACAGATAGGGAAAGTGTCGGAAGCACATTGTCCCAGCCTGCATCCTCATGCGCAGTGATTTTTACATGCAATCGATCTTCCACGCTGAGATTACGCCGAAATGCCGCGTCATTGATGGCATCGCCGGTTTCACTTTCTACCTCAAAGTAATTCACCCACGCGTTTGTGGTGTTGGTGGTGACGTTTCCGTTCTCATACACGAAAATCCGATAGTCGTATCCATCAAAATCCAGTCCGTCCGGCAGATCATCGAGGTAGGTGCGGTCCTCTATCTCGTCTTTCGTTTCGGCTACGGATTCTGTTGCTGCAGAAGTACCGGAAGCTGGTGGAGTTTCCGTTGACTCACCACTCGTACAGGCTGCCAGAGAGAGAAGCATACCAAGGACGAGCAATGCAGTGATACATTTTTTCATTGTCGTTGCCTTTCTTTATGGCTTAGGAAAACGCTGATTTAGGGTTGTTTTTGTGCTAAAAACCATATAGTTGATTCTTTCAATGCAAAAAAAACGATTGCCTCAGCGCATCCTTAGAATTCGATTTTGCCTATGGTAGTGCGGTTCAGACAGCAGCAACCATCTGTGTCGCCGCCGCTGCAATAGGAGATCAGCGCGGTTTTTTCGTCGAGGAAATACAGAGCAGGATAACAGAAGCCGCGTGTCTCATCGTTCTCTAAGGTATACATTTCCGAAAAACGAACGCCGTCTGCGCTGTCCGCAATCACAAGCGGATTCCGTCCGGCGGTCCAGGAATGTCCGGGGTGCGGACGTCCCGGGTAATCCGGCACGGGGTTCCAGACCGCATAATATTTTCCACTGCAGGGGTTTTGCTTTATGAGCATCGGAGACATAGCTGAGGTGAATTTCGACGGCTGTGGCGAGAACCAATGTTCACCTTGATCGAGAGAGACAGATTCATACTGCCACATCCGGTCTGTGCGGAAATACGCGTACCATACATTGCCTGGTAAAACACAGATTCCCGGTTCCTGTAAGCCTGTCGCACTATAGGAGGCCTCGGATAAAAAGAGGATTGGACCGAGCTGTTTCCAGGTGTGTCCGTCGTCATAGGAAACGACAAACAAGGATTCGTACACAGAAGCATAGTTGTACATACCGGGAGTTTCTGCCTGTTTTGCCGCAGGAACAACCCAAACATTTTTTCCGGCATGGCAAATACGGTCGTTGTTGACCACGTAATATGCCGAAAAACGTTCGGGAAGAATCCGTACCTCTTCCGAAAAGCTCTCAAACTCATCCGTACTGCGCCGGAGAACATATGAGGAGTTGTGGTTTGCGTCATGCTTTACCAAATAAAATAAGCCCGCGTCGCCGTTGTCCATCCGTTCGAGAGATACGCTCATCACATTTTTCTCGCCGTATTCCGATGCACGGACAAGAGTGCGGATATGCTCTGTATCCCACGTTTCGCCGTTGTCATAGGAGTATATCCCGGCAATTTCGCATTCCGCGTCGTCTCCGGCATCCGTGCCGATGTATCGACTGTACGCGAACAGGATTCGTCCGTCCCGCAGACGCAGAAACGCGCCCTCGCTGTTGCGCGGATTCCCCTCACCGGGGCAGAGATACGCGCACCGCGTGAAATTCCTGACCTCCATGTTTTTCATCCTTTCTGTATAGATACCTTCTTTTTCTCCTCCGCCTGCGTCCGGTAGATCCGTCTTGCCTGCCTTACGGATACGCACACGCAGAGGAAGGAATAGATCGAATAAATGAGATACGGCACCTGCTCGGGCGATTCGCGGAGCATGGCGGCGTACAGGCCGATGGACAACAGTCCGCTTGGGATCATCAGCACCGTGTATTCGATGCAGGCAAAGTAGGTCAGCACCGTGATGAGGATCCCGAACAGCGTGATCGAGCTGTCGAACAGCTGGTAGGTCGAGTCCGTGAACGACAGCACCGCATACAGCGCGCCCCACGCTGCGACAAAGGCGATCGAGGTGAAAATCCGCTGCCTGCCGGTCATGACGCGCAGCTCCGTGGTGGATTCTCTGGCGTGCCTCGTCCAACGGAGAAACGTGAGAATCTGCAGGGGACACGACACAAACACGGCATATGCCATCGACGCGTACAGCCCGTAGTAGCCGTAGACGACGGCGTACAGGATCGCGTTGCAGCCGCCGATGAGACTGGCATACCGATTCACCCGCGATTGAAGAAAGCCGATCACAAGCGAAACGTATAGCGGCAGCATCCGTATCGGCGACTGGCGGAACACAATTCCCGTGACCGTAATGAGGATCGCCGTCAGCCAGATCGGCAGAAACTGTCGGCGAAAGACAAACGAAATCCGCTTCACGCGTCCGTACCCTCCGATCCGCTGTCCTCCGTGGCCGCGGTATGCGCCAGCGCGTATTCCGAGGGGGTGCAGCCGACCTCTCTGCAAAATGCCGCGCGCATGGACGATACGGACGCAAACCCGGTCTGCCGCGCGATCTCCGTGATGGTGGCGGTCCGACCCTCCACGGACAGGAGCTTTTTTGCCGTCGCGATCTGGCTCTGCAGGCGGTATTCGCCGAGACTTTTCCCGCAGAGCTGTCGGATGTGCCGTGCCGTCTGCCGCGGAGAATAGCCGATCTCCCGCGCGATGTCCTCTAATGTGAACCGCGTGTCGTTCATGAGATTCTCCAGCACGATCCGCTCCTCACGATCGTTTCTCTGTGGCTCCGGCCGATCCTCCGTGCCCAAAAAGCCGCCGAGAAAATCAAAGAGTCCAAGCAGTATCTCATGTGTCGAAAACTGGATCAGACAGTATTCCCGGATCGGTGTGTCCTGCGTGATCTGTCGGTAGAGCAGAATCTTTTCATACAGGGCAAGCGGCAGACTGAGCGGTCGGTTCGCGTTGCCGTCAAGGATTTTGCGAAAGTAGCGATAGAATCCGCCGTCCCCATCTGTTTCCGTGAGATCCAGCGACAGCACCGTGCAGTGTATCAGCGGATTCTCGGAATACTCTGTCAGATGCTCCGTGCCGGGGGAAACGATGACCAGCTGCCCGCCGCAGAAGGCAACGGTGCGCATCCCGTCCGCGGCGATCCGGATCGATGCGCGGCCGCCCGCCAGAATGTGCAGCTCATAATAGGAATGGCTGTGGAACAGAGAGTGCGCTTCCGGTCGGGAGGCAGCCGGTGCGTCGATCTCGATCCGATAGAGGGTAAAGCGCGCGTCCCCGATGGAGATCGGTACGCCGTTTACGCGTATTTCGTCTTTTGTCATAGGCTTCCTTCGGAGAATTGTTATCTATCTGTATTATACCGTTTTTTTACCACATTTGCAAGGCTCGGTTCCGGACAAAATTCCGCGTTTTTGACAAAATTTCATCCACATCTTGCATCCACGCCGGTTTTGTGATATACTCTGCATGTGAAAATCAACCACGCGGAGGAATGTATGGATAAGCTACACAGATACGCTGGACCGTTCGCCGATCCGGACAGGCGGTACGCGGTGTACCAGATCATCCACGGCGGCGCGGCAGATCCGTCGCTTGCGGCGCATTACGACGCGCTCGGCTTCGGCGGGATCGTCGGCAATATCCCCTATACGAGAGCGTTTCCGCACGATGAGACGCTGTGGCAGAAAACGGCGGAGGGGATGCGCGCGTACATCGCACGTGGAATGCACACGTGGATCTACGATGAAAACGGCTATCCGTCCGGCACGGCAGGGGGATATGTGACCGAGCATCACCCGGCGCATATCGCTAAGGGCTTGTACTGCTACGACTACTGGCGGCAGATCGGCGGACCGTGCGTCTACCGTGCGGATGTGCCGGATACGACGCTGTGGAAGGCGGTGCTCATCCCGAAGGACGGCGGCGATCCCATCGACGTGACCGGGGACCTCAATGAGAACAACGTGCTCTACATCCACGTGCCGCAGGGGCAGTACTATCTCTTCATGATGAGTATCCGCCGCCTCTTTGACGGGACGCACGCCACCGAAAGCTACAGTGAGCCGCGCAACTACATCAGTCTGTCCGATGGAGAGGCGACGCGGCTTTTCCTCGACTGTACCCACGAAAACTACCGCCGTGTGCTGGGCGACGAATTCGGGCAGGGCGTGCTTGCGATGTTCACGGATGAACCGTCGCTGATCTCGTGGAATATCCGCACCGGCGTATTTCCAATCCTGCCGTGGCTCGAAAGCTATCCGGCGGATTTTGAGCGCGCATACGGCTATCCGCTGTGGCTGGCGTGCGTCGCTGTCGTCACCGGGTGTGGGGAATCGGTCGTCAAACGGCGCTGCGACTATTGGGAATTTATCGCGAAAACGGTCGAGGAAGGATATTTCGGCACGATCCAGACCTGGTGCCACGAAAACGGACTGAAATCCTCCGGACACCTGCTGGAGGAAGAACGGCTGCAGGCGCATGTCATCAACTACGGCTCGTTCTACAAGAGCATGCGGCGGCTCGATTGGCCCGGCATCGATGAGCTGAACACGGAGACCGGACCGCTCATGGCGGAGCACATCATCCCGATCGCGCGGCTTGCGGCGTCCTTTGCCGATATCAACGGGGAGCACGAGGTATTCACGGAGTTTTCCGATCACTGCGTCCGCGAGCGTGGGGAGACGGCGGGTTTGGACTGTTATTACGGCTCCGTCAACTGGCACCTCGCGCTTGGCGTGAACAATTTCACAAGCTACTATTCGTGGAACGGACTGACTCCGGACGAAATCCGCGCATTCAACCGGTACACGGCGCGCTCCGGGTATCTCCTGCGGCAAGGCAGGCGGGACAGCCGCGTGGCGCTGTTCTATCCGGAGGCTGCGATGTGGGCATCGTACACACCCTCCACGGCGGCGCGCGCAGTCGATTCCTCGCCCAAAATGGTTGCGCTGGAATCCGCATTCACCAAGGCGTCGTGGGAGCTTCTCCACAGACAAATCGATTTTGACTACATAGACTGCGACATCCTCTTAGCCGGGGAGATCCGTGACGGCGCGCTATGCTACAGAGACCGCTCCTATCGCGCCATCGTCCTGCCGTGCGCGCGCGTATTGGAGGAAAAGGCAGCGGAAAAGCTCGTCGCACTGGCGGAAAACGGGATCTCGGTGCTGTTCTGCGGCGAGATCCCGGTATTGTCCCGCGAAAACGGCGAAATGCTGGACAGTGCGATCCCGAACGCGATTGCCGATGGGAAAATGCACGCGTCCGAGACTGCGGATTTCGGCACTTTGCTCGATACGGCGCTTCCCGAGTTCTGTCGACCCGTGCGGCTGACGGACAGCGCGCATCCGATGATCCTGTCCCATTCCCGCGTGACTGCGGACGGCGTGCGCGTTGTCTATCTTGCCAATATGGACAAAACGCCGGTGACCGTTCCCGTGACCGTCGACGGTGCATATGACGAGGCGCTGGAAGCGGACGCACATACCGGTGCGATGCAGCCGCTTACCTATGAAAAAACAGCACATGGCGTGACCTTTACCGTGACGATTGCTCCCGGTGAAGGGCGGTTCTGGCTGCTTTCCTGAAAAATAATTACACATTTTCGGAGGTTTTCAAATGAAAATTCGTTATCCCGATCTGCTCACGGTGTATACCGCGTCAGAGAACATCACGTTTGCCGAAAAGGACAATCCACATCACGACGGCGTGTCGCCGGTAGAGCTGTATTGGAACGACGTACATGTGGCGCTGTCGCAGGGAGATACTCTGCACATTTCGCTTACCGCACAGGAATCCGAGGTGACGTATCTGCGCCTGCGATTCAACTTTACGGAGGAGGAAAAGCGCGCGGATATCCGCATTCTTGGCGACGATTACGAGCGCGGCTACGGCAAATTCCGTTGGGAGGGCATCATTCCCGAGCGCGTTATGCCGTGGTATATGCTCGTCTCCAACGGCAACGACCGTTATCCCGATACGACCGGACGGCACACAGACGCGTACGGCGTGATGGTACGACCCGCGGCGATCTGCACTTGGCAGTACGACGGCGCCGGTGTGACACTGTGGTGCGATGTCCGTAACGGCGGCGCCGGTGTGCAGCTTGGCGGGCGTACGCTGTCTGTCTGCGACGTGGTCATGGAGGAATATGAGAATGTGACGGCGTACGAGGCGGGACAGTCGTTCTGCAGGCGCATGTGCCCGGATCCGCTGGTGCCCGATCACAAGGTATACGGCTCGAACAACTGGTACTACGCCTACGGTAAGAGCTCCCATGCGGAGATTTTAGGCGATACGGAGTTTGTCGCCGATCTGTGCAAGGGGAACGCGAACATTCCGTATATGGTGATCGACGACGGCTGGCAGAAGAATCGCTGCGATGGTCCGTGGGATCGCGGCAACGAACGGTTCCCGGATATGGCGGGTCTGGCGGCGCAGATGGCGGAGAGAGGCGTGCGTCCCGGTATTTGGGTGCGGTACTTAGCGGATCTGGCACGCGAGGTACCCGGCGTCACGGACGATATGCGGCTCACGCGGAATCCGGACGTGCTCGACCCGTCCCATCCGAAAACCATTGCGTATGTCCGGGAATGCACGCGCCGGATCGTCGATTGGGGCTACACGCTCATCAAGCACGACTATTCCACGTATGATATTTTCGGCAACTGGGGCGCGAATTTCGGCGTGAAAATGGCGCGGGACGGCTGGCATTTCTACGACCGCTCGCGTACCTCCGCGGAGATCGTCGTTGATCTGTACCGTGCGATCAGGGAAGAAGCGGGCAAGGACTGCGTGATCATCGGCTGCAACTGTATTTCGCACCTGTGCGCGGGACTCCACGAGCTCAACCGCACCGGCGACGACACAAGCGGCTTCGATTGGGAACGCACCAGACGGATGGGTACCAACACTCTGGCGTTCCGCATGATCCAGAACGGCACCTTCTACGGCGCGGACGCGGACTGTGTCGGCATCACGGGCAAGATCGACTGGCAGCTGAACCGGCAGTGGCTGGATGTGCTGTCGCGCTCCGGTTCGCCGCTGTTCGTCTCCTGCAAGCCGGGCGTATTGAATGATGCGCAGATGGACGACCTGCGTGCGGCGTTCCGTGTCAATTCCGTGCAGACGAACAAGACGCGTCCCATCGACTGGATGGAAAGCGAGAATCCGGAACTGTGGGAAATCGACGGCGAGACGGTGCGTTATCACTGGTACGACGTAATGGGCACAGGCGATATGAAGGCGTTTTCTACATTGTAAGATGTAAACAGAAAGGAACCGGGTATCCACGTAAAATGGGTACCCGGTTTTGCTATATGAAAAAAGGGAGATTTCGCAGGATACGAAATCTCCCTTTTGGAGGTTAAAGATGCTTATCTTCTGCCGGAATCGAGAACGGTCACTCTTTCGTAAACCTTATCGCCGGAGGTGAGCTGCATGTAGATATACACATCGCCGATCTGCGCGCTGCCGCCGAAATCAAGGAACTTCGAAATGTCGAAGGTTGCCGTGTATTCCGTGCCTGCGGAGACGGATTTCGACTCACCGGTGCTGCCGCTCACATTGGAGGTGAAGGTCACGCGGCCTTCTACGTCCGGTGTGAACACTACGGTCAGAATGCCGCCTTCCAGGGAAGCGTCGAAGTCTCTCAAGCCGGTGCCGCGCATATTGGAGCCGTCGCTCGGGTCGTCGCGGGAGTAGTCGTCATCCAGATCGATGTACGTGATCGGCAGATTGTCAAGCCATACCGCCATGTAGCCGCCGTCTCTTTCATCATACTCGATCTCGTAAACGCGATCCTTGTAGACCGTCATGCTGGAGGAGAACCAGCTGCTCGGCGTATCGCCGTTGTGGGCGACCTGGTCGTAGTGGAGCGTGCCGTCCGTATCTACCGCGAGACGGATGATGCCCTTGGAAACGGAATATACCGTAATGCCATAGGTGGAGGACGAGCTGTTCGAGGTCAGGTCAACGAAAGTGGGCATATAGTCAACGCCGTTTTTATCGGTGAACTGGATCACGATGTAGCCATAGGTTTTCGTATCCACGCCGGAGAAGTCGATGTAATCGAGGGTGCCGCCCTTGACATTCTGGGTTCCCTTGTATGCGGAGGAGGCCCAGTCATACATGCTGTCAAAGTCCTCGGTCAGACCGGCGGAGGAAGAGCTTCTGGAATAGTAGTAGCTGATGTAGCCGTCGGATGCGGTCTTAAAGTATACCTTTCCCGCGGCCTTGTCGCAGTACGGCGATACCGTGAAGCCGGAGTTGGCGTTGTTCTTGACATCCACAACAACAGGCTGATAGTCGGTATTGTTGCTGCCGGTGAGCATGACTACGATGTACGGATAGGTGGATGTGTAGCTGTCGTCAAAGGTGATGGTGCCGTAATTGTAGCTGGACGCTGAAACCTTGCCGCTGCGGCTGGAGGAGGAAGCGTTCCATTCCTTCATAAATTCCGTGGAGGTCGGTGCGGTGGAGTACTTGGAGAAGTACCATCTCACGGTACCGGACACGCTGGCGCGGAAGGAGAGCTCGTTGCTGGCGGTCACATACGGATCCACGGTGAAGCCGGAGTTGTAGGTAATGTCGAGCACGAACGGAGTCAGGTAGCTGTCGCCGTCCTTGATGCAGAACACGATGTACGGATAATCCGCCGCGATCGAGGTCTTGTAGTTCATGGTGGCGGTGCGGTTGCGGATGACGTCTACGTTGCCGTATTCACGGGCGCTTCTCCAGTTGGAGAGGAACTTGTCGGGAGACGGCTGTTCGTTTGTCTTTGCGTAGTAGTAGTACATGGTACCGGAGACGTTCGTCTTGTATTCGATGACGCCCACGGTGGTGATCTCCGGCTCTTCCTCAAAGCCGTTGTCGCCTGCGGACACGAGAACCGGCTGGAAGTACGAGCCGTTCGCGGATTCCATCATAATGGCGACGTAGGGATAATTGTCGAGGTAACGTTCCTTCAGATAGATGGAGGAGTCGCGGTTTGCGGAAACACTGACCTTATCCTTGAGGGCGCTGTCGACGTTCTTGTACTTTTCCTGGAACTTCGACGCGGTCAGGGAATCGGCGGAATCGGTGTAGTAGTACCACACGGTACCGTTGTACTGCGGCGTGAACTCGATCTCATCGGAATCGGAGAGATACGGGTCGGTCGAGAAGCCGGAGCCGGAGGTGGGCGTGTTGGAGAGACGGACAGGGGAATAGGTGCGATCGTCCGTCACCATCTGGAGCACGATGTAGCTGTAGTCGGAAAGATCGTACTTGGTGCCGACCTTTTCGGAGTAGACCTTGCCCTTGGTCACGTAGAAGCTGCCTTTGTACTTGGCGTTTGCGTACGTGCCGTCAAAGTCCGCCGTGCTCGGTGTATCGTTGACGTTCGAGAAGTAGTAGTACAGACGACCGGTGTAGTCTGCGTTCATGTTGAGGAAGTAATCGCCGTCGGATTCGCTGACGTACGGAACGGTAGAGAACGCGCTCTGATCGTCGGAGGAGCCGGAGTACACGCTGCTTGCGAAGTTGGCGGAGAGCCCCGACGCGATCTTGTATTCCTGCGGCATGATGCTGGATACCAGGTTGGCGGCGTAGACGTTCGCCATGCCGATTGTGCCGTTGCCGGTGATGCCCACGCCGGCAGCGCCGGTATCCACAGTCAGGGTGTTGATCTTGGTGCCGCTTGCGACCACAAGAGAGGCTCTCGTAGAGAGGGTGAGGTTATTGACCGTGGTGCCGTTCATGAGAGAGATCATGACGGTGCTGTTCGGGGAAAGAAGCACGATATTCCCGATCGTGGAGTTGTCGAGGATGAGGTTTGCGCTGCCGCGGACATAGATGGTGTCCGAGGAGGTGCAGCCGGTCAGCGTAATGGGATCGCCGGACGCGCCTTCGGTCACGATCACACGGCCGGACAGAGCGAGCTTGGACAGTGTAACACCGCCGCGCGTGATGACGGCATTGGTGGGCGCGGAGCCGTTGTCCTTCGTGTATGCGCTGACGTTGTAGATCGCGCCTGCCGCACGGTACAGGATCGTCAGAGCCTGCGCACGGGTCAGCGTTTCCTGCGGACGGAACGTATACGAGCCGTTATTTTCCTTGAAGCCGGTGATTAGACCCGCGTTTACGGCGATCATGACGGCGGAGCGGTAGTTCTGGCTGATGGAGTAGTAGTCCGTGAAGGTGGACGCAGCCGCCTCGGAGGATCCGGTCAGGCCGAGATACCGTACAAGCAGCGTGGTCGCCTCTTCACGGGTCAGCTTGCCGTTCGGGGAGCAGGAGGAACCGTAGTTCAAAAGATAACCCTGCGCGGCAGCCTTTGCAAAATAGGTGTAGAACCAGTCGGTGGATTTTACATCATTGTAGGAAATCGACTTTGTGGCGGTCAGACCAAACGTCTCATCCAGCATTTTGATAAATTCGGCGCGGGTGACGGTGCCGTCGGGCTGGAAAGTGTAGGTGCCATTGGACTGCTTGTAGCCGTTCAGCACATCCTTGGAAACCAGATACTGGATCTGATCCTTTGCCCAGTGGGAGGACGTGTCGGTGAAGGTCACATTTGCCGCAAACGCGGTTACAGCCATGGAAAGAATCATGATACCCGCAAGAAAGGCGGATACCGCAGATTTCCATTTTCTCATAAAAACCTCCAAAATGATTGTTTTTCCGCCGGACAGAACCGGATAACCAGGCACTGCAGGCGGCTTAATACGGATTGGGTTTGCTCCTATATATTCTATAGGAAATATGCGTTGCGAAAAAGGCGTTTGTGTGGCGGATAAGTGAAAATTCTGCCATCCTACGTCTTTTTCTCTATACTATAAGACGCATGGCGGGAGAAAAAGTTCCCATGAAATGAAAATTTTTTTGAAAAAGAGCGATTTTTTAGCTATTCCGCGAGCACACGCGCGATTTCCGCTGGGGAAATCGAGAAAAGCCTGCCGGATAAGGGGGACAGAGCGTGTTCCAGGACAGATGCGTCGAGCGGCTGCCCGGTGAGACATGCTTCGATCTCACCGCCGTCCACACTCGCGAAAAAGTCGCCGGATACCTGACAGCGCGCGATCCTGCCGTTTTTCATCGACAGCGCAAATTCCATTGTCCCACCGGGCAGGTGACAGACCTTCGTGATCTCGTACTTCGGACCCGTTTCCCACACAGACGCGCCGTAATACTCCATGCCGAGCGTATGTATGCGCGCACGTACCGTGTCGGTCAGAGGATAGGGTGTGGTTTGTCCGCAAAGAGCGAGCAGCAGTGCGTCGCGAAATGCGCCAAGGGTCATGTCGTGCGGCAGATGCTCTCGAATGTTTGTGACGCGGTCCCGGACGGAGGCGATGCTTTTTGAGGTGATCTTGTACGGCTTCGGCGTGGTGGCTCTGGTCAGTGCGGCAAGATCCGTGTCAAAGAGCAGGGAACCATGGTGCACCGTCGCGCCCTTGATCTTGTACTGCGCATTGCCGGAGACCTTTTTGCCGGAGACGAGAATGTCGTTTCGCCCATCCGCCGCCGCGTCCAGTCCCAAATCGCACAGCGCGCGCGTGACAGGAGCGACGAACGCTGAAAAATCGATCGTCTGCGAACCATCCGGTACGATATAGGAGAACTGGAGTCCGCCCGGATCGGTATAGATCGTGCCGCCGCCGGACATACGCCGGATTACCGTGATCCCATGCGCTTCCACATACGTCCGGTCGATCTCCTCCAGCGCGTTCTGGTACTTTCCGAGCATGACCGTCGGCGTGGTGCTCCAGAGCAGAAACACCGTGTCGGACAGCCCTGCCTCCGTCGCAAAATACATTTCACAGCCGAAATTTTCCATCGCGGCGAGAGAGCCGACGTCTGCGTAAATCATACGTTATCCTCCGTGTTATCTTCCGCTCTTGCCATTGCGTCCAAGGCGTCTACGGCTTGATAGGAGCTGCGCACAAACGGTCCGGAGGACACGAAACGGAACCCCATGGCAAGCGCTTCTTTCTTGTACGCGTCAAATTCCGCCGGGGTGACATAGCGGTCGAGGGGATAATGAGCCGGAGACGGCTGCAAATACTGACCGATTGTCAATATTTCGCATCCGGTATCGTGCACGTCGCGCATCAGCTGCGTGATCTGTTCGTCCGTTTCCCCAAGACCGACCATGAAGCCTGTTTTCATGTGGATGTCGGGACGCTTTTCGTGACAGTACCGCAGCACCGCGAGCGAACGGTCGTATTTTGCCTGCGGACGGACGGCGTTATATAGCGCCGCGACCGTCTCCACGTTGTGGTTGAGCACATCCGGGGACGCGGCAAGGATCGTGTCCAGCGCGTCCGTGTCGCCTTTACAGTCGGAGATGAGCACTTCGACGGTGGCTTTCGGCTGGTGTTCCCGGATCGCGCGGATCACGGCGGCAAAATGGGCGGCGCCTCCGTCCGGCAGATCGTCGCGGGTCACACAGGTCACAACGGCATGGCGTAGACCGAGGTCATGGACGGCTTTCCCGATGTGCGCGGGTTCCTCCGGATCGAGCGGCTCCGGCTTGCCGTGAACGACGTTGCAGAACCGACAGTTACGCGTGCACTGACTGCCCATGATCATAAAGGTCGCCGTGTGCTTGCGGTAGCATTCGCCGAGATTGGGACAGTTCGCCTCCCGGCAGACGGTGTGCAGCCCGAGCGAGGTCATCATTTCCGCAACCTCCGCCACCGCGTCCGGACTGTAGCGCACCCGGAGCCAATCCGGCTTTGGAATGGAGCGTTTCTTTTCCATAATCTGTAATTTCCTCCTCCAAACGGCTGAAAACGGGGTTATTTCCCGATTTCCTCCGTCTCCAGTACCGTCTCTCCCACCGCTACCGTGTCGCCTTCCTCGGCTTTCAGAGAGACGACGCGCATCGCCGACGGTGCTTCAATCTGGCTGACCACCTTGTCCGTTTCCACCTCAAAGAGCAGCTGACCAGGCTCCACCACATCGCCTTCCTCCACCATATATTGGCAGAGCACGCCCTCGGTCATATCCGGCGAGAGCTTCGGCATTTTGATTTTTACTACCATAATTATTTTATCCTTTCTGTCCTCCGAGCAGGAGCATCGGCGAGAGCGCATCGTATCCCGCGTCCGTCAGGGCTTTTGACAACGCGTCCGGGCGGAGCGGTACGTCCATGAGCGCAGGGAGCGGCACACCGTCTACGGAAAAGTCTGCAATCCTGCCGCGGCGCGCCGTATACGCGATTTTCTTGCCGGATACGGTATGTGCGAACGAAAACGCCGGGGATTTGCCGTAGATCCAGTCCCATGTGCGGTATTTTTCCTCTGCCAACCGTTCGGCAAGCGCGGATTCCGCTTCGTTTGGCTCGCGCGGTACCGTGCCGTCCGACAATGCCATCCAGAGATACGCGCGAAAACCCGCGAGGGTCATCTCCGGTGCAACGTACTGCCGGATGTTCCCGACCGGCGCCGGCTTGCTGCGGATCGCTTTGGAACGGACCGCGCAGCTTTCGCGATTGGTCGTCAACCGGTGCAAAACGGTGAGATCCGCGTCAAAGAGCAGCGTGCCGTGATGCAGAACCGACGTGCCGATCACTGCCTGTGCGCTGCCGGAGAGCTTTTTGCCGTCCGCGACCAGATCGCAGATCCCACCGGGTGCGCATGGCACGCCCAATCCGCAAAGCGCGTCCGCCATCGGGAGAAGAAAATGCGGGTATCCGTCCGCGGCGTTTTCCTTTGGAGTGATGACCGTGTAGTTGAGGTTGCCCATATCGTGGTATACGGTGCCGCCGCCGGTGTTTCTGCGCACAACGGATATGCCCGCGTCCCAGACCTCCGGCAGACAGACCTCCTCGAAAATGTTCTGATTCTTGCCGCACACCACGCACGGCGGATTCTGCCACAGCATTACGACCGTCTCGCCCGGATACAGTGATAGAAGCGCTTCTTCCAAGGCAATATTCTTGTACGGATCAAGCCCGTGATTGTCGATACAGAGCATGTCAATCCGGATTGCGTTCCGCGAGCAGATTGTGGTACTTCTGATAAAAGCTCTCGAAATACCCGCCGTCCATGGCGTCGCGGATCTTCTGCATCAGATCGTTGTAGAAGTACAGATTGTGCAGCACCGCCAAACGCATGCCGAGCATTTCCTTCGCCTTGATGAGGTGGCGCACATAGGACCGGCTGTGGAGACGGCACGCCGGACAGCCGCAGCTCTCGTCGATGGGACGGGGATCGCGCGCGTATTTTTCGTTCAGGAGATTCATCTTGCCGTGCCACGTGAAAAGATTGCCGTGCCGCGCGTTCCGGGAGGGCATCACGCAGTCGAAGAAGTCCACGCCGCGATGCACACCCTCAAGAATGTTCTGCGGCGTACCGACGCCCATCAGGTACCGCGGCTTGTTCTCCGGCATGTACGGCTCCACCGCCTCGATGATCCGGTACATTTCTTCCGCTTCCTCCCCGACCGCAAGCCCGCCGATCGCGTAGCCGGCGCAGTCGATTTCGCGGATCTTTTCCATGTGCCGGATGCGCAGATCCTCATAGGTGCTGCCCTGGTTGATCCCGAAGAGCATCTGCTGCGGATTGACGGCGACGCCGGATTCGTTCAGACGGTTCAGTTCTTCCCGGCAGCGGAGCAGCCAGCGGACCGTGCGGTCGCAGGACTGCTTTGTATAGTTGTACTCCGCCGGATTCTCGATGCACTCGTCAAACGCCATCGCGATTGTGGAGCCGAGATGGGACTGAATGCGCATGCTTTCCTCCGGACCCATGAAGATCCGCTTGCCGTCGATGTGAGACGCGAAATAGACGCCCTCTTCCTTGATCCGCCGGAGACTGGCGAGAGAAAACACCTGGAATCCGCCGCTGTCCGTGAGGGTCGGACCTGTCCAGCCGGTGAATTTTTGCAGACCGCCCATGTCGTACACCAGATCGTCGCCCGGACGGATGTGCAGATGATACGTGTTGGACAGCATCACCTGACAGTGTACCTCGCGCAGATCCTCCGCTGCTACACCGCCCTTGATCGCGCCGCAGGTCGCCACATTCATGAAAACCGGCGTCTCGATCGTTCCGTGCGGTGTGATCATCCTGCCGCGCCGCGCACACGATTCGGCTTCCTTGTGAATCAGAATAAACATGAAATACTCCCGTTTCTATATAGGATACACGCGCAATCAGCACACGTGTGGATTTACAAATGCATAACAAAAAGCAAAAGCTGCCAAAGAGAAAACAAGCCAACCCAAAGGTTAAGGAAAATATAACGTAATCTGTACAAGCTATATCTTATCTTTTTTTATAAAAGTTTTGCGGAGCTGGGAGAAATTTTTGATTTTTCCTGAAGAATGCGGAAAGCATTCTTCCATTTTTCAAAAGCGACCGTATCCCTCGTACTCCCCGTATACCCCTGTCAAACGAGTCTGGCAAACTGACGCTCAATGGAGGTCTTTTTGATTTCAAAGGCGACGGGTCGACCGTGGGGACAGGTGCGGATGACCGAGGCGCCCTCCTTTTCCGGCTTGATGAGAAGCCTGTCGCAGAGCCAGCGCAGGTGCACCATGTCGTACACGCGTCCTCCCTTGATCGCCGCCTTGCACGACGCCTGCCAGAGCTTTGTCTCAAAATACGCCGCGGACGCCGCTTCCACGGTGCCGGTTCCCTCGGTCAGCCGATTCACGAGACTGGTGAACAGCTCCACGGCTTCGGCTTGCGAGAGCATATCAGGGATCTGTGTCAGCGAGACTTGCACCACCGAAACCGATTGCTCCGTCAGCGTAAAGCCGTAGCCGAGCGATTCCAGGGACGACGCATAGTCCGTGATCGCGGCAGCCTCTGTCGGCAGAACCGTCAGCTCGTACGGGAGGAGCAGAACCTGTCCGCACATCGCGCGGCTGTGCAGCTTCCGGCAGAGCTCGTCAAAGATGATCCGCTCGTGCGCCGCGTGCTTGTCGATCATGAGCAGCCGGTCGTCCAGCTGGACAATGATGTATGTGTTGTACGCCTCGCCCAGGATCAGATACGGCGGCGCGTCATACGGAGAATCCGGCGCGGGAGCCGACGCATCCTGCACTACGTCTGCGTATGTGGGCGCGGGGTGCGGCTCTTTCTCCGCGATGGGAGCCGGCGGCGTTTCCGGGACAGGCTTTGCCACTTCTGCAGGGAGCGCAAGTGACTCCGGCTCCGGCGCGTCGTCTGGGAGCGGCTTCGTCGGGATTGCGCGCTCAAACATCGCCGTCTGTCCGTTGTCTGTGACCTCTGTCACAGCTTCCATATACCGGCGTACGGAGAGATTGTCCGCCGTGACGGTTTCGGGATTTTCGGGGATACACGTCTGCCTTCTGTCGCCGACTGCCGCGCGATGCTTTTCCAGCAGCTCCGCGGAGATTTTAGAGCCATCCGACAGACGCACCTTTTCCTCCGCGGCGTGCGGCTGTCCTGCTGTCGAGGATACTGTACTGTCCGTAAGCCGCAGCTGCTCTCCCTTGGGGGCGGGACGATCCTTCGGAACAAATGCGTTCAGATAGTCCCGCGCCTTCTGTCCCTCCATCCAGAACGAGGACTTTACCTTCTCCGATACCGCCGGATTTCCGGTCGCTTGCGTTTCCGTGGGAATCGGTTCGCCCACCGGATGGGACAATGTCAGCTCCGGTCGGATCGCACTTGCTTCCAGCGCGTTGCAGACCGCGTAATAAACCGCATCGAACACGACCTTTTCGTTTGTGAACTTGACCTCTAACTTCGCGGGATGTACGTTTACATCCACAGCGCCGGGGGCAAGCGTCAGATGGAGAACGCAAAACGGGAATTTGTCGTGCGGGATCTTCGACGCGTACGCCTGCTCCACCGCCGCCTGCGCTGTCCGGGATTTTACATACCTGCCGTTGATGAAAAAGATCTCCATATTCCGGTTCGGGCGGTAGAGATCCGGCTCCGAGACAAATCCATGCACGCGGATCGATCCCGTTTCGTTTTCTCTGTCCGTCACCAGCGCGCGCATGGCAAATTCTCTGCCGAACAGCGCATAGATCACGCTTTTGAGATTGCCGTCTCCGGAGGTATTGAACTTCACTTCGCCGTCGGAGATGTACCTGATTGCGATCTCCGGATGGGACAGTGCGATTTTTTCTGCCACTGCGGAGCATGCCGCCGCTTCCGTCGCGTCCTTTTTCAGAAATTTGCGCCGCGCCGGGACGTTGTAGAACAGATCCTCCACGAGAATGGTCGTTCCCGGCGGACACCCGGCTTCTGTGAGGGATAACAGTTCTCCCCCATGGCATTCGAGCGCCGCGCCCATCGGATCCGCTGCCGTTTTCGACAGGATGCGCACCTTTGCCACCGAAGAGATCGCCGCCAATGCCTCACCGCGGAAGCCGAGCGTCAGAATCGCGTCCAGGTCGGATACGGCGCTGATTTTGCTTGTGGCGTGACGGCGCAGGGCGGTGGGCATATCCTCCGCGCTCATGCCGCAGCCGTTGTCCGTGACGCGCATAAAGGTCACGCCGCCGCGCTTGATCTCGATGGTCACGTTGGTCGCGCCCGCGTCGATGGCGTTTTCCGCGAGCTCCTTGATCACGGAGGCAGGGCGGTCCACCACCTCTCCGGCGGCGATCAGATTCGCGATCTCAAACGGCAGCACATGGATCTTTCCCATGGATTTCTCCTCGTTTCTGTGATATTGCGGTCAGGATAACAGCTTTTTCCATTCGTAGATACGGTTGATCGCCTCGATGGGGGTCAGCGTATTGATGTCCAGCTTTTGCAGCTGGTTCTTGATCTCATCGGCGGCGGCGTCCGTAAAGGTCAGGGACAGCGGCGCGTCCGATTCAGGTTTTTTCGTGTTCGCTCCTTTGGGCGGCTTGACGGTGCTTTTGTCCGCGGACTCCAACGTTTTCAAAATCTCCTTTGCACGGCGCGTCACCTCGTTCGGGACACCGGCAAGCCGCGCGACCTCGATGCCGTAGCTGTCGTCCGTCGGACCCTTTACGATCTTGCGCAGGAATGTGATGTCCTCGCCGCGCTTTTTCGCCGCCACATGATAGTTCACCACGCCGGACAACTCCTCTTCCAGCACGGTCAGCTCGTGGTAATGGGTCGCGAACATCGTTTTCGCGCCGATTTTCCGACTTGCCGTGTATTCCGCGACCGCGCGCGCGATGCTCATGCCGTCGTAGGTGCTTGTGCCGCGACCGATCTCGTCGTAGATGATGAAGCTGCGGCGCGTGGCGTTTGCCAGAATGTACGCGACCTCCTTCATCTCGAGCATAAAGGTCGACTGCCCCGACGCCAGATCGTCCGAAGCACCGACGCGGGTGAACAGCTTGTCCACCACGCCGATATGCGCCTCCGCCGCCGGTACAAAGGAGCCGAGCTGCGCCATCAGAACAATGAGCGCCGTCTGCCGCATGTAGGTGGATTTTCCCGCCATGTTCGGCCCGGTGATCAGCATGAGGGATTCGCCGCCGGTGTTCAGACAGGTGTCGTTCGGAACAAAGTACGAGTCCTTTACAAATTGTTCGACCACCGGGTGTCTACCGTCCGTGATCCGGATCTCGTCGCTGTAATCGACCTCCGGGCAGACGTAATTGTATAACGAAGCCGCCTCCGCGAGCGATATGTATACGTCCAGTCTTGCAAGCGCGTCCGCGCAGGTGCGGATTCTGCCGGCTTCATTGGCGACGGCGGTGCGCAGCTCCACGAAAATGTCGTATTCCAGACCCTTGACCTTGTCCTCCGCGCCGAGAATGGTCGCTTCCATCTCTTTCAGGCTGTCTGTGATGTACCGTTCCTTGTCGGAGAGCGTCTGCTTGCGTACATAATCCGCCGGCGCCTGATCCGCGGCGGAACGCGGCAGTTCGATATAGTAGCCGAACACACGGTTGTAGCCGATCTTCAGACCCTTAATGCCGGTTTTTTCCCGTTCGGCTGCCTCGGTCTCGCGGATCCAGTCCTTGCCGTTATTCATGATATAGCGCAGGTGGTCCACATCCTCGCTGTAGCCGTCCTTGAGAATGCCGCCCTCGCGGATCACGAACGGCGGATTGTCCACCACGGCGTCGTCGATCATTTTATATACGTCGTCCAGGGGATCGAGATCGTCATAGACCGCGGACAGCTCTCCGCCGGACGGTACGTGAAATTCGCTGAGCAGCTCGCGCAGCTTCGGAACGGTACCAAGCGTCTGGGCGATTGCGCGCAGATCCCTTCCGCCCGCGGTCTGGTACGTCACCTTGGTGATGAGTCGTTCGAGATCGAGTACCTCGGAGAGCAGTGTACGGATCTCCTCACGGAGCATGAAGTTGCCGACCAGCGCTTCGACTGCCTGCTGTCTGGCGATGATTTGCACCGCGTTTGTCAGGGGATGCTCAATGCGGTTTTTGAGCATACGCGCGCCCATGGCGGTCTCCGTTTTGTCGAGCACCCAGAGCAGGGATCCCTTTTTGTCCTTGGTGAGCATCGTCTCACACAGCTCCAGATTCCGGCGTGTGGAAAAATCCATTTCGAGAAACTGCGACGCCTCGTATACGTGCAGATTGTTGATATAGGAAATGTCCGTCATCTGCGTTTCCGCGATGTAGGTCAGCGCCGCGCCGATTGCAACGCGGGCACTGCGGGATACGCCGTCGAGAAGGGCGGGTGTAAACTGTGCGTCCGTGCGGGAAAGCGCTGTCTCCTCATCGAAGTATTTCACCGCGCCCTCGGAGAGCGAAATGTTTTGCCGGTCGTGGCAATACGCGGCGACGCGCGGGAGTCCGGCAAGCGATGTGTTCACAAGGATCTCACGCGGCGCGTAGGTCGACAGCTCTGTGACCAGCGTGTCCTCACCGTCCTCCGCCGCAAATGCCGTCGCACAGATGTATGCTGTCGAGATGTCGCAGAACGATACCCCGATTACGTCCGCGCCGATGTAAAGGGAGCAGAGATAGTTGTTGACCCGGTCGTTGAGAAGATCCGTTTCGATGAGCGTGCCGGGCGTGATGATTCGGATGACCTCGCGTTTTACGAGATTTTTCGCCGTTTTCGGATCCTCTACCTGTTCGCAGATCGCCACCTTGTAGCCGCGTTCGATCAGTTTGCCGATGTAGCTCTCGCAGGAGTGATACGGTACGCCGCACATAGGCGCGCGTTCCTCCTCGCCGCAGTCTCTGCCGGTCAGGGTCAGATCGAGCTCCGAGGATGCGGTCAGCGCGTCGTCGTAGAACATCTCGTAGAAGTCCCCGAGCCGGTAAAAGAGGATGAAATCCTTGTATTGATTTTTGATTTCAAAATATTGCTGCATCATCGGCGTCATGGGAAAAACCTCGCGTGTGAAATTGGTATTGGAAAAAGGCAAGACCGGAAAAGCCCGGTTCCATGCGGAAAAGAGACTTCCCCGGTGTCGGTACGGCATGGGAGAGGCTATGTCTTCTCAGTGATGGTGATGGCAGTCGCTGCCGCAGGAGGAGCAGTCGTGCGCGCACGGACGCTTACCGGTGATGACAAACTGCAGCTCGCCGTATACCTCGTTTGTAAGCGCGTCGAAGGCATTCTTCGCATCCACGTAGGCGACGTATACCGGATGACCCGTGATGGCGTTGTACAGCGTGTCGATGCGATCCTGGATGGTGTCCCGCAGATCGAGCGCGGATTCGTCCTCGCCGTTTTTCGCGTAGAGATCGGAGAGCAGGTTCTGCTGCGCGTTGTATTCCGCGATCATTTTGTTCAGCTCCTCACAGCCCTCGTATTCCGCGATGCTCGATTCAATCGCCGCGCAGCGCGGATCCGCCTTGATAAGTTCGCCGAGGGTGGCGATAACGTCTTTCATTTCTTTGGTGAGAATTTCTTCCATGTGTGTGGTTCCTTCCTTATTTATAAATGAATTTTTGATGAGTGTGAAGCGTTGATTACAGCGTTCCTTCCAAGGTGAATGGCGTCGCCGCTGTGATCCGCACGTCCGTGAACTGTCCGATCAGGGATTTGTCGCCCGCGAAGTGGATCGGTCGTACCGGATCGCCGCGGCCGGTCAGCATGTCCGCATTCGTTTTGCTCTCTCCCTCCACAAGAACGCGCACGGTGTGTCCGACGAACCGCTCGTTTTTCTTTGCCGAGATCGCGTTCTGCAAGGCGAGGAGCCGCTCAAAGCGCTCTGTCGATACCTCATGCGGGATTTGGTCGGGCATATCGGCCGCAGGCGTTCCTTTGCGTGGGGAGTAGATGAAGGAGAAGATCATGTCGTATTCCACACGGCGCAGCAGCTCCAGCGTATCCGTGAAATCCGCCTCCGTTTCACCGGGAAAGCCGACGATGATGTCCGAGGTCAGACTGATATCCGGCACCGCGGCGCGCATCTTGTCAATCAGCGAGAGATAGTGTTCCCCGGTATATCGCCGGTTCATGCGTCGCAGGATCTCGTCGGAGCCCGATTGTACCGGCAGGTGCAGATGGCGCACGATCTTATCCTCTGTCGCAATCGCCTCAATCAGCCGATCGGACGCGTCCTTAGGATGACTTGTCATGAACCGTACCCGGAAATCGCCCGGCAGCGCGCAGACGGCGTGGAGCACATCCGCGAAATCGTGTCCCTCATCGAGGTCGCGCCCATAGGAGTTCACGTTCTGTCCAAGCAGCGTGATGTCCCGCGCGCCATCCGCGATGAGCAGCTTTGCCTCGGTGAGAATGTCCTCCAGCCGACGGCTCCGTTCGCGCCCGCGTACATACGGTACGATGCAGTACGAGCAGAAATTGTTGCAGCCGTACATCACCGACAGCCACGCCATGTGCTTCGATTCCCGATGAATCGGCAGTCCCTCCGCGATCGCGTATTCGTCGCTGCGCAGAAACTGTCGTTTCCCGTTGTCCAGCGCGTCCCGCACCAGCTCCGGCAGACGATGGATCGCGCCGGTGTCAAACGTGAATGCGACATAGGGATAGCTCATTTTCAGTTTGTTCGCGCGGTGCTCCTGCGTCACCATGCAGCCGCCGACGCCGATCAAAACGTCCGGGTTCTTATCTTTCAGGTGCTTGTATTGCCCGATGATGGACAGCGCCCGTTTTTCCGCGTGCTCCCGGATCGCGCATGTGTTTACAAGGATCAGCTCCGCGTCCGCCGGATCCGATACCGCACGATAGCCCATCGATACCGCCAGACCGCCGAGCCGTTCACTGTCCGCCTCGTTCTGCTGACAGCCGAAGGTCTGCACATATACGCCAGGCGCACGCTCGCCGACGCGTCCCGCAGCCTGAAAGTGCGCCTTGACCGCGTCTGCCGCCGACAGCTGTGCGCGCACCGATTCCGGTGAGATGAATTTTCCGTCCTGCATGTATTTCCATTTTTCGACGGCAGCCGCGCTCCGCCGAACCTTTCTCTGTATATCTATGGTAGAATTATGGTATATTTCAGTTTTCCGCGAGGACATAGCCATCCGCCGTCATCTGGAACGCGCCGGAAGCCGTCAGACCGTCCGTCAGGCATACCTCGCCGTCCGCGGTGACAAAAATCGCTTCAAACGACGCTTTGCCGGAATCATAGAACGCCATGCCGTCCTCCAGACCCATTACGAACAACGCCGTGGACAGCGCGTCCGCCGCAGCGCCGTTTTGCGTCCAGACCGCGACGCTCAACAGTCCCGATTCCGCCGGATAGCCGGTTTTGGGATCGAGAATGTGGTGGTACGATTTTCCGTTTTCAACAAAATATCGCTCGTAGCTGCCCGATACCGACACAAATCCGCTGCCGATGGAGAGGTATCCGACGACGGACGAAGTGTTTTTCGGATCTTTGATGCCGATTTTGTAGGGCGTACCGTCCGTTTTTACACCATATACGCCGATATTGCCGCCCATCGACACGATGCCGTAGGGAATCTCCGTGTCGTTCAGATATCTGAGCACCTCCTGCAGCGCGTATCCCTTGGCAATGCCGCCGAGGTCGATCTTCGTCTGCACGTCATCCTTTGTGACCGTCGTGCCGTCTATGTGGAATCCCTCGATACCGGTGTGTTTTAAGGCTTCTGTGACCGCGGCAGTAGGAGGCACAGGACCGCCGCCGTTTATGTTCCAGAGCTCCATGAGCGTGCCGAGGGTCGGATCATACGCACCGTCGGTCAATGTGGAGGTCTGCATCGCGGTCTGCCATACGGAGAGAAACGTCTCGTCCGCGTCAAACAGCAGCTGCACGCCGTTATTCAGAGTGGAGACCTCGCTTGCCGGATCGTGGCAGGACAGCTTGCCCTCCAGGTCTGCGACAATGTCCCGGCAGCCGGCGGCGATTTCCTCCATGCGCGCGTCCGAGGCGTCCCCCTGCGGCAGACGAAGCGTGATGTACGTGTCCATACCGAGAAAAACCGTGTCCTTGTACGCGCTTTTTTGACCGGACGCGCAGCCGGAGAAAGGGAAAATAAGGAGAATACTGAGAAAAAAGGGAAGCATGCGTTTGCAAAACCGTGTCATGGGACGCAAAAACCTCCTATTATATAGTTTATCCGCGCGTGTGCCGCTCTGCCTTTTCGAGCACCGGTACGATGGCGTTCAAAAGCAGCCCGGTGACGGCGCCACAGAACGCTGCGAAAAGAAGCAACAGCCCTCCGTAGGAGACGAGAATCTCCACGCTTCCTGAAAACCACACGGCAAAGCAGAGCTGTCCTGCCGTATGCACCGCCGCGCAGAGCACAGATACGCCGATGTAGCTGCAAAACGGTGGAATCCTCCGCAGCAGCAGTAGGAGCAGCAGAACCGATAATCCGCCCGCGATGGAAAACAGCACCGACGCGCCGCCAAACAGAAAAAACGTGACAAGGATCCGCGAGAGGGAGACAGAAGCCGCCATACCCATAGAATAGCGGTATGCCGCGTATACGACCGCGATGTTTGCCAGTCCCAGCTTCACGCCGGGCAGCAGCGAGGGCAGCAGTGTCGCTTCCAGATAGGAGAGAAGCAGTGCGGCGCCCAGCAGCACGGCGCCGTGTGTGACCAAACGGAGCTTATCCCGCCACATAATCCGCCGCCTCCTCATTTCCCGTGATCCGAATGACCACCTCCGCGGGGATACAGACGATCACATCGCCGCTATGGGAGATCTCCCCGGTCCTCACGCATACCCGGTCGGGACAGTCCGCCGACGTGACCGATACCGTACCGTGCGCGATGGTCACAGTCAGCGTATAGCCGCCGTGCGAGAGCGGGATTGTGCGTGTATCCGACAGCGGATACCGCGTCACTTCGTCGCCGCAGCGGATTTCGCAGTACGCGCCGTCCGTGGTGCGCGGGGTGAGAAGCGGACAGAGCAGAAATCCTGCGGCAAGCAGCACTACGGCGCACAGAACGACAAGGTCGCCTTTATGAAAACGCGTGTGCGGCATATGCGCTTCCTCCCGGTTTCAACAGCGGTGCGATTTTGACATACATCCTTATTATACAACACGCACGGGTACCATGTCAAGCGTATCTGTGGAAACATTGTTACACGGTGCGGAAATTGGGCAAAAAACGATCCGGAACCGGAAAAAGTGAAAAAAGTTCCTGAAATCTATTGACTTTTGTGTATGAATACGTTATACTGTTGTCAAGCAGTGTTCATAGTGTGACGAACACGATAACTACAGTTGTCAACATATTACAAAGAGAGGGCAAAGATATGCAGAACAAGAAAGTTTTTTGCGCGATTCTTGCCGCGATGCTGCTGTCTGGCTTCGGCTTGACCGCATGCAGTAGCGGCGGCGGTACGGAAACCAAGTCGGGCGGCGCGAATACGGAGACCGAAACGCAGACGGAGACCGAGACGGAAACGGAAGCGACCATGGCGACCGTGTCCGCGCAGTATACCGGACGGGACTATGGCGGATACGCTGTGCGGATCGCGGACCGGGACGCGAAGGGCGACTGGGATACCTTTGACGTGTACGCGGAAGAGATTACGGGCGAGGTCATCAACGACGCCGTGTACAGCCGCAATACGCTGATGGAGGAGCTGCTCAATATCAAAATTGAGGAAAGGTCCTTTGCCGATCCGACGAGCAGCACAAAAACCTCTATTACGGCGGGCAGTGACGATTTCGATATGATCACCGACGGCCTCAATTCCCTGAGTACGCTTTCTACAGGCGGTCTGCTTCTCGATTACAACACGATTTCCACGATCCATCCGGAAAACGAGTGGTGGGATCAGGCGATGTACCGCGATCTGTCCGTGCTGAACCACGTGTATTTCATGACCGGCGACATTTCCGTAATGGACAACTACGGCACGTGGTGCTATCTTTTCAATAAGGATATGGTCAGCGATCTCGGACTGGAGAATCCGTATACGCTTGTCAATGAGGGCAAATGGACGCTCGATAAGCACAACGAAATGGCGGCCGCGGCACTCATGGATGTGGACGGCGACGGCAAGTGGACGGACGCGGATACCTATGGACTGATCACGGAGGATTACAACAGCCTCGCGCTCTGGTCCTCCATGGGATATAAGCTCACGGACAAGGACGACAAAGACATGCCGTATTTCAGCTACGATTCCGAAGCGTCCCTGACCGCGCTTGCCAGCGTGGTGCAGATGCAGTACTCCGATGTTACCAACCTCGGCTCCAAATCCACCGTCAAAGAAGGCGGCGGCGTGGAAACCGAAAACGGCAGAGAGCGGCAGTTTGCCATTGGCGGTGCGCTGTTCTATTATGCCGGTATGCGCAACATCACCCTCTTCCGGGACAGCGACGTAACGTTCGGCATCCTGCCCGCGCCGAAGGAAAACGAAGCGCAGAAGGAATACTACTCCTGCTGGAGCTTCTGCAACCTGACCGCGTATGTGCTGCCGAAGACGCTGTCCGATCCGGAACGCACCGGGGATGTCATGGAGATCATGGCGCACCTGAGCGTATACAGCCTGACCCCGGCGTACATGGAGCAGACCCTCATCGGCAAGGCGTCGCGCGACGCGGAATCCGAGCCGATGATCTACCTCATTCTGGACAACCGGAACTACGATCTCGGCATCATGTTCGACTGGGGCTCTACGCGCTCCACTATAATCAATCTGAAGGATCCCGACGTGATCGTCTCGAAGCTGGAAAAGGTGCGCAAAAACGCGGATTCCGCTCTGGACAAGTATATCGCCACAATCGAGGAGGTTGTGGAATAACCGAATACCCACGGACCGCCGTATATCCCACCAACGCACGGATATGCGGCGGTTTTTACGGGCGTATCGCTCCCCATCGTGAAAGCGGGCGGGGTCTGGCGGGAAAATATTTCAGGATTTTTCGAAAAACCTATTGACAAACGCGGACGGATATGCTATAATATCATCCGTCGGCAGGAGATACACCCTCACAGCAAAAACGCCGACACAAAGCCATGCGGAAGTGGCGGAACTGGCAGACGCGCACGTTTGAGGGGCGTGTGGGGATTCCCATACGGGTTCAAGTCCCGTTTTCCGCATCGAAACCCGAATCGGATCGAAAGATTGGTTCGGGTTTTCTTTTGCTTTTTGCGCAGTATGTGTGCCGGTACCGCCGTTTTTTGGGATTGGTGGCTTTTTCACGTTTGGTAAAGAATTGGAAACGGGAAATCCTGTGCCGCCTCGGTATGCTTTTCTGTCTCCGCGCATATACTACCTCCATACAGACCGCTCGATTGGCATAGAACGGCGGTCGGAATGGGAGGAAAAAGATGGAGCTACAAAACAGCGAAACGATCCTTTGCCTGATGCGCGCGTTTGCCGGGGAAAGTCAGGCGCGCAACCGGTACACAATGGCGGCGGAGCAGATGCGCATGGCGGGAATCCATGTGGCGCAGGCGGTTTTTCAGTTTACGGCGGATCAGGAACGGGCGCACGCGAAGGTCTTTTATGATTTCATGAAAGCGGCGGCGGGACAGAATCTCACCGTGGACGGCACATATCCCGTGGACATCTCCGAAACACCGGCGGATATTCTCAAATACGCGGCGCACAATGAGACGGAGGAGGCGGAGCGCGTCTATCCCGCGTTTGCGAAGGTCGCGGAGGAAGAGGGATTTACAAAGGTCGCCGCGGCGTTTCGCAACATTGCCGCCATTGAAGCCTGTCACGCCAGCCGTTTCCGCACCATCGAGGAGCTGCTCCGGAACGGTGCGCTCTTTGACGGCGGCGACACATGGATGTGCCTGAACTGCGGTCATATCCACAAGGGCAAAACAGCGCCGGAGGTCTGCCCGGTCTGCGCACACAACCGTGGGTACTTCCTCCGCACCGCGTGGGCGCCGTATACGTGGGGATAAACGAAGAAAACGCTGATTGCAGGCGGATGAATGCAGCGCATGCCTGAAAACGGAAAGAGGACTTTCCCAAGGGATCCTTTGTGGATCGGGAAGGTCCTCTTTTGCTATCACGTGTTTGGGAGTGCGCTGTCTCAATATACGTCATCCGCACCGACCGGCGGCAGCTTGGCAAGGCTTTCGGTGATGGCTTCGTCCGTCGGGATCGTGTCCGTCATCTCGCCGTTGTTGTACTTTTCGTACGCGACCATGTCGAAATAGCCGGTGCCGGTCAGACCGAACAGGATCGTCTTTTCTTCCCCGGTTTCCCGACAACGAATGGCTTCGTCCATGGCGGCGCGGATGGCGTGGCTGCTCTCCGGCGCAGGCAAAATTCCCTCCACACGCGCGAACTGCTCCGCGGCGGCGAACACATCCGTCTGCATCACCGATACCGCCTCCATCAAACCATCGTCGTACAGGCGGGAGAGCACCGGACTCATGCCGTGGTAGCGCAGACCGCCCGCGTGGTTCGGGGACGGAATGAAGCTGCTGCCGAGGGTGTACATTTTCGCGAGCGGGCAGACCATCCCTGTGTCGCAGAAATCGTAGGCGTATTTCCCGCGGGTCAAGCTCGGGCAGGACGCAGGCTCGACGGCGATAAACCGATAATTCGCTTCACCGCGCAGCTTTTCGCCCATGAACGGCGCGATCAGACCACCGAGATTGGAGCCGCCGCCCGCGCAGCCGATGATGATATCCGGCTTCACGCCGTATTTGTCAAGCGCGATTTTCGATTCCAGCCCGATCACGGATTGATGGAGCAGCACCTGGTTCAGCACGCTGCCGAGTACATACCGATAGCCCTCACGCGACGCCGCCGCTTCGACTGCCTCGGAGATCGCGCAGCCGAGGGAACCGGTTGTTCCCGGATGCTCCGCCAGAATCCGCCGCCCGACCTCGGTTTCCATGGACGGAGACGGGGTGACGGACGCGCCGTAGGTACGCATGACCTCGCGGCGGAACGGCTTCTGCTCATACGAGACCTTGACCATGTAGACCTTGCAGTCCAGACCGAGGTACGCGCACGCCATCGAGAGGGCGGTGCCCCACTGTCCGGCGCCGGTTTCCGTGGTCACGCCGCGCAGGCCCTGCTTTTTCGCGTAATACGCCTGGGCGATCGCGGAGTTGAGCTTGTGGCTGCCGCTTGTGTTGTTGCCCTCGAATTTGTAGTAGATCTTTGCCGGTGTGCCAAGCGCCTTTTCGAGACAATACGCGCGCACGAGCGGCGACGGACGGTACATCTTGTAGAAATCGAGGATTTCCTGCGGAATCGGGAAGTACGGCGTATCGTCATCCAGCTCCTGCTCGATCAGCTCATCGCAGAATACCGGCGCGAGATCGGCGTGCGTCATGGGCTTGTGGGTGCCGGGATGGAGAAGCGGCGCGGGCTTGTGGCGCATATCGGCGCGCAGATTGTACCAAGCCGTCGGCATTTCGGCTTCAGTGAGATAGATCTTGTACGGAATTTTCGCTTCAGACATAAAAACCTCCCGGGACAGGCAATAAAAAAGCCCGTCCCACACATGAAAAATTTCAAAGTGCTGGGACAGGATTCATCCTGCGGTGCCACCCGGCTTGACGCGATACGCTTTTGTATCGACGTCCTCTCTGCGCGTACCGAAAATACACGGAGAATACGGAAAATTACGTACACTGCGCGTACTGCCATACGCCGACCTTTGTTTACGGAGGGTCTGCTCCGTCGCACATACTTGCGCGTTCCGGATCCGGCTCGCACTTTCTGATTGCCCTCGGATGTCCATTCCGTGCCGTATGCTCCGCGACGATCTCACCATCCGCCGCTCTCTGGGGAAGATTCCCGGTACGTACTCACTCATCCTCATCGGTTTGTAATAAAAGTATAACACATGCCGTCGGGATTGTCAAGGAGAATCACGAAATTAAATTGCACGAAATACAACGTATATCTTTTGAAAAAATAGTTACAAATACCATAAATGATGCAAAACACCGTACATTGAGGACATGCTGTGCGTCACCCTAAACCAATGACATGGCGTTATGCTCGGCAGAATATCCATGGCAGTTGGAATAAGGAAATGCCGCCGGGTGAAAAAATCGCATATCCTCTTGACAAAGTCGGCTGTATCCTGTATAATATATGCGTAAAAATAGATACAGGCGTGGAAGAAGACAGTACCCGTTTTGCATCGCAGCACAGAGAACCGGCGTTGGTGGAAGCACGGTCTGCGAAAACGGCGAAGATCCCTTCGGAGCTGTCGGGTGAAATCCGCGTGGGAAAATCCATGCGGCAAAAAGTAGCCTTGACCGGTTTCTCTCCGTTAGCAGAGAAGCATATGTTTGTATGTGGCATTTTGTATATGCGGGTGGTTTCGCGAAGTCAGCCTTCGTCCTTGCACAGGATGGAGGCTTTTTGTTTTCCAAACCGGATATATATGGAATGTCGAAAGTATGATTGTCAAACAAGAGGAGGAAGCATTATGTACGCGAAAGTTCCCACAAATATGAATTTTGTGGACAGAGAACGGGAAACGCTGAAATTCTGGCAGGAAAATCACATTTTTGAGACCCAGCTGAAGCTCCATGAGGGGCATACCGGCTATACCTTCTACGATGGTCCGCCGACCGCCAACGGCAAGCCGCACATCGGTCACGTGCTGACCCGCGTCATCAAGGATATGATCCCGCGGTACCACTGGATGAAGGGGGCGGACGTGCCGCGGAAGGCCGGCTGGGACACGCACGGTCTGCCGGTGGAGATTGAGGTAGAGAAAAAGCTCGGTCTGGACGGCAAGGATCAGATCGAGGCATACGGACTGGAGCCGTTTATCAACCAGTGCAAGGAGTCCGTGTGGAAATATAAGGGCATGTGGGAGGATTTCTCCGGCACGGTCGGCTTCTGGGCGGACATGAAGCATCCCTATGTTACCTACGACAACAATTTCATCGAATCCGAATGGTGGGCGCTGAAGCAGATCTGGGACAAGGGCCTTCTTTACAAGGGCTTCAAGATCGTCCCGTACTGCCCGCGCTGCGGCACGCCGCTGTCCGCACAGGAGGTAGCGCAGGGCTATAAGACCGTCAAGGAACGCTCCGCCATCGTCCGCTTCAAGGCGAAGGATGAGGACGCGTACTTCCTCGCCTGGACGACCACTCCGTGGACGCTGCCGTCGAACCTCGCGCTGTGCGTGAATCCAGACGAGGACTACTGCAAGGTCGCCGCCGCCGATGGGTACACATACTATATGGCGAAGGCGCTGCTCGATACCGTGCTCGGCAAGCTCAAAACCGACGACGCGCCCGCGTACACCATTCTTGAAACGATGCCCGGCTCCGCGCTTGAGTATCGGGAATACGAACCGCTGTACGCCTGCGCCGGAGAAGCGGCAGCCCGTCAGAAGAAAAAAGCGCACTTTGTCACCTGCGACCACTATGTCACCATGAGCGACGGTACCGGCATTGTCCACATGGCGCCGGCATTCGGTGAGGACGACGCGCGTGTCTGCCGCCGGTACGATCTGCCATTTGTGCAGTTCGTGGACGGCAAGGGTGATATGACGGAGGAGACGCCATACGCTGGGATCTTCGTGAAAAAAGCGGATCCGCTGGTGCTCGACGATCTCAAAAAGGAAGGCAAGCTCTTTGACGCGCCGAAATTCGAGCACGAATATCCGCACTGCTGGAGATGCGACACGCCACTGATCTACTACGCACGCGAATCCTGGTACATCCGCATGACGGACGTGCGCGACGAGCTGGTCGCCAACAACAATACCGTCAACTGGATCCCGGAATCGATCGGTAAGGGACGCTTCGGCGACTGGCTCGAGAACGTGCAGGACTGGGCGATTTCCCGCAACCGCTATTGGGGCACGCCGCTCAACATCTGGGAATGCAAGTGCGGGCATCGTCACTCCATCGGCTCCATCGCGGAGCTGAAAGAAATGTCCGACAACTGCCCGGACGATATTGAGCTGCACCGTCCCTACATCGACGCGGTGACGATCCGTTGTCCGGAATGCGGCGGCGAGATGCACCGGGTGCCGGAGGTCATCGACTGTTGGTTCGACTCCGGTTCCATGCCGTTCGCGCAGCACCACTATCCATTTGAAAACGAGGACAAGTTCCACGCACAGTTCCCGGCGGACTTCATTTCCGAAGCCGTGGACCAGACGCGCGGCTGGTTCTACTCCCTCATGGCGATCTCCACGCTCCTTTTCCACTGTGCGCCGTATAAGAATGTCATTGTCCTCGGACACGTGCAGGATGAAAACGGACAGAAAATGTCGAAATCCAAGGGCAACGCCGTCGATCCGTTTGAAGCGCTGAACACCTATGGCGCCGACGCGATCCGGTGGTACTTCTATACCAATTCCGCGCCGTGGCTGCCGTCCCGTTTCAGCGGAAAAGCCGTGCTGGAGGGACAGCGCAAGTTCCTCGGTACGCTGTACAACACCTACGCGTTCTATATCCTCTATGCCGAGATCGACCAGTTCGATCCGACGAAGTATTCCCTCGATGACTGCAAGCTGACCATCATGGATCGCTATATCCTGTCTGTCCTCAACAGCACCGTGGCAGAGGTGGATCGCAGACTGTCCGCGTACCAGATTCCGGAAGCCGCCCGTGCGCTGTACAGCTGCGTGGATGAGCTGTCGAACTGGTATGTGCGCCGCTGCCGTGAGCGTTATTGGGTGCAGGGCATGCCGGAGGATAAGATCGCCGCGTACATGACCCTCTACACCGCACTTGTCACCCTCGCAAAGACCGCGGCGCCGATGATCCCGTTCATGGCGGATGAGATCTACCGCAACCTCGTCTGCTCCGTGGACAAATCCGCGCCTGTCTCCGTGCATCTCTGCGATTTCCCGACTGTGGACGAGAGCCGGATCGACCCCGCGCTGGAGGAGAACATGCAGTTCGTCGTCGATGTGGTCGTTATGGGACGCGCCGCACGCAATGGCGCCAACCGCAAGACCCGTCAGCCGCTCGCCGCACTGTATATCAAGGCGGATCGCACCGTGGATTCCTACTTCTGCGACATCATCGCGGACGAGCTGAATGTGAAAAAGGTCGAATTTGTGGACGACGTGTCCGCGTTCTCCTCGTATTCCTTTAAGCCGCAGTTGCGTACCATCGGTCCGAAATACGGCAAGCTTCTGGGTCAGATCCGCGCCGCGCTGTCCGATCCCGCGCTGGATGGCAATCGTGCGATGGCGGAGCTGAACGAAACCGGTGCGCTGCACTTCACCTTTGGAGACGCCACGGTCGAGCTGACAAAGGACGATCTGCTCATCGACGTACAGCAGAAGCCGGGCTACTACTCCATGGCGGATGGAAATATCACCATCGCACTGGACACGAATCTGACCGACGCGCTGATCCGGGAGGGCTATATCCGTGAGGTCACCTCCAAGATTCAGACGATGCGTAAGGAAGCCGGATTTGTCGTTACCGACCACATTCACGTATACGTAACGGGTGCGGAAACGGTGTGCGGACTCTTAGAGAGCGACGCCGCCGAGGTCTGCACCGCTGTGCTTGCCGATTCTATGCAGACGACGGCAGCCGCACAGGGCGTCGGATACACGAAGGACTGGGACATCAACGGCGAAAACGTCACGATCACGGTCGTAAAGGCGTAATTGCAATAGAACAGCCAGAATGCAATATGCCGCGGCAGAATTTCCGTTTTGCGAAAAACTGCCGCGGTTTTTTGTCCGCCGGAGCGTGCCGTCGTTTCCTGTTTTTTACGTGATTTTTGTGAAAAACTGCCGCTTGTTTCCGCGTGAACTGCCAAATCCGACAACCTCATCGAAGTTTACCTGTGCGTCGGGAAAACAAGTTGGTGAATCTGCCGAGAAAAAAAAGAGGCAAACCTATTGATTTGACTGCCTTTTTTTGCTATAATATATTCGTAACAGTAGAGGTATACTCTATCAAGACGGCATCGAGGCGATCCGCGCGGGACGACGAAAACGACCGGCGCTGCAGGGATTGCTTTTTCCGATTTGCCGGTTTTTCCCTGTCGGGAAGTGTGCAATATCACTGGCGGACAGTATCATATCATTAGTGGGAGCGTATCGTATGATTTCTCGTGATGTAACCATAAAGAATAATGTAGGACTCCATGCCAGACCGGCTACGTTCTTCATTCAGAAAGCCAATTCCTATAAGAGTTCCATTTGGGTGGAGAAGGACGATCGCAGAGTCAACGCGAAGAGCCTTTTGGGTGTTCTGTCTCTCGGCATCGTAAAGGGCATGACCATTACCCTGATCGCAGACGGCACCGATGAAGCGGAAGCACTCGACGGTCTGTGCGCACTGATCGATACCGGCTTCGCTGAATAAATGCGACTGCCGCGGCAGGGCTTTGTTTGCGCGGCTACAATCCAATACGGATAACATGAGCGATGGTGACAAATGCTGCCCTCGCTCAATTTGTTATGACGGAAAATACAGGATTTTCCGAAGAACGCACCTGGCAGCGCGGCGGGATTTTTGGTGGGGAAAGGCGGTATGCCCATGCGAGACGGTGAAAAAAAGCGTTCGCCCAAGGAGACGACGGCGTATCTGCGCGAAAAATCGATGGCACTGCCGCGCACACCCGGCGTGTATATCATGGAAAACGATGCGGGCAAGGTCATCTATGTCGGCAAGTCCCGTTCGCTCAGGAACCGCGTATCCCAGTATTTCCACGGCACGCACGATGAAAAAACCACCCGTATGGCGTCCAGTGTGTACGATTTCCGCTTTGTCACCTGCGATACGGAGATGGAGGCGCTGGCGCTGGAGAACAGTCTCATCAAGCAGTATACGCCCAAATACAATATCAAATTAAAGGACGCGAAATCCTATCCGTACATCCGTCTGAACGCGCGCGCCGCGTATCCGAGAATCACCATGACGCGAAAACGAATCCCGGACGGCAGCCTCTATTTCGGTCCGTATTCGTCCACACAGACCGTCTACAGTGTGATCGGATCCCTGGAGAGGACGCTCGGCATACCATCCTGCAAACGCAGATTCCCGGAGGACATCGGCAAGGGCAGACCATGCGTCTACTACCAGATCGGCCGCTGCGTCGGACTGTGTACCGGAGAGGTCACGGAGGCGGAATATCGCGAGCGCATCGACCGGGCGGCGGAGATCCTGCGCGGCGGTACCAGAGAGACGATCGAAAAGCTGTCCGAGAAAATGATGACCTGCGCGGAAAATTTGCAGTTTGAGGAGGCGGCGCGGTGCAGAGATACCATCGAAGCCCTGCGCAAGCTCAGCGAACGGCAAAAGGCGGTCGGTTCCCCGGATGTGGAATGCGACGTCATCGGACTGTATATGAAGTCCTACGGCGGCGAAGTGTCGTTCCGCGATTGCCTGTCCGTGTTTTACATCCGCAGCGGCTATATCGCGGACAGTGAGCACGTGCTGTTTGACAACGACGCGCTGCTTGGCGAGGACGACACAGACAACGCGGATACCGGCGATTCTCCGATGACGGCGTATCTCGCGAGCCTGTACCAGAACAGGGAATATATACCGGGCGAGATTTTGCTCTCCTTTGAGCTGCCGGAGCACGATATTGACCTTTTGTGCGCCTATATCTCCGATCGCGCGGGTCACAGGGTACAGATCCGCACACCGAAACGCGGCTCGTCCCGCTATCTCTGCGATATGGCGGTAAAGGATGCGCGCACCCACTCGGAAAACGCCCGCAAACGGCAAACGGGCGAGGAAGAAACGCTCGTACATCTGGCGTCCATGCTCGGTCTGGAGGTGCTGCCGGAGCGGATTGAAGCATACGACATCTCCAACCTCGGCGACGAGCACATCACGGCAGGCATGATCACGATTGTGAACGGCAAATTCGACAAGAGCGGCTATCGCACCTTCAAAATGCGCGGTCAAAGCGGCGCGGACGACTATGCCGCCATGCGGGAGACGTTATCCCGCCGGTTCGCCCATATGACAGACGGTGCGGACGAGAACCTGACCGAAGCGCTTGAGAAGATTCCGGATCTCATTTTACTCGACGGCGGCGAGGCGCATGTACACACGGTGCGCGCGGTTATGGCGGAGATGGACGTGGATATTCCCGTCTTTGGCATGGTCAAGGACGAGTTCCATAAGACGCGCACGCTGACCGACGGGGAGAACGAGATCCAGATCGCCCGGCAGATGGACGTGTTTCGCTTCATCTACGGGATCCAGGAGGAGGTGCACCGCTACACGGTTGGCAGAATGATGCAGGCAAAGCGCAAGACCTTAAAAACCTCCACGCTTGAGGAGATCCCCGGCATCGGTCCGGCAAAGGCAAAGGCGTTGCTCGCCGGTATGGGCAGTCTTGCCGCGGTGAAAAAAGCCGAGGTCGCGCAGCTGTGTGCCATTGCGGGTATTACCCAGTCCGACGCGGAACGGATCTATACGTATTTCCGCACGAATCAGAGCAAAAGCAAAAAAGGATAGAAAGCGGAGTCTGTGGGACGCCGTATACAATAGACAGGAAAGGAATTGCCTATGCGTATCATTACAGGAAGCGCGCGCGGTACAAAGCTCACCACCTTGGAGGGAGACGCGACCCGTCCCACCACGGATAAGGTCAAGGAAGCCCTATTCTCCATGATTCAGTTTGACATTGAAGGCAGAGCTGTGCTCGATCTGTTCGCGGGCAGCGGTCAGCTTGGATTGGAGGCACTTTCCAGAGGCGCCGCACGCGGTACCTTCATCGACGAATCGCGCGCCGCCGTGGATGTCATCATCGACAACGCGAAAAAGACCCATCTCTTCGACCGCTGCCGTGTGTCCGTATCCGGCGCCGTACCGTTTTTGAAAAGCGCCGCCGGACGGGAAACCTACGACATCGTGTTTCTCGATCCGCCGTACGCCTCCGGACTGCTGAAGGAATCCCTGGCGCTGCTGCCGTCCATTCTCGCGCCGGGTGCGTCCGTTGTCTGCGAGTGCGATACCGAGGTGGTCAGTCGCCGTTTGTCCGTGCGCAAGGATGAGGACGCGACCGCGGAACGGGTGCTGCAGGAGATTTTTGGCGGAGACGCGGCGCTGATGGCAAAATACACGCTCCGGCGCAGCACCGTGTACGGCAGAACCCGGATCGCTCTTCTATCTCTCGCGGACACGGAGAACACAGGAGAAGCGGAATGAGGATCGCGGTTGCAAGCGGCAGCTTTGATCCGATCACGGCGGGACATATGGCGCTTGTGGACACCGCCGCCGGCATCTTCGACGAGGTGCACATTGTGATCGTGACAAACGGAGAAAAGGCGCACGGGCTTTTTTCCTCCGAGGACCGACTGCGGATTGCCGAGAGAGCCGCGGCGCCGTACGCCAACGTGCATGCCGCCGTTCACAGTGGGCTTTTGTCTGATTATTGTCAGAAAATCGGCGCGAAATACCTTGTCCGCGGTGTGCGCAACGGAACGGATTTCGCCTACGAATACGACCTCGCTGCCATCATGCGCCGCTTTGATCCGGAGCTGGAGACGATTTTCCTGCCCGCGCCGCCGGAGAAAGCCTGCGTCAGCTCCACGTATGTCAGAGAGTTGCTCAAATATGGCAGCCCCCTCGACGGCGCGGTGCCGGATGGCTGTGCATCGCTGATCCGGGAGCTGTACAACGCGCGCACAAACTGAATCGGGCCTCCGTGGAGCTTCTGCGGAGGCTTTTTTTGTCGCGTGGAGAATTTCCGTCATTTTAGAGGAACTTTTCTGCCAAAATCGTGTGAGAGGGCACGAAATCGGCAATCCTATCTCCGAAAATCGTTCCGGAAACCGGATTTTACACAAAGAATTTACGCTTTTCTGTTGCATCTGACCGGGGAATACGGTATAATAGCAATATCTGTACAATATGGCGGGAATCTCCGGCGTATGCTGTACATACTCTGTCTCTCTGTATCCGCGAACCGTAGTGTCTTGGCGGATGGAAAGGAGATTATCCTTGAAAAAAACGGTGCGGGGCTTTTTTCTCTCGCTTTTTCGCGGCAGCCTGATCCTTACCGCGTTGGATCGCCTGTCGCATACCATATACCGCTCTTTCGCAAACGGCTTTTTCGGTTGGCTGTTCACAGGCTATCCGGAAAACGCGACCTCCGCGTTGGGCGATTGGTTCCGGCGTATCCCGCTTGGCAGACTGCTTGGAACCTTGCGCGGCGCGTTCAACCGTTCCGTGGAGAACAGTCTGTGCGTGCTGCTCATCGAGGGGATCATGCGGCGGTTTCTGCGATGTCGGATGCGCGTGTTCGGTGTGTTTACCGTATCGTTCGGAGCGTATACGGCGTGCGCGTCCCTTTTGCGGATCCTCATGCGCGACGGCGTGATATCTCTGGCGGATTCACCGGAGCTTTATTTCGCGCTTTTTATTGTGGTTCTGTCGATCCCGCTGATTATCTCCAAGGTAACGCTCGCGGAGGCGCTGTGTACCTCTTACGCGGGGCGTGCCGTTCTGTCGATCCTCGGTTATCGCCCGGAGCAGGTGATGCTCGCCGGTGAGGGATTGACGGTCAGTCGGCTGAACGTGGCGTTTCTCTGTGGTCTGGTGACCGGGATTTTGACCTATTCCGTCTCGCCGGTGCTGCTGCTTTTGGGAATCTGCGGTATTGTATTCGCCTATCTCGTGCTGTGCAAGCCGGAGATCGGCGTGATGGCGCTGTGCTTTGCAATGCCGTTTCTGCCGACGATGCTGCTTGCCGCGCTTGTGATTTATGTGTTCCTCTGCTTTTCATTGAAGGTATTCCGCGGCAAACGGATCATCCGCTGGGAAGCTATGGATGTGATGGTCGCCGCCTTTGCCGTGGTGCTCTTCTTCGGCGGTGTGGTGTCGTTTTCCGCCGCGTCCCTGAAGCCGGCGCTGCTGTTTGTGTGCTTCCTTGCCGCGTACTTTGAAGCGGTATGGCTCCTGCGCGACAGGGAATGGGTCGTCCGATGCAGCGTCGCGTCGGTGGTGTCGGCAACCCTGGTGTCCCTGTACGGTGTATACCAGTATGTCACCGGCTCCTCTGTGATGGCGGAAGCATGGGTGGATTCCGAAATGTTTGCCTCCATCAGCGGACGCGCGGTGTCGACGCTCGAAAACCCGAATATGCTCGGCGAATACCTCATTCTCCTGATCCCTCTGGCGGTCGGTATGTTGGTTGGCTACGGCGAGGGACTGCGGCGGATCCCGGCACTGTTCTGTCTCGGCTGCATGGGCGTTTGCCTGCTGATGACGTGGAGCCGCGGAGCATGGCTCGGACTGATTGGGGCGGCGCTTTTGTTCCTGTTTCTCTGGCACCGGCGCGCGGTCTGGCTCATTTTCGCGGGTGTGGCGTCGATTCCGCTCCTGCCGTACATTTTACCGGCATCCATTATCGGAAGATTTACAAGTATCGGGAACTTAGGCGATTCTTCAACGTCTTACCGTATGTATATCTGGCGCGCGTCGTGTGAGATGATCCGCGATTACGGCTGGACGGGCATCGGGATTGGCGAGGGCGCATGGAACAAGGTCTATCCGATGTACGCGTACCTCGGTGTGGAGACAGCCCCCCATTCCCACAATCTCTTTTTGCAAATCTGGCTGGAAACCGGCATCGGCGGCCTGTTCATCTTTGTCGCCGTGCTCTTTCTCCTGCTTCAGTCTGTGTTTACACTGTACCGACGGCTGTATACGGCACGCGCGGTCACCTGTCCTGTCACCATGGAGGATACCGCCGGAGATTCCACTGCGGAGAGAAACCGGCAGGACGCGCGTAACCGTGCCCAGATCCGCATTTTCTCCTCGTCTCTGGTCTGCGGCCTGTTCGCCGTGCTCATCCAGGGCATGACGGACTACGCGTGGTACAATTACCGCGTCTATCTGATGTTCTGGCTCATCGTCGGTTTGACCGCAGCATCGGTACGCAGCGCGGGAACCTGCATCAACAACGACGTGACCTGTGAGCCGGACAGCGCGTCTATCGATTTGCCGTGCCGGAAAAAAGGTGCGGCGCGCCGATAACGCTACGGCAACGAAAGGGGTTATCACCATATGGAAAAACGAAAGCTGCGCGTCAACGTCATGGACGTGCTGATCCTTCTCCTGATCGCGGCAGCGGTCGCGCTTGTGCTGTACATCTTCATCTGGAGCGGCAGAAGCGGCGGCGCGGAAACAGATACCATAACGCTGCGGTACGTTGTGGAGATCGTCGATATGCCGGATGCGTTTGAGTCGTATCTGCACAAGGGCGATCGGGTCGAGGACGCGGTCGCAAGAGGCTACATGGGCGACGTGGTCAATCTCCGGTTCACGGAAATGCGCCGTCCCGAATACGATTCCGTCACGGGGAAAGAGGTGTATCCGACCGTGGACGGCTATCTGCGCACGCTCATCACCATCGAGGCGGAGGTCGTCAAAACGGATCGCAGCTATTCCGTAGGTGGTCAGGACATCTACGTCGGCGCAAAGCTCAGTCTCATGATGCCGCAGGTCAGCACGTACGGCTATTGTATTGAGCTTACGGAGGTCGGCGCGGATGACGCGATCCTGACGACGGACACCGCTGCGGACACAGCCGGAAGTGAGGATACGGCACAATGATAGATCTGAATGTAGTAGAAACCATGTATTTTGTCATCGGCGCGGTCTGTGCGTTCCTTTTGGCGTATACGCTGACGCCGCCGGTGCGTGTGCTCGCGTTCAAAATCGGCGCCATCGACGTTCCCGCGGACGACAGGCGCATGCACACAAAGCCGATTCCGCGCATTGGCGGACTGGCGATTTTCCTTGCCTTTACCGCAACCACGATGCTGCTCTGTACGCCAAGCCGAAGCCTTGTGACCGTCTGGATCGGCGGCGCTGTGCTCGTTCTGCTCGGTATTTTGGACGACATTTATCGCCTGCCCGCGTGGCCGAAGTTCATTGTGCAGCTGCTTGTCGCCGGATTTGCCGTGTGGAACGGAACGATCATTGACCACATCAATTTGGGCGGCGAATATGTGCATCTCGGCGTAGTGTCCGTGCCGCTGACGATTCTCTGGATCGCAGGACTGACCAACGCCATCAACTTCATCGACGGTTTGGACGGGCTCTCGTGCGGGATCTCCGCCATTTCCAGCCTGTCGCTGTTCTGCGTGATCCTGCTGACGGGCGATCTCACAAGCGCGCTCATTACCCTGGTGCTTGCTGCGTCGTGCCTCGGATTTCTGCCGTTCAATGCCAATCCCGCGCGGATTTTCATGGGCGACACCGGTGCGCTGTTCCTCGGCTACACGATGGCGGTGCTGTCGGTGCAGGGGGTATTCAAGCTCCATGCCGTGCTTGCGTTCCTTGTTCCGGTGGCGATTTTCGCGCTGCCGCTTTGCGACACACTGTTTGCCATCATCCGCAGAATCGCTGCGGGGAAAAGTCCGTTTGCGGCGGATCGCGGCCATCTGCACCACCGACTCGTCGATCTTGGCTTTACCCAGAAGGAATCGGTGAAGATCCTGTACGCCATCTGTGCCATCCTCGGACTGATCGCCGTTTTCTTTACGGACAGCCTGTTCGCGGAGGGACGCTTCTTCAAAACCATCGCCATTGCCGTCATTGCGCTTGTGATCTTCGTTGCCAACTTTATCATCATGCGCAACCCCGACTGCCGCCGCCATTCCGGTTTGACGGAGGACGATTTGACCGTCGCGCAGTATAAGGCGGAGCTTGCGGAAAAGAAACGCAAGAGGGAACAGGCAAAAGAGGAGCCGACGCGGGATACGGAGTCAAAATGAGGGAGGACAAACAGGAAACTGGCGCGTCTGTGCGAACCTGGCCGGGGATCGTGATGCTGGTGTGCATTGCCGTGGTGCTGTGCGCGGGAATCTATCTTTTCGCGTACAAGTCCGGCTACCTGCCTATGCCTGCCTATCTGGAAAGGTTCTTTTCCCTGCGTAGCGGAACGGACGGTACCGCTGCAAACGGCGACGCGACCGGTGCGTTCTTCCGCGCGCTGCCCGATGGTACGCCGGAGACGACTGTCGTCACGCTTGCGCCGGAGAAATCGGACGCGAAATCGCTGTTTGCAGCCCTTGTCACTCCATCGGTCTACGAGCAGCGGATCCAGATCACGGAGCAGGCGGACGAATCGTCGAAGCCGCACACACGTACCGTCACGCTGACTGTGAATGGGGAGATGGCGCGCGTGGAGAAAAGCACGGATCGCGGAGGTGGCACAGAGGCGGTCCTCTATGACAGTGCACGCGGCGTCTGCTATCGTGACGGGGACGCAAACCCGTATCCGATCGGACAGAACACGCCGTACACGGAGATCGGACTGCCCACGCTTGCGCAGATCCAGGCAAGGAGCGATCTGACTGTGACGTTTTCCGATGCGAATAAGGCGCTGATTGTCACCTTTACCGCGGACGACACTACATGGACGTTGACCTACGGCGTGGATTCCGGACTGCTCACGGAAATGCAGATTGTGCGCGGCGGCGTACGTGTATCCTCCATGTTTACGGATCAATACGCACTCTATCCCATCCTGGACGCGGCGTTGTTTCGGATCCCGGATGCAAAATAAGAACAGAAACGCAGAGAGGCTTTGTATGAATAACAGTGTAAAGACGCCAAAACGGCGCATCGGTGTGCTGGATGTGTGCATCCTTGTCGCCATTGTTGTAATCATCGCGGGTGTGGCGGCGCGTTTCATCCTGCGGGATACCTCCAGCATGGCACAGCCGAAGGCGCTTGCGAATTATCTCGTGGATTTTGAGATAAAGGACATTCGCGGCACCTCGGAAAAGTATCTCAAAACAGACTCCGCCTTCTATCTGGACGAAACCGGTGACTATCTCGGCGTGGTTTATAAAAAGGAGGTGCTCTCCGACCCGGCTATGACGGAATACGTGACGCCGGAGGGCGAGGTCGTGTACGCCGCCAATACCCGTGACATTGGAGACGATCTCTGTCGCATTGACGTGACCGGAACGTTTCTGGTGTCCGGCTATGTGGATGACAATGGCTTTTTCCTCTTAAACGGCAACCGTTATCTCGGACTGAGCAAGGAGGTCGCCGTTCGCAGCCGGGAATTGATGGTGAACATCATCATCACGGACATCCGCACCGCACCCGCGTCCGCTGCCGTGGAGCCGCTTGAGGTTACGCCGAACGCGACGGAAGATACGGAGAGTGCGCAATGATCCGTCTGTTCCGTTCCGCCGCCGTACGGGAGCTGGACACCATTCTCGACACCCTGCAGGCGAATCTCGAAAACAATTATAAGGACGCGGCGCAAAAAGCACGCGTCAGCCTCCACGACCGCACGGAGGAATTGTACGCGTCCGGCGCGCTGTCCGAAAAGGAATATCGTAGGTATATGGCGAAATATACGGAGTACTCCGTGCGCATGACCGGCTATGGACACACGAAAAAGTAAATAAAAACGCAGGCAATCCTAAGACTGGGGAAAGCCTGCGTTTTTTGATTTCAGAGTGGTATTATTTCTGCGCGGCGACCGGAATACGGATCTCCGTGACGAATTTTTCCGTATCGTCCGTGAAGCCGTAGTCGATGAGGGTGATCTCGCGGGAAAATCCCGTGACGGATAAGCCGTTTTCCCGGATGTAGGAAAGCAGCTTTTCGTATTGCGCCGGCGCCTGCGGATGACTGCCGTGGAATCGGATCGCCACGCATTCCGTCTCCGGCAGGCGCATGACCTCGCCGCTGTATTGGTCCTCATCGTCCAGTACGAGAAAGACGCCGTCGTACTGCGCGAATTGACCGCTTATCAGATGCTCCGCTGAAATGCCGACCCCGACCTTGCCGAGAAACACCATCGCTTCGTCCGTATTGCGCGCGAGATCCTGGATCGGCGTCTCCATATCCAGTGCGTCGGATATGCGCAGGGAATCCGCCACGCTCATCCAAACGATCCGTGCCGCCGGTACTGTACTCCGCGTAATGACGCCGATCGGCGCTGTTTTCGCGTCCGCAATACCGCGCAGACGATTGTCGATTTTTCGCTCGATCCGTGCAAGCTCCCGCTGCTTTGCGGCGAGTGCGTTTTTTTGCTGTCGGAGCTTTTCCTCAATCCTGTCCACGTCCCGTTTTCCCAAAAAATCCGCGATCTCCGCAAGCGGCATATCGAGCACGCGCAGGTATCGGATCGTGTTCAGCACTTCAAACTGTCTGGGACTGTAGTATCGATAGCCGGTGCGCGGATCCGTGTATTCCGGCATAAGCAATCCCTCGTTTTCGTAATGGCGCAGTGTGCTGACGCTCACATGAAAAAGCCGCGCGATGTCGCCAATGCCAAAGAGCTTCGATTTGTCCGTCATTTTGCGCTGCCTCCGTTTCCTGCATCGGACAGCGGCGTTTGCATTCGCTTTTGTAAGGATAGATACGCGATAATACAGATGAGTACGGATACCAGAGAACCGCATGCCGTCGCCAGACCCATCGGGAACAGGGTATCCGGGAAGCGCACGGACGCGAGGTACACAACCGGGATCCGCACAAGGGCGATCGCTGTGATGTTGTGTAAGAACGACAGCTCCGCATGTCCGCAGGCACAGAAATAGCCGCTGAAGCTGAAGTGGATCCCGGCGAAAACGGCATCCCAAATGTAGCCGCGCAGATAGCCGCCGCCAAGCCGCACCACATCCGCGCCGTCCGCGGCAGCCGTATCCGTGAACAAAGCGACGACGGGGTTCGCGATCCACTGCATGAGAAGAGAAACTGCGATTCCGAAGCCAGCCGCGATTCCGATGGCGGCGTACAGGGTCTGTCTGGCACGCGTCGGCTTATCCGCACCGATATTCTGTGCGCCGAGCGCCGATACCGTGGAAAGCATCGACGAGGGCACCAGAAACACAAAGCTGATGATCTTCTCCACGATCCCGACGGCGGCGGCATCGGTCAGACCACGGCGATTGGCGATTACGGTGATGACGATAAAGGCGATCTGGATCAATCCATCCTGCATGGCAATGGGAAAGCCAATGCGCAGGATCCGGGAGAATATCGCCTTCCCCGGCAGAAAATCGCGTTTCGAGAGGGAGATACCCATTTCCGCGCGCCGCAGCCGGATCACAACGAGGGAGAGGAGCACGCTGATCGCCTGCGACAAAGTCGTACCCAGTGCCGCGCCGGCCGGACCGAGGGACAGCACGCCGATGAAGAGATAGTCGAGGGCAATGTTGCATACACATGCGACGGCAATGAAGTACATCGGGGTGCGGGAGTCGCCCATGCCGCGGAAGATGGAGCTTATGACATTGTACGCGGTGATAAACGGGATCCCGAGAAAGCATACTGTGAGATATGCCACAGTGCCGGATACCGCTTCCGTCGGTGTGGACATGACGGAGACAATCGGGTGTACAAGGGCGGTAAGCAGCGCGGTCATAAGGAGTGACAGGGAGAAAAACAGCGTGACAGTGCCGCCTATGTACGCCGACGGATCCTTTTTCGCGCCGACGGTCTGCCCGATCATAACGGTGGCGCCCATCGCGAGTCCGACGATCATGACGGTGAGCATATGCATCACCTGTGAACCGATGGAAACGGCGGTGGTAGATGCGACCGGGTCGAACTGTCCGATGATGAACAGATCTGCCATGCCATATAAGGTTTGGAGCAGATAGGATAGTAAATAGGGCAGAGAAAAGCGTGCAATGGCGCCGGTAACGCTGCCGCTTGTCAGATCATGGCGCATACATATGCCTCCGGTACGTTTTTCTATATTATAAACCCTACAACCATTATAGAGTCAAGAGGCGGATTTGAATTTTTATAAAATTTTTCCGCATGCATTTTCGTACTTTCGCGCCATATCGAAAAAAACACTTGCAAATCCTGTGAAAAACGAGTATACTGTAAGGGAAGAAAGACAAAAACTCCCACTGGATCCGTGGAAGTCTTTGGAATTCTATGGAGCGCAACGGTCACGCGAGAAAATCCTCGATTACCTCGCGCAGATGCAGTCTGTCGAGTCCGTAGTCGTTGCACTTTTGGGTCAGCGTGCGCAATGCCTCCGCGTCGGCGGTGATTCCCGTCACATGGTCGAGAATTGTGAGCGGATCTTCTCCCGCTGCAACGACGGCAATGCCGTATAGCACGGTTGCGTCTTTACCATTCCATATGTGATCCTCTGTGAGTACGTAGCGCATAACAATTACCCCATTTCTTCAATTTCAAATTTCAGCCCTAATTACCATAAAATGGCTGCTATTCCATATTATACTATATATCGCTGGCAAAAGCAATACCTTGTGGGAAATTTTTCCATAAATTCGCTGCAATTCCGAGGGAAACAAGCGTGTGTTTTTCGACAACTGCGACAGGATGCTTCTTTGAAAAATGAAAATACATATCATGGAGAAACGAAATGACGGAAAAATACAAAATCGACGATGAAATGTTCCGGACTTTGACCGAATATTGCAATCGCGGCGACAACGGTCCGGACAATCTGCACCGTGCGGAGCTGCTCGGTCTTGGCGGACGCGGGATCATGGTGGCTCCGGGCGCGATCATCCGCGTACCGCTCGATCAGATCGGCAAAAACTGCTTTATCGGTCTGTATTCCTACCTGAACGGCAATGTGACCGTCGGCGACAACTGCCTGATCGGACCGCACTGCTCGCTCGCCGCCGGAAACCACAAATTCGATCCGGCGACAGGCTGGTTTTCCGCACGCACCGAGGCAGATGGCGACGATTCCATCGTGATCGGCGCGGGTTCCTGGCTGGCAAGCAACGTCATGATCTCTGCCGGCGTCAAGCTCGGACGGGCAAATCTGTGCTGCGCCGGCGCTGTGGTGACAAAATCGACGCCGGATTATGCGATCATGGCGGGTGTTCCGGCAAAGCAGGTAGGCAGGATCGATCCGGAAACCGGGGAATACCATTGGTTCGCAAGGGAAAACCGCGTGGCGGCAAAGGATGGTGAGTGATCGTGGCAGTTTTTCGCGAAACCATGACTACGCTTGGCGGACTTTTCCCACATCCGGCAAACGGCGGAATCACTTCGGAAACGCCGCCGGTGTTCACGTTTCTCGCGGATCCGACAGTGACCGACTACACAGTACGCGTATACGACGACGACGGCACGCTTGTCTGGGAGGGCAGAACGGAAAAAACCGCTGTGGTGCCGGACAAAATTCTCGCGCCCGGCTATTACACATGGGACGTCGTCGCCCATGCCGATACGGACAAAGAGGAGCATCGCGGCGTCTGGTCCTTCCGGATCGCGGACGACGCCGTTCCCTTTGTGCGCCCGTGTGCGGAGGAGATCTGGGACGCGATCCCACCGGTGCATCCGCGCCATCTTTTCAAAAAGGAAGATCTGCCTGCACTGCGGGAGACACGGGAACGGGAGCTGTCCGTCCTGCGCCGCAATGTCGCGTTGGCTTACGCGGATGGAATCCCGACGCCGCCGCGATTCCACAGAGATCCGGACGCGCTGGCATACCGGGAATATTTCGGCAGACACCGCGACTTCTGTGACCGAAATCTCGTCGCCTGCGCCCTTGCGTTTCATCTGTTGGAGGATAAGGACGCCGGCGCGTTCGCGAAAGAGCTGTTTTTGACTTTGTGCGACTGGAATCCGCTTGGACCATGCTCTCTGTGCGGCGAATGGGGCGACGAGATCGGACTGTCACACGCGCGCTGCTTCCCGGCGGTATACGATCTGCTCTACGAGCTTTTAACGCCGAAGGAGCAGAAATACGCCGCGCAGACCGTCGCTTGTTACGCGAGACAGTGTGAGGAAAGATTGCGTCGAATCGATTTCGTGGCAAATCCGGGCAATTCCCACGCGGGACGACTGCCCGCCTATCTCGGCGAAGCGGCGATGGTGCTGAAGGACAGCGGCGTTGTGTCGGAGACGGAGCTCAAGCGGTGGCTATCCTACGTTACCGAGATCTACGGCGGCATCTTCCCGTATTTCGGTACGGAGGACGGCGGTTGGGCGGAAGGAACCTTCTATTCCACCAGCTACACCAAGTGGTACCTGCCGTTTTTCGGCGCGGTCGCCAGATACACCGGGAAAAACTATCTTTCCCGCCCGTTCTATCGCCGATACGCACAGTTTTTGATGCACTTCTGTCATCCGGCATACGAGAATCACCCCTTCTGTGACGGATACTGGTGCCGCCCGGAGGATAAGGAGTGGCCCGGCTTTTTCGCGCAGAATCCCATGCGGGTCTACGGTGCGCTGACCGACAATCCGACCATTCGCGAACGCGCCGCGCTGTATCCCGATCCGGATGTGTTCCTTTTGCATCTGCTCGACATTTTCCTGCCGATTTCGCCGCTTGCAGATGCGCCGGTGGAGCCGGTTTCGGATCGTGCTGTTTTTCCGGAATCCGGCTACGCATCGCTGCACACGGATGTACGGCATGTTGAGCGGGATCTGGCGCTGCTTGTGCACGCGACTCCGTTTGGCTCCGGCAGCCATCGTCCGGCGGATCAGGGATCGTTCGCGCTGTTTTATCACGGCAAATCGTTCCTCACCCCCTCCGGTTATTTCGGCAGGGAATACGGTACGGCGCACCATATGCGGTACACGAACCAGACCATTGCGGCAAACGCGGTCCTCATCGATGGGGAAGGGCAGCCGTTTCGGGATGTACACGCCATCGGCCGGATCGTCGATTGGGGAGAGAAAAGCGGCGTATCCTATGTAAAAACGGATCTGACGGCAGCGTATCCGACGCTCACACGGTATATCCGCACCTTCCGCCTCTCAGGACGCACGGTAACGGTCACAGACGAGATAGAGGCGGATCACCCGACGGCGGTGACGTACAATCTACACTCCCTCGCACAGCCCAAACTGGACGGCGAGAACGCGGCGATCACCCGTGATGTGGACGGACACCGTGTCACGTTGTCGATCCGTCCGCTTATGGGAGCGCTTGCCGGTCTGACCTGCACCGATCGGTTTGCCGTCGATCTGAATGAGGGTGTGCCGGCGGAATACCGGGTCACGATGCCGACGCAGTATCATCTGACGTGGCAGACGGCGGAAAAACGCGCGCATACCATTGTGGTGCGGTACGAGATCGGCGAAGCGTGATGGAACACACATATAAGAATCTGACCATCCGAAACGCGACCGTGGACGACGCCGCCATTCTTGCCGATTGGTGGAACGACGGAGCGATCATGGCGCACGCGGGATTCCCGGACGGACTGGGTACCACGGCGGAGAAGGTGGCAAAGGGACTGAAGAGCGATACGGACGATACCCGGCGGCGGCTGATGCTTTGTGAAGACGGTACGCCGATTGGGGAGATGTGTTATGAAAACCACGCCATCCGGGATGGGAAAAGGACGGCGGAGATCGGTATCAAGATCTGCGTCGCGACCCGCCGGGAGCATGGACTGGGACGGCTGTATCTCAGTATGCTCATAGGCGCGCTGTTCGCGTTCGGTTACGAGCGGATCGTTCTCGACACCCAGCCGGAGAATCATCGGGCACACCACGTCTACGAGCTGCTCGGCTTCCGGCGGATCGGCGTGCGGGAGAAATGCTGGCGGGACAGCCACGGAAACTGGCGGGATGCCGTCGATTACGCACTGGAAAAGGCGGATTTTCACGATTTCACCAAGGAATAAACTGCGCATTGCGCAATTTATACAGCGTTTATCTTTTATACGACACTTTTTTAAGCGAAAGGAGAGCGACACACATGGCAAAATTCTGCACCGAATGCGGGCACGCACTCACAGAGGAGACGACGGTTTGTCCGGAATGCGGTACAAGGGTCCAAAACAGCGCAAGTCCTTCCCCGGAGAAGAAGGCGGAGGCACAGAGAGCCATCCCGACAGAGAACAGACAGGCGGCGGAGGTATGCCCGAAATGCGGCACTCCCTACCGTCCCGGCGTCCAGTTCTGCACGGAATGCGGTACCCGTCGCGCGCAATCCCCTGCGGCAGACCCGGTCAACCCCAATCTGGCAAACGCGAACCCGGTCAATCCCAATCCGGCAAACGCAAACCCGATCCACCAGGCAAATGCGAATCCGGTCAACACCAATCCGGCAAACGCAAATCCGGTCCACCAGGCAAACGCGAATCCGGTCAATCCCAATCCGGCAAACGCAAATCCGGTCCACCAGGCAAACGCGAATCCGGTCAATCCCAATCCGGCAAATGCGAATCCGATCCACCAGGCAAATGCGAATCCGGTCAATCCCAATCCGGCAAACGCAAACCCAAACACGGTCAACCCCAATCCGGTACACGCAAATCCCGCTCCAATGGGCGTGCCGTATACCCCTGCTCCTGTGGCGGCGGCGGAGGACGATATGCCGCGCGGCGGTGCGTATGGCGTGGTCAGCACGGGCGCGTTCTTCTGGCTCGACGTGCTGTTCAAGCTGCCCGGACTGGGATGGCTCTTCTGCATCATCCTGTCCTTCGCGCCAAAGAATTACAATATCAAGCATTTCGCCCGCTCCAAGCTCGTCGTTCTGGTGATCGCCCTGATCTGTGCGGGACTTGCCTACGCGTTTTTCGCCATCTTCGGCGACCAGATTGCCGCGGCACTCCAGAGTTTCGTGTCCGATCTGCTGAGCTGAGCTGTGTAAACCGAAAAAGACCTTTGCCAATCCGCGGCAGAGGTCTTTTTATGAATTTCTCATGTGGTCAGTTGACTTTTTGCGGGATCTGTGGTATACTGTAGAAAACGAATCCATCGGAGCAACGATAATGCCATTCTTTTTTGAATCGATCTTCCCCGTATTTTTCTTCCTTTTATTCAGCGCGTTTTTCGTGATGTTTTTCTTTGTTCTCGGCAAAAGCATCCGGGAAAGCGTGAAGAACAACCATTCGCCCAGACTGACCGTCGAGGCGCGCGTGGTCACAAAACGGATGCAAAACGGTTATTGCAACGGTGATCACCGCCATCCTGCCGTCTATTACGCCACATTTGAGGTGGAAAGCGGCGATCGCATGGAGCTTTCCATGACCGGCGAGGAATACGGACTGCTCGCGGAGGGAGATATCGGCAAGCTGTCGTTCCAGGGTACGCGGTATCTTGGCTTTGTGCGAAACGGACTGCCAGACGCACGCGATTGAACGATCGCGTACCGGAAGAAAACGGCTGTTTGAAAACTTCCATCCACCCACGTGTAAACGAATTGTGAAACCCCTTGACTTCCCGCGCCGAATTTGTTATACTCAATGCGCAAAAACGATGCGGAGAGGAGGGGTGTGCGTGAAGAACAAAACAGCGTTGGCACTGGCGATCGCGTGTATGACAGCCGCTATTGTGCTGATGCTCACACCGTGGGGCGCCGTGATGCGATTTTCCGGCGGTCCGGACGATCTGTGGGTGCGCGAGACGTATTCGTATTTCAGCATGCTCGTTCTCGGTTACGGCAATATCTATCCGATGCTCACGGGTTTGTGCAGCCTTTTCACCATCGGTATCCTGTGCGTGGTCTATTTCGCGAATCGGCTGCGCGTCTTTGCCCTGATGTGTACCTTGGCGAGCGCGGCGTTCTCGATCCTCGCTATCACGTTTTTCTCCGGCGCATCCATGGTGAGTGCCGCGATTTCGTTCTGTCTGATCGGCTCCGCGGTGTTTCAGATGGTGCCGAAAAAAATGCAATAAAAAACCGTTCTGTACCGTTTGATCCGGCTTGCAGAACGGTTTTTGTTTTACAAGGTGATTTTTACGTATGTATCGCCGGTCCGGATTTCGCACAGTGTGAAATCCGGATGGCTGCGCGAAAAGGAGCGCAGATGGTGCATGATCTCTCGCCAAGGCAGCGCAGAATCCGGTTCCGCTGTTGCCGCCTCGCGTATCTCGTCGTCCGAAAGCGAGATCTCGACGCAGTGCTCGTCCGGCTCCCGATCCGCAGCGATTTCCGCGGTCGCAGAGGACTGTTTCTGCGCTTTCCGGATCGCTTTGTCGATGATGACGCCGGACAGGGAGCTGCAGAGCATCGCTGTCGGCAGGCGCAGGCGTATCGGTCGGGAGAGCTCTGCCATTTCGATGAGAATCCGCATGTCACATGACCTCAACGACGATACGCGTGCCGTCGTCCTGCTCGACCTCTACGATCCTGCCGACCAGTCCCGCTTCTACCATTTGGATGATCGCCTCGAAATCCACGCCGGATAGATCCGTATTGCCGAATTTTAGGATGGATTCCTGTCCGGGCTTTGCGACAAGGGCTTTGACGATCGCAAGCGGCAGATTGACGTTTACCTTTGTGTCGTCGGAGAGAACGGAGATGTGGAGCACCATATCATCGATGGATCTGCGCGTTTTCTCCGGTACATAACTCACCACATCCGACCGTTCCCGACTCATCAGTGCGTCGATGGTAGTCTCAAAAAGTGACGCGATCGTGGGTAACAGGGTAATATCGGGGTATGAATTGTTCCTTAGCCATAGATAAAGCAACAACTGTAAACCCATGCTTACGTATAAACAGATAGAGAGCTTTTAGGTAAAATACTGACTTTGAAAGCTCTCTATCTGTTTTTTGTCGGCATATCCATTATGACACCATAGCTATTCAATTTATGACCTATTGCCGAGCTGTAATGCTATATCTTTCCAATTGAGAAAAAAGATACCTCTACATACCATGTTGTATTGCCTTTTGCTGGAATACGTCATATGGGGGCTTCCGTAGAAATAGACGTCTTGTATCAAAGTAAGCATCTTTAGCCATAGAACCGTTAAGGTTTCTGTCCGATTCTTTCCTACTGAACGTGATTGACTTATCTTGCGGATACGCTTTCGGCGATTCCGTCAACGTTTTTTCCAAATTATATTCCAACTCTTTTTCTTCACAATTCTTCTCGGTATTCTCTTTTTTATAAGCCCACGGATTCTTCTCCGTTGTGCTTCACATTTTTTACTGTTAAAATCCAACACGTTGTCCGTCAGCGTAAAGAACACACCTTCGTCTGTCTCTTGATAATATGGCAGGTCCATTTTGCGCAGTTTGTCGAGCCGAATTTCCGAGAGAAGGTGCTGACCAATGTAATTTCCCCAGTATATCTGTTGAATATACGTGAATTCGTAACGCTGTATTCCGATACGCTCTAACAATTCCACTCCATTAGCCATGTCCTCTATTTTGGTAAAAAACGCTCCCACCTCATGCGACAACGCCCTGACACATTCCATGAAATGCTTCTGCCACTCCAAATCTTTCAGCAGGCTATAAGTTATTGTAAAGGTAATGATGCTCCACGATGTATGATTGGACTCCATCTTTTGGCTGCGTTTTTGAAATCCCGGATCCCACCGGAAATATATATATTCCTTTGTTTCTTGCGATTCCTCGTTTTCCCATTCCAATGTCAGAGCATCCGACTCCGTATATGCTTTTACAAACAGTTCCTGCGTATCTGGCGTATTCTCTCGCATACACTCGTTTGTCAGAGGGTCAAGCCCCATGTGCAACGACGCAAAAACACCGCTTTGTTTCAGTATTTCGAACACTCTTTTCGGGGTAGTCGGTGTGTACTCCGGTTCGTAATAAAAAATGGAAGCCTGAATCTCTGGCGTTTCATAACTTTCATACATGTTTGCTCACCTGTTTGCCTATTCACTGCTAAGGAATGTCTACATAAATCGAGTTTTTGCACTGAAAAGATTGAATCCATGGTTTGTAGCACAATAACAACCTTAAAGCAGAGTCTTCCTAAGTCAGAACTTTTTGCTGTTTTCGCATTCTGTCTCTTACACTTTCACCAGTTCACCACCGTTTTCATATGCCGCAAAGATACCATGTCTCGTAAGCAGCAGTATTTCGTTATTCAAAAAGGACTGCGGACCATGCAAATAGGTTGGCAATATGAGATGGCGGAAGAAGAGAAACTTCTTGAATACCGCCCAGTTGTTACTGCTGATCAGCAATACCCTCTGATCCT
>CAKRZR010000002.1 GCA_934433485.1 uncultured Eubacteriales bacterium | reverse complement strand
GCGATTTTGATTAGCAAACTTTTAGAAACCGTTCGAATCCAATTAGCAGAATATGCACCGACAAACGCATAAAAACAGGCCCGTCAAAAAATTCGGATCGTTCGATTCCTTCAAATTTGACGAGCGTGAGAGAAAAAACAATGCCGTAAACCATCAAAAAACGGCTTACGGCAAGGGTTTTGGCGTTCCCGAGGTGATTCGAACACCCGACCTATCGCTTAGGAGGCGATCGCTCTATCCAGCTGAGCTACGGAAACATATCTACCTATATACTATACCACATTCGCACGGATTTTGCAAGGGTTTTCTCTGAAATTTCCGTGTTTTCCTTTCTGCGGTGCGCATGACTGGACTGCGGCTGGGAGAAACTATTGTGTTGCGGTGGTTGAAAATGCAATTTTGGCACATGGAAACTGCGACGATCCAAGAGTTCAAAAATAAATAACAAAATGTTCAAAAAATACTGTTGAATTGTAGGCTGGAAAGTGGTACCCTTATGGCAGTGATTAGCACTCATATACACACAGTGCTAATCGCAGAGCGATAAGTCAACCTCCGGGACGGAATCCGAACGACAGGGAGGTGTTTGAGGTTGAACAATGGAGAGAAAAAGTCCGCCCAGGGATTGAGCGAGCGGAAAAAACAGATTCTCAAGGCGATCGTAGATGCCCATATTGAAAATGGCGAACCGGTCGGCAGCAAATATCTTTCCCAGATTCAGCACATCGCCTGCTCGTCTGCTACCATACGCAACGAAATGGCGGAGCTTGAGGATCTCGGCTATTTGGAACAGCCGCACACCTCGGCAGGCAGGATCCCGTCGGAGCTTGGTTACCGTTTTTACGTCGATTCTCTGGTGGATCGTTACAATTTCACGCAAAACGAAATCACGGAGCTGCAAAATATGCTCCATGTGCGGCAGGGCGAAATGGATACCATCCTCCAGACCGCTATGCAGCTTGCCTCGCATCTGACCAACTACACCGCAATGGCACTGAAGCCCATTCAGGCGCGCATCACCGTCGATCGCTTTGAAATCATGCGGTTGGACGAGTGTACACTGGTGCTCATCATGGTGCTCGGACAGGCGATCAAAACCCGTTATGTCCGTTCGCAGACAGCGGTACCGCCTGAGGCTGCGGCGAAATTGGCGCTCGTGCTCAACAAATTCGCGGCGCATCGGAGCGCGGAAGAGATCAACATGCCACTGCTCATGCAGATGGAGAACGCGATGGGGGAGTATGAATACCTGATCTCCCCGGTCATCAAGGGCGTATGCGAGGTCATTACCAGGTACGATGGCGGCGAGATCCGCTTTGACGGCATCAATCGGCTGCTCTCTTATCCCGAGTATTACGATCTCGATCGGCTGAAGGAAATGCTTGCCTTGTTTGAAAAAAAGGACGATCTTGTAAAGATTCTCTCGGAGGCGGCGGAACCACAGCAGAGCGAGACCACCGGCGCGGTTTCCAAGCCAAACGGCGTCCAAATATACATCGGCAAAGAGAATCTCGTAAAAATCATGGACAATTCCACCCTCATCTTTAAGACTGTCCGCCGCCATGGCAATCCGGTCGGCGCGATTGGGATTATCGGTCCGACGCGCATGGATTACAAACGCGTGATCGCCATGATCGACAGACTGACAAACGGCGTGAGCGAGATGCTCGGTGAGGATACATCACAGAGTTAGAAATCAGAGATCAGATAGAAGGAGACAGAATGACGGAAGATATCAAGAAGGCAACCGAAAGCGGGGCGGAAAATGCCGCAGTGCCGGAAGCCGAAAGGAACAAACCGGAAATCGACGCGGAGGAAGAGCTCCCGGCGGCGGAAACTGTCGAATCCGATAGTGCCGACGACTATCCGAAAAAGGAAAAAAAGGCAGAGAAAAAGCTGCGTGCCGAGCTTGAGGAAACAAAGAAAAAATGCGCAGAGGCAGAAGCAAAATCGGCGGAGTTGCAGGATAAATACACCCGCCTTGCCGCCGAATACGACAACTTCCGCAAGCGTTCCCAAAAGGAAAAGGAGAACGTGTACGGCGAGGCGATCGAGGATGCCGTCAAGGGACTGCTCCCGGTGATAGACAATCTCCAATATGCCTCCAAGTATGGCAACGCGGATCCCGAAAAGTTCGCGGAGGGTGTCAAGCTCATCCTCGACAAGCTGCCGGAGAATCTCTCGAAGCTCAACGTCAAACCATTTGGCGCACCGGGCGATACCTTTGATCCGAATCTCCACAACGCCGTGATGCACGAGGAAAACGACGCGTACGGCGAGGGCGAGATCATCGATGTGCTCCAGTGCGGCTACCTCTACGGCGACAGAGTCATCCGGTACGCGATGGTCAAGGTCGCAAACTGAAGCGGGACATGGTTCACGCAATTCCAAAAGTAACCCAGAGAAATTTATATAAATCAAAACATTTCGGAGGATTTTATTATGGCTAAGATTATTGGTATAGATTTAGGTACCACCAACTCCTGCGTGGCAGTATTTGAAGGCGGCGAGCCCACCGTTATCCCGAATCCGGAAGGCGCAAGAACCACTCCGTCCGTTGTCGCGTTCTCCAAGACCGGCGAACGTATGGTGGGGCAGGTCGCAAAGCGGCAGGCAATCACCAACCCGGACCGCACTGTAATGTCCATCAAGCGTGAAATGGGCAAGAACTACACCGTCAAGATCGACGACAAGACCTACACGCCTCAGGAAATTTCCGCAATGATCCTACAGAAGCTGAAAGCGGACGCAGAAGCATACCTCGGCACCAGCGTGACCCAGGCGGTTATCACCGTTCCGGCATACTTCACCGACGCACAGCGGCAGGCAACCAAGGACGCCGGCAAGATCGCGGGTCTGGAAGTGCTCCGTATCATCAACGAGCCGACGGCAGCCGCGCTGGCATACGGCATGGATAAGGAAAAGAGCGAACAGCGCATTATGGTCTACGACTTGGGCGGCGGTACATTCGATGTATCCCTACTGGAGATCTCCGACGGCGTTTTTGAAGTACTGGCGACCGCGGGCAACAACCGTCTGGGCGGCGATGACTTCGACGCGCGCATCATGGACTGGATCGCGGATACCTTCGCAAAGGAAAACGGCGGCATCGACCTGCGCAAGGACAAGATGGCACTCCAGAGACTGAAGGACGCTGCGGAAAAGGCAAAGATCGAGCTCTCTGGCATGACCACGACCGAGATCAATCTCCCGTTCATCACCGCCGACCAGACCGGTCCGAAGCACTTCAACGCGACCCTCACCAGAGCCATGTTCAACGATATGACCGCGGATCTCGTCAGAGCCACCATCGACCCGACCAAACAGGTTCTGCGCGACGCAGGCTTGCAGCCGTCTCAGGTGGATAAGGTGCTGCTCGTCGGCGGTTCCACCAGAATCCCGGCAGTGCAGGACGCGATCAAGACCTTCATCGGCAAGGATCCGTTCAAGGGCATCAACCCGGACGAATGTGTTGCCATCGGCGCGGCGATCCAGGGCGGCGTGCTCGGCGGCGAGGTCAAGGATCTGCTCTTACTCGACGTAACGCCTCTGTCCCTCGGTATTGAGACGCTCGGCGGCGTATTTAACCGCATCATCGACCGCAACACCACCATCCCGGTAAAGAAGAGCCAGGTATATTCCACCGCCGCGGACGGTCAGACCTCTGTAGAGATCCACGTGCTCCAGGGTGAACGCGATATGGCGGCCGGCAACACCACGCTCGGCAGATTCATCCTCGATGGCATCACACCGGCTCCGAGAGGCGTACCGCAGATCGAAGTCACGTTCGATATCGACGCGAACGGCATCGTAAACGTATCCGCAACCGATAAGGGTACCGGCAAGGAACAGCACATCACCATCACCTCCTCCACGAACATGTCCAAGGAGGATATCGACAAGGCAGTCCACGACGCGGAGAAGTTCGCAGAAGAGGACCGCAAGCAGAAGGAAGTCGTGGAGATCAAGAACCGTGCGGAATCCACCATCTACCAGAGTGAAAAGAGCCTGACCGACATCGGCGACAAGGCGTCCGACAGCGATAAGGAAGCGGTACGCGCCGCCATCGATAAGCTGAAAGAGACCATGAAGGGCAACGACGCAGACGCGATCAAGGCGGATACCGAGGCGCTGGAAAAGGCGTTCTATCCGATCGCGGAAAAGATGTACGCACAGCAGCAGAGCGGTGACGCGGGCGCCAACCCGGGTGCGGGCTTTGATCCGAACGCTGGTCAGAGCGGCATGGGCGGCGACGGCAACACGTACTACAACGCCGATTTCGAGGATAAGTCCGATAAGTAATAGCCTCCCACGGAACCACCGGCGGAGCGCATGACCCATAGCGGGAAGCAGGGGGAATCATCGAAAACGGTTCCCCCTGTATTGCCGTTTTGCGGACAGTATAAACTATAATAGAGAAAGGCGTTTTGTCTGTGCAGAACATAGATAGGACGTGGTCACATAGATATGGCAGAAGAAAAACGGGATTATTATGAGGTCTTGGGCGTTCAGAAAGGCGCAGACGACGCGGAAATCAAAAGAGCGTACCGGACGCTCGCGAAAAAGTACCATCCGGACATGAATCCTGGCGACGCGGAAGCGGAACGGAAGTTTAAGGAAGTCAATGAGGCGTATGACGTGCTGTCCGATCCCGACAAGCGCGCGAAATACGACCAGTACGGACACGCGGCGTTCGATCCGTCGTCCGGTGCGGGCGGGTTTGGCGGTGGCTTCGGCGGATTCGGGGATTTCGATATCAACGACATCTTCTCGAGCTTTTTCGGCGGCGCGACAGCCTCCTCATCCAGTCGCAGAAACGGACCGATCCGCGGCGACAGCATCACAACGAGACTGACACTGTCCTTTGAAGAGGCGGTGTTCGGCTGCAAGAAGGATGTTACATTCCAGCGGATCCAGAAGTGCGCCGATTGCGGCGGTACCGGTGCGGCAAAGGGAACGACACCGAAAACCTGTCCTACCTGCGGCGGCAGCGGCCAGGTGCGTGTACAGCAGCGCACGCCGTTTGGCTATATGCAGACGCAGAAGGTGTGCGACACGTGCCGCGGCAAGGGCAAGATCATCGAAAAGCCGTGCCCGGAATGCAAGGGCAACGGTTACATTCGCGCCTCCAAAAAGCTGGAGGTCAGCATCCCCGCCGGTATCGACGACGGGCAGACGATCACCCTGCGCGGACAGGGCTCGGACGGTATGAACGGCGGCAGCGCGGGAGATCTCAACATTCTCATCTCCGTCCGCCCGCACGCGGTCTTTGAACGAGAGGGCGATGATCTGTACTGCGAGGTGCCGATCACGTTTGTGGAAGCGGCACTCGGCGCGGATATCGACATTCCGACGCTGGAGGGCACGGAGAAGTACACGATTCCCGAGGGTACGCAGACCGGTACCACCTTCACCCTGCGCGGTCGCGGCGTACAGCGGGTCAACAATTCGAAATACCGTGGCAACCTCAACTTTACCGTGGTCGTGGAGACGCCGCGCGGGTTGAATCGCGAGCAAAAGGATATTCTCCAGCAGTTCGCGGCAAGCTGTGGAGACGACAAATACGCGAAACGGAGCAAGTTCTTCAAGAAGAAGTTCTTCGGCAAGGATTGATGGCGGATTTCCGAAAATTTCCAGATTCCCCTTGCGGATCGCGGCGGAATGTGGTATAATACAATATATATTCGAGAAACGGGTATATCGTGCCGTACGGCGGAATATACCCGTTTTTTGACAGGTGAGCAAACCGAAAGGATTTTATAAAATGGAAGAGAATCAAAACTGGATACAGGTACGCGTAAAATGTAGTGTGGCGGATCTGGAGACTGTATCCGGCGTGATGAGCATGGTGGACAACGGTCTGATGATCGAGGACTACTCCGATGTGGATAAGGAGCTGGACGGCGTGTACGGCGATCTCATTGATGAGAGCATTATGGAAGCCGACCGCACTGTGGCGTATGTATCGATCTTTCTGCCGGAGGTGAAGTCCCCCGCGGAATCCGTGCTGTTTATCAAAAACCGTTTCGCGGATCTCGGTATTCCCGTGACCATTGAGCAGACCGGCGTATCCGAGGAGGATTGGGCGGATTCGTGGAAGAAGTACTACAAGCACATCAAGACTGGCAGACGGCTCGTGATCGTCCCGGTGTGGGAGAAATACACGCCCGCGGCAGACGAGCTGACCGTTCTGATGGATCCCGGCATGGCGTTCGGCACCGGTACCCATGAGACGACGAGACTGTGCGCGGCAATGCTGGAGGATTTCGTGACGCCTGGCGCGTCGGTTTTGGATGTAGGCTGTGGCTCCGGGATCCTTGCGATCTGTGCAGCTAAGCTCGGCGCTGCGGACTGCTTCGCCTGTGACATCGACCCGGTCGCGATCCGTGTGGCAAAGGAAAATGCGGAGCTGAATCACACACCAATGGTGGAATGCGCGGTGTCCGATCTCCTGAAGCAGGTGCCGGAGAAGCGATATGACGTGGTGGTCGCCAATATTGTCGCGGACATCATCATCCGACTCGCGCCGGACGCGGGTGACTACATGAAGCCGGACGGCTGTTTCATCGTCTCCGGGATCATTGAGGAACGTGCCGCCGAGGTGGTGGACGCGCTCACGGCAAACGGATTCCACATTGTTAAGGACGCGCATGAGAACGGCTGGTATTGCGCTTGTGTGCGGAAATAAAGCGACAATCCCTCGGATGGGACGCGGCATCCAGCGATAAAATACCGACGGTTGTCCCGCAAAGATGAAATTATTGTAAACATTCGCGCGTTTGGAGAGAAAATCCGTGAAAAGATTTGACAAAACGCCGTTTTTATAGTATAATACTTTGGTATGTTGACGGGAAGGTCGATTTGCCTCTGTCGGCGAATCCAATTCCGCCGGGCATACAATGCTGTCAAGGTACAAACGGAGTGCGATGTGCCGTTTGAGAATGGATACCCCATGCCGAGATTTTTTGTAGACCCCTGTGCTGTGGTGGGCGATCGAATCGTTGTCCGCGGCGAGGATGCGCATCATATGACCCGCGTGCTGCGGATGCGTGCCGGTGAAAGCGTCACTGTGTGCGTGCCGGATACCGGAACCGTTTATGAGACCGTGTTTGTCTCCGGCGGCGAAGAGGCGGTTTTGTCGATCGTGTCCGAGAGCCGTGCCGACACCGAACCGCCATATGAAGCCGTTGTGTTTCAGGCGCTTTGCAAGGGTGACAAGATGGAGACCGTGATCCAGAAATCGGTGGAAACGGGTGTGCATCGGATCGTGCCGGTCATCACAAGCCGTGCTATGGTCAAATGGGACGAAAAGGACGGTGCGCGCAAAACAGAGCGGTGGCAGAAGATTGCCTCGGAGGCAGCCAAGCAGTGCGGTCGCGGTGTGATCCCTGCGGTATCGGCGCCGATGCGGCTGGCGGATGTGATCGATACGATCGCGTCCTGGGAGATGCCGCTATTCTGTTACGAGGGCGGCGGGGTCCAGCCGTTGGCTCGCTGTCTGCGCATGTATGACGGTACGCCGCGTCGGATCGGGATCGTCATCGGTCCGGAGGGCGGATTCGCACCGGAGGAAGCGGCATTGGCGGAGAAAGCCGGCGTGCGTCTGTGCGGTCTTGGCAAACGAATCCTGCGTACGGAAACGGCGGCAGTGTTCGTTCTGTCGTGCCTGTCGTTGACCTATGAATTACAGTTGGATTGAGAAAACGAATTTCCATACAGAAAAGGGAAAGGAGTGGGTCATGTCGCCCTGCGCGGTGTGATCGACGGATAAATGGATATGGCTAAGCATAATCAGTCTGTAAAGCTCGAAAAGAAGGCATCCGGTCTTTCACGTGAGGAAGCGGGAAAGGTTGTGACGTACCGGATTTTGATCCTGGTGCTCGCGGATTTCCTCATCGGGACACTACTCGACTATGTCCGCGCGGATGGCAACAGGGAGTATTCGTTTGTGTTCCAGGTGTGCCCGGTGCTTGTGTGGGTATTTGGCGTGATGACGCTTGGCGCCGCCGGATATCTTGTGTGGTCGCTTGTGAAAAAGATCGATACCAAACGGTACCCGATCACGCCGGCGATGATTTTCGCGCTGTGCTTCTTCCTATTCGCGGCGACGTTACTCTACAAGAGCCTGACCTTTACGCTCATGATTGCGGTGCTTGTCATCGGCAGCGTGCTGTTCGCTCTGTACTATATTTATACAAATCTGCTGTATTGAAATAACCTAACCAAGAAGGAGATACCGCCTGGTACCTCCTTCTTTTGTTCTCTGCAAACAACAACCCGGAAAATCACGTGGATTCTCCGGGTATCGTTTATTAGGCGTTTACTGTCCTGCCTGCATCGCTTCAAAGTTTTCGATGATCTTGTCGAGCTTTTGCAGCGCGACCTTCTCTCTCTTGGCATAGGAGGAGGCAAAATCGTTCTTCTTACGCGCAATGTTGTCGGTGTTGTAAATACCACCTGTCAAAATCTCATTCAGCGACGTATTGTACGCGAGGGCGAAGGAGTTGCCAATGTTGTCATGGACGATGTCGATCATCTTTGCGGAGGTGTCGTCGCGCGTGTACTTCATTTTCAGCGAGGATTCGTAATACACCGGCAGCACGTTCTTGTACGTTTCGCGGCAGAGCACCTCGATCACGGCGCTGATGTAGTCAAGCTCCCTCGGCGCGACTGTTACCGGGATTACCCCGATCTCCGCGGTGTCGTGGGTGCTGGTGACGTAATTTTCCTGGTTTTCGTCGAGCTTCGGATACGGAATGACGCCCAGACCGTCCTCCATCTCGCGGATCGTCTCGTTTTCGAGAGAGCCCAGCCGCTGGTAGCCGATGAAGAGCGCGCGTCCTTCCGTAAACGTGTTGACGACCTGTTCCTCAGTCAGACCGGACGTGATGCAGCCGTCGGTGGTGCACATGAGTCGATAGATCTGGTCAAGCAGGTACACGCCCTTTTCGTTGTTGATCGTGATTTCCGGGTACCCGTCGTCACGACGCGCGATGTAGCCGGGATCCGCGCTGATGAGGAACGGGATCATCGGTCCCCACGTTTCAAACGCCGCGTAGCCGAACTGGTCGCCGGTGTCCTTCGTGCCGTCGCCGTTGAGGTCGATATAGGACTGCTCTACAAGGGTGTTGAACGCGTCAAGGGTCCAATCGCCGGCAAGCACCACGTCGTAAAGACCATCCCCGTTGCCGTTCATTTTCTCATACAGGGACTTGTTGTAGAAAAGGCAGTGCGAGCAGCGGAGAATGTCGATAAAGTAGTCGCCGCCGAGCATGTACTGATAATTCGAGTTGATGGCGACGTCGCTCATGAAATCTTCGTACCACCATGGCTTGGAGAAATCGAAATGCTTGCCGTCGAGGATGTTGTAGAACATGCCCTCTAAGGTGAGCGGAGAGAGTCCGTACATGTCGTTGATGATGAGATCGTACGCGTCCTCACCCGCTGTGATGTACTTTTTGATCGTCGCGTTCACCTGGTCGTACTTGTTGTCGAGCGGTTCATAGGTGAAGTGAACGTTCAGAAGATCCTCCACGGCGAGATTGCGTTCGTATGCCGCGTCGGGGGCAGCGTCGCCGGTCAGTTCCTCCGGACCCTCGATCATGTAGTTGGAGTTGCCGAGGGAGACCGCCGCCACGTTCGTACTCGTGTAGATACGGAAATCACGACCGTCGTAATCAAAGTCCGCGAAGGGATCGACCTCCTCCGTTTCCGATTCCGTTTCGCTTTCTGTCTGTACATCCGCGGATTGGGTTTCTCCGGTTTCCGAGCTGTCCTCCGCGTTGCCGCACGCTGCCATTCCCACTTGCAGAAGCACAAGCAGCAGGCAAAGTATCCGTTTTTTCATAGTGCACTCCTCTCTAAAATTTCGGTGCGATTCCGGCACCTTTTCTGCTATTATACCATAGAACCCTTTTTGATGCAATAGAAAGAAACGAAAAACTTTCGTGAAATTGTGAATAACGATTAAATAGTTACGATAAAAATGCGCTAGATACCGCAAAACACACAACGAATCGATGCATTTCTAAATTTCTTGCCTTGAATGTAGAAACAACTGTCACATGTACCAAAAACACGTGCCTGAAATTGTGAAAACCAACGAAATTGGCTTTTTTGCAAAAAAACGGAAACAAATCTGTCGTCAGAACGTATTAATAATTATAAGCGGAAATACACTACAAAAAAAGGAGAGGGAACAATGAAAAAGCATCTGCAATGGCTATCGCTCAGCATGGCGGTGCTCCTTACGGCACTGTCGGTCCCGGCATGTACGAAAACGGAAACGGAAACGGAGACGGAAACCGAAACGATTGTGCAGGCGGAGGCGCCCGCGTATCTGACGAACATCTACCGCGGTACGGAGATTCAGAAATCGGACGAGAACGTGTACCTCGGCGATCCCATCGAAGTGAGCGCGGACGATATTGTGTTCAAGGCGACCAAGCGCGTGGAACATGGCGAATGGGGTGACGAAGATTATTCCTGGCAGGAGATCTCCTGTCTCTACACGGTTCCGACGACGGGCGGCGTGGGCACGCTCACAGAGCTTGGCAGCTTTACAGCGGATGATGATTCCCTCTATGTAGAGGGTACATACCTGATGCCGGACGGCGCTGTCCTCGCGATGGTCAATCGTTATGATGAAAGCACCGGCGTGCAGTCGTATTATCTCCGGCTGTTCCGCGATGGCGAAATGGCGATGGAATCCGCGGAGCTGTCCACGCTTTTCCCGAGCGGAGAACGCGCGCATTTCTTTATCACAAACTGTATGGTGGACAAGGATGGATATATCTATCTGACATCCGAAACGAATCTCCTGATTCTGACACCGGATCTGACGGTCTACGGATCAATCCAGGCGGAGGAATATCTGAACGAAGCAAGCATGGACGGCGACGGGACGATCTATTACCAGAGTTGGGGAGAGAACGGCATGATCCTTGTGCCGGTCGATCGCGAAGCAAAGGCTTTCGGCGCACCGCTCACGACGCCGGAGGATCTGGATATAAACGGCTTTTTCTTCGGCGACGGCAAGACTCTCTACGGCTACAACGACAACGGGATCTATGAAATCCATCTGGATGCCGCGGATGGGGAAGAAACACAGACCCTTGTGGTGGATTTCGCGAACTCCAACATAGCGGGCAGCATTGACTACACCCGCTACGTACCGGGCGGCAAATTCATCATGCGTATGTATGACAGGCTGACCTTTACAGGTTCCACGGCGATTTACGAGAAAGCGCCGGATCTCGATCTGTCCACCACCACAGTGCTGCAGGTCTGTATAGCACGCCGGGATGAACTGCTGCCGCAGCTCACCGTGAAATACAACAAGGAGCATCCGGACAAGCGCGTGGTGCTGACACAGTATGACGACGCGGAAAAGCTCGGTCAGGAGATCCGCGCGGGTACGTACACACCGGACGTGATCGTGGGCAGTCTCTCGGAGGATACGTACCGCTCCCTCATTGAGGACGACTATTTCGCCGATCTGATGCCGTTTGTGGAAGCGGACGATACGCTGAGCCGTGAAAACCTTTTCGGCTGTGTGTTCAACAGCTTCACGAAAGACGGAAAGCTCTACGGGATTCCGCGCCGCCTTGAAGCTCGCACGATCCTTGCCAACAAGTCCATCGTAGGCGAACGGAATGGCTGGACGACGCACGAGTTTATCGAATTTTTGAATACCCTGCCGGAGGATGTGACCTATATGTCCTCTGTCTCGCAGGAGAATTACTGGAATCTCTTTGGCGGACAGTCGGAAATGCTGTCGGCGTTTGTCAACTGGGAGGAAAAGACCTGTTCCTTTGACAGCGAGGACTTTACGTCCCTACTCCGGTATATCGCGTCTTTACCGCAGGAGGCGGACAACGAAACGGACTACGAGGTAAACGAGGACAATCCGTACGGCGAGTTTACACCGTATCGTACCGGAAAAACGGTGGCTGTATTGGATCCTTCCAGACGTGGGGATTTCTCCGGCTTCATACACGCGTACGGTTATTTTGGGAAAGACAATATGGTGTACTGCGGCTATCCGACTGCTGATGGGACAAACGGTACGATGCTTTTGACCTCCACACAGCTTTGTACGATCCTGTCGTTCTGCAAGGATACGTCTCTTGCGTGGGACTATATCAAGTCCTACATCAGCTTTTATTACGCGGACGGCAGCTTTGAGGGCGGCATTCCTTCCCTGCACAGCCAGTTCCGGGAAATGAAATCGGATCAGAAAATGTACTATTATCTCCGTTACGACGGCGGCATGAGCGGGAGCGGTCAGCCCTTTGAGCTGGACGAAAACGGCATGTACCGCGGCAGACCGGGCGATACCTACTCCACGGACGACATCGATTTCGACTGGATCGAGAAGTGGTATGACGAAATCGGCTTTCCTGTGCTTCGGTTCGCGTATCCGGAGGAGTTGACGAACATCATCACGGAGGAGATCAGTGCGTACTTAGGCGGCGCGCGTTCGGCGGAGGATACAGCCAAGATGCTGCAAAGCCGCGTGTCCCTGTACCTCGCGGAGCAGAGCTGATCTTCAGACGGAAAACAACGAAAGGAGGCAGAGCATGCGGAAACGGAACCTTGTGAAAACCATGGCATTCTGTATGGCGGCGGTTCTTGCGCTGTCGATTACGGGATGCAGGAAAACGGAGACGGAAACCGAAACGCCGCATATCGAGGGACATACATACCTGACGAACATTTACCGCGGGACGGATATTCTGACGGATGATGGCATATATCTCGGAAACCCTGTCGAAGTGAGCGCGGACAATATTGTGTTCAAGGCGACCAAGCGCGTGGAGCACGGTGAATGGGGCGACGAGGATTACACATGGGAGGAGATATCCTGTCTCTATACGGTTCCGACAACGGGTGGTGTGGGTACACTCACGGAGCTTGGCAGCTTTGCGGAGGATTCCTGCTATGTGGAGGATACCTATCCGATGCCGGACGGCGGTGTTCTTGTGCTGCTTGTCCGGGAGGATGGTAAGAGCGGTTCGCAGGCGTATTATCTCCGATTGTTCCGCGATGGCGAAATGGCGGCGGAATCCGCGGAGCTTTCCACGCTGTTCCCGGCAAGCCGGTACGGACAATTTTACATCAATACGGTGATTGTGGATAAGGATGGGTATATTTACCTGACCTCTGAGGCTACGCTCCTTATCCTGAGCCCGGAACTGACCGTTGCTGCAAACATCCCGGCGGAGGAACAACTGAATGAAGCGATCATGGACGGCGACGGAACGATCTATTTCAAGACCTGGAATGACGGCGAGGCGGTGCTCGTTCCGTTGGATCGTGAAGCAAAGGCTTTCGGTGCACCGCTTGCCATGCCGGAGAACCTGGATATGGGCGGTTTCTTCTTCGGCGACGGCAAAACCCTCTACGGTTATAACGACAGCGGGATCTATGAGATCCATCGTGATATCGCGGAAGGGGAGGAGCCGCTGACCCTTGCGGTGGATTTCGTGAATTCCAATCTGACAGGCAGTATTAACCTCATTCGCTATGTGCCGGGCGGCAAATTTCTCATTCGTATGCATGACACACTGACATTTACAAACTCCACATCGATCTATGAGAAGGTGCCGGACATCGATCTGTCCACCGTTACGACATTGCAGGTCTGCTATACGTCGGGAAATTACCTTTTGCCGCCGCTCACCGAAAAATACAACAGAGAGCATCCGGACAAGCGCGTGGTATTGACCGAATACGATTCATACGAAGAAGACGAACGGTTCGGACAGGAGATCCGCACAGGCACATATACGCCGGATGTGATCTTAGGCAGTCTCTCAGACGATACGTACCGCTCCCTCATTGAGGACGATTGTTTCGTCGATCTGATGCCGTTTGTGGAGGTGGACGATACGCTGAACCGTGAAAATCTCTTTGGCTGTGTGTTCAACAGCTTCATGAAGGACGGCAAGCTCTATGGGATCCCACGCAAGCTGCATATCGCACGATCCTTGCCAACAAGTCCATCGTGGGAGAACGGGAGGGTTGGACAACGCACGAGTTTATTGCGTTTCTGAATACCCTGCCGGAGGATGTGACCTATATGTCCGGTGTTTCACAGCAGAATTACTGGAATCTTTTCGGCGGGCAGTCGGAAATGCTGTCGGCGTTTGTGAACTGGGACGAAAGGACCTGCTCCTTTGACAGCGAGGACTTTGTGTCCCTGCTCCGGTACATCTCGTCTCTGCCGCAGAAAGCGGGCAGTACAGCAAATAAGGAGGTCAGTGAGTCCAATCCCTATGGTGAGTTTACACCCTATCGAACCGGAAAAACAGCAGCGGTATTGGAGTATTCCGGTCGTGGGGATTTTTCCGGCTTTATCCGCGCGTATGGCTATTTTGGAAAAGACAATATGGTATATTGCGGCTACCCGACCGCCGAGGGGACAAACGGTACATTGCTGCTGCCGTCTTCACAGCTTTGCACGATCCTGTCGTCCTGCGAGGATACATCTCTGGCCTGGGATTACATCAAGTTTTATATCAGTTACCTGTATGCGGACGGCAGCATTGAAAGCGGCTTATCCTCGCTGCACAGCCAGTTTCCAAAATCGCAGGATGGGCAGAAAATATACTACCATCTGCAATATGACGGCGGAATGCGTTATGGAACAGGCAAACCGGATATGGATGACGCCAATCGTGGAGAACCGGGCGATTTCTACACGAGCGACGACATTGATTTTGCCGGAATTGAGAAATGGCTCAACGAAATCGGCTCTCCCGTGCTCCGGTTCGCATACCCGGAAGAGCTGACAAACATCATCACGGAAGAAATCAGCGCGTACTTGGGCGGCGCGCGTTCGGCGGAGGATACGGCCAAGATGCTGCAAAGCCGCGTGTCCCTGTACCTCGCGGAACAGAGCTGATCTTCAGACGGAAAACAAAGAAAAGGAGGCAGTATATGCGGAAACGGAACCTTGTGAAAACCGTGTCGCTCTGTATGGCGGCGGTTCTTGCGCTGTCGATTACGGGATGCAGGAAAACGGAGACGGAAATAGAGTCGGGAACCACCGAACAGGCGGAAGGCGCGCAGCTACTCACCAATATCTATCGCGGTACGGATATTCTGACGGACGCGGACACCACGCTTATAGATCTCCTCCAGGTGACGGAGGATACGCTCGTATTCTATGCGACGGGGACAGAGGGCGAGGCGTTTGTCCCGTATCTCTGCACGGCGCCTGTGACAGGCGGGCAGGGAACGATGGAGGATCTGCGTTACATCACGGCGGCGGATACAGGAACCGGGAGCACGGAGGTGGAGCGGCTGGCGCTGCTGCCGGACGGCGGGATCGCGGCGCTGGTGCACGAATATGACCAGGAGAAGGACGCGCACCGGTACTATGTCCGCCTGTTCCGGGACGGCGTGATGACGGCGGAATCCGAGGAGCTGTCCACGCTTTTCCCAACGCGAACGAACAGCTTTTTCTCCGTCGACGGCTGCTGGGCGGACAAGGACGGCTATCTCTATCTGACCTCCGAGACGAATCTGCTCCTGCTCGCACCAGATTTGTCCGAATCTGACGTGATCCGCGCGGGCGATTATCTTATGAACGCGGTGACGGACAGTGCCGGAACGGTGTATTTCCCGGTGTGGCGCGATGCGCTGACCCTTGTCCCGGTCGAAAGAGAGCGCGGAAAGCTCGGCACACCGCTTGCCATGCCGGAGGGAATTGCGGAGATGGACGGTCTGTTCTTCGGCGCGGACGATACCCTCTGCGGCTACAATGCAAGCGGCATCTATACGATAAACACGGATGCGTCCGATGGGGCGGCAGAGACGCTCGTGATGGATTTTTCCAATTCCAACGTGGCGGGATATGTGAACTATGTCCGCGCGCTCCCGGACGGCGGATTTCTCATCGACGAATCGGACGCGGCTGTGGCGGTATACGAAAAAGCCCCGGATCTCGATCTGTCCACCATCACGACGCTGCAGGTCTGCTACATCAATCCGGGCAACAGCGCGCTTTTGTCCCGGCTGACGGTGCGGTACAACAAGGCGCATCCCGACAAACGCGTGGTACTGAAGGAATTTAACGCTTATGAGGAAGACGAACGCCTTGGACGGGAACTTCGCACAGGCACCTATCGACCGGATGTGCTCGTTGGCAGTCTTGCGCAGGATTCCTACCGCACCCTCATCGAGGACGACAGGTTCCTCGATCTCATGCCGTACGTGGACAAGGACGCCACCTTCAACCGGGAGAACATATTCGGCTATGTATTTCACAGCTACACGAAGGACGACAAGCTCTATGGGATCCCCGCGCGGATTGATCTGCGCACCGTGATCGCCAACAAATCCGTCGTCGGGGAACGGAGCGGCTGGACGACGCACGAGTTTATGACGTTCCTGAGTGAACTGCCGGAGGGGACGGTCTACGACGCGAGCATCGACAAGAGGACATACTATGAATTGTTCGGCGGTCAGTCGGAAATGCTGTCGGCGTTTATCGACCGGGACGCGAAGACCTGCTCGTTTGACAGCGAGGATTTCCTCGCACTGCTCTCCTACATCGATACGCTGCCGGAGACGGGTGACTTTGCGTATGACGTTACAGTCAGCGCGGAAAGACCCTATGGGATTTTCACGAACTGCCGCACCGGCAAGGCGTTGGCGACAAAAAAAAGAGTCCGGGGCAGTGTATCCAGCTTCCTCTACAACGATATATATTTTGGCAAGGACAACATCGCCTACTGCGGGTTCCCGACCGCGGACGGCAAAAACGGCACGCTGGTGAACAGAGAGGCGGAGCTTTTCACGATCCTGTCCTCCTGTGCGGAGCCGGAGCTGGCGTGGGACTATCTGAAAACGTGTGCCAGCTATGTGGATCCCACCGTCGGTTCGGAAGGCACCATTCCCGTGCTGCGCGACAGATACCGATCCCTGTATGCGGGCCGACAGCTGTACTACTTTATACATTACAGCGGCGGAATCAACGGCAGTGACAAACCGTTGGAGCTGGACGAAAACGGGATGTACGGGGGCAGTCCGGGAGAAGCCTGTTCCAAAGAAGACGTCGATTTTGACGCGGTAGAGCGTTGGTTGGACGCATCCGGTGCGCCTGCGCTGCAATTCGCGTATCCGGAGGAGTTATCGAACATTATCTCTGAAGAGATCGGTACATATCTCGGCGGCGCGCGTTCGGCGGAGGATACGGCAAAGATGCTGCAAAGCCGCGTATCTGTCTATCTCGCGGAGCAGAACTGAATTCAACAGACAAAACAAACAGAAATCCGGGGACGCCGCGCTGTGTTTCCGGATTTTCGTTTGTCGTACAGGGGAAGAGAAGTACAAAAAAGCCCGTCATGCATCTACGGACGCAAAAACGGGCAATTTTGGTTGTTGATTTTTGTATTTCGCTTGGGGAAAACGGAACGGTCATACAGACACCGGTCCGTAAAAAAAGTTCGTGGAAATGTTTTTTCCGAGAAAATCAGCTTATAAGAGAAGATCAAAAAGCATTTTGACCTTCCGATTTTCAGAACCTGTTCTGAAAATCCTTAGTCGCTGATGTAGGGCAGCAGGGCAACGTGACGGGCGCGCTTGATGGCGGTGGTCAGCTGTCTCTGGTGCTTTGCGCAGGTACCGGAGATCCGGCGGGGCAGAATCTTCGCTCTTTCGGAAACGAACTTGCGCAGACGGATGGTATCCTTGTAGTCGATTTCGTCAATGCCGTCGGCACAGAAAGCGCAGACTTTCTTTCTTCTTCTGTTCGGACGCATTGCCGGTCTTGCGGCAGGAGCTGCCTGTGCGGGAGCGGCTTCTCTTTCTGCGGGAGCAGCTACTTCTTCGGTTACAACTTCAGTCTTTTCAGTATCCATTGCTTATGAAATCCTCCTGTTATCATTTTTTGGGAAAAGGATCGGCGCGGAGTGTGAAAGCGGCTCAGAACGGCAGCTCATCGTCTCCCGCGATCTCTTCAAATTTCGGCGCCGCGCTGGCTGCGAAACCGGAATTGCCGGTCTGCTGCGGTGCCTGTGTGGGTGCAGCGTTGGACGTATACGGCGCGGCATAGCTGTCGGGCATATACGAGCTCTGGGTCTGCTGCGGTGCGCCGTATGCCTGTCCCGCGTATGCGGCGGCCTGTTGCTGTACGGCGAGCGGGCTTTCGCTCTTGGCGTCCACAAAGAACGCTTCATCCGCTACAATCTCGGTGGCGAACCGCTTCATACCTTGTTGGTCCACCCAGCTTCTGGTCTGGAGCGAGCCAACGACGCAGATAGAGCTTGCCTTGCGGAAATACCGGGTGATGAACTCTGCGGTGGTACGCCATGCGGTGACGTTGAAGAAGTCTGCCTGCGGTTCTTCTGTGGCGTTCTTGCTGGTACGTCTGTTGACAGCGACCGTGAAGGACGTTACGGAAATGCCGGAGGGCGTTGTTTTCAGCTCCGGATCCGCGGTGAGACGCCCGCCCAGAATGACCTTGTTGAAATTAAAGTTAGCCATAATCAGCCTTTCTTTCGTTTCGGCAGAAGCTTATGCCTCTTTCTTGTCGGCTTTCTTCTTGTCTTCGTGACGGATCACGATGGAACGCATGATGCCCTCGGTGATACCGAAGATTCTCTCCAGCTCAGCCGGGAAAGCGGATTCGCTCTCGAAGTTCACGAGCACATAGTATCCTTCCGGCTTGTCGTTGATCGGATAAGCCAGCTTGCGCTTGCCCCATTCGTTGACTTCGCCGATGGTTCCGTTGTCCGCGATCAGAGCGTTGAACTTTTCGATCATCGCCTTGGTGGCTTCCTCAGAAAGATCGGGGTCGATAACATAAAGGGTTTCGTAAGAGTTTAAGATCTTTTCCATTTTATACCTCCCTATGGACTTCAGACCGCCGTAGATATTCAGCGGCAGAGAGACGGCTGTAAAAACAGTCCGTTCAGCATATTATTCTATCATATATGACGGGATTTGTCAATAGATATTCGCGAATTTCCCGAAAAAACCGTGTGTTCAGCGCCGTTCCGCCGCACATAGCTTCTCCTGAATCGCCGCGACCGGCACATCGCGCACATCGATGTTTCTTTGTACCGCCAATGCCGCCGCGACGCCGCACGCTTCTCCGATCCCGACACAGATCGGCATGACGCGGTAGTTCGAGTGCGCCATGTGGGTGCCGCTGATGTTCCTGCCGGAGAGCAATAGTCCGTCCACGGTTTCAGGTATGAGACAGCGATAGGGGATCGTATAGCCCTGGATCTGCGGGAAATGGTGCTGACAGCCGGTTTCGTCCAGTCCTGCGCCGGTCAGGTTGTGAACGTCGAAATTGAAGCTGGCGTCGCGTACCACCCAGTCGTCGAACACGCGGGAGGCTAGAATGTCCTCCTCATGCAGGGTATACAGCCCGTTGAAATGGCGCGTTTCCCGGACGCCCATCATGGAGCCGGCGCTGATGATGTAGCAGTGCTCGAATCCCGGCACATATGCGCGCAGATAGGCGACGATCGCGGGCATCTGGGAACGACAGACGATCTCCGCGCGAGTAAGATCCTCCGCGGATGTGCCGTCGATGTCGGTGCAGTTTGTCATATTGCATGTGACAATCCCCGGTAAGGTCGTCTCGTACGCCAGCAGATGCCCTGCCGGATAGGGGATATGTGCCTTCGCGAGGGTCTGCAATTCTCCCTTCGGCGTGTCGTAGGTCGATTCAAACGAGCCGAGCAGCACCGCGCGGTCCATATCCACGCCCGCGACCTTGAACATCAGCGTCGCAGGCTGCATTTTGCCGTCCGATTCCCGCCCTTTATGGTACGGCACACCGGCGTAATATGCCACGTCTCCGTCTCCGGTGCCGTCCACGAACACGCGCGCCGTGTATACCTGTCTGCCGCTTTTCGATTCCGTGACGATCCCGACGACGCGATTGTCTTCCACGATGGCACCGCAGACAAAGGTATAGAGCAGAATGTCCACGTGCGCGTCGCGGAGCATGTCGAGATAGATCGCCTTGAGGTTTTCCGGGTCGATGTATTTCGTGATTTTTCCGTGGCGCGCGCCCTCGTTCCGCTCTGCCATATTCATGAGAATTTCTGTGTACAAACCGCTGCGCACACTGCCGGTGAAATGGCTCATCAGCCCGGATGTGGACACGCCGCCGACACAGTTGTTCCATTCAACAAGCAGTACGCGTGCGCCCAGTCTGCCTGCCGTGATCGCCGCCGATACGCCAGCCGGACCGCTGCCCGCTACGATCACATCGTATTCGCCGCGCACCGGAAGCTCTCTCGCGTCCTCTCTGTAGGTGGTGTTTGTCATATCTGCAATGATTCCTTTCCAAATCGCGTTTTGGGTCTTGCATTTCGCTATGCATGTATTATATAATAAAAAGGACAGCTCGTAAATGTCAGAAATGAGCGGCGGATTTGTCAGAAATGAGCGAAAGGACGGAAGAGTGCATGGAGGAGGAAAAGCTGTATCTCGATGAAAAGGACGGCGGCGCGCCGTTTTATCTTCTGCGGCGGGTCGGTCACGCGTATACACGGGTCGCCGGAATTGCCGCCGGGATCTCTGTGAACACCGGGATCGAGACGGTCACAAACGATACGCATGACGACCAGTTCGCGATGACATGGATCTGGGAGGGCAGGGGCTCCCATACCGAAAAGGGCGAAACAAAGCCCCTTGCGTCGATGGATGTCTGTATCCGCCGTCCGGATCGACGATATGAAATGCGGCTTACGGCAAAGCGGGGTGTGCGCCTCTATCTCTGCATGGACAAATCGTATTATCCGGCGCTTTTGCAGCTGATCCCGGAGCTGGCATATTGCGAGGCGGTCCATGCCTGTCCGTTCCGGTATGAGTATTACGAGGAGTTCACAGCCATTTTGCGCGTGCTGACGGAGGTGCCGTGGACGGATATGTACCTGCATCTGCCGACGATCTGCCACTACATCCTCGCGGTGTCCGGGATCGCCGAGAGCCGCAAAACGCAGCCGCTGTATAAGGCGCGCACCATCCTGTCCGATCCGCGGGATATTCGGTCGCTTGAGGAGATCGCGGCGGAATGCGGGATCGGGTACCATACGTTCCGCCGCCGCTTTGCCGAATTGTTCGGAGAATCCCCGGGCAGATTCCGGATCCGCTGCCGTATCGATGCCGCCTGCACCTATCTGCTTGCCGGTGAGCAGATCGGTGTGATCGCGGAGAAGCTCGGATACTCCGACGTGTATTCGTTTACACACCAATTCAAGCAGGAAAAGGGTGTGGCGCCCAGCGTATACCGCGCGGAAAGACGCGGATGAGGGCGTTTGCGGAATATGACAGGCGCGGCTGCTCAAAAATAGCAAAAAATCGCTCAAATATCGCATTTCCCCACGGCAGGATCTATGCTATAATGACATCGATCAATCAAATGTAAAAAATATGGAAAGGATTTGTCATGAAACGCAAGCTCTCCCTTATCCTCTGTCTTCTTCTGCTGATCGCCGCCGCCGGATGCGGAAAGACAGAGCCTCCCGCGAACGACACCGCCCCTGTCGATGCCACAGCGAATCCGCAGACCGAAACGGAATCCGCCGAAACCGAGCCGGCATTTCCCGCACTGCCGGAGAAGGACATGGACGGCTACGATTTCCACATCGACAACTACAATGAAGAATGGCTCTCCTGGGCGATCCACATTCTGACCGCGGACGAAACAAACGGCGACGCGCTGAACGACGAGGTCTGGGCGCGCAACAACCGCGTGATGGAGCAGTTCAACTGTAAGATCACCGCGGAGCTGGAAAGGGATCCGTCCGCTGCGCTGGCGGAGAAGATTCTGTCCGGGGAAAACACGTACAAGCTCGTGATGCTCTACGACGAACAGCTTGTCAATCATTACGCGGGCGGACGACTTCTCACATGGGACAATATCCCCTATATCGATCTCACCACGGACTGGTGGAACGAGAACGCCGGCTCTACCTTCATCGCGAACGGAAAGCCCTTTGCCGTGACAGGAGATTTCTCCCTGTCCCAGAGCACGCGCAGCTTCATCATGCTCTTCAATAAGGATATGTACGCGGATCTCGGCTTCGCGGACGATCTGTATACCCTGGTCGAGGAAGGCAAGTGGACGGACGATAAGCTCTACGAAATGGAAACGGCGGCGGTGGCAGACCTCAACGGCGACGGCGTGATCGACCTGAACGACCGATTCGGCTGTGCCACGGCGGTCAAGCTCTATTTTGGCTCCCTTGTGACCGGTGCGGGGGTCAAATACATCGACCAGAACGAGAACGGCGAGACGGTGTTCGCGATCCCCGGCAACGAATACGCGCTGCACGTCCTGTCCACGATCCTTGAGAAGCATAACGGCAGCAATATGTTCATGAAGGTCGCGAAGAATATCCACGACGGCAGCGTAGATGCGCAGGCGATCTTCAAGGACAACCACAGCCTCTTCATCGGCTCGTCCATGAAGGCGGTATCCAATTACCGCGATATGGAAAGCGACATCGGCATCATTCCGTTCCCGAAATTCGACGAATCGCAGGAGAAATACTACGCGCTGACCTCCGGCGGTACGATGGCGTCTCTCCCGATCACGCTGCCGGCGGAGGAATACGAAAACGTCGGTCTGATTCTGGAGGCAATGAGCCGCGATTCCCACACCGGACTGGTGCCGCTCTACAAGGAAACGCTGCTCAAATCCCGCTATGCCCGCGACGAGGGATCCGCGAAAATGCTCGATATTATCTTTGCCTCCGCGGCGTATGACATTGGGCTGAGTACCTTCAGCGGGGACACCTATTACAAATATATGGAAGTGTATTACAAGGGCACCGACACGTTTGTGTCCCTGACTGAGAAAATCGCGCCGACGGTGGCGAAGGATCTCGCCATTTTGACCGTGGTGAACGACGGAGAAGGAGGGGGCGACTGAGGCATGCGGATTGTAACGGATTTTCCGGGCGGCAACGCGATCGTTCAAGAGATCAAAGACAACACCGTCTACATCGAACGGGACCTGCGCACCACCATCGACGACTGGTTTTATTGGGCGTTTTGCGTGGAGGATGCTGCCGGAGAGACGGTAACGTTCCGTTTTCCAAGCCGGAATCGCGTCGGCCGGTTCGGCCCTGCGGTCAGCCGCGACGGGATCCACTGGGCATGGGCCGGCACGGAAATTGCGGGCGACACGTTCACATACACCTTTGGCGCGGAGGAGAACCGGGTCTGTTTCGCACACGATATGCTCTATCAGCCGACACGCTTCGCGACGTTCTGCGCCGAGCATGGCTTGAAGACAGCGGAATTCTGTGTCAGTGAAAAGGGCAGAAGCGTCCCCTGCGTGCGGTACGGCGAGGGTGAGAAATATATCCTTCTGACCGCGCGCCACCACGCCTGTGAATCGACGGGGAGCTATGTCCTTGAGGGGGTCCTCCAGACGCTCGTCGAAGCTTTGCCCGCGGGATACGCGATTCTCTGTGTGCCGTGCGTGGATTACGACGGCGTTGTCGATGGCGATCAGGGCAAGAACCGCGCGCCGTATGACCACAATCGCGATTATCCCCTCGATGGTGCGCCATCCATTTATGCTTCCATTCGCGCGATCCGCGCCTTTGCCGATACCCATACCGTTGCCTACGCGTTCGATTTCCATTCGCCGTGGCACATGTGGGAGCAGAACGATGTGCCGTTTATCAGCAGGAGCACGGAATCCATGGAGGAGAGGAACGACCGATTCTCCGCGTATCTCGAAAAGGAGTCCGCCGGACATACGCTGACATACGAGCGCAAAAACGATGTGGGTCCGAACGAGCAGTGGAACCATGAAGATTCCCCGAACTGCAAGAGTTATTTCGCGCGCCGGGCGGATTCCGCGCTGGTCGTCACACTGGAAACGCCGTATTTCAGTCTGCCGGGGCATGTGATCTCCGAGGACGCCATGTGCGCGTTTGGCGTCGATTTCGCCCACGCGGTGCTCGACTACATTGACGGCGAGACAAAATAACAAAATCTGGGAAAGAGCGGAGACAATGTCCGCTCTTTTTTGACGCCGCATTGTTAATTTTTGTTTAAGGAAACCTTATATTCCTGAAAATCCCATTGCAAAGGAACTACATTTGTGGTATGATAAGCGTGTAAGAAAACGATAAGACAGCGTTGCAAAAAGGATGAGGAGAAGAAAATGCAAAAGAAAAGATGGTGCATGGCGGTGCTTGCCATGCTGATGCTGGCGGGATGCGGCACAAAAACGAATACAGACACGGAAACAGAGGGGCAGGCGATCGAAAAGCCGACCATGCTAACGCATGTGTACGCCTGCCGGGATCTGACCATGCCGGAGGGCTACTATATCAACAGCTATGCAGGAATCAAAGACGGCGCATTCCAGTTCCAGGGCAGTTATTACGAGTCGGAGGGCGATTATGGCACGGAAGATTTCTATTCGCTGTCTAAGAATGTGCTGATTGCGCTTCCGGAGGATGGCGGAGACTACACAGAGACGGTGCTGTCCACCATTGAGATGAAGGGAAGCGATGAGACGAGCGTGGACTATTCCGACACGACGCTGCATCTCTTCGATGGCGGCAGAGTGGAGCTGACCGCGAATTATGATCCGTCAAACGGTTCTACCAGCTATGATCTCGCCGTGATCCGCGATGACGGAACAGAAAAGCGCGCGGAGGGGATCGAGAAGAACTTCCAGAACACAGACGATTCCCTCTATATCCAGTACATCCAGTGCGACGGGGACGGCAATATCTATCTGGCGGGCGACTCCAACATCTGGGTGTTCGATCCGGAGCTGAACTACTTGTTCGCTATCCAGGGCGGCAACTATATCCAGCACATGAGCCTGTCTACGGACGGCAAGATCTATGCGCAGTATTACGCGGAAAATGGCATGACATGCGCGCCGATCGACGTACAGGCGAAAAAGTTTGGGGACGCGATCGCGCTGCCGGAAAATCTGGATTTCAACGGGATCTTCTTCGGCGAGGGCTACACCCTTTACTATTACAACACGACCGGCATCTACGGCTACAATACCGGTGAGGAAGCCGGCACGCTGCTCATGAATTTCCAAAATTCCGACATCAGCGGCGACATCGAGGACGCGTACTACATAGATGCCGACTCGTTCCTCCTGCAATATTACGACCGGCTTACGTGGGACCGCGAATTCGGCGTGTTCACCAAGTCCGCGGACATCGATCTGTCACAGCTCACCATTGTGGAGATTGCCTCGACAAATGCGCCGTACGATCTGACCTCCCGCGTGGTCGATTTCAACCGGAAAAACAAGGATATGCACGTGATCTACACGGATTACAGCCAGTATGACACGCCGGAGGACTACACCGCCGGGGATACCAAACTCGCGAACGATGTGTTGAACGGTCTGTATAAGCCGGATATCGTAATCGGCAGTATTTCCGATAACGCATACTCTGCTTTCCTTGAAAAAGGACTGTTTGCCGATTACAACACGCTCGCCGCGGGAGACGCGGAATTTGACCTGTCCAATCTGTTCGGCTGCGTGAAGAACACCTACACCATCGATGGCAAACTGATCGCGCTCCCGTCTGAAATCAACGTACAGACCCTCCTCGGCAACAAGACGCTTCTCGGCAGCAAAACCTCCTGGACGCTCGATGAAATGCTCGATGTGGTCGATTCTCTGCCGGAGGGTGTTGCCATCGCGCGGAGTCTGACGCAAAATTCCTTCATGAACCTGCTCGGGGAAAACGGGTTTGCCGCATTCATAGACGGTACTGACTGTTCCTTTGATTCTCCAACGTTCATCCGTCTCCTGGAGCATCTGAAAGCCCTGCCGGAGACGCTGCCGGATTCCGAATATGAGTACGACAACGACAACATGTACGCGGAGTATCGGAACGGTAAATACGCGACGGTGCAAAACGGCTACTGGGGGGTAAGCAGCTGGTTTGAGGAGCTGGCTTACTTCGGCGCGGACAACACGGTGCGTATCGGTTATCCGAGTGTGAACGGCAAGGGTGGCGGTACGACGCTTTCGCAGTACACAAGCCTTTACAGCATCATGGACAGCTCGGAGCACAAGGATGTCGCATGGCGCTTTGTCAAATCGGCGCTCCAACAGAAAGAAAACGGCAGCGACGGCGTACCGCTCTTCCATTCCGATTTTAAAAAGAAGATAGAGAAGATCAAAAATTATACGTTCATGATCTACAACAACGGCAGTGCGTCCTGGGGGGAATTTGACCCGGAATCGGTTGGATACGACGAGTCGCAGGGGATGGTGCTGCGCGCGTCCGATGTGGATTGGGACGGCATTGAAAAGTGGTTCGACGAGATTGGCAGTCCGGCTGTAAGTACAAGCCTGCCGTATGAGGTACAGGACATCCTCACAGAGGAAATCTCCAACTACTTCGGCGGCAGCAAATCCGCGTCCGACACGGCAAGCATGATCCAGAGCCGTGTGAAGCTCTATCTCGCGGAAAACAGCTGATACCATAAAACAGACAGATATGGCATATTTCCAGGCGAAAATGGGGATATGCCATGTCGTGTATCTACGGAGAACCATATGAAAAGGCAAAAACGACACATCGGAGTGCTGTGCGGCGTGCTCGCGGTTGGAATGCTCTTCTCCGGCTGTGGCAAAAAAGAGTCCGTAGCGCTTGTGAAAACGCCGTCGATCCTCACGAATGTGTATACCGGCACTCCGATCACGCCGCCGGAGCATTGCGAGATCAAGAACTATCTCGGGAGCATCGACGGCGCGTACGCGTTCCAGTGCTGGTATGAGGATGTGACAGGCGAAGAGGGTACACCGGATTTTCGCGCGGTAACAAAGGACATTCTCTATATGCTGCCAATTGACGCGGATGGCACGATCCATGCGGAAGAGGCGTTGGAAAAGGTCGTGCGGGAAAAGACCGTGGATGGCGGGTACATGAGTTTTGACGACCGGTTCACAAAGGTGCTGGCATACCCGGGCGGCTGTATCACCATCGCGCGCGTATGGACAGGGAGCGATACCACCATATCTATTACGATGGAGGAAAACGACGGCACGACCCGTACCATTGACGATCTGACGACGGTGACGGACATGCGCGAGAGGGATCTCACGAATCTGACGGCGGTCTGTGACAGCACCGGACGGCTGTATCTGCGCGGGGAGGCGGATCTGTGGATCATAGCGCCCGATCTCACGCCGGAGACAAAGATAGAAACGGAAGAATACTACTACGATCTGGTGCTCGCGCCGGACGATACGGTGTATGCCTCCTGGATGGATTACACCACGGAGTCCATGACACTGTATCCCATCGATCGGGTGCATGGAGAGATAGGCAATGCGGTGGAGATTCCGGCGTCGGCACACGCGAACGGCTTTTTCTTTGGGGACGGATACGATCTCTACTATTACAATGAAGTCGGTGTGTACGGCTATTCCGCGGAGACGGAATCCCCGGATTTTCTATTAAGCTTTCTCAATTCCAACATTCCCAGCGCCATTTGCGATCTCGCCTACATTGATGAAACGCACTTTCTCATCGGCTACATGGACGAGGTGACGGCGGAAAACGTCTACGGCATTTACGAAAAGTCCGCCGACGTGGATCTTGCCGACATGACGGTGCTCGACGTCGCTGGCATATCCGTTTCGCGGGATCTGGTTGCCGCCATCGTCCGCTTCAATCAGGAATACGCTGTGGAGAAAATACGCGTTACGCTGAACGATTACAGCCGGTTTGACAGCATGGAGAATCCAAACGGCGGCGCGGACAGGCTTGGGATGGATCTCGTGACCGGCATATACCATCCGGATATGGTGACAGGTACCATGGAGGACAGCGGATATGTCGCCATACTCGACGCGGGACTTTGCACGGATCTTATGGTGCTGATGAAAGCGGATCCGACGTACGACGAGAGGGATCTCTTTGGCTGCGTGAAAAACTTCTTTACCATCGACGGCAAGCTCGCAGCGCTTCCGTCCAATATCCGGTTCGTGACCCTGATCGCGAATCGGGAATACGTCGGCAAGCGCAAAGACTGGACGATTGAAGAAATGCTGGATGTAAACGACCGCCTGCCGGAAGGTGTGTCCCTCATGAAGGATCTGGGGCAGGACAACGTGTCGTGGAAGCTCATGGGTTCCCAGGGCTACGCGACCTACATCGACGGGGACAAGTCGCGCTTTGCCGGGAAAACCTTCCTGCGGTATCTCCGTTTTCTCGATACCCTCCAGCCGGAATCTCCCGCGTACGTGTATGACCGGAACGCCAATATGTATGAGGAATATCAGAACGGCACGGCGGTCGCGGCGACAAACGGCTACAATACGATGCTCGATTTTCTTTTAGAGCGCGTGTATTTCCACGACGATACGGTGCGCATCGGCTACCCGGGCAAGGCTGGGGAGCAGTTCTCGACGCTCGTCAACCTCTACTCCATCATGGAATCCTCGGCGAAAAAGGACGCCGCGTGGACGTTTCTCAAATACATCACCAAATACGAGCCGGATCCCGACGACATCTGGCGCATGAACATTCCTCTGACGCACACCGCCTTCCGCGATCTTGCGGACAAGCTGCAGAACACCGCCATGGTCGCGTATTATAACGGCAGCTATTCCTACGGCAAAAGCAGCGATCTGCGCGCCTCCGACGGCACGGTCCGCGGAGAAAAGATTGGGGGCAGCGACGTGGACTGGGACGAAGCGGAGGCATATCTCGACCGCGTGGGAGCCCCGGTGACAGGCACGTATCTTCCCGCCGAGGTCACGTCGCTGATCGAGGACGAAATCTCCGCCTATCTCGCGAGCAATGGCACAGCAGAGGAGGCAGCGGAGCGCATCGACAACCGGGTGAAACTGTATTTGGAGGAAAAACACTAAATTACCGGAAGGTTTCTCTTGCATATCCATCAAAAATATGGTATCCTATAGGTGGCGATAGAAATTTCGTACACTATTACAGAGAGGAGCGCCGTGTTTGTGAAAAAGATTGGTATGTGGAGGAAGGGAATCGGGGCTTTGCTTGCGGTATTCGCGATTCTCGGAGCTGCGGGATGCATAAAATCGACGCCGGACGGCGAACCGGTCGAGACGCCGACGGTCCTTACCCATGTTTTCGACGGCACGCCGCTTGTGTCGGAGCGTTCCGAGGAGTACATTTACGGCTATTACGGCATCTCTGACGGCGCGCTGCAATTCCGGCTGTCCTCCCGTGAATCCTCCGGAACACAGGGTACGGACGATTACCATTGGCGGAGAGCACACATCTCTACAGCGTAATGGAAAAATCAGAGAAAAAGGATGCGGCGTGGCTGTTTTTGCGCGAAGCCGTAGACGGACAGTCCGGGGAAAACGGCAATATGTCCGTGTACCGCTCCGATTTCCGGACGCTGGTCGATGCCCATGGCGACACCATGCTTACGGCGTATTACAGCGGCGGCGGAAACGGTATGTACTATAGCCAACGGTTTGTGGACAACTGGGACGAGACCCGCGGCACGATCATTATGGAGACGGACGTCGATTGGGACGAAATTGAAGCATGGATCGATTCTATCGGTTTGCCGATCACGGAGTACGCGAACGAAGATGAGATGTGGAACATTCTCTATGAGGAAACGGAAACCTATCTATCCGGTTCCCGTGACGCGGCGCTGACAGCGGACTTCATCGAAAGCCGCGTGACGATTTATCTGGAGGAGACGAAAAAGGGAAAGAAGTAAACCATCATAGAAAAAACCGGTTGCCCGTAGCGTAAAACCATGGACAGCCGGTGTATTTTTGTTTGTTTTGCGTGTGCAGGTCAGCGCATCAGCCCGGTTCGCCGCACTCCCATCTTCTGCGCACCTCGTCAAAGACGGCATCCGGGATTTCTCCGTCGCCCCAGAGGTTGTTCGGAATGAGCTGATCGCCGGCGATGGCAGGGAACGAGCAGCGGTTGTCATTGCGATACGCGTCGCGCTCCTCCTTGTTGCGCAGGTTCGGGATTTTCACAGGCGCATTCCCGTTTGCGATGGAGACATAGCCAAGCGTACCCGGAATGCACATATCCACCGCGTCGTATACATTGATGGATCGCTCACGCGCCGTCTCGTCACCGAGAATGCTGCGGATGAAATAGTACGTCGTGTAGAAATCGCCGCCGCCATGACCGGAGTTTTCCGTACCGGCAATCGCGGGCGCAGGTACATAATCCTCATGCTTGCCGCGTCCGTTCTGGTTCGCTTCCTCCGTGTAGACAGCGATGTGTCCGTTGCCCATATCCTGCAGCGCGCCGAGATCGCCGTTGAGCTGATAGTTGGAGTGGCGCGTGTGCTTCATGCCGAAGTGGAGACTCTTCATGAACGCGCCGTTTGAGAGGGTGATGACCTCCATGCCGAGCGTGCCGGAGCCGGTGCCGAGGTTGCGCATGAACGGCATGTTCGGCGTTTCAAACGCGGATACCTGCACGGGGCGAAGACCGGTCATATAGAGGATCGGACCGATGGAGTGCGTGCAGTAGAAGGTGGAACTCATCAGGTTGCGCCAATGGTTCCGTTCACCGTACGTGATCTGCGGCCAGATCGGGGAACAGTCGTGGACATATTCGCCCTCCGCGTACATCAGCTCGCCGATGTCGCCGCGACGGTACCGATTCCGCATTTCCCAGCGCACCGGCGTATAGCAGTAATTTTCCGCGTAGGAGTAGACCTTGCCCGTTCTCTCTACACATTCGATCAGCTGCACCGCCTCCGCCATCGTCGCGCAGGTCAGACATTCCGTCATGATGTGCCGACCGCTTTCCATGAGCCGGATACCGAACGGTACATGCTCGTTCGCGTAATTGGCAAGCACAACGGCGTCCATATCGTGTTCGATGAAATCATCGAACCGCTCGTAATACGCCACATTGTGCAGTCCCGCACCCTCTGCAACCTCGCGGCAGTGATCCAGCAGCGGCACATATTTGTCGCAGACTGCCACCAGCTCCGCGCAAGGATCGTGGATCAATTCGTTGACCATTGTGATCCCACGTCCGGCGCCGAATACGCCGACCTTTACCTTATCCATAGTAAACCTCCGATAGAGAAATTCCGCTCCCGACGGCAAACCTCCGCGAGAGAATTGGTTTTGTTCCTATTGTACCATATTTTTGGTACCTTGTCCAGAGGTTTCGCGCGAAAAGATATGGAGAAATGCACCGGCTTTCGTGGGGAGCATGTGATATGTCCGTAGTTATTTATTCCATTGCTTAACCTCAGAGACGTAACAATGTGCCTGTGCATCCATTTTATAATCTCGCACAAATGCAATATCGGATTGACGAACCTCGTGTACAACATTTGCAGATATACTATTTTGAAACGAAAAGAGGTATGTATGGGATAACTATGCCCATTTGAGAGAATACTTCCATATTTTGGGAGGATTTGCCCCGGAATATGGGTAAAACAGCACATTTTGTGCGCGCTTTTTGAGGAGACGGGTCAAAAAAATACATAAAATGGTAAGGAACGATGGATGGGCGGATTTTTCGAGGTTACCATAAAAATGTTATATAGCATGTGATGGGGAAATGTGCGTTGCCATGATTACTGGTATAAGCAAATGAAAATTGATAATTTTACTCCTCTATCTTGTATTCCGAAAAGCTGCCGCCGTGGTACTGCCAGAGCGTTTGTACACCGTTTGCCCGGAGCATGGCAAGCGATTCCCGGTAGTGGCAGTCGAGATACGGCGCGTTGTGGCAATCGGAGGACAGCGTAAAACGTGCGCCGCGGGTGGCGAGATGGCGGACAAGCCAGTCCGCGGGATAGGGAACGGTGCGGTAGCCGCGGGAGATGGCGCCGGTGTTTACTTCAAAGAGGTCGCACATGGGCAGCAGGGCGTCGGTTCCTTCCATGGCAAGCGCGCGGTATTTCGGATCGTCCTCCGGCATGAGGGAGAATTTCGCGATCACATCGACGTGCCCGACGATGGTGGGACGGTGGATGCGGATGCAGTCGACGACCGTTTCCCAATAATGGCGCGCGTAGGCAAGCGGATCGCCGGAGAAATGTTCGTGGATAGAGGCTTCCTGTGTCTCACGCTTGTTGTCGATCTCCAGATACACGCCGTCCTTATAGAGATAATGCGTGCTGCCGATGGTATAGTCGTACTTGTCCGCAAGCGGCAGTGTGAACCGGTCGACCTCCAGACCGAGTGCAATCTCGATTTTGTCCCGATATATCTCTGCAAGGGAACGGATCGTTTCGCGGTACTCCGGAATGCGTTCTGCCGGGACAGCCCAGCCGCAGGGAAAGGTCATCGGACTGTGATCCGAAAAACCGAGTACATCAAAGTCCTTTTCGATGGCGGCTTCGATCATCTCCACCAGTGTGTTCTTGCCGTCGGAGAAGATGGTGTGGGTATGCAGATTCTGAAAAATCATAAAAAATTCACTCCTTTATGAGCAGAGATAGCAGTTCCATAGGGGTATGACAGACATGATCGGGAGCGGACACGTCGCCGAATCCCCACGTCACGTAGCAGAAATCGCAGCCGGACGCACGGGCGGCTTCTTCGTCAAACCGCGTGTCGCCAACGTAGAGCGAGGATTGCAGATCGTGCTTATCCCGCAGGAACCGGATATTGTCCGCCTTTTTTTTGCCGGTATCGCCGGAGCTGATGTGGTCGCGAAAGTATTTTCCGAGCCGGTGATAAGACAAAAACGCCTCAATATAGCCTGCCTGACAGTTGGATACGATAAACAGCGGATACTCCACAGTCAGCGCGGCGAGAACCCGCGGAATGTCCGGGTACAATCTGCCGCCGTTTGTGCGCAGCAGTTCGTTTTCCACCGCACAGGATTCCATCATCAACCCATACGCCTTGTCATACGGCAGATTGGGGAAAAGCAGGGAGGCAAGCTCCTCGTTGGTGCGCCCCATATGTGCCTGTACATCCGCTTCGGTGATCGAGCGGTGTACTTCCGGATGGCGCGCCAAAACGGTCGGCCAGATTTTCGCGGTGACATGGGTCGCGTCCCACAGGGTGCCGTCCAGATCGAATAGAATGCTGTCGTACATAGAAAACTCCTCGTGTAATTTCGCCTTTCAGTATACAACAAACCGCCGGAGAGTGCAAGAGGAAAATCAAGAAATCTATGTAAAAAACGAAGTGCAGCTTTTCTTTTGAAAAAACGACGGGGCAACAGCATTTGATTTTTGGGGAAACTTTTTGAAAAAAGTTTCCCCGGCCCCCTTCAAAAACTTTCTATCTGGGATAAAATGGATATCGTTTGTGCAATTCCGGTGCATAAAATGAAGTTTTACAAACGATCAGTAAACCTTTCGCGATTTCTTTACCTCGGCACAGTGGGATGTCTGTCCTGTTTTTCTGTGTAAAAAAGTAAATGCTGTTGACGTGGAAAAAACGGCGGAACGGTTGACTTTCCCCGGCGGGCATGGTACAATGTGTAGGATACTGTACAATCGAACGGAGTTCAAGTTATGCTGGAAGAAGAGCTACTGCAAATCACCAATCTCCTGCGCCTGCATTTTTACAAACGCATCTTCAGCGTCATAAGAGAGCGGGAGGGCAGCCTGACCGCCATGGAGGTCTTTGCCGTTGAGGTAATCCATTCGCTGGACAAGCCGACAATCAGCGAATTTGCGGATTTTCTCGGTATATCCCGCTCCAACGCGACATATAAGATCCATTCGCTTGAACAAAAGGGCTACGTGGAGAAGAATCCCTCCGCGGACGACAAGCGCGAATGGCGGCTCACGCTCACGGAGAAATATTACCGGTATATCCACCTGTACGAGGACAGCTTCCGCGCCTTTATCCGGGAAAACGAAAAGCGTTTCACAAAGGAACAGGTGGAACGGTTCGGAGAGGTGCTCCATAAGATTCTCGGCGATGCAGAGGACTTTGCCGACTTTGACGAGTTCGCGTCAAAGTCCTTTGACTGAATTTACGGCAAAGCCGTAGACGATAGACGTGTTTTCCACAGGGACCTATGTGCCGCAATACCGGGAGCGGACAAAAGTCAGCCGTAAACGGGGAACGGCTTCGGATACGCGGTTCCGGTCGCGACCGTGCCGTCTGTGATCTCATGATCGAGGAGAATTTCGTCCTGTGTCAGCAGAAAGTAGCTATACCAACCCGGCTCGCTGGGGTAATATCCGCTGTCATCCGACCAGGTGATGTCCACGTGATACGTGCCGGAGCCGAGCTTCACAAGGTTCCATGCGTGCGAGACGTCCCGGGATTCGCCGGAGACCACGCTGCACCACAGATTCGCCATTCGGCAGAGATACGCGTACCCGACGGAGTAGCCCTGACAGATGGAGTGACCGCCGAGGATGGAGCCGTACGCGTTGCCCACCTGATTGCCGCCTATGGCGTTCGTGTCGTACATGGTGGCGAGGGAGATGTAGGCGGCGAGGAAACGGTACTTGTCATAGGTTGTAGCGTCCTCCGGGATCGCGTCCACGATCAGACGGCAAACCGCGTCAAATACGGCAAGCTTGTGGCGTAAAACCTCTTTTTCCGCCTCCGTTGTGACCTCTACACTGCTGTTTGCGGGCATAAAATAATACGAGCGCAGCGCCTCTGTAACGGTGCCGTCCTCCGACATCACATCGACAATGGTGTAATAGATTTCGTATTCCGGATAATCCGTATCGATTGCCATGCTCACAAGAAGCAGATCGTCGAGGGTATCGTAGCCGTATTTGTCCGCGCGGTACGTGAAATCCTCGATCGCCGCAATTTTCGGCAGGATTTCGTCGTATAGCTTTTTCTGCGCGTCGTTCAGCGTGTTGTACGCGAGAGACGCTTCATAGGGAAACGACGCGTACGGATCCGGACTGACGGTTTTTTCTTCCTCCGCATCCATAGGCAACAGCGCGAGCTCCTCTCCGGCAAGCGCGAGCAGAGATTCCACCTGTTCTCTGGCTTCGGCGAGGATCGCTTCGTCGACGGCGGCTGTGGCGGAATCCGTGTTGTCGGGTGCACGACTTGCGGCATTGTGGACAAACAGAACGGTCAGCGCGGCGTATCCGGCGAAAAAGAGTGTCGCCAGGGTGCTGAGAATGACAAGGACGGTTTTCACTGTCTTGTGTCGGATGAAAACGGCGCAGAGAATCAGGGTGCACAGGGATACGGCGAGAAATACAAGAGACAATCCAAATGACATGCGATGTGTGGCGATACCGGTCACTCCGATACCGCGCTCCTTTCAATAAACTTCGCGAAAAAGCCGTACGGGATTTTCCCGATACGATGGGATATAGGATAGTATATCACATTCGTACCAAAATGGGAAGTCCTGTACGGCAATTTTTATGAAATTATGCGTGAAACGGTACGTGACGTTGGAACGCCGCGCTTTTATCGATGGAACAGCTTTTTTGTGCCGTATACCGGTTCGCAGGTCAGACGGATTCCGAGCTTACGGAAGGTTTCGGCGTCCACATGGGATACGATGACGGTGGAATGCGCTTCACAGCCAGCCAGCTTCGGCAGACATTCGAGGGCAAGGCGCGCGTTTGCGTTGTCGGCTGCGCAGATGGACAGGGCGATCAATACCTCGTCCGCATGGAGTCTGGGATTGTGGCAGCCAAGGTGCTCCGTTTTCAGACGGCAGATCGGCTCAATGATGGAGGGTGCGATCAGGTGCGTTTCATCCGGGATTTCGGCGTATACCTTCAGGGCGTTGAGCAGCACTGCCGCAGAGGCGCCTAAGAGATCGGACGTTTTTCCGGTGACGATGGTTCCGTCCGCAAGCTCCAACGCGGCGCAGGGACCGTCTGTCGCGGCAGCCTTGGTCAGTGCGGCAGGCACCGTTTTGCGGTCGTTCACGGTCAGTCCCGCGCGGTTCATGAGAAGCTCCGCCTTGTAGATCGTATCCACGCCGACCGTACCCTTTGTTTTCTTGACGAGACAGTCGTAGTACCGGCGGATGATCTCCATTTTGGCGGCTTCGGACACCGCATCGTCATCGTAGATGCAGTAGCCTGCCATATTGACGCCCATATCGGTTGGCGACTGATACGGACACTTGCCGTAAATCCCCTCAAAGAGCTGGCGCAGCACCGGGAAAATCTCGATATCGCGGTTGTAGTTTACCGTCGTTTCGCCATATGCCTCCAGGTGGAATGGGTCGATCATGTTCACGTCGCCCAGATCCACTGTGGCAGCTTCGTAAGCGATGTTGACCGGATGAGAGATCGAGAGATTCCAGATCGGGAACGTCTCGAATTTCGCGTAGCCGGATTTCAGACCGCGCAGATTGTCGTGGTACAGCTGGGAGAGACAGGTCGCCATTTTGCCGCTGCCGGGACCGGGCGCTGTCACAACGATGAGGGAGCGCTTTGTTTCAATGTACTCGTTCTTGCCATATCCGTCAGCGGAGAGAATGGTGCGCAGATTCGTCGGATAGCCGGGGATCGGGTAGTGCTTGAACACTCGGATGCCCAGCTCACTGAGCCGCTTGATGAACGCATCGGCAGAGGGTTGACCAGCGTAATGCGTGATGACGATGCTGCCGACGTACAGTCCTCTTTCCCGGAACGCGTCCATGAGCCGGAGCGCATCCATGTCGTACGTGATCCCCAGATCGGCGCGCATTTTGTTCTGTTCGATCGCGGCAGCGGACACCACGATCACGATTTCCGCCTGCTCCTTCAGCTGCATGAGCATATTGATCTTGCTGTCGGGACGGAAACCGGGCAAGACTCTGGACGCGTGATAGTCGTCGAAGAGCTTGCCGCCGAATTCCAGATACAGCTTGCCGCCGAAATGGGAGATACGGTCGAGTATCTTTTCTGTTTGCAGTCGGTTGTATTTGTCGTTGTCAAACCCGAGCTTCATAAAATTCCTGCCTCTCTTATCCTGTCAAAAATCGCTAACCTATTCCCAAAAAACAAATCCACAATATTATACCGCATCCGACAGAAAAAGGCAAGTTTCCTACGTAAAAACGAGAGACAAAAATGCCCCTCGCTTTTTGGTGAAATCTTATGAAAACCACCTATGACTGCCATACCGTCTCTACCGCAGCTCCCGACGCACATGCAGAATTACCGGGATGCAAACGAGAAAGGTCAGAATATCCGCTGCCGCCATGAACCAGAGCACGCCGTCCAGTCCGAACCAAAGCGGCAGCAAAAGCACCAGTCCGACGCCGAAGCCAACCTCACGGAGCAGCGACAATCCCGCGGATGTCCAAGCCTTGCCAAGCGATTGCAAATAGATAAACATACCCTTGTTCACACAGGCGAGCGCCGTGGTCGAGAGGAAGAGCCGGATGCAGCGTATGGCAAATTCTGTATAATAGACGCTCTCGTTTTTCGCGCCGAAGATAGAGATACATGTGTTGGGAAAGCCTTCAAAAAGGATCATTGCGCACAGACCGATCACAAATTCAGTCGCTAGCAGCTCTACCATCAGCCGGGAAGCGCGGTCCCGTCTGCCTGCGCCAATGTTGTAGCCGACTACGGAGATGCAGCCTGCGGACAGCCCAATGGCGATGGACATGACGATCTGAAAGAATTTCATGACAATGCCGACCACGGCTGTCGGTATCTGCGCATACTCTGCCTGTCCGAAAATGGGATCGCGCGCGCCGTACTTCTGACACATGTTGAGAACCGCCGCCATGGAGAGCACAATGGAGACCTGCGAGAGAAAGCTCGTCATACCGAGAGACAGAATCTGCGCGATACCGCCTCCCAAAAACGTGAAGGCACTGCGATCCAGCCGGATTGTTTTCATCCGAAAGAGGTAGCAAAGCGCAAAGGCGGCGGAAACGATCTGCCCGATCACCGTCGCAATCGCAGCGCCCTTCATACCCATGTGGAGCGGATAGATGAAAATGGGGTCGAGCACGCAGTTGGTCAGCGCGCCTGCAAGCAGGGACACCATGGCGTAGCGCGGACTGCCGTCGGAGCGGATCACGGGATTGAGACCCTGTCCGAACATGTAAAACGGTACGCCAAGCGTGATCCAGAAAAAGTACTCCTTTGACAAAGTGAACGTTTCATCGTTCACACGCGCGCCGAACGCGGTCAGGATCGGCTCGGAAAAGAGCAGATAAATGGCAGTCAGTATAATGCTGGTGCAGAGGATCCAGAGAATCGATGTGCCGACGCCGCGCTTTGCCTCCGCGTCCTTTTTCGCGCCGAGCCGGATGCTCACAAACGCGCAGCAGCCGTCGCCGATCATGGTGGCAATGGCAAGCGCGATGACTGTCAATGGGAAGACCACGGAATTGGCAGCATTGCCATAAGAGCCGAGATACGACGCGTTCGCGATGAAAATCTGGTCAACGATGTTGTACAGCGCACCGACCAGGAGAGAGATGATGCAGGGCAGACCGTATTTCGCTAAGAGTCGCCCGGTCTTTTCGGTAAGCAGTGTGTTTTCTTCCATAAAGATGCCTTTTTGAAAAAGTCGTGCAAACAAAAAAGACCGCGTCCGTCCAAAACCATACAGAAAAATCTGTATCCGCTCTGGACTTACGCAGTCATTGTGCCGCACGATGGATAATAGTACGGGAAAACCCATGTAAGCATTATAGCACGGGAAAGGAAAAAATGCAAAGGGGATATTTACTGAAGATCTCACACAGCCGTCGGGAATTTCTGTGGAAACCGCGCATGGAGGACGGTGATGCTTCGCAATTTTCTGTGACGGAAAACGGTTATTTTTCTCCGAACGCGTATGCCTCCAACGCCGCGCAGAGCCAGTGATAGACCGGCAGATGCAGCTCCTGTACCTTGTAGGTCTCTGTCTCCGGTACGCGGATCGTTACGTCACAGACGGAGGACAGCGAGGATTCCCTTTCCCCGGTCAGTCCGATGGTGTACAGTCCGCGTGCGTGCGCGATTTTGGCGGCGTAGGCGACGTTTTTCGCGTTTCCGGAGGTTGAGATGCCCATGAAAAGATCGCCCGGCTTGCCATACCCCAATACCTGCTCGGCATAGCACAGCTCCGGCGGCGCGTCGTTGCACCATGCCGTGGACAGAGCCGTGTGCGATACCAGTGCAATCGCCGGGATTCCGCGCTGCAGGTGCTCCACGACGAACCCGTCGTCCGGGTAAAGAGCGAGAAACGCCGCCTTGTCCGACGCGGGCATCGGTCGTTTCAGAAGAAATCCCTTCATCAGCTCACCGACGATGTGTTCACAGTCCGCGGCACTGCCGCCGTTACCGCAGAATAAGAATTTACCGCCGCCGTCGTAGGTCTTTTTCCATAGCTCCAATGCGGCAGTCAATGATTCCGTACAGGACATGAGCGACGGGTAGCGTGTACATAATTCCGTGATTGTTTCCATAGCGATTCTCCTTTATTCCGTCATAGTGGTTCACGAGTCCCGCAGACCCTCCGCGGCGACGGTGATAGCGGCGATGTCCCCGATATTTTCCGACAGCTTCGCAGGGACGACCGACAACGCGTCGTACACACCCGGCAGGCATTCGCGCCGCAGGATCTCGTCCATTTTTGCGGCAAGCAGCGCACGGTCGCGCATGAAGATGCTGCCGAGGACGATGCGCTCCGGATTGAGAATGTCCGAAAGGATCGCCAGTCCCGCGCCGAGCTTTTCCGCGCACCGATCGTACACGGCGATGGCGTCCGCATGACCTGCGCGCGCGGCAATGGCGATGGATTTCGCTGTGATACCGTCCAGTTCCGCCGGATTTGCGCAGTAGGAGACGGTCCTGCCGCTTTGGAACGCTTCCATGGCGTAGATTTTTCCAAGCTGTGCGATCCCGCCGCCGCTGCAATAGCCCTCAAACGATCCGGCCTTTCCGTATCCGACAGGTCCTGTTTCCGTCATGCGGATGTGCCCGATCTCCCCGGCGGTGTCCGACGCGCCCGCGTACAGTCTGCCGTTCAGGATCAGCCCCGCGCCCATGCCGGTGCCAAACGTGCAGAATACCATGTTTTCGCATCCTCTGCCGGCGCCGTATTTCCATTCCGCCATTGCGCAGGCGTTCGCGTCATTCTGCAAAAAAGCCGGGATCGCAAACCGCGCGGACAGCTCCGCCGTGATTGGGATATTGTCCCAGCCGGGCAGATTCGGCGGCGACTGGATGATCCCGCGTCGGGAGTCCAGCGGTCCGCCGCAGCTTACGCCGATTGCTGCGGGAGACGCACGATAGTCCGTTTGCGCGCGTTCTATCGCCTCTGCCGCCGTATCATACAGTGCCGCGCGGGTTTGTGCCGCTGTCGTTGTCGCGAACGCCTTTTTCCACAGGATCTCCCCGCTGTCATTTCCGAGTGTGACCGCGCATTTTGTGCCGCCGATGTCCAGTCCGACAAGTATCATATCGTATTCCTCTCAATTTTTGAATTGTATAGCCACAGTATACCACATTTTTCGCACGTGTGCAACCACATACAGGCAAAAAAAGGACCGTCACGTCCAAAAACGTGCCGATCCTTCCCCGGATATCGTGGATTTACTTTTTCATGAGCGGTACGAGATACTCGTCTCTTCTGCGGTGCAGCTCGGCGGAATACGCGGGATCCGTTTCCTTGTGCAGCTCACGCAGATATTCGTGGTGGTTTTTGCGGATTTCCTCGTTGTTCCGCGACAGCATCAGTACGCCGACGCTGGAGCACTGGTCAGAGGCACGTTCAAGATAGGTGAGTGTTTCCAGAAAGATGATGCCGGCGCTGACGGTGCACTGTCCGGATTTCAGCCGTTCGATGTGGCTGTCGCGTAGATACTGTACCATATCGTCGATGGTTTCCTCCAGCGGCTCAATCCGACGCGCCAGTTCCTCATCGTTTTGCTCAAAAGCTAGGGTCGCCATGTCGATGATTTCGCTGACCGCGCGGAAGATGCTGTGCAGCTCTTCTTTGGCACGATCGGAGAATACCACCTTTTCGCGATGGATGCGCTCGGCAAACTCGTTGATGTTCGTGGCATAGTCGCCGATACGTTCAAAGTCCGTGACCGTCTGCATGAGGATGTTGACGATCTCATTCTGGTCATCGTCGATGACATTTTTTGAGAGATTTACGAGGAAGTTTTCCGCGGTGTCGGTAAATTCATCGATCCGCTCCTCACGTGTGTCGATGGAAACGGTCACCTCATCGCTGTAGGACGAGAGCTGCGTGATGCTGTCGGCGAAATTCTGGTGAGTCAGTCTGCCCATGACGCCGATGGCATTCGTGCATTCCGCGATCGCCATAGAGGGAACGACCATGAGCTTTTCGTCCAAGGTGTGCAGTGCGGCGTAATCGTCCTTCACGACATTTTTGTCCGGCTTGACGAATACGTAGGTCAGCTTGACGAGCAGCCCCGTGAACGGCAGCAGCACCACGGCGGTGACCAAGTTGAAAATGGTCTGGAAATTCGCAATATCGCCGCTTGTACACATCTTATCCCAGAGAGTCGGGAACGCGCCGCACGCTTTCAGAACGGTCATAAGGATGATGAAAAGGATCGTGCCGATGACGTTGAATACAATATGGGCGATACCGGTGCGCTTTGCGTCCTTCGAGGAGCCAATGGAGCAGACCATGGCGGTCGTAACGCAGGTGCCGAGGTTGATACCCATGATCATCGGATACACGAGGCTGAAGCTCATGGCGCCGGTGACGGACAATGCCTGAAGCATACCGACCATGGCGGACGAGCTCTGCACGAGCATTGTAAAGACCATGCCCATCACGATGCCGAGCGCCGGAATCTGTGCGAATTTCGCGAGCATATCCGCGAACGCAGGCGAATCGGACAGCGGCTCCACGGCGGCGGTCATGCTCATCAGACCTGTGAACAAAACGGCAAAACCGGCGAAGATCTCTCCAATCGATTTGCTGTTGCCGCGTTTGACGAACATCATAAGAATGATGGCGACAAACATGGCGATCGGCGCGAGGGTGGACGGCTTGCATAGCTCAAGCACCCAGTTGCCGCCGGAATCGATGTCCATGAGCCGGATGATCTGCGCGGTGACGGTGGTGCCGATGTTCGCGCCGAGTACGATGCAGACCGCCTGCCGGAGATTGAGAATCCCGGCGGTGATCAAACCTACTGTGATGACGATGGTGGCGGTGGAGCTCTGGATGATCGCGGTGACGAGCGTGCCGGTCAGAACGCCGAAGAAGGCGTTGGAGGTGACCTTTTCCAGCACCTTTTTCAGTGCCGCGCCGGACGCGTTTTTCAGACCTTCGCTCATGACTTCCATGCCGTATAAGAACATGGCAAGTCCGCCGAACAGGGAGATGATGGAGAAAATATTCAATTTTGAATGCCGCAGAAAACCGCCGCAGGTCAAAAGTCGGGAGAAGCTTTACTATTTATACCGAAATCGACGCTGAAACGGGTTTTCTCTTCCTTTCCATGAACGGCTCGTCTCTGGGCACGTTCCAAGCATTATTTTTGACTTTGTCTTTGCACACATCTGCATTATAGCAGGATTGTGTGAACAAAAACGACATGAAATATGAATATGCAGTTAAAAATGACACGCTCCGGCAAAAAACGGAAATCTACACAAAATTATGTGAGGTCTATGTAAAATCTCTGTAAGGCACCGGCGCACGAAAAATGCCGTATGCGAAAGACGAAGCGGAAAGTCGCGTTCTTCCGGATACGGCAAAATTCATAATCGCAGCGTTTCCTTGGTGAACCTCTGAATCCATCGGATTTTTGCGATAAAAGGCTAAAATATAAGGGCTTTTATCGCAAAAATAACTTTAAATCAGAGGCATCTTAGCCGAGTGTGCTTCTGTGCTCGTCGGACTTGCAGCCGCAGTGGTTCGAGAGGATGAAGGACTCGCAGTCTACGCATTCGGTGACGGTCGGGTTCTTTTCATGTGTGCCGATGATGACACGGTCGAGGGCGCAGTAGTTCTCGTTCCCGCAGTGGTTGGCGCAGGAGGTAACGGAGCAGGAAATGCAGCGGTTCGGTTTCTTCGATTCCATAATAGCTCTCCTAACGGATATAGATTCATGAAAACCGGCTTTGTCGATGGGACAAAGGCGATTTCACCGTTAGTGTTGCCCGTATCGAGAAAAATATACATGCACAGAAAAGGACGGCGTGAAATGCCGTCCTGAATGAACAATTTGGGTATTTTTCATTCTGTTGCGAACGGATCCGGCGCATAGAGAATCCACGGCTCCGCGGCGTCGGATACAAAGGTGAGCACTTCTGTGTCCCAAGAGGCAATCGCGCCGTTTTCCGTACGGATCGCAACCTCCAGCACGCCGTGCCGTTCGTCGGTCAGCCGTTCGCCGCCGGAGAGAAATGCGCCCAGTCCGTAGCAGATTTTTGCGTTCCCTTTTTCCAGCACTACCGGAGCGCCACTCGGATCAATATCGAGCAGTACCAGGTCAACGCCGCGATCGGCACAGAGCTCGGCAAATGCGATAAGCGCGTCGTCTGTCGCCGGATACATGTCGTCCACGGTCAGGTACACTGCCGTCCAGGCGCACTTTGTGCGTGCGTTCTCGATCCACGCGAGAACCGTCGCGTCATAAGGAACATGCGGCGCGTCCTCCTCGTCCGTTTCCGCAGGCTCCGTCAAGCGTACCAACGCGGGATATACTCCGATTGTCACATCGTTCTGCGTGCGATATACGGCGTTTTCCCCATTGCCCCACGCGATACTATATTCCGAAAGCGCCGCGATGGTGTCGGACAGTCCGTCTGTGCCGTAATCGAGACTGTGGGACGTGGCTACGGAGACGGTGTCGATCCCGCCGTTTTCCAGAATTTTCGCATGGTACGTTGGCGCCATATACCAGACGCGTTCCGTTTTGGAGCGGGTCTGCAGAGCGGCATTGTCCGTAAGCACCGTGTCGAGCAGAGAAAAGGTCATCGCATCGTTGGCAAATCGTTTCGCACAGTGGGCGAGCCAGGGCTTCGTGCCGTTTTCCGAGACCGCCGCGTTGAAGGTGCCGTGTGTCTGTGTGCCGAGCATTGAGCCGATGACGACGCTGCCTGTGAAGTGGAGCCGGAGCATCTCATACGCGTCCGCCGGTTCCGACAGAGTTTCCATGGCTTCGGCGTCGGCGGCGGTGACAAGCGGGGTCGCGTCCACGGTCGGCGGCGTATAGGTGGTGCTGCCGAAGAGATACTGCAACGCCATCAGGGAGACGGTGAGAATGCCGAGCATGGTGCCGCCGATGGTCTGCCGCATGTGGTTGGTAAGGCGCATATCGCCGCCTCCTTGTGTCAGATTGCACACAGATTTTCCGTGTATAGCTGCCTATAGTATACCATAATTCGACGGAAAATGCAAGAGGCGAATTTTTCCCGGAAGCTCACACAAACAGCGGCCGCACCTGGCGTCCCTCCATGGCGGCGGCGAGACATTCCGGCAGACGTGCAAAGTCCGCGACCAGGGAATGCGGCTTGTTTGCGGGATCGTCCTGCCGCATGGGCGTGAGATAACAGGATTTCCGGTTCAGAAACGCGCCGATGTTAGCAAGGTTTGCGCTCATTGCGTCGTTGGTTGCCAGGGCGCAGAGCAGCGGTCGATTTGCACGAAGATGCGCTTTCGCCGCCATGGTGACCGTCGTGTCCGTGATTCCATGGACGATTTTTGCAAGCGTATTTCCGGTACAGGGAGCGATCACCAGCGCGTCGAGGATCGTTTTGGGTCCAAGCGGCTCCGCCTCTCGGATGGTGCGGATTGCGGGACGGCGGCATAGGGCTTCAAGAATGGCAAGCGTATCCGCCGCTTTTCCGAACCGCGTATCTGTTGTTCCGACGATCTCGCTGACAATGGGCAGTACCTCATATGTTCGACAAAGCTCCTCCAGAACAGAGAGAGAGGCGCTGTGGGTACAGAACGAGCCGCATAGCGCGTAACCGATCATTCTCCGTCACCCCCCTTGGCTTTTGGAACGTGCGTCTGCTGGTACCGGCGGATGCGCGGCAGGATCGCGTCGCACAGGATCTCGCCTGCCGTTTCCGGCGCGGTTTTTCCGGGCAGTCCCGGCGCGTACAGGACTCTGTCACAAACGGGCAGCGCGCGTTCTCCGGCAAGCTCCACGAAAAGAGTGTCCGCCGGCAGACGGTCGCAAAAATCCTCCGGGAAGATCTTTGCCGGGATCGTATTGTATACGCAGCGCACCGGCGGCGGAGCGGTCAGAAAATCCGCAAGCGACATGGTGTCGCAGCCGTCGAGGGAGGCTTCTGTTCGCGCGTCCTCCCGCCTTGCCGCCACTGTGACGTGTCCGCCGAGGGCTTTCAGTCGGACTGCCAGGGCGCGGGCGCATTTTCCGTATCCGGTGACGGCAAAGCGACTGCCCCATATCGTGTGCGGCAGCACTTCGATGGCAATACCGATCGCGCCCTCCGAAGTCGGCACGGCGTTTTTCATACGCACCGTTTCGTCGTCGCAGTAATCGAGCAGCACCGAGCCGTATTCCTCCGCGAGCCGGATATGCAAAGGATCGGGCGTGCCGCCGAGTAAAAGCTTGTCGCCGGGCAGGACGCGGATCATCCGTACCACGGTATCGCCATCCGAGCCAGGCACGCATTTGTCCCAATCCGCGGACAGCCGCGTTATCGGCAGTGGGAAGATCAGCACATCGTCCGCGCAGAGAGGGAGAATGCCGTCGTCCGGGTGGTGGAGCGTTACATGCAAAAAGCGTGTGGACAGCTGCGCGGCAATGGCGTCCATCCGTCGATCCGCAGCAATAATTCCGATTTTCATAGGTTTCCGCCTTTCCGTTACGCAATGGTTTCTGCAAGCAGGATATGCGCGTGGGCGGAGATGGGTGATAGATCAGGCTGCGGCGTTTCCGATGAACCAGATGCAATAGAGAAGAAGCAGATGGAGCGGATAGAAGGCATAGCAGAAATACCGGAATGGCTTTGCGTGATAGCCCTGCCTGCCATTATAGAGCCAGATCGGGAGCAGAGCAAACAGCGCGAGTCCCTGCTGAACGATCTCGAGCTCCAGATTTCCGATATGGACTGTATAGTAGTAGCCGCCGAGTATACCGACGTGCAAAACGGCAAGAGCGCACAGCTGGGTGAGCCGTAGATACCATTTGTTTCCGCGGAAATAATGGAACACGAGAACGGTCAGCACCCCCGCGCCGTAGTAATCGACCATGGTGATCGTGCCGAGAAGAAACGCCGCCATGACCAGAAGAACCGTACAGGAAACCGCGACAGGTCGTCTGTCCGAAAAACGGGTACGGATTTTGTCGGACAGTACCATGGTGCCCAGCGCGATGAGAAATGTCCAAAGTACGTTTTGGTGGTAGGGGTAAAAGACGGTGCCGCCCGCGACGAGATTGAAGGGGATTTCGGAGAGCAGGGCGAACACAAGCATCCGTAAGAGGTATTTTTTGACGTTTGTGGTGTGCGCATATCCTTCCGCGATCATAAACGCGAAGATAGGAAACGCAAGTCTGCCGATGCAGGTCATCCAATCCGCCACAGGAAACATCGCCCAGATATGGTCGCACAGCATCAACGCCATCGCAAGAATGTGTAAGGCGCAGGAATTGAGTCCGAAGGAGCTTTGCCTGGTCATGAAATTTCGTCCGTCCTCTTTCCTCAGAGCTTCTGTAACGGCACAGGTTCAATTCCCATTTCCGCGAACACGCCTGTCCAACGCTCCGGCATGCCGACGTCGTACTCCACAGGATGGAAGCCGGCGGTCAGGTAGTTCTTGATTGCCGGTTTGCGCCATTCGTCCGTCGTCAGATAAACTTTGGAGACGCCGTCGCGGGACAGCTTTTCCAGCGCGTGCGCGAGCATGGCGTGACCGATCTTCTTTCCGCGCACCTCCGGAATGGCGGCGACCATATGGATGTCTCCCGCGCCGTCCGGACGAACAAAGCCCGTGATTGTGGCGACGGGACGGTCGGTCTCCCGTTCGCAGACCATGAAAATATCGCGCTCCGGGGTCAGACCCGCCATATTCGTGATCGAGGAGACGTATCCCTCACGTCCGGCGTCCGGTCCGAACAGCCCGTTTTTGCAGATTTCGACCCACGCGGCGATCTCCTCCTCGGTTTCGTGAAAATTGCGGATATAGTAATCCTCGTGCAGCGGATAGGGGCGTACACCCTCCGCCATACTCTTGCACATCATAAGTTGGCTCACAAATGCCACCTCCGAATGAGATATTTTTCTCTATCATAGCAGAAACGCGCGGCAAATGCAAGAGAAATTGCGATTTTTTTAGCCGATTTCCAAAAAACTATTGCCTTTTCGCGCCATTTTCTATATAATGAGAACAGCACGGCGCTGGATGTGGCTGCCGCAGAGGTCAATACACGAAAGGAGTCTCCGTTGCCAAAAGCGCGGAGAAGGACAAAACAAATGAACAATCGCGAATGGTTTCGACAGGCGAAATACGGGATGATGGTCCATTTCGGCATTTATTCCCTGCTTGCCGGCGAATACAGAGGCAGGCGCACGCCGTATTACGCGGAATGGGCGCAGTCCTATTTCCAGATCCCAAACCGCGAGATCGAATCGCTTGCCGGGACGTTCAACCCGATCTATTTTGACGCGGAGGAGTGGATCACCCTTGCCAAGGAATGCGGCATGGAGTATTTCGTCATCACCTCCAAACACCACGAGGGTTTCGCGCTCTTTGATTCCGCGTGCGATCCATTCAATGTGAAGCGCGCCACACCGTTTGGCAGAGACATCATCGCGGAGCTTGCCGAAGCCTGCTACAAGCACGGGATCAAATTCGGGCTGTACTATTCTCAGGAGCTCGACTGGCACCATCCTCACGGCGGCGGCTACGACAAAACCTGCGGCTGCGCGGGTACGACCTGGTTCAACAGCTGGGACTTCCCTGGCAGGGACAACAAGGACTTTTCCATCTGCTTTGAAGAAAAGATCAAGCCGCAGGTCAAAGAGATCCTCACGAAATACGGCGATCTCTGCCTTATCTGGTTCGATACCCCCGGCGTCATCAAGCCGGAACAGAGCCGCGAGATCTTCGATATGGTCAAAAAGTACCAGCCCGACTGCCTCATCAATTCCCGCCTGGGCAACGGCGCGTACGACTATGTGTCCCTCGGCGACAACGAGATCCCGAAGAAACGTCCCGAGAACATCCCGGAAACTCCGGCAGGCGACATGAACGAGCTCGACGGGTTCAAGTATTCGCCCTACGGTCTCTACGAAACTGCGGCAACGCTCAACGACACGTGGGGATTCAAGTATTACGACGCGAACTGGAAAACGCCGGAGCAGATTGCGGCAAACAAAAAGCACTTAAACGACATGGGTGTGAATTATCTTTTGAATGTAGGTCCCGACGGACTGGGCAGAATCCCGTCCTTCTCCATCGACATCCTGCGCCGCGCCCGTGAAATCGAGGAAAAAGCCCTGTAATCACAGGCTCTGAAGGAGGAACTACCTATGAGACTTCGTCCGCCATCCGTACCGCTTATTACCGTAGACCCCTATTTCTCCCTCTGGTCTCCGGCGGATCATCTGACCGACGCTGTGACTGCGCACTGGACAGGCAAACCGCAGACCATGGTTGGGTACGCCGCCATCGACGGTGTGACCTATCGATTCCTAGGCAGGCTTCACCCGGGCGACGATTCCCCGGCGATGGAGGAGGTGTCCCGGGACTGCGACGCGCTCCATACAAGGTATATGTTTACCGCTGCCGGTGTGGAATTGACCGCTACGTTTCTGACGCCGCTGCTCATGGACGATCTTGACTTGATGACGCGTCCGGTGTCCTATCTCCGCCTCTCCGTCCGGAGTTTGGATCATGCCTGCCACATGGTCGGTATCCGTCTGGCGGTCAGTGAGGAAATCTGCCTGAACCATCGCCGTGAGGACGATGTGACGACGGAAATCTTCACAGAGGACGGGCTTTCATCCGTGAAAATCGGCAGCGTCCGCCAGCCGATCCTCGCAAAATCCGGCGACGACATCCGCATCAATTGGGGGTACTTCTATCTGACCGCCGCGGACGCTGTCTGTGGGGTGGAGAAAATCGATATTCCCTATTCCGGCGCCGACGCACCGGCGGATTATGAGCCCGCAACCACGTTTGTCACCCTGTCGCTCGATCTCGACACCGCGGAGGACACGGACGCACTGGTCACCTTTGCCTACGACGATGTGTACTCAATCCTCTATTTCGGGGAAAAGCTCCATTCCTACTGGAACCGGAGCGGTATGACCATCGGAGAAGCGATCGCGGCTGCCCACCGGGAATATCCGGCGATCGAGGAACGATGCAGAGCGTTTGCAGCAAAGCTGTTTGCCGACGGTGTGAAAGCGGGCGGAGAAAAGTACGCGGAGATCCTGGAGCTGTCCTATCGTCAATCCATCGCGGCGCATAAGGTTGCCATAGATACGCGCGGAGAGATCCTCTTTATCTCCAAGGAATGCTTCTCGAACGGCTGCGCCGCCACGGTGGATGTGAGCTATCCGTCGATCCCGCTCTATCTTCTCTACAATCCGGAGCTGGTGCGCGGCATGATGCGGCCGATCGTCCGGTACGCGAAAAGCGACGCGTGGCGTTTTGATTTCTCGCCGCACGACTGTGGGCAGTATCCGATTTTGTCCGGACAGGTCTACGCGAACAACGCCGAGGAGTGGCAGATGCCGGTGGAGGAAGCCGGGAATATGCTCGTGATGGTGACCTGCGCCGCGCTTGCCGACGGGAATCTCGCTTTTGCCAGGGAGCATATGGATCTGTGGGAAACATGGGTCCGGTATCTGCTCGAACATGGCGAGGATCCGGAAAATCAGCTTTGTACGGACGATTTCGCCGGTCATCTCGCGCACAACTGCAATCTGTCCCTGAAAGCGATGATGGGCATTACAGCGCTTGCGATTCTCTATCGGATGCTGGACCGTGCCGACGAAGCCGAGGAGCTGCTCGAAAAAGCACGGGATATGGCAAAATCGTTCGCCAGCCGTGCCGCGAATGGAGACGGCAGCTACCGCCTGGCATACGACCGTCCCGGCACGTGGTCGATGAAGTACAACATCGTCTGGGACAAGCTCTGGCATACCGGGATCATGGATCCGACCGTGCTGCAATCGGAGTTCGCATCCTACCGCCGCCACGTGAATCCCTACGGCATGCCGCTCGACTGCCGGGAAACGTACACAAAGAGCGACTGGCTCATCTGGACGGCGACCTTGGCGAACGAGCGGGAGGATTTCGAGGACTACATCGCGCCGTTGTGGGAGGCGTACCACCGCACGCTCACCCGCGTTCCGATGACGGACTGGTACTACACTGTCACCGCAAACCAGAGAGGCTTCCAGCACCGTTCCGTAGTCGGCGGTCACTTCATGAAGCTGCTCGCATACACCGGCAAGCTGCGCGTACAATGAAATAGACAGAAAAAGAACGCAGGAAAAGCAAATCCTGCGTTCTTTTTTCGATGGGATTATTCGTACATGGCGTAGATTTTGCCGAGAGCCGTCGCGATCTTGCTCTCCGCTTTGGCGTAGGTGGAGGCAATGTCCGTCGTTTTCTCATTGAGACAATTTCGGAACATATACGGCAGCATTTCGAGATAGGTCCCATACATGAAGGAGACGTCAAATGCGGCGCCTGCGGAGATCAGATCGATCATGGCAGCGGTTTCCTCGTCCTTGGAATACTTCGATTTCAGAGCCACATCGTAGTATACGGGATACACGTTCGTATACGTTTCCGCCGCCATAGCCTCCGTCATGAGGGATACGAAATCCGTATCCGTGACCGTGGTCGGCATACCCACGATGAAGTAGCCGTCCGCGACCAGACAGTGGTAGCCGTCCTGTGCTTCGTCGTATTTGGGCTGCGGTACGATGCCGAACGGATCCTCCATATCCCGCAGCGCGTTGAAGGCGTCGTCTAACATACCCTGCGCGAAAACGAGGGTGCCGCCGGGGAAATAGTCCATGAAGCCGGTCCAGTTTTCCCAGAAATACACGCCTTTGTTCTCGTAGTAGAGCTTGTAGACCTTGGAGAGCGCGTCGTAGGTTTTTTCCTGCATCAGTTTGATTTCCAGCTTGCCATCCGCGGCTTTTCCGGTGACGGGAATATCAAACGCGCTGCACCAGGTGTCGGAATAATACCAGTTCGCGCCGAAGCCGTATTGGTCGTTTTCATCCCGATTACCGTCGCCGTTGACGTCCTTGTACATTCCCTCCACAAGGGTACTGAGGTAATCGATCGTCCAGCCGCCGTCCAGTACCAGCGCATACAGATCGTCCTCCGTCAGTCCGTAATCCTCAATCAGTGCGGAATTGACATAGGTCGCCGTGGTGCAGGTCATGTAGGTTACGGAGAAGGAGCCGGTCAGCCCGAACAGCTTGCCGTTGAAGGTGGCGCCGTTGTTGATCTGCTGGTTCCACCACGGTTTGTCGAGATGAATGTACTTTGTGTCGTTCCAGTTCTGATAAATCCCCGCCGCAGTAGCCATATGAAAATTCCAGACCTCCTGCGCGGCGACATCACAGAAATCGTCCCCTGCTGTCGCATATTGCACGAGCGCGGAATAGATACTGCCGCAGTCGCCGGTCATGGGAGTGGCTTCGATGGAGACGTTGAAACGCTCCGCCAGCCGTGCGTTCCGATTGAATACGGCGTCATTTTCGACTTCACCGGTCAACTCTTCCGTGAAAAACTCATCGGTGTATCCCTCCACGCTGGCGATGCGATAGGCTCTGCCGTCGTAATTCATAGCAGGCAGATCATCGGACAGGGCAGGATCGGTTTCCTGTTCCGTATTACTCGCTGTATCCGCGGTGGTTTCCTGCGTGTCGGTGACAGCAGGTGTGGTTTCCTGTTCCGTTGCACCGCAGGCTGCCGTAGACAGCAGTAGGGCGCAGAGCAGGAGAATGGCTGAGAATCGTTTCATGGTGTGATGTTTCCTCTATTCGTGTTTTTCATTGTCCCAAATTATAGCAGATTCGCTCGGAAAAGTCAATATAAAATCGAAAAAGTACGGCGCGTTAAGGACCGTACTTTTTGTTTTGCATTACAGAATGCCGTATCGATCTACCGCTTTCTTTGCCATCGCCATAAGAAATCCGATCGCGTAGGTTCCGCCCAAAATTCCGGCGCACCATAGAACGGAATCGCGTACCGGCTGCTCGTAGACGCAGAGAAACGGGTACGGACCGTGCCACCACATAAGATAGTTGCAGACGACGGCACACAGTCCGTACAGCTCCGTCGGCAAAAGCGCGATGTGTGCGATCTGCGGGATTTTTGCGGGGATTTTCGGCAGGAGAAAAATGGAGGAGAGCACAGTGAGGAGCGGATTCAGAAGATGGTGGTAGAGCATATCGCCCTCCGTCAGCATCATCCGATAGCCATCCTCCCCGGCAGTCGGCGCCAGAACAAACACGACCACGAGAAAAGTCAGCGTCAGGCAGACCGCGGCGGTGAAATAGGCAAGCAGAATCCACGTCGGCACCGGCTTTTTGGTGAGCAGCGCGCGGATGAGAAAGAACGAGAGAAAAATCCCGGAGACGGCGGCGAGCGTGTTGCTGTCAACGGTGTAATACTGAAAAATGGCAAAGCCATGTATCGGAAATAGCATCGCGATCCCGCGCAGGGCGAACACCGCTGTCAGCGCCGCTGTAAGAAGCGCACCGATGGTTCGTGCCGTTTTCATACCGTTTTCCTCCGCTTATCCGTTCTTTTCCGACTGCTCCTTGTGATACTGGAGCGTATACAACTGGTAATATCTGCCGCGCGCCGCAAGCAGCTCGTTGTGACTGCCGGATTCTAAGATCTGCCCGTGCGAGAGAACGTAGATCCGGTCGGCATGCTGGATCGTGGACAGACGGTGCGCGACGATGAGCATCGTGCCGATTTTCGCCATTTTTTCAAGCGAATCCTGGATGAGAATCTCCGTTTCCGTGTCGATATTCGCCGTTGCTTCGTCAAGGATCATCACGGACGGCTTGTGAATGATTGTGCGGGCAAAGGACAACAGCTGTCTCTGTCCGGCGGAGAAGTTGTTGCCGCGCTCCCGGACGACTTCATCCAGTCCCTTATCGAGCCGCCGGATGAACGGTTCCGCGTTGACATACCGACACGCTTCCCAGACCTCCTCGTCCGACACACCCTCCATACGCAGGAGAATGTTCGAGCGGATCGTTCCGGAGAAGAGGAACACGTCCTGCAGCATCTGTCCGAAATGGCGTCGGAGACTGGAAATTTTGATTTTTCGAATGTCCATGCCGTCGATGAGGATCTGACCGCGCTGAATGTCGTAATTACGGCAGATGAGGGAGAGAATCGTGCTCTTTCCGGAGCCCGTCGAGCCGACAAACGCGATGGTTTCGCCCGCGTGGATGTGAAACGATACGCCTTTCAGCACCCATTCGTCCGGTACATACGAGAACCATACGTCGCGAAATTCAATCTCACCACGGATGTCGTCTACCGCAATGGCGTCCGGCGCGTCCACGACCTTCGGCTCCATATCGAGAATGGTGAAGATCTTTTCCGCTGATGCGAATGCCGACTGGAGCCAGTTGAACTGCTCCGCGAGACTCTGGATCGGGTTGAAGAATTTGGAAATGTACATGTAGAACGTGACGATCACACCGCCCGTCAGCGTCTGCCCGAGGAACGTCACATCCCGGATCGCGCCCCGTCCGCCGAGATACAGCAGGCAGAGCACAGAGCAGACGTACAGCATGTATACAATCGGGCGGAAGATGCCGAACACGAAAATCTGCTGCTTTTTCGCCTGCCCAAGCCGGTTGTTGCGCTCCTTGAAATCGGCGAGCTTCTGGCTTTCCCGGTTGAAGATCTGTGTGATCTTGATGCCGGAGAGATTTTCGGACAGATATGTGTTGATATCCGTGGTGCCGTCCTTCACTCTGCGATAGGCGCGGCGGGAGAATTTGCGGAAAATTACGGTAAACAGCACGATAAACGGCGCGAAGCACAGTACCATGAGGGTCAGCGCGTAGTTGACGCAGAGCATGGCGGCGGTGACGCCGATGATGATGAAGCAGTTCTTCGCAAGGTTTACGAGAATGTTCGTAAAGAGCATCGATACCGCGTTCGGGTCGTTGGTCACACGGGTTACGAGCTTGCCGACCGGGATCGCGTTGAGCTGCTCATGGGACAGGGATTCGATGTGGACAAAGAGATCCTCACGGATTTTTGAGAGGATTTTTTGCCCGACCTTTTGCAGAAGAATTGCCTGGGCGTATGTGCACACAAGGGAAACGATCAGGATGGACGCGTACACGGCAACCATTTTGTAGAGAGCGGAGAGCGCGAAATCTGCTTTGACCATTTCCTCGATATTCCCGACGACCAGCGGCGAGACAATATCATAGGCAACGGATACGAGCATGATCAGTCCGATGAGGCAGAAATGACCGCGGTAGGGCTTGGCGTACACGAGCATGCGTCGGATGATCTCGCTGTCCACCATGTGCCGGTCAAAGCCAAGCGCTTCCTTTTTGTTTTTCATCAGCGCGTAGGCGGTAATAAAGACAATGGACAGCACGCCTAAGATCGCGCCTATCACAAGAATCGGGTAATACTCATACATCGGCGTGTGCCTCCTCCAGTTTTTGCAGATCCACCATTTTCCGATACGCGGGACAACGGCTGTACAGTGCCTCGTGCGTGCCGACATCCACTACCATGCCGTCGTCGATGAAGAGGATCTTGTCCATTCTTTCAATAGTAGAAATGCGGTGCGCGATCAGAATGGTCGTCTTGTTTTTGCGGGTTTTGCGCAGGTTTTCGAGAATGATTTTCTCTGTTTTCGTATCCACGGCGGATACGGAGTCGTCGAGGATCAGAATCTGCGCGTCCTTGCACAGCGCTCTTGCGATGGAGATGCGCTGCTTCTGTCCGCCGGAAACCGTTACGCCGCGTTCGCCGAGCATGGTGTCGTACCGTTCCCCGAAATCCATGATGTTGTCGTGTACATCGGCGAGCTTTGCCGCGTCCTCGATCGCCGTTTCATCAAGGGAATCCGCGGCGAAGGCGATGTTGTGGGCGATGGTGTCGGAGAACAGAAAATTGTCCTGCGGTACATAGGCGCACGCGTCGCGCACCCGGCGGATCGGGATCTTGTTGACATCGTGACCGCCGACAAAGATGGTGCCGTCCGGAACGTTGTATGTGCGCAGAATCAGATCCACGATGGTGGTTTTGCCGGAACCAGTTTTGCCGACCAGTCCCACGTTTTCGCCGGGTTCGATGGTGAACGAAACATCGCGCAGCGCGTCGATCTCGCCATCGGGATAGCGGAACGTCAGATGCGAAAACTCGATTTTTCCGTTTGTGATCGCGGTATCGACCACATTCTCCGCGTCCTTCACGTGTACCGGCGCGTCAAGCAGTTCTGAAATTCTGGCGAGAGAGGCTTTTCCGCGCGCCGCCATACCGATGAGCTCCGAAACCGCCATCACGGGCCATACGACCGCGGTGAAGTAGCCGATAAATTCCACAAGCTCGCCAGCGCTGAACCGACTCTCGTGGACGAGATAGCCGCCGTAGCCAAGGATAACGCAGATCACGGACTCGACAAAGAGCGTGACGGAAATGTTTAAAACCGTGGACACGCGCACAAAGGCGACGTTTACTTCCTCGTTTTTTTCATTGAGCTTCCGGAAAGCCATCAGCTCCGCCGTTTCCTTGACAAACGCCTTGATCACCGCGATGCCGGAAAAGCTCTCCTGGGAAAAGTCGGACAGATCGGAATACGCCGCCTGTCGCAGATCCCATTTTTCCTCCATGGATTTGCCGACGATGGTGCCGATCACCATGAGAAACGCCATTGGGATGAGGGTGAACAGCGTCAGGATCCCGTCCATGCGCCACATTTTGTATAGGGCAAGCAGACCGAGAAACGCCGCATCTGCCAGCATCAGGATCCCGGAGCCGAAGCAGTCCTGTACGGTTTCCAGATCGTTTGTGAAATAGGACATGAGCGTGCCGACCTTGTTTGTCTGGTAATACTCACGCGACAGATCCTTACAGTGGTCAAACATTCGCTCGCGCATATCCGTTTCCATGCGGATCGCACTGCCGAAGAAGCAGATACGCCACGCGAACCGTCCTACGACCATTACAAGGATGACGATGATCATGGGCAGGCATACGTGGTCAAGCAGCACGTCCATGGTGAATGGTACGACCTGTCCGTCCAACGCCACCTTGCCGGTGTTGATGCCGTTGATGACCAGCCGGTAAAACTCCGGGATCTCCAGCTGGAAATAGTCGACTAAGATCAGTGCCGCGAGTCCGAGCAGAAGAATCGGCGCGTATCGCAGATAATAGCGATTGATGTGTTTTCCAAAAATCATAATATACTCCATTTGTTGTCGTTTGGCGCGTAAACCCTATTATACTGCATTCGTCCGGAAAAGGCAATAGGTACACGATTGATAAAGGGAGCTTAAAAACAAATTTTCGCTGTTTTCGCGCAATTTCGTGCCATTTGATTGACTTTTGACACGCCGATATGCTATAATGCAGAAAAACACGCATTTGGAGGAAGCTATGCGGGAAATTGAAAAAATGACAAGCGGAGAGCTCTATCTGCCCGGAGACGACGGCATTATGGCGGAACAGACAAAGTGCCTGGAAAAGCTCTACGACTACAATCAGACAAGGCCGAGCGAGGGAGAAAAGCGCGCGGCGATGCTTGCGGATATGTTTTTGGAAATCGGCAAGGACTGCTACATTGAGCCGCCGTTTCACGCGAACTGGGGCGGCGCGCACGTCCGGTTCGGCAATTTCGTGTACGCGAATTTCAATCTGACCTTAGTGGACGACAGCTACATCACGGTTGGCGACTACACCATGTTCGGACCGAACGTCACCATCTCCACGGCAGGGCACCCGATCGACCCGACCCTGCGCGAACGAGTGATGCAGTACAACATGCCTGTGACAATCGGCAGAAACTGCTGGCTCGGCGCAGGCGTGATCGTTATGCCGGGCGTGTCGATCGGAGACAATTCCGTCATAGGCGCGGGCAGCGTAGTGACGCGGGACATTCCGGCGAATGTGGTAGCCGTCGGCGTACCGTGCCGTGTGCTGCGCGAGATTGGAGAACACGACCGCAGGTACTACTGGCGGGACAAGACGATCGACCCGTCCTTCTTTGTGGAATGATCCCATAAATCTGCCTGAAATGAAAAATACCGTATCGCGCGGATCACTCCGCTGTGATACGGTGTTTTTCGCTTATTCCGGAACCATTTCCGATTCTGTTTCCGTCTCCGGTGTGTATCCCTCGGGGAACGTGAAGTTTACGATTTTTTCAAAGAGATCTCTGTGCCATGCCGACTGCTTTTCCATTTTTTCCTGTCCCTTGACCTTGGACAGCGTCGTCACTTTGCGCAGCGCGACCACGGTTTCCTCCGGAAAGATACGGCAGATCGTGAAATACTGCGCAAACGGCGTGTCGGACAGACGGAGCCCGTATGCGTCCACGGCATAGTCCGGCACCTCGTCAAAGATCTCCGCAAGCGGTACAAAGCCGTCGGCGTCGCGTACGGTTTCGTATTGATCCTCGCATAGGAAGCAGAGCAGGGAATCGCCCGCCATGATCTCGTAGGTGAACTGCTCCGCTGTCTGCGCGTTTGCCTGTTGGTTATAGGCGAAATCGTCTCCGTTTTCCTCCGCCTCCGCCTTTGCCGCCTGGATCTGGTTGCCGGTCATGTAGATGATGTCGTTGAGAAGCACCTTTTTCTCGCCGTCACCGTTGTAGTCGTCCATGATCCCGGAAAGCGCCGAGCAGAATTTGCGATTGTCGTTTGCCGTGATGTAGTCCGGTCCGGCATACAGGATCGTGATGTCCGGATTGCTCTTTCCCATAAACTGTGTGAGCAGCGTGATTCCCATAAAGAGAAAGACGCCGCCGACGATGACCTTCCATTTGTGGTGGTACCAGAAATTCGCGATCGGATTGCCGTGTACGGGCGTGTGCGCCGCATTCTGTGCCGCATCGTCCTCTCCGGCGGTCGCCTTGAGCACGCGCGCCGCGTTTGACAGCTCCTCGTTTTGCTCCGGTGTGTTCTGTCCGTTTTTTTCGTCCATGGTATTGCCTCGTTTTTGAGAAATTTCTACCTATTTATAAATAGCGTCGCGGATGGATACAGGGCTTGCGGAAGAAAGAGGTACGATTGCCGGATCCGCGCATAGGGAAAGGGTGTCCGAGACGGCAGCGCAGCAGCAGAGACTGTATCCGTCCATGCAGGCGTAGGTATAGATCGATTCGGAAGCTGTCAGCACGGAGCAGCGGCGCGCCGTCCTTGCCACGCCCATTCCCGTGTATTTCGCATACGCTTCTTTCGCCGCCCAGAATGTGAAAAAATCCGCGTCCCGACAGCCGCCTGTCTGAAACGCCGCGTATTCCGACGGATGGAACCACCGCCGCGCCAGCAGCTCCGTGCGGGCTTTGGTGTGCACCTGCAGATCGACGCCGACCGGGTGCGTGTGGATGAGCAGCGCGAGAATGCCGCCGCTGTGCGAGAGGGAGAAAAAGAGCGGCGACGGATACGTCTCCGAGACTGCGAACGGTTTGCCGCCCGGCGCGGTTTGAATGCGAAAATCCGTGCAGCCGGTGTGTGATGCCAGGATTCTCACGAGGATTTGCCGCGTGTCCCCGCTTTTCGGCGTGAGATAGAGCGTCATCGCTTTGTCAGGCGGAGAACGACCAGCTCCGTCGGATTGCCCAGCCGCGGGATCGGAGATACGGTGTTTGCCATGCCGCGGCTCACGATCAGGCGATTCTCATGACAGCCGGACGCGTACCGTGGGAACAGCCCCTGCCCCGGTGCGTAAATATCGTGACCGAAGAGGTGCCACTGTCCGCCGTGTGCGTGACCGGAGATCGTCAGCTCCACGCCGGTTGCGCGGATGTACGCCGGGTAATACTCCGGGTGGTGGCAAAGCAGCAGATGAAAGCCCGGCTCTGCCGCGTATCGTTCGAGAAAGGATACCTCCGGCGGCGGCGTGTGATTCGTGCGTTTCGCGCCATAGGTCAGACCGGTCGTTAGTCCGCCGATGCACAGACCGTGTGCGTATACAAAATCATCGTCGAGCACCGTGATCCCGTGCTCTGTGAGAATCCGTGTGTTTTCCGGCGAGATCCCGCCTTCATGGTTGCCGATGGAATAGTAAACCGGCGCGATTTCCCGTGCCTGCGTGAGAAAACGGAGTCCCGGCTCGTTGAAGGTGTCTGTCACGGCGTATTTTGTGAGATGGTGCATCATGTCGCCGGGCGATACGATGAGATCCGGTTGTACGGCGGCACAGAGCGCGAGAGCGTTTTGCCAGGGGCGGCAGTGCAGATCGGCGCATACCGCGATGGTGAGAGAAACCGGCGACGCGATGGTATATTCGGTGATCTTCAAGGGTGACTCCTGTCCAAACAAACATTGTCTATCCTATAGTATAGCACAAATGGCGTAAAAAGGGAATGGTATTTTGTAAAGAATTGCGCATGCCCTCCGAAAAATACACAAAAATGTGGCGAAATCAAAAATTAAGGCTGTGTAGAGACACAAACAACCTTGACAAACCGGCGGAATTTTGCTATACTATTTAAAAGCAACGCGATTGGTTCTGTACAAAACTACAAATGTAACCATTCGCGCTGTCCATTATGGGAGGAAATCATGAAAAGAAAACTATGTATGCTGCTCTGTCTCCTGATGGCGGGCTCACTTCTCGCGTCCTGCGGCGGCGGAGAAACCGAAACCAAAATGCCTGAGACTACGCCGGAGGCACAGAATACGGAGAATACCGAGACGGAAACCGCGGAGGAAACCGAGAGCTTTGATCCCGGCCTGCCGGATACGGATTTTGGCGGAAGAACCTTTACGTTCCTGACAAAGAGTACGGCTACGTACAATGAATGGGCGGAGACCAGCCTGTTCTCCGAGGGAACAAACGGTGAGGTACTCAACGACGCGGTGTACACGCGCAACGCCTACGTAGAGGACACATACAACTGCAAGATCGGCGTGATTGAGTCCGGCGATTTCGGCAAGGACGTGGGCAACGCGGTGACTGCCGGTGACATCATTTACGATATAGTCATGCCGCCGCTGAACGATGCCGGCGCCCTTGTGAATAAAGGACAACTGGTCGATCTTACGACTGTCGGCAATCTCGATCTGTCCAAGCCGTGGTGGGACCAGCGCTCCATTTCCGACCTGAGTATCGCGCACAAGCTCTACATGGTCTCCGGCGACATCAGCACGCTGAACAACGACGCGACCTGGTGCACGATGATCAACCTGGAGGTGCTGAACAACCTCGGCGTGGAGACCCCGTATCAGTACGTGGCGGAGGACAAATGGAACTTTGATACCTACAAAATGCTCTGCGAAAACGCATCCATCGACCTCGACGGCGACGGCGATTACGACTCCGCGGACTCTATCGCGAACCTGACCCAGAACGAAAACGCGACCGCGATGCTCATCACCTTCGGCTACCACCTGATCGACAAGGACGAAAACGACCTGCCGTACTTCGACCTGAAGGGCAACGAGCGCGTCTACACGATTCTTGAGGATATTTCCGAATTCATGAACGACAAGAAGGTCTCCCTGAACTACCACCAGTACGGCAGCGAGGGCTACCACCTTCTGACAACGAAGATGTTTGAGGAAAACAGAGGGCTGTTCTGGATCACGAACCTCCAGATGGTCATCCGTCTGCGCGAAATGGAAACAGACTTTGGCATCGCGCCCTGCCCGAAGTATGACGAAACGCAGACCGACTATTCCAACGTCGTTTGGTTCGTCGGCTCCTACGCCACGATCCCGGTCAGCGCGGAAAGCGTGGACAACAGCGGCTTTATCCTCGAGGCGATGGCTGCAAAGTCCCGCGAGGTGCTTCGCCCTGCATATTATGAAACCGCACTGTCTCTGAAGTATCTCCGCGACGAGGAATCCATCGAAATGCTCGATCTCGTAATCGACAATCGCGCGTATGAGCTGGAGCAGGCGTTTCAGTTTGGTTCTTCCTCCTGTGTGGAAGGCATCGTGCTGAACAAGAAGGATCCCGCGTCCTCCTTTGAGAAGGCGGAAAATGGTATCAACTCCAAAATTGAAAAGACCCTTGAGGAGATCGGAGCGAAATAAGTATGAAAAAGAGTTTGCTAATTCCATTGACGCTGTCCCTGCTGCTTTCCTCTTTTGCTGCTTGCGGAGAAAAGGAACCTGGCGAAACCGACGCGCCGGATACCGTGGCGAACACCGATACTGCCGCCGCGGATACGGAAACCGAAACGGAGGAGACAGGACGCACGCTGCAGGACGAGGTGCCGGAGCTGAACTTTGACGGTACGGTCTTCCGTACCATCGTACAGGACTCCACGCTTTACGATATCTACGCGGCGGAGGAGACCGGCGACATGCTCAACGACGCCATCTACTACCGCACCCGCGATATTGAGGAACGGTTCAATGTCAAAATCGCGGAGGCGGAGCAGCTCTCTTTTGACCAACTGTCCACGAAGATTGAGAAAACGATCCGTGCGCAGTCGGATGAATACGATCTCATTCTCGGGCAGATGGAGGAAACCGGCAAGGACGCGCTGGGCGGTCTCTTCCGCAACTGGTACGACATTCCCTATGTCGATTTTACAAAGCCCTGGTGGCCGAAATCCGTGGCACGTGACGCAGCGACCGTCAACGGCAAGATGTTCGTGACCGTGAGCGACCTGTGTATCTCCTACGCCGAGCAGACCTGGGGCATCGTCTTTGACAAGGACAGGGCGGTGGACTATGGCGTGGACGGCGTATACGATCTGGTACGCGAGGGCAAGTGGACGATCGACAAGCTGATGGAGCTGGCGGATTCCGTATACACCGACGTAAACGGCGACGGCGCGAAGGACGAGAACGACTACTACGGCTACGTCACGGCGGACAACGGCTGTCTGATCCTCAGCTACTTCTACGGCTTTGACCAACGTCTCGCAGTCGTGGAGGACGGCAAGGTCAATATGGTGCTGAATACGGAAAAATCCGCGGAGATCTGCGACAAGATCTACCGTCTGACCAACGCGCAGGGCACCTATAAGCCAACCGATTCTTCCAACGCCGGTATTTACAATGTGTTTGTGAACGAAAACGCGCTGTTCTGCCCAATGCAGCTCCAGTACGTGTACCGGCAGCTGCGCGATTACGAAAACAGCTACGGTGTGGTGCCGCTTCCGAAGTGGGACGAGGCGCAGAGCGAGTATTATTCCGTATGCGATGCCGGCGCGAACGTCATGGTCATCCCGGTGACGGCGCAGAATATCGAGATGATCGGCGCCGTGGTCGAGGCACTGTCCGCGTACAGCTGGCGTTCCGTCATGCCGACCTACTGCGATATCGTGCTGAACCGCAAATCCGCGCGCGATCCGGAGTCTGCCGAAATGATGGAGCTGATCCTCGACAGCCGCGTGATCGACTTCGCGTATCTCTACGACGGCTGGACCGGTTGGGTGTTCAAGCTCGCCGGTATGACCGCGCAGGAGGGTAGCTTCGCAAGCGTTTATGAGAAGAACGAAAAGGCAATGCAGAACTACTACGATAAGGTGCTGAAGCTCTTCTACGACGAGGCGGAATAAGAACGCAGATTCCAAACGGAAAAACGGCGGGGCAACCTGCCGTTTCCCTTTAGAAACCCTGTTTTTCGGTGGAAAAACCATTTTTCCTTAGGGGGAATCGATAAAACGCGAAAAAGTGCTTGACAAAGACGGTGCGCATTTGTATAATGGTCACAGAGAATTTTCATCTCATGCCGGAATGCGCTTTCGGCAGGAACAAAAGGAGAATCATACCATGGAAACATTGCAGATGTGGGAAAAGGTGCCCGGTCGTGCGGACGAGGTACCCGTGCTCGAATATTACAAAGCGGAGAACCGGAAATCGGACGGCTGCGTGGTGATCTATCCCGGCGGCGGTTACGCAGGCAGAGCACCGCACGAGGGAAAAGGCTACGCGGAATTTTTCAACAGCATCGGCATGGACGCGTTTGTGTGCGAATACCGGGTCACGCCGCACTATTTCCCGCTGCCGCTCCTCGACGCGCGCCGCGCGGTTCGCTATGTCCGCCATCATGCCGCGGAATATGGACTGGATCCGGCGAAGGTAGCCGTGATGGGTTCGTCCGCCGGCGGTCATCTTGCCGCGCTTGTCTCGACCTACACCGCGCCGATCGATTTTGAAAATCTGGACGATGTGGACGGCGAAAACCCGATTCCGAACGCCACGATCCTCTGCTATCCCGTGATCCACTATCCGGATGAAACGAAGGTTTCGCACGGAGGCTCGTACGTGAACCTGCTTGGCCCGGACAGAATCGGCGTCGCGCCCGGCTACAGCCCCGATCTGCTCGTATCCGACAGCACACCGACCGCGTTTTTGTGGCATACCTCCGACGATGACGGCGTAAACGTGATCAACAGCTATCTGTATGCGTCTGCGCTCCGTCGGCATGGCATCCCGCATGAAATGCACATCTTCCCGAACGGCCCGCACGGACTCGGGCTCGCGCCGGAGCATCCGCATGTGGCACAGTGGTCAGGACTGCTTGAAAACTGGCTCCACGCTCTCGGCTGGTTCGCGTAAAACCGCAGACCGGACATTTTTTCATCCCCGCGCGGGTGTGATCCGCTGTACGATCCGCCCGCGCCCTTTTTTGTGGATGAGCGCCGCTATATTTCATCAATTCCATCAATTCCCGTCCATTTGCAACGGCACCCTTTTATGGAAATGTGTCATTGCTTTTCCCGACAAAAAATGTTATACTATGTATCGACTTTGTAAAATGCAGAGGTGACGGAATGTCAAGAACAAAAACAGATCGCATTGACATCGTAAACGGACCGATGATCCCGAACATTTTCCGCTTCATCCTGCCGTTGATCGCCACAAGCGTATTGCAGCTGCTCTACAACGCGGCGGACAATGTGGTGGTCGGACGGTATGACAGCTATGTCGCGCTGGCGGCGGTAGGCTCCACGGGGGCGCTCATCAACCTGATTCTCAACGTGTGCATCGGGCTGTCGGTCGGCTCCAGTGTGGCGGTGGCGCAGGATTACGGTGCGGGCGATGAGGAGGGTGTGCAGAAGGTGATCCACACGTCTGTGTACGTCAGCGCGGCCGGCGGTTTGATTGTCGGAGTGATCGGCTTCTTCTTTTCGCGCCAGTTTCTTGTCTGGATGGGATCGCCGGAGGATGTGCTGCCGCTTGCAACCCTATACCTGAAAATTTACTTCCTCGGCACGCCGGCGTCGATGATCTACAACTTCTGCGCGTCGATTCTGCGTTCCGTGGGCGATACCAAGCACCCGCTGTACTACCTGACGATCTCCGGGATCATCAACGTGATCTTCAACCTTATTTTTGTTATCCAATTCCATCTCGGGGTTGCGGGTGTGGCGATTGCTACGGTCATCTCTCAATACGTTTCCTGCGTCATGGTCGTTGTGTTCATGATGCGCGCGCAGGACTGCTGCCATCTCGATCTGCGCAAGCTGAAGATCCATGGCGACAAATTCAAGAAGATCGTACGTGTCGGACTGCCGGCGGGACTGCAGGGCAGCGTGTTCTCCATCTCGAACGTCGTGATCCAGTCCGCCATCAATTCGTTCAATTCCGTGGTCATGGCGGGATGCACAGCGGCGGGACAAATCGAAGGCTTCGTGTATGTGGCGCAGAACTCGCTCTATCAGGCGGCGTTGACCTTCACGGGACAGTACATCGGCGCGGGCAAGCTCGACAAGATCCGCAAGGTCTGCTTCAACTGCATGTGGATTGTCACCGTGATCGGACTGATTCTCGGCATCCTCGCGTGTGTATTCGGCAGACCACTGCTCAGTATCTACATACCGGACGAACCGGCGGCAATCGAATACGGCATTGAGCGGCTTTTGATCGTGGCACTGCCATATTTCCTTTGCGGCTGGATGGAGGTACTTGTAGGTTGTCAGCGCGGCATGGGTATGTCCATCACACCGATGATCGTCTCCATGCTCGGCGCGTGTGGGCTGCGCATTCTGTGGATTTCCACGATTTTCCAGACAAACCGCACGCTGTTCATGCTGTTCCTCTCGTATCCACTGTCGTGGTTCATCACCGCGTCCGTGCACTTTGTTTTCTACAAAATCCATTATGCAAAGCTCTTAAAGCGCCATGCGGCAGACGAGAGTGTGCAAGCGTGATCCAAACGAAAAAATACAAAAAGCTGTTTCCGGAATGTTAGGGAGACAGCTTTTTTCTATAAAATTGCGCAGGATTTGAGAAATCCGTAATTTGCGGCGCACCGGTTCCGTACATCCGCCTCCATTGCCGCGTCCATAAAGAGTCCGTCGCCGTGCTGAGCAATTCGAAACAAACGTGCCGGTGCGAACTGCGTACGGAGAAAGTCGGCAAACGACGCGGCGTCGGGGCATTCTGTCAAATCCACGATCCGCCATGCGTCATAGGCGCCATCGAGGGTACAGGCGAGGATGACGGCGCAGTTTGGCGGCACCAGGGACAATGTGTGCAGGGAATCGAAGAAAACCCGCGCGGCTTGATCCGTGACGATCGCCTCCATTCGCAGCGTCTCCACAAGCATACCGACCATGGAAAACGCGCAGGCGGCGAGCATATCCTCCGTAGCCGTACCGACACCCTCGATGCTTTGCCGTTCGCGGTCAAAAAGCACACGAGAGAGAGAACCGCCATAGCCCTCGAGCAGTCGGTGCGCGGTTGGATTCGTGTCGGAGCGTCGGTTTACGCGGTAGAGCAGCATTTCGAGAATCTCGTGATCCGCGAAGCTGTCAAATCCCGTTTTCGCATACCGTTCCCGCATTCGCTCGCGGTGATGTGTGTGCAGCTCTTTGATCATATCGCTCACTCCACGCCGACCGCCGCCAAATACTTTTTCGACCATGCGTAGGAATTTGCCGCTTGGACGTTATTGACAAAGACGATGTCCGTCAATCCGTAGTCCTTGAGCTGCTCGTAGACATTCATCGTCGTGTACCGCGTGTCCACTACGATGATATTGCCGAAATGCTCACACAAAAACGGCACAAACGCGTTTCCGAACGAGTCCTTCAGCACCAGTACGTTCTTGTCCTGCGGATTTTCAGGTACATTGATGACCGTGTACGGATTGTCCCCGGCGATGAAGGTGACGTAGGTGTGATTCGACTCTACGACCGGCGAATCGTAGCGGTAGGTCGCGCCGTTTTGACCGGTGATCGTCATGGTGACTTTCTTCCAGGTGACAAACGCCTCGATGGTGTCTGTGAAATTCTTGACCCTGGCGTCTCCGGTAAAGGAATACATGGAACCGTGGTAGCTGTCGTTTATGATCTTGTAGTCGAAATCATCGAGCGCAGTCGGCGTCAGACCGCGGGATTCGGCAAACGCGCGATAGGCGTAATATGCGCCGCGGGCTGTCCAGTGATGATCGCTCTTGAAGAAGAGATATTCGTTCCGGTGCGCGTACATTTCGGAATAGGTGTCCACGAAGTTGACGGACGGATCGGCAAGGGCTGCCATATCGTCCATGATCTTGCCCTGATCCGGGATGCGCGCTTTTACGCTTTCGTTGTCGATCACCATCGCGGATACCGGCGCCACAACGACGCTGACGGTGGTATCCTCGCCAAAGAGGGATTTGTAGTACGCGGCGGTCTGGAGATAATATCCTGCGTATTTCTCCGAGAAATACGCAGGCGTATACACCGCGTCTCCATACAGGAACATGCCGTCCGTGAGGAAATCCGCGGTCGCGTCGTCATTGTTCGCGCCAACGCCGGTCACCGCGGACACCGTCACCTTGCATTCGCCGACGACGTCGTTGTCTGTGCGGCAGGTCACGGTACAGGTACCCTCCTTCAGTCCTTTGATATCGATGCCGCCGCCCGGGTTCTTCGCGATGGACGCGACGCTTCCGTCCGAGACCGACCAGCGGACAGATGCGCCCTGCCCGTTGTTCGTTTTCACGGTTGCGTATACGACGGAGCCGCTGCCGATGGTGAGCTGCAGAGTGGTCCGACTGAGCGTTATCTGCTCTACAACGGTCGCTTCCTCCGGTACGGTGGTGTCCGATTCGGTATCGTCTGCTTTCTCACTTTCGGCATCCGGCTGCTCCGTCTCGGGAGCGTGGGTTTCCGATTCTGTCGGAGTGGTTTCCGCCGTTTCCGTCTCCACTTCCGTTTCGGTCTCTGTCTCCCTGGATTCCGGCGTCGTTTCGGTTTCGGTTTCCACTTCCGTCGATTCCAGACGGGCGAACGCGTCCTCTAAGGATTTGCCGCCCTCCTCCTCCGCTGATTTGTCGGCATTTCCGGATTGGGAGGAAAGCATCGCAAAGGAATCCCCGCCGTCTACGGTGTAGTTTACGCCCATCAGGGAATCGAGCTTCTTCGACACGCCGGTGAGCGATTCTCTGCCGACAAAGGTATCGGACACAAAGAGCGCGAGATCGGAAAAATACGAGCCGTCCGCGAGAGCTTTCAGCGAGAACGACGGCATTTTTTGTAAGGTGCGCTGCTCCATGGCGGATTCCGTCGGGCGGTGCGGCTGGAACAGGTTGCAGAGCGTAACGCCGCCGAACAGACTGCCTGCGACGATGAGACAGACAAGATCAATTTTTTTCATATGTATGGTATTACCTCAGAAAAGTGGCGAAGTTTGGGGGCAGCGAGCGGATCAGAATCGGAAATACAAAAACGGACTGTACGTGTTCCCGATGAGCTGAACCGTTGAGACGCCAAGCAGGACAAGCGCGGCTGCTGTTTTGGCGATTCGCTCCACTGTGTAGGGGATCGCGTGACCGTCCCTGTGCAGCAGCCGGTCGATTGCCGGATACACGGGGCAGGCGAAAACGACAGCGGCGAGCAGGAGCCAGATATGCGCGTAGAGAATGGCGTTTGTAAACAGATCGGTAAAACCGACGGTGCCGACGCCGAACAGATTTCCCATTTGCGGGAAGAAGTTTTTGTCGAAATGGAAAATGGCAAAGCCAAATACGGTGATGAGCGTGCAATATGCGTGACCGAGAAGGGATTTCCAGAAATCACAGAATCGGGCAAGCCGCGGATGATATGCCGGATCGGGACCTTTTTTCAGGAGCGGAAGCAGACGTGTCTTTTCCCAGACAAGGAGGCAGCCGTAATAGAGTCCCCAGAGCATGAAATTCCAACTCGCGCCGTGCCACATGCCGGTTAAGAACCAGACAACGAATATGTTGCGCATCTGGTCGTGCCGGTTGCCGCCCAGGGGGATGTACACGTAGTCCCGGAAAAAGGTGCCGAGCGACATGTGCCACCGGCGCCAGAATTCCGTGGCGTTTTTCGAGATGAGCGGATAGTTGAAGTTCTCGAGAAACGTGAAGCCGAACATTTTTCCCAGTCCGATCGCCATATCGGAGTAGCCGGAGAAATCAAAATAGAGCTGCAGGGTGAAGAATGCCGCGCCGAGCCACTGTCCCGCTACCGTTTTGTCCGACAGCGCGAAAAACTGCTCCACGGCAGAGCTGCAGCTGTCCGCGATGAGCACCTTTTTGCCGAGACCCACGCAGAACCGGAACAGTCCCTCGTGAAAGGCGGAAAGCTCCACGTGTCGATCGTCCAGCTGCGCTTCGATGTCCTTATAGCGCACGATCGGTCCGGCAATGAGCTGCGGGAAAAACGAGACATACAGCAATAGCCTGCCGTAGGATTTCTGCACCTGCGCGTCCCCGCGGTAGACGTCGATGACGTAGGACATGGTCTGGAATGTGAAAAAACTGATGCCGATGGGCATTTTCACGGACAATGTCGGCAGCGAAAAGGCGAAGATGCTGTTCCATGTGTCGATGAAGAAGCCGAGATATTTGAAAAAGCAGAGAAACGCGAGGTTCAGCACCACCGCCGCGATGAGCCACCGTTTGCGCATGCGTATCTCCGCCGTTCGACCGATGGCAAGCCCGAAGCCGTAGTCCGCGGCGACAAATCCGAGCATGAGGAACACATAGACCGGCTCGCCGAACGCGTAGAACAGGAGCGAGAATACGGTCAGCACAGCCCGCCGGTACGCGTTGTTTTTGACGGCGAAGTATGCGAGAAAGAGCGCGGGCATGAAGATATATAAAAAGAACAGGTTGGAAAAATACATCGCGGAGACAGCCTTTCTGTGGGTACGGGAATACGTGGAATCACATCTATTATACCATTTTCCGCGCGCCTTGTAAACTCGTTTTTCGGGGAAAAAAGGCGCAATTTTGTAAACAAAAAAAACGGCGGAGCGTTTTGGGTACTCCGCCGTTTTTTGCTTGTCGGTTGGTATGCCGCGGGTAGGCGTGCGCTTATTCGTCGAGGTTCTGGTACGCCTTATTGATCTCATCGAGGCGCTTTTCATAGGACTTTTCGTTCTTCGCGAAATAGCTTGCCACATCGGTGCTTGCCTTCGGGAGAAGCTCTTCCACGAATTTGTCGGCGTTGATGTCGTGCATGCGGGCGGTGTCAAAGTTCCGGTTCCGGATGATCATCTGGACGACCTCGGAGGATTCCTGGTCACGCACGTTCTTGGTGGATGCCATTGTGTTGATCAGATCCGGCGTGATCATATCGTAGGATACCGCCGCCATAGCTTCCAGCATGGAACCGACATATTCCGGATCCGTGCAGGTCTTTGGGACAACGACCATGGAGCCGGCACCGGATACGCAGGTCGAGTAGTTCTGCTGATTCTCATCATACTTCGGGTTCGGGAGCACGCCGTAGTCGTCCTCCATCTCACGCAGGAAGGTCTCGATCTTCTGGAACGTGATGCCGCAGAAGAACGCTCTGCCCTCTGAGAACACACGGAAGGAACGATCATGATTGGCAACAACCGTTTCATAGTTTGCCTTGGTGCCGTTGATGATCGTGAAGATCTTATTATAGATATTGGAGATCTTTTCCACGTCGATGTCGAGGGTCACGTTGCCGTTGGAGTCGAAGCTGCTTACATCGCCGCCCGCGCCATAGAACATAGCGGTTCCATAGTCGTACCAGCAGGTCATGGAGAACATGTCGTCCTCTACATCGATTGTCCCGTCGCCATTTAAGTCTGTGGTCTTGCCGTCCGCGATGGCGAGGAGCTTGTCGAGGGTCCAGGTGCCGTTCAGGGCGTCTTCATAGGGATAGGTGATGCCGTTCGCGTCAAAGAGCGCCTTGTTGAAGAGGATGCACTCGGAGGTGAGCAGTTCGGTCGGGGAAATGTCGCCGATTGCCATGTAGAGCTTATCCCGGATGGTCATATCGGCGATTTCATTCTGGTCCCACCACGGATTCTGGAGGTTGACGTGCGGCATGGTGTAGAAGTCGTAGAGATACCCCTGTGTTGCCAGCGCATTTGCCGTGTAGTTGGTGAGGTAGAGATCATACGACATATCGCCGCTGGTCGCATCCTTTTTCACCATGTCGTTGATCTTGTTGTATTCCGTATCCTCTGCGACCATCTTGACGTTGTACAGCTCCATGACGTGGAAATTCCGGTTGTACACGAGGTCGTTCAGTGTGGAGCCGGTCAGCTCCGTGGCGTTGATATCAACCTGCCGATTGTCCTGGTTCGTGGAGATCATGCGGTAATCGCGCCCGCCGAAATCGGTGATCGTCAGACTGTCCTCTGCCCGCGGTGCTTCCGTTTCTGCCGCGACTGTTTCGGTATCGGTGCTGTTTGCCGCCGGATCGGCATTGGTCTGTGCTTCGTTTTCCTTTTCTCCATTGCCGCAGGATGCAAGCGCGGAGAGCAGCATCACGAGGCAGAGACAAAGACATAGCTTCTTTTTCATGAGATGGTTCCTTTCTCAAAATCGCGTAAATTCTATGTACAATGGAGAGTATAGCACAATATTATGACGTGCGTGTGAAATTTTGTTGGATATTTGCAAAGGAAACGATTTTTTGCGGCGAAATCATACGAGGTTACAGAACAATGCTTGAATAGCTACAAATGTAACGAATTATACAGAGGCAAGCCGCTTTGGAGGACACTCGAATTGTAAAAGATGATGCAAAAATACGTAAAATTGTATTGACTTATACGCGGTTCGGTGGTACAATAAGGTCAGTTTTTCTTGACAACTGTGAGGAAACCTACATCTATTACTATACAGAGGTATAACCATGAAAAAACTGACCACAACCCTCCTGCTGTGTGCCATGCTTCTCTCTCTGGCGGCATGCGGCAACGAAGTAAAGGAAACCACTCCCGCAGACGAGACCACCGCGGATACAACGGCAGTCGCGGACAATACGGAATCCGAAAGCGAGACCGAACTGACCCGGGAGAATACCCCGGACGATCTGCCGGAGAAGGATTTCGGCGGGAAGAACTTCACCATTCTTGCGGAAGAAAGCACGCACGGGTATCTGCAAGTGGATGAGTTGACCGGCGAGGCTGTGGATGACGCGATCTACAACCGGAACAGTAAGGTAAGCGAGCGTTTCGGCGCGGTAGTAAATATTGTGGACGGCGGAAATTATGAGGCAGTTTCCAAAACAGTCAACGATGCGGTCGTCTCCGGGGAAACCACCTACGATCTTGTGGTCAGCCATACGATTCAGCAGGGTATCAACGCGGCAAACGGCTGCTATCTCCCGTGGAACAACGTGCCGTACGTGGATTTTACCAAGCCGTGGTGGAACAGCAGCATGGCAACGGATCTGAACTACAAAGGCTACTCCTATCTGGCGATGGGCGACTTTGATGTGACTGCGATCATGTACTCTTGCGCGATTTTCTATAACAAGGAGCTCGGTGAGAAAATGGGTCTGCCGGATATGTACGATGTCGTACGCGAGGGACAGTGGACCAAGGACAAATTTGCGGAGCTGATCGCGGACGCGTACAACGATCTGAACGGCGACGGCACCAGAGACGCGGAGGATCAATACGGTTTCGCGCTGAACAGCAAAGAGGATATCAACAACTTCTTATGGTGTTTTGGCAAGCGGATCTATGAGAGAAACGCGGATGGAACGTTCTCCAATGTTTATTACGACGAAAAGCTCGTCAACATGGTAGAGTGGCTGTACAACTTCAAATACAACGAAGATTTTACGTATACGGACGACGGCTGGAGCACCGGGTATGACATGCTTTCGACAGGGAACACCCTCTTTTCCTGCAACTGTATCGACCAGGCGTTGTGGATGCGCGAATCCGAGATAGATTACGCCATTCTGCCGATGCCAAAATGGGACGACGTGCAGGAAAACTACATCACACCGATCGCAGGCGGCGTATCCAGCGAGGGCGTGATGATGAATACAGAAAATCTGGAGATGGTCGGCGTTCTCACGGAAGCGTTGAATGCGGAAAGCTGGCGTACGGTCACGCCTGCGATCGTGGATTCCGCATTGAAGTATAAGGGTGCGCGTGATGCGGATTCCGCGGAGATGATCGAGCTGATCATCGCGACCCGTACCGCGGACTTCGGTGTTGTGTACGGTGGTTGGGATTCGCCGAGAAGCGCCCTAAAGCGTGTGATCGACAGCAATCGTTCGACGGACATCACCTCGTATTATGAAAAGAACAAGAAAACCTGGGACGCGACGATGGACAGCGTGTTCGCGTCCTTTGAGGAGCTTGTCGAAAAGAACAAATAAGGAAATCGCTGATTTCAGAAAACGCTAATTTCAGGATAACGCTGATCTCAGGTTGTTTTTGCGCAAAAGGGTCCTGTACCAGGCATTTTTTCGCGAAAACACGATGTATGCAGTGTATCCTAAGACAAATATAAGGAGCCAATCATGAAAAAATTCACCACAATCTTACTCCTCTGCGCCATGCTTCTCTCACTGGCGGCGTGCGGCAATGAGGTAGGGGAATCCACCGACACGGAATCTACAACGGATACCGCAGCGGCGGACGATACGGAGACCGAGAGCGAGACCGAGCTGACGCGGGAGAATACCCCGGACGATCTGCCGGAGAAGGATTTCGGCGGGAAGAATTTCACGATTCTTGCGGAATCCGGCGCACTCGGCTATCTGCAGATCGATGAGTTGACGGGAGATTCCGTGGATGACGCGATTTACAATCGGAATCAGAAGGTTCAGGATCGCTTCAACGCGAAATGCAATTTCATCGACGGTTCGGATTACGAGACGATGTCCGCGACGATCAACAACGCCGTGATTTCCGGAGAGACGCTGTATGATGTGACCGTAAACGGTTCGATCCAGCAGGGTATCAACGCAAACGGCGGCTGTTATCGCGCATGGAACGATGTACCGTATGTGGACTTCACAAAGCCGTGGTGGAACGCGAGCATGACGACGGATCTGAGCTACAAGGGATACGCGTTTTTGGCGCAGGGAGATATGGATGTATCCGCGATTATGAACGCAGGCGCGATATTCTACAATAAGGATCTTGGCGCGACGTACAATTTCCCGGATCTCTATGCGATTGTGCGTGAGGGCAAATGGACGAAGGATAAGCTGGCGGAGCTGTGCGCCGGTACCTACAAGGATATAAACGGCGACGGTACACGGGATGCGGGAGACCAGTATGGTTTTGCCATCGACAGCAAGGAGGACGTAAACGGCTGGCTCTGGGCGTTCGGCAAGAAGATCTATGACAAGAACGACGACGGTACCTTCACGAACGTGTATTATGACGAAAAGCTCGTGAACATCGTGGAGTGGCTGTACAACTTTAAGTACAATGAGGACTATACCTACACGGACGATCAGTGGAACACCGGATATACGCTGATGGCCGCAGGACAGACGATTTTTGCGGACGATGATTTGTCTCATGCCTTGTGGATGCGCGATGTTGATATCGATTTCGCGATTCTGCCCAAGCCGATGTGGGATGAAGCACAGGGAACGTATATCACCCCTGTGGATGGCGGCGGTACCAGCTCCGGTGTCATGCTGACTGCCATGGATCTGGAGCTGATCGGCGTGATGATGGAAGCGATCAACGCGGAAAGCTGGCGCAGCGTCACACCAGCGATCGTCGATACCGCACTGAAGTTCAAGGGGGCGCGGGACGCCGATTCCATGGAGATGATCGACATCATCTTAGCGGGCAGATTCCTTGATTTCGGCCTCGTCTACGGCGGTTGGGGCTCCGCAAGAAGCGCGCTCCGTCGTGTGATCGATAAGGCGCATTCGACGGATATTGCCTCGTATTACGAAGAGAACAAGCCCACCTGGGAAGCTACGATGAGCAGTGTAATCGCCGCGTTTGAGGAGCTTGTCGAGAAGAACAAATAAATCCGTACAGAAAAAGGTGCTGCATCCAGCTGTTGGACGCGGCACCTTTTACATTTTCATTCGCCGACGATCGCGCGATACAGCTCCTCCGGGGCGGAGACGATCCGTGTGGCGCCATGCTCTCTGAGAAATGCCGTATCCCGGAATCCCCATGCGACCGAGATACAGTCCATGTGCGCGTTTTTCGCGGTTTCTATATCCACGTCCGAGTCACCGACGTATACACAGTCGCCGGCGGTTAGCTGAAACGTGCGCACGATCTGGTTGACGGTGTCCGGACACGGCTTTTTGCGAATGCCCAATTCCTCCCGTTCGCCTGCCGCTTCGTCGATGATCGGAAAATAGTGGCGCACCAGGGCGACGGTCGCGTCGTGGAATTTGTTGGAGACGACGGCAAGCCGGTAGCCGTCCGCGTGCAGCCGGTTGAGCAGCGCAGGAATCCCGTCGTACGGCTGTGTGTGCGCCTCGGCGATCTTGGCATACTCCCTGCGAAAGGTCGCGAGACAGTCGGCAAAGCGCGGATTGGCGTGACCATTCGGCACAGAGCGCTCCATCAGCTTTTCCACGCCGTTGCCGACCGCCATACGCACCTCGTCGATGGTTTTCTCCGGCATACCATACGCCCGCAGCGCGATGTTCACGCCGTCGTATAAATCATACAGCGTGTCGAGCAGCGTGCCGTCCAAGTCAAAAATGACCGCCTTATATTTTTTCATAATTCGTGTGCCTCCCGGAAGCTATGACGTTCTGCCCTCTATTATACTCCATTTCGCGGCAAAATGCAAAGAAAATCACACGCTTCTTTTTGCGAAATTTGAGCAGCGCGCGGAAATCTTCGATCAAAGCGGAAAAATTCACACGTCGGAAGTTGCAATTTTCCAAAAGTGTGCTATAATGAGAGAAAAAGCAATCTCCCCAAGCGGGGAAAAACGGAGAATACAATGGAACTGACTACCAAAATTCATCATGCGGATCTGTGTGTCGTAGGCGGCGGACTTGCCGGTATGTGCGCGGCGATCGCGGCGGCACGCGGCGGCTCCAAGGTGGTGCTCATCGGCGACCGTCCGGTGCTGGGCGGCAACGCGTCGTCGGAGATCCGTATGTGGGTCTGTGGCGCGGACGGCGAAAACAACCGCGAAACGGGCATCGTCGAGGAAATCTCCCTGAAATCCCTATATCGCAATCCAGACAAGCTCTACCCGATCTGGGACGGCATTCTCTATGAATCCGTGAAGAATGAGCCGAATATCACACTGCTTCTCAACTGCTCCGTGTGCCAGTGCGCCATGGACGGAGAGCACATCGTCAGCGTGACCGGCTGGCAGACCACAACACAGCGCTGGCACACCGTCTATGCGACCTACTTTTCCGACTGCTCCGGCGACAGCATCCTCGCACCACTGACCGGGGCGGATTTTCGCGTCGGCAGAGAGGCGACATCGGAGTTTGGCGAAAAGACCTCGCAGGAGGTGGAGGACCAACAGACGATGGGCATGAGCTGCCTCATCCAGATGCGCAAGACGGAGCGTCCCACCAAGTTCATCGCACCCGACTGGATTGTTAAGATGACACCGGAGGTGATCAAGCTGCGCCGACCGAATATGCAGGCGACCGGGGAGAATTTCTGGTACCTGGAGCTGGGCGGCAACCGTGATTCCATCGGCGATACGGAGGAAGTGCGAGATGAGCTGGTCGCGCTGGCATATGGTATGGTCGATTACATCAAGAACAGCGGCGAGGTGCCGGACGGTGATTACTGGACGCTTGACTTCCTCGGTTTCCTGCCCGGCAAGCGCGAATCCCGCCGGATGATGGGCGAATATATCATGACGCAGACCGACGTGCTCTCCGGCGGTGATTTCCCGGATACCGTAGCGTTTGGCGGCTGGCCTCTGGACGATCACCATCCGAACGGCTTCTACCACGCGGGCAACCCGAACATTTGGGGACACACACCGGCGCCGTATGGGATCCCGTACCGCTGTCTCTATTCCCGCAACATCGACAATCTCTATTTCGCCGGCCGCAATATCTCCATGACGCACGCCGCAATGAGCTCCGCTCGTGTGATGGCGACCTGTGCGCTGCTCGGCGAGGCAGTCGGATGCGCTGCCAATATCGCGAGAGAGTTTTCGCTTACACCGCACGGGGTCTACGCGGAAAAGCTGGGTATTTTGCAGGAACGGCTCATGGAGGAAGGCTGCTTCCTGCCAAGATTCCGCCGCACCATGTCCGATGTCACGAAAAACGCACGGCTGACGGCAGAGGCGGAGAATATCGACAATCTCCGTAATGGTATGGATCGCAACAACCACACCTATGGACCGGACGAAAACGGCGTATTTATGCCACTCGGGAAGCCGGTGACCTACGCGTTTGACGGTGCCGCGGCGATAGCAAACATTCACCTCGCCCTCGATTCCGACCTCGATCGCAAGACCGTTCCCGGCGATTGGTGCGAAAAACGCCATACCATGCGCGCGAACATCGTTCCGGAAAGCCCGACCATGACCATGCCGCAAACCCTCCTGCGCGCGTACCGGATTGAAGGCAAAACAGAATCCGGCGAGACCGTGGTGCTCGCGGATGAGACCTGCAACCTCCGCCAGTGCGTAAACGTGCCGGTGCAGGGCAGATTCACGGAGATCACATTCCTCCCGATCGCGACATGGGCGGAAGCCGCGTCCGATACAGTGCATGTATTCTCCTTTGACGTGCGGTAAACAAACATAAGATAGCCAGAACAGGCGTCAGACAAACGACGCCTGTTTTCCAAAAATGAAGCTGTACATCCGATTTCGCACAGACGTACAGCTTCTTTTTGTATAAAGTTTTTTGGAAAGGGGGCTGGGGGAAACCTTTTTCTCAAAAAAGGTTTCCCCCAGGGTATGTATCAAACCTTACGCCGTAGCATGCTTTGGAGGGAGCTTTTTCGTCATGCCGGAATCCTGACGCTGTGCCATGACGAGCCGCCAGTAGAAGCCTTTGAGCTCCAGCAGCTCCTGGTGCGTGCCGCATTCCACGAGATGCCCCTTGTCGAGCACGATCAGCCGGTCCGCGTTGCGCAGGGTGGACAGTCGGTGCGCGATGGCGAACGTGGTGCGGTTCTTTGTCAGCTTGTTGATCGCGTCCTGAATCAGCTTTTCCGTCTCTGTATCAAGCGCGGCGGTCGCTTCGTCGAGAATCAGGATCTTTGGATTGTGGATCAGCGCGCGGGCAATGGCGATACGCTGCCGTTCACCACCGGAGAGGGAATATCCCTTTTCACCAACCATGGTGTTGTAGCCCTCAGGCAGATTCACGATGAAATCGTGCGCGTTTGCGAGCTTGGCGGCGGCGACCACTTCCTCATCACTGGCAAGCGGCTTTGCGTACTTGATGTTGTCGCGGATCGAGCCGGAGAACAGGTGCGTTTCCTGCAGCACAACACCGATCTGCGAACGGAGCGCGTTCTGGGAAATGTCCTTGATATTGACGTCGTCAATGAGGATCTCTCCGGAGTTCACGTCATAGAGGCGCATCAAGAGGTTGATCAGCGTCGTTTTGCCGCAGCCGGAGTGACCGACGATACCGATCATCTCACCCTTCTTGATGTCCACACTGATGTGCTCCAGCACCGGATTGTACGTGTCGTAGCCAAAGGTCACATCGCGGATGGAAATGTCGCCTTCGATGGAAATATCGATTGGCAGCCCGATATCGGAAACCTCTGGGGACTCCTCAAGGATTTCCAATACCTTACCAAGTGAGGTGAGAAAGTTCGAGATGCTTCGCGGGATCGACGTGATGTAGAGCAGCGGTCCGTAGATGATGTTCGCGTAGGAGTTGAACTGGTGCAGATCACCGTAGTTCATAGCACCCGTGAACAGCTTGTAGTTTCCGTAGAACAGGATCAGGTAGCTGCCGAAACGGACCGCGAAGGCAAGCAGCGGAAAGACGGTATCGAATAAGATCGCGTTTGCCTGGGACTGCTTGGCGGAACGGTTGGTCCGATAATTGAACTGCTCAATCTCGCTCTCCTCGTTGCCGAACGTCTTGACCACGCGGATACCGTTCAGAATGTCCTGCAGAAACAAATTGACGTGCCAGCCGAGTACCCAGTTTTTGCGGTTCCGGTTCTGCATGGTGGACCAGAATTTGTATACGAGATACACGACGAGCGGGATCGGTACAAAGACGAAGAGGCTCATCACCGGGTCGAGGATCAAAAGGAAGATCAGCGCGAGAATGAACGAGAACGCCTGCGTGAAGATACTCGGCAGCTGTCCGGTCATGAATGCCTGCACCACGTTGACATCGTTGTTGATACGACCCATCAGGTCGCCGGTGGAACGGCGGGAAATCGACGCGATAGACAGCGTCTGGATCTTTTCATAGAGCAGCGTACGCATCATCAGCGTGAACTTGTTGCCGGAGATAGCGGACAGTCTGCTCTGGATAACGCCGAGCGCGCGCTGCATCAGATCGATGGAGATGATGGCGACGAAAATCGCGACGAAGGCGTGCAGATTGGGGTCCGTAAGCGATTTTACCGGACGGATGGCTTCGTTCGTGATGTAATCGTTTACGGCTACCTTTTGAATCGCGGGCAGGATGAACTGGATCGCCAGCGAGATGACAGAGACAAAGAGCGGGAAGAAGAGCATGAGTCGCAGACCCTTAGTAAGCGCCCAGAGTTTCTTGTACACCTCTTTTGTATCCCGGCAGAACGGGCAGATCGTCGTACCCCAGAAGTACGGACGGCCACATTTCGGGCAGAACCGCTCCCGTTCGGTGTTGACGATCGGTTCACCCGGATCCTCTCCGGTGCGCGACTTTTCCGCCAACGCCTCGCACGCGTTGACAAGCACGGAATACCGCGGCAGGTTGCGTCCGGACTGGAACCGGCAGATGAGCGTTGTGACGCCGTCGATGACGCCGTAGAAGGCGCAGTTTCCGTAGAGAACCTCCGTCTGGAACACCGTACAGCGGGACAGCTCTACGGTTTTCAGAACCTTGCCGTCGAGGATGCAGTAGATGTGCTTGGGTGTAACTGCCGTATACCCTTTGACGAAGCGGTCTTCATACATGTTGAAGGGAACGCAGTACATGAGCTTTTCTCCCGCGGATACCGCTTCCAACGCGGCGGCATCCACTTCCGGGAGATCATACATCAGTTTCATGTAGTTTTACCTCGTAATTTGATGACGCGCGGGTATACGTCAAATGTAGATCTCGATATACTTGTAGCTTTGCCGGTCGAGCTTTTTCGGATCCGGGATGATAAAGCAGTTGCCGTCCATATCCGAGATGAAAATGCGCTTGTCCTCCAGAATGCGGATGTTGGAGTACGGATTGTTCAGAACGAACGAGACCACGCCAGCCGTAGTGTCCGCTTCCCAATAGCAGTAGCCGAACTTTTCCTTCGCGGAGAGGATTCTCTTGATCTCCGGCGTGAAGTACCGCAGCTCCAGCTCTGCGTTCAACAGATCCACCGTCGCCTCGTCGAAGATGTGGATGTTTCGGATCATGCCGATCTCCGCGCCGCGGCCGTTTTTACGGGAATCCGGTTCGCGTACGGAGAGAAATTCATCGGGAGCCGTGACCGGGAACGACCGGCGGATCACCACGCGTTCAAAACTTTCCTCCACACCCTCGGCGTTGATGATCTTTAAGGAGATCAGCCCGCCGGTGGAGGGAGAAAACCACGCGTTTTCCGGCGTGAGGTTGATGGATTCGCGGTGCTTGAACAGCTCGTCCGCGTTGACTTCTTCCTCTTCGCCGTCCGTTGTATCCTCGGATTTCTTGGCGGCTTCGACGACCTTCTGGTTCTCTGCCGCGACGGTAGCTTTTTTATCGTTTTTTCCGTCTTTCTGGGTTTCCTTTGCGTCCGCCGCGGTTTTTTTCTGTTCCGTATCCTTCGGCGTGAGCTTTGTGTTTTCGCTTGTATTCATAATTGTCACCATAACCGGTTTGTCCGGTGTCCGTTTCATTGGATTCTATGTGTACGGTCTGTTACATACCGGCGAGAACCTTCTTCATAGCCTCGCTCTGGAGCATATACAGCTTGTAATATACGCCGCCCTTGGCAAGCAGCTCATCGGGTGTGCCTTCCTCCGCGATCTCCCCGTTTTCGATGGCGAACAGATAGTTGCAGTCCTTTAAGGTGGAGAGACGGTGCGCGATGGAGATGCAGGTGCGTCCCTTGATGAGCTTTGTGAGCGCGTCGCTGATGAGCCGTTCGGTTTCGGTGTCCATGGCGGCAGTCGCTTCGTCCAGGATTAAGATCGAAGGAGACATGAGAAGCGCGCGGGCAATGGAAACACGCTGCCTTTCACCACCGGAGAGAGATCGGGAGCCGCTGCCGACCTCTGTCTCATAGCCCTCCGGCATACGGACGATAAAGTCGTGTGCGTTGGCGGCACGTGCGGCTGCGATGACCTCTTCCATGGTGGCGTCCGGGCGGGCATAGCGGATATTGTCGGCGATGGTGCCGCGGAACAGGAAAATTTCCTGCGATACGATGGCGATGTTCTTCCGGAGGCAGGACAGCTTGATTTTGCGGATGTCCACGCCGTCGATGGTGATCGTGCCGGAGATCGTGTCATACATACGGGTAATGAGGTTTGCGATGGTGCTCTTGCCACTGCCCGTATGACCAACGAGCCCAATGTTGTCCCCGGCGTGAATGGTGATGTTCACGTCCTTGAGGATCGGACGGTTCGGGTTGTAGTGGAAGCATACGTTGTCGAAGTGGATATCGCCCTTAAATTCCGGCATGTCCACACAGTCCGGCGCGTCCATGATTTCGGGCACCATGTCGAGAATCTCGAACATACGCTGCGCTGCGTTGATGGTGTCGGTGATCTGGTTTGTGAAGGTCGAGAAGAACTGCAGAGGACCGAAGATCATGCCGATGTAGCCGAGATAGGTGGTGAAGTCACCGTAGGTCATATCCATGCCCATGACGGACAGTCCGCCGAAGCCCCAGATGGCCTGCGAGGACATACCGATGAGAAGGCTGACGAGCGGGAAGATCGTGAGGGTGGTGATGTTGACCTTGAGGTTGGCGTTGTAGAGCCGTTCGGAATAGCCGTAGAAGCGGTTGGTTTCCTCGGATTCCTTCGCGAACGCTTTGACGACGCGCACACCGTTTAAGGAGTCTCCGAGCATGGCGTTCATGCTGGAGGAGGCGCGGTACTGTCTCGAGTACATACGCCACAGCCGGGGCAGACACACGCGGAAGATCACGATGATGAGCGGCACCGGGATAAAGACGATAAGCGTGAGCTTCCAGTTCAGGAGAAAGAGGAAGATCGTCAGACCGATGAAGTTTAAGGAGTTGACAATGAAGTTCGGTACACCGTCGATATAGAACGCCTGGATTCGATCGGCATCGTAATTGACGCGGTTGATGAGCCGTCCGGTGGGGTTGTTGTTGAAATACGAGAGAGAAAGATGGAGCATGGCGTTGAAGATGTTCTGCTTCATGTTCTTCGACACCTGCGTGGACATCTTGGCGTTCGCGCGGTTCTGGGTGATATTGATGGCGAGAGATAAGAGTGCGATGCCGACGATCACGGACAGCACGATGAACAGCTTGGTGGTCGTGTGCCATACGCCGTGCGAATCTATGACGCGGTCGTAGAGGATCTTACCGTTGATGATCGGGGAGATCAGGGAGATGGCGGAGGTTGCGAACATGCAGAGCAGCACGGTCACAAGCTGCCACTTGAAGGAAAGAAAATATTGGAGCAGCCGCTTGACAATGTCGCCCTTTTTGGAGCAGTAGGTGCAGACGCGGCGGTACTGGTTTTCGTACTTCCTGCCGCATTTCGGGCACTTCGCGTTGAACTGCTCGAAGATCTGGTCGTCCTCCGTAACCGTGTCGCCGCGTTCCAGCCGTTCCACGATTTCCCGGAAGGCAAACAGCCGCTGCCTTTTAGAGTTGGTGCAGTACGCGGCGATCTCGGTGACGGCGTCCTTGTTCCATGCGAGAAGCGTTTCCTCGGTCTGGTCGTGATCCATGCCGGTCGTGTCCGGTCGTGGCGTGTCGTGCTTCAGCAGCAGGAACCGGTTGGAGGACATGAGGGTGTCCACGATCATATCCGAAAAATAGGTGAAGGAATATTCATCGTGGTAGGCTACGTACTGTGCCGGCGGGATCTGGCCGAAGTGGTCGTAGTCCTCGTGCGTGTGGTGATGGTGCTTTGTGTCGCTTGCCTTCGGGATAGAGTCCGCGTCGGCGAGCAAACGGATCAGGGAATGCGTGGACTGACAGTAGACGAGCCAGCTTTCCCCGAAATTCCCATCGAAATCCAGATCGAGCTGCAGCGCGACCGCCATGTCGTCCGGCGACAGACCGTGTTCCACGAGGGCTCTGGTCGCCGCCTCTGATAAATTGTCTAACGGAAGCATAAGTTTCTCTCCGCGCCCGCGCAATTACGGGCTTTCTTTCTCAGGATGGATTGACCGATGTGACAGATGGCAGCAAAGCGGACGCGAAAAAACCAACAAAGCGCGCAGACAGGCGGCGTATGCGCGGAATTTCGGGCTTCTCCGCGCTGCCTTGCGTCTTTTGTGTAAATTTTTCCGGATAACTATTCACACCGGGTCGCTTTTGTGCTATAATGCTGTAGAGCATGTGTCGACGAACGTTGCGACGCGATTTCCTGGCGGATTTCCGCGTGAAAAAGCGTGGAAGCGGTCGTCACGGCACACCTTACAGTCTAATCATAATAGCATAAATTACAAAAAATGCAATAGTGTTTTACCAATTTCTTAAATTTCGTGATGTTGCACGAAAAACATGTGCTGAATGAGGGGATTATGTTCAATAAAAAGAAGGGTAAATCGTGGACGCGGAGCAAGAATCCGGACAGCAAGCGCTATAAACGTGACCTCGCGGCGTATTTACACGGAAAAAGCCTGAAATGCGTGACGGAGAAGATAAACGGCATTGAGGAAGTGGTGGCAAAATCCGGCTCCATCGTGTGTCGGGACGACGAACTCATTGTGTTTGCCAGTCAGGACATCGTTTTGCGCACAAAAATTCTCGACCTGTCCGCGTGGGAACTGCTCTCCCTGGAGGGAGTGGTCATCACGGCACCCGATATAGAGCACGGCGGCGAGGAGCGCACCATCGTCGCATATTACAGCTATTGGCGCAATCTGGAGGAATGACCGCGCCTCTGTCCTTTTTCGACCGCCGCGCGTCTGTGGTGCTATATTTTTTAATAAAGGTAGGGAAATCGTGAAAATTGTCATTGACGAGCGATATGCCGGAAAAACGATCCGCGAGGTGCTGACACGTGAGCTTGGCTATTCCTCCAATCTTTTGAAGAAGCTCAAGTTTTCCGAAGGCGGTATTCTCGTAAACGGCGCTTTCCGTACCGTACGTCATGTGCTCTCTGTCGGAGAGGAGCTGTCCCTTGCCGTGGAGGACACTGCGGCGGATATCAGTCCCTATACGCTGCCGGTGGAGCTGCCTATTGAAATTCTCTATGAGGACGCGTACGTCACTGCGGTCAACAAGCCGTTTGGCATGCCGGCGCATCCGTCGCTCGGACACCAGAGGGACACCGTATCCAACGCGCTGGCATGGCGGTATCGGGACAAGCCGTATGTGTTCCGCCCGGTCAACCGCCTCGATCGCGATACCAGCGGTTGTATGCTCACTGCAAATACCCGCGACGCTTCCTATAAAATGTACAAGGCGATGACGACCGGGGAGATTTGCAAAACGTATCTCGCCGTGCTGTGCGGAAAACCGGAGCCGGCGAGCGGGCTGCGGGAAACCTATATGCACAGACGCGCGGAAAGCATCATCGAGCGGGAGGAGACCGATCCGTCCACACCGGACGCCAAAATTGCGCGAACTGCCTACCATACTGTCATGGTCTCCGGCGGCTATGCCGTTGTCGTTGCGCATCCGATCACGGGACGCACGCACCAGCTCCGCGTACAGTTTGCCGGTATGGGCTGTCCGATCGCGGGAGACGATCTGTACGGGCAGACGGATCTCCATATCGCCCGGCATGCCCTGCACGCGTGGAAAACCACGTTCCCGCACCCGGATACCGGAGAGCGAATCGCGGTGACTGCCCCTTTGCCGGACGACATACGCGCACTGCTTACCGTCGCCGGATTTGCGGTCACGGAGGTGCTTGCGGAAGCGGAGCGCCTGTGCGCACGAGAATCATACCCCGCGTATGGTTCTCTCTATACCAAATGAAAGGAACGATTGCCATGCGCAAGCTTTATCGCCGCGTCACGCGGTATATTCCCGGCGCGTCCCTGTGGTTTTTCCTGTTCGCTGCAGCCATGGGCGCCTGCCATATCGGATTTCTCACCTCCGCTGCCTTTGCGGACGCCTTCAACACGACTGTTTCCGCGTTTTTTCGCAGCTTGACGGCGCATCTGACCGCGTGGATTCCGTTTTCTCTCGCGGAGTGCGTTGTGCTGACGCTACCGGTGACGGTGCCGTGCCTGTTTGTCGTATGTATGCGCAAAGCGTCGCGCGGCACACGGTACCTCTGGCGCACCATCGCGGGACTGTGTTCCCTTGTCGCGTTGTTCTACGGTCTGTTCGTTTTGACCTTTGCCGCCGGATACCGCGCGCCGACGATCGACAAAAAGCTAGGCATCGAACGTGAAAAGGTCTCGGCGGAGGAACTGTACGATACGGCGGTGATCGTCCGTGACCGATTGAATACCTTAGCAGCTCAGGTGATCGTCGTATCGGAGCATGGTTCTGTGCGCCCGTATGATCACAGCCAAACGGTGGAATACTGTCTTGAAGCGTACGAAAAGCTGGCGGGGGAGTACGATTTTCTGCCGGTACTGCGCGCGCCGGTCAAACAGATCACGCTGTCCTCGCTCATGACATACACGCATATCTCCGGCGTATACACCTACTTCACTGGGGAGGCGAATCTCAACACGAACTATCCCGACTACGTGAACGTCTATACCACGGCGCATGAAATGGCGCACCAGCGTGGCATTGCCCGTGAGAACGAAGCGAATTTCATCGCCTATCTCGTATGCATCGCGTCAGACGACCCGTTTATGCAGTACAGCGGCTACCTGAGCATGTACGAATACCTGGTCTCGCCGCTCTATTCCGCCTCACCGGAGCTGTATAAGCAGCTTGTCTCCGGTCTGGACATTCGCGTGCGGTACGACCTGCAGTGCTACAGCGCCTTTTTCGACAAATACCGCGACAACGTGGCGGCGGATGTGAGCGATACCGTCAACGATACGTATCTGAAAATGCAGGGGACGACAGAAGGCTCCCGCAGCTACGGCATGGTGGTCGATCTGGCGGTGGCGTACCATCTGCGCACGGAAACGGAGGGCGCAAATGCGGCGGAATAAAAGACGCCTCCTCGCGTGGCTGAGCGTTTTGGCGCTCCTTTGCGGGATGGGCGGGATCCCGTCCGCGGCATTCGGCTGGCAGGATCCGACCTTGTACCACAACGACGACGTTTGGTACAAGGACAACGGCGCGCCGCTGATCTTCAAAAACGGACAATATTATATCCCGCTTGATATTCTGACCATGTTCGACACTGTCACGGTGGAAACGCATGCGGGCGACAATCTCCTGCTTTACGCGGATACACAAAACGGCGTGGTGTACGCGTCGATCCTCTACGACGACCGCGTGGCTGCGGTGAACGGCGAGATCGTGCGCGATGTGGCGATTTTCCGACAGAACGGCTATTATTATTTGCAGGCGGACTGGATCTGCGATATTCTGGAGTTGACGGCGGAATATGGCGAAAACGCTTCCGGAGAGACGGTTCTGCGGCTGTCGAACGGCGAAGCGCGGCGCAGTATCACAGAGCTCGTCGAGGCGAATCGCACGTCCGAGAGCGATACCGACGTGACGGATACGGAAGCCGATATGGAAACGGACGGCACCGAAAAACAGATCGTGGTCTTTGCGGGCGGTATCCACGCGAGATGGGAGTTAGACTGGCTGCGCTACTGCGGCGTTACGGTGACGTATCTCTTTGATGAAGACACGCCAACGGAGGAGCGCTGGACGGCTCTTCTCTCCGGTGCATGCGCGGTAACGGCAGACAATGTGACAGACGCGGAGACAGTCAACGATGCCCTCGCTGCGGAAACCTATCGCAGACTGTCCGTTCTGTGCGGCAATCTGTCCGAGACGGAAACCATCGTGGCAGCAGAGGCGGGATATACCGTGGTACAGCCGGATTTTACCGTGGACAGCCGCACCAATCCCGACAGCGTATATGCGCAGCTTGTCGAATGGCTGGAGACGCACGACAGAGTCGTACTGTGGGTCGGTCTGGACGGCTGTTCGCAGCGGATGCTGGCGCTTTTGGCACAGCTTCTTGCGGACAATCCGAGCTACGCCGCAGCTACCCTGACGGCGCGGTAAGGGCTTGTTCATGCATACAGATCAGAAAGCAAAGGAGGTATTTGCGAATGGAAAACGAAAAGAAAAAGATCCTCATTGTGGAGGACGAAAAAAAGATCGCGCAGGTGCTTGCCTATAACATGAAAAAGGAAGGCTACGACTGCGAGATTGCGTACGACGGCGAATCGGGGCTTGCAGAGGCGATAGGCGGCGGGTACGATCTCATTTTGCTCGACATCATGCTGCCGAAGATGAACGGCTTTGAGGTTTGCGAAAAAATACGGCTTGTCAGCCAGGTGCCGATCATCTTTGTGACCGCGCGGGAAGAGGAAAAAGACAAAATTCTCGGTCTGGACACAGGCGCGGACGACTACGTGACAAAGCCGTTTTCTTTCAAGGAGTTGATGTCCCGGATCCGCGCGAACATCCGACGCACCTCCGGCGAGGTCGTACGGGAGCAAAAGGCGGACGCGGGGGTCATCACCGTCGGGGAGCTTGTCATCGACCGGACACACTATCTTGTGACGAAGGCGGGCGAGTCCATTGAGCTGTCCAAGAAGGATTACGATTTCATCGCGTTTCTGGCGTCCAACGTCGGCAAGGCGTATTCCAGGGAGCAGCTGCTCGAGGAGATCTGGGGCTACGACGACTATTACGGCGATATCCGCACCGTAGACGTGACGGTTTTCCGGATCCGGTCGAAAATTGAGGCGGACCCGAGCCACCCGGAGTATCTCATGACCAAGCGCGGCGTCGGCTATTATCTGGCAAAGCATTAAAGCGGATCGAATCATCTCGGAAAGGAGGCGGAAGCGGTGTTCCGGAGCCTGTACTTCAAAATTGTTCTCATTCTTCTCATTTTCATCATCGCGGTGATGAGCGCCGTTTCCGCGATCCTGATAAACGGCGTGTCGACGTACTATACAAAGACCTTTGCCACGCAGATGGAGGAGTGCTTTGCCGCGGACAGTGTACTGCGCGAGGAATTGGAGGAGGCGGACAGAGAGAATGAGAACGCGGCGGAGGATCTGCGTGCCATTTGCAGTACCTACGGCAGCATTCTCGGCATCGATCAGTACCGCAACTATTACATTCTGAACCACGCTGGGGATACTCTGGCGGCGTCCGATACGGAGCTTGGCGCGACCCTTGCGATCACACCGAATCTGCTCTCCGCGATCGGCGGAACAAACGAGAACCATGTCATAAGCGGCTCGGAATACGCGGACTGGGCGGTGGTCCTGGGCGGCGGCAGCATCGTCTATGTCAAGGATTCCATGAACGAAATGCGGCAGCTCAACCAAACGCTGTTTTCCATCATTTTGCAGGCAATGCTCGTCGGCATTTTCTTCTCAATCTTACTCGCGTTCGTTTTGGCAAAGGCGATCACCTCTCCGATTCAGAGCCTGACCCGCGGTACGCAGCTGGTGGCTATGGGAAAATTCGACACGGAGATCGAGGTCAACTCCCGCGACGAATTGGGTGTTTTGACCGAGAACTTCAACGCCATGAAGGACAGACTGAAGGAAACGCTCGATGAGGTGTCCGGGGAGAGGAAAAAGCTGGAGATGATCCTCGGCTGCATGAAGGACGCGATCCTCACGTTCACGGTATCCGGCAAGCTGCTGCACGCCAACAATTCCGCAAAATCGATTCTTTCCGGCGCGCGTGAGGGCACGATGAGCCTGGAGGACTGCTTTGAGGCGATGGATATTCCGCTGGTGCTCTCCGGCGCCACAATCCGTCTGACCTCTCCCGATGCCGCGGCGGAACGGAATCGCGACGGCTTTGTTTTCCGGGATCGTATCTGCGGCGGAAAGGTGTACGACGTGAGCTTCGGGATCATCCGGTACGCGGAAAACGGCAAAATGCTGCCCGGCTGTATCGTAATTGCGCATGACGTGACCGGACGGTACGAGCTCGACCAGAGCCGGCGGGAATTTGTCGCGAATGTGTCCCATGAGCTGCGCACGCCGCTGACCTCCATCAAATCGGCGGCGGAAACAATCTTAGAGGATCCTTCCATGGATGAGGACACGCGCAATTTCTTCCTCGACGACTACATTCTCACCGAATGCGACCGCATGACCCGGATCGTATCGGATCTGCTGACGCTGTCTCGGCTCGACAACCAAAGAACACGCTGGAATATCGAGAGCTTTGACATGGTCGCGTCCGTCCGCCGATTGTGTGCTGTGATGAAAAAGGATTTTGAGGAGCACAGCCACACCGTGACCATCGAATCGGAGCCGGACATCCCCGCGATCACCGGAGACCGGCAGCGTCTGGAGCAGGTCGTCATCAATATTCTGACAAACGCCAACAAATATACCCCGGACGGTGGGAAGATCGACATTCATATCGGCAAAACTGAGAAATTCCTGCATATCATCATCGCGGACAACGGCGTCGGTATTCCCAGGGAGGATATGGCGCATCTCTTTGAGCGGTTCTATCGGGTGGAAAAATCCCGTACCTCGGACGCGGGCGGCACCGGACTCGGTCTTGCCATCGCGAAGGAGCTGACAGAGGCGCACGGCGGCAGGATCTCCATGCAGAGTACGCTCGGCGAGGGAACGACGGTTACCATTGAGCTGCCGTTTGTCTGCAGGTTGAAAAATCCGGAGCCGAAGGGAGGCGGCACGGCATGAAAAAGAAATCCGCACTGCCGTGGCTGATCGGTATCGGCATTTCCATTGTCCTTCTGTTCGCTCTAATGCTCGCGGTGGTGATGATGACCGGCGTGACCAGCGGCACTTTATACGGAAGCGCGCCGTTTTCGCTGTCCTCTCTGACCTCCGGTGAAACGAATACCGCGTCTGTCGGCAACAGCGTTCTGCCATCCTTCATCGGAATCGTGACCGAGGGGAAAAAACAGGGGATCGCGGCTGGCGACAGCGTGATCGAGGAAATCTACACAGCTTTAGCACCCTGGATTGCCGACGCCCTGGCTGCGGAGCCGTACACCGCCGCGAACGGTCCGGATATGCAGGAGCAGATGCTCGTCATCGAGTATCACACCGCGCTGCCGGGAACGTATATCGCCGCGTGTGCAGCCGCGAGTGCCGGAACAGACGCGTTGGAGGCATATACGCGCGCGGAGCTGTTTTCCTCCATCCGACGCCTTTTTCTCCAGATCACGCCGGGCGGCAAATATACAGTCCTGCTGGAGAGTACGGACGGCGGCTGGCTGCGCTACACATGCACGGCGGAAATGGGAGAAGCGTATCCGACGGTGCAGAAGTGGGCGGAGTGGCAGGAGAGCTTCCGCAGCCATTTCTATCGCTTTGCCTTCGCCGCGGAGCTTGCGCATACGGAGGAGGTAGCGGGAGACAATGTGTACGATGATCCGTATGAGATCGTGTTTCTCGAACGGATGCGTACGCGCGGTATGATTGTTGGCGACGAGATGGGGACGATGCTGCGCAACCGACAGGATCACACAGATTCCTTTGCCCGCCTGCTTGGGTACAATCCGGATAAGCTCGCAAGTCGCGAGGAAAAGGACGGCGGTCTGACCCTGGTCGAGAATCACGGGATCCTGCGCCTGGGTGCCGATTCGTTCCAATATACGGCAAACGCGGACGGCGGTCTGGAGCTTTCGCACATCATTGGCTACAGTGACAGCTATACGTCGCTCGACCTGCTGCGCGGCGCGTGGACGGTGATCGAGACCCTGCGTTCTCTACAGCCATACTGTGCCGGAGCGGACGCCGGGATCACACTGACGGACGTTTCCAAAAGCACGGACGGAATCCGACTCACGTTCTCTTATACCTTTGACAATCTGCTGCTGGAGAACTGTCCGCATGCCGCTGTTTTTGTGTTTTCGGAGGATTTCCGTCTTGTCTCCATGGAAATTGCCGCCATCGCGGTGCGCAGTATCGGAGAATACAGCGTCGTGTACGCGGAAAACGGTATTCGTCCCATGCTGGGCTACGGCAATACCATTCTCGTGTACGAAGCGGATTTCAGCACGCAGTCAATCTTTCCGCAGTGGGCGCGTGTGGTCACGGAGGTGCACGGATGAAGGAACGGAATATTTACCGGATGCTGACCGTTACCCTTGCCGTTGCGGTGCTGGTGCTGGTCGTGGTGCTTATACGGCTGTACCGGAATGTCTACTATATTCCGGAGACGGCAATCGCGGATCTCTGCGCGACTCTGGCGGAGGATGGAATTACATTGACGCCGTCGCAGGTGTCGCGGAAACGAGAGGGCGGCGTGATCTATATGGGCTCCGACAACGACGAGAACACGGCGTACCGTCTCACCGAAAGCGAGATCAGAAACGCTTTCGCGGTGCCGGACGGAATGCTGTATCTCCACTACAACGGGGATCTGACCACGTTTGGTACCGATTTCCATATCCACTATCGCCGTGCGGATGCGGAGGAAAGACTGGACGAGCACTTTTCCGATGCCGTGCTTACTGCATTTTCCGTGGTGACCGATACCCAGTACGACGCGTATGCCGAAATCGCGCGCTCGTTTCTCGAAAAGGGAGACGGCGGATTGTCCCGGAGAAGCGCTTCGCCATCGATCGAGACCGTGGTCGCAGATATCCGATGTGACGCGTCCGGTGCGGTGTATGTGCGGTGCCTGCGCAGAATCGATGGCGTGGAGATTACGGAAAATAACATGATTTGCGTGATCGAAGATGGCGAAGTGACAGAGGCGAGAGGAAAATGGTGCTTCCTGACATTCGGGGAGTCCTATGTGACACAAGTTTCCGATATTACGAATATTCTGTATATGATGAAGCGCGTTGTCGCCGCCGGTGGATACGGTGTGCCGGAGAAAATTCGGATTACGGAGATTGCCCATAGCTATTCTCTCTATTTTCTGCCGGACGATGGAAATTTCTGCCTCATTCCGTGTATCCGCATTGAAACGGATACCTATGGTACGCTGGTTTTCAATCGATTGGATGGCACGCTATACACAAGAATTGGTGCGTGAAAGTGCTATAAAATAGGTAACAATACCAAAATGTATGAAAAATATGAAAATCCTGCAAAAAACTCTTTCCATACGGGCGATAAACTGTTATAATATATGGTGATATGGTGGTGTATGCGGAAGAAAGACGCGATGGAGTGGCCGCTTGCCGCATCGACGTAAAACCAACAGAGTGGATTTCCCGCGGAGAGGACGCGGCGCTGTTTCCGGCGCATGCTTTTTCTCCGGACGGCGGATGTTTTTTGGACGTATAGAAAGTTTTTAGGATTGAATGGAAAGGCATGGTGCTTGTTTCATGGAGAAAATTGTGGTTCATGGAGGCGTGCCTCTGATGGGCAGTGTGGAGGTCAGCGGCTCCAAAAACGCCGCGCTTCCGATTATCTACGCCTGTGCGCTCGTTCCCGGCAAGGTAGTGCTTGAAAATATTCCGAATATCAGCGACATTGGCTGCTCGTTTTCGATTTTGCGCGGTATGGGTGCGGAAATCCGGCGGCTCGACCGTACGACCTATGAGATCGACTGCACCAATCTCACTCCCGGTACATCGGACTATTCTCTTGTCCGCAAGCTGCGCGGCTCGTATTATCTGCTCGGCGCGGAATTCGGTCGTTTCGGAAAGGCGAGAGTCGGATTGCCCGGCGGATGCGATTTCGGCGTGCGTCCCATTGATCAGCATATCAAGGGCTTTGAGGCACTGGGCGGCGAGGTCAGCATCGAGGGCGGCTACATCGATATCCAATCGAAGGGCGGCGCGCACGGCACAAATATCTTTTTTGACGTGTCCAGCGTCGGCGCGACCATCAACATTATGATCGCCGCGGCGACTGCCGAGGGCGTGACCATCATCGACAACGCGGCACACGAACCGCATGTAGTGGACTGCGCGCAGTTTCTCAATACCTGCGGTGCGAACATCAGCGGCGCCGGCTCGGATGTGATCAAGATCCGCGGCGTCAAAGAGCTGCACGGCTGTTCCTACGCGATCATTCCCGATATGATCGAGGCAGGCTCGTTCATGGTGGCGGCAGCGGCGACAGGCGGTTCCGTGCGCATCGGCAACGTCATCCCCAAGCATCTTGAGTCGATCACGGCAAAGCTTTTGGAGGTTGGTGTGGATGTAGAGGAATTTGACGAAGCGGTACATGTGACCTCCACGGGCAAAATCCGCCGTACCAGCGTGAAAACCCTGCCGTATCCCGGATTTCCGACCGATATGCACCCGCAAATGACGGCACTGTTGCTGCGTGCCGAAGGTGTCAGCTACATCAACGAAAGCATTTTTGAGAACCGGTTCCGTTACGTCGAGGAGCTGCGGCGCATGGGCGCACAGATCAAGGTCGAGGGACGGATCGTTACCATAGAGGGCGGCGCGCCATTGTCCGCAGCTCCGGTGATGGCGACCGATCTGCGCGGCGGCATCGCGGTACTCATCGCGGCGCTGATGTGCAACGGACAGACGGAGATCACGGAAAGCCGCTTGATCGAGCGCGGGTACGACGACATCTGCGGCAAACTGCGCGGTTTGGGCGCGGATATCCGTAAGATCGACCTGCCGGATCACGCTGTGAAAAAAGCAAACTGACCGCATAGAAAAACGCTGCGCGGGCAGAATATACGTACAAAATCTCTATTATAAAGGAGTTTTCATATCATGGAAGTTACCAAGGATACCATCATTGGAGATATCATCGATTACGACGAAGCAACGGGAGAATTTTTCCTGGAAATCGGCATGCACTGTCTCGATTGTCCTGTGTCCCGCAGCGAGACGATCGAGGAAGCCTGCGACGTACACGGTACAGACGCGGACGCGCTGGTTAAGACCCTGAACGAATACTTCGCGCAAAAGAAATAAACAACAGACAAAAAGAAGCGATCCGTTGACGGACTATGGGATCCCTATGCCGTCGGACGGGTCGCTTTTTGGAATCGGAGAGAATCTATGGAAGAAACAGCGGAAATCGCACGGAAACCGGCGCTGGACAATCGATTGCGGACGGCTTGCGCGCTGCTTGGAGATGGTGGCGTCGTATGGGATGTCGGTACCGACCATGCGTACATACCGATCTGGCTGCTTGCGTCCGGGAAATGCCGACGTGCGGTGGCAAGCGATGTCCACCGAGGTCCGCTGGATGCCGCGATTCGGAACGCGTCCGCGTACGGTGTCGGCGACAGGATCACATTTTTATTGGCGAATGGGCTGGGAACGTTCGATCCGGCTGCATACGGCGTGACGGATATTTGCATTTGCGGTATGGGCGGTGAACTGATCGCGGAAATCCTGCGGGCAAGCGCGTTTTTGCCGCGAAATGGGCTTCGCCTTGTCCTGCAGCCGATGTCGCATGGGAACGACCTGCGCAGTGCATTGCTTGCGGACGGCTACTCGATTGTGGAAGAACGGCTGTGTCGTGCGAACGGCAAGGTATACGCGGTCCTTTGCGCGGAATACACGGGAAAAACGGAATCCTACACGGCGGCGGAAATGTTGCTCGGCAAACAGGACCGGGACGATCCGCTGTGGGACCCGTACGTCCGTGGGTTCTGCCGCGCGCTGGAACGAAAACGGCAGGGCAGAATCGACGGAGGGTTGGACACATCGGCAGAGGTTGCGCTGCTTGCGGAATTACAACGAATGATGACGGAACGCTGACGCATGGAATCGACGCGACGCGACCGAAAAGAAGAGGAGAAGAATTATGACGGTTGGGGAACTGGATAGACTGCTTTCCGGAAAATTCACACCGGATCTGAAAGCGCCATGGGACAACGACGGAATTATGGTGTGCGACGACGTGACACGCCCGATACAGAGCGTGCTTGTGGCGCTCGATCCGGCGGAAATGGTGATACGCTACGCAATTGAAAACGGCTTTGACGCGCTGGTGACGCATCATCCGCTTGTGTTTCGGAAGATGAACGCGATCACACCTGCTACGCTTACCGGGCGGAAGGCGATTCTGGCACTTGAGAACCATCTTGCCGTGCTGTCGTATCATACGCGTATGGACGCCGGAGACGATGGCGTGAACGACGCGCTTTGTCAGGCGCTGTGGCACCAGGCGGAGGGTACATTCGGCGACGCGGAAAATCCCACGCTCGGACGATATTTCACGTTGGCGGAGCCGATACAGGCGGGTGAATACGCGAATCTGATCCGGGACGCGCTGGACGCCGGGCACGTGCGCATTACGGGCGATCCGCACAAGCCGGTGCGTAAGATCGCGCTCTGCGGCGGCGATGGAAAGGATTTCGTAAATGCGGCTCTGGAAATTGGCGCGGATCTGTATCTCACCGGAGACGCCGGGTACAATATGGCGGCGGACGCGGCGGAGGAGGGACTCGTCGTCGTGGAAGCAGGGCATTACCACACCGAAGCCCCGGTGTGCCGTACGCTTGCCGCGTGGCTCTGCCGCGAAACCGGCCTCGACTGCGTCCCGATCGGCTGCTGCCCGTATGGGTACCGGTGATTTTCTCAGTTCCATAGCCCATCGCACACAATAAAAAGTGGATAAGCTCCCTGCTGGAGCCTGCCCACTTTTTTATAATCCGTTTATTTCGTCTTGTCACTGGAATGCAGCGCGATGACCTGATCGATGTATTTTTGTTCCTTTGTCGATTCCGATTCCACGTAGCTGACGAGTGTGTTGTCCGGCACGACGGTTTTGAGAAGGTTCAGGGACATGTTGCCGTAGAGGTAGGACAGGCTGATGACGCGGTTGGAGAACACGATATCGAGCATTTTCGCGGTATCCTCGGAGTTTGCATAACGCTTTTTCAGTGTGCTCTCCTGATAGGTTGGCATCACGAGCTTGTAACCCTGGTATTCCAGCGCCTCTAAGAGAATCCCTGCCTGCTCCGTGTCCTGTACAGTGATCGGTACATAAATCAGACGGTCTGTGCACGGTCCGATGTAATCGGACTGGTTCTCGTCAAACAGGGGCAGCGGCAGCATCGCGTAATCGATATCGGAATCGGTGAGGTATGTCAGCATCGCGTCGATTCCGGCAAGCCCGAATACGGCGTTGCCTTTGGAGAACAGCTCGCATTGGTTGGTGTTTTCCTTGTTGGAACCGAGCGTGACAAACGTACCCGGCAGGCCGCTGTACCCAAGTGTGTGCAGCTTGTCTACCAGTGTGGCGGTGCGGTCGCCCAGTGCGTCGAGGGTGATAATGGGGGAATCCGCGCCTTCCTTTTTGTAGATCTCAACGCCAAAGCCTTCCAGCCAGCAGTACGGATCGTACTCAAAGAAGAAGCCGTAGGTGTCGGTTTTGTCGCGTACGCCGTTGCCGTCCACATCCACATAGACATCTTTGACCATGGTAGTGAAGTTGTCCAGTGTCCAGGTCTTGTTGTAGACCATTTCAAACGGGTTTGCAAGTTTGAAGTTGTTCAAAAGATCCATATTCGCAAAAATGACACGGGTTTGCGCAAGCCCGTTCCAGTTGATAAAGCAGGAAGTGAAGTACATCTGGTGGTTGATGGTCAGACTGTCCACGGTGAAATGCGGCCACCATTCCGCTGTGAGATCGATGTAGGGCAGCTCATGGAAATCGTAGAACCAACCGTTTAGGGACATGGTTGCCGTGGTGCGGTCGTGGTTTTGCGCAAAAAGGAACGCGTCCTCACCAGATTTGATGGTGTTGTCCGTCGTCTTGGTGTCACACTGTGCTACCACAATGTCATTGACGAAAGACACATTGAACTGTTCTTCCACAGCAGTACGGGCGTTGTAGAGTGCGTCATTCACGGCTTCCCCGGTCAATTCAGAGGCAAAGACGAATTTTTCAAAATCTGTCTCCGCGAGAATATGCAGCACCTGCCCACCGTAATCCTTTTCCGGCAGATTCGGCTTTGCCTCCGTCTCCGTCTCGGTTTCCGTGTTCACTGCAATATCGGTGTTTGTTGTGTCGGATGGGGTGGTCGCGTCTTCATTGGTGCCGCTGCCGCAGGACGCAAGCTGTGCCAGCATCAGGACGACGAGCAGCAGCGCGGTGATCTTTTTCATGTTCTTTCTCCTTGTACGGGTGAGATATGAACATAGTATACCACATAAAAATGAATAATGTGTTAAGCATTGAAAAAAATGTCAAAAAACATAAAAACTACAAGGGTAACTATTGTTCGACTGCACAAAAAGTGGGCACGACGTGAGGGATTGTGTCCGCCTTTTGCGTATTTCTGTAGAAGTATGTATTTTACTGTACCATATAAGGAAGAAAACCAAAAAAACGCTGTGCATCCGGAAGAGGACACGCAGCGTTTTTTCAATTTTTTCAGAAAACTTCGTTGGGGAGAATCATTCGCAGATGAACTTTTCGAAATCAAAGTAGCAGTCGAAGTCGGTTTCTACATAGATTTCGTTCCACGCCATTCTTGCGAGATGGACGCCAAGGAAGCTCTTTGCGTTCAGTTTCTTTTTGCCGTTTTCACCATTTACGATGTATACATTGCCGGGGCACTTGGTTGCGATTTTGTTGAATTCCGCGACGTCGGATGCCGTGACGAGTTCGATTTTGTAAAGATATTTGCTGTTGCAGATCATAATATGCACTCCTTTCAAATTCCGGGAACAGGCGAAATGTCCATATCCCGTGGATGCCATTGCAAAACGCGCTTTCCGCGATCGGATCTACCATGTCGAAGAGGACTTGCCATTTCCGATGCTTGCGTTTCTTTTCTTTTTCCTTCGACACCTATATTATACTCTAAATTCCCGGAAAGTCAATAGGTTTTTCCTCAATTCTCCCTAATGACCGAACGATCCGACACGGCACACTTTGGATTGTGCAACTTGTATATTTTGTGGGCTACAAATTGTGCGTCTTGCACAACTACAACTGTCGCGATTCGGAGCTTGCTCCATTTTCCTTGGCGCATGACCAGTTTTTTGACCGAAAGACCACAGGCAGAACCATTATCCTTTCGGCCGACTGCGGGAAAACAGCGCTGCGAGCAGTCCGAAAAAGAGGGACGCTGTGATCCCACCTGCCGCCGCCGTGATGCCGCCTTTCCAGATTCCGGCAAATCCGTCCGTGTCAACCGCTTTTTTTACACCCTCCGCGAGCAGATTGCCAAACCCCGATAATGGCGTCGTCGCACCGCATCCGGCAAGCTCGACAAGCGGTTTGTACAGCCCCACACCACCCAGAATCACGCCCGCGACTACATACGCCACAAGGATCCGTGCCGGTGTGAGCGAGGTTTTATCGATCAGAACCTGCGCGATTGCACAAAGCGCACCGCCGACGAGAAACGCGTAAACATATCCCATGGTTATCTCTCCTTCGCGGAATGTCCGACTACATGTACGGCGTGCGCGATACCGGGGATCGTCTGTCCCTGGCAGACTGCCATTGTGTTCATGAGCGCGCCGGTTCCGACAAGCAGCACACTATTCAAAATCCCGCGCCGCACGTTTTCGAGAATATCGCACGCCCAGACCGCGCCGGAACAGCCGCAGCCCGAACCGCCGGAATGGGTGTCGTCGTTCGCGTAGATCATTTTGCCGCAATCCGCGTGGAGCCGATCGATCGGAACGCCTTTTGTATACGCGAGATCACAAAGGATCGCGCTGCCTTCCCGGCCAAGATCCCCCGTGCAGATCATATCTAGCGACTGAAATCCGGCAGGATCCGCCGCATGGTAGCGCAGGATCGTATCCAGTGCCGCGGGCGCCATCGCGGCTCCCATGTTCCCTGCGTCGTGGATCCCGCCGTCCACCATCCGACCGGGCATCACGGCGCGTATCTCCGGTACATACGCATCCGCCACAGGTATGTCCGCCGCGTCTATGGAGGTGACATACGCCGCTGCCGCCGTGACCGTCCATTGCGCGCTGGGTGTACGCTGTCCGCCGTATTCCAATGGGAATCGGAATTGCCGTTCCGCGGTACAGTAGTGTGACGAGGTGACATTCACCGCGCGCGCCCCACATCGACCGCCCCCAAGCGTCATTGTCGCGAGTAGCAGTCCCTCCGCCGCTGTAGAGCACGCGCCAAACAGTCCAATGTGGGGGATTCCAAACGACAGAAGCCCGTAATGGGACGCAATGCACTGGTTTACGAGATCTCCGGCAAAGAGCAGGGAAATGTCCAATTCCGTGCATCCCGCACGTTCCAACGCCTGCCTGACCGCGCGCCGCTGCATTTCCGCCTCCGCCTTTTCAAAGGTCTTTTGCCCGAACCGATCCTCACCATCCGGATCGCCCATGCTGCCAAAGAAAGGGGCAAATGTCTCTGCAAGCGGACCGCACCGCTCCTTTTTCCCGACGACGGCGCCGACGGATACGATGCGAACCGGTTTTTCTGGCGTATAAAACATGGCGTACCTCCGTAATACTATGTACCGCGGCAGATTCCGACCATTGAAATCGTGCCGGGTTGGAATGACCCGCGGGTTTTACCGCAGATACGGATCGAGAGCGGACCGCACTTTGTCTACCATTGCTTCCGCCTGCTTTTTCGCTGTGGCGCGCAAACGTTTGGATCGTGCCGCTGCTTCGTCGTCGGTCATGGGTGCGTCTGTGATCGGATCGGTTTCCTCCATGGTGTCCGATTCTGTGTCCGGCACGGTTTCACGCGATTCTGTGCCCGATTCCGGTTGGTCCGTTTCCGTTTCGTTGTTTCCGCCGCAGGAGGCGAATAAAAGCAGTGATAAAAACAAAGCCGCAGTGATTTTTAACGATTTCATGATTGATTTCCTCGTTTCTATGAGATATACTTAGTATGAGCGTTTTTTTGCCGGATATACAAGAAAGCGGCGATTTTTCCGGTAAAGGAAGGAGAACGTATGCTCTCGTACGAATCGATCAAACAGAATGAAAATATACGCACCTATATCCGGAAAGCGGATGAATCCCTGCGCGCGCTCGGCTATACGGAGCACAGCTTTGCCCATGTGACAAAGGTTGCCGAAACTGCGGGAGAAATCCTTGCCACCTTTGGCTACAGCGCGCACGACGTAGAGCTTGTGAAAATCGCGGGGTATCTGCACGACATCGGCAACCTTGTCAACCGGGTGGATCATTCCCAGAGCGGCGCGGTCATGGCGTTCCGAATTTTGGACAAGCTCGGTATGGACGCGGAGGACATCGCGGACATCGTCACCGCCATCGGCAATCACGATGAAGGCACCGGTACGCCGGTCAACGCGATCTCTGCGGCGCTGTTTCTCGCCGATAAGTCGGACGTGCGCCGTTCCCGGGTGCGCAACATGGATCCGGCAAGCTTTGACATCCACGACCGCGTGAACTATTCCGTGGACGAATCCAAGCTGGAGCTCGATCCGTCTGCCGGGGAAATTCGGCTGCGCCTGCACATCGACACGGCGTACAGCGCGGTGGCGGACTATTTTGAGATTTTTCTGACCCGGATGCTGCTCTGTAAAAAGGCGGCGGAAAAGCTCGGACAGCGGTTCCGGCTCATCATCAACGGACAGAGTCTGATGTAAACGACAAGGAGGTGCGGCATGACACTGCGCCATATCCGCATATTTGAAACGGTCTGTGCCTGCGGATGCAATACGACGCGCGCGGCGGAAAGGCTCCATATGACCCAGCCGGCAGTCAGTCTTGCCATCGCGGAGCTGGAGAATTACTACGGCGTAAAGCTCTTCGACCGCATTTCCCACAGACTGTATCTGAGCGAAGCCGGCAAGCGGTTCCTGGCGGGCGCGGAGGACATTCTGTTGTCCTTTGACGATATGGAAAAAAGCATCCGTGCGTGGAATCGCGGCGGGCTTCTCCGGGTGGGCAGCAGTGTGTCCATCGGCGCCGCACTGATGCCGCATCTCGCGAAGTCCTTTGCCGCATGTTCACCGGAAACGGAGCTGCGCGTGCGGATCGACCGTTCCGATCGCCTGCAGGACGCGGTTTTGCAGAATGCCCTCGATTTTGCTCTGATTGAGGGTACCGTGCACGACGACAATCTCTTATGCGAGGATTTTCTGGAGGACTCGCTTGCCATTCTCGCCGCCGCGGACGCGGATATTCCGGATACACTGACACCGGAGGCGTTTGGCAAGCAAAAGCTTCTTTTGCGCGAGGTGGGCAGCGGCACGAGAGAGGTGTTCGCGGATACGCTTACCTCTCATGGAATCGCGATGCCGGAGCCGATGTGGGAAAGTCTCAGCACCGCCGCACTGCTCCATGCCGCCGCGGAAGGATTGGGGATCGCCGTGGTCCCGAAGCGGATGGCGGATGGGTATCCCGGACTCAAGCAAATCGAGATCGCGGGGATCGCGTTCCGTCGTAAATATAAGATCATCTATCACCGGCACAAGTACCTGACAGACGCGGCGCGCGCGTTCATGGAGCTGTGCCACGGATATAATAAAGAGGAAAGGAAAGTTCGATTGTGACTTTTCGGAAAGGAAACCCTATGGCAATCATCAAACGCGCGATTACGGAGGACGGCTCGGCGAGACTGTTCGTCATGGACAGCACCGACATTGTGCGCCGCTCCTGCGAGATCCATCATACCTCCAAAACGACCACGGCGCTGCTCGGCAGAACCCTGACAGCGGCGTCTCTCATGGGAACGCTCTTAAAAGACCGCGACAATTCCCTTACATTACAGCTGCGCGGCGACGGACCGGCGGGACTGGTGGTCTGCACGTCCGATTACATGGGCAACGTGCGCGGCTATGTGGAAAATCCGGACGCGGAGCTGCCGCCGAACGCGATGGGGAAGCTCGACGTTGGCGGTGCTGTCGGCAAAGGAACGCTGTATGTCATCAAGGATCTTGGACTCGGGGAGCCGTATATTGGCGTGTGTCCGCTTGTGTCCGGGGAAGTGGCAGAGGATATCACCTCCTATTTCGCGAACAGTGAGCAGACCCCGACCGTATGCGCGCTGGGCGTACGGGTGAATACGGACAATATGTGTACCGCCGCCGGTGGGTATCTTCTGCAGCTCATGCCCGGCGCCGACGACGCGATTATCGATCGGCTGGAAGCGAATATTCACGTGATGAATACGGTGTCGAAGCTGATCGCGGACGGAAAAACCGCGGACGACATCATTGAGATGGTATTCGACGGCATTCCACACACCCTATTTGACGAGTTCACGGCGGAATACCGCTGCAACTGTGCCCGCGACCGGTACAAAGCCGCCCTGGTCGGACTGAACGATACCGATATGGCGGAGCTTGTAAAAGCAGGGACCGATATTGAGACAAGCTGTCGGTTCTGCGGCACAAAATATGTGTTCCCGCTGCAGGAGATACTGGACGCACGCGCGGAGAAGAAGGCAGAACGGGAAAACGTAGAAACGGAATAGTTTGCAACAAACCCAAAAAATCGATGAGAATAGTTGGATGAACTGGAAGAAAACCATACAAATTCCACGCAACGCTCTTGACTTCCTTCGTTAGATATGCTATACTTTTCCTACCACAAAACCAATGGAGGTATGTATGAGACTGGAAGACCTGACCCTGCTTACGCCTGCAAAAACGCCGGGCGACACCCAATGGTTCCGGCATGACCGCTTTGGTATGTTCATTCACTGGGGACTGTACGCACTTGGCGCAAGACACGAATGGCTGAAAAGCCATGACCGGATCCCGACCGAGGTGTACGACAAGTATTTCCGCCATTTTGATCCCGATCTCTATGACCCGGAAAAATGGGCTTCTGCCGCCGCGGATGCCGGGATGAAATATTTTGTCATCACCACCAAGCACCACGAGGGCTTCTGCCTGTGGGATAGCGCGTACACGGACTACAAATCGACCAATACGCCGTACGGCAAGGATATTCTCACGCCGATGGTGGACGCGTTCCGTTCCCATGGACTGCGCACCGGTTTCTATCACTCCCTGCTCGACTGGCACCATCCGGATTACACCGTGGACATCTGCCACCCGATGCGCGACAACGAGGAATACATTGCGGAGGACAAGAATCGCGTGCTGTCCCGGTACGTCGATTACCTCCACAACCAGACCGAGGAGCTTCTGAAAAGGTACGATCCCGTCGACATCCTCTGGTTTGACTTTTCCGTCGGCGCGTCTGACAAATTCCCCGGAAAGGGTAAGGAGGTTTGGCGCAGTGCGGAATTTTTGGAAAAGATCCGCGCCATCAATCCGAACATCATCATCGACGACCGACTCCAGATCGACCAGGACGTCAAGACGCCGGAGCAGTATATGCCGGACGAATGGGTTAAGGTAAACGGTGTGCCCGTGGTCTGGGAAGGCTGCCATACGTTCTCCGGATCGTGGGGCTACTATCGCGACGAGGAAAGCTGGAAGAGTGTCGATCAGCTATTGAAAATGCTCATCGACAGCGTATCCATGGGCGGCAACCTGCTTCTGAATGTGGGACCGACCGGTCGCGGCGAATTTGACGAGCGCGCGTACGACAGACTTGCCGGTATAGGCAAATGGATGCGCCGTCATTCCCGCGCCATTTACGGTTGTACGCAAGCGCCGCTCGAATTTGTGTGCCCGCGCGACTGCCGCTACACCTACAATCCGGAAACGAAGCGGCTGTATCTCCACATGTACTCCTGGCCGTTCGGTAAGATCACATTGAACGGCGAGGTGGCGGAGCATGTCGAGTACATCCAGATCCTCTCCGATGCGTCCGAGCTGCCGTTTACCTACGACGCGGAAAACCGCCGTGTCCATATCCCGCTGCCGGTCAAAAAGCCGCTGGGCGCCGACATCCCGGTATTGGAAATCTATCTGAAATAAGCGAGCCGAAAAGGGACAGACGAAAATCTGCCCCTTTTTTGTGTCGTAAAAAGCGGAATCACTCGGATCCCGCTTTTGTGTATTGTTTTCGCTGCCCTTTATCCGGCAAACGCAGCCATTTCCCGGAAATAGCGCAGCACACCGTTGACAACGCCGTCCGCTGCCTGGGTGATCCCGCGTCCGACCGCCATCTGCTCGTATTCCTCCATATTCGTGATGAATCCGACCTCGATGAGCGTCTGTGGGAATTTCGGATTGCGGCACAGCGCGAGCATCTGGTACTGGCTGGCTCGTGTGTATCGACCCGTTGCACGACCGATTTCACCGCCCACACAGTCCGCGAGCAGCTTGCCGGAATCCGCGCAGTATAACGGCAGGACACCGCGCACCCTGGTGATGTCTGTCGAATAGCCCATGGAGTTCTGGTGGATGGAGATGGACAGATCCGGCTCTGCGGCTTCAAGATACGCCATGCGCGCGTATAGAGAGACCGTCGTGTCGTCCGTACGGATCAGGGAGACGTTCGCGCCGAGGGCTTTCAGCTTTTCCGCCGCGTTCAAAACGATTGCCAGATTGAGCTGCTTTTCGTTGAGAACCTTGTCCTCCGCTGTGGAAAATCCGCGCGCGCCGCTGTCGTCTCCGCCATGACCGGCATCCAGCACGATCCGCACACCATCGAGGGGCTTCTCCCGCGTAAGGTCGATCTTCATCGGATTGCGGCATGTGACGACGGTCCAGCCCTCTTTGTAGTACAGATCAAAGCCGTAAAAATTCCGCTCGTTTTTTAGGGTAAAGAGGAAGCGGACTTTGCCACTGTCCTCCATTTTGACGATCTCACACGCGGAGAACAGTGGATTTTCGCCGATGGTCACACTGTCCGGTACCTTTGTTGTATCGATGGAGTACAGCGTGACGATAAACTTCCCGTCCTCCATCTTCCCGTAGTACGCGGGACCCGTGTCTCCGGAATTGCCTGTGTGAAATCGCAGCTCCGTATTGGTTCCGGCATTTTTGACATCCGCACCGGTGATTGCGTATCCGCCGGCGGCAGGAAGGTTGTCCGTTACCTCATCGACAAATTTCTCCGCTATGAAACCGCCCATGGACAGCTCGTAAAAACCGTTTTTCTGTCCCTTCACCGTGTCCGTCATCCCGATGGACTGTACGGTGTAATCGTTGTAGTAGCTGCTCGTTTCCGTAAATTTTAACTCCGCGTAGTCCTCCTTGACCCGCACGGCAAGCGATGCGTTCGCACCTTTGACACGGATCGCCGCCGTTGTCGCGGTCACGGTGCTCTGCCCCAGCGTCGCTGTGATCGTGATCGTTCCGGCATCTTTTATTTCTGAACTGGAGGCAGCGGGTAAGGGCACGGTACCGCCGTAGATCACGCCGACGTAGCCGCTGTCCGCTTTTGTGACAGAGGGCGTTTCCGTCATCTTGAGTGTGACCGCCTCGCCATTATCGCGTTTTGCCGTGACGGTCGCGCCATAGGGAGCCACGCAGGAGACCCACTGTCCGGCTTTGGCGGTGGTGATCGTGTTGGACGGGTACACGCCGGTGATCTGCAAGCTTTCGAGCACGGTGACGGACTTCTGCGTGGTGTTCGACGCCGTTGCTGGCTTATAGTATAAAGTGTAAACCGTGTCCTCGCCGTTTTGGGTCAACGTGAATTTATTCTCGCCTTCCTTGAGCGTCACCATTTTGGAAAAATAGCCGCTTTTCGTTCTGCCGATTTTCTCGCCGTTCAGATAGAGCGGATATGCCGGATCGGAGGTGCCCAACAGATACGTTGTCGTGACGTTCATCGTAGAGCCGTCTGCCGGTGAGTTGACGCCGGGCTTCATGCCGTTTGTCTGAATCTTCGGATAGAGAATCTCGCTTGGATATGCCGCCAGAATATCGTCAGACGCGCCGTTTGTGTTTTTTCGGATCTCGTCGTAGCCATAGAACGCGCTGCCTTTGTAGGAGATCTCGCTGCGCGCATAGGAAACCTGTTCCGTCATCTCGCCTTGTGGAGAATCCCAGTTGCCGTCCTCATACCGGTACACGGCGTGCGACACAATGAGATCCACGCCGGTGTTATCGAGTTTGGTGTTCCACCAGTGGAGGAGAATGTCATACGCGGCGGCGGAATCGGAGAAGCGCCAGTACAGCTGGGGCGAGAGATAGTCGATATAGCCGCCCTCTACCCACGCGAGCGCGTCCGAATAGAGGGATTTGTACGCTTCAAAGCCGTTTGTCGCGGAGCCTCCGTTCTGACCGTCGTCGTTTTGCCAGATACCGAACGGCGCCACACCGAACAGGCAGTCTTTATCTGTCGCCTTGATTGTTTCGTAGACGGCACGTATGGTAGCGTTGATGTTCGCGCGTCGCCAGTCCGCGATGTCGCTGTAATCGGAGCCGTACGCAGCATAGGCGGCAGCATCGTCAAAGACCGCGGCGGAGCCATCCGCGTTTTTCGCCGGGTACGGGTAGAAGTAATCGTCAAAGACAATGCCGTCCACATCGTAGTTTGCGACAATCTCACGCACACCATCCGCGACCAGCTGTCTTACCTCCGGCAGACCGGCGTTGAGATAGAGCTTGCCGTCCGCAAAGGGAACCGTCCATTCCGGATGCAGCCGTGCGGGACTGTTTGCCGGAAGCGTGTTCACATCTGTGGAGTTCATGGTGACGCGCAGCGGGTTGACCCAGGCATGTACGAAGATATTTTTCTCGTGCGCCGCTTTCACAAGATACGCAAGTGGATCAAACGAGAGGGTGCTGCTGGTAGAAAGATACGAGGAAACCGGGAAGATCTCGCTTTTGTACAGTGCGTCGCAGGTCGGGCGCACCTGGAAGAAGATGGTATTGAGCTTGTTCTTCTCACAGGTCGCGATAATTTCGTCCAGCTCCGACTGCAGCTGTGTCGCGGTCAGATCCGCTTTTGTGGGATAGTCGATATTGAATACCGACGCGATCCAGACGGCGCGGATTTCCGTATCCGGGTTGATGATCGATTCTGTAGCCATATTTTTGTCTGACGCCTCCATCGGCTTGAGCGTATTGTCTATGTCTGCCGCCTTGACACCGCACGACGACAGCACCGTGACCACCGTCGCACAAAGAAGCAGATACGCCAGAAAGCGTCCGAGTATGTGTTTTCGAGCACGCATGTTTTTCACCCTTCCTGTCCGGGAATATGTACGATTCTGCCTGCGGTATAGGAGAATCTGACAACATTGTATCATATTTGCATGGCAGAAATCAACCATTTTCCGACAAATTTCCGCAGCCAAATGCTGGAATTGAGGAAATTTTGCGCCGCGTTCACAGTGTATGGGACAATTTATGAAAACTGCACAGAAAATATGCAGCATAGCAAAAAATGCCGGTGTATGCCCGCGACGGGATCCCTTTTCGGGAAACCAGCGGACGTACACCGGATGGCAAATGTGTGGCGCAGTTTTGGGAAAGCACTGTTTTTCGCTTATTTTTTATCCTTTTTGCAGCTCTTCACGACCAGTCCGGACAGTGCGACCAGACCAATGACGTTCGGAATGACCATGAGCTGGTTAAAGGTGTCGGTCAGTTCCCATACGAGGTCGTTGGAGAGCAGAGAACCGAGGAAGATAAAGAGGATCGCGATGACGGAGTAGACGAGATTTGCCTTTTTGCCAAAGAGATACACGACGTTGATCCGACCGAAGAGGTTCCAGCCGATGATGGTTGAGAAAGCAAAGAACAGTAGGCAGATCGCGACAAAGGCATTGCCGAATGTGGTGCCGAATACGGAGGAGAACGCGGTCTGCGCCATGTTTGTTTTCGCGATTCCGTCCGCGCTGCCCGACGCGAGAATACCATTCCCGGCGTACAGCGTGGAGATGACGATGAGCGCGGTCATGGTGAGCACGAGGAATGTGTCGATGAACACACCGATCATGGCGACAACCCCCTGGTCGTGCGGCTTTTCCACATTGGCAAGGGCGTGTGCGTGCGGTGTGGAGCCCATACCGGCTTCATTGGAGAAAAGACCGCGCTTGACACCCTGGCTGATAGCGGTTTTCAGCGCGTGTCCGATGCCGCCGCCGATGATGGCCTGCGGGACGAACGCGTACTTGAAGATCATGCCGAAGGTTTCCGGGATATAGCGGATCCGGCAGAGAAGCAGTACCAGCCCACCAAGGATGTAAAGACAAGCCATGATCGGCACGATTTTTTCCGTGAAGGATGCGATACGGTCTACGCCGCCGATGAAGATAAAGCTGGCAATCGCCGCGATGATCAGACCTGTGACCCAACCCGGGATGTGGAACGCATTCTGACAGGATTCGCTGATGGAGTTCGACTGGACCATGCACCCCATGAAGCCGAGTGCGAGAACGATGGCAATGGCGAAGAAGCCCGCAAGAAATTTTCCGAATTTGCCCTTGAACGCCGTGGTGATGTAGTACACCGGACCGCCGTGGATGGAACCATCCTCTAAGGTGACGCGGGTTTCCTGTGCGACGACGGCTTCTGCATAGATGGTGGCCATGCCGAAGAAGGCGATGATCCACATCCAGAAGATCGCGCCGGGACCGCCGATGAGGATCGCATCGCACGCGCCGACGATGTTGCCGGTACCGACCTGTGCCGCGATCGCTGTGGAAAGTGCCTGGAACGAGCTCATACCGCCGCCGCCGGAGCCGCCTTTGAGGGAGAAGTTGCCGAACATTTTTCGCCAGCCTTCGCCAAAGCAGCGCACCTGCACAAAGTGGGTCTTGATGGTGTAGAACAGTCCGACGCCGACGAGCAGGACGATGAGAATGTAATCCGAGAGGTATGCGTTGATGGTTTGCACGATTTTGAGTAGGGTATCCATGGAGTCCTCCGATCAGTATAAAATAGAATAGAAAAACGAAAAAGAGCCGGGCGCGGCGCAAAGATACGCCATACCAAGCTCTGGAGAGAAAAACAAAGTTCCGGTCGGATCCGGCACAGAATGACGGAAGGACTGGCGTATAAAAAGCGAAAAACGCTCTTCAACGTCCATCCCGTTGCCGTTTGCGCGCGATCCGATTCCGACAAGCCCATGGATCCGGGAATATGGGGTTCGCTCTGTCCTTTTGCCTGAGAGATTCAACGATCGCATCCATTTTCCCCGGTCGCAATTGTCGCGAATGGAAAAACATGCCCTCGTCTTGCACCTTCGGCAGCTGCACGCGCAGCCTTCTCCAGAGAGACGATCCGTTTTCAGTCCTTACACGCAAGCGTGCGCCTGAGAGTGTTATTCCTTCGGCAGCGGAACCTCGCTTTTTCTGAAAACTTCACCTGTCTGTGCCATAAAAGCTATGACTTACTTATAATACCACATTTCCGCGAAAAATGCAATAGGAAAAACAAAATTTATGCGGGAAAAATTCATAAAAATGCAAACGGAGACACGATTCGGACACAAATACAGCCATATGAGGTCACGGGCGATCCACCACGCCTACAAAGAGCGGCAGACCGTCGTGCGAGGTGATGCCAAAGACAAACGGTCGGTCGAGGACGAAATCCACCTCTTCATCCGGCGGTTCCGCGGCGCCGACCACCGGTTCCAGCGTATAGGCAGCGGCGGTCACACCTTCCTCATCCACTGCGACCCGGACGGCGTGCTGCACCTGTGACAATGTAGCATATGCGGGAAAATCCGCATCGTCGTTTGAGAGGAGCGGAGAAAAGTCCGCGTTGTCGCTGAAAATGGACGTGATTCCAAGCGTCTGCCATGTGTCGTTCAGCGTGGTGTCGGAGGTAACGTCAAATTTCGGCAAGGAAAGATGGACGATCACACGCTTGTTCTTCGCCGTATCTCCCTGAGACAGCAGGAACGTTGTGCCGTCTCCATCCGCAAGCAGGGACGCCGCGTCCACACCTGCATCCGGCAAAAGGAGCCACATCGTCCCGCTTTCCCTGAGGGGCAACCCGACAGCAGCAAACCGCTCCGACCAGTAATACGACCGGTCGCCGCTTTTTTTCATATACGCGCATTCCGTATCGCCGTCCGTGCCGTGGAAAATCCCGTCTTCCGTGGCGGACGGAGAGAATTTCACGGACCACTGTGCCTGGTATTCCGTCGTCGTCACCATGGCAAGCACCGTCAGCGGATCGAGACGGAGGCTTGCCGACTCGTTCTGAAGCAGTCCCCCGGTCTGCGCGTCGATCCAGTTCTGTAGGGCACGGTCGTAGTCCGGATCCCCCATTTTTCCCTGATAGACGGAGGCAAAATAGTTCTCCGTGAGCGTATGGATGGTATCCGCCTGGTAGTGGAGCGTATCGGAGAGCCACAGGGAGCTTGCCATCACGCTTGTCAGAGCGCCGTCGTCGCAGTAATTCGCCATCCAGACCGCGTGCGCGTTGTCCCGGAGTGAGTCAAGACTGTCGGTATGCGCGGCGGACAGGATCTCTGTCTGTGCGCTACCGGCTGTTATCTCGGCAAACATCGCGAGCGCAATATATGTGTTCACCGGCGACAAAACGGGATTTTTGTTGTCGGTATTCGCGAAAAACGCAGCGATCTCCTCGGAAAGGTATACCTTTGGTATCTCCGCATATCCCTCCGGCTGATCCCGCTGCCGTTTTCGGTCGGCAAGCCAGGGATCGTGAACCTTGTGATACGCTTCGTCATCGTGGTAGCCGCTTAATTTGATATAATCGCGTGGCTGCGGATATGGTGCCATCTCCGGATAGACCGAACCGGACACAAGATATTTTTCCGAGCGCGCGGCACATCCATTGAGAAGTACGGCGGCAAGGAGTGGGACAAGCAGTTTCTTCATCTTTGGGTTCCTCCGCAAGAGCAATTTTCACTGTGGCATTATCAAAATAGACGGAAATCCGAACGGAAAAGTTCCCGGAATTCAAAAAGACACAGAAAAATACGGCACATATCTGCGCCGTATTTTTCGTCGGTTTGTTACGCCGGTGTCTCGTCCTCCGCTTCCGCTTCTTCGTCCTCTTCGTGACGGGCGGCAAGCTGGGCGGAGATCATCATATCCTTGACCTTCATCAGGCGGGTCTGCGTGCTGCGTTCGTTTTCGTCGAGCTTCATGGAGATCCGGTGGATGGCTTCCTCGTACTGCGGGATCATGATGTACTCCAGTGCGTTTACACGGCGGCGGGTACGTTCGATCTCGGCGCAGAGCAGACACGCAGATTTTTCCAGCTGCGCCAGCCGGACGAGATCGCCTGCGGTCGCGCACACAGCGTCCACGGCGTTGTCCATGGCGCCGGACGTGAACGCGAAGCCATACCCGGGACCGGCGGATTCCGCGTTTGCCTCGTAATGGAATTCCGGGACGATGACACTCATGCGGTTCTGCTCCGAAACGGTCAGCTGTCCGGTAGAGGTCGGCAGCATCAGCGCTTCATGGAGCATACGCATATCGTTTTCTGCGGCGGATTCCGACAGACCGCGCGTGACGTCGGCGAAACTGACGCACAGCGACGCGCGCAGCTCTTTGGCTTCACGAACGATGTCGAGAAATTCCTTCATCAGCTCGTCCCGCTTGTCCTTGAGGAGCTTGTGACCGCGGCGCGCCGTTGTGAGCTTTGCCTTGAGCTTTTTCAGCTCCATTCTGGTGGGATTCACCTGTATTTGCGCCACAGCGATCCCTCCTTATTTCTCGACCGGCCAGTATTTGTCCAGAATAGCCGGCTTGATTCGCTTCATTTCACTGCGCGGCAGGATTTTGAGCAGCTCCCAGCCGATGTCGAGCGTTTCCTCAATGGTGCGGTTCTCGTAGAAGCCCTGGTTGATGTACCGCGCCTCAAACGCGTCGGCAAACTTTGCGTACAGTCTGTCCACGGGCGTCAGAGCGGCTTCCCCAAGCACCACCATCAGCTCCTTGGCTTCACGACCGCGCGCGTAGCTGGAGAAGAGCTGGTTCATGGTATTTGCGTGATCCTCGCGGGTCTTTCCGGCGCCGATGCCCTTGTCCTTCAGTCGGGATAGAGACGGCAGCACATCGACAGGCGGCATATAGCCCTTGCGGTACATTTCGCGCGAGAGGATGATCTGTCCCTCGGTGATATAGCCGGTCAGGTCGGGGATCGGGTGAGTCTTGTCGTCCTCCGGCATGGTCAGGATCGGGATCATCGTGATCGAACCGTCGCTGCCCTCCTTACGGCCGGCACGCTCATACATGGTCGCAAGGTCGGTGTAGAGGTATCCAGGATAGCCACGCCGTCCGGGAACCTCCTTACGTGCCGCGGAAACCTCACGGAGCGCTTCCGCGTAGTTTGTGATGTCCGTGATGATGACAAGCACGTGCATATTGCATTCGAACGCGAGATATTCGGCGGCGGTCAGAGCCATACGGGGTGCGGATATACGCTCAATGGCGGGGTCGGACGCGAGGTTGACAAACAGCACCGTGCGGTCGATGGCGCCGGTTTTCTTAAAGTCGGAGATGAAAAAGTCCGCTTCCTCGTAGGTGATGCCGACAGCTGCGAATACCACGGCGAACTGAGACGCACCGTCCCCGCGCACCGTAGCCTGACGTGCGATCTGTGCGGCGAGATTGGCGTGCGGCAGACCGGAGCCGGAGAAGATCGGTAGCTTCTGACCGCGGACGAGGGTGTTCAGACCGTCGATGGTGGAAACGCCGGTCTGGATGAACTCGTTCGGATAATTGCGCGCCGCGGGATTGATCGGGGAGCCGTTGATGTCGGGCATTGCCTCGGGGATAAGCTTCGGACCGCCATCGATGGGTTCGCCCATGCCGGAGAATACGCGACCGAGCATATCGCGCGATACCGGCAGACGCAGGCTGTGGCCCGTGAAGCGTACCTTGGAGTGTGCGAGGTTGATGCCCTGCGACGGCTCGAACAGCTGCACAAGCACATTGGAGCCATTGACCTCAAGCACACGGCACCGCCGGATCTCACCGTTCGGCAGCTCGATTTCGCCCAGCTCGTCGAATTTCACGCCGTCTACCTTGCGTACCAGCATCAGAGGACCGGCGACTTCTTCTATCGTTTTATATTCACGAATCATTGCGCACCTATCCTTTCTTATACCAGAGCGGCAAGCTCACGGTCGATGGCGCCGCGGATCTCGGCAAATACCGCCTTGTATTCCGCTTCAGGCACGTTCTTGGCACGACCGATCTGTTCTCTTGCGTCCAAAACGGCGATCTTTTCGATGTCCGCGCCTTTTTTGAGAGCTTCCAGAGCCTGTGCGCGGAAATAGAAGATGAGGGATACCATATCGCACTGCTTTTGGAGGGAGCAGTACGCGTCGTCCGGGTTGAAGGCGTCCTGCTGCAGGAAGTCCTCACGAAGGCTGCGCGCGACCTCAAGGGTCAGTCTGTCCTCCGGCGAGAGCGCATCCACGCCGACGAGCTTGACGATTTCATCCAGCTCCGCTTCCGCCTGCAGCACGCGGGAGATTTCCTTTGTCTGCTCCGTCCATTTCGGATCGACATTCGCGGTGTACCAGCCCTCCAGACGGTCGCGGTACAGGGAATAGGAGGTCAGCCAGTTGATGGCAGGGAAGTGACGGCGGTAGGCGAGATTGGCGTCCAGTCCCCAGAATACCTTGACGATACGCATCGTCGCCTGGGAGACCGGCTCGGAAATGTCGCCGCCCGGAGGAGATACGGCGCCGATCGCGGACAGAGCGCCCTCACGTCCGTCGGAGCCGATGCAGATGACGGAACCGGCGCGTTCGTAGAACTGTGCAAGGCGGGAGGTCAGATAGGCGGGGTAGCCCTCGTCACCGGGCATTTCCTCAAGACGACCGCTCATTTCACGGAGCGCTTCCGCCCAGCGGGAGGTAGAGTCCGCAATGACGGCGACCTTCATACCCATATCGCGGAAGTATTCGGCGATGGTGATGCCTGTGTAGATCGATGCTTCACGTGCCGCGACGGGCATGTCGGAGGTGTTCGCGATGAGGATGGTTCTCTGCATCAGGGATTTGCCGGTACGCGGGTCGGTGATTTCCGGAAATTCGCGCAGAACGTCCGTCATCTCATTGCCGCGCTCTCCGCAGCCGATGTAGACCACGAGATCCACGTTGCTCCACTTGGCGAGCTGATGCTGTACAACGGTCTTGCCGGAGCCGAACGGACCCGGAACGCACGCCGTACCGCCCATGGCGATCGGGAACAGCGAGTCGATGGTGCGCTGACCGGTGATCATCGGGATGTTCGGAGGCAGCTTCTTCGCGTACGGACGGGAACGGCGCACCGGCCAACGCTGCAGCATGGTCAGGAAAACCTTCGTGCCGTCGTCCGCAGTGATCACGCCGATCTCGTCTGTAACGGTGTATTCGCCGGTGAGCACATGGTCGATCTTGCCGGATACGCCGACGGGAACCATGATTTTGTGGCGAATGACCTCGGTTTCGTCTACGTAGCCGACGATATCGCCACCGGTCACGGTGTCGCCGGGTTTCGCTGTCGCGTGGAATGTCCACTTCTTGTCGCGATCCAGCGCGGGCAGGTCGATACCCTTTGTGATATTGGCGCCGGCGGCCTCCTTCATTCGTTCCAGAGGACGCTCGATGCCGTCGTAAATATTGGTGATAAGTCCGGGACCGAGCTCGACGGAAAGCGGCGCGCCGGTGGTGACGACAATGTCGCCTCTGCCAAGCCCCGCTGTTTCCTCATAAACCTGAATGGACGCGCGGTCGCCATGCATTTCGATGATTTCGCCGATCAGACGGTTTTCGCCGACACGGACGACGTCGAACATATTGGCTTCCCGCATGCCCTCGGCGATCACCAGCGGCCCGGAAATCTTGACGATCTTTCCTGTAACGTCAATCATATGGATCGATTTACCTTTCTCAGGGACAAGCCCTGCAATCTCTCAAAAGTTGCGGGTATCGCGTGTCATTCCTTGAAGAGAATGTCCGCGCCGACTGCCCGTTCCACGTATTTTTTCAGATTTCGCATGCCGACACCGCCGTCTTTCTCAGGCAGCGGCAGAATCGCGGGCGTGACCAATCCGTCATAGGCGGCAATTTCCGCCGACAGAGCGTCTGCGTAAACCGGCGAGAGATAGAGAATCGCGCATTCGTCAGCGGCTTTGCGCAGTGCGTCCGCGGCTTCGGAAACATCCTCCGCTTCATATACGGCAAATCCGGCGGCAAGAAACGTCATAACCTCGCCGCGCGGTCCGATTACGCCGATTTTAGACATAATCCACCCGAATCCTTTCCCGGATCTCCTCCGGCTTCAGACCGGCGTACAGACCCGCTTCGATAAGACGGCAGTTTTTGATCTCCGCTTCCCGAACCACAAGGAACCAGAACGGGATCTCCACGCCGAATGGTTGGTGGCGAAGCTCCGCAAACAGCCGATAGGCATAATTGTCGAACGCGCCGTCCGGCGGATTGCGGTCGGAGAGAACCTTTGTGAGAAGCTCCCGCAGCGCGTCATCCTCCAATACACCGGTAAGCGCCTCGTAATCGCGCACGTGACCTTCGTCGGAGAAGAAAATTTCGGCAGGCAGCGTGCCGCCGGGAACATACGCCCGTTTGAACAGCGCGGCGGCGGTTTCCTCTGCGGCATGGCCGGTGGAAAGACGCTGTGCGGTCTGTAAATTGGTCAGATCGGCACGTGCGGCGGCATAACGGACAAAGAGTGGCACCTGATATTTCTGCACATTGTCCGCAATATCGGCAAAGCATGCGTGATCCAGCAGCAGATCGATGGCGCGCACCTCGCCGGTTTTCGCATAGGTATCGCGTGCCTCCGCGTATGCCTGCGCCATATGGGTGGGAATGCCGGTGAAATCCTGGGCGGCAAGCCGTTCGGACAGCTCGTCCACGGGAAACGTGCCGCAGCGGAAGTATAGTTCACTGTAGTCCCTGCCAAGGATCGATGCTTTGAGCGCGACCTTCAGATTGCTGCAATCGTATTTGTAGAGCAGAAAATTGTAGATTTCCGGCTCCGGCACCGCGTTTTGCACCAACGCAACGGCGTGATCAAGCGCCATACGCAGCGCGTCCTCCAATGTGGCAGGCACGGCGCCGCCGTCCTCAAGAAAGCCAAGATCGCAGACAGCGGCAAGCAGCGCGGGAACGGTACGGCATTCCGCCAATCGGTCGATACGCGCGCGCGGGGTATCCTTTCCCTCCGCGGCGCGGATTTTGGCGGACGCGTACATATATTCTGTATCTTTTATCTTAGCCATAGCGTCACCTGTGGCTCAAAGCTGCGCAAACAGCATTACGGCGATTTTTGCCTCTGTGTCCTCGCGAATACCGGAAAGCAGCGCGGCGATCGAGCAGGTGGTCTCCATGTCACCGTAGCGTACGATGACGCCGCCGACGATCCGCGCGTCCGCGGCAGCAAGCGTCACGAAAACATCGTCCACGCCTTTTTGGGCAAGCAGGGCGGTTGTGCCGTCGCATACCGCTTTTCCGAATTTTGCGCGATCCGTCTCGGAGAGAACAAGCGCGAATGTATCGGCATCGTCCTCTTCGTCCCCATACTCCTCACGCAGTCTGCGAACGGTGTCGCGCCGTTCCAAAATCGCGTCGGCGGCAAGGGAGGCGAGAAACGCACTGTATTTTTCGTCCGGAAGCGCACGGATCGCCTTTTCTGCCCGGATATATACCTCATCGAGGAGCGCTGCCTTTTCGGCGAGGAGCGTTTCGCGTTCCCGCATGGCACATTCCGACCGGGCTCTGGACAGGATCGCGTCCGTTTCCTTTTTTTGTGTGACAGCGGCGGCGGCTTCCATGGAGGCGATCCGTTTTTGGGTGTCTGCGTCCATGGCGGACAGTCTGGCGCGGGTATCGTCCGCGATTTTTTGACACTTTTCGTCCGCGTCCGCAGCGATCTTTGCAAGGATCTTATCTAAATTGTTCATGTCCTCCATCCATTCTCCCGGATGACCGGGTATCGATTTGCTTTTGTGGAAAAATTAATAAAACAGAATGGGCAGGAGAGAGATGAGGAGCGCGAAGATGGCGTAGGTTTCGACAAGGGCTGCCTGGGTGATTGCTTTACCGACTTCGCCCGGACGCTTTGCGATCAGGTGGATACCGGCGGCGGCAACACGTCCCTGCAGCACGGCGGAACGAAGACCTACGATGGCGATTGGAAGAGAGGCAAGCAGGAAGTACACACCGTCGATCACCGAGATGTTCTGCGGTGTGCCGATGACGCCGATTTTGAAGAGGATGAGGAACGCGGTGATCAGACCGTAGATACCCTGTGTGCCCGGCAGTGCCTGCAGCAGGAGTGCTTTACCAAACTTGGACGGATCCTCGCTGAGCATGCCGCTGGACGCTTCACCAACGAGCGCAACGCCCTTTGCGCTTCCGATACCGGCAAGGGTAGCCGCGAGTACGGCGCCGGTGATTGCCAAATTCTGTCCGGTGACAAACTGATTCAGGAACTGAGAAAAGGTTGAGATTTCCATAATGCTGATACTCCTTTTTGTATTGAGAACCGTTTTCAAAAATTACTCAAAGCGAACGTATTGCGATTGGGGAGAAAGCGGTGTGAAGGGTCTGCCGCCGTCCTCGTAGAATTTTCCGAAAAATTCAATATACTGGAGACGGGAGGTGTGTACGAACGAACCAAGCAGGTTGATGCCGAGGTTCATCACGTGACCGATCGTACCGACGATGATGAGCATGATCACACCGGCGACGGTAGGACCGAACATGGTGCCGATGGTGTTGAACACGCTTGCGATGACAGCGGACGCAAGTCCGAGCGAGAGAATACGGGAATAGGACAAAAGGTCGGACACATAGCTGACGATGTCGTAGAGACTGAGCAGTCCCTTGAGCACCTTCATGATCGGGTTCTTTTCCGCGCGTCCCTGCGTCAGCACGAGCATCACCAGCCCCACACATACGACGGCGATACCGATGTTCATGGAGACAAACGCGAGTCCTGCACCGATAAAGACAAGCATCCAGCTTCCCGCGTCAAAAATCGCGGCAAATGGGTGTCCGCCTTTCCAGAGCACATAAAACTTCACGCAAAGACCTGCGAACAGATGGAGCGCGCCGATGCCGAGGGAGACAAAGAGGAACGCCATCGGCTCCGACAGCGGATTGAACCAGAGCGCGAGATCACAGCCCTCCGGCTTGCCAAGAAAGTACTTGGCGATGGCGTCCGGGAGATCCCCGAAATATCCGCCGAACAGTACGCCCATCACGATCATGGATCCGCCGCACATGGTGAACATCCACATGAACTTGCGCAGAGAGCCTGTCGGCTTCATGAGTTTGAGTCCGAGTAAGCACGCGGCGACGAGCAGCAAGCCGTAGCCGACATCCGCGAACATGAGCCCGAATATAATAATGTAGAAAAAGCTCATGACAAACGTCGGGTCAAACGTGCCGTACGCCGGCAGAGAATAGAGACTGATGACAGGCTCAAACTGGGTCGCCATCGCGTTGTTTTCAAGCAGCACCGGTACATCGTCCTCCGGTTCCGGATCGGTCAGCGCATAGGCGTCGCCGCGGGCTTCCAAAAGGTCGACGAGCTTTTTTACCGCCTTTTCCGGAACCCAGCCGGTGAGCACCGCAGTGGTATCCGTGTAGATGAGCTGTCCGGACGCGTCGAGCCGCGCGATTGTCGTGGTCAGACGGTCGCAGTAGACCTCGATCGCCGACAGCCTGTCCGAAAGTGCTGTTGCGTCACGGCGTATTTCCTCGCGTTCCTTTTCCAAGGCGGCGATTTCCGTTCCCAGAAGCGACAGCTTTCCGTCCGCGAAGCCTTCCACATCCGCGGCATGAGCGGAGGTTTGCGTAAATCCGAGTCCGGCAAGAATGCGCGATGCCGTGTCGGCTTCGTCCTTATGCACCGTGACGGCGACCGCCGCGCTTGTTTTGTCCGCGGATACGATCTCCGTCACACAAGGCACGTCGGCGAGTGCTGTGTCGAGGGCAGACGGATCGACGCCGCCGGGCAAGGTGCCGCAGACGGTTTTTGTGAATCGGGTTTCCGTTCCCGGCAGGACTCCCATATAACCGCGCCATGGATACAGTGCGAGCCGGTCATTTTCAAGAGACTGTATATCCCCGGCAATGCGCCGCAGACGATCCTCCAGCCCGACAGCGCGTGAGACAGCGGATTCCGTTTCGGCGTTTTCCCGATTGTCCGCGTCGAAGGGAACCTCCGTTATCGGCGTGAACAGGGAGCGCGTTTTTTTGTGGTATTGCGAGAGAAAATCGATAGCCTGCCGGGCGTCGCGGAGCTTTCGCTGCAAATGTGCGGCTTTCTCCGCGTGAACCGGCTGTGCGGCTATGGCGGGAGATTCCGGAACAGATGCGCTCAGATCCACACAGCGGCGTTTCTGCAGCTCTGTCATCAGCTTGTCCGCATCCGAGCGCATGGTAACGACGGACAGCTTTTTCATTTTTCCAACAGCCATACACTACCTCACGAGGTTCTGGCGGCGCGGGTCAGGATCGCGTCCACGACATATGCCACCGCGTCGTCCATTTTCCCGGCAACGGCATTCCGGATCGCTTTTGCATGCGCTTGTGCTGTGCCGTTTGCCTCTTCGCGCAGTGAGGCTGCCTGCTGCTCCGTTTGCGCGCACGCTTCGGACAGTTCCTCACGCAGTGCGGCTTCCTTTTCCCGGAGACGGACCTCGCGATCGCCGGAAGCCTGCCGCAATCTGTCCGCCGCTTCCTGTGTGGCGGACTGGATCCGGGTCTGGTTGTCCGCTTCGGCTTTGCGAATCTGCTCCAGTGCATCGTTTTGCATTGATTGCCCATCCTTTCTGTACCTGTGGTACGGTGATTGTTTTTTGCAGAATCCGTAAAAATCATTTTACCATAAAATCTGCATGTTCGCAATGTACAATTTGTGAAATTTCTGGAAAATGTGAATATTCAGTCCGGGACACGCGAAAAACGGTATGTCGGGCAAATTGGCATCGGTTTTTTGCCGGGGTTTTTTTGCCGCATGCTCTTGACAAACGGCGCACGTGGAAATACAATTAGTATATACCTGTCCGCCGTACAAAATACGCCGCAAAGGCGTAGCAAAACGCAAATTATTCGTTTTTATAGCCGCGGTGTGCCGTTACAGCTCACAAGCGCACAGCAAACCGTCCCGCCATACCTGGGAAAACGTGCGCTGCCGCGTGGTAGTCTGCGGGATTCTGTGAGACAGCGAAACCGTGACTGTGATTGTATTTTCCGCCGTCTGTGCGAGTACGCACTGCATACGATAAAAGGAGCGGCTGTCCTCGTCTCTGGCATGGCGTGCAAATTCCAATGCCGCCTGTGCGAGCCTGTCATAAAACCGATTGAAGGAGGCAAAGCATGGCACCTCCAGCTGTGGGTAGGAAACCGCGGCGCCCGGACAACATTTTTGCAGCATCATAAAAAAACCTCCGCGAACGAAATCTGATAAGGGGAACCATATGACAAACACCTATACACCGCTTGCCGAAAAAGTCCGTCCGATGACCTTTGACGACATGGTCGGACAGCCGCAGCTCTGCGGAAAAAACGGGATCCTGCGCCGTATCGCCGCCAGTGGGAAGCTGCCGTCCATGATCTTTTTCGGTCCGCCGGGATGTGGGAAAACGACGGCTGCCGGAATCCTTGCCCATGCGTCCGGCATGCAGATGTATCGATTGAACGCAACGACGGCTTCGCTGTCCGATATTCGCGACGTGACAAAGGAAACGGAGGGACTGCTCGGTCAGAACGGGATCTTACTCTACCTCGATGAGATCCAGTATTTCAACAAAAAGCAGCAGCAATCCCTGCTCGAATATCTGGAGGACGGCAGAATCACGCTCATTGCCTCCACGACGGAGAATCCCTACTACTATATATATGACGCGCTTCTGTCCCGATGCTCCGTTTTTGAATTTTGCCATGTGACCGCGGCGGATATTCTCACAAGGCTGCAAAAGGTGGCGGCGGAGCGGTATCCACAGCTCACGTTTGCCGATGGGGTGCTTGCGAAATTGGCGGACGCGTCCGGGGGAGATGTGCGCCGTGGTCTGACTCTTTTGGAGGTTGCGGTCCGTCTCGGGGAAGAAGCGGATGGCGGAATGCTCGTGTCGATGGATGCCGTGGAGGCACTGGTGCCGGAGGGATATTTGTCGAATTTCGATCGCGACGGGGATGTACATTACGATTTGTTGTCGTGTCTGCAAAAATCGATCCGCGGCTCCGATCCGGACGCGGCGGTGTTTTATCTCGCGAAGCTCCTGGAGGGCGGCGACCTGATCTCCCCCTGCCGGCGGCTGATGGTGATCGCCAGCGAGGACATCGGTCCGGCGTATCCGATGGCGGCGGTGATCGTGCGCGCGTGTGTAGAAAGTGCCCGTGAGCTTGGTTTGCCCGAAGCCCGCCTGCCCCTTGCCAACGCCGCCGTGATTTTGGCGACCGCACCAAAGTCCAATTCCGCCCACGACGCCATCAACGCAGCGATCGAGGACATACACAAGGGTCTGGGCAGCGACATCCCGACACACCTTCGTTCTCCGCAGTTCCGGGGATACAAATACCCGCACGATTACCCGGATCACTACGTGAAGCAGGACTATCTGCCCGCCGATCTGCGCGGGAAAAGGTACTACACATTCGGCGAGAACAAAACGGAGCAGGCGGCGAGCGCGTACTGGCAGAGGATCAAGGGAGAGGACGTATGACCTATATCGAATCGCTGACGGTGACGCTTGCCGACCTGCTGCCGGAGGATCGGTGGCTTGCCGATTTACCGTGCTTTGTGGAGGGCGGCTGTACGCTCGATTTTTCTTCCCCGGTGACCTTTCTCGTCGGCGAAAATGGCAGCGGCAAATCGACCATTCTGGAAGCCGTCGCAGCCTGTGCCGGGATGAATCCGGAGGGCGGCGGGCGGAATTACCGGTTCGCGACCAGGGAAAGCGAGAGCGGGCTGTGGCGGTACATGCGGTTATGCCGACGCGGCGGCAAACGATGGCGGGACAGCTATTTTCTACGCGCGGAAACCTTTTTCAATGTCGCGACCTATATCGAACAGCTCGACGCGAATCCCATGGACGTGTCTCCGAAGATTTCTTCCTATTATGGGGAACGCGCCTTGCACGAATCCTCCCACGGCGAGAGCTTTTTCGCGCTCCTGACCGAAAGATTGTACGGACGCGGACTGTATCTCTTTGATGAACTAGAGGCGGCGCTGTCCCCTGCACGGCAGATCGCGATGCTGGAGATCATCGATTCCCTGGTAAAACGCGATTCACAGTTTATCATCTCCACGCACTCACCGATTCTGACCGCGTATCCGGGTGCCGTGATCTACGAGATCGGCGAAAATGGGATCACGCGGCGCGAATGGCAGGACTGCGCGCAAACGGTGCTGTACCGGCGGTTTTTGTCCGCACCGGAGACTTTGTCCCCACTATTTTTCCAAAAATAACGAAAAGCCTCTTGCAAAACGGCCACGGATTTGGTATACTGTACGAAAAGCCCGCCTATGCGGGAATATAGAACGGAGAGGTATGCAAAAATGTTACTTTCTACGCAGACAGACGTTGTGTTCCGCACCCTTGGAGAAGCGGAGGGCGTGGAGATTTTCGCGCGCGCCGGCTATGACGCGATCGATTTTTCCATGTTTACGATGGCGCATCCGAACGCGCCGTGGAACACCTGTGACCTGCAGGACGCCGCAAAGACCCTGCGCAGACAGGCGGAGGACGCCGGAATCCGGTTCAATCAGGCGCACGCACCGTTCCCGAGCTGGAAATTCGGCGACGACGCGTACAACAAATGCATCGTGGAAGCCGTTACCCGGTCGATCAAGATCGCGGGACTGCTCGGCGCGAAAGCAATCGTCGTTCATCCGATCGCGCATCCGGAGGGCGGAGAAGTGCAGAAGGCGTTCAACCTCGACTACTACCGCAAGCTGGAGCCGGTCGCGCTCGATTACGGCGTGAAGATCGCGCTGGAGAACATGTGGGGTTACGACGGCAACCGCGGCTGTATCATTCCGAATGTCTGCTCTTTCGGCGAGGATCTCGCGGATTACGTGGACGAGCTGAATCCAGAAGCGTTTACGGTATGTCTTGACCTCGGTCACTGCGGACTGGTCGGCGACGAAGCGGATCACGCCATCCGTGCCCTCGGCGGCAGACGGCTCGGCGCGCTCCACGTACACGACAACGACTATCGGAACGACACGCACACGATCCCGTACGCCCTCGGCTGCAAAATGCGCTGGGACAAGATCACCACCGCCCTCGGCGAGATCGATTACCAGGGCGATTTCACTTACGAGGCGGATAACTTCCTCGTGCGCTTTGATAAAGAATCCCTGCCGTGCGCCGTGCAGTTTATGGCGGAGCTTGGCAGAACGCTCATCGCAAAGGTAGACGCGGCGAGACCGACGAGATAAGCGACGACTGTCGATATTGTAAAATACACAAAAAATCACGGGGAGAGTATTGCATTCTCCCCATTTTTGTGCTATAATAAGTGTACAAAATGCAAAAACGGTTAATCTTCTCGTAAGGATGACCGGTTTGCCATGGAAAACGAAATTTGAGATAACGGAAAGGAACGCACGATGAAAAAACGTTTTTCTGTAATCTGCCTGCTCCTTGCAATCCTTGCCGCCAGTGTGCTGGTCGGATGCGGAGACAAAACCACAGCGGAAACAGAACCGGACACCGTCGCAGCGGAGCAGACGGAGACGGAAGCCGAGACCGAGGCCACATGGAAAACCACGCTGCCGGACACCGATATGGGCGGCTGGGAATGCCGGGTGCTGACGATCCGTGGGGAAGGATACGCCGTCACAACCTGCTTTAAGCCGGAGGAGCTGACAGGGGAGATCGTCAACGACGCGATGTACAACCGGGACAGAGATATTGAAGATAAATTCAATATGACGTTTACGGAGCACGGCAGAGAATATTTCTGGGAAACGACAGATGAGATGAAAAAGTATGTGCTGGCGGGCAGCGACGACTATCAGCTCAATATGCTCATCCAGCGCGATGCTTTCGCTCTGTCCCTGGAAGGACATCTCATGCCGGTGGACATGCTGACGCATGTGCAGCCGGAGATGCCGTGGTACGCACAGTCCGTCAATACGGCAATGCAGCTCGGCAAAAAGCAGTACATCCTCTACAGCGCGGAATGTCTGAATCTCTACGAACAGGCGTGTATGGTGCTGTACAACAAGAATATATGGGAGATGACCTCCGGTATGCGTGAAAGCGCATATCAGTTGGTACGGGATGGCAAATGGACGTATGATCTGTTCATGCGGACCGCGGAAGCGGCGATCGCGGATCTGAACGGCGACGGCAAAGTATCCGACAACGACAGACTTGGTATTGTATCGGAGATCGATTTCTTCTATCCGAGTATGTGGGTAGGCGCGGGCTTTCAGATGATCGAGATGGAAAATGGAACGCCGGTCTTTACGGTCGGACAGAACGAACAGCTTCTCGGATTTTTGACTGATATGCTGCGTGCAAGAACGACCGAAGGGCTGTATTTTGACTCCTTCGAGGACGAAGGCGTAGCGTTTACACAGTATGGCTATGATGACCGCTCGAGAACAACGAGCCGCCAGATCTTTGAATCCGGAGCCGCTGCATATCTCGTGCACGGTGTATTCGACATCCAGCACATCCGCGAGATGGAGGATGATTTTGGCATTCTCCCGTTGCCGAAATACGACGAAGCGCAGGCACAGTACCGCTCCCGGATCATTGACGGCTGGCTCAATGTGGTACCGGTGACAAATCAGCAGCCGGAGTACACAAGCCTAATTTTAGAATCTCTTGCCGAAGAAAGCTATCGCTCCGTCCTGCCCGCGTATATGGAGGTTGCGCTGAAGGACAAATACACCAGAGACCCGGACAGCGCGGAAATGCTGGATCTTGTGTTCTCGACAACGACGCTGGAGCTTGGCGATACCGTATGGCAGGGAGATGTCCGGAACGAATATATGAATATCTGCGCGTCCGGCAAAGATACATTTGCTTCCAAAACCGCCTCTGTACAGAAAAAGATCGACAAAACCATCGCGACTGCAATGGAAAAATTAGCAGAACTGGAGAACAACTGACATGACAATCTACTGGAACCCCCATAAGCCGCATTTTGACTTCACCTACGGCGACACTTCCTTTTTCACGGCGGATATACAGATCGAAACCACGCGCACGGACGATACCCATACCGTCTATATCTACCGCCATCCCGACGGGCTGACCGTTACCGCAAAGGTCACGGCGTATCCCGCGTATCCGGCACTGCACTGGGTGCTGTATTTTGAAAATACCGGGTGCGCGGACACCAAGCCGATTCGCGAGATGCACGACTGCCACCTTGTATCGGACGGATGGAACAAGCGGTACACGCCCAAACCCGCCAATCTGGTGGCGGCGGAGAACTGCGCGTTTGTGTATCGGCACATCGGTTCCAACTGGGTGCGCGACGAATACAACGCCTATGCCGAGCGGCTCGCCCCCGGAGACGCACGCGCTTATGAGAATCCGACCGGACGGAGCTGCGAGGGGCTGGCACCGTATTTTGAGGTGGAGGACGGGGAACTTGGACTCCTTCTCGCCATCGGCTGGACAGGTCACTGGTCGGCACGGTTCGCGATGGACAACGAGGGCGGACTGACCATCGACGCCGGATTGCCGGATGCGGATTTCTATCTGAAACCGGGCGAGAGACTCCGCACCGCGTCCATGGTGATCCTGCCCTACGAGAACGGCTCCGAGGAGGGACACAACGCCTTCCGCCGCCTGGTGAAAAACGAATTCTCGCCGATGGGGAAAAACACGGTTCCGGCGCACGGGCCTCTTTGCGTCTCCGCGTGGGGCGCCATGACATCAGAACAGATGGTCCGCAAGCTGTCCGCCCTCCGACAGTATGATGTCCCGGCGGACCTATATTGGATCGACGCGGGTTGGTACGGTCACAGCGAAACGGACTGCCCGAATGAATTCATCGGCGATTGGGGTGCGCATACCGGCAGCTGGAATGTCAATCCGCACTGCCATCCGGACGAAATGGAATCGGTCGCCGCTGCCTGTGCGGAAAACGGATACGGAATGCTTCTCTGGTTTGAGCCGGAGCGTGCTCTCCATGGTACCGACTGGCAGAGGGCGCACCCGGAATGGTTCCTTGAGACAGGTCCGAACGATTGGAGCGTACTGCTCGATCTCGGCAATCCCGAGGCATGGAACGCGGCGTTCGCGATGCTTGATGGGTATATCAAAAGGTTCCGCCTCCAATGCTACCGTCAGGATTTCAATTTCGATCCGCTCCCCATCTGGCGCGCCAATGACGAAGAAGGCAGACGGGGAATCCACGAAATCCGCCATATTATGGGACTGTACCGCCTGTGGGACGCGCTCCTTGCCGCCAATCCGGGGCTGTTTATCGACAACTGTGCATCCGGCGGTCGGCGCAACGATATTGAGATGCTCTCCCGTTCCATTCCGCTCTGGCGCAGCGACGCACAGTGCCCGGGGGATACGCCGCCGGAGACCGCCCAGTGCCATACGACCGGTATTGCACGCTGGATTCCGTATTCCGGCACCGGCATCGGCATTCTGACCGGGGACTGGTACCGCAGCCGGAGCTGTTACGGTCCCGCGATGACGACTGAGGCGTGGATGTACGCGGATCAGGAGATCGACGCGGAAACCACTGCCGCCATGCGTCCGATTTTCGCCGAATATCTCCGTGTGCGCCCGTACCTCACCGAGGATTTCTACTCCGTGGCGAGCGACGCAGTCGTGGACGACGTGTGGTGCTGCCACCAATACAACCGTCCGGCGGAGAACGATGGGATTCTGCTCTGCTTCCGCCGACCGAAATCGGTATGCGACCGTGCGGTACTGCGCCTGCGCGGGTTAGAACCTGCGGCAAACTATGAGTTCCGGGACGCGGATACCGGCGAGACCGTGCGCATGACCGGTGGGGAGGCATCCCACTTCTCCGTTGTGATCGACGAGGCGCGCGGCTCCCGACTCTGGTTCTATCACAAGGTGTAAACAACGCCGTATACATCATAACTGTATAAAAGCGCACGGTCTCTGCGAAAAAAACGGAGAACGCGCGTTTTTTCATGCGCCGGGGGTGGGAAATCTTCCGCTTTAGTCTTGTAATTTGCCGCCATTCATGCTACAATATAGACTGGTAGTGTATCGTCCGGCGGGAATTGTTCCCGTATTTGGAAGTGAATACAAAAACTACAGGAAGAAAGGATCGGCTATGGCGCAGAAAAAAAGTACCGGAGAGACAAAAAACACGAAACCACGCACCACACAGAAAAAATCCGGCGCGAAATCGAATACACAGAGCGCGGCTCCGTCTCCGGCGAAACGAGCCTTTGTCAGCTTTGCCATGCAGGCAGGTCCGTATATCTGGGCGATTTGTGCACTTCTCCTTGCCGTGTGTCTCCTGGCGGGGGACGGCATTGTCGGCGGCGCGATCCAGCGACTGTTCTGCGGACTGTTCGGCGTGATGGCGTACACGCTGCCGCTCTATTTTCTGGCGATCGCCGCGATCTGGCGCGCGGATTACGAATGCGGCGTGGTGCGCTGGAAAATACTGGCGTCCTTTGTCACCGCCGTGCTGACCGCCGTTCTGGTACATGTATTTGACCATGGCGCGGACACCTTTGTCCCGAAAACACTGTGGACAGACGGCATCGCACTGCACGGCGGCGGTGTGCTCGGTGGCTGGCTCGGGGAATGTCTGCTCCGCGGCTTTGGCAAGGTCTGCACGTTGATTGTCTCGTTCGGCGTGGCGTTTGTGCTGATTTTGTACCTCTTTGGTGTAACGCCGCGTGGTGTGTGCATCACGATCTTATATAAAATCCGCGTCGCGTCCGAGAATCGAAAAGAGAAGCTGGCGGAGAAACGGCAGAACAACACAGGACTTGCCGCGCGGAACAAGATCCGCGAGGAGGAATATGCCGCGTATCTTCGGGAAAAGAAGCAAAAGGAGCGCGAGGCGAAGGCAAACGCCGCGAAAATGACCGCCTCGGTACCCGCAAATCCTGTGTCCGGAAATAGCGAGACGGCGCAAAATGTACCGGCGATCCCGAAATCAACCGCCAAGCCCTCTGTATATAAGGTAAAGCGCCGTCATCTCACGAATGTGGACATCCCTATCGATATGGAACCGACCGCGGCGGATGTGAAAAACGAGGATATGCCGTCCGAGGTCGTACAGGATACGGATCCCGCGGATGTGGACATTCCCTACACCGATCCGGTGGCGCATACTGTGAACAAGCCGCAGCGGGAGAACGCAGAGAAGGCACAGGAGGATGCATTTGTCGCCGACGGCACCGTGGACGAGCGGATCTTTGAAGAGGTCATGCGCCGTACACGGGAACGGGTTGAGAAAACCGGCATGGTGCAGACAAAGGAAATGCCTTCCGCGTCTGTGACAGAGGAAACAGAGGATGAGGAGCGCGCGCCGTGGGAGGAGGACGATTCGTCCGAAAGCATGGCGGAAGCTCCCACGGTTTCCAAAAGTGATGCGGATACGGATACGCTGACGGAGGCGGAGAACGAGCTGACCGCCAACGTGACTACCGCGTCACAGGTGCTCCGTACCCCGACTGGCATCAAAACAATCGCGCCGGAGAATACAGGAGGCACAGAGGATAAGGATCTCTCCGGTATTTTCGTCAATCCCGAGGACGCCGCGCTCCTTGATCAGCTCTCCGCCCTGTATATGCAGAAGGACAAGGATTCCGCAGCGTCCATCGCCGTGCAGAGAGAAAAAGTGCCGGGCGGCGAACCAGATAAGCCGGTGGAAAAGCCGAAAAAGGATACCGCGCCCGCGTACAATTTCCCGCCGATCGAGATCTTGACGGAGGACAACGAGGGACAGCCGGAGAATATCCGTGAGGAGCTGCAGGAAAACGCCGTCAAGCTCGTCGAAACCCTGAAGAGCTTCAACGTCAAGACGAAAATCGAGAACATTTCGCGCGGTCCGACGATCACGCGGTACGAGCTCTTGCCGGAGCCCGGAACCCGCGTGCGCTCCATTGTCAATCTGGTGGACGACATTTCCCTCAATCTGGCAACGACAGGCGTGCGTATCGAAGCACCGATCCCGGGCAAATCCGCGGTAGGTATCGAGGTGCCGAACAAGCGGCAATCCACGGTGCATCTGCGCACCCTCATCGAGGACGACGCGTTCCGAAATGCGAAAAGCCGACTGACCTGCTGTCTCGGCGCGGACGTGGCGGGGGATTCCGTCTATTTTGACATCGCGAAAATGCCCCATCTGCTCATCGCCGGTGCTACCGGTATGGGTAAATCCGTCTGCATCAACAGCCTGATTGTGAGTTTGCTCTACAAAGCGAAGCCGAGCGAGGTCAAGCTCATTCTCGTAGACCCGAAGAAGGTCGAGCTGTCGATCTACAACGGGATCCCGCACCTGCTCGTGCCGGTGGTCAGCGATCCGAAAAAGGCGGCTGGCTCTCTGTCGTGGGCGGTCGGTGAGATGGAACGGCGGTTCGGGCTGATCGAGGCGGTCGGCGTGCGCGATCTCAAGATGTTCAACGAGGTCACGAAGGACGATCCCGACTACGAATTTCTGCCGCAGATCGTCATCATTATCGACGAGCTTGCCGACCTCATGATGACTGCGCCCGACGACGTGGAGGAATCGATCTGCCGTCTGGCGCAGAAGGCGAGAGCCGCCGGAATGCACCTCATCATCGGTACGCAGCGTCCGTCCGTGGACGTCATCACCGGACTGATCAAGGCGAACATTCCGTCCCGTATCGCGTTTACGGTCGCGTCGCAGATCGACTCGCGTACCATTATCGACCGCGGCGGCGCGGAGAATCTGATCGGACGGGGCGACATGCTCTTCAATCCGGTCGGCGCGCAGAAACCGATCCGCGTACAGGGCGCGTTCGTGTCGGAATCGGACGTGGAGGAAGTGGTTTCCTACATTAAGAATATGAACAAGCAGAGCGAGTCCTACTCGAACGAGGTTTTAGAGGAAATCGAGAAGGAAGCGGCGCGCTGCGGTGTCAAAAAAGGAAAAGGCTCCGCGGTTGCGGCAGCGGATGGGGGGGACGCCATCGACGGCGAGGACGATCCGATGCTCCGGCAGGCGCTGGAGGTCGCGGTGGAGAGCGGGAAAATTTCCACATCGCTCATCCAGCGCAGACTGTCCCTCGGCTACGGCAGAGCGGCAAAGCTCATCGACCGGATGGAGCAGCTTGGCTATGTGTCGCCGCCGGACGGACAAAAGCCGCGCAAGGTGCTCATCACGAGGCAGGAGTTCATGGAACTGGTGCTGTCGCATGAGGTAGACTGACAGAGGATAAAAACAAGGAAGACAGTATGGCAAAGCTCATTGTATTGGAGGGTCTGGACGGTTCCGGCAAGGGGACGCAGACGAAAATTTTACGCGATACGCTGCGCAGCGAGGGAAAAAAAGTGCGGCTCATCGATTTCCCGATGTACGACCGGGACAGCTCTCATTTCGTAAAGCTCTATCTCTCCGGCGGACTGGGCGACGATCCTGCGGATACAAACGCCTACGCCGCGTCGATGTTTTTTGCGACAGACCGGTACGTGAGCTACCGCACGGACTGGCGCGCCGATTATCTTGCTCCAGACACCGTGGTGATCGCCAACCGCTACACGACGGCGAACGCGTATCATCAGCTCGCGAAAATGGAGCGGACGGAGTGGGACGCGTTTCTCGATTGGCTGTGGGATTTTGAGTATCATAAGCTTGGGATCCCGGCACCGGATCAGGTGCTCTTTCTCGACGTGCCGCAGAGCCTGTCCGACGCGAATGTCCGGAAACGCAGCGGAGAGACGGGACAGTCGCTCGATATCCACGAAAAGGATCGCGCGTATCTGGCGGCATGCCGTACAGCGGCTCTGTACGCGGCGGAAAAATGCGCGTGGGATGTGGTGGACTGCGCGGAGACTGGCGGAGAAATGCAGAAAAGCCGTGAAAAAATCGCCTGCGAAATCCGCGCAAGGCTCCGTGTACTCTAAAAAACGGATAGAGAAACAGAAAATTTATGAATTGTTAATCGCTTGACAGGGAAAGAATGGTATAATATATAGTGCGTACCTGTGTGAACGGCTCAGGCGGAGCCGGGACAGGCGCGCGTGACGGATGGAGGAGTATTCTATGATATATTGTATTTTGGCGGATGGATTTGAGGAGATCGAAGCGTTGACGCCGATTGACATGCTGCGCCGCGCGGGTCTTTCCGTGACGGTCATGACGCTGCCGGGGAATACGGCGGCGCGTGCAGCGGTTGGCGCGCATCAGATCACCATACTGGGTGACGCGATCCTGTCGCAGGACGTACCCGACGATATCGACATGCTCATCTTGCCGGGCGGAATGCCGGGCGCGAAGCACATTGATGAATCGCCTGTCGCGGATAAGTGGATCCGTGCGGCGGCAGAACAGGGGGCGTATCTATGCGCCATCTGTGCCGCTCCGATGATCCTTGGCAAGCGCGGACTGCTCGACGGTCATCGCGCGGTGTGCTATCCGGGCTTTGAACAGTATCTGACCGGCGCTGCAGTGGAAAACGGTGCGATCGCCGTGGACGGTCATCGGATCACCGCATGCGGAATGGGCGCCGCCATGCATTTTGGCGCAGCTCTGGTTGCGGCTATGAAAGGAGAAGAGGCGGCGCGCAAGGTGTGGACGTCGATCCTCGCGGATAGAACATGATTAAGAAGCAAAAAGACGATATTCGGGAAGAATATAAGAAAAAAAGACTGGAAATGCCCATGGAGGAGCGACTCCGCCGGGATGACGCGATCTGTCAGGTGGCGCAGGGACTGGTGAGCTTCCGATACGCGGAGTTTGTTCTGCTGTACGCGGCGTGCGAAGGGGAAATCGACGTGGACGCCATTGCCCGTGTCGCGCTGGAAAAGGGAAAGAAAATCTGCTTCCCGCGCTGCGACAAAAAAACGCACACCATGACATACCATATCGTGTCTTCCCTCGACGAGCTGTCCCCCGATTCCTACGGACTGCTCGAACCGGCTCCGGACGCGCCGTTATACGACAACCACGCGGAGCGGGGCAGCGCGGTCTGCTTCGTACCGGGATTGGTGTACGATAAGGCAGGCTACCGTCTCGGCTACGGCAAGGGCTTCTACGACCGGTATCTGTCCTCGTTTACAGGTTGTACGATCGGCGTCGTATATTCCGACTACATTTTGTCAGAGGTGCCGCGCGGACGTTTTGATATGTCCGTGGATATCCTTCTTACGGAAAAAGGCGTGCGCGTCACAAAAAACACAAAGAAATAAGCGTCTGTATGCGGCGTCGGCGAGAGGGAGATGGTACCGCTTGAAAAAGAATACGATCACGGGCGGCGCACTTCTCGCGTTGGTGGTGTTCCTGCTGCTTAGCGGGATCCTGCTGCTCGGACATTTCGGACTGCTTACGGACAAGCGGCTCGGGCTGGATGAAAATCCGTATCTTGCCGTGGTGGTGCTGCAGCTTCTTATTTACGCCGTACCGGCACTGTTTTATTGTCGGATCCGCGGCGCCGCATTCCGGGATTCCCTGCGTCTTTCCTTCACAGGACCGGGGCAGCTCCTGTTTATTCTGTATGCAGCGGTCTTTCTCATCGCGGGCAGTGCGCTCGCCAGTGTCGGCATGTATTCGCTCTTTCCGGGTGCGTATGCGGCAGGCGGCGTGGAGACCTATACGGCATTTGCGCGCAATGCGGGAATTTTTGACGGACTGTATCTCGTGCTCGCGTTTGCCATATTGCCGGCGGTGACAGAGGAATTTCTGTTCCGCGGGATTCTGCTCGTTTCGTATGAAAGCCTGGGGGTACCGTGTGCCGTGATCGTGACCTCGACGACGTTCGCGATGTCCCATTTCAGCTTCGCGCGGTTTCCTGTCTATTTTTTCGGCGGCTTGGTGCTGTGTGCGGTGACATACGCGACACGCTCTCTACCGGCGGCGATGCTTGTACATGGATGCCACAACGCGTTTGTGCTGTTTCTCGAAAAATATGTACTGCACATTGCCGAAAAACAGAGCGTCAGCATGGTGCTGTTTCTCATGATCGCCGGTTTTCTCACGCTGACCGCCGGCGTTCTCATGAGCCATGAAGCCGCCAATTTGTACGCCGGATACGCGGAGCGGAATCTGCCAAGCGCATATCTCACGAAAAAACGACCGCTCTTTCCGACGCTGGCACAGTCGCTGTTCTCGCCGCTGTACCTGACCATCGTCGTACTTTACGTCACAGCGACCATCGTAACGTCGTCGGTCTGAGCGCACGATTTTCCAATAAACACTGAAACGAATCCAAACCACAGGAAGGGAGGCGAGGGCTACGGGAAACAAAGACAAACCATTCGGCGACACCCGGCAGTTCGACGTACCCAAAAATCCATCCGGCGACTCTCTGCGTGCGCGTATCAATCAGGCAAACGAGCAGCTGCTACGCGAAAAACGGGGACTTAGTCAAGACGGCACGACGGCACCGTCTACGATGCGTGGAAATGCCGCTAAGACGGCGCGACGTACCGTGGAGTCCCATATCGCGCAAGCGCAGAACACAACAGGGCAGGCTTCAGGCGTGCGGACCCATTCGCCGGTACATCCGCAGTCCGCGGGGCAGCCGATACAGCATGCTGCGACAGACAATTCGGCACAGCAGCAGGCGAGACAGAGCGTTGCCATGCCGCAGGGAACGAACGTTCAGAGCAGTTCCGGACAGCGTGCAAATGCGCTTCCGTCAGAGAAGCCAAACGCACTGCCCGCAAACGAGAGGGCGCAGAGTCAGCCGCGTTTGCCGGAGCCCGCTGCGAAAGCAACACCTAAGCGTTCCGATAGAGTCGCGGAGAAAAGCGGACTCCAAAAAACACGCGTTACCGATATGTCAGCACTCACCGGACATACAAAAATGGAAGCCAAGCGTACGGCGTCGCAGGAGAAGCCGGAAAAAGAGAAGAACGCGAAAAAAAAGCGCGATGAGGAGAAGGTCGTCTCCGATGAAGGCGGCAACACCGTCGTCAGCGTCGTAAAAGCGGTCATCTATATGATCTTCGTTGTAGTCACATCCGTATTTTTGGCGGTTGCGGTCATCATGGTCGGAAACGACGTGTTCGCGTTTGTCAAGACGGACACCGCTGTTCCCGTAACGATCCCGGAATACGCGACGCTCAATGACGTGATCGACATTTTGTACCAGAACGGTGTGATCGCGTATCCAAAGGTATTCCGCGTATACGCACAGCTGAAAAAGGACGACGGCAAATTTGTCGCGGGAGACTATACTGTCTCGCCGGTGATGAACTACGATGAGCTCCTCGACGCATTTAAGGAAAAACCAAAGCTCGGCACGGTACGCATCACATTCCCCGAAGGCTATACCACCGACGAGATCATTGACTTGATGGTGTCCTACGGTATCGGTACGCGCGAGGGCTATGAGGACGTGATCCAGAATTACGATTTTGACTACTGGTTCATCGATGAACTGGAGGAAAACGGCATTTCCGAGGATCGTTTCTACCGGCTTGACGGATATCTCTTCCCGGATACGTATGATTTCTACAACGCCTCCAGTGAAGCGACCGTGATCAACAAGATGCTGCGCCGCTTTGACCAGCTCTTTACCGACGAACACCGGCGGCTCTGCACGGAAATGGGCTATACCGTGGACGAAATTCTGACCATCGCGTCCCTGATTGAGAAAGAGGCAGGCAGTGCGGCGGAGTTCTTCAACGTGTCGTCCGTGTTCCACAACCGTTTGAAAGCGAAGTCGTATTTCCCGCGCCTGGAGAGCGATGCGACGATCGTCTACGCCATCCAGCACGAGACCGGGGAACGACCGCAGCTCAAGGATACGAACTATGACAGTCCCTACAACACGTATCTGCATGAGGGATTGCCGCCCGGACCGATCGCGAATCCGTCCGCCAGTGCGATTCTTGCCGCGCTCAGTCCCGCCAAGACGAATTACTACTATTTCGTTTCCGACGGTTCCAAGACGTACTTCTCCGAAACGAAGGAGCAGCACAACCAGTATATCGAGGCGATCAAGAACAACACGATTGGCCAGAGCTATATCCCGGAAACGGATACGGAACAGTAAACCGCATACAAAAAGGCTTCTTTGCGAAAAATGCAAGGAAGCCTTCTTTGCGTGTATACACAGTGTGATGATTTGTCGGGACGCACGGGTTGATATGTTCACAAATCTATGGTATAATAAAATAGCAAGGATGCTATACAGATTTTAGGAGTCTACAAAAAAAGCGGCTCCGGCGCAGTAGGTTCCCCTGTACGGCGGAGCCGCTTTTCTATCCTATAGAGAAATTCTCTGTCATTCTTTATTCATCGGGTTCACTGCGTACGACGGCGGTTTCGCGGTCGGTCTGGCTCCGCGCGGCTCCGGCGAAGAACAGTTTGTTGACCTCCGCGCCGCAAAGCAGGATGATCATGCAGAAATAGAGCCAAAGCATGATCAGGCACAGTGCTGTCAGACCGCCATAAATCAGAGACGCGCCGCTGAAATACGTGATGTAGAGCGAATAGCCGAACGAGTAGAGCAGCCATCCGAGTGCAGCACAGACAGCACCCGGCATGTGGCGGAAGAATTTGTGGCAGACCACATTGCTTTTGCGCGCGACGGCATAGTACAGGATCGTGAACACGAGGGTCATGAACGCGAGAAAGAACGGCGTTTTGTAGGCGAGGATCCGGTCGATAAACGTGAGCGATATGCCGAGCTTCGTCTGAATGAGGTTCGACAGCAGTTCACCGAAGATCAGCACGACCACAACCGCGATAATCAACACGAGAAACGACAGCGTATACAAAAGCGAGCGCAGCACATCCGGGAGGAAGCCATATTGCCGCGGTACCCGGTAGACGGTCATGATTCCCTGACGCACCGCGCCGATGCCCTTGGACGCGCTCCACAGCACCATAAATACGGAAATGGAAGCGAGCGATACGGCGGAGATGGAGGACAGGTCGGAAAGCACCGACTCGTATAATGTCACCATCGAGTCCGGAATCGCCACATTCACCATTTCGCGCAGATCCTCGATGTTCACCATTGGCGCAAAGACGCGCAGCAGTGTGACCAGCAGCGAGAGAAACGGCATAACGGAGATGATCATGAAAAACGACGCCTGCGCCGCATAGACGGTGACGCGATCGTCCGCAAAGGTCTGTGAGATCCCGCGAACAAAGTCGATGTAGGCGGTCAGACGCACCACGCGCGATTTTTTCAAAGTGTCGACATCTCCTTTCCCGACAGTGTGTATACGCGTCATCATACGCATATGTACAATAGTATATGATAAAAATATGAACGGCAAAAGGACTAATTCGTAAAAAAAACGAAATTACGGCTATTTCATTTGACAAAACACGGAAAACCGGAGGAAATCATATGGAGAACACGGAAAAGACATTCAAAATCGGCTGTCACCTGTCTACGGAGGGTGGCTATCGTGCCATGGGCGAACGAATTTTATCCATCGGCGGCAATACATTCCAGTATTTTACCAAAAATCCAAGAGGACGCATGCCCACCAAAGCACCGGATCCGTCGGATATTGCGGGACTACTCTCTCTCATCGCGGAACACGGTATGACCCCGCCGCTGGCACACGCGCCGTACACATACAATCCCTGCTCCGCGGACGCGGATGTGCGCCGCTATTCCGGAGAATCCATGCGCCGCGAGCTGGAATTTCTCGAATCGATCCCGCATTCCCTCTACAATTTCCATCCGGGGTGTCACGTCGGACAGGGCGCCGAAGCCGGGATCCAGATGACGGCGGATATGCTCAACGAAATTCTCTTTCCGGGTATGAAAACAAAGGTGCTGGTCGAAACTATGGCGGGTAAGGGCACGGAGATCGGAAGGACGTTTGAAGAGGTGCTGGCGATTCTGGAGCGCGTAAGGCCGGAGCTGCAGCCATATACCGGCGTTTGTCTCGATACCTGTCACATTTCCGACGCCGGGTATCCGCTGGAAAAGGACACGGACGGCGTAATCGCGGAATTTGACAGAGTCATCGGCGTGAACCGGCTGTACGCGATCCATCTGAACGATTCCAAAAATCCCTGCGGTACCCACAAGGACAGGCACGATAAGATCGGCGAGGGATATGTAGGTCCGGAAGCGATTCGGCGTGTGATCAACCACCCGCTCCTGCGCGACCTGCCGTTTTATCTGGAAACGCCGAACGAGCTGGACGGATACGCGCGGGAGATCGCACTGCTCAAATCGTGGAGAGAGGAAATATAAGCATGGAAAACGAGGATAGGATCCGTCTGCTCAGCGAAAACGCAATGCTTGCGGACGACGGGATGTTTTCGCCGGAGATGCTTGCCGGGTGGCAGAACCGGATGCGTATCGCCGCTGCGTGGTGTGACCGTTTTGTTCCGGAGGCGCCTGCGTTTGGTGTGACGGTGTCGCCGGATGCACTGCGGCAGGATTGCCCAAACTGCGGCGCGTGCATAGGGATTGACAACAGTGTGCTGCGTGTGCCGGCGAGAGCGGATATGGCGGAGGGTGACTACATCCGCGTACCGAAGGTGGTGGGCGAATGATATATAGAACCGTTTGGGAAGCTGTCGGTGCTCTGCAGAGCGGGGAGGCAACGTCGGTATCTCTGACGGAGGAGGTGCTGACGAAAATCCACACGTCCCCCTATGGCGCGTATCTGACGGTCTGTGACGATGCGGCGATGGAGATGGCGGCTGCGGCGGACAAGGCACGGCGTGACCATCCCGATACGGTGCATCCACTCTGCGGGATTCCGTTTTCCCTCAAGGACAATTTCATGACCGCCGGGATCCGTACCACATGTGCGTCCCGTCTGCTCGCGGATTTTGTGCCGCCATATGACGCGACGGTATATGCGAAGCTGCGGGAACGCGGCGCGGTGCTCGTCGGGAAAACGGACATGGACGAGTTTGCAATGGGTTCCGCGGGACTGTATTCCGCGCTTGGAAAATGCGCGAATCCGCTGGATGTGACACGCTCCGCCGGTGGTTCCTCAACCGGTGCGGCGGCGTCTGTGGCGGCGAATGAAGCGTATTTTGCGCTCGGCAGCGATACGGGTGGCTCTGCAAGGCAACCGTCTGCGTTCTGCGGATTGGTCGCGATGAAGCCGACATACGGCAGTGTATCCCGCTATGGACTGGCAGCTTTTGCGTCCTCCATGGATACCGTGTGTCCGATCACGCATACCACGGCGGACAATCGCCTCGTCTTTGACGCGATTTGCGGCCGGGATCCGTTCGATATGACCTCTCATGACCTGCCAACGCCGGAGACAGGAGAGGAAATTTCTTCCCTTGCCGGTGTTCGCGTCGGTGTGCTTGCCGGCTATGCGGAGCTGTGTGATGAGACGGTACGCCGCTGTACCAAGCGGATGACGGAGCTGCTTGCGGACGCGGGCGCGGTGTTATCCGATGTGGTTCTTCCGCCGCCGGAGATTGCCGTGGACGTGTATCTGACGACTACCGCCGCCGAAGCCTCGTCCAATCTCGCCCGCTACGACGGCATTCGCTATGGCACGCCAGCGGACGGCGATTCGTTTGCGGAAATGGTGACAAATGCTCGGACGACGGGGCTTGGCGCAGAAGTAAAACGACGGATCCTTGCCGGAAAATTTGCGTTGTCTTCGGTTTATAATGGAGATTACTACCGCAGGGTGTCCGGTGTGCGTGCAGAAATTGCGCGACAGATGGAAACAATTCTTACGTCTGTGGACATCATCCTACTGCCGACAGCGGCAACTGTTGCATATCCCACAGATTCGTCGGAGGGCAATCCTGATTTTCTGTATGGCAGCGACGCGTTTACGGTATACGCCAACCTGGCAGGGCTTCCGGCTGTGCAGATCCCGTCCGGCGGCGACGGCAGACTCCCATGCGGTGTGACCTTCATGGGCAGACGATATGCGGAGCGTTTTCTCTACGATATAGCTGCGCTTGTGGAAAAGCTGGTAGAACCGTATCGAAAAACGGAATGGGGGTGCGCGGATGACGGAAAATGAAAGCATGTGGGAAGCCGTGATCGGGGTAGAGGTACATGTGGAGCTGAAAACGGCGACCAAGGCGTTCTGCGCGTGCCCGACCACATTCGGATTGGAGCCGAACACAGCTGTATGTCCGTTCTGTCTCGGAATGCCGGGGGTTCTGCCGCGCCTTAACGGACAGGCAGTGCGGTACGCGGTGATGGCGGGAATGGCGCTGCACGGGACGATACATCGGAAAACGTGGTTCGACCGTAAGAATTACACGTATCCCGATCTGCCCAAAGGCTATCAGATCACGCAGTATGAGCGACCGTTTGTGACAGACGGCTATGTGGAGGTCCCGGCAGAAGACACGACGCGCCGGATCCGGATTGAGCGCATCCATCTGGAGGAGGACGCCGGGAAGCTGCTCCATCGCGATGACGGTACCTACATCGACTGCAACCGCGCGGGTGTGCCTCTTATCGAGATCGTATCCGCGCCGGATTTACGTTCTCCCGCCGATGTGCGTGCGTATCTGACAGAGTTGCGGCGGCGCATTCTCTATATCGGCGTGTCCGATTGCAGGATGAACGAGGGGTCCATGCGGTGCGATCTCAATGTGTCGGTGCACCATCCCGGAGAACCATACGGTACGCGCTGCGAAATCAAAAATGTAAACTCCATCCAGTACGCAGGTCGCGCCGTGGAGGATGAGGTGCGCAGACAGATCGAAATTCTCACGCGCGGCGAGCGTGTGGCGGCGGAGACGAGACGGTTCAATGAGAGTACAGGGCGTACAGAAACGATGCGGAAAAAGGAGGACACCATCGACTACCGCTATTTTCCGGAACCGGACATTCCGCCGGTGATCCTCTCAGATACATGGATTGCTGAAATCCGCGGTGCGATGCCGCCTATGCCGGAGGTGGTGGAGCGAAATCTCTCGGAGAGATACGGTCTGCCGCCGGAGGACCTTCGTCGCATTGCCACGACGCCGGCGCGCGTGCGATATTTTAAAAAAGCCGCGTCGGAATCCTGCTATCCCAGGGTATGCGCCAATCTCTATATCGGATCGCTGCTTCCCGGACTGCCGGAGGATGGCGTACCGAAGCTCAAGCCGGAATGGCTTGGGGAGACGGCGGCGTTGTTCGGGGATGGAAAAATCGGCAGCACAACGGCGAAAAAGCTTCTCGCGATGGCAGAAACGGAAAATCTGCCGCCGCATGCCATTGCCGCACGGGAGGGAATGTACCTCATCACGGATCCGAAAACACTCGCCGTGTATGTACATCGGGCGATTTGTACAAACGAAAAGGCGGTCTTACAGTACCGTAACGGGAAAAAGACAGCGGCAAAAGCGATTCTCGGCGTGATTTTTCGGGAAACAGGCGGCCGAGCGGATCCCACGCTTACGGAAAAGCTGCTCATGGAAGCCTTGGATACCGTATAATAAAAGAAAATGAAGGACACAGGTGCAAGCGACTGTGTTCTTTTTTTGACCTGAAAGTCCCCGAGACCCTGCCAGAAATGCTCTGTACATGGGTACGGCAGATTTCACAAAAAGTAAAAAATATGTGTATAACGTGATGACAAGTTGTGAATGGAAAGGATGAGAAGACAATTGCGGAAAAAACAGTTTCTGGTAAAAAGACGACTGTCGAAAATGGAAATATCATGGAAAAATGCTTATGTGCGGCGGAAGAGGAAACAGGCAGAGCGTATGGGTGCGTGTGGCGGCAGTACGGCACCACGGGAAATGGAAGAAAAAAGAAATACAGGAAGAAATAGGATGATATGTCGAAATAGGAGGTCGGAAATCGCGGAAAATCGCGGGAAAAGGGCGAGAGAACGGGAAAGAATATAATTTAACGGAGACAATTTTCCGAAAACCTCTTGTAATTTTCCACGGAGTATATTATAATAAAGCGTGAGTGGAGGACTTTCCCGGAAATTCCCCTGAAGTGGAGTGCGAATGGAGGTGACAGAGCATGCTGATGGGTAAATACACACACGCCATCGATGCAAAAAACAGAATCATCATCCCCGCGCGCCTGAAGGATCAGCTGGGACCTGTCATCACCATGCTGAAGGTTGCCGATCACTGCCTGACGCTCTATTCCGCAGAGGAATGGGCAAAGTACACGAGCAAGCTCAGCGCATTGCCGACGACGCAAAGCCGCGCGCTCCTGCGGTACCTCTACTCAAACGCACTCGAAATCCAGCCGGATAGCCAGGGACGCTTCTCCGTACCGGAAGACATGCTCACGTTTGCCGGTATCCGGAAAAACGTCGTCACCGTCGGCTGCGGCAATTACGTGGAAATCTGGGCGGCGGAGCGCTGGGAGGAAAACAAGCTCGACGAGGAGCCGGAAAATTTTGCGGCGGTACTGGAATCTCTCGGTCTGTAAACCGTTTGTTCTCTAAGGATGCGCCGAGAAGCAGCACTTTTCGAAACAAAGTAAATAAAGCGAGTATATATGGAATTTCATCATATCCCGATCCTTTTGCCGGAATGCATGGCGGCTCTTGCACCGGAGCGCGGCGGCGTTTTCGTAGATTGTACGGCGGGCGGCGGTGGGCATTCATTTGAGATCGCGTCCCGATTGCCGAACGACGGTCATTCCCGCCTCATCTGCCTCGATCGAGACGACGAAGCGATTGCCGCGTGTCGTGCGAAGCTGGCTCCTCTGAGCAATCGGTTCACCATTGTCAAATCGAACTTCCGTGACCTGCACGCGGCGCTGCAATCCGTTGGTGTGGAGCGCATAGACGGCGTGCTGTGGGATCTCGGCGTATCGTCCCATCAGCTGGACGACACGGAGCGCGGATTCTCCTATACTGCCGACGCACCCTTGGACATGCGTATGGATCAGAGTGCGGGGTTGTCCGCCTACGAGGTTGTGAACACATATCCGGAGGAGGAGCTGAAGCGGATTCTGTGGCTCTACGGCGAGGAAAAATTCTCCGGCAAGGTCGCGCGCGCCATCGTACAGAGACGGGAAAAGGCGCCGATACGAACAACATTGGCGCTTGCCGAAACCGTAGCAGGCGCGATTCCGACGAGACAGAAGGAATCCCAGCACCCGGCGCGCCGTGCATTTCAGGCGATCCGTATTGAGGTCAACGGAGAGCTTGACGCTATTGAGCCAAGCATTCGTGCCGCAGTGGAGCACATGAATCCCGGCGGCAGACTGGCGGTCATCACGTTCCATTCGCTGGAGGATCGGATCGTCAAGGAGACTTTCCGTACGCTGTCGACCGGCTGCACCTGTCCGCCTAATTTTCCGGTGTGCGTCTGCGGAAACAAACCGAAGATCACACTGCTTTCCAAAAAGCCAATCATTCCGTCCGACGCGGAACTGTCCGAAAACCCGCGGTCACACAGCGCGAAGCTGCGTGTTGCCGAACGGACGGAGTTTTGATACCGTAAAAAATCACCGGAGAGAGCTCCGGGGAAAGGAGACGGCGCATGACGTATCATCGTGAACCGGGAAACGGTCGTATGGGTACACAGACCGAATCGCGTCTTGCCGAAAAGCTGCGCAGGGAATATCGCGGAAGAGGCGAGGATCTGCGCGGTGTACACGCGGCATCGACGGAGGAGCTGATGCGCCGCGCGACCATGGGAAGAGATCCCAGAGTCAACGTCTCCGAGGAAGCCTTTGAGGAACGGCTGCATGCGAGAGAGCAAAATTCCGCCAGACGTCCGTCCTACAGCGCACAGCGGCGTACCGGATACGCACGTGCTGACAGACGGAATCCCGTCGGTCAGACCGGTTATCGTACGCGTACCGCAGGACAAACGACAAGGCGGGACGTGCCGCGTGCCGGGGAAAATAAACATCCCCCGAAAGCGGCACCAATCGTGGAAACGAACGTCAAACGTCGCGCTCTGCCCCCGTTTTTCGTTCTTCTCCTCACGTTTATGACCGTCATGGTGCTGCTCATCGTATTCAGCATCGCGCAGATATACAAGACGACCGATGAAATCGGCGATTTGAAAACACAGCTCTCCACCCTGCAAACGACGGCGGCGGACCTGGAGCTGAAAATCGAGGAAAAAAACGACATCCGCACCATTGAGAAAATCGCCACGGAGGAGCTTGGCATGGTCAAGGAGGACTCTGTGCAGAAAAAGTACGTGTCCCTGTCCGATGGCGAACGCATCGATCTGGTGGAGGAGCCGCAGACGGATACGGAAGAAGGACTGGGTACCATGTTGTCCTCAATCCTCTCCGCACTGGGCAAATGGTTTGGCGGAGACGACGCGGCTGCCGACTGACAGACGCCCGGACGGTGTGTTCCGCTGTTTGCAAAATTTCCATGGGTTGTTCCGCATTGCCGTGGGACAGCCCGTCACTTTTCTTTCCTGACATGTTCTTTCCGCCGCGGCGCTCACATAGAATACCGTATGGCGGGAGGACAGTGATTCCCAAAGCAAGAAACAAAGGAGTGTTTCATGACCGACGCGGCTGCCAAAATGCGAATCGAAAAAAAGACGACGATCAAGATGTTCAGCGTTTTCTGCATCTTTCTCATCGTCGGCGGCATCATTGTCGGGCATCTTGCGTATTATCAGCTGAAGATGTATGACTACTATGAATCGCAGGTGCTCAATCAGCTGACCATTCAAACCGAAGTCAACCCGGAGCGAGGCACGATCACGGACCGGAACGGCAATATTCTTGCCACCAACATCACCGTGTACAACGTCATCCTTTCTCCGTCCGATATACACGAGCGCATCAAAGCCGATACCGCCGCCAATTCCGACGACAAAGCGGACAACGATGTACTCTACGAATTTTCCGACCCGGAAGCGGGGATTTCCTACAAGGGTACATCTGTAGACGACTGCATCACCGAGGTACTGTCCCGTTATCTCGACGTGTCCGGCGACTCCATTCGTGAAAAGATCGCGAAGGAGAAGCGCCAATTCGAGGTTGTAAAGAAGAATGTGGACGAAGCTCTTGCCGACAAAATCAAGGACTTCATCGCGCAGTTTGATCTCGGCGACCAGATCTACTTCGTCACCTCAGCGAAGCGGTATTACCCGAAAAGCTCCCTTGCCTGTCATGTGATCGGTTTTACGAACAGCGAGGGCGTGGGCATCTATGGTCTGGAGCGGTATTACAACAATCTGCTCGAGGGTACAAGCGGCAAGTATATTCTGGCACAGGATGCGCGCAAGAACGACATGCCCTTTGAATATGAGCGGTACATAGAGGTCTCAAACGGCTACAACATCACCACCACTCTCGATATGTACATCCAGTACGAGCTGGAGAATCAGCTGGAAAAGACGTTTTTGGAATCCGAGGCGGGTAACCGTGTCACCGGCATTGTCATGGACGTCAACACAGGCGGTATCCTCGCGATGGCGACCTATCCGTCGTTTGACCTGAACAGCCCCTATACCCTCGACGAGTTCTCCGCTGCCAAGCTCCACGGTATGAGCGAGGACGACGAGGGCTACACGGATGCATATTACGAGCTTTTATATTCCATGTGGAATAACAAGGCGATCACGGAGACCTATGAGCCCGGCTCTACCTTCAAACCGATCACCACGGCAATGTGCTTTGAGGAAAACGTGATGAAGGAGACCGATCAGTTCTACTGCCCCGGCTATTATATGGTCGAGGGATGGTCGAAGCCGATCAACTGCCACAAAAAGACTGGGCACGGCATGGTCACGTACCGCGTTGGACTCCAGCAGTCCTGCAACCCGACGCTGATGCAGGTCGCGCTGAAGCTCGGCAGAGAAAAGTTTTACAACTATTTTGAAGCGTTCGGCTACGGGGAGAAAACCGGGATCGACGTCCCCGGCGAGGTGAGCGGTATCTATTCCGGCTACAAGGATTTCGGCAACGTCTCTCTCGCGGTGTACTCATTCGGGCAGACGTTCAAGACCACGCCAATCCAACAGTTGCGCGCCATTGCCGCCATCGCGAACGGCGGATACCTCGTCACGCCGCATTTTCTCTCCCAGATCACGGACGACAGCGGCAACGTGATCGAAAGCTATGAAGCGGAACCGGTCCGGCAGGTCGTCAGCACCGATGTGTGCAAGCTGATCACGGACATTCTCGAAGAAGGCGTTGCCACAAACGGCGGCGCGAAAAACGCATATGTCAAGGGGTACCGCGTGGCTGCCAAAACCGGTACCTCCGAGAAAAAGGATAAATACGATGAAAACGGCAACACACCCTGGCGTGTCGGCTCCACAGTGGCGTACGCGCCGGCAGACGATCCCCAGATTGCCGCGATCCTCATCGTAGACGAACCGGGCATTGAAGCCGTATACGGCAGTGTGGTAGCCGCTCCGTATATTTCCAATTTGCTGTCTTTCATTCTGCCCTACATCGGGGTGGAAGCGCAGTATACCACCGAGGAACTGGAAAACCAGAGCATCACCCTCTCCAATTATGTGGGCGCATCGGTGGAAAATTCGCTTGCGGATGTGAGCTGGCGCGGATTTGCGTATGAGATCCTCGGAGATGGGGATACCATTACCGCGCAGGTGCCGGAAGCCGGTTCCAAAATCGCGAAGGACAGCGGCAGACTGGTGCTGTACACCGGAGAAGAGACGCCTGTTACGGATATCACCGTACCGGATCTCACCGGCATGACAGCCTACAACGCCAACCAGGCACTCGTCAACGCGGGACTCAATCCCGTTTTTGCCGGATCCATCAACGGCAGCACCGCGACGGTCATCGGGCAATCCCCGGCAGACGGTACGGTCGTGACAAAGGGAACGGTCGTGGAAATCACGCTCCGCCACCTCGATGGAACAGACTGACGCGCCGATACACGGACAAAACGCGCGGTCAAATGGTCAGACGACCCGGACGTGAAACGGATATTTCCGAAACGGAGGGGCTCTATGACAGAACAGATTTTACCGCTCGCAAAGCTATTGGAAAACACCGGCGCCGTACCGATCCATGCGCGTCGTGAAACGGTTTCCGGTGTCGCAACGGATTCCCGATGCGCCGGGCAGGAGTTTCTCTTTCTCTGCGTACGCGGACTCCATCACGACGGACACGACTATGTATCGGAGGCGGTACAAAACGGCGCGTCTGTCGTGCTTTCGGAGCGCGCGGACATCTCCCTGCCGGACGGGTGCGATCTCTGGACCTGTCCAGATACGCGTGCGGCGGAGGCTGTGGTGTATGACAATCTCTACGACCATCCGGCTTCCGGCATGACCGCGGTCGGGATCACCGGCTCCAACGGCAAAACATCCACGGCGTATCTTCTGCGCGCGATTTTATCCGACGCCGGAGAAAAGACGGGGATGCTGACCACCATCGGCGCGTTTGCCGGAGGAGAACGGATCGAATGCACAAACGGCGGCACGTCTCTTTCGGACGCGGTGAGCGCCATGACGACGCCGGATCCTGCTGTATTGTATACGACCATCGCGCAAATGCGGGATAAGGGCTGTACGCACCTGGTGTACGAGGCTTCCTCCCATGCGCTGGATCTGCGCAAAACGGACGCAATCCACCCGGAGGTCGCCATTTTCACCGGACTGGACAGAGAGCATCTCGATTACCACAGGACAATGGACGCGTATTTCGCGGCAAAATCCCGTCTGTTCGACCTGCTGTCCCCACACGGCGCACGCATCGGCATCACAAACTTGGACGATCCGTACACGGATGCTCTGACAGCAGCGCACCCGGATGTGCTGTTCCGCACGGTCACGGCACAGGAGGACAAAATCGCATCGTGCGACGTCACAGGTCTGCAATTCCGGCAAAATGAACGCGGCTGCGGTTTCCTTTACTACTCCGACGACGCGATCTTCCGACTACGGCTGCCCATTCCCGGACGCCACAGCATGTACAACGCCATGTACGCGGCGACGGCGGCGCTGTGTCTCGGCGTACACCCGATCGACATTTGCGACAGCCTGTCCGCGGTAACAGGAGTTCCCGGCAGACTTGAACGGGTTCCGACCGGCACGCCGTACACGGTCTACATCGACTACGCGCACACGCCGCGTGCCATGGAATCGACGCTTCAAACGCTGCGCTCGCTCCACCCGACAAGGCTTACGGCGGTATTTGGCTGCGGCGGCGACCGGGATCCCGGCAAACGTCCGCGTATGGGGCACATTGCCTCTGTCCTGGCGGATCGCGTGATCCTCACCGGAGACAACCCGCGCAGCGAAGACCCGGAAAAGATTCTCTCCGAAATCCGTGCCGGTATCGCGGAGGGTGCGTCTTATACGGAAATCCCGGATCGCGCGGCGGCAATCGATTATACGCTGCAAACCGCCATTCCCGGCGAGATCATCGCGTTTCTCGGCAAGGGACACGAGAAATACGAATGGATCGGGAATGAAAAGCGTCCCTTTGATGAAACAGAAAGAATATTGGAAGCCGCAGATCGGTACCGTACGGCATCGGACGGCGAACACAATGATATACAGTGAAAAAAGAACCGGATCCTGCCGGTTGGATGAGGTGACAAAATGAGTGTGGAACTGAAACTGAAGATGCCGACACCTGTCGAAATGGCAGAGGTGATGCACGGCACGCTGGAGATATATGGAAATTACGACGCAAATACCCCGCAGAGCGGATTGACCACCAATTCCAAAGAAGCCGGAGAAGGGATTATCTTCTGCGCCATTCGCGGCAGCCGGGTCGATGGCAGTGACTTCATCGCCGAAGCCGCACAGGCAGGCTCCAGATGCTTCATCTGCCAAAGACTGCCGGACAACGCGAAAGCCTGCGGTCTGCCGTTCTGCGCGATTCTCGTGGACGATGTGATCGGAGCGATCGGCACGCTCGCCGGCTGGTACCGTGGATTTTCCAAAGCGAAATTTATCGGGATCACAGGCAGCGTTGGAAAAACCACCACAAAGGAATTTGTCGCGGCGGTGGCGTCGGCGGCGTTCAAGACCCACAAGACAAAGGGCAATCTGAACAACGAACTGGGGCTGCCGCTGACGCTTCTCGATCTGGCGCCGGACGACGAGGTGTCCGTTATTGAGATGGGTATGAGCGCGCTCGGGGAAATCGAGTACATGACGAAGCTCGTGCGCCCGGATATCGCTATCGTCACAAACATCGGCACATCCCATCTTGCCACACTCGGTACGCGGGAGAACATCTGCCGCGCGAAGATGGAGATCCGTCTCGGTCTGCCGGAGGACGGCAAGCTCATCCTCAACGCCGACGAGCCGCTTCTTTTCGCGCAGTACGAGGCGCTGGAGAAAAAGCCGCTGCTTATGAGCATCTATAACCGAAATGGCGATTTCCGCGCGGTCAACATTCGGCAGAAGCTCGACTGCATCGTGTATGACCTCATCTACGCGAACAAGGCAGTCACCAATGTGGAAATCCCGGCGATCGGCAAGCACAACGTATACAACTCACTCGCTGCATACGCGGTCGGCGTGCTCCTCGGCATGACGGACGATCAGATCCGCCGGGGGCTGAAGTCCTTTGTTGGCGCGGACATGCGGCAGAAAATCTACGAGGTCGGCGATATCACCGTCATCGATGACTGCTACAACGCAAGCCCGGAATCCATGCGTGCCGCCATCGATGTGCTCGTATCCATGGCGACCAAACGGAACGCGCGACCTGCGGCACTGCTCGGCGATATGCTGGAGCTGGGAGAATATTCCCGGCTCATGCACGATCAGCTGGGTCAGTACGCGGCGCAAATGCAGGTGCAGAAGCTGTTCTGCTTCGGTATGATGGCGGACATTGTGGCGGAAGCGGCGATCAAAAAAGGCATTCGTGCCGACAATGTGTATGTGAGTCTCGATACCCGCGACGCGCAGGCAATGGCGGACATGATCCTGACGGCGCTCCGTCCCGGCGACATTCTGCTTGTCAAGGCAAGCCGTGCGGTACAGGCGGAACGGGTCATTGAATGCATGAAAAAACGAAAAATCAGACGGGGCGGTCGTAAATAAAGGAAGCCTCTGATTAAAGGCAGTTTATCAGAGTATCCTGAAAATCCGATCCCCACAAAATCCACCGTGAAGCGGCTCTGTGATAGAACGTGCTCGCGGGGAGTCATGATGTGAGAGAAAGCTATGAATTATAAAATCCTGTACACCATCGCGCTGATTGTCACCTTCGCCGCGACGGTCGGCATTTCCCGTGTGCTGATCCCGATTCTCAAAAGCAAGAAAATGGGGCAGAAGATCCTCGATATCGGACCGCGCTGGCACAAAAGCAAGGAAGGCACCCCCACTATGGGCGGCTTCGCGTTCATCATCGCGTCAGTCGTCGTTGGTCTGGCGGGCTGTGTATACTTCATTTTCACCGACGGCGTGCGGGAAACGCTTCCGTTTGTGCTGACACTGGCGTACGGCGTGGCAAATGGGCTTGTGGGCTGTATCGACGACGGTGCAAAGCTGCGGAAAAAACAGAATGAGGGATTGACGCCAATCCAGAAATATCTGCTGCAGTTCATTGCGGCAGCGGCGTACCTGACCGGTATGACGCTGGTTTGCGGCGCGAACACGGAGGTGTATCTCCCGTTCTTCGGAAAATCCGTGGACTTCGGCATCTTCTACTATGTGCTTGCCATGCTCCTTCTGACCGGGATCGTCAACAGCGTGAACCTGACCGATGGCATCGACGGGCTCGCGTCCAGCATTACCTTAGTCGTCGGCGTGTTCTTCTCCTGTGCCGGATTTCAAAACGGGATGGCGGAACCGGATGGCGGGCTGATCCTGCTCGGCGCGCTTCTGATGGGCGGCTGCGGCGGATTCCTTGTGTACAATTTCCATCCGGCGCGCGTGTTCATGGGCGATACCGGGTCGCTGTTCCTTGGCGCAATGGTTGTGGGCGGCGCGTTCATGATGAAGAATCCGTTACTCGTCATTGTATTTGGCATTTGGTACATACTGGAAACCGTGTCTGTCATTCTGCAAGTCGGCTATTTCAAGCTGACCCACGGCAAACGGCTCTTCAAAATGGCGCCGATCCACCATCATTTTGAAAAATGCGGCTGGTCGGAGAATCGCATCGTGTTCACGGCGACGATTGTGACCGCGGTAATGGCGGCAGTCGCGCTGCTCTTCGGCAGATAAGCAACGTCATACCGTACGCCGGACAAACGGAGGGAGGAATGTTTTCATGAATCAGCCATACCCAAACGAAAACCGCCATGCCCGCCGCCGTCCGGGGGAAGTGGACCGCACGCGTGCGCAAAATCGTGCAGGCGATCCGTATCGGGTCGCGGAAAACAGTGGCGCGCAACGGCAAAGGAATCCGCAGACGCCGCAGAGACCGCACGCAGAAGGTCCGCGTCCCGCACTGTCCCGAACGACGCATACCGCGTACGGCAGACCGGTGCGGGGTCCCGCGGCAGTCCATCGTGCGCCGCAGAATCGACCGATACAAAAACCGCGTGTACGACAAGATCCACAGCTGCGGCGGAATCCGCAGACACGGCAGAATCCGCAAAACCGCCAGGGACCTCCGCGATATCGAGACGACCGGGCGGCACGCAGACCCAAGGTACGCGCCGTAACAACAGCAGCGCCTTCGCCGATCCGCGCGCTTGTACAGTCCTGGAACCGCAAGCTTGCCATCCATGCGGAGCAGGCGGAGGTGAAGTGGCAGAAGGACATTGTCCGGGTGCGCGGCGGCATGGACAAAATCATGCTTGGGATCATCCTGCTTTTGGTGGCGTTCGGGACGGTCATGGTGTTCAGTGCCAGCTATCCATACGCGCTAACCAAAGGGTACGACGTGCTGTATTACGGCAAACGGCAGCTCCTGTTTGCTTTCATCGGACTAGCGCTGATGTTTCTCGTGTCCTTCATCCCGACAAAGGTCTATACAAACGGCAAAATCGTCCTTTTGGCGTACGGCGTCGGTGTACTTCTGCTCGTTGCCGTGCTGGTGCTCGGTGTATCCGAGGGAGAGGCGCGTCGTTGGATCCAGGTGGGACCGATCACCATCCAGCCCTCGGAGATGATGAAGTTCATCCTTGTACTGGCGTTGGCGTACTATATCCAATCCAATCAGAAAACGCTGCAGGCGATTTGCACGAAAAAAGAAAAGTTTTTCTATAACGTGCTGTTTCCCGGCATCATCATCGGCATCGCGTGCGGACTTGTATTATTGGAAAAGCATCTGTCCGCGACGCTGATCATTGGACTGCTCGGACTGCTTGTCATCCTGATCGGCGGCTGTGACTGGAAATGGGTCGTGCCCTGTTTTAGCGCCGCCGGTCTGCTGCTCGCCGGTATTTTCGTTATGCTGAACCCATACGCGCTGAAGCGACTGACCACGTTCGGCGATGAGGACGCGAATCTTCTGGCGGAGAAATTCCAGACGAACCAGGGACTTTACGCCATCGGCTCCGGCGGACTTTTCGGCGTCGGACTGGGAGAGAGCCGGCAAAAATACAGCTACATTTTCGCGGCGCACAACGACTTCATTTTCGCCATCGTCTGCGAGGAGCTCGGCTTCATCGGCGCGGTCTGTCTGATTGGACTGTTCATCGCCTTTGTCTGGCGCGGCTACCTGATCGCGTCCCGTGCGCCTGATACGCTGACGATGCTCTTGGCGTTCGGCATCACCACACAGGTCGGTATCCAGGCAATGCTGAACATGTGCGTGGTGGCGGACATCATCCCGAATACAGGTATTTCGCTGCCGTTCTTCTCCTATGGTGGCTCGTCGCTGGTGGTGCTCCTTGTGGAAATGGGCGTTCTGCTCTCGATTTCCCGCCACTACTACATGACAAAGGAGCAGCTGCGGGAGAGTGAGGCGCGGCGTGAGCTGGGTCTGGAATGAGCGGTGCCAATTTGATTTTGAACGAAAGGCGCACAAGGTCGGATTTGTGCGAAAGCTGCATATGAGAGTGCTTGTAACAGGCGGCGGTACAGGGGGACATGTCAATCCCGCGCTTGCCATTGCCAATACCATCAAACAGAATGATCCGGACGCTGTGATCGCGTATGTCGGAACCAAAAAGGGGATCGAGAGTAAGCTTGTACCGAAAGCGGGCTATCCGCTGTACACAGTGGAGATCCAGGGCATCCGGCGCAGTCTGTCTCCGGCAAACCTGAAAACGGCGTATCTTGCGCTGACCTCCGTCGGAAAAGCCAAAAAGATTCTCGATGAATTTAGACCCGATCTCGTGGTCGGGACCGGCGGCTATGTCTGTTGGCCGGTCGTCAAGGCGGCAAGCGAACGCGGCATTCCGACGGCACTGCACGAGTCCAACGCCATCGCCGGTGTCGCCGTAAAGATGCTGCAAAACGCCGTAGACCGCATCTATCTCAATTTCGCGAAAACCGGGGACACGCTCCACTGCGACAAAACGAAGATTTTGCAGGTCGGAAACCCGATCATGAGCGATTTCAAGTCGATCACCCGCGACGAGGCACGAAAAAAGCTGAACATTCCAGACAAATATCGCTATGTCCTCCTGTCCTACGGCGGCAGCATGGGCGCGGAGAAGGTCAACGACGCGATGCTCTGTCTGATGCGCGATTTCACCTCGAAGCATCCGGAGGTGCTGCATATTCACGCGACCGGCTCCATTGAATGGGAGGAATGCGGCGCGAAGTTCCGGGAAATGGGACTGGACAAATGCGAGAATATCGAGTTCGTCGAGTACATTTTCGATATGCCCTTGAAGATGGCGGCGGCGGATCTCACCATCACACGCGCGGGCGCCATGACCGTCACCGAGCTTGCGTCCACGGGCAAATGCGCAATTTTCATTCCCTCGCCGAACGTGGCGGAGAATCACCAGTACAAAAACGCAAAGGTGCTTGTCGATGTCGGCGGCGCGCTTCTGTTTGAGGAAAAGGATCTGACAGACGACGCCAAGCCGCTTACCCAAAAGGTCTCGGAGCTGCTTTGTCCGACAGGGGACAGTGTACGCGCAGAAATGACGGAGAAGATCCGTCCGTTTGCGCTTGACAACGTAAATCGGCGGATATATGACGATTTGTGTGCGCTGGTTCGTGAAAAATCTCTTGCCAAAGCGAAGAAAAAGTGATATAATAATCTATAATCGTATGTAGAATATACAGGAAAGGACGGACGAATTGTGGAAACGAGAGCATTCAAGGCGACAAACGGCACACAGACGGAAGCACCGCGCAGAGAACCTGTTTTCTACATATATGACCGGGTGACGACACGGGACTCCAAGGATGCCGAAATGCGCCGCCGGTACGGGTCGTCCGTATCCCGCAGCGACAGGGTCAGAACCGGACCCGCGCGCAGAATTGTTGTGGAAAACGTGCATTTCCCGGGAAATACCGCAGCGGATTTCGGTCGGACGAGGGCGTTTTCCAGACCTGCCGCGGCGAATCCAAGCCGTTCCAAGCCACGACCGGAACGCGCGTATGGAAGTTCGGCAAAAAGCCAGCGAACACAGCACAGTGAACGGACACAGTACGCGAAATTCGCACAGACACGCGGCAGCGAGAGGGTAGCTCCGGACGGTACGGCGACAGTGCCGCGCCACAAAAAGCTCTTTCTGGATTCCATCATCAACTTCATAGATACCATCGAGGAACGTTGGCAGCGCGATGTGGATTCCGCGAAAAAACAGGCGTTGACCCGCAAAAAATTTGTGGAGCACCGCAGAGGCTTCTTCCTTGCGCTTGTGATTCTTGCGATTCTTGCGCTGTTTGCCTTTGGCGTGTACCGGCTGTTTTTCGTCATCCGCCACGTGGAGATCGATACCGCCTCGTCCTATACGGCAGGTGAAATCCAGACGGCGGCAGGATTCGCGGAGGGCGATACGCTCTATTCCTTCCGGGCGTCGGACGCCGCGGACGCGATCACGTTCCGCCTGCCGTACATCAAATCGGCGCAGATCACCCGGACGATCCCAAGCGGTGTGACCATTGTGACGGAAAACGATGAGATGCGCTATTATACGGATATATACGGCGAGACGGTAGCGCTGTCTGCCGGACTGCGTGTGTTGGGCGCGGTCGATCCGGATGCCGCTGCTGCCGCCGGTGCGATTCGATTGTATCTGCCAGCTGTGGAAAAAGCGGTCGCGGGTAGAGTGCTCGTGTTCCGGGACAGCAAAAAGGAGCGCACCATCCGGGAGCTGCTTGCGGAAACGGAAAAATCCGTACTTTCGGAGCGCATCGGTATGATCGACATCCGCGACGAGGCGAATATCCAGATGAACTGCGACGGCACGTACCGGCTAACGTTCGGTACCGTCAAGGACGCGGGATTGAAGCTGCGCATGGCGAACAAAACAATCTCCGATGGCCTGTTTGAAACCGGTATGCTTGCGAAGATCGACCTCTCCGTCACCGGTGTGGCGAGCGTCCAGTACGATCTGCGGCTGGATCTGGACAGTGTGGATTGATGTTTGCAGAACGTACAAAAGACTGTACAAGAATTTTCACAAAGTTTTTTGTGAAAAGCTATTGCAAAAAGCATGGTTTTGGTATATTATATAAGGTAGAGGTATTCTGCCGTATTCTTGGATGCGTACCGGAAATGGCTGCGATGCAGGAATTTCCAGCACTGTAAGATTGTGGCAGAAAGATCGTTTTCCAGCCACGGAGAACATGGACCATATGGTCCCGAAACAGAGAATAGCACTCTGGATTTCCGATGTCCGCAAAACGGCGGCGCGGAAGACAGCGATCGGTTTCGGGTGAAGCCGGGACGAAAAAAAACGAGGAGGGCACGGACAATGCCATTTGAACTGGAAGATTATAATTTTGACAGCGGCGTAAATATCAAAGTAATTGGTGTCGGCGGCGGCGGAAACAATGCCGTGAATCGTATGGTTGCGGACAATGTACGCGGCGTGGAATGTATCGCGGTCAATACCGATATGCAGGCGCTGGTCAACTCCAGCATTACGAAGAAGATCACCATCGGAGAAAAGGTGACAAAGGGTCACGGCGCGGGTTCCAATCCGGAAGTCGGCGCACAGGCCGCGGAAGAGAGCATTGAGGACATCAAGTCTGCGTTGACCGGCGCGGATATGGTGTTTGTCACCGCCGGTATGGGCGGCGGCACAGGTACCGGTGCTGCACCGATCGTCGCGAGAGTGGCGAGAGAGCTTGGTATCCTGACGGTCGGTATCGTAACAAAGCCGTTCCTCTTTGAAGGCAAGCGGCGTATGATGCAGGCGGAAGCGGGTATTACCAATCTGCGGGATTACGTGGACGCGCTGATCATTATCCCGAACGAGCGACTGAAGCAGGTCGGCGAGAAGATCACGCTTATGAACGCGTTCCAGGTCTCCGACGATGTGCTGCGCCATGGCGTACAGTCCATCACGGAGCTAATAAACGTACCCGGTTACATCAACCTAGACTTTGCGGACGTAACCTCCATTCTCAAGGACGCGGGCTACGCACATATGGGTGTCGGCGAGGCGACCGGCAAGGACAAGGCGGAAACCGCCGCGAAGATGGCGATCTCCTCCCCGCTGCTCGAAACCTCGATCTGCGGCTCCAAGGGCATCATCATCAACATCACCGCGTCCCCCGATATTTCCATGGACGATATCGACATCGCGGCTTCCCTCGTTACATCGGAGGCACATGAGGATGCGACCGTGATTTTTGGTGTGGTGTTTGATCCCGATCTGGAAGACACCATGAAGGTCACCATCATCGCCACCGGCTTTGAGAATAAGAACGAATCCGCCCCGGCATTCGGCAAATCCGCGGCTGTGGACACCAAGCTCCGCACGGTAGCTGCCGGTAAGATCGAAAAGGGACAGGTTGTAAAGAAGGAAACGCAGATCCCGGAAACCGGCGACAAGACGGAATCCGGTGCCGAAGAGGGCGCAAAGGAAGAGGATTCCCCAATCTCTGAGGACGATTTCAATGAGATTATCAATATGCTGAAAAAGGGAAGAAGCAATCAGCCGCAGAGCAACAACCCGCCGAGACGGTATTGAGAAAAGGTTGCTCCAAAGCGGATTGACACATCCTTAAAATACAACAAAAAAGAAGCTGTTCACATATGTGAGCGGCTTCTTTTGCGATTACAGCCTGCCAAGCAGTTTCAAAAGCGGGCGTGGATCGTTTGCCGTGATGAGCGACGCGCCGTGATCGATGCAGAACAGTGCGTCCTCCTCGGTATCGGCACAGTACATGTGGAGCGGCAGACCTTTCGCGTGATAGAATGACAGCAGCTCGCTTTTTACCAGATTCATCGCCAGTCCAAGCTCGTCATAGAATGTGTACGAATCCGGCTGGAATTCCTGCATTTGGAAATCCGGGTAGCCCATCGTTCGACCGTGATACGTCGTTTTGATGTACCGGAGGATCCGCGCGTTGAAGGCGTAGAACCAGCAGTCGTCGAAGAAGCCGAACTCCTTCAGCAACGCGACCGTCTTGTCTACCGTTTCTTCTCTGTAATCCTTGATCTCCACACCCAACCGCAGCGACGGACGCAGTGCGTGACATAGCTCCAATACCTCGCGCAGGGTCGGAATCTGCTCGCCGCGGAACGCTTCGCCCATGTACCCTCCGGCATCCAGAGATTTCAGCTCCGCGACGGTCTGTTCCGTGATCGGCGCGTTCTTGCCGGTGATCCGCGCGGTGTTGCCGTCGTGCATGATGACCGGTACGCCGTCCCTGGACAGCCACACATCAAATTCGATCGCGTCCACACCCAGCTCGATGGCGGCGCGATAAGAGCAAAGCGTATTCTCCGGATACAGCGACCGAAATCCCCGGTGCCCTTCTACAATGATCGACATTTTGTTTTCCTCCATGGTGTTTTGTTCATTATAGCATAAGAGGCTTATGTTGTCAATGCAATTTTTTGATAAGAAAAGAATAAGCGCAAAAGAACGCCAAAATAGAAAATTACATTTGTCATTATTTTCTATTGTGGTTTTCCTTCCTCTGTGATATAATTATCGCCAGACGAAAAATGACAATTTTCGCACTATCGATTATAGAGGTAACATAGTTTATGAAAAGAATCACTGCAAGCCTTTGTCTGATTGCGCTGCTTCTGGGACTTGCGTCCTGTAGCAAGGAGGCGCCAAAGGAATCCGAGACGAACGGCACAACGGAAACACTCACTACGCCGGTGGAAGAGAGCACAGAAACGGAGGATACGCGTCTCACAAGCGGTCTGCCTGCCGATTTCGATCTTGGCGGCAAGAGCATTCGTGTGCTGCAATTCCATTCGGACGCGGATATACTGCCGATCGATGTGGCGGAAATGACCGGCGACACGCTGAACGACGCGATCTATACCGCAAACCAGAGCGTTATGGACAAACTGAACTGTGTCTATGACTTCATCGACAACGAGGATATCGAGACCACAAAGCTTGAAAACACATATGCTGCCGGAGAGGACGCGTATGATCTCGTGATCGGTGTACAATGGAAGGTAGCGCCGCTTGTGACAAAGCACATGTTTGCGAATCTGAATCCTTCCACAGGCAATTACATCGATCTCGATCAGCCGTGGTGGTACGGAAAGTACATTGCGGAAACGGAAGCGGATGGTACGCATACCTATTTTTTGGCAGGCGACGCGTCTGTCAACGTGTTCCGCCGCGCGTCCATGCTCATCTGCAATATGGATCTTCTTGAAAACATCGGCGAGGATATCGACGCACTGTATGACAAGGTCCTGGACGGCACATGGGTCTGGGACGATTTTGTAGGTCTGGTAGAAAAGGTATACGTGGACAACAATGGCGACGGCAAGAAGGATGGCGGCGATACCTATGGCTTCGCGACATGGAGCCGCGCCGACGTGGACCATCTGATGATCGACTCCGGTATCCGTGCGTGCGGCAGAGATGAAGATGGCGTGCCGTATATTGCGTTCAACAACGAAAAGACCATCGACGCGGTGCAGAAGATCGCGGATCTGTTCTGGAACAATCCCGGTTCGTACTACGAGGAAAAGCTGTCTTTACCGACGCTGCTTTCCGAAAATCGTGTGCTGTTCATCAAAAATCTGTTTGCCGGACTGGATGAAATCCGCGATATCGATACAAGCTTCACCGTTCTGCCGATTCCGAAACTGGATGAGGCCATCTCTGGTTACAGTTCTCTCGTACACGATGACGCGGCGATTTTCTGCGTGCCGATCCAAAGTGGTTCTGTAAACGACACCACAGCGGTGTTGGAGGAAATGTCCTGCCAGTATTACAACGGCGTGATGCCGACTTATTATAACGTGATCCTCAAAACCAAGTATCGTCGCGACGGTTCCGATAAGGCGTCCCAGATCATGGACATTCTGCATGACAGCATGACGACGGATTTCGCGTATATCTACAACTACGCCATGGGCAACATGATCATCTCCCTGCGTGACCTCATCGGTATCGACAAATCTACAGATTTTGCGTCGCATTATGCAAAAAACGAGAAGAAATATGAAGACAGTCTTGCCAAACTGATCGACGCGATTCGTGAATAAGCAATAACTACACACGTCATTATTGCGCGTAAATCTGTTTTCTTTTGCCAAAACGGTTGACTTTCGGCGGGATTTGCGGTATAATTTTTGTGAACGCAAGCATATCCTATCACAAAATTATATACATATCGGAGGTACCTATGCCGAACGCAAAACGCCGCGTCCTTTGTCTGTTTCTCGCGCTGTTCATGACTGTCCCCTTTGCCGGATGCTCGTCCGGGGAGACGGTGGAGCCTAAAGAAACCGTCGGCGCAGAATCTACGGAAAATACGGAAAACGAGACCGAGACGGAAACGGAAACAGAACCGCTTGTTTCCGACGAGCTGCCGGAGTCCGATTTTGAGGGCTACACTTACATGATCTACAACGCGAACCCGGAATCCAACGACTGGTTCACGACCGTGTTCGTCACCATGGAGGAGGATTCCGGCGACGCCGTGCCGTCCGCGATCTTCCAGCGCAATGTCGCCGTGGAGGACAGACTGAACATCAAGATCGAGGAAAGCTACCAGACCGGCTCACAGATCAAGAACGCCATCACCGCCGCGGACGGGAATTTCGATATGTCCCTGATGCAGGGTGCCGATACCCTGTCCCTCTCGCGCAACGGTTACCTGCTCGATCTGTACTCTCTGCCGTACCAGAACTTCGACAAACCCTGGTGGGATTCCAACGCGGCGGAGCAGCTCTCTCTCTGCGGCAGACTGTTCATGGGCGTCGGCGATTTTCTGACCACGCCGATCGATGAGACCATCTGCACCTTTGTGAACAAGAATATTCTTGAGGACCACCAGCTCGACGATCCGTATGCTCTTGTGCGCGACGGCAAATGGACGATCGACAAGCTCGGCGAGATGGGACTGACTGCGTGCCAGGATGTCAACGGCGACGGTGTATACGACGACGACGACGACTACGGCCTCCTGTCGTGGCGCGGCGTGCTGTATTGCTACCTCATCTACGGCAGCGGCAGCAGAATCATGGAGAAGAACGCGGACGACGTACCGGTAGTTACGTTCAATTCCGAGAGCTTCATCTCCGCCTTTGAAAAGATCGTGAATATCTGCCACGCGAACGGCGATACGTTCCTTTACGACGCGGAAATGAAGAACAACACGAAAGGACTTTCCAATAACCACCGCGTGCAGGAGATCATGTTCCCCGGCAACCAGTCCCTCTTCTGGATTGAGTGCATCAGCTGGTCAAAGGCATTGCGCGATATGGAAGCGAACTTCGGCATTCTCCCGTGCCCCAAGTACGACGAGGCGCAGAGCCAGTACTACAACTACAATAACGGCAACTTCTTCGGCATTTCCGTACCGTCGTCGGTGTCTGACCGGAACCGAACCTCCATCATTCTGGAAGCGCTGAACTCCATGTCCACGAGAACGGTGCGCGACGCGTACTACGAAACCATGCTGAAGACGAAGTATTCCCGCGATGTGGAATCCGCCGACATGGTGGACATCATTTTTGATACGCAGGTGTACGACTGCTCTGTGGTGTTCGGCATCGGCAGCGCAAAGACAAACATCTACACGATGGCGTCGAAGAACAATTCCGACCTCGCGTCCTTCTATCAGAAGCAGAGCGCGTCGCTGGAAAAGAATATCTCCAAGCTTGTTAGCGATTACACCAAGCTCGGTGAGTGACGGACATTTCGTATAGCGGCGGAAGGAGTACGCATATGGCGGAAAATTATGATGAAATCCGGGGCAGAGTGTTTACGGAGGGCTCTGTGGCGGACGCGGAGATTTTCTTTCGCGCGTGTATCCGGAACGCGTTTCCCACGATGGGATTCCGGGAACTGCAGCTGACGCATATTCTGCCGGAGCAAGCGGTTCTGAAAGGGAAGAGCGCGAACCACATTTTCACGATCCATGCAGGCGGCAGCGGCGATGAACGCTATTTTGAAGTGCGCTATCATCGTTTTCGCGAAGGTGTGACCCCGGACAAACGCGTGATCCTGGAATATCACACGCTTGAATTTGTTCGATACGCGGAATAAACCCAATATACAAAGAGGCTCCAGAATATCCGATATTTCGGAGCCTTTCTTTGTGTTGTGAAAATAGAGCGCGTGATTTTGCATTTATATACAGGCGCACGATAGAGGCTTCCTGTGGCAGGACACACAAATGCACTGTGTGCGTCTTGGATACCGTGCCGGAGCGATTGTGCAACTGTAACAAAAAACAGCCGGCGAATTTGGCAGAATTTCCATATAGCAAAGGGCGGTAAATTTGCAAACTTCCCTTGACAATCGCGTATACATATGCTATAATCATGACAAGAAAAACGAAAGCCAAACGCGAATAACAAAGGAAGGAGGCACAACGGTCATGAAAACAAACCGTCAGGCAATTACGATGCGAATGCAAAATCCCCGGGCGGTGTTGTGCGGGCGTTTTTGTTGTGTCTCTTGCCATTGACGAAAAACATCCGTAAAATAACATCCGGTCCGGGAAAGGTGCGTTTTACCATTCCTGGACTCTTTTTGTATCAAAACGCGGAAGGAGCTACATTTTGATCAGGCTTGAACATATCACAAAGACCTTCCAGACTGACAAAGCAACGGTGGAGGCGGTGCGGGACGTATCTCTCCATGTGGAAAAGGGCGACATCTACGGCATTATCGGTCTGTCCGGCGCCGGCAAATCCACGCTTGTGCGCTGTATCAATTTTCTGGAAAGACCGACCTCCGGCAGGGTGCTCTTCAAGGGTATCGACCTCGCAACGCTGTCCCACAAGGAACTGCTCAATACGCGCCGATCGATCTCGATGATCTTCCAGAACTTCAACCTATTGGCGCAGCGGACGGCACTCAAGAACGTCTGCTATCCGATGGAGATCGCCGGGATTCCGAAAAAAAAGGCGGTTGAGAAGGCAAAACACCTCTTGGAGATCGTGGGACTTTCGGATCGTATGCAAAACTATCCCGCGCAGCTCTCCGGCGGTCAGAAGCAGCGGGTCGCGATTGCACGGGCGCTTGCCATGGATCCGGAGGTGCTCCTGTGCGACGAAGCCACTAGTGCCCTCGACCCGAACACCACACGATCGATTCTCTCCCTCCTACAGGAGATCAACCGCACAATGGGCGTCACGATCGTGGTGATCACACACGAGATGAAGGTCGTTGAGCAGATCTGCAATAAGGTCGCGGTACTGGACGGCGGCGCGGTCGCGGAATCGGGATTGGTGAAAGACATCTTCGTCTCCCCGCAGTCAGCCATCGCGCGTGAGCTGATTTTACCAAAGCAGAGCGCGGTATCCGAGGTGCACGGCAACTGTGTGCTCCGGATCGTGTTCGACGGCCAGTCCGCGTTCGAGCCGGTGATCTCCAATCTGTCGCTTGAATGCCATGCGGCGGTCAATATTTTGGGCGCGGACACAAAAAATATAGACGGCAGAGCATATGGACAGATGCTGCTGCAGCTCCCGGACGATGAAGCGGCGGTGACACGGATCCGCAAGTATCTGGAAAGCCGCAAAATCGTGTATGAGGATATAGAATATACGGAAAACAGAGGGGAGGCAGACGATCATGAGTGATTTTTTCGCGAGACTGTTTGGAGACGGTATGGCGGCGCAATACGGCACGGCACTATGGGACACGCTGAAGATCACGATTCTCTCCACCATTGCGGCATATATCATCGGCATACCGCTCGGCATCCTCTTATACGGCACGGCGAAGGATTCCATCTTTCCGAACCGTGCGGTAAACAGCGTGACCGGTGTGATTGTCAACATCATCCGTTCTGTGCCGTTTATCATCTTACTGGTCATGATTCAGCCGGTGGCAAAGCTCGTCGTCGGTACGAAAATGGGCGACCGCGCGTTTATCTTTTACCTGATCGTGGCGGCGGCTCCGTTCGTGGCACGTATGGTAGAATCGTCCCTGCGCGAGGTCGACCGCGGTGTGATCGAGGCGGCGCAGTCCATGGGCTCAACAAACTGGCAGATCATCTGGAAGGTGGTGCTGCCGGAAGCGAAACCGTCCCTGCTCGTTGGCGGCGCGATCGCCCTGACCACCATCCTCAGCTATACGCCGATGTCGTATCTGATCGCGGGCGGCGGCCTTGGACAGCTTGCCATCCAGTACGGCCTGTACCGGTTCCAGCCGCAGATCATGTACATCTCGTCTCTGCTGCTCATCATTCTCGTCCAGATCGCGCAGGAGGTCCTGAGCCGTCTTGCCAAGCGCAGCGATAAGCGCATCCGCAGCTAAACCCGATAATCCGGCGAAAGCCTCGATTATATATCCATTCTCATGAAAAACAAATCACATAAAGGAGAAACCATCATGAAAAAACTCGCTTCTCTCATTCTCGCAGCCGCACTTCTGATCCCGGGACTCGCCTCCTGCGGAAAGACCAATGACGATACCATCGGCGGCGATAAGACCATCACCGTTGCCGCTACGTCCACGCCGCACGCGGAGATTCTGGAAGTATGCAAGCCGCTGCTGGAGGAAAAAGGCTATACGCTCGAAATCAAGGTCGTATCCGACTACGTAACGCCGAACCAGTTCACCGAGGATGGTGAGGTGGACGCGAACTACTTCCAGCACCAGCCGTACCTCGACTCCTTCAATGAAGAAAACAAGACCCACCTCGTATCCGTCGCAAAGATTCACTATGAGCCGTTCGCCATCTACCGCGGCACTGTAGATTCCCTCGACGCACTGCCGGACGGCGCTTCGATTGCCGTACCGAACGACACCACCAACGAAGCGCGCGCCCTCCAGCTCCTCGCCGCACAGGGACTGATCACCCTGAAGGAAGGCGTAGGTTTGACCGCTACGAAGAACGACATCATTGACAACCCGCATGGCTACGACATCAAGGAAATGGAGGCCGCGCTCCTGCCGACCGTCCTTGACGAAGTGGCAGTCGCAGTCATCAACGGCAACTACGCCCTCGGCGCAGGTCTCAGCTCCAACGATTCCCTCGCCGCAGAGGACGCAGCCTCCGAAGCCGCACAGACCTTCGCAAACGTCCTTGTAGTAAAGGAAGGCAATGAAAACAGCGAAAAGATCCAGGCGCTCAAGGAAGCTCTCCTGTCCGACACCGTCCGCGACTATATCACCAACACCTATAACGGTGCTGTCGTTGCGATTTTCTAAGACAGGCAGGCAATAGGATTATAGAATACAGAATCTCCCCGGCGTATCACAGAAGCGGTGGTACGACCGGGGAGATTGTTTTTTGCATTACTTTGTCAGATCGGCAACGAGCGTATCGAGATCCTTTTTCGCGGACTTTTCGACCGCGGCGTAACGGGAGGCGATATTCTGATTTGGCTTGTCGATGAGGGATTCAAAAATATTCGACATGCCGTTGATGTTGTAGATCGCGGCAAGGTCGTAACGCATACCGTCAAAGACGAGATCGAGCATTTTCGCGCTGCCCTCATCGTAAGTGTACTTCGTCTTGCAAGAGATTTCGTAATACGCCTTCAGAGAAGTATCCGTGGACGCCGCGGACAGAGCCTCCAGCATGAAGCCGGAGAATTCGGGATCTTGGCAGGATGCGGGGATCGCGAACATCATACCATAGTTGTTTACGATGGAGTAATATGCGTTTTGTGTTTCATCATACTTCGGAACCGGAAGGATCCGGTAATCTTCCTCGCATTTTTCGCTCATGTCGGAAAGCTGGTGTAGGAAAATCGTGGAAAACAGCACATGCCCCGCATAAAACATGTCATAGCCGATGTACCAGATGTCGCCTGGAACGTCGCCTTTCCATGTCATCGGTTCAACGGTGTAATTGCGGTTGGTGAACATAGGGAGGATCTTGTCGAGCACGTTGGCGGTGTGCTCATTGTTCACGTTGAAGATCGGGATTCCATTGTTGTCTTTGATGATCTTCTGAACATCACAGCCGGTGGTAAATACATTGACGGCATCGGCCAGTGTATTGTGATACGGTACAATCAATGGTTCGTGAATGCGTGATTTGTCAATAAGTACATCCTGTAAAAGCTGCAAAGCCTCTTGCGCACGTTCCTCAACCTTTTCATCAACGGAGGTAAGCGGTGGGTCAAAATAGGCGCAGAATGGAATGTTGTTGTACCCGACGACGGAAACATCCTCCGGCACACGGTATCCTTTGGTGCGCAGCTCCGTGACCGCACCGAAAGCGACCTCATCATACGCGCAGACGATCGCCGTTGGCATAACACCGCGGATGCAGAACGCGCGGATACCGTCGTGACCGATCTGTTCGAACCGGTAATCGCTGGTGTAGATGAGAGATTCATCTACAGGGAGACTTGCCTGTTCCATGGAATACCGGAACGCATCCAATTTGGCAAACGTGTTCTTTTCGCCGATAAAGCCAATCGCATGGTGCTTTTTATCTCTGAGCATTCGGATCACAGCGGTAAGGCTTTGTTCCGCAAAGGAGGTCTGTGGCAGCATTTGGATGAAAGGAATGTGTGTGCTCTCGTCAAGTTCTAGGTGGTTAGAGAGAATGGAGACTGCGCAGTCTATTCTGTCGTTATGCAGAAGCTGTTCCACAATCATTCTGGCGCGTACCGGCTCAAATCCGACCACATAAACGCTCATGAAACCTCCGATCCGTTCAATTGCGTCCTGCATGGCTTGGATATACGTCGTATAATACCAACCGGAGAGTTCTGGTACGAATATGGCGATTTTAGGATAGATAGAACCATATATCTCATGCTTTTTTTGCCGTCTTTCGTCAAAATAGCCCATTTCTTCGGCGATCTTGCGAATATATGCAGCCTTCTCACAGTTGATTTTTACGCTGCCGGTCAATGCGCGGGATACGCTCGACTGCGAGACACCGGCGGCACGCGCAATTTGCATATGTGTAACAGCCATAGCTTTGCTCCTTTCTCGGCACGGTTTCAAGTATATTATAGCATAGGTGTTCTGATGTGTAAATGGCAACGAGTGTGAATATTATGCACAAGACATAGAAAAAGTCCACCGGATTGGTAGACCTTTTCTATGTTTTTTGAATTTTAAGATACGCTGAATCGCTCTGGCTTTTGTGTTGAAAAGTTCAAATAGAGGTGGTTTTTAGCACAAAAGCAACTGTAAGTCAGCAGCTTCATTCATTCCTGCACCGCAAACTGGCTGTTCCACAGCTTCGCGTAGAAACCGCCCTTTTCGAGCAGCGTGTCGTGGGTGCCGGTTTCGACCACTGAGCCGTCGCGCATGACGAGGATCACGTCTGCTTCCCGGATGGTGGACAGGCGGTGCGCTACGATGAAGCTCGTTCTACCCTCCATCAGCTTGGCAAACGCGGACTGGATCTTCATCTCGGTGCGCGTGTCGATGGAGGAGGTCGCCTCGTCGAGGATGAGCAGGGGCGGGATCTGCAGCATTACGCGGGCAATACAGAGAAGCTGCCGCTGTCCCTGGGAGAGACCGCCCTTGTCCTCGCCGATTTTCGTATTGTATCCATCCGGCAGCCGCATGATGAAGCTGTGGGCATGTGCGGCACGCGCGGCTTCTTCGATCTCGGCGTCTGTCGCGTTTCTGCCCATCGCGATATTCTCGCGCACGGTGCCGTCCTTCAGCCAGGTGTCCTGCAAGACCATGCCGATGCTTTCATGAAGCGCGCCGCGTTTCCAATGGCGGATATCCACACCGTCGAGGGAGATCGAGCCGGCGTTCACGTCGTAGAAGCGCATGAGCAGATTGATCATTGTCGTTTTGCCGCAGCCGGTCGGTCCGACAATGGCGATGCGCTGACCGGGGGTGACGTGCAGACAGAAATTGCGGATGAGCGGCTTTTCCGGTACATAGGAGAAGTCCACGTGATCGATCGTCACCTCCCCTGTCGGATGTGCGATCGCCACAGCGTCCGGAGCGTCCGGGAGCTCGGATTCCGTATGGATGAGGTCAAAAATTCTCGCGGCACAGGCTATGGCGTTCTGCAGCTCCGTGACTACGCCGGAGATTTCGTTGAACGGCTTTGTGTACTGGTTCGCGTAGCTGAGGAAGCTCGTCAGTCCGCCGACCGTCATACCGCCTGTGAGTACGGAGAACGCGCCTGCCAGACAAACCGCCGCGTAGACGATGTTGTTGACAAACCTGGTTGTCGGGTTTACGAGGGAGGAGAAGAACGTCGCCTGCAGGGCATACTTTGTGAGCCTGCCGTTGATTTCGTCAAAGGTCTTCACCACGTCGTCCTCCTTGGAAAACGCCATGACGACCTTTTCGCCGTTTACCATCTCGTTGATGAATGCCGTTTGTTCGCCGCGTACCTCCGACTGCTTGCGGAACATCGTGTAGGTGCGCTTGGCGATAAAGGAAGCGACAAAGAGGGAAAGCGGGGTCAGGACCACGACCACCAGCGTGATGAGCGGGTGGATAGACAGCATGAAGCCGAGCGTGCCGAGAATGGTGACGACGCCGGTGAACAGCTGCGAGAAGCCCATGAGCAGTCCGTCCGCGAACTGATCCGCGTCGGCGATCACACGGCTGACGATTTCCCCATGCGAATGGCTGTCGATGAAGGAGAGCGGCAGCGTGCCGATTTTGCGGTATGCTTCGTCACGGATGTCGCGCACCACCTCAAAGGTGATCCGATTGTGGATGGTCGTCATGAGCCATTGGGTCAGCGCAACGGCTGCGGCGGCGACACCGATTTTTACGGCGTTTTCCGCGATACCCATGCGATCGATGTTCCCGACGTCGACCATGCAGTCCACGGCATGACCCACGAGAATCGGGATATAGAGGGTCAGCGCGACCGAAATGGCAGCGAGCACGATCGACAGCGCCAACAGCAGGCGATAGCGGCGGATGTACTGCAGGACTTCCTTTACCGTTTCCCGCTGCGACGCGTCAAATTTCTGAATCTTCATGCCTGCTTCCCTCCTTTCATGCTTTTCCCTGTCTGAGATTCGTGGATTTCGTGGTAGACATCGCACGTTTCCAGCAGCTGTTCATGCGTGCCCTTTCCAACCAGCATGCCGTCGTCCAAAACGAGGATCTCGTCCGCCTGGCGAAGCGAGGACGTGCGCTGCGATACGATAAAAACGGTCGGGTGATAGTCGATTTCGGCGATCGCTTTGCGCAGGGCTGCGTCGGTGGCAAGGTCCAGAGCGGAAGCGCTGTCATCCAAAATGAGGATTTCCGGCTTGCGAACGAGCGCGCGCGCAATGGTCAGTCGCTGGCGTTGCCCGCCGGAGAGATTGCGACCGTCCTGCTCAAGCATGTGGTCGAGCCCCTTGGAGGCGTAGATCTCGCCTGCCTGCGCCTGTTCCATGGCGTATTGCAGCTCCGCGTCCGTGGCGTCCGGCTGTCCCCATTTCAGATTGTCGCGAATTGTCCCATGGAAGAGTGACGCGCGCTGGAGAACAAAACCGATCTTGCCGCGCAGTGTATCCGCCGGATAGGACAGAACATCCGCGCCATCCACGGTGACCGTACCGCCCGTTGCGTCATAGAACCGCGGGATGAGCTGCACAAGGGACGATTTGCCGGAACCCGTACCGCCGATGATGCCGATGGTCTCGCCGGGATGTGCCGTAAACGAAATATCCGTGAGCGAATCCGCACCGGCACCGGCATAGCGCAGAGAGACATGCGAGAATGTCACGCGATCTGCCGATTTTGCACCGACAGGCGCTTTGTCCGCCCATTCCTGCGCCGCTTTGGTGTCGAGCACATCCTCGATCCGCTTGGCGCACGCGGTGGCTTTGGTGAGCTGGATGATCATGTTCGCCATCTTGATCAGCTCCACGAGGATCTGGCTCATGTAGTTGTAGAGGGCGACGACCTGTCCCTGGGTCAGCACACCGGTCTCGACCTGCACGGCGCCGGTATATAATAAAAGGATGATCGCCGCGTTGATGATGACGTAGGTGATCGGATTCATGAGCGCGGAGATCTTACCCACGAACTTCTGCGTGGCGGTCAGCGTTTCGTTTCGTTCGGAAAATTCGGCGGCAGCGGCGTCCTCCATGCGGAAAGCGCGGATCACACGTGCACCGGAGAGACTTTCGCGCGTCGAGGAAAGCACGCCGTCCAGCTGTCCCTGCACTTTTTTGTAAAGCGGCATGGAGATGAGCATGATCCCGAAAACGACCACGGACAGTACCGGAATCGTGACGGCAAAAATCAGAGCGGAGCGCACATCGATGGTAAACGCCATGATCATCGCGCCGAACACGACAAACGGCGAGCGCAGAAGGAGCCGCAGGGTCAGATTGAGCCCGGACTGCACCTGGTTTACGTCGCTGGTCATGCGGGTGATGAGCGTGGACGCGCCGATGGTGTCCAGATTCGCAAACGACAGCGTCTGCACATGGGCAAACAGCGCGTGACGAACGGCACCGGCACAACCGACCGAGGCTTTGGCGGCAAAATACTGCGCGGTCACAGAACAGACAAGCCCGATGCAGCCGAGCAGTGCCAAGAGGGCAAACGCGCGCCAGATCGCGGAGGAATCGTTTTCGCCGATGCCGTGGTCGATGAGATACGCGACGACGAGCGGTACAAACAGCTCAAAGGTCGCCTCCAACAGCTTGAACAGCGGACCGAGAATCGACTCCTTGACGTACGGGCGGAGAAAGGACAGCAGCTTTTTCAAGAGAAAGAAACACCTCCTGGGAAAAATGTTGAGAATACCTCCATAGTATACCATATTCCGGCAGCAAATACAAGAGAGGGACTGTACAGAAAACAGCGGCGAAACGGAAAATCTCGGCTGAAGTGTGTTTTTTCAAGATAATCCTCTTGCAATTTCCGGACGGTTTGTGTATACTGTAGAAAAAGCGTACAGTATTCACAAATTGGAGATTATCATGCAGAAAGAACATACCATTACATCCATCACGGTCGATTCCGTGGAAACACTGAAAAAGGCGCTCTCGTCCATTCCGGAGATCCGCAAAGCCGGTGCGGGACAACCAATCGCCATCCGGCTGCGCGGCGGTGATTACTGTTTTACAGAAACCATCGAGATCGGTGCTGCGGAGAACCGGATTATCATCGAGCCTTATGGCAATGAGAAGGTTCGCTTCATTGGCGGCATTCGTCTGACCGGATTCCGGCGCGATACCTACAACGGGCACGACTGCCTGTCCGCAAAGCTGCCGGAATCGGTGCTGCCGTTCTCCGATTTTTATGTCAACGGCGAACGGGCGGCGTACACGCGGTATCCGGCGGAGGGCTATCTTTACCCGGATGATGTGGAAAACCATGAGGGACAGCTGTTTTCCGGCTCCGACTGGTTCATTGCGCATGAGGGGGACATCCCGACCGATCTGCGCAATCCGGAGCAGGTGATCATCTCGTTCTGCCACTACTGGATCGACGAGCACACGCCTATTGAATCCTACGATCCTGTCTCGCGCAAGGTCATGATGCGGTACCGTTCCCGGTTCAATATCGACGGTAGCAAGGGCACGGCTTCCGGACTTGAGTACTATCTTGAAAACGTCGGCGAGACCTTTGGCAATCACAAAAACGAGTGGTACCGCGACGGAGACACCTTATATTATATCCCGCGCGACGATTCCATTACGCCGGAGACCATCGACGCGTATATTCCCCAGCTCCACACGTTCTTCCGGATCGCGGGGACTGTCGAGCAGCCGGCAGAGCATGTGACGCTCCGACGGATCGATATGTCCGTGACGATGGGAGACTATGCCGCGCTTGGCTCTACCTCCGGAAAGAACGAAGCCGCCCGTCCTGTGGCATCCGACGCGCAGGCAGTCTCCAACGCAGGCGGCGCGATCGAGTACCGGTACGCGAAAAACTGTGCCATCGACCATGTGACCCTCACGCATTTCGGTCTCCACGGCGTGTGCGTCAACGAGGGATGCAGCGGCATGCGCTTCACATACATGCGATTCTACGACGGCGGCGCGGGCGGCTTCCGTTTGACAGGCGGCGCGGCTGGCTGTGCTCCCGCGGACGAAACCTACGACTGTACCATCGCGGATTGCACCATCGACACTTGCGGCAGACGGTATTTCGCGGCGTGCGGGATTCTCATGATGCACACCCATCACTGTGTCGTGGAACACAACGAGATTGCCAATCTTTTTTACACAGGCATTTCCTGCGGCTGGGTCTGGGGATACGCCGACAACAATGCACACGACAACCGGATCGAGAAAAACCATATCCACGATCTCGGCAAGGGTATGCTCTCCGATATGGGCGGCGTGTATCTTCTCGGAAAGCAGCCCGGTACCGTGGTCTCCGGCAATGTAATCCATGATGTAACCTCCAAGAACTACGGCGGCTGGGCGCTGTATACCGACGAGGGCTCTTCGTTTATGACGATTGAGAACAATATCTGTTATAATTGCAGCGACAACTGCTATCATCAGCACTACGGCTCCTACAACCTGATCCGCAACAACATTTTCGCGTTCGGCGGTGAGCAGATCTTCCGGATCAGCCGCCTGGAGGAGCATGTATCGCTCTTACTTGAAAACAACATCTTTTATTCTGCGGGCGCGCCGATGTTTGGCTTGCAGGAGGGACACATTACGGAGGGTAAGGTGCCGTCGCACAACAATCTTTTCTTCGATACGACGGAGAGATACCGCTTCTTCGGCGATCACGACATCGCGTATATACGCGAAAACGGTATGGAGGACGGCAGCATCATCGCGGATCCCGGCTTTGCGGACGCGGAACACTACGATTTCACGCTTCCGGACGATTCCCCGGCATATGCCATCGGCTTCCAAAAGCTCGATTCCGGCGACGTTGGCGTGCGCGGAGAATAAACGGCACGAAGAAAACCGGGGAGGCGAAAAAACTCTCCGGCAATCCTATTTTACATGCGGTGCCCAGACGCCGGCGAGCATCCGACGAAACGCACCGGGCGGACAGCCGCGCAATCGGGTGAATTGGCGGATGAAGTAGCCGGTGCTGCCGAAACCAAGCTGCATGGCGATATCCGTAACCGAGCGCGACGGATCGGCAGCCATCCACTGTTCCGCGATATTTATCCGCATGCGACAGATCAGCTCGCCGATGGAAAAACCGAAATGATGCTTGACGATGCGTGCGAGGTGGCTGTAGCTGACATGCAGCGCGTCGGCGATGGCATACGGAGAGATGTCCCCGGACAGGTGCTCTTCAATGTACCGCTCGACCTCGGCAATGTATGCCGCGTTTTCTGTCAAAGCGGTGCCGGGCAGATAATGCGCATACAGTGCCGCATGCAATCGCAGAATCGCGCTGCGCACCAGAAGCGGATGCGGCGATGGGACCTCCGCAATGCTTTGCACAACTTCCGCCAGTCGGTCGCGTACCGTGTCGTCCCTGCCTGCACAAATACACCATTCGCGAATCGGACGTGTGCAGCGAAACGGCAGGAGATATTTGAGGTTGGCAAAGGACAGCTCCGGTGTGGCGATCACCTCCTCCGTGTAGCCGAAAACAACGACCTCATACGGCGCGCCCGGCGGGTTTTCCGTACTGTGCAGCATGTGCGGCGGGATCACCATCACGTCTCCGACGGAAAGCTCGAGCGTTTCCTCGGCGAGATGAACGATAAAACTGCCGTCTCGCACATGCAGGATCTCAAAGCAGTCGTGCCAATGCGTGCCGAAATAGTACCCGGCGTCTCCTTTCGGGATCGAGAGGGAATAGTCCTCTTGTATTTTGCCGCCGAACTGCATAGGGATACTCGCCCGGATTGCCACTATGTATCCGCCTCCGCTCTGTGATAGATTTGTACCACTATATGATAGATATAGTATAGCATATTTCCCCTCCGCTGTCTATAATAGTATTGGAAAAACAGAAAATTTACGGCTGAATACGCACATTTCTTATACCGAAATAACGAAAAAATCGTTTTTGGATGGGAAAAGTGTGCGTAATCCAATATATCTCTGCAAAAATGCGCCTGCATCTGGCGTAGTACAAATCTATTTCGGAGGAAGCGATCATGATGAAGAAAAGTGTAACCATTCTACTCCTTACGGCGATGCTCCTTACTGCCTGCACCAAAACGGAGACGCCGGAGACAAACGGCAGTGATACCGGAGACACCACCGCTGCGGATACCACGGCGAGTACGGACGCGGAAACGGAGGCGGAAACGGAGGCGGATGCACCCAAATACGACTTCGGCGGGAGAGATTACACGATTTTGTGCCGTACGGACTGCGCGTACGAATTTGTCTCCGACGACGGCGCGGCGGACATTGTGAGCGATGCGGTGACCCGTCGAAATCACGCCGTGGAGCAGAACTGCAATGTAAAGCTGAACCCGGTGGACATTCCCGGCACATGGGCGGACAAGGATGCCTTTATGAGCACGATCACCTCGTCCGTGCTGGCTGGGGACGACACCTACCAGATCATTGCGGGCTACAACGCGTACATCACCACGCTTGTGACGCAGGATTGTCTTTACAATCTTTACGACACAGCCATCGATTTCACAAAACCGTGGTGGTACAGCGGCTACAACGACAACGTATCGCTCTTCGGCAAGCTTTATTTCAGCCTGGGAGACGCGTCTTTGACCATGTGGGAGAATTGCGAGGTACTGTTTTTCAACAAAAACCTCATGGAAAACTACGGTCTGACCTCTCCGTATACGCTCGTGGACGGCGATACATGGGATTTTGACACGCTGCGCACCTACTGCACCGCGGTTTCCGCCGATGTGAACAACGACTCCGTGTGGGACGAGTCGGACACATGGGGCATGCTGATGTACAATAAGCGCGATTTCCCGGTATATTTTGAAAATCCGTTCTGTCAGAAGGACGAAAACGGCAAGCCATATATCTCTCTGTTCTCGGAGAAGCTGACGGATATGTACACAAAGGTGTACCAGTTCTACCAGGTGGAGCATGGCTGCCATCAGTTCCAGCCGGACGTGAACCAGCAGATCTTCTCCGAGGATCGCGCGCTGTTCTATCAGGCGCCGCTGCGGTACGCCTCCCTGTTCCGTGACAACGAAAGCGATTTCGGTATTGTTCCGTTCCCGAAGTGCAATCCGGGGCAGAATCGCTACTACACCACCGTTCTCGACAAAACCTCCGTGTTCTCTATCCCCGCGTCTGCAAAGGATCCCGCGTTCTGCGCCGCCGTTCTTGACGAGCTGTGCCGCGAATCGACAGATACTGTGATCCCGCGTTATTATGAACAGACGCTGAAGGACAAATATTCCCGCGACACCGAAACTGCCGGTATGCTCGACATCGTACGCGACAGCATCTGGTTCGACTGCGGCTTTGTGTATTCCGCTTCGCTGAACTATCTCGGCGCCTTCCTCGATGTGCTTGATTCCGATACGCAGGGCGTTGCGTCCGCGTATGCCGAAAAGGAGCAGACCTATCAGGCAGCACTCGATACCTTGATTTCGCATCTGGAGTAAACTACAATGGAGCATACCCCTTTTCATTCCGCCATCTGGATCGCGCCGAACCGTCCGTGCGCCGCCCCCATCACCGTCCGCCGGTTTTCGGTGGTGCAGGTACGGCATGCCTCTCTTTCCGTCACAGGTCTCGGGTATTACCGCGTCTGGCTCAACGGAATCGCGCTTGGCGCGGACGATTGGTTCCAACCGCCGCAGAGCGATTATTTCCGACGCGATCTGACGCGTGCGACCTATTCCTGTCACGACCGCTTCACCCATCGTGTGTATTATCGCACGTATGACATTACAGCACTTCTGAAAAATGGCGAGAACGTGCTGGAGATCCAGTGCGGCGGCGGCTTCTTCGTACAGACCGAACGGACTGCCGAGGGCGATATGACCTATTCCGACCGTACGCAGTGTATCTACGATCTCGCCATAGACGATGCGCACATTGTCTCCGACGGCAGCGAAACGTGGCGGGAATCGAATATCCGCGCGTCCCAGCTGTTCCTCGGCGAGACCATAGACGCGCGATTCACGGATGATACAGAGTACCCCGTGATCCCTGCCGCGCTGACCGATACCCTTTTCACCCCGGAGGATGGTGTGCCCGACCGGATCATCCGCACGATTACCCCCGAAAAAATCGGTGCCGCGGACGGCAGAACGATCTACGACGCCGGGGAGAACATCAGCGGTCTGGTGCGGATCCGTACAAACGCACCGTCCGGCAGCACGATCCATGTTCGGTTTGCCGAGGAGCTGTCCGCGTCGGGAGAGCTCGATTTTACAAGCACCGGATCCGGCTATATCTGCAAATCCGGTGTGCCGCAGATCATGGCGGATACGTTTGTCTCCTCCGGCAGCGGCGACACCTTTCTGCCCTCGTTCGTGTGGCACGCATTCCGGTATTTTGATGTGTGTGGGGAGATCGAGGACGCGGAGGTCTGTGTGATCCACGCCGATCTTCCGGTGACCGCCGCGTTTGACAGCGACTGCGAAGGGATGAATTTTTATTTCGACGCGTATCTGCGTACACAGACCTCCGCGGTCCATGGCAGCGTGCCGATGGATTGTCCGCACCGGGAACGGCTTGGCTATACCGGGGACGGACAGGTCACGGCGGAGACCGCGATGCTGATCCTGGACGCGCAGCCGTTTTACCGCAAGTGGATCCGGGACATTCTCGACTGTCAGGATCCCGATACCGGACACGTGCAGCATACTGCGCCGTTTCAGGGCGGAGGAGGCGGTCCGGGCGGATGGGGCGTTGCGATCGTCACGGTTCCCTGGGCATATTACCGACAGTACGGTGAGGTCAAAATGCTGCGCGAAGCATATCCGGCGATGCAAAAGTGGTTTTCCTATATGGAATCGCGCGTGGAGAACGGTCGGATCGTGCGGGAAGAGGAGGGCGGCTGGTGTCTTGGCGACTGGTGCTGTCTCGCGACCGGAGAACTGCCGGAATCCTATGTCAATACCGCTCTATATGTGCGCGCGCTCCATATGCTTGCCGAAATCGCGCGGATCGTTGGGGATTCTTGCGCGGATGCGGCATATCAGGCAGCAATCGGGCGATCCATGGCGGCGGTACGCGCGGATTACGCGGGGCTGTCGGACATTGGCGCCGCGATGGTGTACGCCGTGGCTCTCGGTTTGGAGGATCCGGCTCGGATGAACGAGTATTACAGTGCGCTAGGCCATTTTGACACCGGATTTTTGACGACCGATCTGCTTCTTGAGCTGCTCTGGACGCACGGCTGTGCAGATACGGCATATCGGCTCCTGTCCGCCACGGATGTTGGTTCCTTTCTCTATATGCGCGACCACGGCGCGACCACGATCTGGGAGAGCTGGACGGGTGGATCCCACTGTCATCCCATGTTCGGCGCCGGTGTGCGCACTGTGCTGACCGGACTGTGCGGGATCCGGCAGACTCAAGGGGGTGCAGGCTGGCGTGAGATCATCATCGCGCCGCAGCTGCCGACAGAAATGCGCCATGCCGCCGGAAGAATCCACACACCGCAGGGCGAGATCGCCGTGACGCTCGATCGAATGACGGACGGCGTTCACGCGACGGTGCGGATTCCGGAGGGGGTGCGCGCGTACCGGGCGGGGGATGGTCCGCTGTCTGCCGGCGTACATACGTTTTTGTTATCAAGCGACTAAAGGATATAAGGAAAAGATTATGAAAGATACGATACACTTCCAGAAAGAAATCCCGGTGCGCGGCGCGTATGATGTGATCGTGGCAGGCGGCGGCGTGGCGGGCTGCGCGGCGGCGTATTCTGCGGCGAAACGCGGACAACATGTACTGCTGCTTGAAAAATCGAACATTCTCGGCGGTCTTGCCACGCTGGGACTCGTGAATCTGTACGTGCCGATGTGCAACGGACGCGGTAAGCAGATCATCTTCGGACTGTGCGAAAAATGGCTTCGGATGTCCGCGCTGTACGGCTACGACACCATTCCCGCGGAATGGAAGGAGGGAGAGCCGAAAACGGAGACCGGCGTGCGTTACTGCGACTGGTTCTCACCGTATATTTTCGCGATGCAGCTCATGGAAGAGGTTACGGACGCCGGCGTCGATCTGCTCCTTGACTGTGCAGCCGTTTATCCGCAGATGGAGGGTGGCGTGTGCCGGGGTGTGGTGACCGATTCCAAATCGGGACTTGAATATACCGCGTGCAAAATGCTCGTCGATACCACCGGTGACGCGGATCTGCTGCGCCGTTCCGGGATCCCAACCGTGCCGGGCGGTAATTTTGACTCTTATTTTGCAAAGACGATCACACTCGACGGCTGTCGGCGCGCGGTTGAAAAAGGAGATATCCGGCTGGCATATGGCAGCGTATCCGGCGGCGGCGCAAGTCTGTACGGCGACAACCATCCTGCCGATATGCCGGTTTGGTCCGGGCTGACGGTGGACAATGTGTCGGAATACCTCATACACAACCAGAGACTGATGCTTGCGCATTTGAAGGGACAGCCGCGGTTTGAGAGAGACGTCGCCATGATGCCGCTGATGCCGAATTTCCGCACCACCTGTCGGATCGATGGAGACTACACGCTGAAGCTGACCGACTGCTACCGCCATTTCGACGATTCTGTGGGTGCCGTCAACGACTTCGATCACCGCGACTATCTCTTTGAGGTGCCGCTGCGTACCCTGACCCGGCGCGGCTTTGACAATATGATCACGGCTGGCAGAAGCGCGGCTGGCGAGGGCTACGCATGGGACATTCTCCGTGTGATTCCACCGGCGATCCAGACCGGTCAGGCAGCGGGCGAAGCGGCGGCGTTGGCGATCGAGACCGGCTGTGCCATCGCGGATGTGGATGTCGCGACCCTGCAGGGACGGCTGGCGGACGGCGGCGTAATGATCCACTTCCCGGACGAATACATCCCGGAGGATCGCACAGTATCGGTACGCGGCTCCACGGATGGGCACATCGACGGACACAACTGAGAGGAGACGGATATGGAAAAAATCTGGAGTGTACTGGTTCACCTTGGTACGAATTTGTGGTTGGAGAAGGACAATACAAGCGGCTTGGAGAAATATCCGAACGAGGCGCACAAGGTTTGGAAACAACCCGCGTCCCCGGTACTGCGCTTTGACGAGGCGACGTGGGAAGCGTACAGGGCACAGCTCGCGGCGCATGGTGTGAATGCGATCGTGCTCGACATCGCGGACGGACTCGTCTACCCGTCCCATCCGGAGCTTGCCGTGGAGGGCGCATGGACATCGGAAAGACTGGCGGCGGAAGCGGAGAGCCTGCGGCAGATGGGCATCAAGGTGATTCCGAAGCTCAATTTCTCCGCGACGCACGATGTATGGCTGGGCGAATACGCGAAAATGGTCTCTTCGCAGTCCTATTACGATGTGTGCCGCGATCTGATCGACGACGTATGCGCCATCCTTCATCCGCGGTATTTCCATCTCGGTATGGATGAGGAGAATTATGAGATTCAACAGGACTATCGCTATGTTGTGATCCGCCAGAGGGAGCAGTGGTGGCACGATCTGCGCTATCTTGTGGACTGCGTGGAGAAAAACGGCGCGCGCGCGATGATGTGGTCGGACTACGCCAGAGAGCATACGGAGGAGGTCATCGAAAACTGCCCGAAATCCGTGATCCAGTGCGTGTGGTATTACTTCTCGAAATTCTATGGCGAGCTGTCCTACGCGCAGGAGATCCGTGTCCGTCCGCTTAAGGCATTATCCGAGGCGGGATTTGACCTGTTCCCGGGCGGCAGCCTCGAATACGAGGACGACAACTTCACCAGTCTCGCGGCATATTGCAAAAACGAGGTCGCGCACGAGCGGATTCTCGGCTTTTTACAAACGACATGGGAGCCTGTGATCCCGGAATGGCGCGATATGCTCAGACGCAGCGCGAAAACGGTCGGCGAGGCACGCGCAATGTGGGGAGAATGATTCCTGCGGGATAGCGGGAATTAAAAAAAGAACCGGAGTACAGCACAAAGCTGCACTCCGGTTTTTGCATTTCACCACCAATGCTTATGATTGGGCAAGCTCCGCGTTGTAGAACGAGATTCCCTCGATGGCGGGCAGGATCACATCCTCGAAATAGCCGTCGGGATCGGTGTCGTAGGTCAGCACGGAGATGTAGACGTAGTTGCCCTCCGGCATACCTGCGATCTGTACGGAGAAGTAGTACCATGTGACGCCTTTGCCGTCCTCCGTTTTCGCATCCGTGTGACAGTAGGTATATTTTTGACCGTCTTTTGTCACACCCTCCGTCAACGGGCGGCTTTGCCTGGCTTCCGCGATCGCCGCTTCATCCGCGTCTATACCGACATAGCCGATCCAGGGCGTATCGAATATGGCAGCCATGACCTCCAAACGTTTTGTGCTGTATACACCGCTGTACTCGTTTTGCCATACACTGGCGATATTTACGCCGTTGTAGCTCCAGTCTGCGGGAAGCGGGAGAATATAGCCGTAAGACGTTTCCTTGGAATCGGCGCCTACGCCAGCATAGAACCGTACATCCATCCGCTGCGTGCCGAGACCATTCACCCAGATCCTGCACGATTCCATCTTCGGTAAAAGCACCGTTTCCACGAAATTCTCATCAAAATCGTAGCTGTAGTACGTGACCTGGATACCGTGCTCGTTGTCAAACTGCAAAATTCCCTCATAGGTGTCGCGCTCCTCGCCGGGCGTGCAGGTGAACGCGAACGCGTGACCGGACGGTGTGGCGCCATATACATCCGCGTCCTCCGGTAGAGCGGCAAGCGGCGTCAGTGTGCGGGAGATCACCACGCGCTCGTATTCCGGATCGGCGGCATTGGCGGGTTCTGTAGTCGTGATCACCTGCTTGACGGGTTCGTTCCAGAATGGTCTTTCCTCCGCATCCGAATAATGCCAATGAAAATCGCTGTCATAGGAAAACGTGATCGTTCCAAGGAGCGGAGGGACTTCCTCCGGTGTGCAGTTTTCGGGAAGAATGTAGTAAACGCTGCTGCCCTGCGGCAGACTGGCATAGGCATCCGAATCCGTGATTTCCCCCAGCGAAACCGGCTTTGCCCATGCCGGACGGTCGTCCGTTTCTTCGGGGACGGTCTCCGGTTCTGTTTCCACGACGGTTTCTGTAGTGTTCTCCGCTGTCGGATCTGTCTGTGCTTCCGTTTCCGTCTCTGGTTCCGCGTTTTTCTGGCATCCGGCGAACAGGGTAGCGCAGCATAGGAAAATGAGCAGCGTGCGGTATAGATTGGATTTCATGCAGGGGTCTCCTTTGTATTGCGGTATTTTCTATCCCATAAGACGCGACGCGGTGAAAAATGTTCCCGCAAAATGTACCGAAAAAACAAGAAAACGCTGCTATAAGGTTGTTTTTTTGCCGAAAGACCATAAATACGGCCTTTCGGGGATAAAAACACGATATAGTCAGCGTATTTCCCGGCGAACCGGAGAACCGTAGAAAAACTCCGCTCCATCGCTATTTAATTTTTACCGGATCACACGCGCTTCCAGATAGTACCGCTTGCTTTTGGCTTCTCCCATCGAGAATGTCTTGCGCGGCAATGTGCCATGGGCGGCGACATACGGGAACAGCTCCTCCTTTGCCATGCCGTCAAAGAGAAAACCGATCGTGTTTTCCGCCTTTGCCAGCGCACGCAGTGCGTCCTTACCGTGGATGTAGTCGCAGGATACGCCGGGGTGCGCCTTTTTGTAGCTGTCGAGAAAATCCTGCAGGGAGCCGACGGTCAGCGCGTGGGTTGGTGCGGTGAAGTGTGCCGTTTCTGCGTGACTGCCGCAGAGCACGTGGATCGTCTCACCTCCGTCTCCCGGTTCCGTGATCTGGTACAGCGCAGACAGGACATCCGCCGGATCGCACCCGGTCAGGACGCGGTAGATCGGCTCGAACACCAGCGACGGATCGGAAAGTCCGGTGATCTCGCACAGCGCGTACCGCGCCGGATGCGCCTTTGCTGCGTCGCCCAGGGATTTCTTCAGATTTTCATAATGCGCCTTTGCCGCCGCGAGCGAATGGTTGCCGTCGCCCATCGCGTAGATCACGCCGTCGGCGTGTGCCGCTTCGTACGCGGCGATTTCCTCCATAGTACGCGCAAGGACAGCGCCTGTGACGGCATAGCCGTGAATGTGTCCGCCGCCTTCCATGAGAGCACAGTCGTATAAGGTGGCAAGCGTGTCACGCGTGTCGCGGAGCATGGCAAAAAGCGCTGCATCGTCCACGAGAACGAGAATATGCGGCAGTTCAATGGCGGCTTCCTCACGGATTCTACAGCGTGGCGGGATCCGTTCCAGAACCGTTTCCTCCGTAGCACGGATGGGTGAACGGGAACCTTTGGTGTAATCATAGGCTTCCAGATCGAGCTTGCCGACAATCCCGGTGCGGATCGCGCCGTCTGGCAGTGTGCGTTCCACGTACACAAGACCGGCATAGGGAATCATCGCGTCCGGCGTAAAGGTACGCATGTGTTCCCGGATCACTTCCTTCTGCGTATCCTCCAGCGGTGTGCCGAGATATGCTTCCGGCAGTATGTAGTCAAGCGCGGAGGGAGCGGAGCCGATAAAATCCCGGCAAGCCTTCCAGTACGCGGGATCCTGTGTGAACTGATCGCAGGCAATCACGGCAAAGCGGGACGGATCCTGCGGCAGGAGCATGGCGGCGGGTGAGAATATCGTAGAATAATTATTCATGGATTCTGTGTATCCTTTCTGAGAGCAGGCGATGTTTTTCTTTATTATACCCGTTTTTCCGCGTTATGTCAACGGGAAAGCGAAAAATCCGGAAAAACTCGCCCAGAAATCGTATCTTTATTCGTCCGTTTCTGTGAGAATATCCCATTGACAACCGGACGCGATTTTCATATAATAATAGGAGTAATATAGAGTACTGTACCGTCCGGATAACGGAGAGATGGGAAGGAAGAAGAAAGTGGGAAAACGAAGATGAATACGAAAACCTGTAAGGTCGTCAAATTTGGCGGCAGCTCTTTGGCGGATGCGGCACATTTTCAAAAGGTGCACGCCATTGTGACCGCCGATCCCTCCAGACGATACGTGGTGCCGTCCGCGCCGGGTAAGCGTGAGAAAACCGACACCAAGGTCACGGATATGCTGTATGAATGCTACAATGTGTCCGCCAGAGGCGAAGCCATTGACGACATTTTCGCAAAAGTACGTGCGCGGTACGACGGGATCCTGGACGCGCTGGGTCTCACGCTCGATCTGACGGAGGAGTATACGCACATCCAGTGGGCGATCACACACCATGCCGGACGCGATTACGCCGCCAGCCGCGGGGAATATTTAAGCGGTCTGATCCTCTCCGCGTATCTCGGCTACGATTTCATCGACCCGGCGAATTTCGTGCGTTTTCAGGACGATGGCAGCTTTGACGCGGAGCTGACCAATACATTGCTGTCCGCGGAGCTTTCGCGCCATCAAACCGGTGTGGTTCCCGGTTTCTACGGTTCCATGCCGAACGGAACGATCCGCACTTTCTCCCGCGGCGGCTCCGATATTACCGGCGCCATTGTGGCGAGAGCGGTGCTTGCCGATATTTACGAAAACTGGACGGATGTCAACGGCTTCCTCATGGCGGATCCGCGTGTCGTTGAAAATCCGCGCCGCATCGATCTCATCACATATCGTGAGCTGCGGGAGCTTTCCTATATGGGCGCCGGCGTATTCCAGGAGGATGCGATCTTCCCAGTGCGCTTTGCCGGTATTCCGGTGAATATCCGCAACACAAACGAACCGGACAATCCGGGCACCATGATCGTCTCCGCCACCGACCAGTACGATACTGTCAACGTCATTACCGGCGTAGCGGGCAAAAAGGGCTTCTCCGCGATCAATATCGAGAAAGCGCTGATGAACTCCGAGCGTGGTTTTGGACGAAAGGTGCTGGAGGTCATCGAAAACGAGGGAATGAGCTTTGAGCATCTGCCGTCCGGGATCGACACCATGAGTGTGATCCTCAATTCCGCCGAGATCGCGCACTGCCGGGATCGGATTGTCAGCCGGATCTGCAGCCTCGTCGAGCCGGACGCCGTATCCATTGAGGATGGTCTGGCGCTCATCGCTGTCGTGGGTCGCGGGATGGTCAAGAACAAAGGCTCCGCTTTCCGTGTATTCAAGGGCTGTGCGGAGGCGGGCGTAAACATCCGCATGATCGACCAGGGCTCGTCGGAATTCAACATCATTATCGCCGTCGCGGAAGAGGATTTTGAAAAGGCGCTGCGCGGTATCTACAAAGAATTTGTGAGATAAGAAAAGGGAGAGATGCAGATCTCTCCCCAAGTATATGTACGGTTACACAATGTGTAACGGCAACTCTTTGCCGCCAAGTATGTGGAAGTGCAAATGCGGGACAGATTGCCCGGCGTCGTGTCCGCAGTTCGAAATCACGCGGTAGCCGTTTACGATCCCGGCGGCTTTCGCGATTTCCGGAATCTTCTCGAAAATTTTCGCGACAACGGCGCTGTTTGCGGCGTTTACCGCATCCATAGAGCCGATGTGCGTTTTCGGAATTACCAGCACGTGTACCGGTGCTTCCGGGTTGATGTCGTGGAACGCGAGCATGTCGGCGTCCTCGTATACCTTCTTCGACGGGATTTCCCCGGCGGCGATTTTGCAGAATAAGCAGTCCATTTCAATTCCTCCTTGTGTTTTGGGCAGTTCTATTGTACCACAAAACGGACGGAAAAGCAATACGGATGCAAAGAAACAGGAAAAAGCTCCGCAGGGAGCGCACAATACACCCGATATGGAAAAAATTTTTGATATACATACGCACACCTATCCCGAAAAAATCGCCGGACGCGCCACGGAGAGTCTCGGCCATTTCTACGACTTCACCGTGGAAGGCGAGGGAACCTACGCGCATCTTGAATCCCAGGCGAACGCGAACCACATCCGAGGCTATCTCCTGTTCTCCGTCGCCACAAACGCGCACCAGGTGCCAAAGGTCAACGACTCCATCGCGGCATTGGCGGAGTATTCCCGTTCGCGCGGCTTTTTGACGGTCGGTTTTGCCGGCATGCATCAGGATTACCCCGATTTCGCCGGGGAAATGGATCGTGCGGAGGGACTCGGTCTGCGCGGGGTCAAGCTTCATCCGGATATCCAGGAGGTGGACGCAGACGATCCGAGACTCTTCCCGCTATACGAGATTTTAGCCGCCAAGCAGATGCCGCTCTATCTGCACGTCGGCGACAACCGGCAGCGCTATCGCTATTCTCATGCCTCCAAGGTGGTGCGGATTCTGGAAAATTTCCCGACCCTGACCGTCGCGGCGGCACATTTCGGCGGGTATATGGCGTGGGACGACGCGCTGACATGGTTTGCCGCCAATCGGAACAAACCGTGGTATGAGCATCTCTGGTTCGACACGTCCAGCTCTCTCTGGGCTATGACGCCGGAGCGCGCCCGCCATATGATCGATTCGCTTGGCGCGGAGCACATCATGTTCGGCACCGACTACCCGGTCAAAAACGTCGCCGGGGAGATCGCGCGGTTCGACGCACTTGAGCTGCCGTCTCCGGTGCGCGAGGATATCCTATGGAAAAACGCGGTACGGTTTTTACGTTTGGAGAAAGAAGCGGCGGCACTGGAGAACGCGGAATGATCCCGCCGCTTCTGGATACGCCATGCCTGTGGGAACGGCTGCGGTCGGAAATGCGTCCGATTTTTCTCTACGGAACCGGCAACGGCGGAGACAAGATCCTGTCCGCGCTTGCACAATACGGCGTAGCGCCAACCGGTGTGTTCGCCTCCGACGGATTTGTCCGTTCGCGTACATTCCATGATTTCCCGGTGCAGGCGTATTCTGATGTGCTCGCGCGGTATGGAGAGGACATTGTGGTGCTGCTCGCGTTTGGAACGACTTTGCAGGAGGTGCGCGTCTTCATCGAAGAGTTGGACAAGCGGCACACGCTCTACATCCCGGACGTACCCTTGTACGGCGGCGCACTGTTCGACCGTGCGTGCGTGACGCAAAACCTCCTCTCCATCGACGCGGCGGCAGCGCTGTTTTCCGAGCCGTTCTCGCAGGAGCTGTATACCGACGCGCTGTGGTTTCGTTGGACGGGTGAGTACCGCTATCTCCGGCGCATAACCAATCCCACAGACGATTTGCGTACCTTGTTTGCAAACTGCTCTATCGCCACCATTCTGGATGGCGGCGCCTATCGTGGGGACAGCGCGGCGCTGTTCTGCACGGCGTTTCCCGGCGTACGCGAGATTTGGGCGGCGGAATCGGATGAGAAAACATACGGAAAGCTCTGTGCGTACGCCGAGACGGAAACACGTGCCGCGATTCATCCGCTGCATACCGCGCTGTGGAACGAGAACGGCGAGATCCACCTGTCGGCGTCGGCAAGCCGCGGCTCTGGGATCGAGGGAAAAAACCACCGCGCGAAGGAAAAAACGGTGCCGTGCGCGACCATCGATTCTCTGCGCGAGGCATGCGGCGCGTTCGATCTTTACAAGCTCGATGTGGAGGGAGCGGAATGGCAGGCGATCTCCGGCGCGGCGTGTACCCTGGCACAGGATCGACCGTCTTTGGCAGTCTCGCTCTATCATCGCACGGAGGATCTGTGGGAACTGCCGTTGAAGATTCATGAGATCCTGCCGGAGCACAGACTATACCTGCGCCGTCCGGACTGCATTCCGTTGTGGGATGTGACTCTATACGCGGTGAAACCGAATCGCATATAACGAAAAGACATGGGATTCCGAAAAAACGGAACGCCATGTCTTTTGTGGTTTTCTGTACGGCAGGATCAAAAATGCTCGAACAGGCCGTTCATTCTCTTCGGGAACGCGCGGAAGAAATCGACGGCATCGTTGTTGACCTGTACTCCGTCCATGAAGGAGGCGAGGTACGCGTTGTATGCGTCGTAGCCGTAGACCATACGGGTGAACGCGGCGACCGGTGCGGACAGATCAAAATCCGCCTCATCGGAGAGCTGTTCGACTTCGCCGACGCCGTTTTCGTACGCTACCCGGTACACGCCGCGCACAGAATCGTACTTGTCCTCGACACGCACGGTGAAATGACCCTTTTCCGTCGGATACGCGTTCGCCTCGAGGATCGCTTTGGTATCAAGCACGCGCGCCATAATGTCCGGTACGGTGCGGTAGGCGGTGTGCGTGTAGTGCTTCAGAAGCAGATCGACCTCCGGCAGCATACCGACGTCGTGGATGAGCACGGTGTCCAGTTCGCCCTCGAACATCCGACAGAAGCTGAGCAGCGCGCGCAGTGCTTTCGGAGAGGTGTAGCCCATTTCGTAGATGTGCAGATTGTCGCTGACCATCCGGTTGATATCGTAGTGGTTTTGCAGCTCCAGCGCGATGTAGCCCTCCGCTCTGCCGTTTTCATAGTAGAGATATTTTCTGTGCCCAAAAGCGCCCGCGCTCGGACGCTGGAAGGTCAGGTTGCGGTTTTTCGTGCAGCGGTCAAAGAGCTCGATGAGATCCGCGGCGCGTTCGTCCGTGTACGGCACCAGTCCCGGATCACGCGGGAGAAAGTCCAGTGCTGTGATCGGGAAGGAGAGCAGCACATGATCGGACACCTTCTCATAGCCGAATTTGCGGTAGTAGGAGAACGAGAACGGATGCAGGATGCTTACCGCCCAGCCGTTTTCCTTGGCTTTTGGTAGAATCTCCTCAAACATGGCGCGTACACAGCCGTTTCTGCGGTATTCCGGCGCGGTTCCAACGCCGCCGATTGCCAGTGTGGTGATGTTACTGCCCGCGAACCGGGTCTGCCGTGTGACAGCACCGGCGTGGGACATCGATACACCCGCGTCATTGAACACCTCGTAGCGGTCGCTCTTCACATATTCGTTTTCGTTGTGATCTGTGATTCTGATTTGCATTGTAACCTCCAAAGTTAGACAGGCAGACTCGCCAGACGCAGAGCCGCCTCGTGTAAAATGATTTCCCGTTCGGAAAACGGCTTTTTTTCACCGTTTATTAGCTGATACGTTTCGTGACCTTTCCCGGCGCACAGGACAATGTCTCCGACCTGTGCCATTTGCACCACGGCGCGCAGCGCGTCCTCACGATCGTCGAACAGCAGGTAGGGCTTTGTGCGGTCGAAATAGGAGAGGATCTCCCGGTTGATCGCGGCGGGGTCCTCCGTATCCGGGTTGTCCGCGGTGATGATGGCGTAGTCGGCGTATTTCCCGGCGGCCTCTCCCAGTTCCCGACGGCGGTTTTTCGTCCGACAGCCCACGGAGCCGAAAAGACAGATCAGCCGATGCGGATGGTATTCCCGCAATACCCGCAGCGCGCTTTCGAGACTGAGCCCATTGTGCGCGTAATCGAGTAAGAACGTCACGCCGGGCAGCGCGTCCACGATTTCGAACCGTCCGTGGATGGACAGCGTCTGTAGGATCCGTGCCGCGTCCGGTACCGTTACGCCATAAACGGAGGCGGCGGCGATCGCGCACAGACCGTTGTAGACGGAAAATTCACCGGGCGTGCGCAGTCGGATCGGGGTCTCGCCGTTTTTCTCCGTGACGCAGGTAAAATCGATGCCAAGCGCCGTCTCACTGCGGAACGGACGGATATTTTTCGCGACGAACCGACAGCACTCCGACAGCGGCTGATGTACGCCGTAGCCGATGAAATCCGCGTCTGGCAGTCCTACCACGTCCGTCCAGTGCGCGTCGTCCACGTTGCAGATCACATGCGCCGGGTGAAAATCCCGGAACAGGCGCGCTTTGGCTGCCATATAATCCGCGAATGTCGGATGCTCCACGCCGCCGATGTGATCCACCGAGAGATTTGTGTACATGCAGGTGTCAAACGGAATGCCCTCGACGCGGTGTGTGATCAGCGCCTGCGAGGAAACCTCCATGACGACATTCGTGATCCCGTGATCAACCATCATTCGAAAGTAGCGGTGGAGCTCGCGGCTTTCCGGCGTGGTGTTGACGGTTTCAAAATGTTCTTTTCCGATCACGACCCCATTGGAGCCGATGTACGCGCAGGGAATCCCACAGCCGCATAAGATCTCGGACAAAAGAATCGCCGTCGTTGTCTTGCCCTTGGTGCCGGTGATGCCGATAACGGTCAGGGCTTTTGCCGGTTCGCCATAAAACGCGGCGGAAAGAAAAGCGAGCGCTCGACGCGGGTTGTCTACAAGGATCTGTACGGCATCCGATGGGATCGTGTCCAGCGGATGGGCACAGACAAACGCGCGGCATCCGGCTGCGTAGGCAAGCGGTGCGAACGTATGACCATCCACCCGGGCGCCGGGCAAGCAGAAAAAGAGACAGCGGGCAGACGCATAGCGGGAATCGTATTCAATGGCGTCGATATCCAGACGCGCATCTCCGGTGACGGTGGAGATGGGATATGCCTGTAAAAGCGCGGAAAGCTGCATGACGCGCACCTCCTTAGTTGTCATAGAAACGATCGGTGCCGGATGTCTCTTCTGTATCCGGGAATCCAACCACAGCATGCCCCATCAGCCGGATGGAAACAGCGGCAAGCACGTCTAAGGAATCGACAAACCGGTTGTCCGCGTAGGCGCCGACCATGTCCCGGTGGAGCAGGGACAATTCCGTGCAGCCGAGGATCGCACAGTCGCATCCGGCGGCAAAGGACGGCGCAGCGGCAGTGAAGAGCTTTTCCGGCGAGGGGATCACGCCTTTTTTAACGTCGCCATAGATGATGTCCATAACTGCTTCCTGACCGATGCGATCGGGAATGGCATAGGACAGTCCGTATTTCGACAGCTCTTCCTGATAGGCTCCCGAGGAGATGGTGCCCTGTGTCGCGAGAATGCACGCCTTGTGAAAACCGTTTCGCCGGAGATACAGCACCGTTTCCGTGATGATGCTCGGCACCGGGACGGATACCGCGCGGCGTACCTCGTGGATGAAGTAATGCGCCGTGTTGCAGGGGATTACTAAGGCGGTAGCGCCGTAGACCTCCAGCGATTTCGCGTCGTGGATCATGTACGGCAGCGGGCACTCGTCGCTTTGCCCGAGAATGTACGCGGTTCTGTCCGGTGTGGATGCGCGGCTGGACAGAATGATATCGATGTGATCCTGATCTCGTTCTGCCTTTGTGAACGCGGTGACGCGCTCGTAGAAATATGCGCTGGACAGGGGACCGAGTCCGCCCAGTACGCCGAGCAGCGGATGCGGATTTGCGGGATGATTCATAGCTTGTGCCTCGATTCGCGAAACGGATTATCTGTACTTTTGGCAGTAGGTTCTGTATTTTTTCTTCTGGCGGCGCAGCTGTTCCAGGACGCAGACGAACCGTAGGGGACTGCGGCACATATCCGGCGGGTACCAGAGAGAGGAATATTCCGCCCCGGCACGGTCGAGGGATTTTGCCTTTTCCACAAGAGCTGGATCGTCCGTATAGCTGTACGCTACGGCGCGCGGGATGTGGTGCCAGAACACCTCGCGATCGTTCATCACACAATCGTCGCCGTCGGATGGATAGACCTCGGTCGCGAGATAGGCGATGTTCAGACCGGCGGCGGTCACATAGAAGTTGCTTCTCCCCTGCCGCAGATTGATCTCAAACACGCGATAGTCCCTGCCCGTGGGATCGTTGGGGTTGAGCTTGATATCGAAGTTGCCAAAACCCGTATAGCCGACGGATTCAAGCATTTCCTTGATTTTTGCAGCGACAGGCAGGTCGGATACCGGTTCGGTAACGATTGCGGCGTGGTTCCCGAGTCCCTTCGGCGTGTGCTCCTCCAGCATTGTGTGACCAAGACACATGGCGCGTACCTTGCCGTTGTGATCGGAAAATGTGGTGAGCACGCGCATCTGGGAGTCGCCGCCGGGGATAAATTCCTGTAGGATCATCTTGTCCGGATATCCTGCGTCATAGATGGCGTCGATGATGGATTTCGCGTCCTCCACGGATTTTGCCACATATACCTTCTTCATCCCGTCAAACGGATGCTTCCAGTAATCGACGCTGGACGAGGGCTTGACGATGATCGGGTATGAGAACCCAAGCGCATCCGGCGAGAGGGCAGAGAGCTCCGCTTTTTCCATCAGCACCACCGTTTTCGGGTACGGGATGCCGAACTTTTCGCAGGTTTCGTAAAATTCCGCCTTTTTCGCGAGCGGCTCCATCAGCTCCGCCTTTGTGTACGGCAGGATGAAGTCGGACAGCTCCTCACGGTTGCGGATGATCATTGCCGCGTAGTCGTCCGTACAGCCGAAGAGCACCATGGTGTCACCGATATGCGCGTCCGCGAACCGGTGCAGGGTGTCGAGCATTACGTCGTCCCGATCGATTGCGGGAACAATCGTGAAATGGACGATGGTGGAATATTTGGTGGGCGCGATGGCGTACCGTCCGAACGCGTAGGATTTCACACCGTAGCGCATATGAAAGGCGCGCGCGATGTTGTAGCAGTTGAGGTCGGCGCCAAGCAGCACCGGAACGATCGTTTTATCCATTTTCGTTATATCCCTTGCGCACGCCAAGCCGGATTGCGGCAGACCTGCGCTGTCCTTATCTTCAGTGATTTACTCCATAAACTGCTTGTGCCAGGTGAGAAATGTATACGCCGTCCAGACCTTGCGCTGGTTTCGTGCCGCGCCGGATTTGTGGTCGTCGAGAAGCTTGGCAAGGGCGTTTGTGTCGAAGTATTCTGCGGCGACATCCGAGGTCAGATCGGCACGCACGGCAGTGTAGATTTTGTCCTCGCGCAGCCAGTCGCGGATCGGCACGGGAAAGCCCTTTTTCGGACGATGTGCCCACGCGTCGGGCAAGGTCTTGTTCGCGGCAGTCCGCAGCACCGCTTTCGTGTCGTGTCCGTCGAGCTTATACGATACCGGGAGTGTCGCCGCCTCCTCCATGACATATTTATCGAGGTACGGTACGCGCAGCTCCAGAGAATGCGCCATGCTCATCTTGTCCGCTTTCAGGAGAATGTCGCCCTGCAGCCACAGATGGAGGTCGAGATACTGCTTTTTCTCCACCTCGGACAGCCCGGCGGCCTCCTTGTAGATCGGCGTCACGATGTCGCGCACGGACGGACCGTGACGATACGGCTCCCGCAGAAGGGACAGTGCCTCCGTCTCCGGGAACACATACGCCTGTCCGATGAAATAGTCCTCCGGTCTTCCGGTGCCGTGCAGAATGAAATCGTGCCCTTTGAAGTACGGCAGATGGCGTGTTACCCCGGCTGCGGCACGACGCAGGGTCGCGGGGATATGTTTATATTTGCGCATGAGCGGACCGTCGTCGTACCATTCGTACCCGGCGTAAATTTCGTCCGCACCCTCTCCGGACAGCACAACGGTCACCTGTTCGCGTGCCAGCTTTGCGAGAAAATAGAGCGGCACCGCGGACGGATTGGATTGCGGTTCGTCCATGTGGTACTGGATCGTCGGGAACGCCGCCATGCACTCCTCCGCCGTCAGATGGTCGATGAAGTTGCGGATCCCCAGCCGTGCGGACAGCTCCGCCGCCTCGCCGGTTTCGTCGAATTTTTCGCCGCCGAAGCCGACCGAGAATGTGTTCTCCGGCATCAGACAGGCGGTGATATAGCTCGAATCGACGCCGCCGGACAGAAACGAGCCGACCGGTACGTCGCTGATCCGGTGCGCTTTCACGGATTCCCGCACGCGCGCGTCGATCTGGCAGGCGCACTCCTCATAGGAAAGCGAGGTTTTCTTTGTGAAATCGACTTCCCAATACCGTTCCGTGGTCATTTTGCCGTCCTCGTACACGAAATAGTGCGCGGCAGGCAGTTTATAGACGCCGGAGAAGAAGGTCTGCGCCATGCTCGAGTATTGGAAGGTGAGATACGCCCGGAGCGCGTTTGGATTGACGGCGGGATGAAAATCGGGATGCTCCAAAAAGCTCTTGATCTCCGAGCCGAACAGCAGCACATTCTCCCGCGGCGAGGCGTAATAGAACGGCTTGATCCCGAACGGATCGCGCGCGCCGAAGAGCCGATGGCGCTTTTTATCCCGGATCACGAACGCGAACATGCCGCGGAGCTTTTTCACGATCTCCGCGCCGTATTCCTCATAGCCATGGAGGATGACCTCCGTGTCGCACCTTGTTCGGAACACGTGACCACGTTCGATGAGCACCGTGCGCAGCTCCTCAAAATTGTAGATCTCGCCGTTGAAAACGATCACCACGCTGCCGTCCTCATTCTCCATTGGCTGACTGCCGGACGCGAGGTCTATGATGGACAGACGGCGGAATCCAAGCGCGAAGGCGTCGTCGTCCCGTTCTCCGTCGAGGTAGAAACCCTCGGAATCGGGACCGCGGTGGAGGATCCGATCCGCCATTTTTTGTAATATTTCCCGGCGATTGGCAAGCATACCGGTGAAGCCGACAAAACCGCACATTTGTGGTAATCCGTCCTTTTTTCAAAAGTATCGCAGTATATCCTATAGTATACCATATTACGAAGGCAAAATAAACCGGTTCTTTGGAATTTTTCAAAAAAATCCGTACGGATTTTTCCGGTACGACTGCACGATCGTCGTCGTATTTTGTGTGATATTACGAAAACTACCGCTGGATGGCGTCATTTTTTGTCTTTTTATACATACGCGGGGATTGACCGGTGTATTTGGTGAAAGCGGCGGAAAAATGGCTCCTGTCCCGGTAGCCGCATTGTGCCGCGACATCGGACAGAGACAGCCTGGTTTCCGCAAGCAGTCGTTTGCCGTGTTCCATACGCTTTTTGTGGAGGTATTGCATCGGCGGCAATCCAAATTCCTCTCGGAACAGGCGGATGATGTGCATATCCGTGTATCCGAAACGATCCGCCAGTCCGGCAAGCGTGACCGGCTCCGCTATATGATCGTCGAGATAGTCCCGCACCGCGAACGTCACGTCCTCCGCGGCAGGCGGCAGATCGAGCACAGCGGACAGGCGTACACCGGCAAACAGCGCACAGACCGATTCAGTCAGCGACCGACAAACCGATTCCATTTCCCTGCGGCGCGGACAGGCGGTCACAAGCAGCGCTTCCCACTGGCGAAAATAGCCGCGTGCGTCAAAGGGCGTCACAAATACCGGCGGCATATCGTAGAGGGCACAGAGCGAATCCACAAGCCGACCGCGCAGGAAGAACCAATCCACCTCGTACGGCTCGTTGAAATCCGTGCGGCAGATCACCTCGGCGCCCGGTCGTATGCAGCAGAGATCGCCTGCCTGTACCGGGATCAGGGTGTCCTCCGTCAAAACCGCGCCCTTACCGGAGACGATGTACGAGAGCATACAGACACCGACAGGCGTCATTCGATACGCCGGATCCGGCAGCACATGCCCATGCTCCGGAAATGCCAGAAAGCACCTGTCCTCCCGCGTCTTCCAATCCGCGAACACCGTTTTTTTCTCCATACAATCCAACCTCCCTGAACGCTTTACAAAAAGTATACCGCGGTGCGGATGGAAATGCAAGAGAAAAACGGGAAATTCTTTCGCTCTTTGGCATAGTGGTGTGCAAAAAAGGCAACAGATACGCTCTTGACAATTCCCGCGCGGTGGTCTATAATTATGGATAGGATAGAAACACACGGAGGACAATGAGATGAGAAACTGGATGATCGCGTCGGATATTCACGGCTCCGCGTATTACTGTCGGGGACTGCTTGACGCGTTTGCGCGTGAGGGAGCGGCGAAGCTCGTGCTGCTCGGCGATATTCTGTACCACGGACCGCGCAACGATCTACCGCGGGAGTACGCGCCTAAGGAAGTGATCGCGATGCTCTCTCCGCTTGCCGACCGGATCTGGTGCGTGCGCGGCAACTGCGATACCGAGGTCGATCAGATGGTACTGCCATTCCCGATCTTAGCGGATTACGCGATTCTGCCCTCGGACAAGGCGGTGCTATACGCGACGCATGGGCACAACTACAACATGACCCACACGCCGCCGCTTGCAAAGGGGGACATTCTCCTCCATGGACACACGCACGTACCGGCATGGGAGCGCTTCGGTAATGACAACCGGTACTTCAATCCCGGCTCGGTCAGCATTCCGAAGGAGAACAGCGCGCACAGCTATATGATTCTGGCAGACGACCGTGCGCTTTGGAAGGATCTGTCCGGCAACGTGTTCCACGAGGAAATTTTGTAACGGAACGCAGGATGAATCGGGAGTGATCCCTTTTCATTTGCTTGTGAGTTAGTGATAGCTAACCGAGAAAGCGAGGAAATCAATATGGTGGAAATTCATGTAGGTATTGACGGTATGGCGTGCGGTATGTGCGAGAGTCACGTGAACGACGCGATCCGCGCCCATCTGCGGGTGCAAAAGGTAACGTCCTCTCATACAAAAGGGGAAACGGTGATCGTTGCGGAGAACGAAATCCCTGAAAACGAGATCCGCGCAGCCCTCGACGGCACCGGCTACAGGGTGACAAGCTATGATGTGCGGCCATATGAGAAAAAGAGCCTGCTTGCAAGATTATTCCGCAAGTGAGCAATTTACTATGGTAAAAGAGTGCGGATTTGCGTGTGGAAGCGTGGATTCGCACTCTTTTTTGACGGCATTTCCGGACAAACTTGCAGAATTGTATCTTCTTCGTAAAAAAATCCTTGGAAAAAGAGAAAATATACATTGACAAGCGGAAAAGTATGGGTTATAATAAAGCAAGCACTCCGAAATACTCTTTCACTGTACCACACAAAAGTGAAAGCGCGGTGCTCCATTGCTCATCCCAACGAAATCTGTAGAATGATGCATACAATGCAAACAGAGAAATGAGGTATTGTTATGAACCGTATATTTAACTTCTCAGCAGGTCCCTCCATGCTGCCACTGTCCGTGCTGGAAAAAGCCGCGTCAGAGCTTGTTTGTTATGGCACCTCAGGTATGTCCGTTATGGAGATGAGCCATCGATCCAGTGCGTATGAAGCGATCATCGAAAAGGCGGAGGCGGATCTGCGTACGCTGATGCAGATCCCGGACAATTATAAGGTGCTCTTTCTCCAGGGCGGCGCGTCCACGCAGTTTGCGGCTGTTCCGCTCAATCTCATGAAATCGGGAAAAGCAGACTACATTCTCTCCGGTCAGTTCTCCACCAAGGCGTATAAGGAAGCGCTCAAATACGGAGACGCCAAGGCGGTCGCGTCCTCCAAAGAGCAGAACTTCACCGTGATCCCGGAGACCACGCGCGACACGTTCCGTCCGGACGCCGATTATGTACATATCTGCTACAACAACACCATCTATGGCACAAAATATCCGTCCGTTCCCGATACCGGCGATATTCCGCTCGTTGCCGATATGTCCTCCTGCATCCTTTCCGAACCGGTAGACGTGTCGAAATTCGGCGTGATCTATGCCGGCGCGCAGAAGAATATGGCGCCCGCCGGTCTGACCGTTGTGATCGTGCGCGAGGATCTGCTGGGCAACGCACGTCCCGAAACGCCGTCCATGCTCGACTGGAAGCTCATGGCGGACAATGGCTCCATGTACAATACGCCGCCGTGCTACGCGATCTACATGGCGGGACTGGTATACGAATGGCTTCTGTCCATTGGCGGTCTTGCCGAAATGCAGAAGCGCAATATCGAAAAAGCCGCGCTGCTCTACGGTTACCTCGATTCCCAGGACTATTACATCGCGCCGGTGGAAAAAAAGTATCGCTCTATGATGAACGTGACATTCGTGACCGGCGTGGAAGAACTGGACAAAAAGTTCCCGAAGGAAGCGGAGGCAGCGGGTCTGTCGAACCTCAAGGGACACCGTTCTGTCGGCGGTATGCGCGCGTCGATTTATAACGCCATGCCGAGAGAAGGCGTGGAAGCACTTGTGGCGTTCATGAAGGAATTTGCCGCGAACAATCCGAAGGCGTAAAAACAGGAGAAGCGATTATGAAAAAGATAAAACTGATGAATAAAATCGCTCCGGTCGGGATCGGACAGTTTGACCCGAATGCGTACGCGATTTCCGCCGATATGGACAGTGCGGACGCGATCATGGTGCGATCCGCCGTCATGCATGAATATCCGATGAATCCGGAGCTGAAAGCCATCGCGCGGTGCGGCGCGGGGGTGAACAACATTCCCGTGGATCGCTGCGCGGAGGAAGGCATTGTCGTATTCAACACGCCCGGCGCGAATGCAAACGGCGTCAAGGAGCTGACCATTGCGGCATTGCTGCTCGCCTCCCGAAATATCGTCGGCGGCGTGAACTGGGCGAATACGCTCACCGAAAATGTCGCAAAATCCGTGGAGGCGGGCAAATCGGCGTACGCGGGCTGTGAGATCGAGGGAAAGACGCTAGGCGTCATCGGTCTCGGCGCGATCGGCGGTATGGTGGCAAACGCGGCAAAGGCGCTCGGCATGAACGTCATTGGCTGTGACCCGTACATCACGATCGAGGCGGCATGGCATCTGTCCCGCTCGATCCAGAAGGCGGCGACCTATGAGGAAGTGTTCCAAAAAGCCGACTACATCACACTCCATGTTCCGGCGACGAAGGAAACGAAGAACATGATCAACGCGGGCTCCATTGCCATGATGAAAAAGGGCGTGCGGATCATCAATCTGAGCCGTGCGGACCTCGTATGCGCCGCAGATCTCAAGGCTGCGCTGGAGGATGGCAGCGTCGCCGCGTATGTGACCGATTTCCCGACGGAGGAAGTGATAAACACCCCCGGCATCGTAGCCATTCCGCATCTCGGCGCGTCCACGATCGAGAGCGAGGACAACTGCGCGGCGATGGCTGCCCACGAGCTGATCGATTATCTCGAAAACGGCAACATTACGAACAGTGTGAACTATCCATCCGTATCTATGCCGCGCACCGCGGACCACCGGATCGTGATTCTCCACAAGAACATCCCGAATATGATCTCCATCATCAGCTCGACCCTGGCAAAGGAGAGCATCAACATCGAAAACATGGCGAACCGCTCCAAGGGCGACTACGCATGCACCCTCATCGACACCGCAAGCGAGGTTTCCGCCGCCGCCATCGATTCCATCCTTGCCGCGGAAGGCATCATTCGTGTGCTCACCGTGTTCTGATTCTTCAAAACGCACAAAAAACCTCCGTACCGTTTTGTCAGCGATACGGAGATTTTTTTATGGATAACAGCTTAATGGAACAAGGAACAGCCGGTGGCGCGGAAGTGCGCGATCCGTTCCTCCATGGCAGCGACCGTCGTGCCGTAATGCGCCGCCAGACAGTCGATGCAGAGGAAACGCCTGGCGCCGCGGTTCACCATTTTTTTGTATAACCCGATCTCATCCGGTGTCAGATGGCGTCCGCATTGCATGCAGGCGTACGGATTGTCCTGTGCGTCGGTGGATTTGTCCTGTCCCGCGATTCCAATGGGAAATGGCATGCCCTGCGATTACCGCGCCTCGAGGGTGCAGCGGAAGATCTTGCAGTCGTGAGACTTTACAGGCACGTTGATGTACTCGGACTTGAGACCGAGATCCTCGCCGGTGAAGATGTCGTGCATGTGGAGACCGTAGCCGGAGCCGGTGGTGAGACCGAAATCGTAGAACTGGCAGGCGCTGCTCCAGCCGCCGTCGCTGTCGTGATCGGTGAAGTTGAAGAACGCGAGCGCGATTTCATTGTTCGCAAGATGCTTGAAGAAAATCGGACGTTCGCGATCCTCGTTGACCATGAACGGCGGGCGACCCTCGGGATCCTGGTCGATGGCGATGAGCGCCTTGTTCTTGTAGAGTGCGAGGTTCACGTCGTCGAGGGTGGACAGGTCGGAACCGATCATGAGCGGAGACTGGAAGAGGCACCACAGCGCGAAGTGCGTACGGTATTCGATATCGGTGCAGCCGCCGTTTGCCACGTTTCCTCTGCCGTGCATGCCGCAGATGAGCATGTCGACGTCGTTGTAGCAGCCGGGCGCGGAGTAGCCGAGCTTGTCAACCTGGCTCATTGCGATTTCCTTGAAGCTGCGGAAGCTGTCGTTTACGTCGCCGGTGGAGCGGTACATGTGCGCGCCGGTGGAGCGGATCCACTTTTCAACCTCGTCGGAACCCCAGTTGCAGGCGGAGAAGAGGATCTCACGTCCGCTTGCCTTCAGAGCCATGCTCATGCGGTTGTAGAGGATCGGACCTGCGGACAGTCTCGGCTTGTAGCAGAAGTCGTACTTTAAGAAGTCCACGCCCCATTCCGCAAAGGTCTTGGCGTCCACAAATTCGTAGTCAAAGCTGCCCGGGTAGTTGGCGCAGGTGCGGGTGCCGGCGCAGGAGTACATACCAAACTTCAGCCCCTTGCTGTGCACATAATCGGCGAGCGCCTTCATACCGGACGGGAACTTTTCAGGATCGGCGACCATTCTGCCGTTCGCGTCTCTGTCGCGCAGGGACCAGCAGTCATCGATAACGACGTATTCGTAGCCGGCATCCTTCAGACCCTTTTCCACGATTGCGTCTGCGGTGTCCCGGACGACCTTTTCGTTGATGGTAGGACCAAACGTATTCCACGAGTTCCAACCCATCGGAGGAAGAGTAGCTAACATAATTTTGTCTCCTTTGTGTGTGAGAAATTTGTCGGGAATATCATACCATGTTTACCGGATAAAGTCAAGAGTAAAATCGCATGCGGACGCGGACTTTTGCAAAAAAACACAAATCTGTCCTGCAAAGACGATCGTCAGCGGTTGCCGGACAACTGTCTTTCCATTTCCATGACCGCTTCGGTTTCCGCTTTTTCCGCGGTCTGCAAAAGACCGGCGACTGCCGCGCGGTTCTCTGCCTTTGTCATGTTGCTTTCGTTTTTCATCCGGAACGCCTTGTCCCAGCATTCCCAGACCGATCTGTACAGCGCGGCGAGGGAGGAGATTCCGTGTCTTTCAAAAAACTGCCATGCGTACCATTTGAGCGGCGCGTAGGTCCCGAGAAAATATGTCATGTTCCACGACGCGCCAAGCGTGTCCGCCGGATTGGTCAGGTGGTCGTACAGTGCCGGATACGCCGCGAGTCCTTTGGCGTTGTCGCACCATTCGCACCCGCGTAGATGGCAGACCGCATTCTGCATCGCGGCACGGACGATTTCCGACTCGGACAACTCCCGCGCGCCTGTCACGGTAACGACATTGAGAATTGGCAGCTCCCGGACGCCCAGTTTTTCATACGCCATCGTTCCGGGCTGTCCCGTGACCGGCAGGGTGGCAAATGTCCTTGTCTCGTCGTCGTATCCGGTGACAAGTCCCCATTCGCACACACCAATGTCCCAGCTCACAGCGGGGATGCCGTGGTCGATGCTTTCCCGGATCCGGTCGATGGCAAGAACCTGTCTTTCCGCTGCGATATTGTCCTGTCCCCAGAGCCGCTCCGTGTAAGTGACATCCAATCCGGCGGCGGTGAGGGCGCGTTCCTGGAGGGAAAAATCCCAGATACTGGTCGCACTCGGGCAGAGATCGGGACTGACCCACATACGGAACGCGAAGCCGGACGCGGCGATCACGTCGTCGGCACGGTCAGCATATGGACTCTCGTGGAGCATGGCGGCTGTCGATTTCACAAAGGAAAAGAGATACCCGGTGGGATCGAATACGCCGACAAAGGATGCGTGACAGGTTTTCATAAATGACCTCCTGATTCTGTATTGTGGTTTTTGTTATCGTTTTCCGCGCTGTACCGGATAACCGGAATGCAGATTTCTTCCGAAAACAGGCGGCTTTTTTCCGTGTAGCATTCCCATTCAAAATCCGATGCGCGCTGCCATTCGTCCTGTAAGGAAAACCACTCGCGGATGCTGTTCCAGGTGTGTCGGATTCTGGCGACAAATTCCGTTTGCACGGTGGGGACTGTCGTAAAGCATGCGTAGGTTCTTCCACCGAGTACAATACGGACAGTGCCCGGCGGCGGTGGGATTCCCATGTCCGCTTTCCGAATGCCGATATAGTAATCGAGGCGGTTTTCTGACGGGTTCCAGCGCATGCAGCCATAGTCCCGAACGATTTTTCCGCCGGAGAGCGCCGCCGAGACGCTCTCCGTATTGTATTTGTTCCAGAACCGCGGGATCTCCGGCTCCGTATTCGGATAGGCGATCACAACAAAAGGAGCGATTTCCCGGATCTCACAGACCGGCATTGGAAAGGGCTGTATTGTAAACCGTTCGTACAGTCGGAGACTGTTCTGCGCTTCGCGATAGGTACGTGGCAGGACATGATGTTCCGCGAAAAAAGCACGTGTAAAATGTTCCTTGGAGCGAAAGCCGTACAGCTGCGCGGCCGCTTCAAAGGTGCTGTCGTGTTCCGAGATGTACCGGATCACCTCCGTCAGCCGCCGTTTTCGGGTGTATTCCGCCGGCGTCAATCCGACTGCATCGCGGAACAGACGGAGAAGGTGGTAAGGGGAATATCCGCAAATCGCCGAGAGTCTGTCCAACGTGAGAAGCGACGGCTCCGTGAGGTGATTTTCCATGTACGCGATCAGTGCGAGAACGGTTTCGACATATTCTTCTTTCATGCCGTCACCTCCTCGCGGATTTTCTATAGTATACCATACTTCGACGCGGTTTGGTTGATTTTTCTTGCGATTTTTTGCCCGTATAGCACAAAAAACACACACGATCCGGGTGAAAGGCAGAATCTCCGCGAAAATCGCACAAATCCACACGACAATCTTGCCGGATACACTTGCAATCTACCGAAAGATATGCTATACTGTAGAAAAATCAATCGCTTTGAGAGGAGAGACCTATGAATTCCGATCCTACCAGCCTGCACACGAAGCAAGCCGCCGAGATCCAGCCGAAATATCGTTATGCCGGCGACAGTCCGTTCCCCTGGTACCAGGAAAAATGCCGGGACAGATTGTCGGGGCTACTCGGCATGGATACGTTCCGCCGCTGTGATCCGGTTTTCAAGATCACATTGGACAAGAAAGAAAACGGTCACCGGCACATCCACTTCACGCTTCAGACGGAGGAAGGCTATTTCACGCACTGCGACATCCTGCTGCCGGAAAAACAGACCGGACCGCTGCCGCTGTGTGTGTGTCTGCAGGGCCATTCCACCGGCGCGCACATCTCGCTCGGCATCGCGAAATATCCGGGCGATGAGGAGACCATCCGCGGGGGAGACCGTGATTTTGCCGTGCGTGCGGTGAAGGAGGGCTTTGGTGCGCTTGCGATCGAACAGCGTGGATTCGGACAGTGCGGTGGTACGGAAAAGGGCCCCGCATGCGAACGTCCGTCGATGACCGCGCTGCTCCTCGGCAGATGCACGATCGCGGAACGGATCTGGGATACCAGTCGGGTACTTGATGCCGTGGAAGCGCATTTTTCCGACATTCTGACTCTCGATGGCTCCGTCTGCATGGGCAATTCCGGCGGAGGCACGGCTACCTATTACATCGCGTGTCTGGAGGATCGCTTCGCCGGATATATGCCGTCCTGCGCGGTCTGCACATATCGGGATTCCATCGTGAACCTGCACCACTGTGTCTGCAATTACGTGCCGGGCATTCTCCGCGATTTCGATATGGGTGACCTCGCCGCCATGATCGCGCCGCGCAAGCTCGTGGTGGTCTGCGGCAAGGAGGACCCGATCTTCCCGCTCTCCGGGGTAAAAGAAACCTACGAGATCATCGAAAACTGCTATCGCGCCGCAGGTGTCCCGGACGATTGCGGGTGCGCGTTGGTCATCGGGGAAGGCGGACACCGCTTCTACGCCGACGACGCATGGCCGGTGATGAAAAAGCTGCTCGCGAAATAAGATTTTCCGTACATAAAACGATCGCTCCACCGATTCTTTGAAAACCGGTGGAGCGATTTGTGTTTTTGTTTTTGGTTTATCAGAAACGCGGCGTCATTCGATCAGTCCGCTTTCTTTCAGCAAAAGCTCAATATCCGTGCCCTTTACCTTTTTGAGCGCGACCTTGATCATTTCTCTTTCGATGAGGGAAAGATCCTTCACCTCCGAAATCGGCTTCTTGTCGATGGCGTAATAGCAGGCGCGCAGCAGTTCGCGTACATCGTATTTGCTGCCCCAGACCTCCGGCACGGCACGGTCGATATCGAGCAGCGTGTAAACGGATTCCATACCGGTACGCATGGAGTATTCCGTGGTGAAGATGGTGTCGCGCGGCGTTTCGGCAAACTGACCGATGAAGGCGAAGTTGACGGCTCCCTCCGGTACGACACGCGGACGGTCGGATTCCTTACGCGGCTGGAAGAATGCGTTGATATACGGCATGAAGCACGTGGTGGTATTGCAGGCGTCCTTTGCCAGCACGTCGATCCGGTCAGTCGGCACGCCGATGTGGTACAGCCATTCGCGGCAGACCTCCTCGCCGGTGCAGTCGCGCATCGCTTTCTTTACATAATTGCCTTCTTTGTTTGTGTTGAGGGAATAGAGCCATACCAGCACCATATCTTTGTCCTGCGATTTGAACTGCGGTTGGCGGTTGATCGTCCAGGAGAGATACCAGTTTTCGGTGCTGTCCTTGACGGTCACGATGCCGCCGGTGGTCACTTTGCCCGCACGCGGATCGCGTTTGCAGATGTTCATGATGTGCTCGATAACCTCTGCATTGGAGGTAGCGACGGTCGCGCTCATCCAGTTGGTCGCGTCGATGTCGCTGCAGAACGCGTCAGGGTTGCCATACTCTCCGTTTACCGCCTGTGCCGAGATCGCTTTCCACATATCCCACGATTCCCCGACGCCGTTTTGCAGGTGGCTGAGATCCGGTGCGTGGGTCTGGTCGCCGTAGCAGGAGGTGTCGGTGCAGCAGCCGTTTGTGATGAACACGAGGTCGTCCTCGATGAGATCGATGGTCTGTGTCTCGCCGTCCTTGACATACACGATCTGCCGCGCGGTCTTTTTGTCGCCGACGGTTTCAATCACGACGTTCTTCACATCCATACCGTACTCAATACGGACGCCGTGGGATTCGAGATATTTCACAAGCGGCAGGATCATGCTTTCGTACTGGTTGTATTTCGTGAACCGGAGCGCGCTGAAATCCGGCAGACCGTCGATGTGGTGGACGTACCGGCAGAGATACCGCTTCATCTCCAGCGCGCTCGACCAACGCTGGAACGCGAACATCGTTTGCCAGTAGAGCCAGAAATTCGTACTCCAGAACGATTCCGGCAATACATCCGAGATTTTCTTATCCTCCAGATCCGTTTCGGGTGTGATGAACAGCTTGGACAGAGCCATAGCCGATTCCTTATCCAGCTCGAACTTTTTGTCGGTGTGCGCATCCTCGCCGCGATTCACGGTCGCCCGGCAGAGGGAATAGTTCGGGTCGTGCTTGTTCAGCCAGTAGTATTCATCCAGAACGGAGATACCGGGGGTTTCTATGGACGGCACATCGCGGAACGTGTCCCACATGACCTCAAAGTGGTTGTCCATCTCTCTGCCGCCGCGCATGAAGAATCCTTTGGTGACATCCTTTCTGCCATCGCAGCTTCCGCCCGCAAGCTCCAGCTTTTCAAGCAGATGGATGTGCTCGCCCTTCATCTGTCCGTCGCGTACGAGATAGAACGCCGCGGTCAGACCGGCAAGACCCGTGCCGATGATATACGCCGATTTCTTATCGACATCCTTCGGCTTCTCCGGGTGTGCAAACGCTTCATAGGTTCCTGCTCCGTAATACATCATAATCCTCCCGACCATTTCGGTCTCCTGTCCGCCATTTTGAACGGACGCTTTGTTTTTTTCTTGTGCCTATAGTATACCCTTTTTCATGCGGGTTTACAATAAACAGAAACGGCACCGTGATAAAGGTCTTATCACAGAGCCGTAATGTGTAAAAAAACTTATCAAAAGAGTAAAAATGATGGGCTATACACGGAACCGTTCCAGTGCCGGGCGAATGGAGTCGCGGATGAGCGTGGCGAGCTTTCCGACGATGGTCTCCGGATCCGTGCGCATATCGTTCCGGATCCAGTCGAGCATCAGTCCGATGAAGATGTAGCCGTAAACCTGTGCGATGAACGCTTTGTCCTCGTCGCGCACCGTGAGTCCGGCGCATTCCTCCTCGATCACACCCATGATGAGACTGTCCACAGGCGGTTTCAGATATTTCTCCACCTGTCCCTGGTCTACGCAGCGGTACACATTGAGGATAAACGGCTTATTCTCCCGAGCCGCTTCAAAAATCTGTAAAAATCCCTCCTGCCACGTGTCGTAGGTCTTTTTTTCATCGAGAGCCTTGCGTGCATCCTCCAGACACGACCATTCCACCAGATCGTAGATGTCCTTGAAGTGGTAGTAGAAGGTCATGCGGTTGATCCCGCAGTCCTCCGCGATGTCATTGATGGTGATTTTCGTAAGAGGCTTTTTGAGCAGCAGGTTCTTGAGCGACTGTTCAAGCGCGCGTTTCGTAATTTGGGACATGGTGTGCTCCTTCTGTGAGAAATTCCATAGGGGCATTGTAGCATAAAACGGGGGAAATTGCAAGCGCGGTATGTGAATCTTCAGCGAATAAAAAGGGACCCTCACGCGGGAAGTCCCTTTTGCCTGTAGATGTATTTATCTGTCCGCCAGCTCAAGAACGCGCCGTTCCGCTTCCGGGCACCACAGACCACCCGCGTTTTTGCAGATGCGGTCGAGGTCGGCGAACAGTTCGCCAAGCTCCGTACCCTTGTGTTCCTCTGCTGCCTTACCGAAGTCCTCGATGGCGGTAAGCGGCAGGGAAATGTGCGTGTAGATCAGCTTCTTGCCGCCCTTGATCTCCGGCAGATGCTTCGTCGTCTCGGCAACGGCATCCAGACCGCCGATGTGGGTGATCATGCCTGCCGGATTGATCTTCTTTTCGCTCATCAGCTGGATGGATTCGCGCATATCGTCCGTGTTGCCGCCGGAGGTGCCGACGATGTGGGTCGCGCCGTAGTGGACGTTGTAGAAGTTGAACATGGCGGAGAACTGCGGATTGGTCGGACCTGCGAAGAAGTTCAGGCAGCCGTCCCGTGCCAGCAGTGCGTCGCCCATCTCGACCACGGGCTTCACGGGTGCGTATACGAACACATCGTCAAAGCCCTCGCCGTCGGTCAGCGCACGGATCGCCTCCACGGGATCGCCGACCGCGTTTGTGTTCATGTATACGAGCTTTACGCCGTGTGCCGCAGCATCCTCGACGGTGGTCAGCTCGGCGGCTCTGGCGAGACGTGCTTCGTCGATGTCGGTGATGACAAGGAGACGCGGGGGATTGCCGCCGTGGATCGCGTAGTCCGCACAGCCCAGACCCATAGGACCTGCGCCAGCCAGGATCGCCATATTGCCTCTCGGCTTGCAGCCCATCGTATGCTCATATACGCCGGGCTTGCCGTGGTAATTCGCATGGAAGCCGCCGACGATGCAGCTCATAGGCTCGGTCAGGCTGCCGTAGAAGTAGGCGTCACCGTCATAGGGCAGGAGACAGCCGCAGAGCATGACCTCTTCCGGAATGATGACATAGGTCGCGTCGCCGCCGATGTGCGGGTAGGAGTATCCGGGAGAGAATAGGGAGCCCTTGTAGTTGAGCGCGGGCTGGATGACGAATTTGTCGCCAGGCTTGAACTGATCCTGCCACTTTGCGCCGACCTCGACGATGTAGCCGCAGAATTCGTGACCGATGATGACCGGGTTTTCCGCGACGTCGTTCGGCACTCTCTTGTGATCCGCGCCCTGGGAGGTCGCTTTGTAGGAGGACATGCAGATGCTGTCGGAGACAACATAGGCGAGAATTTCACCCTCACCGATCTGCGGAAGCTCAAATTCCTCCATGCGCAGATCCATCTTGCCGTATAATCTGACTGCTTTGGTTTTCATTTTTCCAAACCTCTTTATAGAATAATGTAGGGATTGCGTGTCCATTCACCGGGGCAGCTTTTGTTCCCGGATCGCGCGCAGGCGTTTCATCACATCGTTTTCGCCTCTGCCGAAATAGTCGTGCAGAAGCAGATACTCCGCGTACAGCGCGTTGTAGATCTTGGTTTTTGCAGGATCGTGGCGATATACCGTGTCGGTCAGACGACCCATCGCCGCGGAGGCTTCATTGACGGTCGCGTAACCACGTTCCCCGGCAGCGGTCGCACCGAATATCGCGGCGCCGAGCGCACTGCATCCGCCGGCGATCCGGATATCCATTCCGAGCACGTCCGCGTAGATCTGCATCACAAACGGACTTTTCTCCGCAATACCGCCGGACGCGATACATTCTTCCACCGGAACGCCGTTTTCGCGGAAATTCTCCACGATTTTGCGTGTACCGAACGCCGTTGCCTCCACGAGGGCGCGGTAGATCTCCTCCGCGCGGGTGGTGAGCGTCATGCCGAGGAGCATCCCCGACAGCTCCGCGTCTATGAGCACCGAACGATTGCCGTTCCACCAGTCTAAGGCGAGAAGCCCCGACTCTCCCGGAGAAAGGAGAGAAGCCTTTTCGGACAAAAGCGCGATGACGGACAGATTCCGCTCCGCCGCTTCTTTTTTGTACGATTCCGGCGTGATATGCTCCGCGACCCAGGCAAAGTGATCGCCGACACAGCATTGTCCGGCTTCAAATCCATAGAGCCCCGGCATCATACCGTCCGCGACATAGCCGCTGGTACCCGGCACCGGATGACCGTACGATTCCATGAGCATATGGCAAGTGGAGGTGCCCATGATGGCGAGCAGCTGTCCCGATTTGTGCACTCCGGCGGCTGGTACGGCGGCGTGTCCGTCGATGACGGCGACCGATACCGCGCAGTCTGTGGTCAGACCGGTTTGAGCTGCCCATTCCGGCGTGAGATACCCGGCGAGGCTGCCGATCGGCTGTACGGGGATGTGCGCGCCCCATTTTTCCGCGGCGACATTCGCAAGCCCCGGCTCCAGTGCTGCCAGAAATTCTGACGATGGATAGCCATCCTCGGTGTACAGCCCCTTGTAGCCCGTCATACAGGAATTACGTGTCTGCACGCCGGTGAGCTGCCACACGAGCCAGTCACCCGCTTCGATGAAATAGTCCGCCGCGTCGTATACATCGGGCGCTTCTGTGTATAACTGCATTGTTTTCGGTAAGAGCCATTCGCTGGAGATTTTTCCACCGTACACGGACAGCCATTTTTCACCCCGTTCTTCCGCCAGAGCGTTGACCCGATTGGCATACGGCTGCGCGGCGTGGTGCTTCCACAGCTTGACGTATGCGTGCGGATCGTCTGCAAAGGCGGCGTTGCGGCAGAGCGGCACACCGTTTTTGTAGACCGGCAGGGGAGAACAGGCGGTGAAATCGATCCCCAGCCCGACAATTGCGGCGGGATCCACACCGGTATCCGCCAAAAGGCGCGGGATTGTCTCACATACAACCTCTATATAATCGTCCGGATGCTGGAGCGCCCAATCGCCCGGCAGCTTTTTGGATACGCCGGGATGCGGCGCAAACGTGTCGTCCATCACACCGTGCGGGTATTCGTACACGGCGGAAGCGACTTCCGCGCCGTCCGAGAGCCGACAAAGCAGGGCGCGACCGGAAAGCGTACCGAAATCGAGTCCGATGCTGTATCGTTCAGAATGCATGACGCACCTCCTGCGTTTGGAAAACTTACCTATACATTATACAGGAAGCGGCACAGGAAGTCAAGCGTTTTTGACGGAAAATCACATGGATTGCCGAGACGGTTGTGCTTTCGCGAAATTTCAGCCGACAGAATCCGTCCGCCATCTTGCAAAACGGAGGGGTATCGGGTATAATGTAATTGATACAGAACGGCAGGGAGGTGAGACGCGCGCATGACGGATGAGACGGCATACCAACGGTATCTGGACGGTGACGCAGAGGCGATGACGTATCTTGTCGAGAAATACGGCGACGCCATTGCCGGGTACATTCACCGCTACATAGGGGACTGGCATGAGTCGGAGGACCTCATGATCGAAGCGTTCGTGCGTCTGCTTGCCAAAAAACGTACCATTACCGGCGACGGTGGCTTTCGAGCGTATCTTTATCGCATCGCACGGAATCTGGCATTGCGCCATCGCGCGGGACAGGCTCCGGTTTCGCTGGACGAGCTGCCTGTGGAGCTATGCGGAGAATTTGGTGCGGATCGGGTGCTGCTGCGGGAGGAACGGGAGAGCATGCTCCACGGCGCCATGGCAAAGCTGAAACGGACCTATCGTGAGGCGCTGTACCTTGTATATTTTGAAAATATGAGCTATCGCGAAGCGGGACAGGTGCTGCATAAGACGGAGGGACAGATCACCAATCTCGTACACCGCGGCAAAATGCGGCTCCGGGCGATTCTGGAGGAGGAAGGCTTTGTTTATTATGACAGCGACGCGGATGGCGATTGAAAAACGGCGCGGACACAGTATGGCGGAAATACATGTGAGATAGGAGAAACGGCGGGATCATGTGGGTTGAGCTTGCGGACAATATTTTTCAGACAGGTGTGCTGGCAATCACTGCGCTGTGTGCCATGCTTTTCGCGCTGCGCACCGGCGTACGGTCGTTTTGGATCCTGACCTTCGCCTATACCTCGTTCGCGCTGGGAACGTTATATTATGTGCTTCACCTGGCGCTGGTCGGATATGTGCCGCAGGTGTTCTATGTATCGGAGGTTTCCTGGCTTGCGGCGCATCTGTTCTTTTTCTCACGGGAGCTGTTGTATACGGAGGGAAATCGCGTGGGCTTTTCACCGATTCCGGCGCTCTGCGGCGTCCTTGTCGCGGCGACCGCTGTCGTGGTGGGCGTGTTCGGACCGTCTCCGCTTGTGAAGGGCGCGTTTGCCATCGTCGCGGGAGGAGATGCGTATCTGGCACTCTGGCAGCTGCGTGCGAAGATCGGCGGCAGAATCAGCGCTTTATGCCAGCTATGCATTCCGGTTTTACAGGTGGCATTGTTTGTGGTCTCCGGTTTCACCGAGGATTACAGCCATTTTGGACTGTACTATATTGTAGATATTTTGCTGACGGCGGATATGGTCGCGCTGCTGCCTGTCACCTGTCTGGAAGGGAGACGTCCATGACCTATATTGAGAATATTTATCTCTGCCTTGCCATTCCGCTGCTGTTTTCGTTGCTTTTTTCCCGCGAGAGAGAAAGGGTATTTGTGTTCTTTCTCCTGGTCGGGATGACGACCTGTCTCCTTGTGGCGTATGTCAGCGGCTTTTTCATGCGGTATTACGGCACGGATGAGATCGTGGCTGCCGTGGAGATTACGCCGGTCTGCGAGGAGGTGCTCAAGCTCGCCGCGCTGCTGTTCTATTACCTGGTCTGGGAACCAAAGCCGGAGCGACTGCCGTGCGCCGCCATTGCCATTGCCGTGGGATTCGCGACATTTGAAAACGTCTGTTATCTGACGGAAAACGGCGCGGCAGATGTGAAGTACGTGCTCATCCGCGGCATATCCGCCGGTGCAGTCCACATTCTCTGCGGCATCGCTATCGGTTTTGGACTGTCGCGCGTGTTCACTAAAAAGTGGCTCGCGCTGACCGGCTGCGTCGGTATCCTCGGCGTATCCATCGTTCTGCATGCGATCTACAACCTGCTCATTTCCGCGTCCGGTCCCTGGCAGATTGCCGGATATGTGTTTCCCGCGGCAGCCATTGGGATCGTATGGGTCAGCACACAGTTGTACAACAGGCGGAAAAAGCGGGAGATGGGCGTGAAAAACGGAATATAACAGAGCATCGCTCACACATCGCAGAGAAACGCTGTGGTTGTGAGCGTTTTTTTATAAATTTTTTCTGCTTTCCCTGAAAGGATTGCGCAATTTTGGGATTCTATAGAGTAAACACACTTTTTGAAAAGGAGGAGGCTTCATGGGCGGATCCACACATGACCGTGTCCTGCGGATCAATGAGCGGCTGCGGGAACGGAAGCAACGGCGGCGTCGGCGCGTCAATGCGTGGCTCGGTATCGTCTGTGTTCTTTGCATCTGCTGCGTTTCCTGGATTCTCTGCACCGAACAGACGCCGGGCGTATCGATGGTGCATGGCGGATACGGCACGGTGCTTCTGCGGGACGGCGCCGGTGCGTATGTCGTTGTTGGGATTGCGGCGTTTGCGCTGGGCGTGAGCATAACCCTGCTTTGCATCCGGTACCGCGAGAGTCACCGGCACGGCGAAGATCCGAAATAGCACTTTTTGGGGAAAATCAAGGAAAAACAAGAAGTCCGTACGTGTGAAACGACGATGTGCGGCGCTTCTACGGCAAAAATGTAAGGGAGTTTGAAATGAAAAAACGGTTATTGAGCCTGTTTATCGCTTTCTGTATGCTCTGCGGCATGCTGCCCACCGGCATATTTGCGCGTCCGGTCGTGGCGGAGGAAGAGCTGTACATGCAGATGCTCGCGCTCGGTTTATCGGATGAAAACGGGCAGCTGATTGAGGACAACACGTTCACGTTGGAGGACGGAAATACGCTTGCGTCTCTCGCGGAATTGGAGGATTGGCTTGCCTTCTGTCCGGAGGAGGAATGGGACACCATCGTCACCGTGGACAGAACGGGCAAACAGGCGACGGCGGAGGAGATCGCGAATGCTCTGTCGCTTGAATACCACATGGCGGACCTCGCGTCGCAGCTCGATCTTCTGGCAAGCGGCGCGCTGAACGATACGACAGCGGAAGCAAACGCGACCGTCACGCCGGGACACGAGGTCGCCGGGCTGGGGATTACCTATAAAACCAGAACCTACAACGAACATGAGATTCTGGATATCCGCGTGATTCTGTTGGACGGCAGCGAAAATGAGATTTCTGCTCCGTGTGACATCAAAATGGAAGCGGGATTGTTCTGTGAAGTACATCGCTCCGAATGTAAACAATCCTGCACGCAATCGTTTTTCCGAGTTTTCGATGTCGAAAGGGAAAAGTGAGATTATTTTTTCGGTAGATATTTCCTCCATCCGTACAGTTATGTCGGGTCTGGCTGGCAGTGGTCCTGTGCTTTGGGACGGTGCGGAAGATTTTGTGTTCATGTGCCGTATCACGGATGGCGCGACACCGTGTGCGGGACAGGCGGTGTTCGGCATTACGGACAGCGATACACAGTCTCCGATCGTGCGCCTGGTCCGGGAAGGCGGAAAGGTAGCAACGGATCGTGTGGTGCATAGCGGCGACTCTACGTCCACGGAGAGGGATGCGTATGTCGCGACACTGAATGCGGACGATCAATATCATACATACACAGAGGTGACGGAAGCTGACGGGTATCTCTCCTTTACGATACCGGAGGTTGCAGACGCCGCATCAGACACAGCATGGGAAAAGCTTCTGAATCAGGCTGTATATTATGGCGTGGGCGACAAGCAGCCAATGCTTCAGCTCACCGATGTTTCTATTGTGGGAGAAGAAGGATCTCTCAGAGGACGTCTATCTGACTGGCGTCCGAGGCTGTACTATGTGGAGGACGGCAAGCGATATCAGATGGATATTGCGTATGAGTCGTATAATATTGTTGCGGAAAGTATGCTGACAAATTATCCCGCATATGGACAGGCGCTCGCGGCGGCGTATTGCAGCCAGGATACCTACAATGCAAGCGGTTCTGTGACGATCGGCAGGAAAACCATCACTGCGGAGACGTTCTACAATCAGTTGGTGAACGATTCGCAGATCTATCGGTTCACAAAAATCAATGTGCCGTTTACGCGAGGGAGCAGAATAGATCGTCCGATTGTTCTCAATACAAACTGGCAATTGAACGAAACCGTACTGTCGGAGGAATCTACAAAGGATGCGCTCCAGTATCTTATCTGCACTGGTACCTACAAGCTGCTGGACAGTACCGCGCCTACTATCAAGGCGATCCACATTACCGGTGATGGAGAAACGACATATTATCCCGGTGACCGGATCCCGATCACGGTAGAGTTTTCGGAGCCTGTGACAGGGGATTACAAGCTCATCTGTGCCTCCGGAGACGGTACGATGCAGCTTGCAAGCCTGACGGACGCGAGAGATGATGCGACGATTGGCAGCGTAAAGCGTAAGACGATTGGCAGTATAAAGCGTGATGCGGAAAAAATCTCCAACATGAGAACATTCATGTATGAAGTGCAGGGTGCGGACAGTACCCGGATCGAGGTGCTTGGTGTAACCACCCGGGCAGGCAGCACCTGTGAGGACGTGTGCGGCAACGCCTTTGCAAACAGCACAGGTCTTGCGTACCAGGAATTTCGCACCACCCTCGCCAAAGGGCAGATCGTCAGCGCGCGCCCGCAGGACGGTATTACCGCCATCACCGCGGCGATCGACGAAAACGATCTCACCAAGGCGATCGTGACCGTGGAGATAAACAACAGCACGGTGTTCCAGAACATGTGGGCAGATCTTGACAAAGGCGCAATGCAGATCGTCCTCGACGGAGACAAATCCACGAAATATCCCCTGTCAATCAAGAGAGAAGGCACAGGCGACAACAAAACGCTCTCCTTCTATGCCGAGATCCCGCTTACCGCCCTCTACGGCGATACGACGGTCGATCACACGGCGGAGCTGTACATAAACGACGCGCTCTACTACGGCAAGTATGCGACGTTTACGCAAAAAGGCATCATCAAAGCGGACGAGAGTGCGTATACGCTTTCTGTCGATCGCTGGTACTCCGGTGTGGACGGCACCATCTTCCTCGGCGACGGCACCATGCCGCAGTTTACGGCGACAAAAAAACCGTCCGCACAGTATACTTATACGAGCGACGATCAATTCTATTGGGTGTCAAGCGATCCCACGGTGCTTGCCATCCATTCGTCCAATAGCTCCGGGACACTGGTGAATAATCATACGGTAACGGTGGATCTTGTCGCGGAAGGTACGGCGAAGATCTATCTTATGGCGAAAAACGGCACCGAGGATACGGCGCAGCATACCGTGGCATCCGGTGCAATTAAGGTGACCGTCAAGGCAGGCAACCGCCCGATCCTCTCAATTCCGCAGAACGCCAACACGTTTATCGCCCAGAACGGGGAAGCGCAGGTCATACGCTTTGTTTCCAATCTGGACGATTACGCGCCGCTTGACGAGAAGATCACAGCAAAGCTGTACCAGGGCAATACCGCATCCGGTGCGCCGATCTGGCAGACGGAGCTGGAGCGCGGCGGCGGCAGTGTGACCATTCCGGCAGGTATTCTCGATACCATTTCCGCCGGCAGCACGCCGTCCTATACGCTGACGCTCTCCGCCACAGCCATCGTGGACAGCCAGACCATTTCCATGGAGACCACGGCGTACATCCTCGTCCGTGCGAAAGCAGCGGTTGTGACCCTTATCGGATTGACCGATACGCAGTTTACCGCGCATGAGACGATCCCGCTTACATGGAAAGTTGAAAACTTTGACATTGAAACGAACAAAGACGCGGCATTCTCGTTCCGTATAGAAAAGGATGGCAAAGAAATCTATTCCACTGCGGAGGTGGGTGAAAAAACAGCGGAGCTGACCTTCACCGGTTCGTATACGCTGCAGCCGGAAACGCCGGCGTTCAAGGAAACCTATATTGTCACCGTACGGGCAAAGAACAGTGCGGATCCCACGTGGAGCACCGACTCCGCCACGATCACGGTGTACAATTCCGACGCGCTGCGTCTGCTCGTCGGCGGTGAGGACGTCGATTCCGTGACGCTTGCCAACCGTGTGGCCGAAAGCGCCACTTCGACAAGTCCGACCGTCACCAGCTACGCGGGTAAGACCATCGACGGTTTGACAGACGCGTACGCCATCGCCGGACTGCGCAGCGAGCTCTCCCTCATCGACACGATTTCCGTGGACACGACGGGTGCGGACTGGAGCATCCTCGATGACAGAATCCGTTGGGAAACATCCACAGGCAGTGGGCGTGAGATCGTCGACGAGCTGAACCGCGCCGTCACTGTGAATTACAAGCGCGGCAGTCTCTATGAACCGCTCGAGCGATTCACCTATACCGCGTATCTGCCGCAGATCGTCATGCTGCTCTCCGGTATCCGCAGCGGCACAAATATCGTTACTGCAACGCACAACGGAGTGGACAGCCTTACCGACAGCGTACAAGTCAACGTGGAACGACTCCGCGATCAGCTTTATCTCTTCCAGTTCACCCCCGCTGTCGAAACCACGCTCCATTATACGGACAAAACCGGCGCGGCGCATACCGTGACCTCGAACGCGGACGGTTCTCTCGCGCTGTATGAGCCAAACGGCATCGCATCCGATTTGCAGACCGCCAGCATGCAAAGTGGCGTCGCCTATCGCGGCACCTTTGCGCAGAGCAGTCTCAAAAGCGGCGAAGGCGATGGTGCGATCGGGGAACTGTACCTGATGAACGCACTGTCCCTGCGCCTTGCCGCGACGGCGGAGATCACGCTCCTGAGGCCGGACGGTACACCCTACGCGAACGCGGATGTTTTCCTGCGCGGCGGCGTGTACAGGAACAGCATCTACGCAGAGAACCGTGACGACGCGTACTGTGCGGACGCTATGTTTGCAAAATCCGAGGGTGAAACCGCGTCTCTGGACGGCAAAACCACGCAGACCTACCACACCGACGTGAACGGCGTACTGCGTGTGCACATGGATATAGCGCAGTTCACCACTGAAAACGATCCCGATCCGGTCGGCGTCGGCGATATGCTCGCGTTTGTCTTTGAGGTACAGTTCGCCGGGGATACCTATCAGCCGGAGATCATCACCGTAAACGGCAGCCTGAACACACGCGACGCCATGCGCTCCGGTGAAAACATCGTGACCCTGCGGGCGGCGGAGGGTGTCAAGCCGTTCATCACCGCACAGAAGATCGACTATCACACCGGCAGGCAGATCTCCGTACGCGATCACACCGGTGTGGTCGGTCCGAGCGCAAACTATCCGGAGGTGCTTTTGGAGACGACCGTCATGCTCTGGGGCACCGACGATCTGACCGATGTAAAGACACAGCTTACGCTCCGTGCGCAGGAAACCGCGGTCGCAGTGCCGGAGCAGGAAAAACGGACGGTGCGCGATTCCTCGTATCCGTTCTCCTCGATCCCGCTCGTGACAAACGTTTCCACCCTCAACGCGGATACGTTTGTTTCCTATACGGCGCATCAGAAAACGAGCGTGGAGGCGGTGCTCTACCGCGCGGACGGCAGTCTCTGGCAGACCATCCCGCTGCCGTTCGGACTGGTCGACATGAACGCGATCGAAAAGGTCGAGCATTCCCCGTCGCTCCTCTCCCTGATGACGAATCTCGCCATCTACGGCAGAGTTGGCGGCGCGGATACCAAATATGATCTTGTCAACGAGGGCTCCGACTTTATGTTCAACGACGCGCTGTCCTTCCTCGCCAAAATGGGCGGTGAAGCAGGACTGGTGCGCGCGGTTCTGATGCCGACGGAGGATCCGACACGCTTTTCCGGCTACTTCTGGACCGGTATCAATACTACAAAGCTCGAGGATCTTTCGTACGACGAGCATGGCATTTCCGTAGAGCCAAACTATATGTGGCAGGATCTGGACAGCTGTATCGGACAGGTCAACGACACATTCACGGTCAGCGACTTCCAGGCAATGGCGGACGGCTCCTATTTTGACGATCGCAGCAATCTCTACGGTGCTGTGTCCAGTGCCATCGGTCTGCCGATCATGCTGGTGCTGGAGGGCTTCCTCGAAACCGAGATCCGCTACAATTTCGATAAGGGACAGTGGGAGGTCCTCACGACCGGCGGAGGCTTCACGGCTGGCGGACAGCTCGAATACGAAAAGACGTTCAATATCGAGCCGTTCGGCATTCCGATCTTCACGGTCAGCATCAAGGTGCGCGGCGGCGCGACGGTCGATTTCAAGACGGCGGTTCGCTATGCCGAGCAGCTTGGACTGGAATGGGACGACGATACCGCGCGTGCCGTCAACGATTATCTGACCGCGCTGCGTATCAACGCGTACTTTGAATTCTTCGGCGGCGTCGGACACGACAAGGGCTATACCGCGAAAATCGGCGTGTTCGGCACCATTGAGATCAACAACGACAACTGGTTCCTGACGCGGAAATATCTGAAAAATACAGAGGAAAGAGATCTGAAGGGACAGTACCTCCAGCTGAACGGGGAAGCGGGCATCCGCGCGGCACTCGGGCTTGGTCCTGTAGTCACGGAGATCACGGTTGTATCGCTTGCGTTCCAGAATCAATGGAGATTCAACAGCTTCGAGGGCATCAAAAAGTACTGGGACGAGGCGGAAAGCGGCCTCGGCAGTACCGGCTACGATTATTCGACGGAAACGGAATCCTACACGCTCTCCGCTGTACCGACATATACCGTGGTACAGGAGGACGACCGCGTAACGATCACAGACTACAGCGTGTATCTGCAGAACGACGCGAACTCCACCTGGGTCGGCGGAGCAAATAGCGGCAGACGCGGCATACGCAGAGCGGAAGGTTTTGTCGTCGACATGTTCAGTACGCTCGTGAAAGGCGCGCTCCCGCTTGCCAATCCGTATCTGAATGACGACGGGTCGATGGCGCTCCATTTATGGGGAACTGGCAGTACAAACAAGGTGTATTATTCCGAAAGCTACAACACTGACTACGGTAAAGAACTCCCGGACGGCGGCTTCTCCGGCTACGGCGACAGCGCGCTTTCCGTGGACGGCACAGCCGATTTCACCGGCGCGATCTGGTTGCGGGAATCCGCGACACTCGATCTGGCGCCCGGTTCCGCGCTGACAACGGAGGAGCAGACGACGCTGCTAAACGGTCTGGAGGTCACCGCCTCTCTCTGGAACGGCAGCGAATGGCAGATCACACGCCTGACCGAAAACGGTACCGCGGAGATCTCTCCCGTGATCGCCGTCAATGAAAACGGACAGGCGATCGCGGCATGGCGTACGGTGCAGACCGGAGAAAATCTCTTCTCCTTTGATTCCGACCGGATTGCTTACCGCATTTACGACGGGAAGACGTGGAGTGCGGAAACCTATACGCTTTACAACGGTTCGTCCGGCGGTGTTACCGCGCTTTCGGCAAAGCTGCTGGACGATGGCACGGCTGCGATCGCGTATTCCCTGGACGATGGCGAGGTCTATTACGCCCTTGTCTACACAGCCTCAAGCGAACCGGAGGACGATACCCGCGTGATCCGTGCGACGACCAATGACTACGCCGACGATTCGCCTATGCTGACAAAAACCGTCATAGAGGGCGACGAGGTGTTTGTTCTCGGCTGGCGCAGCGTACAAAATGTTGCCGACACGGAAAACGGCGGCGGGGAAACAGCGGATATCTGCCTGCGTGTGTTCGACAAAACCGGCGCGCCGCGGAACGATTTCCCGGAATCCCTCGCGAACGCCGTGGATATGACCGCCTTTGACGGGAAATTCACCTTTGCCGGCGGTATAAACAACATTGCAGCACTGTCGATCCTCTGGAACGACGCCGGCGCCGGAAAGGCGGACAACGACGTCATCCGCGCGGTGAAAATCTGCAAATTCGGCAATACATACGCTCTGTCCGCGCCGCTCACGGTACGGGAGATGCCGGAGAAAACTGTCGTCGACCACATGGACGCTTTCAGTAATGACGGCAAAACCATTGGCACGCTGATCCTCGCCACAACATTCGGCACGGATGAGGAGACTATCGCGTATTCCTACACCTATACGGATGAAAATGGCGAAAAGCACACCTATACAGGAGAAGGCGCGTTCCCAAGCGAGGAATCGAGTATCTATTACTCCGTCACGCCGCTTTGGAATCGGATTTCCGTGGACGCGCTGACCGTGGACTACACGACGCTTGCGAAAAACGCGTATGTCCCGGTCAACATGACAGTGACAAACGATGGATACGATGTGATCCGTTCCCTGACCGTGCAGATCGACGGCGCCGCGAAACAGTCCTTTGCCGGATTGAACCTGCTGCCCGGTAAGAGCACGACCATCTCCGTGATCGCACAGACCGGAGACACGATCCGCGATATGGACTATCGTGTGACCGCATCGTACGAAAGCAAGGGAACGGTTGAGGAGACCGGCACCCTGTATCTCGATTATCCGGATGTCGGTATTTCCAGATTGCAGGTGACGAGCGAGCAGGAGAGGAACCGCACGCTCCTTGCCACGCTTTACAATCAGTCGCCGGTCGCGATCGATAACGGCAGCCGCCGCGTGGTGCTTGGTGTATATTCCGATCCGGAGTGCACTTCGGCACTGGACGGCAAATACTTCGTGGACGGTACAAACGGACAGGCGTACACGGTCGCCATTTCCGATGCGGATTCTCTTGCCGCCATCGACAACGGCGGATACGCGCACGAGATCCGGTTTGATATTGGAACCTATATCCGTGATGCGGGACTGACTGAGATCCCGGCCGCTGGTGTGACGCTGTTTGTCGCCGCGAAGATCGAAAAGCCGGATGGAAACAAATGGCAGACAATGCCGGAAGCAGACGTGCTGAACAACCAGAAGAACCTGACGCTGGAGAGCTTACTCACGCGCCATGACAATCTGCCGGTGACGACTACGGTGGAAACGGCGGTGACGGAAGGCGCCACAACAGCGACGGTAACGCTGCGGAACAATTCCCTGAAAGAGCGTCCTGCCGGTGTGCTCATCGTGTCGCTGCTGTCCGCGGACGGTCGGGTTCTGGAGACGTACCGGTACGATGTGGACGGTCTGGCAGGCGAGGAGATCGTGAAGCGGGACGTACCGTTTACGCAGAACGGCGATCGTGTGATTGCGCGGTATTCCGAGGTGATCACGGATGAAACACAGAGTGACAACGCGGACGCGGCGGTGATTTCCATCGACGGTCTGCCGCTGACGCTTGCCGATTTTGACGCGAATGACAGAGCGACTTTGGAAGCGTCGTCCGGACAGTATCTCCTGACCGTGATCCCGGCGCACAAGGATGCGACTGTTACCATCGACGGCGTTCCGGCGGAAAACGGCACGGCATCGGTTCGCGTGCCCATCGGCGGTACGACAGTGACGGTGACGATCACGGCTGCCGACGGGGTAACGACGCGCACCTACACCATTTCGCTGACGAACGACGAGCGTTGGATCAATCCGCTGCCGGATGCCGCGGATATGGATTTCTGCCGGGTTACGTTCCGTACGAACGGAGGAACGAGCATCGCGTCGGTTTCCAGGCTGGCGGGAACATGGCTCAGTCTCTCCGGATATACGCCGACGCGAGAGGGTTACCTCTTTGACGGATGGTATCTGGACGCAGCGCTGACCATGCCTGTCACCGAGCTGCGGCTGACAAAGGACGTTACTCTGTACGCGGGATGGCGGCAAATCGGCACAACGGAGACGCCTGCGGAGGGCATTCCGTTTGTTGATGTGACCGCGGATGACTGGTTCTATTCCGATGTGCGTTTCGTGTATGAGAAATCGCTCATGAACGGCACCTCGGCGAATCGCTTCACACCGTACGGTACGGCGACACGTGCGATGATGGCAACGGTGCTGTGGCGCATGGCAGGTAGCCCGACCACGGCGAAAGCTGCACCGTACGCCGATGTCGCAGAGGACGCGTGGTACGCGGAAGCGGTTGCATGGACGACGGCAAACGGCATCTTCAACGGCTACGGCGACGGCACTTTCCAGCCGGATACGCCCGTGACCCGCGAACAGCTTGCCGCCATCTTCCACCGGTACGCGGCGTTCACAGGCTCCGACAGCAACACGCGCGGCGATCTCGCACCGTATGCCGACGGTGACAGCGTGTCTGACTGGGCGGTGGACTCGATCCGCTGGGCAATCGGCACGGGACTGCTGCGCGGAAAGGGTGAGAACAGACTCGATCCGACCGGACAGGCGACCCGCGCGGAAATCGCGGCGATCCTGCACCGGTTTATCGGGGAATGAACGTTCTGTCCAAACGATAAGTTTCTGATAACCAAATAGGGAAAGCTCCCTGCGGATATTCTCGAAAAGGAGAATCTCCGCGGGAGCTTTTTGCTGTTTTTTATGCTTTCCTTTGTTCAGTGCCGGTACAGCCCGACGATCACCAGTCCGACGGCAAGCGCCAGTATGGAGCAGGCAATCCAGAGGAGCGCAGCCGGCGTACCGCTGTCCGCGCGGTTTGCGTCGGAATTGCGTTCGTTCGTCGGTGGGGACATATTGCCGCGCGAGGAACTGTTCTCCGCTGGCTCTCCATCCGTTGTGGTTATCTCATCCGTATCGGATGGCTTGGAAGCACTACCGTCCGAAGAACCCGGCGTCTGCGAGGAATCGAAGCCGTCCGGCATATCGCCATTGCCCGACGCCTGTGATGGATAAAAATCATTCGGAGTCTGTCTATCAAAGTCGCCTCTGTTTCCGCCCTGCATGGCTTCGCCGCCCGCGTTCATAGTGCCCATATCAGACAACGAAATGGCGGATGCGTCCGCGTAATCCATCTCTTCGGTGGTTTCGCCGTTTGCCAGCTGCGCCGCAATGCTCTCGGACCGAAGGGTGCAGAACTGACGCAAGGTCTCCACACCTGTTTCAAATTCCTCGTAGGAGTAGAACGCTGTCGGATCCTTTGCCACATAGGGAGCGATCAGGTCATACGCGTCGTCGATGAGAGACTGGATGTCAACGGCCTCCAGAAATTCTGCGAAATACTCGTGATATAGCGTCGTATACTGCTCGTCGGACAGGATCCAGTTCCACATGGGACGATCGTCATTTGTTCCGCCGGAGATGGGCGCGTCGATGGGCGTATTGACGGTGCTCTGCGCGTTGCTGCCTTGGAACGTGCCGAACGCCAGGTTGTAATCCCACGGGATCATGGACAGCTTGCCGTCTTTTTCGTAGAGATAGTAGTTGTGGATCATAGAGCCGGTGTAGCTGTCGCCGTTGCAGACGTAATTGTGCACGACAAAGTACCGGATGACCTCCTCCACATCCACAACCGACGCAATGTCCTCCCCGGTGGACAGCTTGCGCAGCGATTCGACGAGCCGCGTCTGGTCCGCCTCGGTGATGTCGGTCTTGGCGTTGTCCCAGATGTTTGTATAGCTGTCCAAATCGTCGTCGATGTATTGCAGCTTGACGTCAGAGGAACCGTTTGAGAATCCGCCGCCGAAGCCTTTTCCGAAATCCGCGAAATCTTCATCGTCAGAAAACTGCGGCGGCGTGAAGCTGCCACTGTCAGACGTATCTCCGTCCGGTATGGAAGGAGGGACGGTGTTTGACTCCTCGGATATGGTGCCATCCGGCATGTTGGGAGGTGTGAATGTACCGCTGTCAGCCATAGCGGTATCCGGCGGCGTAAAGCCTCCGCGCCCGGACATGGCTTCGTCCTGCGTGCCGTCAGCAGAGGATTTCTCACGATTCATAAAATCGCCCATATCGAAGTCTTTGCCGTTGCCGCGTCCGCCGCCGAAGCGCATGCTGTCCGGTTTGTACAGTTCCCCATAATCGGAGCCGTAATTGCGCGTGAGAAAGCTCTCTTCTACGCCTTCCACGGCGAGATACAGTCCCCAATCCTCGCCGTTTACGGTGATATACACGAAGCTGCACAGTGAGGAATCCACACCGAACACCTGCATCATCGTATAGGTCAGGTAGTCCTTCATCATGGTGGCGTCCTGGATCAGATTGTTCAGACTGAGCTTGTCCAGACCATGGTAGGATTCCGTTTTGTCGTAGTGATCAAATTCGATCTTAAAGCTGTAGCGCTCGCTGCCGAGTGTTGCCACCGTGGAGAGGGACGTATTGCCTTTCGCGCGAATGCCTACATTTTTATAGGATTCTCCGTCGATTACCACCGAGGCGGCGTAGTATTCCTCGCTTGCGGCGTTTTCGATGAGCGTATCCCAGTCGTCTATGACAATATCGATGCTGTGCACCTTTGTGTTGTCAAACAGCCGGTTCTCATAGCCCATTGTGCGTTCCATGGCAGCAAGACCGAGCGCGCCGCCGTTCATAAACAGGATCGTGAGAACCAGTGTGACCGCGGTGACAGCCCACGCGATTTTGTCAAAATGCTTGCTCTCTGCCATAGCGTTTACCCCATATAGTCGCCGTTGTATGATACGATCACCGCGCTTGTCACACCGGGCAGTTCGGAGAGAATCCCGATAAAGTCGGTGTCGTCCTTCTTCAGGCGCACTTCGATATTCATTTCGATGGATCCGCGCACGGCTGTCTTGCTCTTGACAACGGAACGGGTCACGTTTTCATCGAGAAATTTTCTTGCACGCACTTCCGCGTCATGGTTTTCGCAGTGCAGTACAACCATGTAGGGGTGCGTGTTCGACTTGTGGTTCACGAAAACAAGGAGGATCAGACCGATGCATACGCTGCCGATGATGGCGAGCGGAATCATACCGGCTGCCAGGATAATACCGGCGCCAATGGACCAGAACAGAAACGCGATGTCCAGCGGATCCTTAATGGTGGTGCGAAACCGAACGATGGACAGCGCGCCGACCATGCCGAGCGACAGAACGACGTTGGAGGTCACGGCGAGGATGACCACAGAGGTGATCATGGTCATGGCGATGAGGGTCGTACCGAAGCCCGCGGAATAGAGAACGCCGCGATAGGTCTTTTTATAGATGAGAAAAATGAACATACCGATCCCGAACGAGAGAACAATGGTCAGAAGCATGTCCAGTACGCTGATCGAGGATACGTTTTCGAGAAAGCTGGATTTGAAGATGTCGTTGAAGGTCATGATTGTGTACTCCTTATTTTTTGAATGTGTGTTTTAGTCATACATACGGCAGGCGGCGTATTTGGAATATGCGATGCTGTGGCATTCGTCGAGCTGCACCGCGGCGCGGATCACATCCGGCAGATATTTGTCCCACTTTACCTCCAGAATACAAGGCGCATCTTTGACGGGTATGGTCACACAGTCGTTCCGCAGGAAATCCGTGCAGCCAAGACCGGTGCGGATATCGTAATCAAGGGTGACGCGGACGTTTCCTGGCACGTATACAAACGGCTCGCGCATATAGTCCACGATGACTTTCGGGCGGAGGCGGTCCCACAGCATCCGTTCATAGAATCCGCGCAGTACGGTGTTGTCCTTCTGTGCCATCCACGCTGTGTCTCCGCCTGCGATCGCCTGTGCCTCATCCGCGGTGAGCGCGGCGGTTTCCTTATATCCGAGATCTCCCATTTTGTATTTCCGTTCCAGACGAAGAAAGGAGAGATCGTGGTTGTAGAGGCGGATGCGGTATTTTTCACGGATATAAACGCCGTCTAATTTTTCCCGCAGCGCCTTATCATCCGGGGTGTCGAAATATAGGCTGCGTATAAAATACCGTCCGTTTGTGGCGTATCTGTCCGGCTGCATGACGGCACGCAGTCTTTGCCGCAGAATGAAAAGATCCGCGATGCCGATCTCGTGTTTTACCTCATGTCGGAATTGCAAACTGCATTCCCCCTTTCGTTGGACATAGTATACACCCGCTACCTTTGCGCTGCATTAGAAAAACCTCCCCGTGTGTGACGAGACACGGGAAGGTTTGTGATGCATTTCGGAAAATTCAGATTCGTACGGTAAAACGAATGGTATTTTCGCGCGGATACGACGCTGTGATTTTGCCGCCGAAGTTCTCGCAAATGGCACGCGCCGCGGATAGTCCAATGCCATAGCCGGAAGCCTCCGCTTTTTGGGTGCGCGCGTCATCTCCACGGTAAAAACGCTCAAACAGCTTCTCCGGGTCTGCTTTTGGGGACGGAGCGCACGTGTTTTCTTCGATCAGTCGGATATGCCTGCCGTTTCTATCCAGCGACAAATGGATTTCGCCGCCGTCGGAGGTATATTTGAGCGCGTTGTCGAGCAGGATAGAAAGTAGCTGTCGGAAGCTGTCTTGATGTGTTTTCAGGATAAGACCCGGTTCGATCTTTGCGTGCAGGGTTCGTCCTCGCGCCGCTGCCTCTTCCCGGAAAACCGAGACGATCTCTTCCGCGGTCTTGCTGATATTGACCGTTTCCGTCGGCAGGGGTATCTCTTCATCCAATCTGGCAAGGGTCAGAAGATCGGACATCAGCGTGTTCAGCCGTCTGGCCTGTGTGCGAATATTTCCATTATATTTGTTCTCACCGTAGATAAGCGCCATTGTGTCGTTGTTGGAGGTGATAATCGCAAGTGGCGTTTTCATCTCGTGTCCGGCGTTCGTGATAAACTGCTTCTGCTTTTCCATGCCCGCCGTAACAGGTCGGATCACCTTGCCGGAAAGGAGCACCACGATCACAAAGAGCACCACAAAGCACAGCAGTGCGATGGCTATAGAGGCAAAGAGAACCGTCCGAAAGCCTGCGCGTTGTTCCGCAATATCGAGGAAAAATACGTACTGGATCGTACCGGATTCCTTTACTGCGTACCTGTAGGAAGCATAGGCATAAGCGTCTTCACCGTCGTATACCGCGTCAACAATGTATTTGTGATAGGTAAGGTAATCGACAACCGCTTCCGATAAAGCCGGTTCATCTTCCGCATACAAAAGTTTCATCGTAATCTCCCGTAAGTCTATGATAATAAGATTATAGCATGGAATGTACAAGTTTGCAATGGGGCTTTGAATATGCAATAGAAAGAGGGCAGAAAAGGAGAAATCTGGCGCGGGAAACATGTGATTTTAGCCGTCTCATGAAAAATCCCAAAAATCCGGAAAAACTTTGAAAAACCACTTGACAACTGTCGGAGAATGTGGTATACTATCGGAGCTGCAAGAGAGCGGCGCACAAGTCGAAGCGAAGCGAGGGAAAAAGCAAGGTTCCGAAGGAACGGAGCGAAAAAAACTTGAAAAAAGTTTAAAAAACCTCTTGACAAGCGAAAGACAAAGTGGTATAATAAATAAGCTGCGAGCCGCGAGGCGGTGCAGCGAAAAGCACAGCTCATTGAAAATTGAACAACAAGATTCATGTATTTTGATGACCAAAGTACAAAGACTCCG
>CAKRZR010000001.1 GCA_934433485.1 uncultured Eubacteriales bacterium | reverse complement strand
ATCAGCGAAACACCAGTGTTTTCAAGGCTTTCTGACCTTGCTCCTATTATAACTTAATCGTCGATCCGTCTGACAATGCCTGTTGCTTTCATATTCAATATTCTCCTTTGTTTTTGGATTTTTTCCTGCGGTTATATTGTTTGCAAACGCAGCCAGATTATGCGCGGGTGGTTTTGGCAGTATTTGGTTATTCCGGGGATTTGCGATTCTCTTATTTGCAGGCATTAAGAACAAGCGTTTCTAAATTTACAAAATCTATTGCAATTTGGCGCGCGGTATGTTATAATGATGATATCATCCTGTACCCAGCTTGTTTTGGCGGCACATTGGCGGAAACAGGCGCGGTTTTGGTTTTTTGTGAGGTGATACAGATGGCACGGATACTTCCCTTGCCGCTTGCGGTCGGCGATATACTGGAAATGAAAAAAGAGCATCCGTGCGGCAGTCGTCGGTTTACGGTAATGCGCGTCGGCAGCGATATTCGGCTCATCTGCTGCGGCTGCGGTCGTGATTTGACATTGCCGCGCGAAAAGGTGGAAAAAGCGACGAAAAAACGATATCCTGCCGAAACGCAGACAGAAAAGTAAGGCATAGGAGGACACGCATCATGCAAGACAAAGAAATCTACACGGGCGATCCGATAGAAATGAATGATCCCGATACGTTCGTCCTACCGGAAGACAAGGACAGGCGCTATGTCCGCATGCCCTCTATGCGCAAGGTGTTGGCGGTGTGCTTTTTCCTGCCGGCGATTCTCATGACACTCATCTATCTCTGCACACAGGTTTGGCCTGCCGGAGACAATGCGGTGCTGGTGCTCGATCTGAACGCACAGTATGTGTATTATTTTGAGAAGCTGCGCAACGTGATCGTATCCGGCGATTCCCTGCTCTATTCCTTTGAACGTGCGCTGGGCGGTGAGTTTCTCGGAATTTTCGCGTACTATCTCTCGAGTCCCTTGTCGGTGATTGTCGCATTGCTGCCAAAGGCATGGATGACGGAGGCGTTGTTTCTCCTGCTTGTCATCAAAACCGGACTTTGCGGTTTCTCGTTCGGCTATTTTCTGATGAAAACAAGGCAGGCGCGCCCGGTCTGGATGGTGGCGTTCTCGCTACTCTACGCGCTGTCCGCCTATGTCGTCGTCATGCAGCACAACGTCATGTGGATCGACAACGTGATTCTCTTCCCGTTTATCCTCATCGGTATGGACGCGCTCATCCGGGAAGGCAGGTTCCGGCTGTATGTCGGCGCCCTCGCGCTTGCGATTCTGTCCAATTTCTACATCGGTTACATGACCTGCTTCTTCCTCGCGGCCTATTTCTTCATCCGTTATGCCACATTGACACCGGAGGAACGCAATCCCAGCGGCGCAAAGCACGCATTCTGGAATACACTCGGGAGGATGCTCGTTTTCTCCCTGATCGCCGTGCTGATTTCCGCTATGATCATTCTGCCGGTGTACTATAGCCTCTCGTTTGGCAAGCTCGAATTTTCCGAGCCGAAATATGAAGCAAAGCAGCTTTTTGACTGGCTGGAAATGCTGACGAAGGCGTTTTTTGGCTCCTACGACAGCGTGCGGCCGTCCGGTATGCCGTTTCTCTACTGCGGGACGCTTATGCCGCTTCTCCTGCCGCTATACTTCCTCTGTCCGAAAATTCCGCTGCGCAGGAAAATTGGCTCTCTTGTCACTCTTGCCTTCTTCTTTGTCAGCTTCAATTTCAGTATTTTAGATATTATTTGGCACGGTTTCCAGCGTCCGAACTGGCTCAACGCGCGTTTTGCTTTCATGTTTGTCTTTTTCGCTGTTCTCTGTACCTACGACGCGTTCCGGTATCTGCGGGAAACGGGTGTGCGCAAGATTGGTGTGACCGCGATGCTCTCCGTGGCGCTGCTTCTTGTCATGCAGGCAATGGAGTATAAAAATGTCGATGATTTTCTCACGGTATGGGCTGGTATTTTCTTCATTGCCGCGTATGCCGTCTGTGTGCCGTTTGCCCTGCGGCGATCCGACAAGGAGCCTGTCTCGCTCTACAACAACCGGGAGCTGCTCCTCGTCATGCTCATTGTATTTGAAACGGTGCTCAACGGGATCGCGATGACGTATTCCCTGGACGCAGATGTTTCGTTCACCACGCGTCGCTCCTATCGGAATTTTGTAGACAAATACTCTGCCGCCGCCGATATGGTCAAATCCCTCGACGCGGAAAAATACGGTGCGGACAGCTTTTACCGTGTGGAGAAAACCTCACACCGCAAGAAAAACGACAATTTCGCCATCGATGTAAACGGTCTGTCCAACTCCACCTCCACGCTCAACGCCAAAACCATCGCGTTTTTGCACAACATTGGTCTGTCCGCGCGCTCGCACTGGTCGATGTACTATGGCGGCACCCCGGTTTCCGACGCACTGCTCGACGTACGGTACCTGATCGTGGATCGCATGACGAACGACTATGTTCCCGATTATGTAGATACGCTCTACACGCACGTAGCGGATTCCTCGCTGACAGGCAGCGAAAACGACGCTCTGGAGATCTACGAGAGTCCGTTCCCGCTTGGAATCGCGTTCGGCACAAACAGTGCGATCCGAAAGTACGCGGAATACGACGCGGAGGACGAGAAAAAGCGCGAGGAAGCCGGGACAGCAACGATCGCTTCCCGATACGCGGACGCTGTGGAATACCGTACGCCGTTTGAAATGATGAACCACATGCTCTCCGCGATGCTCGGAGAAGAGATCGAGGTCTTTACAGTAGCGGACGCGAGAGAAACCTCCACACCGGGACTGGATCCGACCTTTACGACCGGTCACAGAGGATACAAAGAGGACGGAAGCGGTCTGACGGCAAAGATCGTATACGAATTGGATATTACAGAGTCCCTGCCGCTGTATGTATACTTCCCGAGCGATTATCCGCGCGACGCGACCATGAAGCTCGACAAGGGAAACGTCGGCAAATTCTTCACGGATGATTCTTTCTGTGTGCAGGAGTTAGGCGTCCTCGACGCAGGCGAGCACGAATTTGCGCTGTATCTTGAGGAGGATGAGATTTATCTTGCCTCCGGATGCGAGTATTTCTGGTACTTCCATGAGGATACGTTCCGCGACGCGATGGCGCGTTTGTCCGCGGGTTCCATGACGGCAACTTGCAAACGCGACGATCGGATCGACGGCACGATCACGCTATCCGAGGGCATGGACACGATGTTCACAAGCATTCCCTACGACGCAGGCTGGATCGTCACCGTCGATGGGGAACGTGTGGAGACATTCTGTATCGCGGACGCCCTGCTTGGATTCGCATCCACGCCCGGCGAACACACGATTGTAATGGAATATCGTCCGGACTGCGTGAAATACGGGTTGATTCTGTCCGCTGTCGGTATTGCCGCCTATGCCGGACTGTCGTTCTGGGACTGGCGGCGCAGAGAATATGTAGGATAAGGAGAATAAAGTATGATCGCAACCCTATACGGTTTGATTTTCGCGGTGGATCCCGTGTCCTGCGTGGTGATCCTCGAATGCGGCGGCGTCGGGTACAAAGTGCAGGTTTCCGCCGGTACGCTGTCCTATCTGCCGTCTCCCGCCTATCGCGCGGATGGGGAACCAATACCGGACGCAAAAAAAGTGCGCCTATACACCCATATGGCGATCCGCGAAGACAGTCTGGACCTGTACGGCTTCTACACAAAGGAAGAATTGGAGATTTTCGGACTGCTCATTTCCGTGTCCGGCGTTGGTCCGAAAGCCGCCATGTCGATCCTGTCGCTGATGTCGCCGCGTACGCTTGCCATGTATGTTGCCGCGGAGGACACAAAATCGATCGCGAAAGCGCCGGGCGTCGGTGCGAAAACGGCAGCACGCGTGGTATTGGAGCTGAAGGACAAATTCGCCAAACGGTACCCGGACACCGGCGGGATCCCGGACGCGCCAAATGCCCCGCGGAAAGCGCCTGCCGCAGATTCCGTCAAGCTCTCCGACGCGAAGGAAGCATTGGCAGTGCTCGGCTATTCCCGTTCGGAGATCGTCTCCGCCCTGAAAAACGCCTCCACGGAGGATTCTCTTGAAGATATCATCAAAAAAGCGCTTGCAATCCTGATGAAATAAACGCCACTCCATGTATGCGGAAAACCCCGCCGCCGACTGTGCATAACGAGTTTTCCCCGAAAGAAAGGATCAGATTTTGGATAACGAAGAACTGGATCTCGATCTGGAAAGCCGGATCGTTTCCGCAAGCTATACGTCGGAGGACGCAGACAACGACAATTCGCTCCGACCGCGTACATTAAACGAATACATCGGGCAGGAAAAAGCCAAGGAAGTCCTGCAAATCTATATCGACGCCGCAAAATTGCGCGGAGATACACTCGATCACGTATTGCTCTATGGTCCGCCGGGACTGGGCAAAACGACGCTGTCCGGGATCATCTCCACAGAAATGGGCGTGAATCTGCACATCACCTCCGGACCGGCGATTGAGAAAAAGGGCGATCTGACCGCGCTGCTTGCCAATCTGGGCGAGGGTGATGTGCTGTTCATCGATGAAATTCACCGTCTGTCGCGCGCCGTAGAGGAGATCCTTTATCCGGCGATGGAGGACTTCGCGCTTGATCTCGTGATCGGCAAAGGTCCCGCCGCGCGCAGCATCCACCTTTCCCTGCCGCATTTCACCCTGATCGGCGCCACTACCCGTGCCGGACAGCTCTCCACGCCACTGCGGGATCGTTTTGGCGTCCTGCTGCGTCTTGAGCTGTACACACCGGAAGAACTGGCGACCATTGTGTCCCGCAGTGCCGGAATCCTCGATGTTCCGATCACCGCCGATGGCGCATTGGAAATCGCTTCCCGTTCGCGCGGCACCCCTCGTATCGCCAACCGTCTCCTGAAACGGATACGCGACTTCGCGCAGGTGCGTGGAAACGGGAAAATCACGCTGGAGATCGCACAGGACGCGCTGCGACTGCTGGAGATCGATGAGCTCGGGCTCGACAACACCGACCGGCGTATGCTGGAAACGATCATTCGCTTCTACGACGGTGGTCCGGTAGGTCTGGAAACGCTTGCCGCCACCATCGGTGAAGAAGCCGTGACGCTGGAGGACGTATACGAGCCGTATCTATTGCAGCTCGGTTTTTTGAGCCGTACACCCCGTGGTCGTATGGTGACAAGACAGGGCTATGCGCATGTCGGACTGCCGTTCCGACCGAAGAACGCAATCCGAGAAGCGATCGCAGACGGACAGCTCTCCATCGACGACTACGGCACGGACGACGAAAACGACAATTGACCTACAGCCGCAGGCTTGTCTCGTGCAGTGCCTCCGCCACCGTTTGCCGCACCGAGAGCACCATGCCGGGAGAAACGGACAGCTTGCGGATCCCGCAGTCCACGAAAAACGGAATATACCGCGCATCCGCTCCAAGCTCGCCGCAGACGCTGACCGGGATCCCATGCCCCACAGCCGCCGCGGCGATTTTGCGTATGAGGATCTGTACGGATTCTGCGAGCGGGTCGGCAAGAGAGGCGACAAGCGCGTTTTCCCGATCCACGGCAAGTGTATACTGGATAAGATCGTTTGTGCCGATGGAGAAAAAATCCGCCATGGTCGCAAGCTCCTCGCTAAGCAGTGCCGCGGACGGCGTTTCGATCATGATCCCGATTTTCATGTCCTGATCATATGGGATATGCTCCGTCGATAATGCTGTCCGCACCTGTGCAGCGATTTTTTTGACCTCCGCGAGCTCCCGCGGCAGCGTGATCATCGGAATCATCGCGGCGATTTTCCCATACGCGGCGGCACGGTACAGCGCGCGCAGCTGGGTCACGAGTATTTCCGGATGACGGAGGCACAGCCGTACCGCACGACATCCAAGCGCGGGATTTTTCTCGATCGTATCCTCCCGTAGCCAGGGCAACGCTTTGTCCGCGCCGGCATCCAGGGTGCGCACAATCACCTCTCCGCCGCGCATACACTCCGCCGCTTCCCTATACACCGAAAACTGCTCCTCCTCGGACGGCGAATGTCCGAGCGATAAAAACAAAAATTCGCTGCGAAACAGTCCGATCCCCTCCGCATCCGCCTCCGCCGCCGTGCGTATCTCCGACAGATTCCCGGCGTTTGCCAGAATCGGGAATGGGTTGCCGTGCGCGTCCCGCAGTCGTATGCCGCGTACCTTCTCCTGTGCAAGCGACCGTTTTTCCGCGCTCTCTCTGGCTTTCTCATACTTATCAATGGCTGCTGCGTCCGGATCTATCATCAGCACGCCATTTTTGCCATCCACAATACAGTCATGCCCTTCCAATGCAGCGTCGAGCCCGCCGAGCGAAACGACCGCCGGTATCCGCATGGTGCGCGCGAGAATTGCCGTATGCGAAGTCCCGCTGCCGCCTTCCGTGACAAAGCCGCGTACCCGCGACAAGTCTAAATCGATGGTCTGCGCTGGTGAAAGATCGCGCGCTGCCAGAATATACGGTCTGTCCGCCTCCGGCAGCGCAGTGTTCTCCGCCGGTTTTTCCAACAATAGGTTGATAAGATCTCGTGCAAGCTGACGGACATCGGCGGCACGGGCGCGCATATATTCGCTGTCCATCGCGCCCAGTGTACCGGCAAGCGCGTCACCGGTTTCACGCACCGCATCCACGGCGGATTTTCCACTGGCAATCGCATCTGTGACCGGGTCGGTAAATTCCTCCGCGGTGAGCATCATTTTCTGCGCCGCAAAAATCTCCGCTTCCGCCTCTCCCACACGCAAAACGGCGTTTTTATAGTATTCATCCAGCGTTTTTGCCAAAGCGGATGCCGCGTCGTGAAAACGGGCTGTCTGCATCTCCGGATCATCGGATACAGGCGGCGCATGTACCTCCCTTGTATCGTCACAGGTGCCCCAAAAATGCAGGATCCCGCGCGCCTGGTACGGACTGCCGCCAATGCCGCTGTACACAATCATATCGCATTCTCCTTTCCGCCGTTACAGCCCGATACGGACAAGCTCCGCGAGCAGATTTTCGACCGCGTTGTCCTCGTCTGTGCCAACTGCCTCGATCACAAGCGTATCTCCCGTATGTCCGCCGAGCGCCATGACGGAAAAGAGTTTTTTCGCATCCGCCGTTTTGTCCCCGAGAGTCAGTGTGACAGTGGACTGTGCGCGCTTGGCGGTCTGCACAATCACACCGGCGGGTCTTGCGTGGATGCCATTTTCATCGGTCAGAATGTATTTTGCTTGTTTCATAGAAGTATCTCCCTGCAACTGTGTATCTCTTGCGATAGTATGGACAGTTTCTGCAAAAGAAATACCGAAAAATTGCGTTTATCTCTTGCATGACGCGCGATTTTATGCTATACTATTCCTGTATCGTCCGGTATCTTCTATTTTTCGCCGGACGCCATAAAGAAACGCGTTGATGAGGTTCGCTTGCCGATAGGATCGCGCACAGAGAGAGACAGTTCCCTGCTGAAAGCTGCCTCCGTGAGATCGGTTTCGCATTTCACCCTCGGAGTGGGAGTGATCCCGGCGGGTCCGTTATCCCCAAGGACGCGCTGCATACGTCGTGTTTTTCGTATGTAGCCTGCCAATATGGCTTGGGCGCAGAACAGTCCCGGAACAGCGCGATCCGACAACAAGTGCCGGCGTTATTTTGCCGGAATTTGGGTGGTACCGCGGAGCATGCAGCCTCGTCCCAATCGTTTGGGTGACGAGGATTTTTTTATGGAAAAGCAGAACACAAAATGAGGTAGAACTTATGCGATTTTTAATCATCCGCCATGCAGAGCCGTATTATCCGACCGATTCCCTGACCGAAAAAGGCTATAAAGAAGCCGATCTCCTCTCAAATCGGATGGTCAATGAACACATTACGAAAGCGTACGTTTCTCCGCTCGGGCGTGCCAAGCTGACCGCGAAGCCAACCCTTGACCGACTCGGGATCGAAGCGGAGGAGCTGTCCTGGCTCCAGGAATTTCCGCGCGGATTAAAAACAAAATACGTCGTACGCGGCGGTGCGGAAAACACCTGCCCGTGGAACATGCCGCCGGAGGAATGGATGCGCATTCCCGGCGTCTGGGATCCGGAAGCCTGGAAAAACGCGCCGATCTACGCAGGCACCGGCATTCCGGAAGCCTTTGACGAGATCTCCGCCCATTTGGACGCGCTGTGTGAAGAGTGGGGCTTTGTACGCAATGAGACCGGTTTTTACGATGTGAAGCCGGGATATGAGGAATCGAAGGATACGGTCGCCCTGTTCTGCCATCTCGGTCTCGGCAACGCATTGCTCGCGCACTTTATGCACGCTTCCCTGCCGTTTACGTGGCACACGCTCTTTCTGCCGGTATCCTCGGTGACAACGGTCATGATGGAAATGCACCGCGAACACACGGCAAACGCGCGCCTGGTCAGCGTAGGTGACACTTCCCATCTCTTTGCGGGTGGTGAGCCGATTTCGGCAAGCGGTCTGTACGCGTCGGAGATCCGGTAATCCAGCCGCTCTCAACAAAACGAAATCCATTATCTATATAAAGGAAGAAGATCCATGAAAGAAACGCTTTTGAAAATCAAAACGGATGCGCTGAAGGCTCTCTCGGACGCCGGTGCCGATGTAGAAGCGCTGCGGATCCAGTATCTGGGAAAAAAAGGAGAGCTGACCGCCGTTCTGCGCGGCATGGGCAAGCTCTCCGCAGAGGAAAGACCCGTTGTCGGTCAGCTCGCGAATGAAGTCCGCGCGGCAATCGAGGAAGAAATCGAAAAGAAGACGGCTGCGCTGAAATCCGCTGCGTTGGAAGCAAAGCTCCAATCGGAAAAGCTCGACGTGACGGTTCCCGGCGATAAGATCCACGTCGGCAAGCCGCACCCAATCGCGCTCGTACAGAGACAGCTGGAGGAAATCTTCCTCGGCATGGGCTATTCCATTGCAGACGGTCCGGAGGTAGAGTACGATTACTACAACTTCCAGGCGCTGAACATTCCGAAGGATCACCCGGCGCGCGACACACAGGATACATTCTACATCACCGAAAACATTCTGCTCCGTTCCCAGACCTCTCCGGTACAGGCGCGCGTCATGGAAAAGCAGAAGCCGCCGATCAAGATCATCTCTCCCGGCAGAGTATACCGCTCCGACGCTGTAGACGCGACGCATTCCCCGCTGTTCCATCAGTGCGAGGGACTTGTGGTCGATAAGGGCATCACGATGGGCGACCTGAAAGGCACGCTCGAAATGTTCGCACAGACAATGTTCGGCGCAGATACACGCATTCGTTTCCGCCCGCACCATTTCCCGTTTACGGAACCGTCCGCGGAGGTCGACGTTTCCTGCTTCGCATGCGGCGGCAAGGGCTGTCGTCTGTGCAAGGGCGAGGGCTGGATCGAGATCCTCGGCGCCGGTATGGTACACCCGAACGTACTGCGGATGTGCGGCATCGATCCTGAGGTGTACAGCGGCTTCGCGTTCGGTCTCGGCATCGAGCGGATCGTCATGCTCAAATACCACATCGACGATATGCGCCATCTGTACGAGAACGACGTGCGGTTCCTGCACCAGTTCTGATTTTGTTCCGAGAATCATCGTATTTCAATAAAAATCAGGAGATTATAGTATGCAGCTTTCCATGAATTGGCTGGCAGATTTCACGGATGTCAGCGATATTTCGATAAAAGATTACTGTGACCGGATGACCTTAACGGGCTCCAAGGTCGAAACCTATGAGGTACTGGCGGAGGACATCACCGGTGTGGTGGTCGGCAAGCTCCTCTCCGTAGCGCCGCACGCAAATTCCGATCACCTGCAAATCTGTCAGGTGGACATCGGTGCCGGCGAGCCTGTGCAGATCGTAACCGGCGCGCAGAATGTGTTTGCCGGTGCGGTCGTTCCCGTGGCGACAGATGGTTCCACACTGCCCGGCGGCGTGAAAATTAAAAAGGGCAAGCTCCGCGGCGAGGTTTCCTGCGGCATGCTCTGCTCCATTGGCGAGCTTGGGCTGACTACACACGACATGCCCGGCGCCATCGAGGATGGAATCCTCATTCTGAACGACGTCGGACTCGCGGACGCGCCGATCGGAGAGGATATCCGGAAGGTACTCATGCTCTCCGACACATCTGTTGAATTTGAGATCACCTCGAACCGTCCGGACTGCCTCTCCGTCATCGGTTTGGCAAGAGAAACCGCTGTATCCTTTGACCGCGCGCTCCATTTGCCGACGCCGAAATGCCCCGCTGCCGCGAACGATGGAGAAACCATCGATAAATATCTGAGCGTGACGGTGGAAAACCCGACGCTCTGCACCCGGTACTCCGCGCGTGTGGTCAAAAATGTAAAGATCGCGCCTTCCCCGCTGTGGCTCCGTATGCGTCTGCGCGCGTCCGGTGTGCGCCCGATCAACAACATCGTAGACATCACGAACTACGTTATGCTCGAATATGGTCAGCCGATGCACGCCTTTGACTACAAGTGCCTCGACGGCTCCCACATTATCGTGCGCAACGCGGGGGACAACGAGGAGTACGTCTCCCTCGACAATCAGAAGCACACGCTCGATTCCTCCATGCTCGTGATCGCAGATGAAAAGAAGGCAGTCGCGCTGGCAGGCGTCATGGGCGGTCTGAACAGCGAGATCACGGACGATACCGCGACGGTGGTCTTTGAATCCGCCATGTTCCATCCGGGCAATGTCCGCATCAGCGCAAAGAAGCTCGGCATGCGCACGGAATCCTCCGCACGGTTTGAAAAGGGACTGGACTGCGAAAATACCATGCCCGCTCTCGATCGCGCCTGCGAACTGGTGGCACTGCTCGGTGCGGGGGAAATCGTGGATGGCACCATCGATGTGTATCCGGAGAAAAAGATCCCGTACGAAATGCCCCTTGACTGCGATCGGATCAACACGTTCCTCGGCGTGCACCTGACGAGAGACTACATGGCGTCGATTCTGCGTTCCCTCGACTTCAAGCTGAACGACGATCTGACCACTGTCACCGTGCCGACCTACCGCGACGACGTACGCTGCATGAACGACCTCGCCGAGGAAGTGCTCCGCATGTACGGCTACAACAAGATTGAATCCACACTGTCCGCCGCCGCTACCCCGACGGTTGGCGCACGCACAGAGAGACAGAAGTTCGATGTGCATCTGCACGATATGCTCTGCGGTATGGGCATTGACGAGATCGAGACGTTCTCATTTATCAGCCCATCCTATTACGAAAAGATCCGTCTTGCCGCTGACGATATTCGCCGCAAGTCTGTGGTAATCTCCAATCCGCTCGGCGAGGACACCTCCGTGATGCGCACGACTCTCCTGCCGTCCATGCTCAAGGTACTCTCCGACAACGTGGCAGTCAAGAATTACGATGTGACGTTATTTGAACTGGCGCGCGTGTATCTGCCCGGTAAGGAAGGTGAGCTGCCCGCGGAGCCGTACCGTCTGTCCATCGGCTTTGTGGATCTGAAGGGTAAGAATGGCGCCGGATTCTATCGGATGAAGGGTTACCTGGAGGCGGTGCTTGCCATCGCCGGGATCGAGGATGCGGACTATGTTCCCTGCACCAACGAGCCGACGTTCCATCCGGGTCGCTGCGCCAAGATCATGAAAAACGACAAAGTCATCGCGACATTCGGTGAACTGCACCCGGCGACCGCAGACAACTATAACTTCACGATGCCGGTGTACGTGTGCGAGCTGGATATGGAAGCTCTCTACGCGCTGCGCCGCGTCATGATGGACTACAAGCCGCTGCCGAAATATCCGGCACTGGAGAGAGATTTCTCGTTCGTCTGCGATGAAGACACCCCCGTCGGCACCATTGCGCGCGAGATCAAGGCTTCCGGCGGCAAGGTCGTCGTTTCCGCGGAGCTGTTCGACGTATACAGAGGTCCACAGGTTGGCATCGACAAGAAGAGCGTTTCGTTCGCCGTGATGCTGCGGGAAGACGATCACACAATGACAGATACCGAAGCGGACGACGCGATTCAGAAAATTTTGGGCAAGCTCGCGGAAATTCACGGCATTACCCTGCGGAAATAAACAACTATAGTGGTTTCCGGTGCAAAATGGAAAACAAAGTACGTTTTTGTACCGGAATCCCGTCTATCAACTGGTATAGGAGTATACAATTATGAGAAAAACTTATCCGATGACCATCGCCGGACTGCACCGGGAGCTGCCGATCTGCGCGCTCAACGACAATCTGGCAATCGGCGCGTTCGTGATTTTCGGCGATCCGGAGCTGACCACCGCCGCAGCAAAAGAACTGCTCGCCATCGCGCCCAAGTATGACTACATCATCACCGCGGAGGCAAAGGGAATCCCGTTGGCACACGAAATGGCGCGCCTTGCCGGGAACCAGAAGTATCTGGTCGCACGCAAAAAGGCGAAAGCATACATGCAGGAAGTATTTGACGTGCCGGTGCACTCCATCACAACCGCCGGCGAGCAACATCTGTTCCTCGACAAGGCGGACGCTGACCTGATCCGCGGCGCACGTATCTGCATCGTAGACGACGTGATCTCGACAGGAGAAAGCCTGCACGCCGTGGAAGAATTGGTCAAGGCTGCCGGCGGCGAGATCGTGGGCAGACTGGCGATCCTGGCAGAGGGCGATTCGCAGACACGGAAGGATATTCAGTATCTCGAAAAGCTGCCGCTGTTCCACCCGGACGGAACGATTCTTGAGGGATCTCTGCATTAAAATAGGAAAAGGAGCGTGGGGAAAGACTTTTTTCGGTTTTTCCCCGCATTCTGTCTGCATTGTTATGAATATTTTGATTATCGGTGGCGGCAAAACCGGTGAAGAGCTGATTGCCGCGCTGCTTTCCGAGGGACATGACATCACCGTAATCGATCCGCTGTCCTCCGTGATTTACGAATTGCAGGAAGCGTACGACGTCATCGGCATCTGCGGCAGCGGTGTTGTGCTGGAAACATTGCGTGAGGCGGGTGCGGATAAAGCGGATCTGGTGATCTCCTGCACCTCCCAGGATGAGATCAACATTCTTGCCTGCGTGATCGCAAAACGGATCGGTGCGAAAAACTGCGTGGCACGCGTGCGCAATCCGGAGCTGAATCGACAAATCGACTTCATGCGGCAGGATCTCGGCATCGACACAATGGTCAACCCCGACTATTCTGCCGCGCACGCCATTTCCCGTATGCTGCGCATTCCAAGCGCGATGAAGGTTGACTCATTCGCGAACGGCAGGATCGACATGGTACAGCTCAAAATCACGGAGCATAGTCCGCTTGCAGGAGTATCCCTGTTGCAGCTCAAATCGCTTTATAAGACGCGCGTACTGGTCTGTGCGGTGCAATGCGCTGCTCAGGACGGTGCGGAAGGCGAGGTCATCGTACCGTCCGCGTCCTACGTGATGAAGCCGGGCGACATTCTCAACGTGACGGCGACACACAGCGCGATCCACCGTTTTTTCCGAGAAATCGGCGCGATTGGCGATCCAATCCGTAATGTAATGATCATCGGCGGCAGCAGGATCGCGTACTATCTGGCGCGAAACCTCATCGAAAGCGGCATGCACGTCAAAATCATCGAACAGAACCGGGATCGCTGCATTGAGCTGTCCCGCGAGCTGCCCAAGGCACGGATCATTTGCGGCGACGGCACCGATCACGAGCTGCTGGTGGAAGAAGGCATCCGCGATATGGACGCCTGCATCGCGCTGACCGGCATGGACGAGGGCAATATGGTGCTGTCCCTGTACGCGGCTGGCGAGGGTGTACAGAAGGTCATCCCGAAAATCACGAAAAAACCGCTCCACTCGATGGCGCTTGGAATCCACCTGGACAGCGCGGTTTCTCCGCTCCAGCTCACGGCGGATGTGATCATCTCATACGTGCGCGCGCTTGGGCAATCGGGAAAGTCCTCCGCGATCCGCACGCTCTACAAGCTCGTCGGCGGTAAGGTCGAGGCAATGGAATTCGTGGCGACGGCGGATTCCTCCGTGATCGGAATCCCGCTTACCGAGCTGCGGCTCAAGAAAAAACTGCTCATCGGCGGCATTGTACGCGGCAGTACAATGATCTTCCCCGGCGCGACAGACACCATCAAGGTCGGCGACATCGTGGTGGTGGTGACGACGAATCTGTACATTTCCACCCTCGACGGGATTCTTGAGGAATAAAGATGAACATTCGCTATATTCTCTATTTGTGCAGCCGCGTGTTTTTTATACTCGCCGCTTTGATCCTGCTGCCGTTTTTTATCTCCCTTGGTTACCGTGATGGCTGTACCGCCGCTTTTCTCATTCCCGCTGTGATTCTTTTGCTTCTTGGACTTCTTTTCGGATATTCCAAGCCCAAAAAGGGAACGCTGTTTGCGAAAGAGGGATTCGCCGTCGTTACGTGCGTCTGGTTGCTTTTTTCCGTATTCGGCGCGCTGCCGTTTATTCTGAGCGGGACGATCCCGCGCTTTGTGGACGCGTTTTTTGAAACGGTATCCGGCTTTACCACGACCGGCGCGTCGATCCTGCACGCGGTGGAAGGACTTCCGCCGAGCATTCTGTTTTGGCGGCAGTTCATGAACTGGGTCGGCGGTATGGGCGTACTTGCACTGGCGCTGGCTCTGCTGCCGAAGGAACGGGAAAAGGAACGCGCTGGTTCGCATGCCGCCGGCTCAGATGTGTATATCATCCGCGCGGAAAGTCCGGGACCAATGTTTGGCAAACTCGTTTCCAAGCTCCGTTTCAACGTGCAGATCCTCTATCTGATCTACGCGATCATAACTTTGGTGCTTGTGATTTTGCTCTGTCTCGGCGGCATGGATCTCTTTGACTCCGTGTGCAATTCTTTCGCGGCAGCCGGTACAGGTGGTTTTTCCATCCGCAACGCGAGCATCGGCGCCTACGACAACGCCTATTTCGAGATCGTACTTGGCGTTTTCATGATCCTGTTCGGCGTGAACTTCAACATCTACTATTTTCTCCTCACAAAAAACTTCATCGGCATCATGAAAAGCGAGGAGGTACGGTGGTATTTCGGGATCATCACTGCCGCGGTGCTGCTCATTGCCTGGAACATCCACGGTATGTACGGCAGCGTTCTCACCGGGCTGCGCCACGCGTTTTTCCAGGTCTCGTCCATCATCACAACGACCGGCTTTTCCACCGTGGATTTCGCTCTTTGGCCGACTTTTTCCAAAGGAATCCTCATTCTCCTGATGTTCATCGGAGCTTGCGCTTCCTCAACCGGCGGCGGACTGAAGGTTTCACGGATCATCATTTTGCTGAAAACCGCGTTGAAAGAGGTTCGTTATTACCTGAATCCGCGGGAAATCCGTTCGATCCGGTGTGACGGACGGTACGTGGAGCATTCCGTGGTGACCGGCGTCTCCGTGTATCTCGTTGTGTACATGTTTGTCTTTGCCATCTCCGTCTTTCTTGTATCCATCGAATCGGGACACGACTGGGAAACCTGCTTTACCGCGGTTGCGGCATGTCTCAACAACATCGGTCCCGGATTAGCCGGTGTCGGTCCGATGTGCAATTTTGATCACTTCTCGGATTTTGCAAAATGTGTGCTGTCGGCGGATATGCTGCTCGGACGACTGGAGCTGTTCCCGATGCTGGCGCTCTGCACGCCGGCGGCTTGGCGGAACTGAACCGTACGGATCTTGCCGCAATAAAAGATAGGAGAATGGTATGCGGAAAAATCTCAAAAACGTTTTGTCGATGCTCACTGCGCTGTCAATGCTTCTGTTTGTCACCGGCTGTGCGAAAACGGACACAGAGCAACCGGACACGGAATCCACCGTTCCGGAGACGAAAATGGAGGAAACGGAGGCAGTATCAGCGATCCCCACGGACAGTACGGTCTATATATCCCTCGGCGACTCGATCGCGCGTGGGTACGGTCTCACTTCTCCGGCGGACGAACGGTATTCAACCATCGTCGGCGGTCTGCTTACCCGCTCTGGCACGCCTGTCTCGGTTTCCAATTACGGCGTGGACGGACAGACCTCCGCGGAACTGCTTGCAGCCCTAACGGACGGTACCGTTCCCACCGACGTGTTGTCGACAGCGGAGCTTTGCACCATCAGCATCGGCGCAAACAACGTCCTCGGTCCCGGCATGACATTTTTATACGAATACTACCAGTATCTCTACAGCGATCCAGCCCCCTATGACGATACCGGGATCGCCGACCGGTACCGCGTGTTCACGGAAGCCTGCGCCGATGGGATCGAACAGCTGCAGGCGGACATTCCGCAGATCATCGACACGCTGCGTAAGGCGTCGCCGGATGTGGAGATCTATTTTCTGACGCTGTACAATCCCTACGAGCACTCGCCGATCGTTCTGCACATCAACGGCTTGCCGATTCGTCTTTCCGCGCTCTCGGACACGTACTGCACACTTGTCAATCAGTGCATCATAGACGGCAGCGCGGATGGCGCGAATTACCATGTAGTGGACGTATACACAGCGTTTGCAGACACAGACGGCGCGTATGTGAACGTCACCAACCCCGACGGACTGTCGGAAACGGATATGGACATGAGCGCGATGGATCCGCATCCGAACAAGGCGGGACACGCAAAAATCGCGCAGCTGATCACAAAAGCGGTAAAGGCACAGTAAAGCGTTGGCAAAAGAAATACAGCGGAGAGGCTCGTTTGGGGATTCCCTCCGCTGTTGTTTTTTACTACTTTGTGTTCGACTCCGCTGTACATAGCGGTGCGCCGGTCGGGGCATAGACGGTGATCGTGTCCGACTTTTTCTTCCGAAGCAGCTTTTCCTCTGTCTGCCACAACAGCTCCGCCGTATCCGCGCGGGAACCGATGGTCAGGCTTTCGCCGGATGCCAACAACGTACCGTTAGGGATTCGGAATAACGCCTCCGACGGTTCGATCTTCACGATGCAGCCGGAAAGATCCGTGTCCGCGCCGGTATTGACGAGGGTGATGCACTGATTCTTCGTGTCTATCTCCCCAATTTCCAAAGTATTAGACGGCACTGTGTCCGGGCAAAGATCCACAACAATGATCTCGCTATTTTCAGAAAGCGTCACATGCCAGCCGAGCGTTGCGTCCTCGGTCACGTAGACGGAGCTGGTTTCGGACAGCAGCGCAAGACAGGTTTCATCCGCGGAATCCGGATGGGTTACCCGATCGGCACACACAAAGGAATACTGCGGGTTTACGGCGTCGAGCAGTTCCTTGGTCACACTGTCCGCTCTGCCATGATACGGCGTTTTCCAGATGTCCGCATGCAGCGCATCCGGGTACGCGGCAAGCAGCGCTGTCCTCTCCGTTTCGCGCATATCGCCGGTAAAGAGCATGGTGGTATCGCCGCAGATCAGTCGTAGGACAAGGGAATTGTCGTTATCATCCGCGCTGCGGGACAATGGCGCGAGTACATCGAGATATAACCCGTCATCGCCGATGGGAACGGAGGTACCGGCACGCAGCAGGCTGACCTCCGGATCCAGTGTCGTGAACACGGTCGGATCACTCGCGTACCACGGCGCGTAGGTCTGACGTATCGCGAATACCTGGGACAAGCCAGGATAGCCGCCAATGTGGTCGCGGTCTCCGTGTGTAAAAAACACCGCCTCTATGGTGTCGATCGGAAAATCGGACAGGCAGCCGATGGCATAGGCGATCGTTTCTACAGAAGTATCCAGCCCGGTGTCGATGCAGTAGAGCTTTTCATCCGCATACAGCAGTACACAGTCGGCTTTCCCGGCGTTCACGAACACGAGCGAAACGGAATGGTCGCCAACCGGAGACGCAAAATCGGATTCCGGTGTTGTGAAAAGCTCCGTCGTCGGCGTCTCTGCCGGTCTACAGGCAATGAGAAAAAGGAGCGTACATAGAAACAGGAATAAAAACAGGTGCTTTTTCACGAAGCAGCTCCTTCCGTGGCGTGCATACGGTAGAGAATTTCCGCAAGCTCACATCGCGTAAGCGGCGTCTGCGGGGCAAGGATATAGGAAAACTTTTCCTCGACCAGTCCCATATGATAGCAGTAGGTCACACCGTAGCTTGCCCAGCGCGAAATGGCGGAACGGTCAATACACGGTAGGCGCGTGGTCTTAGTGTCCGTGCCCAAAATGTCCGCGGCGAATCGGGAGAACACCGTGTAGGCTTCCTCACGGCTGATCTCCTTTTCCGGCGAAAACAGATCCTTATCCGTTCCCTGCATAAAGCCTGCCTCCGTGCCCCAACCGATGTATTTCGCGTACCAAGCATGCGGCGAAACATCCATATAGCGGGTCTCTGTGGCGCTGGCAGTCGCGTTTGATACACGATAAAGGATCGCGGCAAACTGTGCTCTGGTCAGCGAAGCGCGCGGTGCAAAGGTATTTTTGTTGTAGCCGATCATATACCCGGCGCGATAGGCGTAGTCGATGGCGTCGTAATAGGGCGACACGCGTGACACATCCGCAAACGGCAGGAACACGTTCTCCACCGTTTCAGGCTTCGTTGCATAGGACATTTTGAGTTGCCGGAGATAAGCGGTTTTTTCCCGATTCGGATCGTCGCCCACCAGATATTCCATGTTGCCTTTATAAATATCAAAGCCATAGAGATTCCGGTTCGGATCCGCTTCGTTTAAGGTTAAAATGATGCTTGTTGCGCCGTTTGTGGTATCGAGCCGCCAGATGGAGGTCGGTGTATTGTAGTAGAGGTATTCCTCGTATGCGGCAAGCCCCGAGCAGACGTCGCTCCAGTACGCGCCGCTTTTCTGATCGACAAACCAGTGCTCCTTGAAGAGATACAGCACAGAAACGTCGTTTCCGGCGAGGTCGGAGCGTTCGATGCTGCGCCGGTCGGAGCGAATATAGACGAATTTTCCGTCCATCACGACCATACGGCTGTCCGTATTCCGCCACAGACCATTCTCATAGCTGGCGTCGTCGCAGGTCACCACGCTTGCCCAGCCGGTATGCGGTACCGAAGCCGTCGCAATTCCGTTGTCGGAGAGCAGGAAATACTCGTGCAGGACTCTGCCGGGTCTGTCCGGTCGCGGATCGTCATAGGTCAGGTCTACATGATACCAGGTATCGTCGATCTCCACAAGGTTCCACGAATGGTTCCCGTCGCCGCTTTTCACGAGGAAGCAGGGGATGTCCATCTCCCGCAGGATCGCCATGTATGTGAGCGCATATGCCTGGCACACGCCTTTTTTCTCCGACAAGAAATGATACGCGTCGTAGATGCTCTCATCCTCGTCGTATCGGAACGACGCGATGAGAAGATCGTGCACATACAGCGCTTTTTCCACATCTGTTTCGCACAGATTCTCCGTTTCTGTAACAATACGCGAAATCTCCGCCTGGTAAAATGTGGTCGCTTCCTTGCGCTTTTGCGTACCCATGGAATAGGAAAACGACAATGACGTCACATAGCCGTTTTTGTACCGAAAGTGCAGGATGTTTCGGACATAGAAAAACTCGGGGCTGTTTCCGAGAACATCCTCGAAGATGCGCATAATATCGTAATCGTGGATCCGCAGAGAGGTGATGTCGAGATACGTCTGCTGCTTCTCAATGGCGCCGTAGATCTCGTTGTACGCTTTTTCATAATTTCGGATGGTTTCGGCGTAGGGGGAGATGGTGTAAAGGTCGGCAGCGGAGACCGCAACGGCGCAAACGGACAGAACGAGGAGGCAGAAAAGGGCAAACCACCCGGCACGGAACCATTTTTTCATGCGATCCTCCCACAGAAAACGGACGCGGAGGAGTTATCGCTGCGTCGTGAAAACTCCTCCGGTCGTACTTATATAGAAATTACTTTACATCAAAGGGATCTACGAGGCGGTGCATATTGACCATCAGCTCCGGCACGGGAACGGTACGACCGCACTCAAACGCGAGGTATCTGTCGTATCCGGTCTCACGGATGGCACGGAACACGTTTTCATAATTGATCTCGCCGGTACCGGGTTCATTTCTGCCTGGGTTGTCGCCGATGTGGAAGTGACCGATGAGATCGATATTCTCCTTGATGTTGCGGATAACGTTGCCCTCGGAAATTTGCTGGTGGTAGATATCGAAGAGGATCTTGCAGTTCGGGCTGTCGATCGCCTTGATCATACGCACGGCGTCCTTGGTGGTGACGAGGTAATAGCCCATATGGTTGACGAGGATATTGAGCGGCTCCACAACGATCATGATACTCTCTTCCTCTGCGATGTGCGCCATTTCCTTGAGAGTAGCGACACAGGTGTCGAACTGCTCTTCCGAGGAAACGTCGCTTCTGCGGTTGCCGACCGTTGCGCAGATATTCGGCACGCCGAGGAGCTTTGCGGTATCCACGGATTCCCGGAAGGAGTCGATGAACGCCTTGCGGGTGTCATCCCAAACCATACCGTGCGTCCATGCCATGAGCTGGTTGTATTCCGGATTCTTCACGGACTGGATGACGATGCAGGTCGAGGTCACGCCGGTCTCTTCGAGCGTCGCTTTTGCCTTTTCGAGATCCAGTCCTGCCCAACCGAGCTGTTCTACTGCGCCAAAGCCATATTTTACGCCGGTGCGTACGTTGTGATACCAATCGCCGCCGAACCAGCCGCCTGCTGCGGAAAATTTCATAATGTTGTATCCTTTCTCCATATGAAACAAAGTGGGGAAATGCGTTTATCTTATTTTACATGATTCTTCCTCCATTGTCAATGGCTTCTTATGAAAATTTCCCTAAAAATCTGCCGTTTCCCGCAAATTTGCGAATAAAAAAGGACACGGTATCGTCCGTATCCTTTTTTTGCGGTTATTCGCCCTGTGTGCCGGAATTGTCCGGGAACTGCGGATTCTGCGGATTCTGCGGATCCTGCGGCGGATCCTTGGGGTCGCTGTGCTCGATCGGGAACATGGAGCGCTTCTCACGCGGTTCGTTTTTCTGCCGCTGCGCTTCCCTTCTCGCTTCCTCCTCGCGGATTCTGCGGGCGTGCGCCTCGTTTTCTTCTTTGCTCTTACGCCGCTTTTCCGCCACCATCGCTTCGAGATCCTCGAGAGTGACGTCCGGCTCGGTCATGGCACGCACGAACTGCGCTTCCTCCATGATCTCGTTCTTGATCAGGTACGCAGCTACGAAATGGAGTCTATCCATATTCTCGCGCAGGATGCTCTCCGCTTCCTTATATGCCTTTGTAACGATGCGCTTGATTTCGCTGTCGATGAGGGACGCAGTCTCCTCCGAGTAATTTCTGGTCTGGTTGAAATCTCTGCCGAGGAAGATTTCGTCGCTGGAGGATTCGCTGCCATAGAGGATCGGACCGAGCGCGTCGGACATACCGTACTTTGTGACCATCTGCCGCGCAATGCTGGTAGCACGCTGGATGTCATTGGACGCACCGGTGGAAATATCGCCAAGGATCAGCATTTCAGACACACGGCCGCCAAGCAGGGTGACAATTTCATCCTCCATTGCCGAGCGGGACATGTACGAACGATCCTCTTTCGGGAAGGACAGCGTATAGCCGCCCGCTCTGCCGCTTGGGATAATGGAGATCTGGTGCACGGGATCGTCCTTCTGGCGCACCCACGTTGTGATCGCGTGACCTGCCTCGTGGTACGCGGTGAGCCGTCGTTCCGCGTCGGTGATGACGTGCGATTTCTTTGCGGGACCCACGATTACCTTGATCATGGCTTCCTCAAGATCGTTCATGCCAATGAGATGCTTGCCTTTGCGTGCCGCGAGCAGTGCCGCCTCATTTAAGAGATTGGCTAGCTCCGCGCCTGTGAAGCCAACGGTGGTTTTTGCGATCACAGACAGATCGACGTCCGCCTCAAACGGCTTATTGCGGGAATGGACGCGGAGAATATCCTCTCTGCCCTTGACGTCCGGCGCGTTCATGGTGATCTGCCGGTCAAACCTGCCGGGACGGAGAAGTGCCGGGTCGAGAATGTCCGGACGGTTCGTCGCCGCCATGACGATCACGCCCTCGCTGGAGCCAAAGCCGTCCATTTCGACCAGGATCTGGTTTAACGTCTGCTCACGTTCGTCATGACCGCCGCCCAGTCCTGCGCCTCTGTGCCGACCGACCGCGTCAATTTCATCAATGAAGATGATCGCCGCGGGGTTTTTCTTCGCGGTATCAAACAGATCGCGCACACGGGACGCGCCGACGCCGACGTACATTTCCACGAAATCGGAACCGGAGATAGAGTAGAACGGAACGCCTGCCTCCCCCGCGACCGCCTTGGCAATCAGCGTTTTACCGGTACCGGGAGGTCCGACGAGCAGCACACCATGCGGAATCTTCGCGCCGAGCTTGGTGAAGTATTCCGGATTGCGCAAAAATTCCACAATTTCCTCAAGCTCCGCCTTTTCCTCGTCCGCGCCTGCGACGTCCTTGAAGTAGACCTTTGCGGTATCGGCGGTGATGAGCTTTGCCTTGGCTCTGCCGACAGAGTTGATTTTGGAGCCCTTGCCGCCGGACGCCTGATTCATGACGTAAATCCACATCGCGACAAACAGCACGATCACGATTACATACGGCAAGAGCGATACCCACCACGGGATCTCATACGGCGGCGGATAGTCGTAGGCGGTGATGACTCCAGAGGCATGCTGGCTCTCAATCAGCTCACCGAGATCCTCACGGAACATATCGATGTCGCTGAGCTTATAGGTTAAGGTCGCCTCTCCTTCTGTGCCGTCCTGCATGGTGACACGGACGAGCATTGTCAGGGTATTGTCCTCGTCTACCTTGAACTCACGCACCTGTTCGTTTTTGAACAGATCGACAACGTCGCTGTACAAAAGGCTCTCTGTCGGTACGCTGTTCCAAAGAGACGCGGTCGCCACAATGAGTACACCGATGAGTACGATGTAAAATATGGCGATCTTAAAGCTGTTCTTCATTCTTGTCCCTCTCCCCCGTGTCGTTACTTATTCTCATAAATCTCCGGCTTGAGCACGCCTACGTATGGCAGCGCACGGTACTGCTCCGCGTAGTCCAGTCCGTAACCGACCACAAACTCGTCCGGAATGATCTTGCCGGTGTAGTCCGGTGTGAAATCCACCTGCCGGCGGGACGGTTTGTCAAGCAGCGTGCAGGTTTTGACGGAATGCGCGCCGCCGAGCCGGAGATAATCTACAAGATAGGACAGCGTTCTGCCGCTGTCGATGATGTCCTCCACGATCACAATGTCCAGCTCGGACAGATCCTGCCTATGCAGATCGAGCAAAATCTTGATCCGCCCGGTCGTCTCCGTACCGGCGCCGTATGAGGAAACCTTCATAAAATCGATTTCCACGGGAATCGTGAGCTTTTTCATAAGATCGCCCATAAAGACAACGCTGCCCTTGAGAATGCACAACAGCAGCAGCCGTTTGCCGGAATTCCTATAGTCCCGGTCGATCTCTGCGGCGATTTTATCCGTCAGGGCATCCAACTCCTCCGCGGAAATGAGAACCTTCTCGATGTCAGCGTCCAACACAGTCTTGCGCTCCATGGTAACTCCTTTTTCATAGCGTCGGTTTGCTCCGCGCCTGATGATGTATCGTAATGTTTTTTCTTTGTTTCCCCGTATGTTTACCGCGCTATTCTCTCTCGTACAGACAGAGCGTACGACATGTATCCGTGTGCCCATCCGACGCCATTCCGTCACGAGGCGGAAAACCGGGCAGCCACACAACGCCGTCATCGTCAAGAAGGAGCGGCAGCGTGTTCCGGCAGACAAGCGGCAGCTTTCGATCGGAGAACAGCTTTTTCACCCGACGCGTCATGCCGCCATACTGGATAGTATCTCCCGACCGTCTTGTTCTCACACACAGGACTCCATTTATTTTAGCAAAATCGATCCGTTGTTGCATGGATATTTTGTAAATATTTTCCCTGTTCGGACAAACTTTTTCCTGATTTTTCTGTGAGGTCTGTGACGCAGGGGTGATAACAAACAAATACCGGTCATTTTCCCACACCAACGCGTCGGCAGAAAAGCCAAATTCCGTCGGATTTCCGGCTGCAAACGGTACACCTTCCTCGGCGGCGGCAGAATGGGGTGCACAGATTACGCTGTCCCGATCTACAAGGAAGCGCACGCCGCAGGGCAGATCGAGCACGCCGTTCGTGCGGTCACTCTGCAATAACCGCGTCATGGCGCGAATGTGGCAGGCGACGAGCGTACCCTCCATGCCGCCCTGGTCAGGGAGCGCGTGCATGTACAACTTTTCGAGCACACGGCTGCGAATCCCGGCAGGCAGCGCCAGCAGTGCCGCACGTCCCGGCGTGTTCTGTATCGCGGTATCCGCCATCTCGTCGAGGATCCGCTCATCCTCCCGCAGGTGTTCCGTCATCTGTGAAACGGCGCGCGGCGCCTGCGGATTGATCTCGTACAGCTTTGGCACGATTTCGCGGCGGATATAGTTGCGCGTGTAGGCAGGATCGGCGTTTGTCTCATCCAACACGTAAGACAGCCACGCCCTCTCGCAGAGCGTACGGATTTCCTCGCCGGTCAGGTACAAAAGCGGTCGAACAAGGCGTCCGCGTATCGGAGAAATGCCGCACAGTCCGCGCAGTCCGCTGCCGCGGCACAGGTGAAAAAGCACCGTTTCCAATTGATCTGTGGCGTTGTGGGCGGTCGCGATAACGGCGTTCTCCGGGGAAACGTCATAGATAGCCCGATAGCGAAGGATACGTGCGCCTTCCTCCAGACCACAGCCGTTTTCGCGCACATATCCGGGCACATCGACTCGACAGAGCCGAAACGGGATCCCACGCGCCGCACAGAAATCCGCACAAAAAGCGGCGTCCCGATCGGCGTTTGCTCCGCGAATGCCGTGATGGACATGAACCGCCAAAAGCGATAGCCCCGACTGGGCGCAGTACGGCTGCAAAAAGGACAATAACAGTGTGGAATCCGCGCCGCCGGAAAACGCGCAGACAACCGCTCCCGCTTCCGCGCAAACGGCGTCTATGCCGCTTTGGAGCAGATGGGTGCAGAAATCACGATAGGCTTCCGGGTTCAACATGCGCGTCTCCTTTCGCTTACCGAATTATGTATCCCGCACAACAGTGGTGCATAGGATCGCGCCTGCGAGATACACGATCACAGCAGCGGCGAGATAAGAAAGATACGCCGTGGGCGCCGGAACAAAAATGGAATCCGTTCCGACTGCCGTTTTGCCAAATACGATGGCAGCCGCGGCGGTGATCCAGGTGAAGATCCCCTTTGTCAGGCAGGTATAATAGCGGAAAAACTGTTTTTTCGTCATGATAGGACTCCTTTGGCGTATGGCATTCTACAAACATAGTATACCATAGATCCGTCTCGCAGGCAAGCGGTAAGATCCGGACGAAAAACCGTATTATTCATTATACCCGATATTCGCCCGGATTGCAAGAGTTCCCAAGGAAATTTCTTTCGGATTTCCGCCGTCTGCCGCGTGCTTACCCGGTCAAATGTAAAAAGTCGTTGAAAAATCCGCAAAAATTCCTCGATTCCTCTTGCATTCCGTAAAGAATCGTTTATAATAGTAGTGCGAGTCGGGTGCGTACCGCTTGTACAATACCGGACATAGTTCAGCACCCGTTTTTCCGTGTAAGGAGTACCATGAGATCTGCCATTTCCTTTCGTTCCCTTTTCGGGCGGCTTTTTCATACGCGCAAACCCACTACCACAGACGACGCCGACATCTGGACGCTCACCGACGCGGAGCGGGATTACAGCGACGGCACCTTTCTCAATTCCGTGGAGCAGCTCACCGAAGAGGATGTGCCGCTGTCTCCAGCAGCCGTCAAAAAAAAGCGTTCCGGCGCGGAATGGGTACGGCTTTTTGTGTTTTACGCCTCCGCCGCCGCGTTTTGCGTGAGCTGCTATATGCTCATTGAGAATCTTCTCTACCGGCAACGTGCGACCGAGATCTACACGCAGCTGGAAAACGATTTTTTCTCCGAGGGTTTCCAATTCACGGACACCTTTTCCGGCGACGGGGACGATACGGTGCTTATGCAGGACAGCGAGATGTATTCCCTCACCAGCATGAGCGAGAACATCCGCAAGCTGGAAGCCGGAGAAGCGCTCGACCTTCCCGTACAGGCAACAAAAAAGCAGAAGAACAAAGAGCTTGAGAAAATGCGTGCGTCCCTCCAGGCACTGGCAAAGAAGAATCCGGACACCTACGGCTGGATCTCTGTGGCGGACACAAATATCAACTATCCGATCGTGCAGGGTGAGGACAACGACTACTATCTCGAGCATGCGTATACTGGCGACTATCTCCCCATCGGCTCCATCTACGCGGATTATCGCTGCAACAGGTCCATCATGCGCAACTACAACACGGTGTTCTACGGACACAACATCACCTCCGGCGCCATGTTCCACGATGTGACGAAATTCTTCGACGATTACTATTTCGACAATGTTCGTATTTATATATATACCTTTGAGGGCGTATATATCTATGAGCCGTTCGCCATTTACGAGACGCGGTACGACAGCAACTACATCCGTACAGGCTTTACGTCCTTCGACGATTTCAAAGCGTTTACAGATAAGATCAAGGGCGACGCGACCAAGGTCAAGGATGTGGAAATCACGGAATCCGACCGGATCATCACGATGTCCACCTGCACAAACGGCGCGGCAACGGCACGGTACGCACTGCACGCCAAGCTCGTGGATTACATCGTGGATTAAACTACCAGGAAAGACGAATCTATGAACGCATTGGAATATCTGCGCTGCCCGGTCTGCGGCGGCACTTTCACCCGGAAACCGTCCCTGCTGCGGTGCGGAAACGGACACTGCTTTGATCTCGCGAAAGAGGGATATGTGAATCTCCTGCCGCCGGGCAAAGGAAAAAACGCGCACACAGGCGATGAAAAAGCGATGGTGCGCGCCAGACAGACGTTTCTCGCGACCGCTCTGTACGCTCCGATCTCGGACGGTATCGCGGTGCTATTGGAGAAGCGTTTGCCTCTCGATCACGCGCCGGTGCTCTGCGACAGCGGCTGCGGCGAGGGCTATCACACGCTCCGGATCGCCGACTCCCTCTCGAGTTCGCGCGGCAATGTGCTGGTCTACGGCTTTGACGCGTCGAAAATCGCGGTCGCCTCTGCCGCGAAAGCCGCCGCGCGCCGGGGATATACCGGGGAAAACGGTATCGGCACGGAGGGGAATACAGTCTGCGCTTTCTGTCCCGCGAACATCTTTTCTCTGCCGCTTGCGGATCACTGTACGGACGCGGTCATCAGTATGTTCGCGCCGGTGGCTACCGGGGAAAATCTGCGTGTACTGCGGGAGGATGGGCTTCTCGTGGTCGCGGCGTCCGGCGTACAACATCTCGCGGAAATGCGTTCCCTGCTTTACGACGATGTGCGCTATCACGAGGATACGCCTGTCTCCTACGAGGGATTCACGCTTGCGGACACGGCGGATGTACGGTATACAATGCATGTGCCGGACAGCGATACCCTCCGCGCGCTTTGGACGATGACCCCCTTCTACTATAAGACGACGCTTATGGGAAAAGAACGGCTTTTCTCGATGGATTCCCTCGACTGCACCGTGGATGTGCGGTTGTCTGTATACAAAAAGGCGGTGGCAAAATGAAGCTATCTGTAATCATCCCGATGTACAACGAAAACAGCATCGTGACGGATACTGCCGCGGAACTGGGCGCGTATCTTGAGGACTACTGCAAGGCGGGCGGGCATACATTCGAACTGCTCTTCTCCGACGACGGCTCCGTGGACGGCTGCGGCAACACACTGCGGAACTGGATTCCTGCACATTCGTTTGCAGCGGGAGAAGTATGTGTGGTGACAGCGGAGCGCAATTACGGCAAGGGACACGCGGTCGGTCTGGGCATGGCGGCGGCAACGGGTGATTACGCGCTGTACACAGACTGCGATCTCGCGTACGGCATAGAGGTGATCGGCAAGGCGGCAGACGCGATCATGGCAGCGGGGACGGATATTCTCATCGGTTCCCGGAACCTTGCCGCTGACGGATACGAGGGCTACACGTTTCTGCGCAAGCTGGCGTCAAAGACGTACATCAAGGTGCTCTGCCTTTACGCGGGATTCCGGCTGTCCGATTCCCAGTGCGGCTTCAAATGCTTCAAAACGGCTGTCGGACAAGCGCTGTTTGCGAAAAACGGCACGGACGGCTGGGCGTTTGATATTGAAATTCTCCTGCGCGCCACCTGTGCCGGATACACGATCACGGAATTTCCCGTAAAAATCCTGCGCCATCGGGAATCAAAGATCCATCTCGTGCGCGACAGTATGCGTATGCTGTCCGATATCCGCAAAATCAAACGGCGGCTGCGCGCGGAAAAATAAAAATCACGGCAGAAGCTGCGGTCAAGGCTCCTGCCGTTTTTCTATGCGTTTTTGTCCGTCAGTGCGCGCTCCAGAGTATCCGTGAAGCACTGGATGACCGGACCGAGAGAGGCGGCGTATCGATAGACCGCCTCTGTTTTGTGGGACAGCGGATCCCGCCGCACGTTGAGCGCGTATTGCAGGGCTTTCCGCACCGGCTCCGGACAGCGGTTCTGTGCGAGCACCCATTCGCCTGCCTGTGTTTTCGGCAGGATCTCCCCGGTTTCCAACGTGTACAGGCAGCGCGCGATGTCGAACAGCCATCCGAACGCGTAAAAATTCGCGCCGGGAGTCTTTCCATAGCGTCGGATTGTCTCATAGTGGCCGCGGATATTCTCCCGCAGCTGTGCGTATGTCGGGTTCGGGATCCTGTCCCGCACATCCGCTCCGGCAAGCAGGATCCCGTGACGCAGCAGATCCAGTCGACTCAACGCGTTCAGCTCGTATCGATCCGTGATCCGCTCCCCGCTTGTCCCCCAATAGACGACAGGTTCCGGTGTCCCTTTCAGAAACGCGGAGAGAGACAGGATCCCACCCTCAAAAGCACGATACCGCGGCACATCGGTCTCCGCGCACAGTCTCTGCCGGAATCCGACCAGGCTTGTCGCCATCGCAGCGGAAAGAGGTTGTTCCGTCAGTGCAAGAATGTCCATATCGCTCCAGCCTTCCCGGTAATCGCCGCTTGCTGCGGAACCATAGAGATACAGCGCGCAAAGATTTTCCCCGAGCATGGCGGAAAGCCGGGTTGTCATGGTCTCGATCACTTCTGTCATTTGGCATGCTCCCTTTCGGCAAAGAACGCGTCGCAATAGCCGTTCCATTCCCGCTCGTAATCGGCGTGATCGAGCGGAACGATGTCCCGCGGCGTGAAGATATGCCGTTTCTGCGCCTCCTCTACGAAAGCGAAGATGTACGGATCCGCCTCTTCCTCCACGGCGCGCACCGTGTCCCAGCCGTTTCGCACAGCATAATATAAGCGCGTGTGCCCATCGAGGGAGATATACCGCGCGCCATGCCGCAGCACTTGGATGACAATATCCGACGGTGCGTGCACAAAATCGGCAATTGCGGCGAGCTTGTCTCTGTCCGCGTAAAACTGCGACGGCTGGATCGCGTCCAGAGGAAGCGGGAAGATCTCCTTATCGGGGAATACGGCGATCTGCTTTTCCTGCGGATCCGTGAAACGGGTGATGTGCGGCGCGTAAAAGCGGAACGTGTCGATCAGTTCCCGGCAGTCCGCCGGCGCGTCATAGAGGATCGCGTCGCGCTCTGAGACGATCTCGAAATACGCGGGTCTGCCGTCCGCCAGGAACGCGCCGTGCTGCTTCAGAATATGCGGCGGAAAGCGAGGATCGTCATAGGTATGGATGCGCTCGATGTCCATGGTTTCTGTCCTTTATACGTAAAAAGTCCGTTTTTATTCGTAAAAATCGTGGCTGCCGATGGTGCAGACGTAGGTGCGGTTCTCCGGGATCCAGAAGCTCGTGGCGATCGTCGGATTGAGGAAATAGAGAATGTCGTCGTGCCGCTTTACACCCTCCAGACAGATCTTGGCGGCGGCTACGGAATCCGCATTCGGGGTATTGTCGATGGCGCCGTTTGCTGTCGGGGAAAACTGCACGCCGGACGCGTTGTCGAAGATCACGCCGTAGACGGTCTCCGGAAATTCCGCGTCCTCGACTCGATTGAGCACCACTTCCCCGACCGCCAATTTTCCGGCAAACGGTTCGCCCTGTGCCTCCGCGTGGATGATTCGAGACAGCCAGTACACTTCATCCGCGTCGTAGTACTCCTCAGCGGGTGTGATGGCAGCGGTCTGCCTTTCCAGGATCACCGTTTCGGTCGCGCCGTTCCAGGTGTGGTCAAAGCCGAACGCCTTGGAGATGGTCGTGAGCGGTACGAGCATTTTGCCGTCGTCGGTGGTGAATGTGCCGTATTCGCACCATAAGAGTCTGCCGTTCGCTTCGATGTATTGTCCGTTTTCCTGTACCGAGACCGTCAGCGCGTCCGTTTCCACATGAGCGGTTTCCGTCTCCGCGTCCCACGATACCACGGCGTTGTCCATCGCGGCGGAAAATTCACGCAGGGACACATAGGCAGTATCGTTGTAAACCGCAACCATACCGGTATACGGATAGCCGTCCGCAATTACGGAAACGGAGTCGGGCTCGGCGGCGGATACGGCAGCGGCAAGCGCGGCGATGGTACAGGCGGATAACGCGGCAAATAGCATATGTTTTTTCATGGGTTCTTCTCCTTTGCGGGAAACATTGCTCCATGCGCCCTGCCGCACACAAATCTTGCGCAAATTGGCAGGGAGAACGGAATACAGTGTGTTTCTGCCTTTTTATGATACCATAGGATTGCCCGAAAATCCACAGGAAATCGCTGGATGGCAGATTTTCCCGCAAACGGAGAGATTTCCCGACCGGATCATTCCTGCCGCTCTGTGCCGTCTGACCGGTCGTTTTTCGCGATGTACCACGACGCCGCGATACTGGCGTTTGCCCAGACAGCTGTTATCAAAAGCATGAGCAGCAGGCACGGCAGTCCGCGGAGGAAAAACGCACCGACCGACAGACAAACGCCGCAGACAATGGCGCATATCCCGCAGAAGCGCTGGCTCTTTTTCCATATGGATCCGTTTCGCATGCTCCAGACGGTGCGCAGTCCGAATGTGCCGTTTTTCTCCGTTCTGGGAAGGATCAGCCCGATGACGATAAGCAATACGCCGAGCGGGATGCCAATACACTGCGCGATGTCCGTGCCGTCAGTCCCGTGGCGCATGGCTTTGCCCATGAAATAAAAACCGAGGAATCCGGTAAAGAATACGGTTACAGACGCTGTGATGAGCGTGCCCTTTTCGCCGGAGGAATCGCCGTGCCCTCCCGCCGCTTTCGCGATGATGCGGAAAAATACGGTCATGCCTAACGTGAAGCCCGGAAAAAGGAGATACTCCCAACGGCTGCCGTACCGGTCGATCTCTCCGGCGAGATTGTAATGCGCGGGGACTGTCTCCGGCAAAAGGAACAGGAGAAAGAGAGTGCCAAAAACGCAGAATGTTGCCGTACCATAGAGGATCCGATACCATTTTTTCATTTGTGTGCTCCCTTCGTGTTTCTGTTCGTGAATCGCTGCTTTCTTCTGATTATAGTATACCGTAACCTGCCTGTTTTGTCAACCGTCTGCGCGGTTTGCGCGTATTTTTTACTTTTTTTACATTACGGGATTGATTTTGACAAGCCAATCCGGTATAATAGATTATGTATGTCAGCAAATCAGGAAAGGCATGGTTTTTCGCATGCACAATCGGAAATATACCCGCGCGCTCGCGTCCGTTCTTGCAGCCTCCCTCGTATCGATGACGGGCTGCGGACTGGTCGTCGTGAACGATATGAGCACTACACAGGGGGATACCAGTCCATCACATGACGAGACGGAATCGTACACCGTGGACACCGCGACGCCGTACACGAAATACACACCGGACAAGGACAATGCGGCTGTCGGAGAAGCATATGTCGAAGCGCTCCCGGCACTCACCTTTGACGGCGCGGCGTTTTTCATCACGTCTCCGTCGTTCTCCTATCTCTATCCCGACGAACTCGGCACCACGGTCTCCCAGCTTGCCTACACGCGCAATCAGAAGCTGGAGGAGCGCTACGATGTGTCCATCATCACGGCGCAGTCCGACGCGCAGACGATGCTTGATGAGGTGAAAAAGGCGGTAGCGTCCGGCTCGTACTACTCTGACTTTATGATGGTGCCCCTCTATCAGCTCGGCGCTTTCAAGGGTGCGGGGGTTCTGTTCAATCTCCGCTCCCTGCCGTATCTCGATATGACCAAGCCCTACTTCTTTTCGGAATCTGTGTCCGCCGCGTCCGCCGGGTACAACACCTGGGGAATCGCAGGACAGGCGTCTGTAGAACCGGGGGATTTTTCCGCTGTTTATATCAACCGCGACGCCATAGAAGCCGCCGGTCTGGACACACCATACAGTCTGGTGCGCGACGGAACGTGGACATGGGATCGTTTCTTTACGTATGTTTCCGATGTCACGGACGTCACCTACACGGTCACGGCACAGAACACCGCCTCCAGACTCGCGGATCTCGTGTACACGTCCATGGGCAACCGATTCGTGCTGTCCGGCGAAAAGCTCATCCCGATCGTACACTTCACGGAGGACTCCGCGCAAAAAACGATCGAGACGGGTCGAAAAATCTTTACAGATCCGAAGTCCATCACGGACGCCTCCGCAGGTGCCGCGGGATGCTTCAGTCGGGGTGAATCGCTCTTTCTCATCGATTATCTCTACGTCGCGTCCTGGTTGACAAACGCACAGTGCGATTGGGGGCTTGTCCCGCTGCCGAAGGGAGAGGAAAAGGGCACGTACCGTACGCTCGTTTCCAATACGGCCTTACTTTTCACGATTCCGGCGAACACCACGAACGGCGAGATGGATTCGATCTTACTTTCCGCCATCAACGCGCTGTCCTATGGCACCCTGTATGACGCATATGTGGAAAACAGCATGTACCACGTGCTGCGCGACAACGCGTCTGTCGACATGCTCGACCGTATTCTCGACACGGCGACGTTTGATTTCGCACTGGCGTTCGGTCCTTCGTACCCGACCATCGCAAAGGGCACGTTCCAGCTCATCCGCTCCGCAATGACATCGACTGAGAACCCCAAAGATTTCGCGGACGCCGTGAGCAACGCCAACATGATCTTAGCGGAGCATTTCGGAATGGAGAAAGAGGAATGAGCGGCAAAACGAACCTCATTGCCGTAGCGGGACCGACCGCGTCCGGGAAAACCGCCGTTTCCATCGCCATCGCGCGCCGCTTTGACGGAGAGATCGTCTCGGCGGATTCCATGCAGATCTATCGCGGGATGGAGATCGGCACAGCGGCGCCCACACCGGCGGAACGGTCCGCTGCCATCCATCACGGGATCGGGATTCTCTCGCCGACGGAATCGTTTTCGGCAGCCGCGTGGCGCAGCTTTGCCATGGAAACCATCGACGGGATCGTTCGGCGCGGACATCTGCCCATCGTCTGCGGCGGAACGGGACTGTATCTCGACACGCTGACGAAAATCGTGAATTACGCGGAAGCCTCCGCCGGAGACGAGAATCTGCGCGCGGAACTGTTCGCCATCGCGGAAAAGGACGGAAATCCTGCCCTTCACGCGATTTTGGCAAAGCTGGACCCGGAAGCCGCGGCGCAGATCCATCCGAACAATGTGAAGCGCGTGGTGCGCGCGATCGAGATCTGCAAAACGACGGGGCGCACGAAAACGGAAATCGACCGGGCACAGCTTGCCGCCGACAGTCCGGTCCGCGAATGCCGCCTGCTTCTCTGCTATCACGACCGCGCCCTGCTCTACGACCGGATCAACCGGCGGGTCGGTCAGATGCTCTCCGACGGGCTTGTAGAGGAAGCGAAGCGGGTATTGGGGTTGACCGGAGACACCGAGCCATCGCAGACCGCGCTGCAGGCGATCGGATATAAGGAGCTGCTCCCCTATTTCCACGGTGAAATCAGCCTTGCTGAGGCGGTGGACGCGATCCGGCAATCCTCACGCAACTACGCCAAGCGGCAGATGACATGGTTCCGACGGTCGAGGGGGTACCGGCTCTACTGCGACACGGAACAGGGGGAAATGCGTCCGACAGAGGATATTTACACGGAAGCGTACGAGGTTACAGCCGCGTTCTTGCGGGATCCGGAAACGTTTGTGGCGCATGATGTACAGGACAAACAGGAATAAAAAAACGCTGTCGGACAGAGGAATGTCCGACAGCTTCATTTCGGAGGGATTTTTATGGATACAGGTACGCTCTGGTCGGCGCAGATTCAGGGGATCTGGACGCTGTACGCCTCTCGGCTGCTGCGTTTTGACGCTCGCTACGACGCGTGGTACCGTCCGCTGCTCGATCTGGACGGCGCACGGCAGATTCTGGAGATCGGCTGCGGTCCGGGTGCGCTTGCCGGTGCGCTTTGTCGGATGTACCCGGAGGCCGCGGTCACAGGAATTGACCGGGATCGCGATTTTGTTTCGTTCGCGAAAGCGCATGTGCCGCGTGTCGATTTTCTCACCGGGGACGCGACGGCGCTTCCCTTTCCGGACGACAGCCTTGACGCGACAGTCTCCCATAACGTGAGCGAACATGTGGAGACGGATGCTTTCTTTGGGGAACAGTACCGGGTGCTGCGCGACGGCGGCATTTGTGTGGTGCTGTCCAGCCGCCGCGGTTTTTCCGTACCGGCGCCCTGCCTTGCTATGACGGAAACGGAAAAGTGGTTCTGGGACAGGTTAGAGCCACTGCCCGATCCAGCAGCGGAATATATCGCCCGCTATCCCCTGGACGCGCAGGAGCTGCCGCTCGCGATGGAAAAGTACGGTTTCCGCGACGTGCGCTCCGGCTATGTGACCATCGCCCTGACGCCGGACGATCCAGGCACGCCGGCAGACATGGCGCACGCTATCATCGACGAGGAACGGTATTGCATGTGCGAGGCGGTGGAGGCCGCCAAACGGAAATACCCGCTCGTTGTCACAGAGGAGGAAACGGCGGCAGTGCTGTCGGCGATCGCGGAAAAATTCGACAGACGAGTGCGGCAGTACGACAGTGGCAAGCGGATCTGGGACACGGCGGTTTCGGTAATCCAGATCGTGCGTGGGGTGAAACGATGGTACGATAACACAGAAAAAGCACAATAGCATTCATCGTATAAACCCTCAAAAACGCAAAGAGCCAACGCTCTCTGTACAAAAGGCAGAAGCCATCCGCCATAGTAGCGGTCACGGGACATTTTTATGATCGTTTCCTCCAACCGCAAGTTGGATAGCCTTCAAACCGATGCGTCATTGCTTTTGCAGCTGTTTGTTGGTATACTACTGTTGCAGCTGCAAATCATAAACCATGAGGTATTTTACTATGACCGATATCCATATCCATGAACAAATTGCCTTTCTCAGAAAGCAGAAAGGTTTTACTCAAGAAGAGCTTGCCAATGCACTCGGCGTAACCAATCAGGCAGTATCAAAATGGGAAACCATGCAGTGCTGCCCGGATATACAGCTCCTGCCCGATATCGCAAAGCTGTTTGACGTCTCTGTAGATGTACTTCTCGGATATGCATCTACAGACGGATTGAACGACATCTGCCTGAAAATCAAAGACTACTTTTCACAATTGCCGAAAAAATCTGCCTTTGAGAACGCATACCGACTCGCGGCTCTTCTGCATGAAGCAGCATCAACAGACGGTTATAAAAATTATATTCCCTGGTGCGAAAAGGAGTATTCCATTGACGAAGTATCTTCCTGGGGGCTTTCTGTGTGTTCTGAGCCGGAAGGCAGTACCGGAAGAAAGAATAGCAGTATATTCTTTGCATTGGGGAGTGGCTATATTGCGCCCAATGACGCACAGATGGAAGATCTCAGGATTATACTGGAGCAGCTTTCCAATCCCAATGCGCTGAAGGTGCTTTATACTTTATATGGATTGACTCTATCAGATTTTGACATTTACGTTACTGTGGATGAGATAGCAATGGAAACACACCTCAGGATCGAAGATATAGAATGTGCGATACAATATCTTCCTTTGATGGTAAAAGAGGAAAACGGTGTTTTCAGATACAGGTTGGACAGAGCATTCATTCACATTCCGGCTCTACTGTCTTTCTTGTATAAATAAATCAAAAAAGCCTTGCAAACAACAAGTCTGCAAGGCTTTTTACACATGCGGGCAAGAGGACTTGAACCTCCATGAAATTGCTTTCACTAGAACCTGAATCTAGCGCGTCTGCCAATTCCGCCATGCCCGCGTATCGTCTGTTGGCGAACCCGGCACCGACAGGCACTCGCTTTCGTCAACGTTGATATTATACCGCATTCGCCGCTGTTTGTCAAGAGGTTTTTTGGAGATTTTTCGTTTTTTTCACATATTCGCGATGGATCACCAACACAGTGGGCTTGCGCAGACCCACTATGCTGGATCACATCTCTTGTTTTTCGTTGAAAGCAGCTGTCAATCGATTTCTTTGAATTGTTCTATGATATCATTTGCTTCTTTGCTCGCTTTTGCCTTGATGGCTTCCCATTTTGATGCGAAATTCTCCTCGTTGCCCATTGTGATATTCCGCAGAAGAATGAAGCTGCCGCCAAAATTGTAACAGCTGTTCAAATCGAGATAGATGTCTTCATAGATGATATCTATCATTTTCTGCGAACCCTCGTCACGGGCAACTTTCCCTTTCAGTGTTACGCCTGCTACAAGAGGCTGTATATCCCGCTGCGAAATGTAGCCGAGAGAATCCAGGAGCACGCCGTTCATCTCCCCACGGTTGTTGTTCGCAGGCATACCGATATAGGCAGGTACATGGGCATTGGCAAATGTAATGTACTCTTTTTGACTTTCGTCGTATTTCGGTACAGGCAGGATCCCGTAGTCGTCCTCCATATCGCGGAGATAGAATGCGATCGCCTGCGCACCATAGCCGAGGTAGAGGACATTGCCATTTTTGAAAGAATACACCTTGTCTATAATATTGTATGTACCGCTGCGGCTGGCAAGCTCTTCCGCTTTCTGTGTGACCGCACCGTTGCCGACGATCGAAGCGATTTTCTCAATACGGTCGTAATTGTCTTGGGACTCATATAAAAACTCCAGAGAACCGTCGGCGTTGATCTTGGTCTGCGTCCCCCCGGCGCTGATGTAAAATCCTGCCGCTGAATACTCATCAACCGACGCGCCCCACATATCGTCTTCTCCCATAATGCCATCCCCATTGAGATCGTGCGTGACAGACTGCATGGAATTGTACATAGAATCGAGCGTCCATTTGCCGTCTTCCACCATCGCATAGAGATCGCCAACCTTATATTCCTCCGCCAGACGAAGATTGTACGCAACAAGGCGCGGAGAATAATAATAGGAGAACGCGATCGGCCCGGTCGTTGCGTACAGTTTATCTCCTATCATCAGTTCTTTATTCATGTTCTGACTCCACCATGGCGCGGAGAGATCAAGCCCCGTAACGGATTTGAGATCGTATAGCATTCCTTTGCTGGAAAGGGGGCAAAGCGCATAAACCATCTCCGCCTCCACGCAGTCTGCCACACTGTCTCCCGCCACAACCTGATTGCGTACAGCCTCAGAGAGTTTCCCGGAATCGTCGTACTTGATATACTCGATGCGGACGTTGTAGCTGGATTCCACATATACATCGCGGTTGAACTGGGCGTCATTCACGCTCTCGCCATTCAGTTCATCCCCGATATAATTGGGATACTGTGCATTGCTTGTTGTTCCGAATGTATATACCGCGCCTTCATAATCCACACCGGTATATTGATCGAGATAATCGGTTTCTTTTTCCGTCTGTCTCTCGACAGTCTCCGCGTCCGGAAGTTCCATAGAGGTCTGCACATCGTCGGTAGAGGAGCCACAGGAAACGAGCTGCAGAAGAAGAACAGAGAAAATGAGCAGAGCTATGTGTTTTTTCATGGGAATACTACCATCCTTTCGTCGAATGTGATAAAGCAGATCGCATTACAGTCTGTAAGTTTTAAGCGCAGAAACTGCACATTTATTATACCATGTCGAAAATGGCTTGTCAATGTTTTTCCGGCAAAGACAATAAAAAAACGAATTTTTCCCGTTTTCCTATTGACGAAATGTAAAATCTGTAGTATTATAAAAATGTTCGCTCTTATTTTTAATATTGTATCACAAAGAATCGGGTATACAGACATGGAAAAGACAATAACAGAAAATCGCGTACGGAAACGAAGAAACGACGTCAATATGACGGAGGGCTCCATCATCCACCATCTGGTGGTGTTTGCCGCTCCCCTGCTCCTCGGCAACATTTTTCAGCAGCTTTACAACACCGTGGACACCTGGGTCGTCGGAAAATACGTTTCCAATGAAGCGTTTTCCGCTGTCGGAACGGTCGGTCCCATCATCAACATGCTCATCGGCTTCTTTCTCGGGCTGTCCAGCGGCGCGGGGGTCGTCATCTCACAGTATTACGGCGCCGGGAAAACGGAGGAGGTGCGCAAAACGGTACACACCTCCATTGTTATGACGCTTATTCTCGGCATCCTCTTCACCGGACTTGGCATCGCGCTCATTCCCGGCATGCTTGCGCTGATGAACACGCCCGCGGAGGTCATTCCGGAGTCTACGGCGTATCTGACGATCTATTTCGCCGGGGTCATGGGGCTGATGCTGTACAACATGGGCTCCGGCATCCTGCGTGCGGTCGGCGATTCCACGCGTCCGTTCTATTACCTCGTCGTCTCCGCCGTCATCAACACGGTTTTGGACCTTGTATTCGTGCTGCGCTTTGACATGGGTGTTGCCGGTGTGGCATGGGCGACCATCATCGCACAGGCGATCTCGGCGGTATTGACGCTCATTACCCTTATACGCAGCGACTCATGCATCCGGCTGTCGTGGCGCGCGCTGCGGCTCCACTTCGACATGCTCGGAAAAATCGTCCGGGTCGGCATTCCGGCGGCACTGCAGATGGCAGTCACATCGTTCTCCAACGTGTTCGTGCAGTCTTACATCAACTACTTCGGTGCGGATTGCATGTCCGGCTGGACGGCGTATGGCAAAATCGATACGCTGCTCATGCTGCCCATGCAGTCTCTGGCACTCGCATCCACGACGTTTGTCGGACAGAATCTCGGTATCGGCAAGATCGACCGTGCAAAACGCGGCGTGCGCATCGCTTTGGCACTGTCGCTTGCAACCGCGGTGCTCCTCATGATCCCGGTGCTGCTGTTCGCGCCTTCTCTGGTGGCGTTCTTCAACGAAAAAGCAGCCGTTATCGAGTATGGGACGATATTCTTGCGGTACATTTCGCCGTTCTATGTACTCTGCTGCTTCAACCAGATCTACTCCGGGGCACTCCGCGGTGCCGGAAATACACGCGCGCCGATGATCATTATGCTCGCGTCCTTCGTGGTGTTCCGACAGATCTACCTCTTTGTCCTGACGCATTTCATCACAAATACGATCCTCCCGGTATCGATGGGGTATCCCGCCGGCTGGCTCGTATGCAGTCTGCTGACGTTTTTGTACTACCGCCGCGCCGATCTTGCGAAAAGCCGGATTGTGGACACGGAGATTGCGGAGGAAGCGGTCTCCGCGGAGATCACGGAAGAGGAATCGACGGAGGAATAAGCGTCCTTTTGCCGTATGTTTACGATTTTTCCCTTGTAATTTCATGGAAAACGGCGTATACTGGAACCATAGACTGGAAGGCGAGGTACGCTTATGACGCTGATTGAATTTTTCGACAAATGTCCGCTGGAAAATATCATCGGTTCGCTGGCGCTGCGTCCGGGACGGGTGATTTTTCTCGGCTCAAACCGGCAGAAATTGGAGTCCGCACTGGTTTCGATCCGCAAAATTCTCCGTGAACAGGGCATCCGCGCGATCGTGTCCTATCGGATGGTGGCGCAAAACGATATAAACGGGATCTTGACCGTGCTGCGCGACATTCTGTCCCAGGACAACGCGCTCTCCCGCGCGGAGGAATACGTTTTCGACTGCTCCGGCGGCGACGAAGCGTCCCTTGTGGCGGTCGGACTCGCGTTCCGGTTCACGCATTCGCGGCTGTTCCGGATCCAGTGCGAAACAAGACGCGGGGTGCTGTACAAAATACCGTCCCACGCTTCCGGGGAGATCGGTCGTGAACCCTACGACGGTACGGCCACGGTTTCCATGACGGTGGCGCAGAATCTCACCCTCCATGGCGGCAATCTGGAGGAGGATATGGTTTCCGAAAACGCGGCAGCTGGGTATCCGTTCCGCGACGCCATCTACGGCGACATCAACCGGCTGTGGGAGATCTGCCGCCGGGACTGTGCCGCCTGGAATACGCAGATCGGCGCTTTATCCAACGCGCTGCGGCAGCTCGATGAGGAAAAGACCGCGTACCGCCTGGAAGAGGACAGGCATGTAGACGACGGATTCCTCCGCACGCTTGTGAAAACAGGCTCCATGACCATCGCGGACGATGGGAAAACAAAAACCTGCACGTTCAAGAATCCGTATATGCGCGACTGTCTGACAAAGGCGGGGACGCTGCTCGAATACAAAACGTACATGACGGCATTCCACTACCGGCACGGTGCGTATCCGACACCGTTTACGGACGGGTGTCCGGGTGTTGTGATCCGCTGGAACGATTCGCGCGCCACCTCACGCAACGAGATCGACGTGCTGCTCATGCAGGGGGTGGTTCCCTACTTTATCTCCTGCAAGAACGGCGACATCAAGACGGATGAGCTCTATAAGCTGCACACCGTCGCCGGTCGCTTCGGACAGAAGTACGCGCGGCGGATCCTTGTTTCCACAACATATTTTGAGGAAAACCGTTCGACAGCGGCGTCCCAGTCGCTCCGAGAACGTGCGAAAGAGATGAATATCCGCCTGATCGAACGAGTACATCGGATGGACGACCACACATTTTATGAGGCGCTGACGGGAGAGGCGCACAAGCTATCGGAGATGACAGACTGGATTGTCTGAGAAGGAGGCTATATGAAAATTACCGTTGCCATGCCCTGCGGCGGCACGCGGGCCAGCTTTATCCCGGATCCCGCGGTATTCGCGCCAATCGCCGCTCCGGAAGAAATGCGCTGGAATCCCCTCGACAGACAGTGGAGCAGCGCGGAATTGTCGGAAGCGCTCTCAGACGCGGAGGTTGTTGTGACCGGCTGGGGAAGCCCGAAGCTCGACGCGACGGTGCTGTCTCAGGCGAAAAAGCTGTCCGTGATCGCGCACACCGGCGGATCTGTGGCAGGACTATTGGACAGCGCGGCGTACGATCGCGGAATCCTGGTACTCAGCGGCAACGATCTGTACGCGCGGTCCGTGGCGGAAAGCGTGATCGCGTACGCTCTCACCATGCTGCGCGACATTCCACGGTATACAAAGGAGCTGCATGATACTGGCTGGTCAGCGTCCAGCTGGTACAACGAGGGACTGCTAGGGCAGCGCGTGGGACTGGTCGGGTTTGGCGCGGTGGCACGACACACGGCGGAGCTGCTTGCGGCATTCGGCTGCACGGTGCTTGTCTGCATGGCGGATTTTCTCACCGAGGCAGACGCGGCAAAGCATGGCGTGCGGAAAGCGAGCACGGAGGAAGTATTCTCGACCTGCAAAATCGTCTCTCTGCACACGGCACTGACACCGGAAACGTACCATTCCATCGACCGCCGGCTCCTTTCCCTGCTCCGACCGGACAGCATTTTCATCAACACAGCGCGCGGTGCGATTGTGGATGAGGCAGTGCTTTCGGAAATGCTTGCGGCAGGCAGGTTCCGTGCCGTACTGGATGTGTATGAAACGGAGCCGCTGTCCATGGACAGTCCTCTGCGGAAGATCACCCGAACGGAACACCGACCGTCGCCGCTTGTCCTGATGCCGCATATGGGTGGGCCCACCATCGACCGGCGTCCGCTTGTCACCACCGCGCTTGTGGAAGCGATCCGGACATATCGAGAGGGGGACGGGGAATGTGTGCAAGACCTGCGGATTACGCGGGAAATGGCGGAACGAATGACAAGATAGCCGTTTTTTCCCGATCCATAGCGCAATCTTAATGGAATCTTAATCGTGTCATATGGGGATATTAAATCGGATATGGTATACTACAGGCAATGAAAGAAACGCCATACCGAAAGGATCCCGCCTATGAAAACGGTTTACATACTGCTGTCCCGCTCCAACACGATCATGTCCCGACTTGTGCATCTGCTGACCGGTGCAAGCTACACACACGCCTCCATCGCCCTCTCGCTGTCCGACGCGCTGTTTTACAGTTTCGGAAGAAAGCACTACACACGTCCGCTGCCTGCCGGGTTTGTCAAGGAGCCGCTTGGTGCCGGTTTCTTCGGCGCGCACCCGGAGACGGAATGCACCTTGCTCGCGCTGCCGGTGGCGGACGATGTATACGATACGATTGCCAAACGGCTCGAAAACATGGAGCGGGTCGCCGGAATCTATCGATACAGCGTACTCGGAACGCTGCTGTGTATGTGCGGGATCGCGAAAAGCCGGAAGCGGTACTATTTCTGTTCGCAGTTTGTCGGCGATGTTCTCGACCGGAGCGGCGCCGCCGTTCTGCCGAAGCCGTCCTCCCTGATGCATCCGATGGATTACACGGGGATTGAGAATATGGAGATCGTTTACACCGGCAATGTCGCGCAACTTTTGCAGACAGTGCGGTAAAATGCGCCTACATACAAAAAGCGACCTGTACTCTCGAAAAGTACAGGTCGCTTTTTTGCTTATTCCGTTTTGCCGAGCGTTTTGTCTACATCCGCGGCAAACTTTTCGCTGATTTTCTCAAGCTCCGACGTTATGTTGTCCTTGAAATTACAGTGCGCTTTCTCAACGGCACCGGATACGCCGCCCCAGTCGTATAGGAACGCGATATCACAGTAGGTGTTTCCCGCGTACATCTTGCGAAGAATGCCGACGGAACGCTCGTCCTGCGCATACTTCATGTAAAGCGTGCTCTCAATGAACGCGTCCTTCAGCACACCATAGGATTTGCCGTTGAGCCACTCGATGATGTTGCCTGTGCGCTCCGGATCGGCAACCGTTACCGGAACCGTCATGCTGCCCGCGCCGTTGTAGATGATGGAATAGTAATCCGCCTGCGCTTCATCGCCTTTCGGAAACGGCAGAATGCCATACGCGACGTCCGCTTCCCGCGCGTCATAGAAAGCTGCCGTGGTGTTGCAGTGGAACAGCACCCTGCCGCCATTGAAGATCTCCCAGTAGTTTTCCCCACAGTTTTTGACTGCCTGGAAATACGCGCTTGGATCCTCACAGATAGACAGCACCTTATTGTACATATCCACATACTTCTCCGATATGTTCATTTTATAGCTATCTCCGTCCTTTTCCGCGAGCGACACGCCGGAACCCATCACAAGGTGCCGCAGCTGATTCGCGTGTCCTACCGCGCCGAAGATATCCGTCTTGAAATCATGGAAATCCCCGTTGCCGTCCACATCGGTGGAGACGGTCTGCATCAACCCGTGCATTTTGTCGAGCGTCCACGTGCCGTTTTCATAGAGCGCGTACGGATCCTCCAGATTGTACTGACTGACCAGATCCGTTGTAAACGCCACCACGAAATAGGAGCCAAGATAGTTTAAGTCGAGATCGCCAAACGCCGCGTAGGTTTTACCATTCAGACTGAAATAGTCATTATAGCTTTTGACCCACCACGGCTTTGTCAGATCGATGGTTTTTACCGTATTCAAATCGAGTAAAAGCCCCTCTGTCGCCAGCGCATTGGACTGACCGACATTCATAAACGCCAGGTCATACGCGTCCTCAGAGGCAGACGCCGTTTTCCGGACCTCCGGACACGCCGCGCCGTCCCCGACACGCTGTTCTGTGAATTTCACGTTGAGTGTATCCGCAACGGCGGTGGTACGGTTGTATATCGCGTCGTTGACGGCTTCCCCGGTGATCTCCTCCGCCACACAATAGTCATAGGCCTGCCAGGTAAAGTCCATGCTGAGGATCCGGAACTCGTATCCGTCGTAATCCGCACTCTCCAGCGTATCGATGGGACTGGTTTCCGTCTCTGATTCCGTCTGCGCTGCGGTATCGGTGTCCGACGTTTTTTGCGTGTCTTCCGCACTGTCGTCATTCCCGCAGGATACGGCGGAGAGCAGCAAAAAGGCGGCGAAAATGCTGCACAACCATTTCTGTTTCATCGTGATTCCCTCGCTTTTTTATAGATTTTCCACAGAGAAATCCATCGTTCCTTCTCCGTGGTTCTATCTTTATTATATCGAAATATACACGATGATACCATAACCAAACGTGCGCTATATATAACCATTCTTGCTATTCTGTTTTTCTCCTGCCTGACAGAAACTGTGCGGGAGAATAGCCGCGGTGGGATTTGTAGAACCGGCTGAAGGAAAACGGACTTTCAAATCCGACGGCGGCGGCGGTTTCGGCGATATTGAACCTGCCGCTTGCCAGAATCGCGTCCGCGCGGTTCAGACGGACGTTCGCGGCGTATTGCATCGGCGGCATTCCGTATTCCTTCGCGAACAGGTGGGTCAGATAGTACTTGTTCAGGAACATCTTCTCTGCCAGTATATCGAGCGTCAGCGCCTTTTTCGGATTTTCTCCGGCGTACCAGCGTACGATCATATCCCGTATGGTCTGCGCCTTGGCATTTTCCACCGTTCCGCCACTCTGCGGGGCGTAGACGGACACCAGATGCGCGGCGGTCGTGATCAATCTTGCTTTGACGGCAAGCAGATCTGTGAGACTGCCGCGTTTCCGCCACGCAGTGCAGTCTACGATCGTTTCGGCAAGCAGCTGCGGATCCGCCGCGTCGAGCCGGTGCGGGATCGGATAGGACGCGAAAAGATCCTCGCGGATATGCGCAAGCTCCCATTCGCTGCAAAACGGTCTTGTACGGAATATAATCGGCAGCTTTTCGGAATCTGCGTCCTCCACGAGGTCAAAATGCAGGTGTGGCTGATACGATGCCTCTTCAAAAAAGATACCGTGCCGCTCTCCAGGACGCACCAGAAGAAAGCTCCCCGGCGGCAGCTCCACACGTTCAAAAGGACTGTCCGGACTATCGTTTTCAAAAAACAGCGCATACGCGCCTTCTCCGCTTTTGAGCCACAGGAGCTCATAATCGAGAATGATGCGGTCCGGAACGCCGCAATTTTGGGAAATGTGGAAATTGGATTCCGCAATATACCTTGTGTATGGAGACAACGTGGACAGCGCGTGCATTCGCTCACCTGCTTTCTCAAAAAACGACTATTTTCACTCTGTCTCTTGCTTTTCGGGGAAAAATGTGCTATGCTTTCTGCATCAAATACTGGGTAACACGGAGGATACAATTATGGAAGCTTTTCACGGCAGACCTGCGGAACGCGACGACCGGCTCGATAAGGAATGGCGGGTGTATGACCTGCTCGATTCGCTTGGTATCGCGTATGACCGCGTGGACCATCCGGCGGCGATGACCATGGACGACTGCAACGGCGCGGACGCAGCGCTTGGAGTTCTGATGTGCAAGAATCTCTTTCTCTGCAACCGGCAGAAAACCTCATTCTATCTTTTACTCATGCCCGGCGACAAGCCCTTTCGCACCAAGGAGCTGTCCGGTCAGCTGGGTGTGGCGCGGCTCTCTTTTGCGGACGCGGAGGCAATGGAAAAATACCTCGACATCACACCCGGCTCGGTCAGCGTCATGGGACTGATGAACGATAGTGAAAATCACGTGCGTCTGCTCATTGACCGGGATCTGCTTACCGCGCCGGATTTTGGGTGCCATCCCTGCGTGAACACGTCCAGTCTGCGCCTTTCCACAGCGGATCTGCTCACGAAGTTCTTGCCTGCCGTGCACCACGAGTATACCCCGGTCACGCTCACCGGCGCGGAATAAAGCTGTGTTACGCCCGTTCGATATACGGTGAGGCGCGCAGGAAATACCCGCTGTCCTTGCCCATGAGGTACGCGTATAGATCGTCCGCGCGGTGGAGGCAGTCGAGCTGTACCTGTGCCGCGGTCGGGAGGTGTGAGGAATCCGCCGGTTTTGTCAGGATAGACAATCCGGTGGTTTTTTTCTGTCCGCCGAGCCACGCACATCCCTTTTGGTTCGCGGCGAGCAATGGGACGTACCGCGGTTGGTCTGACAAAATCGCGTCGGTTACGCCGGTGGCACAAAACAGCGCAGCACGGCGGAGTCTGGCGTTCGTGTACTTTTTACATGCGGCATTCTCCAAAAACGCCGTTCCGGACGCGGCTGCATACGCCGATTTGCGCAGTCTTTCGTACACGCCGCCCGCCGCTTCCCGCAGACACGGCGTTGTATCCGGTGCGAAAAAGCGAAAATACACGTGGAGATGGTCGAAATAGCGCGTAAGCGTGGTGACCGGCTCCGAGCGCGCCGTCTGAAAGATGTTTTGGGGCACATAAGCGCGCACAGAATCCATTTCTCCGGCATACAGCCATTCCCGGATCCGGCTGGCACTTGTGATACAGTCGGAGGGCGGCAGTCGTGGCACGGCAACAGGCCGACAATCGGTACCTGAAAGCGCGTCGATGTACCACAGTCCAAGCTTGTCGTTTGCGGACAACGGGGGAATGCCCATATCCGCACACAGCCGATCCTCCAGTGCCGCCGCACCCAGATCCGGATTCTTTCGCAGATATTCCGCGCGCTTTTCGTCCGTCTCCGGCGCATGCAGCCGCGCGGCGATCGCACTTAAAACGTCGGCATCGCCGGTTTCACTGCCGAACACAAGGTTTTCCGCGCCGAGAGCACACGCAATCGTCACTCCGGCGCACGCGAAATTCTCCCCTCCGGCGGCGGACCACGGATATGGCAGCTCCACGACCAGATCCACACCCAGTCCGACAAGCAGCGCGGCACGACGATATTTGTTCCATACGGCGGGCAGTCCGCGCTGCACGAAATTCCCGCTCATGACCGCTATCAGCACGCCATTTTCGCCGATTTCCACTCTCGCACGCCGAAACAGCGCGGCATGGCCGTTGTGACATGGGTTCGTTTCACAAATGACGGCAGAAATTTCGTTCATATTTTGTATCTTCCTCCGAAATGCGAAAAACTTCTTGAAAAACGGACTTCTATCGTATATAATTATATAAGGTTTTTTTCCATTTGTCAATTTTGAATTTTGCGGAATCCACGCGTTTTTTGTTTTTTGCGGGATTCCAGAAGTATCGGAGGAAGTTTTCCATGAAAGTTCTTGTCGTCAACGCTGGTTCGTCTTCTCTGAAGTATCAGCTTTTTGACACCGCTACCGAATCTGTCCTTGCCAAGGGTATCTGCGAACGCATTGGTATCGACGGTCGTATTGAGCACAGAAAGGGCGAATCCGGCGAAAAGATCAAGGCTGAGATCCCGATGCCGGATCACGCTGTCGCCACCGAAATCGTTATCAAGTACCTGACCGATCCCGAAACCGGCGTGATCTCCTCCATGAACGAGATCGAAGCCGTTGGTCACCGCGTGGTGCATGGCGGTCCTTACTTCTTTGAATCCGTGCTTTTGACCGACGACGTGCTTGCCAAGCTGGAACTGTGCCGCGATTTCGCTCCTCTCCACACCGGTGCGCACATCATGGGTATCAAGGGCTGTCTCGCCGTTATGCCGGAAAAGCCGCAGGTTCTCGTATTTGACACCGCGTTCCACCAGACCATGCCGGAGCAGGCGTACATGTACGGTATCTCTTATGATATGTATGAAAAGTACCACATCCGCCGCTACGGTGCGCACGGCACCTCTCATCGCTATGTATCCCGTGAGATGGCAAAGCTCCTCGACAAGCCGCTGGAAGACACCAAGATCATCACCTGCCACATCGGCAACGGTTCCTCGATCTCCGCGGTCAAGGGCGGCAAGTGCATCGACACCTCTATGGGTCTGACGCCTCTGGAAGGTGTGCTGATGGGCACCCGCTGCGGCAGTATGGACCCCGCTGTGGTTACGTTCATCATGGAACGTGAGGGCTACACCCCGGCGCAGATGGAAGAGTACATGAATAAGAAGTGCGGTTTCCTCGGCATCTCCGGCATCTCCTCCGACAGCCGTGACATCGAAGCCGCAATCCTCAAGGGCGATAAGAGAGCGTACCTCGCTGCCTCTACCCTCGCGTACCAGGTCAAGAGATACATCGGCGCGTACACCGCAGCGATGAACGGTCTGGACGCCATCGTATGGACCGCCGGTATGGGCGAGAACAACCCGGAGCTGCGCGACCGTGCCTGCACCGACATGGAATACTTCGGCATCAAGATCAACCGTGAACTCAACGCCGTGACCCACCACCAGCCGAACACTGTGGAGATCTCCACACCGGACTCCAAGGTCAAGGTTTATGTGCTCCCGACCAACGAAGAGCTGATGATCGCTTCCGATACCGAAAACATCGTGAAGAATCTTCAGAAATAATCGTACATCCCCTGCGCTCCCCGGAGTCTGCACGTACGCGGGTTCCGGGGATCACATTTTCTCCTACACGAGGCTTTACTATGAAAAAGAACGCACTTCTCTCCCTGCTCCTTGCCGCGCTGCTGCTTACCGGCACTGCCTGCGGCACCGGAGAGACAAAAGATACTGACGCGCATACGGGTGATACCACGGTGGGCACGGAATCCGCCACGGCCGAAACGGAATCCGAAGCCCTGTATACCGACCATCTGCCGGACGATCTCGATTTCGGCGGCGCAACGGTACGGATCCACACACGCGGCGACGAGGACAGCCTTATGGAGGTTGCCGTGGATGAGTTGACAGGTGACGTGCTCAATGACGCGATCTACAACCGGAACACCAAAGTATCAGAACGGTTAAATGTAGTTCTCGAACGTGTGGACGGCGCAGGCTGGGCGGATTACGGAACGGAGCTTTCCAGAATCAAGGCATCCATCACCGCCGGTGACAATTCGTATCAGTGTGTCGCTGGCTGGAACACTTATATCTCCACACTGGCGCTGGAAAACTGCTTCCAGGATCTCAGCGTACTTCCCTATCTGGAAACCGATATGCCATGGTGGAATCAGACATCCGCAAAATCTATGACACTGGGTGGGAAATTGCTCTTTGTGACTGGTGATATATCCTTCCTGACCTCGTTTGGCGGGGCGTATGTACTGTTCACAAACGACCGGATCGCGACAGACAACAACATCCCCTCCATTCCGGATATGGTACGCGATGGCACCTGGACACTGGACAATATGCTCTCCATCACAAAGACCATCTACAACGATGTGGACGGCAATGGTGTTATGGATGAGAAAGATACCTACGGCTACGTTACGGATTACTACAACGCTGCGGATTCCTGGTATACCGCATCCGACATCCATCAGATCACACTTGATGAGAATGACCTGCCGGTTTACACGCCGCAGATCGAAAAAGTATCCGGATTGGTGGACAAAATTTACCCGATGTTCTATAACGGCAGTCTTGTTGGTTCCTATCATACAGACGCAGATACACAGATGAAGATGTTCAAAAACGGACAGGCACTGATGATCATCCGGGAGTTGGACAACGCGCGGTCCTATTTCCGCGACATGGAGGACAATTACACGATCAATCCGCTCCCAAAATATGACGAAGCACAGGCTGAATACTACTCCAACACCTACACCGGCGCTACAATCTGGTCTATCCCTACTGACAACACAGCACCGGAGGCTGCCGCCGCCGTCATGGAAGCACTTGCTGCGGATTCTTACATGAATGTTATGCCGGCTTACTTTGAAACCTGTTTGCAGGGCAAGCTCTCCCGGAATGAAGACACCGTCGAAATGCTGGAGGTCATCCGTAAAGGCGCGGTCGCGGATATCGAGTACCTCTATTCCTTCCTTTTCGGCGCACCACATTATGTCGTACGCGATGTTCTTTCTGACAAGAACGCTTCCGCCAATGTTGCGTCCTGGTATGCGAAAAACAACGACAAGATCCAGGCGCAGATCGACTCCACCATTGAAACAATCCAAAATATGCAGTAATCGTTCTTTCTTAAAAAAGACTTCTCGTGCCGTATTTCACGACATGGGAAGTCTTTTTTGTGCAAAATCCGCGCCGGAACCTTCTTTATCTCTTGCAATTTCACGGCAAAACGATTATACTATAGAAAAATCGAAATGTCCCGTGGCTACCATATGCGCGGGCAACGGAAGGACTTTGTTATGCTCACAATATCCTACAACACATATTTTGACAAGGTGTACGGCTGTTTTCTTGGGAAATGCATCGGCGGCACGGCCGGAGGTCCTGCGGAGGGGCGGAAAGAGCTGCTCGATTATCCGCTCGATGAATCGCTTTTACATAAAGCGCTGCCAAACGATGATCTCGATCTGCAGATCATGTGGCTGGAGCTGATCGAGGAATACGGGTTTGACATCGACGCACGCGATATGGCGAAGGCGTTTTACGACAAGGTGCCGTATGGCCCCGGAGAATACGCGGTATTTGAGAAAAACTACGCGCGCGGGATCTATCCGCCGCTGTCCGGCCGCTTCAACAACCGGTACTACAAAAACGGTATGGGCTGCCCGATCCGCTCCGAGATCTGGGCATGTCTCTTCCCCGGCGACGCGGCGCTCTGTGAAAAATACGCGCGCATGGACGGTTCTCTCGATCACGAAAAGGATTCCATCGATGCGGAAGTCTTTCTCGCGACCATCGAAACAGCGCTCTTTTTCACCGACGATCTGCGCGGCACCATCGACATGGCGATCAAAGGCGTCCCGGACGGCAAGTTAAAAAACGTACTGACCGATACGGTGCGGTATTATGAGGAAGGCATGGACTGGAAAAAGTCGCGTGGATTCATTCTGAAGCACTATGGACATGCGGACTGCACGAACATGTACGAAAACCTCGGCTTTACCCTCATCGCCCTCCTCTGGGGACACGGCGATTTCCGTGAAACGATCCGGCTTGGTCTGGCGTGCGGCTATGACACCGACTGCATCTGCGCGACTGCCGCGTCCATTCTCGGGCTCCTGCACGGTGCGGACAAGTTACTTGGCAAGGACGGCATAACGGACACCGGACTATGCATCGAGGTAGCGACCAGACGGCACACCGGATCGATCCGGGATCTCGCGCGGGATGTCTGCGCCGCCGGTGTCGCATATACCGACGCGCAAACGACGATCACCGATGTGCCAGCGGACGAGGCAGTTTTGCGCAGTGCGGACGCCAAGCCGATCCCGACTGTCCCGCGCGCACGGACATTTACGGTACAAGCGGAATACGCCGGCGATCCCATCGTCGCACCCGATATGCCGCTGTCTGTCACGGTACAGGTGCGCTCCCATCTCAAGACAAAAGAAAGCGTTCGGATCGCGCTTTGCGCGCCGGAGGGGATCCGCGTCTCGCCATCGGCTGTGGAAACAACAATCGGCGCGGGTGAGACGGCGTCCATTCCATGCGTAGTGACAGTAGCGGACGACTGCGCGATTTTGTCCCAGCAGAATCTCATCGCGGTGGAGATCTCCGGCGCGTTCGGTATGTATACGGACACCTTTGGCGCGATCGGGTGCGAGGTCTGGAAAATGTACGGACCGTTTCTCGCGAACAACCAGGATCTCACACACATCCCGCCGCATGAATCGTATGGCAGAGGCTTTGTGATCCCAGACGGCGTGTTCTTTGACGACGTGGTACGTGAATACCACCTCGGCGGCGTAGCGGATATCGACCGTGTGTTTGTGGATGAGAGCGAACCGTTTACAGCGATCCCGGACGATGGTTGCGCGGAATGCGTTCCGGAGACGGTATATGTCGGGGAGGATCTGTTCGATCTGGCAGAAAAAGCGCCATATGAGGGACCGTACGTGGCGTATCTCACAAGACGGCTGTACTCTCCGGCGGAGCGCGAGGTGGAGATCGCCATCGGACACACCGCGCCGTTTAAGCTCTGGGTCAATGGCGCGCTGATCGCCGAGGATCGCGGTACGAAATGGTGGACGGTGGAAAACCGGCATTTCCACGTTACGTTACAAGAGGGCGAGAACACAGTGATTCTCAAATGCGCAAAGCTGTCTGACCACGCGTCGTATTCGCTCATCTTTCGGATTGACGGCGGCAGATGGAGACAGTTTACCGATCTGGGAACGATTTTGTAAAATGGTATAGGAAAAGGGAGCTTCATGCTCCCTTTTCTGTTTATCCGTTTTTGCGCTCCATTGCCTTTACTTTTTCGCGATCCGGTGTGACATACGCCGTCCAGTTCGTATAGTAGACGACAAATCCCGGCTTTGCGCCTGCCGGTTTCTTGACTTGCCGCACCTTCAGATAGTCCACAGGCACCATCACGCCGTCCGACGCCTTGGAATTGTACGCGGCGATCATAGCGGCTTCCGTAAACGCGGTCTCCGTCGGTTCATCCTCGCCGTCCTTGCACTGAAGCACCACGTGGGAACCGGGCTGATTCTTGACGTGGAACCACCAGTCGTTCCGGTCGGCAAGCTTGGTCGTAAGATAGTCGTTCGCAACGTTGTTTCTGCCGCACCAGACGGTATAGCCCTCGCTTGTGACGTATTTGGTGACAAGCGGCGCTTTATTCTTTCGCTCCGTGTAGTTCTTCATTTTGGATGCGTATCCGCTGTGGTAGAGCTCGTCCCGAATTTCCATCATCTCGCGCTCCGTATCCGCACGGGACAAGGCGTCAAGAACAGTGTAGATATAGTTCAGCTCCTCTTCGGCTAAGGCAAGCTGCTCGGTCAAATGTACCTTGGCTGCCTTGGATTTGTTGTACTTTTTATAATATACCTGCGCGTTCTGCGACGGGGACAGCCGTTTGTCGAGCGGAATCTCGATCTCCGGGCAGTTTTCATCGTAGTAATTTTGCAGTCGGATCGATTCCATGCCGCGCTTCATCTGATAAATATTCGCCGTGATGAGATCGCCCCAGAGCTTGTATTTTTCCCCCCCGGCATAGTCCGCAAGCTCCTCCCGCTGCAGCGCCATTTTTTTGGTGATCCGGGTTTCCGCGTTTGCGAGAAGATGGAACACATCGGAGGCGCGCTTGTGAAGCCGTTCTTCGCGGCTGCGCTCCTCAAAATACGCGTCGATCAGCTCTCCGAACGATTCCACGGGTTCAAGCGTCATAGGCGGTGTATACTGTGTAAGCGGCAGATAGCCGTATTCCACAGGAACGCCGGTTTCACTGCGTACGAGGGTCGGAGACGGCTCCTCCGTTATGCTGTGCATCACGAGAGAAAACGCGTTCCAAAGTCCGGCGGCGCATTCCTCCATCGTGCCGTTTGTTTTTCCCGATGCGCGATACGCCATTTCACGCGCGACGACTGGGGCGAGCCCGAGATAGTGACTCATGATGAATTTTTCCGCCGGACGAGTCGGATCCTCGTCTGCCGCCAGTCGGTTGAAGGCGCGCTCGTCGACGGTCAGCGGATCGGTTTTGTCCTGTGCGGGCGGCATTTCGTAGCGCATCCCGGACAGCACCTGCCGTTTTTCGCTTGTGGTAAAGTCGATGCTTTTGAGCACGCCGATGATTTTATCCTCCACATCGGTGATGATGATATTCGAGAATTTACCCATGATCTCGGCGATGATGTGCTTTTTTGTCGGAAAGCCGAGATCGTCGTGGGTGTCGAACGTGATCCTTGCAGCGCGTTCAAAGCCAAGCTGCTCGATTGCGGACACACGCGCGCCGGTAAAATGCTTGCGCAGCATCATACAGAACATCGGCGGCACCGCTGGATTCTCCACCTTATGCTTCGTCAGGTGCATACGCGGTCCGGCGGCACCAGCGGAGAGAAGCAGTCTGTGTTCCCCACCGGCACAGCGGATCACAAGCACGATCTCCTCCTTGCCCGGCTGATAGATTTTATCCACCTTGCCGCCAACAAGCCGCTCACCGCATTCGCGCACCACGCACCGGAGCATACCTGCGTCAAATGCCATATGGCACCTCCTCGTCGTCCTCGTCCTCGCTTGGCGGATCGATCCGATAATAGACCAGCGGGAAACGGGTGCTGTAGCGATCGAATCCGGCTTTTTCGGCAAGGTGCATGGACGGCAGATTGTCGGTGTCGCAGATGTATTTGACCCCCTTGCCCATCTCGTTGAAATGGCGGGTCAGGCAAACGGTACAGGCGAGTCCGTAGCCTCTGCGGCGATAATCCGGCGCGCACTCCACGTTGATCTCGATGAGCGCGTCCTCCTGCACATCGTTTACGGCGGCAAACGCGACGATCTTTTCTCCATCGCGCACCAACGCCATGCCGTCATCCGGGTTGTCCGATTCAATCTCAAACGCGTCCAGCTCTATGTACGGATCGGCGTTTCTGTAATCCTCCGCCGTCAAAGTCATCGTAAATTCCGCCGGAGCGGTATCCCGTTTTGGCAGGTCAAACGTGCGGTACTCGAAATAGTGGCAGTCGGTCTGTGCCGTTTCGTATCCTGGCAGGAACGGGTTGATCTGTTCCCGCAGCCACCGCGACGCTTCTTCTCCAAGCGGATCGTCCGCAAACCGGCGCAGAAATTCCTTCGCAATGCTCTCGCAGAAGGAATAAACGAGAATGTCTATCCGCTTGTCCGGGTCGGTTTCGTTTTCATGAATGGTAATATCAAAGGGCAGCGCGATATGGAGCCGTTTGTCCATGACCTCGCGTTCCAATTCCATGTTTTCCAGTCGTATCATATTTTCCTCAATTTTCTTTTTCTGATTCTTCCATGACCGCCATGGGTTCGGACTGTGCGGTCTTACCGCTTCCGTTTGTAATCACGCAGAAATACGCGGCGTTTTCCTTCTCCAAGCGCGTGGCACGCTCCTCCAGTGCGGGGATACCGAACAAATTGAGCGCGCGCCGATAATACGCAGCGAACGCAGAGAGGCGTTCCATGGACATCATATAGTAGCCGGTTTCTGTGCCGATAAAGGGCATTTGGATATCGCTGCGCACGCCGTTTTTCCCGACACAGTTGTCATATTTCATCTCCCAGAGAAAAATCCCCTCCGCTGTCAGCCAATCGCGCATCTCTGCCGTCATCACCACATCGCGGTCGCAGAGAAGAAGCATGGGAGAAGTGTCATTTTCCGCAAGCGCGGCACGCCAATCCGCTGATGGGATCACACCGGTCGTATACCGGCGCACAGGCTGCATCGTAGCGTAGATGGCGGACAATCCTTCCGTATACGCGGCAAGCTCCGACGGCAGATTCGCATCGTCCCCATCGGTGACCGCACCATTCACACAATCGGCATAGGGCAGGTACGTGTCATTGGCGAACAGCACGGTTTGTACATTGTTATACTGCTTCACGAACCGGAAAAAGTGCAAAAACGCGTCGGCGGTCTCCGCGATCGAAAAATCACAGGCGACAACGATGCGCTCCATATCGGAGATTGGCAGGCGCATATCGTAATAGGCGACATTGCCACTCTGGCGCGGCGAATACGATTCCGCCTTGACACGCACCAATCCGGTGAACAACAGAGATAGCCCGCTCTCCGTTCCGAAAAGGAGAAAAACGCCCTGCAGCAGGACAACAACCATAAGAAACCTGAGAACACGCTTTCCTTTTTCCACAGCGATGATACTCCTTTGCGGCACACGCGTATTGTTATGGGAATGCGCTGTACAAATCGCGCTTTTGCGTCCTGCGGTTCAAAAAACGACCTTTTGGGCGCAAAAACAGTCTTATATCAGCGTTTCCTATAGTATACCGCAGAATGCCCGAAAAATCAATCCCAATCCGGAAACTTTTTGTCCGTCTTCTTCTCTTCCATGCGTTTTTCTCCGAATTACTACGCCTTACACCCATCGGTGCGCGAAAAAGTTACAATTATTCATAAACTCGACGTGGATTTTTCTTTTCCTCCATGGTATAATAGAATGTATTATAATTTCTATAGGTATGCCATTACAGGATTCTTCTCCGCCGCGAGGTCCGGAGAGAGAAAGGATATAGATACATATGCCAAGATATATAGAAAAAGTGGAACGACTGACGCTGCCGGTGATCCCCATGCGCGGGATGGTGGCGTTCCCCTCCGTGCCGATTCATTTTGAACTGGAGCGCGAAATCAGCAAAAAGGCGTGCGAAGCCGCGTGCAGTGAGGATATGCTGGCGTTTCTTTTGACACAGCGCGAACTCCGCTGCGACAATCCGAAGGAATCGGATTTATACACCATCGGCTGTGTGGTCAAGATCAAGCAGACCATACAGCGGCCGGGCGGCAACGTACACATCATCGCGGAGGGTCTGTGCCGCGGTCAGCTGCTCACACTGCACAAAAACGGCGATTACTACACAGCGGACATCCTGTCCAAGGCGATGACCCCGGAATCCGACACCCCCGATCTGCGTACGGAAGCCATGCTGCGGGAGCTGCTGGGCGCGATGGAGAATATGCTCCAGTACATGCCGCAGGTTTCCGACGAATTTCTGCTTGCTGTCCGCTCCCTGAAAAATCCGGGGCTGCTTGCCGATTATCTCGCGTTCAGCCTCTTTGTGCGCGTGGAGGACAAGCAGGCGGTATTGGAAATCACTGACCCCGTCAAGCGCGTGGAAAAAGCTGTGCTGTCGATGGAAAATGAGACGAAATTGCTCGAAGCGGAAGCGGATATCCACAAAAAGGTCAAGGAACAGATCGACGACAACCAGCGGGAATACTATCTCCGCGAACAAATGAAGGCGATCCAGCAGGAGCTTGGCGAGGGTGAAGAGGACGAGGAATACCTCCAGAAAATCGAAAAAGCGCACCTGCCGGAGGAAGTCGACAAAAAGCTGCGCAAGGAATACGCACGGCTAATGAAAACGTCCGTTTCCTCACCGGACGCCGCGGTACTGCGCAATTACCTGGACATCTGTCTTGAGATCCCGTGGAACCACCGCACCAAAGACCGCATGGATCTCGATGTGGCGCGCAAAATTCTCGACGCGGATCACGACGGACTGCAAAAAATCAAAAAACGGCTTTTGGAGTATTTGGCGGTCAAACAGCTCAATCCGGAGCTGCGTCACCAGATCATCTGTCTTGTCGGTCCTCCAGGTGTCGGTAAAACCTCGCTGGCGGCATCCATTGCCCGTGCGATGAAGCGGAAATACGTCCGTGTATCCCTGGGCGGTATCCGTGACGAATCCGACATCCGCGGTCATCGAAAAACCTATGTCGCCGCCATGCCCGGTCGTATCATCACGGCGCTGACCCAGTGCGGCTCCATGAATCCCGTGATGCTCCTCGATGAGGTGGACAAAATGTGCTCCGACGCACATGGAGATCCGTCCTCCGCGCTGCTTGAGGTATTGGACGGTGAGCAGAACAAGGCTTTCCGCGATCATTTCGTGGAGTTGCCGGTCGATTTGTCCGAGTGCTTCTTCATCGCTACGGCAAACACCCTCGACACCATCCCGCGGCCGCTTATCGACCGTATGGAGATCATCGAGCTGAATACCTACACGCCGGCGGAAAAGCTGTCCATCGCGAAAAATCACCTGTTCCCGAAGCAGCTCAAGCGGCATGGACTGTCCAAACGGACGTGCAGACTCACAGACGACGCGATCGGCGAGTTGATCCAGTACTACACCAGAGAATCCGGCGTGCGGAATCTGGAGCGGGAAATTGGTGCGCTGTGCCGGAAGGTCGCTATGCGTATCGTGGACGAGGGCGTAAAATCCGTAACCATCGACAAAGGCGACGTGGCTGGCTATCTCGGCGGTCGAAAATTCATCGACGAGGGCATATCCGGCAAGGCGGAAGTTGGCGTAACAAACGGTCTTGCCTATACGGAGGTTGGCGGCGATCTTTTGAAGGTAGAGGTTCTGATCATGGACGGCAATGGCAAGCTGGAGCTGACCGGTACGCTCGGCGACGTGATGAAGGAATCCGCGAAAATCGCAATCAGCTACATCCGTGCGCATGCGTCTGTGTACGGCATCGAGCCGGACTTCTACAAGACAAAGGATGTCCACGTGCACGTACCGGAGGGCGCGGTTCCCAAGGACGGTCCCAGCGCCGGCGTGACACTGACGACCTCGCTGGTAAGCGCGCTGTCCGGACTGCCTGTACGCGGCGACATCGCCATGACCGGTGAGATCACACTGACCGGCAGAGTACTTGCCATCGGCGGACTGCGTGAAAAATCGACCGCAGCGTACACCGCCGGGATCCGACACATTCTCATCCCGCGGGACAACCTGAAGGATCTCGAGGAGCTCGACCCCATCGTCCGGGCAGAGGTGACGTTCACGCCTGTCTCTACGGTGGCGGAGGTACTCGATATCGCGCTCGTACGTCCGGAAAAAGCGGAAGCCGCCAGCACTCTGCCAACCGCGGAGCAGGCAAAGCCGGTCACAGCGGAGCCATGCACGATCCTTCCCGGCAGCACACAGTCGGACACGCACTACACCACCCTGTAAGCACGCCAGAATCCGCCAGACTTCCCGAAAATTCCAAATGCAGCAAAGGAAGCCATAGAATATGAAGCTCAATCTGAACAACGCGGCGCTTGTGATGTCCGCCGGACTGCCGAAGCAGTTTCCCGCCGACCGTCTGCCGCAGATCGCCTTTTCCGGTCGTTCCAATGTCGGGAAAAGCTCGCTGATCAATTCCCTGCTTGCCCGGAAGGCATTGGCGCGCGTCAGCGGAGAACCGGGGAAAACGATCACTGTCAATTTTTATACCATCGATCGGAAGCTCTATTTCGTCGACCTGCCCGGCTATGGATATGCGAAGCGTTCCCCGGAGGACAAAAAACGCTGGTCCGCGCTGACCGACGGCTATTTTACAAACAATCCGCATATCGATGCGGTGCATCTCGTGTGTCAGCTCATTGACAGCCGGATCGGTCCTACAGAGGACGACTGGAACATGCTCGAATACCTGACGGAAAGTCGGATGAATTTTGTCGTCGTCGGCACCAAGGCGGACAAGCTCAATCGGAGCGAACGGGACAAATTCACCGCGCGCATGGCAGACGAAATGCCGGAGGTGCCGTACATTCTCTATTCCGCAAAATCCGGCGAGGGACGGGACGAGCTCTGGAAGCAGATCCTCACCGCCGCCGCGATGTAACCCCATACCACGCAAATTTTTCTGTAAGGAGACCACCATGCTTCTGCATCCTTCCTTTTCCGTAAACGAAACCGGGCATCTGACCATCGCCGGTCTGGATGCCACAGAATTGTCCGTGAAATTCGGCACGCCCGCGTATTATCTCGATATGGACGCCGTGCGAAAGCAGTGTCGATTCTATAAGAACGCGTTTGCCGCCCATTTCGGTCCCGGCGCCGCGCCTGTGTTTGCCGGAAAATCGCTTTGCTTCCGAAAGCTGTACCGCGTGATGGCGGAGGAGGAGATGTACGCGGACTGCGTATCGTCCGGAGAGCTTTACACCGCGCATGCCGCAGGATTTCCGATGGAGCGCGTCTTTTTCCATGGCAATAACAAGACGGACGCGGATCTCGCCTATGCCGTAGAGCTTGGCGTCGGGCACATTGTCGTGGACGGCACCGATGAACTGAACGCGCTTGAAAAAATCGCGGAAGTGTCCGGGAAAACGCCGCACATTCTCCTGCGCATCACCCCCGGCATTGATCCGCACACACATCAGAAAATTACAACCGGCAATGTAGACTCGAAATTTGGCATGGCGATCCTGACCGGTCAGGCGCTTGCCTTCGTGGAGACAGCGCTGTCGATGGCACATCTTACCGTGGACGGCTTCCACTGCCATGTCGGTTCACAGCTTTTCTCTTCGGAACCGTTCCGGGACGCGGCGGAAATCATGCTGGCATTCGTGCGCAAGGTGTATGATAAGACCGGCTATATGGCGCGTATTCTCAATTTAGGCGGCGGTTTCGGCGTTCGGTATGTGGAGGACGATCCAGTATTCGACACGCAAGCCTGCATCCGCGAGATCGGCGATACGGTACGCGATATGTGCCGTACACTGGCAATCCCGCAGCCGATACTTTACATGGAACCGGGACGCAGCATTGTCGCCGCTGCCGGTGCGACTGTCTACACGGTCGGCTCCGTCAAAGAGATCCCCGGCTTCCGTAATTACGTTTCCGTAGACGGCGGTATGCCCGACAATCCGCGGTACACGCTGTACGGCTCGCGCTACACAGTGGTACACGCGGAAAAAGCGGACGCGCCGGCGGATTTTCTCTGCACGATCGCCGGACGGTGCTGCGAAAGCGGAGACCTGTTGGCAGAGGGTGTATCCATCGCAAAGCCGTGTCGTGGCGATCTGCTGGCAGTACTGGTGACCGGTGCGTATAATTACTCGATGGCATCGAACTACAACCGGATCCCGCGTCCGCCGGTCATTGCGATCGAGGGCGGCGAGGCGACTGTGGCGGTCGCACGGGAAACCTATGCCGATCTCGTCCGTCTAGACGCGGAATAATCATGGATTTAGGAGGAGCTTCTCTTGTCTGCGACATTTGTGTCCTATCTGACCCGGTACCTTTTCTCGATCCCCTGCATTCTCATCGCGCTTACGGTGCATGAGGTGGCGCACGGATGGATGGCGTATAAGCTCGGTGACCCGACTGCCAAAGCGATGGGACGGCTGACGCTCAATCCGCTGAAGCACCTCGATCCAATCGGCACGATCTGTATGCTGCTCTTCCGCTTCGGTTGGGCAAAACCGGTGCCGATCGATTCCCGCTATTTCAAAAAACCAAAGCGCGATGTGGCATTGACCGCACTCGCGGGACCGGTTTCCAATATTCTTATGGCGTTTTGCGGGATCCTCATAGCCTCTGTGCTTGCCGCGATCTTCAATAAAACCGGCGCGCACTCCTCCATTGGCGGCTGGATCCAGTGGGCGTCGATTTCCCTCCTGCAGTACTTCTACTCACTCAATCTCTGTCTCGCGGTTTTCAATTTTCTGCCTGTTCCGCCTTTGGACGGTTCGCGCATTTTCCTCGTTTTCCTGCCGCAAAAGTACTATTTCGGTATCATGCGGTATGAACGGTACATCCAGCTTGCCCTGCTTGTCTGTCTGTGGCTCGGATTTCTCGACGGAATCCTCTCTACCCTGGTGAACTGGCTCGCGGCCGGCATGTTTGCGCTCGTGCATCTCATCCCGGGGCTTTGATCGATGGAAAACACGATCAACTACAAGCTCGATCAGTTCGAGGGACCGCTGGATCTGCTTCTGACACTGATCATTAAGAACAAAATCAACATCGACGACATTCCGATCGCACTGCTCTGCGACCAATATATGGCGTATATCGCACACAATCTGGAGGCAGGACTGGACGTCGCCGCGGAATTTCTCTACATGGCGAGCGAGCTGATGCTGCTGAAAAGCCGGATGCTCCTGCCGCGCAATCCGGAAGTAGAGGACGATCCGCGCATCTCTCTGCGAGACGCGGTGCTGGAATATCAAAAAGCCAAGCTGGCAGCAGGAGAGCTGTCGGATCTGTATGCGCTCTATGGCGGGCGTATGGTCAAGGAACAGGACGACATTTCACCGGATCGCACATATGTCGCGCCGCACGACGTGGAGCTGCTCCGCAGGGCGCTCATTCACGCGTTGTCGGTATCGGAAACAAAGCTCGCGAAAAAGGATCCGGACACGGCATTTGATCCCATCGTACATCAGCCGCATGTGCCGGTACAGCTGGTCACGGCGGATCTGCTTGCCAGACTGCACCGGGACAGTCGCCTGTATCTCGACCGGTATTTTCTCGATTCCCGCTCCCATTCCGAACAAATTGCGAAATTTTTGTCTATACTGGAGCTGATGAAGGTACACGTGGTCGCGCTTTTGGAACCCGATCCAGACGAAACGGATGCTGGCTGCGTGGTCGATCTGGCGGATCATGTGGCGCTCATTCTCAAAAATGAGCCGGACGCGGAGCTGCTTGAAGCATTGACGGAATACGCGTAAAGGGGATACAGTGAAAATGGAAAGCATTGCGCAAAGCGACGCTATGGAGGCGGTACGCACGGATACGGAAAGCTACGCGATCTTGGAGGCGTGCCTGTTTGCCGCCGGTCATCCGCTCACCTATGAAAAATTGGCGGAAACCTTACAGGTAACACCTGGAAAATGCCGTGCGCTGGTGGAGGAATGGAAAAAGGTCTACAACGACACATCGATTCTGCCGCGCGGCGTATTGCTCGTAACATTTCCGGACAGCTGTCAGATCTGTACGCGCGAAAAATATGCAGCGGAGATCAAAACGGCCCTCGGTATCCGACGGGGCGGCAAGCTGTCGCAATCGTTGCTTGAAGTGCTCGCGGTGATCGCGTACAACCAGCCGACGACACGTGCGTTTGTCGATACGGTGCGCGGTGTGGATTCTTCGTACGCGGTAACGGCACTGCTTGAAAAGAGCCTCATTGAACCCTGTGGCAAACTGGACGCGCCCGGCAGACCAACCCTGTATCGCACGACCGCGGATTTCCTGCGCGTATTCGGTATAGACTCACTGATGGAGCTGCCGGTGGTACAGGTGCGTGGCGAAAACGGTGAAAAAATCGACATCGCACCGGACGAGACGATCCTTACCGCAGCTGACACTGTCCCGGACGCGACTGACGATTCCATGGCGGAGGAAAGCGGCACGGAATCCGAAACAGGCAGCGATGATACAGGCGATTCGCCTGCGGAAGAGATGCAACTTGCGGGCGCTGTCACCGATGCGGATTTTGCGCTGCCGGAGGATTGACACGAGATAGGCGAAAGGAGGCGGTACCATGAAAGCGGTGTGGATTCTGTGCGGGACTGTGCTGTTTTTGCTTGTGCTCGGCTCCATTCCGTTCTCTGTTCGTTTTCGACTGCAAAAAACACTGCGCATAGATATAGAAATCTGCAAAATTCGCGTGTTCACCTATCCGCGAGAGACGACTACCTCCGTCGATTTACGCAAGTTTACCTACAAGCGGCACCAAAAGCGGCTCGCGAAGGAAGCGAAAAAGGCGGCGCGCAAACAGCAAAAGAACGCGCAAAAGAATAAAACGGTCGATTCCGATGCTTGCAAGAAACCGAAAATTGCCGCGGCACACGAAACGGAGGCTGTCGGCACATGGGATCGGCTGCGCGAGATGACGCCGCTGCTGCAAGCCGTGCTCGACACAGTTCCGCGCTTTCTTGGCAGGATGGAATGTACCGTCTCACGACTCCATGTGACATCCGGCGGAGAAGATGCGGCACAGGCTGCCATCCATTTCGGCATTCTTTCGCAGTCCGCAGCATATCTATTGGAGATTCTAGACTGTCACACCAGGCTGCAGCCGCTCGCACACGATGCATTGGCAATCCGTGTGGATTTTGCGGCGCCGCAGACCGTGTACGACGTAGATTTCACGCTGACCATCCGCCCCGGCTCCGTACTGCATACCGGCGCGGAATTTCTTGCGGCGTGGATCCGCAGATAAAAAAGGCATAACGGCATATGATTTATTGAACAGGAAAGTGAGGGCTACCCATGGCGGAAAACAGCAAACTCAATGACATGAATAAAACAAACCTCGATTCCATCAGTTCCATGCTCGATGCGAACACCATCGTCGGCGAACCGATCAACACCTCCGGCGGCGTGGTGATCATCCCCATCTCCAAGGTAACGGTCGGATATGTATCCGGCGGCATCGATTACCAGAAAAAGGACGGCACCAACGCAAATGGAAAGCCGTCGGGGAACAATTTTGGCGGTGGCGGTGGAACAGGTCTGACGGTCCAGCCGGTCGGTTTTTTAGTGGTGCAGCCGGACGGGAACGTGAGTATGCTGAACATCAATGCACCCTGCGGCAACGGCGGTGCGACCGATCCGGTGTCGTCTGTGGTGGGTCTGATCGAAAAATCGCCGGACCTTGTCGAACGGTTTCGTGAAATCTTCGGCAAAAAGAACGATGTGGAATAAGGAAGCCTCTGATATAAGGTTATTTTTGCGATAAAGTCCCTATATTTCAGCCTTTTATTGCAAGAATCCGATTCATTCAGAGGTTCCTTAGAATAAGCACAACGCGATTATGCAGTGAGCAAAGCAGGCTGTCGCGCATGTTTCTTTTGGCGAAAACGGTACAGATTGGCGCGCTTTTTTTCGTATGCCTATCCCAAACACGGCGCATACTTTTCTTCGAATCATCGTTTTGTGGAGGATTGTATGCGAAAACGACTTTTGGCACTGTTTTTGTGCGTTTGTGTTTGTTTGACGCTCCCCGCCACGCTATCCGCGGAGGATGTTTCGGTATCGGCGGAAGCGGCGGTGCTCATGGAGATCACAAGCGGCGAGATCATTTACGCGCGCAACCGGGACGAGCGCCTTCCGATGGCAAGCACGACGAAGATCATGACTGCCCTTGTGGCAATCGAGAACGGCGCACTGTCCACTCCTGTCACCGTCGACGCAGGTGCGGTCGGCGTGGAGGGATCATCGGTATATTTGGCGTCCGGCGAGGTGTTGACGCTGGAGGATCTGCTCTATTCCCTGATGCTCGAAAGCGCGAACGACGCCGCGGCTGCCATTGCGTACGCGATCGGAGGCGATATTCCGGGATTCGCTGCTATGATGAACGAAAAAGCCGCTGCGCTTGGGCTGCGCGACACGCACTTTACCAATCCACACGGATTAGACGACCCGGAGCATTACACAACAGCGGCAGATCTCGCGCGACTCACGGCATATGCATTGTCGAATCCGGATTTCGCACGGATCGTCTCGACATATCGCCACACGATCCCGATGCAGGACGGCGACGGCGTGCGTGTGCTGGTCAACCACAACAGACTTCTGAAACAGTGCGCGGATGTGATCGGCGTCAAAACCGGCTTCACGCGCAAAAGCGGTCGCTGTCTCGTATCGGCGGCAAAGCAAAACGGTGTGGAATTGGTGGCGGTCACGCTCAACGCACCGGATGACTGGCGCGACCATCGTGCAATGCTCGATTACGGTTTCACGCGTTTTTCCGAGGTGACGCTTGCCGAAAAGGGCACGTTTGTCTGTGAGATTCCCTGTGTCGGCGCGGCGGATGGTTTTGTGGCAATCTGTAATACGGACGCGCTGTCGGCGGTTCTGCGGGATCATCCGACGGTAACGCACGTGATCGAAGCGCCGCATATCGTGTTCGCGCCGGTACATGCCGGAGACTCTCTTGGCTTGGTCCGCTTTTTCGCGAATGGCAATGAAATCGGTTCCCTGCCGCTTGTCGCCTGTGCGGATGTTCCGCTACCGGAAACGGAGCCTGGGTTCTTCGCCAGACTGTTCGGCACGTGCTGATGTAATACACTGTAGGATAAACAATGGATATAGAGAAAAGGAAGGCTTCTCGATGGAGATTCGACTGCAAAAGTTTTTCAGCGACTGTGGTGTTCTGTCCCGGCGTGCGGCGGAAAAAGAAATAGAAGCGGGCCATGTGACCGTCAACGGTACAACAGCCGAAATGGGACAGAAAATCGACCCGGCGGTGGACGAAGTTTGCTGGAACAGGCGGCGCATCCGTCTGCCACTGTCCGGTGGTGTGCGCAAATACACGTATATTCTGCTCCACAAGCCGGTCGGATATGTGACGACGCTGTCGGACGATCGCGGGAGGTCTACCATTTCGGAACTGCTCAAAGGTGTGCCCTGCCGTGTGTATCCGGTCGGGCGGCTGGATATGTATTCGGACGGACTACTGCTCTGCACCGACGATGGGGAGCTGACGAATCGGCTGACCCATCCGTCCCACGAGGTGCCAAAAGTGTACCTCGCAACCATCGGCGGAAAGCTGACCGGTGCGGAGATTCGCTCCCTCGGCGAGTCCATCGAGCTGGACGGACGGATGACAAAGCCGGTCGAAACTAAACGGATTGTAGACTGTACGTATCGCGGCAATCCGGCGACTGTGGTACAGTTTACGCTGTATGAGGGACGAAACCGGCAGATCAGGCGGATGTGCGAGGCACATGAGAAAAAGGTATACGCACTCACGCGGATCCAGATGGGCGGTGTGGAGCTTGGTACCCTGCCCTGCGGCAAATGGCGGTATCTGACGGAGACGGAGATCGCGTCTCTGCGCGGAAAAGACTGACAATTGATAAGCCTCTGATTTCAGGTTATTTTTTGCGACAAAAGCCCCTATATCTCAGCCTTTATTGCAAAAATCCGATTTATTCAGAGGATTCTTGGAAGAAAAGAGGACTATCTATGTTCATTGTACGACCGATTGAGGAGAAAGAGCTGCAAAAGGAGCTGTGTACGGTTTGCGACACCCCGTATTACGCAGAGGATTTTGCGTATCTCGCCGCGAATGTCAACGAGGACGGCACAAAAATCACCGGCATTCTCGGCGTCTGTCAGTTCGCGATCGACAAGGACGGCGGCGTTTTTCACACGATCCGCCCGATGGCAGACAGCTTTGATGAGGAAGTGATGATCATCTTAGTGCGCACCGCTATGTCGTTTCTCCATCGAATCGATGTCGCCGCGGCGCGGTTTACGGATGCTGCGCTTGCCGGTTGCCCGGACGGATTCGCGAAAAAACTCAGCTTCCGCGCCGATGACGACCATGTGTACCGGATCGATTTGAACAAATTTTTCGCGTCCCCGTGCCATTTTCAGGCGGAACAGCAAGCATGACGGCGGCAAACATGTATCTTGTCGTATCGGATTCCTTCAAAGGTGCGCTTTCCTCCATAGAGGCGGGACAGGCGATCGCGGACGGAATCCGTATGGCGGATGAGGGCGCGTTGGTTCGTGTGCTCCCGGCAGCGGATGGCGGAGAAGGCAGTGCAGAGGCACTCGGCAAGGCGTTGTCCGGTCAGGCATGCATTGCGCCCTCTGTGGATCCGTTCGGCTTTTCCATCGACGTGGTGTATTACGATCTCGGCACAAAAAACGGCGTACGGTCTGCCGTATTCGATGCGGCATCGTGCGCAGGTCTCGGCTTTGCAAAGCTGCACGGACTGGATCCACTTGTCGCTTCGACCGCCGGTGTCGGGAAAATGCTCGTTTATCTGCGCAGCCGCGGATTTCACAGGATACTTCTTGGTCTCGGCGGCAGCGGTACAAACGACGGCGGTATCGGTGCGCTTGCGGCAATGGGTGCGCGTTTTTTCGATGCGCAGGGACTGGAAATCCATGGTGTGTTTGGCGGCGGACTGCTCTCTCGGGTCGCGGATATCGATCTGTCCGCAGTACAAGCATTGCTGTCGGATATGGAGCTTTGCCTTTTGTACGACGCAGCGGTTCCGCTGTATGGCGAAAATGGCGCGTCCCGGATGTTTTCTCCGCAAAAGGGCGCCGCTCCGGAAACCGTGGAAATCCTGGAAAACGGCATGCGGCAGTACGCGGCTGTGCTATCGATGCGGTATCCGGCAATCGATCCGCTGACGGATGGCGCAGGCGCTGCCGGTGGTTTGGGATTCGGGCTGTTGGCGGCTGGCGGTCGGCTCATCCCTGGTGCGGACGCGATTCTCCGCGCGATCGGATACCCGGAGTTGCTGGCGGATTGTGCGCTCGTTTTCACCGGAGAAGGACGCACGGACAGGCAAACCGCGCACGGAAAGCTGCCATCCGTTGTTGCGCGCTATGCGAAGGCAGCCGGCGTACCATGTGTGAATCTCTGCGGACAGGCGGATATTCTGCCGGAGCGCACGCTGTATGATTGCGGCATGTCGGCGGTTTTCCCGATCGTGCAGGCGCCGATGACCTTGGCGGAATCGATAACACGCGCTGCGGAAGCACTAACCAAAACGGCGTTCAATGTGGTACGACTACAGCGCACGCTGCTATCATGAAACGGGAAAAGCCTGTGATTTGTGGATAACACACAGATCGCAGGCTTTGTTTTTATACAATTTGACAGTCCTCCGGAGATGCACCGATCGGACAGCGGAGATACCGGACGCTCATCGGCGCAAGAACGGTCTCATCTACACCTGGCTCCGGCAGTGCGAGAATGGTTTTCGCTCCCGGACAGCTGCGCAGCTTTGCGGGCGCGTCGCTCAGATTGACAACGATGCACAGAAAGTAGGCTTCGTCGGCAAACGGCGTTCGAACAAATGTGAGCCGCGTCGGCGTACACTGGATCACACGGTATTCGCCGTCCCGGAACAGCGGCTCTCGCAGTCTGGTTATACCGATCTCTCGATATGCGGTGAGCAGCGTCGGTTCGATGCGGTGCCATGGAAACGGACGACGGCAGAACGGGTCGTGATATCCCTCGAGTCCCGCTTCATCTCCATAGAAAACGGACGGTACGCCCGGCATTGCCGCCAATATCGCGTAGGCAAGGATGAGTTTTTTACAAGCTGCCTCCCGTTCCTCCGGCGCCATGCGCATGTTCGCAAGCTCCGCGTTTGTATGTACACCCTCCGCCTCTCCGCCCAATGCCGTCAGAATCCGTATGGTGTCGTGCGTGCCAAGAAAATTCATCTGGCAATCGCTTGCCCATTTGGGATACCTGCGGTACAGTCGTTCTGTCGTTTTGCGGAAGTGATCGGCGTTTTTATCGCGCAAATAGGTCAAAATCGCTTTTCGCAGTGGATAGTTCATCACACCATCCAGTTCTCTGCCGCGAAAATACTGCTTGCGCACATTATAGCTGATCTTATCTGTCGCGTCCTCCCAAACCTCGCCGATCACCACACTGTCCGAATTCTGGGTTCGCACCGTTACACGGAAATCGGATAGAAAGCTGTCCGAGAGTTCGTCCGCCACGTCCAGCCGCCAACCGTACACACCCATGTCCATCCATTTCGGAATGACTTCTCCCAAAAGAAATGCGCGGAAGGAGGGATTGTCGGAGGAGAGGCGCGGCAGAATTTTCACACCCCACCAGCAATCGTATTCGTCCGGAAAATGGCGGAACGTGTACCAATCCGCGTACGGCGAATCCTTGGACTGGTACGCGCCGACCGAGGGATAGTGCCCTTCCCTGTTGAAGTAGACGCTGTCGCTGCCGGTATGATTGAACACACCGTCCAGAAGGATCCGGATCCCCATCGCACCCGCCTTCTCCACGAGATTCCGCAACGCAGCGTCGCCGCCAAACATAGCATCCACGCGGAGATAATCACCGGTATCATACTTGTGGTTGGACGCGGCATCGAAGATCGGGGACAGGTAGAGCGTTTTCACACCCAACGCTGCGATATAGGGCAGATTCTCCGCCACACCATAGAGATCGCCGCCGAAAAAGACGTTGTTCGCGACTGGCGCGCCGGGATATTCCCCATACTGCGGCACACCGTTTTCCCAGTCCGGATCGAGCACCGTGCCCGACTTTTGCCAGCCGGATTTGTCCATGGTACGCGACTGCGCAAAACGATCGACGAAGATGTGGTAGATCACGCCCTCTCGCCATGCCTGCGGCTCCGTGTACGTATGCGTGAACACGTATAACTGCCGTTCGTCGTGACTCTCCTCACCCAGCAGTTGGAGCCTGGTAGGCTCCTCACCGCCGAAATACGCGGTTTTTCCGGACTTTGTCCCTTCCATGCGCTCTACCCGGTAGTGGTAATAGAAGAGTCCGTTGTCGGTCAGCTCCATCGTGCGGCACAGGACAGCCATAGACAGGGATACGGTGAACGCCGTCTTACCGTTTTTCTCGAGCGGATATTCGCGGTAGATGGTATTATCCCTGCCCCAGCCGTCGCCATGAATCACCATTGTCACATGAGAAGCCGGTTCGGTCAGCGTCACAGAAAAGGTCACAAAGTCGTTATCGGGAAACGCGCCGTGCAGGGACATATCCCGTCCGTAGACAGTGCTGTATTTCTGCTCCGTGACGCTCATAATACAGGGGATATGTGCCAGATATTTTCGGCATACTCGCGGATGCTGCGGTCGGCTGCGAAATATCCGGCGCCGGCGATATTGACAAGCGACTGGCGCGTCCACTTTTCCGGTTCCGCATACACACGCATCATCTTCTGGTACTCCGCGAAATAGGAATCAAAGTCGGCAAGGCACATATACGGATCGGATACGCCGTAGCTGTTTAAGAAATAGTCGACCATGTGTCCGAATGTGTTGCCCGCGAATGCGCCGCCCAGCCGGTCGATGGTTTTGTGTAGTCTGTCGCTGTTGTGGTAGTACATGCGGGAATCGTAGCCGGTTTTCCACAGTGCGTCCACATCCTCGGTATGGAGCCCGAAGATATAGATATTCTCCGGTCCGACCGCATCGCGCATTTCCACATTCGCACCGTCAAGGGTACCAAGGGTCAGCGCACCGTTGATCATAAACTTCATACAGCCTGTACCGCTGGCTTCTTTACCGGCGAGGGAGATCTGCTCGCTGATGTCGCTTGCCGGCATGAGCACCTCCGCCATGCTGACATTGTATTCCTCCAGATATACGACGTTCAAAAGCTCGCGTACCCGCTTGTCGTGTCGGATCTCCTTGCCTACACTCCAGATCAGCTTGATGATGTCCTTTGCCATATAATAGCCGGGCGCCGCCTTACCGCCGAAGATGAATGTGGTCGGCGTGTAATTGCCGTTCGGGTTCTCAAGGATATCGTTATAGAGGCTGATGATCTTCAGCACATTGAGCAGCTGTCTCTTGTATTCGTGGATCCGCTTGACCTGCACATCGAATACGGAATGTACATCGAGCAGAATGCCTTCCCGGCTGCTGACCCACTTCGACAGCGTGAGCTTGTTTTCCGCCTTGATCGCGCGCAGCTTGTCATGGATCGCCGCGTCGTCCTCATACTTTCGAAATTCGGACAACGTTTCTGGATTCTTGTGGTATTCCGTACCGATCGTCTCATCGAGCAGTGCGGACAGTCCGGGATTGGAGTAGCAAAGCCAGCGGCGGTGCGCGATACCGTTCGTGACATTGGTGAATTTATACGGCATCGCCTTGTAATAGTCGTGGAAAACGGTCTTTTTGAGAATCTCGGAATGGAGCGCCGACACGCCGTTTACGGTATGGGACGCCGCGACGCTCAGATTTGCCATACGCACCTGCGAATAGCCGATGATCGCCATGCGGGAAATGCGATCCCAGTCGCCGGGATACATATTCCAGAGATCGGCGCACAATCTGCGGTTGATCTCCTCGATGATCATGTAGATCCGCGGCAGCTTCAGACGGAAGAGAGATACGTTCCACTTTTCGAGTGCTTCCGGCAGCACGGTGTGATTCGTATAGGATACAACGCGCGTCACAACACTCCATGCGGCGTCCCAGGTGTAGGAATAGACGTCCATGAGAATGCGCATCAGCTCCGGAATCACGAGCGCGGGATGGGTATCGTTGATGTGGATCGCTACCTTGCTCGGGAAGTTGTAGAGCGTGCCATAACCGGAGAGATGATCGGCGATGATGGATTGCAGCGACGCGGACACGAGAAAATACTGCTGGGTCAGGCGCAGCAGCTTGCCCTCGTCGTGTTCATCGGAGGGATACAGCACCTTGGAGATAACCTCTGCCTGCGACGATTGCTCCATTGCCGCGACATACTGTCCCTGCGAGAACAGCTTCATATTGAGATTCGACGTACCGACCGCTTTCCACAGCCGCAGCACGTTGACGGCTTCACAATCCGCGCCGGAGATCATCATATCGTACGGCACCGCGCGCACGTCCTCGTAATTCTCATATGAAATGTTGCATTTGCCGTTCTCCCACTCCTCCTTGACGTTGCCGCCGAGCCGGATGTCAAACGCTTTGTCGGTACGCGGTACGAGCCAAGTATCGCCGTTCTGCATCCAGTTGTCCGGCAGTTCAACCTGGTTGCCGTCGATGATCTTCTGTTTGAACAGACCGTATTCGTACAGGATCGAAAAACCGGTGGCGTGATAATCGAGGGCGGTCAGGGAATCCATGAAGCACGCCGCCAATCTGCCAAGTCCTCCGTTGCCCAGCCCCGGATCCGGTTCCATCGCGTAGATATCGTCGAGGGCGAATCCCATATCGGCAAGCACCGCGCGGTATTCGTCGGCAAGTCCTAGATTGCGCAGGTTGTTTTTGAGCGACGGGCCGATGAGAAATTCCATACACAGATAGTAGACCTTTTTCGGGTGCTGCTTTTTTGCCTTTTCGTGGAAGGTCTGCCGCTTTTCGGTAAGGATGTCCTTCACGGTCATGATCGTCGCCTTGTACATCTGCTCCGCGGTGGCTTCCGACGGTTCACAGCCGAAATACCGGGTCAGTTTGGACGATAAGGCTTCCCGGATGCTTGTCTCGGTGATGGGTTGTTTTCTGCTATCCATGTTTACTCTACCTCTTCTCAGTGAATGGGGAAATGTGCAATTGGGGATACGGCGTATAGGGGAAAACGTGCGTCTCCCCCTACGACCGATGCTCCTGGAAAGCGCTTCCATAGTTTTTTAACCAAAAAGCCTTTTATCCGGACTTGTGACAAAAAACCGAGTTTCAGCGCCTGCCTGTATTTTACTGCATTTTTTCGTACAGCGCAATGTACTTTTTTGCCGAAACGCGCCACGAAAAATCGACCTGCATGACACTTTTGACAAGCGCTTCCCACGCCGGCTTCTCGTCTTGATACATGGCGATGGCGGTCTCGATCACGGCTTTCATTTCATGCGCGTTGTAGTTTGTAAAGGAGAAGCCGTTGCCCATGCCGGTGTACTTATTGTACGCGTGGATCGTGTCGTACAATCCGCCGGTTTCCCGCACGACCGGTACAGTACCGTAGCGCGACGCGATCATCTGCGCCAGTCCGCACGGCTCGCTCTTGGACGGCATGAGGAAGAGATCCGCGCCGGCATAGAATTTCTTCGACAAAGATTTGTTGTACTCCAGCCGCACGCAAACGCGATCCGGGTACCGCGCGGCAAGGTCGGAGAAGTAATCCTCCAGCTCAAACTCACCGGTGCCGAGGAGAACAAAGCGCATTTCGGTCTCCCGCAACGTTTCCTCTAAAATCCGGCGCACGAGATCAAAGCCTTTGTGGGCAGCGAGACGGGATACCATCGCGACAATGGGAGTTTCCGGCGCGTGCGTAAATCCACAGGTGGACTCGAGATCCGCCTTGCAGACTGCCTTGCCGGAGAGATCGTCCGGTGTGAAGTTCGCGGCAATTTCCGGATCGATCGCGGCGTTGTAGTAATGCGTATCTATGCCGTTGGTGATGCCGCAGAGTTTGTCCCGGTTGGCGCGCAGGATATGGTGCAGACCGCTTCCGTAGTATTCGGTGAGGATCTCATCCGTGTACCGTTCGCTGACCGTGCTGACCTTATCCGCGCAGACGATAGCGCCCTTTAAGAGATTGATGCAGCCGTTGTACTCGACGATGCCGCGATCCCATTCCGCAAGCTCAAACACATCGCCGAGAATGGAAAAGTCATAGATACCCTGATAATCGATATTGTGGATTGTGAACAGTGCACGAATGGGCTGATATGCCGCCAAGTGCGCATATTTCCGCTTCAGATAGATCACGGCGGTCGCGGTCTGCCAGTCGTTGGCGTGCAGCACATCCGGATAGAAATCCACCGCCGCCATCAGCTCCAGGATTGCCTTTCCGAAATAGGCAAAGCGTTCGCCGTCGTCAAAGCTGCCGTACAGTGACGGACGGTTGAAATAGTACTCGTTGTCGATGAAATAGAATGTGACGCCCTCTGATACGGTCTGCCAAATGCCGCAGTACTGATTCCGCCACGCCAGCTTGACGTTTAATTCACGCACCAACTCGATTTTTTCAGCGAATTTCTTGCGGATCGACGGATACAGCGGGATAACCACACGAATGTCGCCGTCCTCGCCAAGCTCCCGCTTGACCGCCTTCGGTAAGGAACCGATCACGTCTGCCAATCCACCGGTAGAAACATACGGAAGTGCCTCAGATGCTGCGTACAGTATTTTTTTCATAGGGAAACCTCTTTTCAAGCCATCATTTTATGAAACGGAAATCCGTTCCGCGTATCCTTAAGGAACCTCTGAGTAAAACGGATTTTTGCGATAAAAGGCTAAAATATAGGGGCTTTTATCGCAAAAATAACCTTAAATCAGAGGCTTCCTTAAATCATCTGCCCTTTCTGGATGTAGAACGGTTGGACATCCGCGCCTGCCAGCATACGATTGTCACGCACCACAGCGTTTTTATCGGTGATCACATGGTTGAGGAACGCGCCGTCTCCGATGATGGAATCCTGCATGATGATGGAGTTTTTGACCGTTGCGTTCTTACCAATTTTCACGCCGCGGAACAGGATGGAATTTTCCACGCTGCCTTCGATCTCACAGCCGTCCGCGATCATGGAATTGCGTACGGAAGAGGACGCAGCGTAGAACGCCGGCACGGAATTGCGCACCTTGGTGTAGATCGGACGATCCTTCACACCAAACAGCGCGTCACGTGCAGCAGCGTCGCTGAGCAGCTCCATGCTGTGCGCATAATAGTCGGCAAACGAGGAGATGCAGGCGAAATAGCCATCGTATTTGTAGACGCGGAAGTTGCGGTTTTTCATATTACGCGCGAGAATGTCGGAGGTCAGACTCGTGTAATTGTGCGCAATGGCGTCGAGCACGATTTGTTTCAGATAGTCGGTACGCATCACAACGATGTTCAGACCGATGTCGGCACGTCCGGTAAACTGGGTCGGATACGCGAGAATATCCCGCACCCTTCCGTCCTCGTCAGAATCGAACAGCACGTTGATTTTCGCCGACTCCGGGGTCAGATCCACGGATTTGACAGCGAGCGTCATATCCGCGCCGGTTTTGATGTGATTTTCGATGATGTCGTTGAAGTCTACATTGCAGATCACGTCACAGTCGGACATGATGACATACTCATCCTTGATACGGCTGATGGAGTAATTCACACTCTTGAGCGCTTCCAGTCTGGTACGGTACAGGGCGTTGATGTTGTTGGCGTACGCAGTGATGTACGGCGGCAGGATTTTGATACCACCGGAACGGCGCGCCAGATCCCAGTCCTTACCGGAACCGATGTGGTCCATCAGGGATTGGTAGTTGTAATGTGTGATGACGTTGATGTTGTAGATGTTGGAGTTGACCATATTCGACAGCGTAAAGTCGATGAAGCGGTACCGACAACCGAAGGGAACGGACGCGATGGTCCTGTACCGGGTCAGCTCAGGGATATTATGGTCGTGAATGTTGGAAAATATAATGCCGCAGACTGACATGTGTGTACTCCCTCCTTATTTCTGAACGTGCTCGCGGAGCCATTCCTTGTTGACCATGCTGCCGCCGGGGATGTCCCTGCCGGGTTCGATGGTCAGCTCCGAGCCGATGACGGTAATCTTTTCATCCGCGCTGCGCGTACGTCCGATGACGCTGCCTGCGCCGATCGCGGTATCACTGTCGATGATGCTGTAGTTGATGGTCGCGCCCTCGCCGATGGTCACGTTGGACATGATCACGGAATCCTTGATATACGCGCCGCGCGCCACCTTTACGCCGCTCGACAGGACGGAATTTTCAACGATTCCCTCGATCTGGCAGCCCTCCGTGATAAGCGAGTGGGAAATTTTCGCGTAATTGCCGACAAAATGGGGCGGAAATGCGTTGTTGCGGGAATAGATCAGCCAGCCCGGATCGGCAAGGTCAAGCGTGGATTTCTCATCGAGCAGGTCCATGTTCGCTTCCCACAGAGACTGTATCGTTCCGACATCTTTCCAGTAGCCGGAAAAAGGATACGCATACATGGCACGACCGTCGGCAAGCATTTTGGGGATGATGTTCTTGCCGAAATCCTTGGAGGAATCCGGATCCGCCTCGTCCTCGGTCAGATATTTCGCGAGCAGCTCTTTGTTGAAAATATAGATGCCCATCGACGCCTTGGTGCTCTTCGGGTGCTTCGGCTTTTCCTCAAATTCCACGATCCGCAATTCGTCGTCGGTATTCATGATGCCGAACCGGCTTGCTTCCTCCAGCGTAACCTCCAGTACCGCGATTGTGCAGTCGGCGTTCTTCGCCTTGTGCGCGGCGAGCATTTTGCTGTAGTCCATCTTGTAGATATGATCGCCGGAGAGGATGAGGACATAATCGGGGTCATAACGGTTGATGAAATTGAGATTCTGATAGATAGCGTTCGCCGTGCCCTTGTACCAGTCCGCGCCCGACTTTCCCTGATACGGCGGCAGAACGGTCGCGCCGCTCTGGTTTCGGTCGAGATCCCACGGACTGCCGTTGCCAATATATTCGTTGAGGACGAGCGGTTGATATTGGGTCAGCACACCCACAGTGTATATGCCTGAGTTGACGCAGTTGGACATGGGAAAATCGATGATCCGGTACTTGCCGCCGAACGGGACCGCGGGTTTTGCCGTCTTGTCCGTAAGGGCATACAAACGGCTGCCCTGCCCGCCTGCCAGCAGCATTGCTACGCATTCCTGTTTTTTATACATATATATCCTCCCTGCCGATCTGTCATCGGCTTAGTATTTATAGTTCGCACTGTCACGATCCGCTTTCCTTGCGATAGATGACGCCTCCTAGAGCGGGCAGCGTGATGGAGCAGGTGCACATGCGCTCTCCGTTTTCATCCGTGCCGATGACGGTGCGCACCGCCTCCGGATTGAGTACATTTTTTCCGCCGAACGAGTATGGGTCTGTTGAGAAAGCCTCCTCATACCGCCCCATTTTCGGTACCGGGAATGTGTAATTCTCCCGCACGACCGGCGCGTAATTGATGATGACAATCAGTTCTTTGCCGTGCTTGTCCCTACGGCGGTAGGAAATGATGTTGCGGTCGGCGTCGTTCGGGTCGATCCAAGTGAAGCCGTCCCAGGAGTCGTCGATCTCCCATAACGGCGGGTTCTCACGATAGAATTTGTTGATTGCGGCAAAGAACCGCTGCATCTCGATATGGCGCGGATAATCCGTCATGAACCATTCCAGCTCGTTTTCGTAATCCCATTCGCGAAACTGCGCAAATTCACAGCCCATGAACGTCAGCTTCTTTCCGGGCATAGTCATCATATGGAGCATAAACGCGCGCATACAAGCGAATTTGTCGTCGTATTCCCCAAACATTTTATCCACAAGCGCCTTTTTTCCGTGTACCACCTCATCGTGCGAGACTGGCAGGATGTACTGCTCCCGGAACGCGTACATGAGTGGAAACGTCAATTTGTTGTGCTTATATTTCCGCGCAATCGGATCGGTGGCGACATAGTCAAACATATCGTTCGCGAATCCCATGTTCCATTTGAATGAAAAGCCGAGACCCCCGTCTTCCACGGGTTTTGTCAGCATCGGCCAGTCGGTGGATTCCTCCGCAATGGTCAATGCATCCGGAAATTCGTTGTGGATGGCAGTGTTGAGCTTGCGGAAAAAGGCAATGGCTTCCAGGTTTCGGTTGTTTCCCTCTGCGTTCGGGATCCATTCGCCGGGCTTTTTGTCGTAGTCGAGATACAGCATGGACGCTACGGCATCGACCCGCAGGCCGTCCGCGTGGTATTCCCGCAGCCAGAACAAGGCGTTGGAAATGAGGAACGACTGTACCTCCGGACGACCGACATCGAAGAAGCGGGTACCCCAACCGGCATGCTCCATGCGATCCTTGCCCTGGTATTCATAGCACGGTTGTCCGTCAAATTCATATAGTCCATGGCGATCCTTCGGGAAATGCGCTGGCACCCAGTCGAGAATCACGCCAATACCCGCGCGGTGCATGGTATCCACGAAATACTTGAAATCCTCCGGCGTCCCATACCGGGAAGTAGGTGCGTAATAGCCGCAGACCTGGTAACCCCACGAGCCGTCAAACGGATGCTCCATGACCGGCAGCAGTTCAACGTGCGTATAGCCCATTTCTGTCAGATACTCCGCGAGCTTATCCGCGATTTTGCGATAGCTCCAATAGTGTGCGCCATCCTTCGTGGACGCGGAATCAACGGTGTGCCACGAACCTAAGTGCATTTCATAGATGTGCATCGGAGCGCTGTAGAAATGCTGTACCTTTGGTTTGAAGCCGCGCGGTTTGGGACACACGATGGCGCTCCGTTTTTTCAAAAATGCCTGGTCATTCCAGGGATACGGGCGCAGGGTATGGACAATCGACGCCGTTTTCTGTAGGGTTTCATCGTAAAATGCGTACGGATCCGCCTTTTGCCATGTCACACCGTCCCGCCCTGTCACCGCGAATTTATAGAACACGCCCTCGAGGGACACGGCGGATTGGTAATGCAGCTCCCAGATGCCGCCTTCCGTGACGCGTGTGAGCGGTATGCCGTGCTTCCAGCCGTCCGTCAGCTCGGGCAAATCGCCGACCCATTCGACACGGATCGCGTTCGGCGCCCAGACACGAACGGAGTATTTCCACATCTCACCCTTGGCACGCGCGTTTTTTCCCGCATTCATGCAATGTACGCCCATAAAGGAATATGCTTCAAAATTGGTCCCCTGATGAAACAGATACGCGGGCAGATCGGTATCTTCCGTCTCCGGTATCCTTTGCTTTTCGTCCATACAGTCTCCTTTCCGTCCTGTCACACAGTCGATTTCGATTCAATATCTACACACTTTTATTATACTATAGTGCGTCCGGAATTTCAAGCGTTTTTTGTCGTTTCCATGCGATTTTTTCCATTCCGTTTCGAGGAAATATAACAAATTGTATAAATCACCCTATGTCCTTGTAAAGGGCGTGTGTTTTATTGCATTTTCAAAACCGCTTTCGTCTCTTTTCCATTACAATTATCAAAATTCGCCACATGCAAAAAACTCTCTTTCACAAGAGAGCTTTTATCTTGGATGTTTTGACTTTTTTTGACATATCCACATGGTCAATCCGAAACCGGTGTGTAGGCGTCATGCTGCGCGATCATCTTCCGATAACTGATGATAAAACAGGTGATTTCCGCGATAGCAGTGATCGTCCACGAAAAAATGTACAAAAGATACAAGGATGGAATGGTATGAAAGTAGGCAAAAATCGTGTAGATCCACGCCACACGGAAAACGCATGAACCCATGATCACGATAATCGTCGGTGCGAGACTCTTACCGATACCGCGACAGGCAGCGATTGTGCAATCCATGAACGCACTGACAGCGTATGAGAAACCCATGATGCGCGTGCGCTGGAGTCCCGCCTCGATGACCTCCTCCTCATTGGCGAACAGGGAGAGAAATTCTCTTCCGAACAGCAGGAGCGCGCCACCGAGAATCGCGCCGATCATAAAGGAATATGTAAGTCCGATGAAGTAGCTTTTTAAAACGCGATCCCGTTTGCCGGCGCCCCAATTTTGTCCCATGAAGGTCGAGCAGGCGGTATAGCAAGCAGCCATGACGTTGTAGATCACGGAATCGGCATTGGCGGCGGCGGAATTGCCCTCCACCATGACGGAATCAAAGGAGTTGACCGCGCTCTGGATGAAGAGATTGGCGACGGCGAAGATCGCGTTCTGCAATCCTGCAGGGATTCCGAGCGCAAGGATACGGTTTCCCTCGGTCCGATCGAGCCCCAGACGCACTTCGGCGATATGAAACGCACAGGCGTCACTCTGCCGCGCCATGTGCCACAGGATGAGCGCCGCGGACACGTACTGCGTGATGATGCTGGCAAGCGAAACACCATCCTCCGCCATACCGCAGACAATGACGAAAAAGAGATTGAAAATGACATTCAAAATTCCCGCGATCATCAGATACGCGAGAGGCCGCTTCGTATCGCCGTTTGCGCTGAGTACGCCGTTGCCGAAATTGAAAACACCGAGCGCGGGCATACCAAGCGCGTAGATGCGGAAATAGAGCACTGCGCCTTCAATGAGATCCTCTTTGGTACCGAGCAGCTCCAGCATAAATCGCGCGGACAGGAGACACAGCACCATGATGATCACACCGGTCGCGAGACAGATCACAAATGAGGTACGGATCGACGACGCGGTGCGTTTTTTGTCTCCTGCGCCAAGATGCTGTGCGACGCGCACATTGACCGCGCTGCCCATGCCGATGAGAAAGCCCGTGAACAGAGATACCAGAATGGTCGTAGAGCCTACGGCGCCGAGCGCTTCCGCACTTGCAAATTTGCCGACGACCGCCACATCCGCCATATTGAAAAGCACCTGCAAAAGCTGCGAGAGCATGAGCGGGATGCTGAATAGGATCATATTTTTCCACAAGGAACCGCTTGTCATTTGGATTTCGCCTTTGGACGCGGCAATGGATGATTCTGCCATGATTTCCTCCGAAAATAAAAAACCTCTTGGGCGTGCGAGAAGGATTATAGCATATCTCAGCAAAATTTGCAATAGGCGAAGCTACCAATTCTCCGCCGCCGCTATTTTTGGGGAAATGGGTAGTATTCTGTCGGATGTACGAAGAAAATGCGGATGTTTTCTCATATTCTTAGAATTCCATGAGAAATCGCTGTTTTGCGTGTACCATGCTTGACAATTCCGCTTGTTTGGTGTATAATAATGACACTTTAGTTGCGCTACATGCGTTGCCTTATGATAAGGAGGATCCCATGCCGCGAAAATTTTTGTTTACCAAAGAGCAGATCGTGGACACAGCGCTCTCTCTTGTCCGGAAACGCGGTATTTCCGCCCTGACCGCACGTTCCCTTGCCGACGCGCTCGGCACATCGACAAAGCCGATTTTCGGACTGTTCCGGAACATGGACGAGGTGCACGACGCCGTCATGTACGCGGCATCCGATTTGTATCACGAACGCATCCGCACAGATATGGCACGCGGCGAGTTCCCACCGTACAAAGCGAGCGGAATGGCGTACATTCGATTTGCGCGCGAAGAGCGGGAGCTGTTTCGGATGCTGTTTATGCGTGACCGTTCCGAAGAGTGCGCGGATGCAGAACGAGACCGGTCGGAAAACGAGCCGTTTGTGCGCATCATCGCCCAAAATCTTGGATTATCCATAGAGGAGGCGTGCCGATTCCACCTGGAAATGTGGGTTTTTGTCCACGGAATCGCGTCGATGATCGTCACCGGGTATCTCGTCTGGGACGACGCCGCTGTCAGTGACGCATTGACCGACGCATATATGGGGCTCCGAAACCGATTCCGGGAAATCGCGGAAGAAAGGAAATAGAATTACAGTATATGGAAGCAATCGTTACAACCAATCTGACGAAAAGATATAAAGATGTCACCGCCGTAGATGGACTTTGTCTGTCAGTCACAGAGGGAGAGCTCTATTCCCTGCTCGGTGTAAACGGCGCCGGAAAAACGACAACGATCAAAATGCTCTCCTGTCTCCTGAAACCGGATGGCGGAGACGCGCGCCTTTGCGGACACAGCGTTTTGTCCGAGCCGGAGCGGGTCAAGGAGATCATCGGCGTCTCCCCACAGGAAACCGCTGTCGCGCCGGGGCTTTCGGTACGGGAAAATCTCTCCCTGATGTGCGGCGTACACGGTTTTCCACGCGACAAGGAACGCGCGAAGATCGCGGATTTATCCAAGCGGCTCGGGCTGGACACCGTTCTTGACAAGCGCGCGGGAAAGCTCTCCGGCGGCTGGCAGAGAAGGCTCAGCATTGCGATGGCGCTCATTGGCGAACCGCGTATCCTCTTTCTCGATGAGCCGACACTTGGCTTGGATGTGCTGGCGCGCAGCGATTTGTGGGATGTCATCCGTTCGCTCAAGGGTCATGTGACCATCATCCTGACAACGCACTATATGGAGGAAGCCGAGGCGCTGTCCGATCGAATCGGCGTAATGCGCGGCGGTCGTCTACTCACCTGCGGTACGGCGAAAGAGTTGTGTGCGGCAACCGGTACGGAAAGATTAGAGGACGCGTTCATTGCGCTTGTTAAAGAAAAGAAGGAGGTGCGTTGACATGAAAAAAACGCTTGCATTCTCGCTGCGTACGGCAAAGGAAATTCTGCGCGATCCGCTCAATCTGGCGTTCGGGCTTGGTTTTCCCATCATTTTGATTCTACTGCTCTCCGCAATCCAGGCAAACATTCCGGTGGCGCTGTTTGAGCTTGCTTCTCTGACGCCCGGCATTACTGTATTCGGACTGGCGTTTATGACATTGTTCTCCGCCACCCTCATCGCGCGCGACCGTGAGACAGCGTTCCTGCAGCGACTGTACACCACACCAATGCGCGCGGTCCATTTCATTCTTGGCTACGCGCTGCCGATAATCCCGATCGCGTTGGCGCAGGCGCTTCTCTGTTATCTGACAGCAATGCTGCTCGGTCTGGACTGGACGGTGCATATGCTCACCGCGGTGGTGTTTCTGCTGCCGGTTGCGCTGTTCTTCATTGGTCTGGGACTTCTCTGCGGCAGTCTTTTCACCGTCAAGCAGGTCGGCGGTCTGTGCGGCGCACTTCTCACAAATCTGACCGCGTGGATTTCCGGTGTCTGGTTCGATATTTCCCTGGTCGGCGGCGTTTTCATGCAGATCGCCGACGCACTGCCGTTTTTGCACGCAGTGGATATGGAGCGTGCCGTGCTTCGTGGAGATTTCGCGGGGATTTTTCCGCACATCTGGTGGGTCCTTGGCTACACGGCAGTGATCTTTGCGCTGTCGATCTGGGCATTTCTGCGGCAGATGCGCCGCGTGTGATCCGCCACCAACGCAGACGTTTGCTTAAAAAGCCTCTGATTTAAGGTTGGATTTTGCGCATTCTAAAACAAACACCTCAGATCCCATCTGGATTGGGTCTGAGGTGTTTGTTTATTATTTCGTTTTTGGCATACGGCGAGCGCAGACAGCAGCCAGCAGCAGGGCACAAATGCCGGCGACGGTCTTTCCGACGAGCATCGGCACAACCATATCCGGCGCGACGCCTGCGGTGAACGCGAGATGGTCGCCGATAAGAAAGGACGCAGACACCGTGAACGCGATATTATAGAGTTTTCCCTTTTCGTCCATCTCCGGAAACAGTCCGATCATCACAAGGCTGTTTGCAAGGTTTGCGACCATGCCGAGAACAGACGGCGCTGTGATTCCGACCTTTTCTCCGATTCGCCGCAGAATGCCGGAAAGATGCTTTTCGAGAAATTTTACCATCGGGAACGCGCCGGACAGCAGCAATCCGATCCGGGCGCAGACGAGCAGTCCGTCGTCCAGCCGGGTGATGGCGGAATCCGCAAGCTGCATATCGCCGAAGAATGGCAGTGTCACACCCGTGATCGACTGGAACGCCGCGATTCCAAGCAGCAGCGCCAGCAGGATCGAAACGATCTTGCCGAACACACAGAACACACAAATCGTTCCGGTTTTACAAAAGAGCAGTCCCAGCGCAATGACGGCACACAGCACAAGCAGCGGCACTAGATTCCGGCAGATCACGGGTAACGACAGTCCCATCACGAGTCCACCGGCGACGGCGCCGAACGGTATGGTCAAAATGCCGCACAGAATGCCAAGAGAAAAGACAGCGCTGTCGTCCTTTGGAACCATTGGCAGCAGCACCGGAATGGTGAAAACAATCGTCGCACCCATCATGGTGCCGAGGATCAGACCGCCGAAATTGCCGAGCGCGTCCGATTCCGCCAGCTCCATTGCGAGCGGATAACCACCCATATCGGCTGCCAGAAGCATGCCCGCAAACGTGCCCGGATCCGCGCCAAGCACCTGAAATACCGGCGTGACAATCGGCTTCAAAACCGCGGCAAGAGACGGTGCGATGGCGTAAGTCGCCGCCATGGAAAGGATCAGCGGTCCGGTCGTCTCAATTCCGCGTACAAACGCCTCGCCATAGCCGCGCCTGTGTTTTTCCGGCAATACACGGTCAATGGTGCCAAGAATCGAAAACGTCGCCATGATCCAAAGAATGATCTGTTCACCTGTGATGTGCATACTCTCGCATCTCCTGCCATGGGGAAAGTCGTTTTCGGATGGATTCTCGACCTCCCTACAAAATCGTCTATGATTATATACGAATTTTAGAAAAAAGTCAAGAAAAAAGCCGCGATTCCACAGAACAGCGCTGAATCGCGGCGTAATATGTCTATTTGTGCGTTTTCTTTTCCGTACAGTGCGCACAGCATCGGTCGCATCCGCCATGACAACCGCGCTTGTGGCGAACCAGCGAGCGAATGGCGAAAAAGATTCCCGCTGTGACTGCGGCAAGGAACAGATAGTCGAGCAGCGTCATAGGAGAAGTCCCCCGATTTGGTATACGACAAAAGCGCACACCCACGCGACAACGCATTGGAGCACCACCACGCCGATAGTCTGTATACGGGAACCAAGCTCTCTGCGAATCGCCGCGACTGCTGCCACACACGGGGTATACAGCAGTGTAAACACTAAGAACGATACGGCAGAAAGAGGTGTGAACAAAGCGGACAGGGTACCGCCCAGGTTGGCGAGATTCGTTTCAAGGAGCACCGCCATGGTGGAGATGACCGCTTCTTTTGCCGTAAAGCCGGAGATGAGCGAGGTTGCCGCGCGCCAATCTCCGAAGCCGAGCGGCGCGAACACCGGCGCTATGTACCGTCCGATCAGGGCAAGCAGGCTATCCGCGCTGTTTTCCACGACGTTGAGCCGTGTGTCGAAGCTCTGCAGGAACCAGATGATGACGGTGGCAAGAAAGATGATGCCAAACGCGCGCTGTAAAAAGTCTTTCGCCTTATCCCACAGAAGCAGTGCAACACTTTTCGGAGACGGTAGGCGATAGTTCGGCAGCTCCATCACAAACGGAACCGGATTGCCCCGGAACGCTGTGTTTTTCAAGATCAGAGCGAGTACAATGGAGAGAAGAATGCCCAAAACATACAAGCCGATCATCACCGCCGCCTTTGCCTGTGGGAAAAAAGCAGCAGCAAACACGGCGTAAATCGGAATTTTCGCGGAACAGCTCATGTACGGCGTCAAAAGAATCGTCATTTTGCGGTCGCGGTCGGACGAAACGGTACGTGTTGCCATGATCGCCGGTACAGAACAGCCAAAGCCGACGAGCATCGGAACGAACGAACGACCGGACAAGCCGATTTTTCGCAGTGCTCTGTCCATGACAAACGCGACGCGCGCCATATAGCCGGTATCCTCCAAAATCGACAGGAAGAAAAACAGCACCACGATCAGCGGCAAAAATGTGAGTACGCTGCCGACACCCGCGAAAATCCCGTCGATGAGCAGGCTGTGTACCACAGGGTTGATGCCATAGGCGGTCAGCGCGCGATCCACAAGTCCTGTAAATGCATCAATGCCGAGTGCGAGCAGGTCGGACAGCGCGGAGCCGATCACACCGAAGGTCAGCCAGAACACCAATACCATCACGCCGAAAAAGACCGGAAGAGCGGTATATTTGCCGGTCAGCACACGGTCAATCGCCATGCTGCGACGGTGTTCCCTGCTCTCGTGCGCCTTGACTACGGAAGCGGCGACGACCCGTTCGATAAAAGCATACCGCATATCGGCAAGCGCCGCGTTTCTGTCCAGACCGCATTCGTCCTCCATCTCCACGATACAATGCTCAAGAAGCTCCCGCTCGTTTGTATCGAGCTCCAGACGATCCGCCATCTCACTGTCACCCTCGATGAGCTTGGCGGTGCAAAATCGCGGCGGCAGTCCGGCACGCGCGGCGTGGTCGTCGATGAGGTGCACAACGGCGTGGATACAGCGGTGCACGGCAGAATCGGCGGTACAGAAGTCCCACACCTTTGGTTTCTGCTTGTTTTTCGCAGTGGAGACGGCTTTGTCAATCAGCTCGGATACACCGTCGCCGCAGGAAGCACTGATGGGAATGACGGGAATGCCCAGCATTTCGCTCATTTTCGCAATATCGACCGTACCGCCGTTCGCGTTTACCTCGTCCATCATATTGAGCGCAAGCACCATCGGTACGCACAGCTCGAGTAATTGGAGGGTCAGGTACAGGTTGCGCTCGATGTTGGTCGCGTCGACGATGTTGATAATGCCATCCGGCTTCTGGTTGAGGATGAAGTCACGCGTGACGATTTCCTCTTGTGTATACGGACGAAGCGAATAGATACCGGGCAAATCTACGACCTGGCAGTTTTTCACATCGCGGACATCGCCGATTTTTTGATCCACGGTAACGCCTGGAAAGTTGCCGACATGTTGGTTCGAGCCAGTCAATGCGTTGAACAGCGTCGTTTTTCCGCAGTTCTGGTTGCCTGCCAACGCGAAAATCATACCGCCACCTCTTCACGTTCCTGTGCTTTCTGCAGCGTATCCGCCGCTTGTACCGCGATTTTTTTCGCGTCATCCAGACGAATGGTCAGTTCGTATCCGCGAACACGGATCTCAATCGGATCTCCGAGCGGCGCCACCTTTTGGAGCGTAACCTCCGTTTTGGGGATCAATCCCATATCGAGCAGACGACAGCGCAGCGCTCCTTCTCCGCCAACCGCGGTGATCACAGCGCTTTTTCCGATTTGCAGCTCATCCAGTGTCATGATTTGCCTCCGAGCATTTTGTTTTCCTATATGTTAGCATAGTCTAACTTCTTTGTCAAGACCTTTTTATACCAGAAACGCGAATTTTGTCAAATATTTGCGCCACGTGGCACGCATCGTGTGTATTTCCGCGAACAATACGCCTGTTTTCGTGCCTTGGCATAAAAAAGAAAGCCCTATCCAGTAGGGCTTTCTCTGTTATGCGGGATGTTACTGTGCCTTTACAAATTCCTCAAGCTGCTCCACGGTTTTGTAGCCGAGTGTTTGCGCGACCGGTCTGCCGTTTCGGAAAAGGATAAGGGTCGGGATGCTGCGAATGCCAAATTCCTCCGCAAGATCCGCTTCCTCGTCTACGTTGACCTTGCCGACCGTCAGTTCCGCCGCGTGATCCTCCGCGATCTTTTCCACATTCGGCGCGATCATCCGGCACGGACCGCACCAGGTCGCCCAGAAATCGACGAGCACCGGTTTCTCCGATTTGAGTACATTTTCCGCAAAATTCGCGCCTGTTAAAGTGATTTCTGCCATATATACCTCCCGCGGCACCTATGGACGCGCCGCATATGTATTTATTCTTTGTCCTTTTCCTTATAATATAACATGCAGTGGCAATATCCTTCAAATGCCGGGTCTGCCATCTGTTCTCTGAATTCTTTGCAGATGCACTTGTTTTCCGGGATTTTTTCCATCCGACAGGGACAATAGCCGCCGGATTTTCGAAGTCCCTCGCGGATCATTTTGACAATTTCCGCATCCTCGTTCAATCGAATGCTCATGTGCATCCCTCCTTTGCGCATTCTTAGTATACCACAGAAACGCTGACCGATTGTGACGAAACTGCGGATTTTTTGGAAATCTTTGTCACAAGCAAAAGGATCGTCCGGAAATACTCCAAGGCGATCCTTTTCTTCTTTTTTAGTACAGTCTTTTACAGAGCGCTACATTACTGCGCCGCTTCTTCTTCGGTTTCGTATTCCGGCTCAAACGGGGTTGCGCTGTAGATCAGCTCGATCACATCGCCTTCATTGACGAGGTTGACGCCCATTCTGCCGTTTTCCGGTTCGATGCCGTTTGCGGTGTAGTACCAGCCGTAGATGTTCACGTCGTCGGCATAGTTCTTGTATTCATTGCCGTCGAGGGTGATGGACTTGAAGCCGAGACCGTCGTCCGCTACGGTGAAAGTGATCTCATTGTGCTGGAAAGCGAGCTCCGCTGCGTTCAGGACTGTCGGCGGGTTGTCAACGGTGCCTTCTACAGTCAGTTCAAACGGACCGAACTTCGTTTCGTTGTCCACAACAGCGGAAATGGTGCACTTGACAGAAACCTTTTCTGCCTTTTCGCCACCACAGGATGCGGCAGTCAGCGCGATCATAACGATCGCAAGTACGAGAGCTGCAAATCTGATCTTTTTCATTTTTTGTTCCTCCTAAAAGTTTTCTGAAAGACCGTACCTATTATACATGACAGAACTAAAAATGTCAATACATTTGGCTATATTTTTATAAAAAATCGCATGCAGATTTGCGCGATTTTCCGGGAAAAGTTCTTTCCGCGGAGTTTTTCCGGAAAAGTGGCGAATACATCCCGGTCAGTTGCGTACCAGAAACAGCACTGTCCAGCCGAAAAATCCAATTTCCAGGGCAAGCACCGGCAGCGTACATATCGTACACAGGATGGTACGTCTGAGGCAGCGGAGCAACAGAATGATACTCACCGTCAGAGAAATGAGCAACAGAAGCAGTGCGAACGCGGTATGCAGGAGCGAGAAAAACACCGGATACCACGCCAGGCACAGCGTATATGCGATCACCGTGAGAGACGGCTCCACACAGGAAATCCCCGGTGTGGTGAGCAGCATACCGAGCAGCCAGCCAAACAGCCCATACAGTATGAGCCACAGCACGAAGTGACCGGTCAGACCAAGGACAGCGCACGGAATTACCGCTATCCGGAACACAATCGGCGCCGCGACACCGTTGACCCACAGAAGGATACCGCAAAACGCGGTCACAAAGGCAAGCGCGGCGTACAGAGGAATGTGTCCCCCGCACCTCCGGCATTCCAGAGCGAGCTTTCTTCCCATCAGAACGATCACCTCCGGTAATGGATATGATCGCTCTGTGAGAATTATGCCTTATCAGAAAAACGGACTGTCGGCACCCGGATCCTTGACAATCGGGTCGGAGGGATCGTAGTTTGTCTCGTCGGTATCGGGTTCCGTCTCCCAATCCGTCTCCGTTTCCCACGGATCGGCACTTTCCCCGGTATGATCTTCTCTGTAGATGTCATCCTCGTCCGGAATCGGTTCCGTCTCGGTTTCCGTTTCCGTCTCAGGAGGCGTATAACCGCCTTCCCAGCGCCGGTAATCGCAGTGAATATAGCAGTAAGCGTTGTATGCCGTTGTCGCATAGGAGCTGCCGCAATAGTGCCCTTCCCCCAGTGAATTGTAGAAGAACGGCAGACCGCCCCATTTGCACGGCATCACATTTGCAGGAAGATCGCGATAGACGTACTGCGCGTCCTCGACGTAGATCTCTGTCGGGAAATCGCGGTTTGTCACCTTGATGAGCGCGACGTTCACAAGATCTGCCGCGTTGCAATCCGGAGAAGCAATCAGTCCCGTGGTCGAATCCTTTTGAACAATCACGTGCGTGGAGCAATATTCCGTCGGTGCGGTTTCGCGGGTAAAATAGCCGACCTCGGCACGGCTGCCGCGCGGATCCAGGGCGCACGCGTCGGAGCAGAGCAGTCCGGAATCCTTGCAGTACGTGACCTCGATGACACCGGCGGAGCGTTCAAACTTTTTGAGCGGTTCCCCGCCGTTTGCCGCCGCGTCGATATATTTCTGGTGCAGCATCGTCATGACGGTATCCCATGTCTGCTGGGACGGATTGGGACCGAACGCGCTCAGTGTCTGGTTCATGTCGTAGCCGGTCCACACGCCGCCTACGTAATACGGGGTATAGCCGACGAAGTACCGGTCGAAGTCCGCGTTGGTGGTACCGGTTTTGCCGGCGACGTCCACGGAATTCTTGAGCTTCAGACCGGATGCGGTACCGGATTTGACAACGTTCTGGAGCATGAGCGTCATGATCGTCGCGCTCTCGTCGCTGATGACGATCTCCGGGTCGTCCTCGTTGTTCAGCACCATATTGTCGGCGCTGTCTGTGACATACAGGTACAGATTCGGCGTATTGTAGACCCCGTTGTTCTGGAAGATACAGTATGCGGCGGTCAATTCCTCAACGGTCAAGCCATAGTTGAGCTGTCCAAGGCCCAATGCCGCCAAGCCCTTATCGGTGATCACCGTGCCGTTGGAACGGGTGACGGAATCGATCAGGCTGTGGATATGGAGCTTATCGTGCGCGAAGGCAAAGGATCTCTCTACGGTCAGCTCGGAGAGGATCTTCAGTGCGACGGTATTGACAGAGCGGGTGATTGCGCCGTTGACGGTGGTCAGACCGCGGTACACATCCGGCAGGTTGTGCGGATACGGATCGACGCCGCCGTTCGCTGTCGTTTCAAAATACAGCGGTGTGTCGTCAATGACGGAGCCATAGGTGATCAGTCCCGCGTCCAGTGCAGGCGCGTAGACGGTCACAGGCTTGATGGAAGATCCCGGCGGCCGCACTGCCTGTGTCGCGCGGTTGGTGCCCAGGTTGATGATCTTTTCTCCCTTGCCGCCGACCAGTCCGAGTACGTCTCCTGTGTACGGATCCATGACGACCATGGCGGATTCCGGCTGCAGACCGGAGCCACTGGAGGGCATATATTCCTTGTCGTTTTCGTAGACGAGCTCTAAGGTTTCCTGCACCTCCAAATCGATCGGCAGGTAGATCTTATAGCCGCTGGAGAGCACCTTCTTCGCCGCCCATTCGGCGGACATGCCGAGCTTTTCGACCATGTCCTCCTTGAGCTGTGCGATGACGGATTCGATATACCACGAATAGATGTGGAAGCCCTCGTTCGTGAGGTTGGCTTCCTTCTGCTTGTCGAAATACGTGATCCCGAGATCGGCGGTGTACGCGGCTTCCGCTTCCGCCTCCGAGATCTTGCCAAGCTCCTGCATCCGGTAAATGACGTCGTTGCGCCGTCCGGTGTTGCCTTTTCGAACAACCTCGCCGTTTTCATCGAGAATGTCGTCGTTGTGATAGAGCGGCTCGTACTGCGACGGGTTTTTCACAATCGCGGCAAGCGCGGCGCACTGCACGAGATTCAGCTCGGAGACGTCCTTATCAAAATAGAGGTTTGCCGCCGCCTGTACACCGTAGCAGTTGTTGCCGAGATACACGATATTGAGGTATTTTTCGAGAATCTCCTCTTTGCTGTAGTCCTTCTCGAGGTTCAGCGCGCGGAAGATCTCCTCGACCTTTCTCTGAATACGCACCTCGTCCTCGTGTGTGGCGTTTTTGACAAGCTGCTGCGTAATGGTGGAGCCGCCCGCCACGGAATTGCCCGTGAAGTAGTTGAACACCGCTTTGCCGGTCGTCAGCCAGTCTACGCCGTTGTGCGAGAAGAAGCGGTGGTCCTCGATGGATACAAACGCTTCGACCAGTGCTTTCGGGAACTTGCTGTACGGCACATAGATGCTGTTTTCAGCGCCGGTGATTCGCTCGTCCTCCCATTCGACCGGCTCGCCGATACGGTTGATACGGTCATCCTCCGTCGCGTAGTTCATGACGTAGAACCGCGTGGTGGTTGTTCCGGAGGCGGCAATGTCGAGTAGGGACGGATCGATGGTCAGATCGAGGTAGTTGTTGATGTAGATAGCGAAGACGCTGCCGACAATGATGCCGGTGATCAGTCCGATAAGCAGGATGGTGAGCAGGATGTTCAGCACATACGACAGGGCGCGCAGGCACCCTTTGCCGAACAGACCGAACACACGCAGCACCTCAAGCCCCCAGTTGACTTCTGTTTCGTCTCCGTGCTTTTCTGGAAATTCTGCCATGAAGGTGGGCATTTTCTCCTTTCCAGTGCAAGATAATGGACGCGCGGTATCGTCTCTGTTTTCGCGTCCTTAGGTTGTATTATAGCCTATAAAAATGAATCTGATATGAACTCAGTCTGATATTTCGCACAAAACGCGCCGTTTTCCTGAAAATATTTCCATCCGGCGTTATTTTTGTCGCTTTCCACGCCGCCTGACAGCGTATTTTCAGCGGATCGCAACATTCTCCGCGCCACAGATCTCCCGCAGCGCGTCCAGCACGAACAGCGTGGGTGTCACCTGTGGATATGGCGACACGGCATAGGTCTTTGTATCCTTGAAATAGAACACCACCGGCACGGTGCCCGTAAAAATCGCGGCGAACGCACACGCTCTCGTATAGGCAACACATGCCGCGCTGTCCACACGGATATAGAGCTTGCGGATCACAGGAACGGCGGGTGCGTATTCTGTCGTTTCCTGCACAGGCGGCGCGTCTGGAATCGGCGCTCTCTCCGGCATAGGATTCACCGGCAGCTCCCGCATATTCGCACTTCCGGCAGCCGTTTCCGGGGACTGTGCAAAGGAGGCGTTGTCCCGCAGCGGCAGCACATCGGAAAGCAGCAGGCTGATCCGGTCATCCCCCCGCGCGCTCAGGGTTCCGCGACAGAGCACGGCAGAATCCAGCGTGAGCAGATGTCCAAACTGAACAAGCTTTTTCGGGAAGCATACGCACTCGATCTCGCTGGTTTGGTCCTCCACGGTCACAAACGCCATGTTGTCGCCGTTTTTCGTCTGTTTGTTCGTGCGTTTCATGACAACGGCGGCAATCGTCACCTCTGCTTTGTCGTGGTACCGGTTGTCTCCGCTTTCGTCCTCGGCAAACGCGGCAAGAATATCGCCTATCTGGTCAAGGCGCAATGTGGACAGGTGCTTCGTGTAATCGTCCAGAAGGTGTCCGGAGAGGTAGAAACCGCAGCTTTCCTTTTCGAGATAGAGTTTTTCCCGTGTGGACAGCTCCGGGATCTCCGGATATTCGATAACAGGCGACATGGCGGGAAGCACACCGGCATCAAACAATCCGATCTGCCTGTCATCCGTCTTTTGCCGCGAACGGTTGTCGAGGACGTTTTCGTATACGGCAAGCAGCTGGCTCCGTTTCGCGCCGAGGGAATCCATCGCACCAGAACCGATGAGAGACTCCATCTGCCGCTTGTTCCAGCCGAGCGACGCGGTGCGTTCCACAAAATCGGCAAAATCGCGGTATTCCCCGCCGGAAACACGGTTGTCCACCACGCCCTTGATCATGTTCATGCCGATATTCTTGATCGCCATCAGTCCGAAACGGATGTTGTCGCCCTCCACGTGGAAATCCGCGTAGCTGTGGTTCACATCCGGCGGCAGGATTCGGATCCCGCGACGCGCGCATTCGTTCATGTACTCCGTCAGCTTGCCTGTGGAGGACAGCACGGAGGACAGAAGCGCGCTGTTGTATTCCTTTGGATAATGGGTGCGCAGATACGCTGTCCGGAACGCGATCACGCCATAGGCGGCAGCGTGGCTCTTGTTGAACGCGTAATTCGCGAAGCTGACGATGTCGTCAAAGAGGGACTGCGCGTCCTCCTTGGCAATTCCCTGCGCCGCGGCGCCGGTGAGAAACGATTCCTGTTCCTTTTCCAGAACGCCCTGCTTCTTTTTGGAAATGGCGCGGCGCACAACATCCGCATGACCGAACGAATACCCGGCGATCTCGCGGAAAATCTGCATGACCTGCTCCTGGTACACGATGCAGCCGTAGGTGACGTCGAGGATCGGCGCGAGCTTTGACGTGCAGTAGCAGATCGATTCCGGATGATGGCGCGCCTCGATGTATTTCGGAATGGAATCCATCGGTCCCGGACGGTACAAGGCGATCGCCGCGATCACATCGTCCAGAGACTGCGGACACAGCTTCATCAGCATCTGGCGCATGCCCTCGGATTCGAGCTGGAACACGCCGTCCGTCTTGCCCGCGGAGATCGCCGCGTACGTTTCGGGATCGGTCGTATCCACTTTGGCGAGATCAAAGGACGGGTCGTTTTCGCGTATCTGTGTGACGGCGTTTTCCATGATTGTGAGATAGCGCAGGGCGAGAAAATCGAATTTGAGAAGCCCCAGCTCCGCGACTGTGTCCATGTCATATTGCGTGACGGTGGTACCGCCGTTGACTGCGACCGGGACATAGTCGGTGACAGGCAGATCGGTAATGACCACGCCCGCCGCGTGGGTGGAAGCATGGCGCGGCATTCCCTCCAGAGCGGTCGAATAGTTGACAAGCTGACGCACACGGTCGTCATGCTCCACCATTTCCTTTAACTCCGGATTCGCCTCGATCGCCTTTTGCAGCGTGATGCCCATCTCCTGCGGGATTTTCTTCGCCACCACATCCACATCGGCAACGCTCATGCCCATTGCCCGTCCGACATCCCGCACCACGGCGCGTGCCGCCAGGGTCCCGAACGTGATGATCTGTGCGGTGTGATCCTCGCCGTACTTTTCGCGGACATAGGCGATCGCTTCATCCCGGCGGTTGTAGCAGAAATCAATGTCGAAGTCCGGCATGCTGACGCGCTCCGGGTTGAGGAACCTCTCGAATAAGAGCTCGAACCGAAGCGAATCGATGTCCGTGATCCCGATAAGAAACGCCACAAGGCTACCGCAGCCGGAGCCTCTGCCCGGTCCCACAGGAATACCGGCTTCCTTTGCGTGATGGACGAAGTCCCAGACAATGAGGTAGTATTCCGCGTAGCCCATCTGCCCGATCACGGAAAGCTCATATCGAATACGCTCCTTGTACGTCTCCACAGGATACTGCTCGTCCGGTAGGATCGTGCCGTTTGCGATACGCGCGTCCAGACCGTCGTAGGAGAGCTTTTCAAGGTATGCACCAGGTTCCATGCCGTTTTCCGGTCGGTACCGCGGAAGCTTGATCTCCCCGAACGTGAAGTCGTAATGGCACATAGCGGCAATCTTCGCGGTATTCTCAATCGCCTCCGGATGCTCCGGGAACAGCGCCGCCATCTCGTCCGTGCTTTTGTAGTAAAACTCGTCCGTCGCAAAGCCGACGCCGCCGTTTTCCGTGATCGGAGTGTTCGTCTGGATCGCGAGCAGGATCCGCTGACTTGCCGCGTCCGTTTTTTTCAGATAATGTACGTCGTTTGTGGCGACCAGCGGAATCCCGGTTTTCTCCGACAGCCGATACAGGCCTTCACAGACTGTCGGATCCTCCGGCAGACCGTGGGACTGGAGCTCAAGGTAGTAGTTTCCTTCTCCAAAGAGCGACGCCATCTGTCTCGCGTGCGCCTCTGCCTTATCATATTCTCCGGCAAGGATGGCGCGCGGAATGTAGCCGGACAGACACGCGGACAGGGCGATCAGCCCCTCGGTATGACCGGACAACAGGTCGAGATCGATCCGCGGTTTGCCGTAAAAGCCGTCCGTGAAGCCTTTGGATACAAGATAAATGAGGTTTTTGTAGCCAGTCTCGTTTTTGCACAGCAGGATGAGGTGATAGCTGCCGGTGTCGTATTCGCGCTCCCTGTCCGCCATGCCGCGCCTTGCCACATAGACCTCGCAGCCGATGATCGGTCGGATCCCCTCGGCGACGCATGCTTTATAAAAAGCGACAGCGCCGTAAAGCACCCCATGATCCGTGATGGCAACGGCGGTATGGCCCATTTCCCGTGCCATTCTCGGAATATCGCGGATTCGGCACGCGCCGTCGAGAAGGCTGTATTCGCTGTGCAGATGCAGATGGACAAATTCGCTCACTTTCCGTCCTCCGTTTTCCTTTTCATGCATTCCTCCGCGGCGGCAACGAGCTTTTCCATCCGATGCTTCATGCCGGATTTGGTCACGCCGGCGCTGGCGGCAAGCTCTGCAAGCGAAAGCTGCGGATTGTCGCGGCGCAGAATCGCGGAGGCTTGCAATGCATCCGGTAATCTGGAAAACGCGCCGCTTTTTTCCAGCAGCGCAATCGCGTCCGTAACCCTTTTCGAGGAGGAAAGCTGCTTTTCAATATTGGCGGTGTCGCAGTTGACCTGTCGGTTCACACCGCTGCGGAAATCCTTTACGATCTTCGCGTTCATGACGGATAGCGCCGCCTGGGACGCGCCGATGTAGGTGAGAAAATCCTCGATCTCCCCGCTGTGCTTTGTGTACACGATCGGCACGTCGCGCCGGGTGGATGTCCGGAACGCGAATCCCGCATCTGCAAACAGACGGACAGCAGCGTCGCATGTATCGGTATTGGCAAAGGCAAAATCAAGGTGGTACCGTTTGTCCGGATCCGTCACGCTGCCGCAATGGAGGTACAGCTCGCGGAAAAACGTTGTCCGACAGCATTCGTCATGCAGCGCGTGGTACCGTGCGGTAAGCGCTTCGCCATCGTTTGGATGCGGCGGCATGGTCTCGATAAAGGCGCGTACCTCGCGGCAGCAGTGCTTTCTCAGCGGAATCTGCCGCAGGGACGCCTTGCATTTTTGATTGAATGATTCCATTTTATGGCAGATACAGCACCTCTCGCTCAATGCGGATGCCGTTTTTTCGATAGATCGTTTCTATGATGTGATCGATGAGAGCACGGACATCGGCGGCGGTGGCGCTCCCTCTGTTCACGATAAATCCGGCGTGCTTCTCCGACACCTCGGCATCCCCGATCCGATACCCCTTGAGTCCGGCTTCCTCGATGAGCTTTGCCGTGAAGTAGCCGGGGTACCGCTTGAAAACACTGCCTGCGCTTGGATATTCGAGCGGCTGTTTTGTCATGCGTCGGTTCCGGAAATCCTCGATCTTTGCGCGTATTTTCTCCGGATCGCCGTCAGTAAGCGACCACCGCACCGACAGTACGATCCATGACGGGTGCGTTTTGTACACGCTCTGCCGGTAGCCGAAAGCGTGCGCCGATACCGGAATGGTGTGCGTTTCTCCGGTTTTCGTGTCGAGATACGCACTCTCCGCAAGAACCGCCGCGCATTCCCCATCGTAGGCGCCGGCGTTCATGACCACAGCCCCGCCGCAGGTTCCGGGAATCCCGTGCGCGAACTCCAAACCGGTCAACCCATACGACAGCGCCGCTTTGCTTGCCGCAGTCAGGGATACGCCCGCATCACAGAGGAGCGTGCTGCCGTCGCGGACGATCGACTGCATGGCGGAGGTGGTGAGCACGGCGCCGTCGTAGCCGTCATCGGAAAAAAGGACGTTTGTGCCGTTGCCGAGAACGAGATAAGGGACATCCGACAGACTGCACAGACGGATAGCGGTGCACAGTGCGTCCACGGTCGGACAGGCGGCAAACAGTTTCACGGGACCGCCAATGCGAAAGGAGGTATGACGCGCCATGGGTTCCTCCCGCTTACAGACAATCTGCGTTTCCGGCGGCAGCGGTTCGTTGTAGGCAGCGAGGGCGTATAACAGTTGTTCGAGCATAATCGTTCTCCTTTGCGCTCAAAGCAGTGCGCATAGTTCGGCAAGGCTGTGGATCGTATAGGTCACGGGCAGATCAGGTGCGGCTCCAATCGGCGACAGATAGCAGCAGTCGAGTCCGGAAGCGATCGCACCCGCCATGTCGGAGGTCAGCGAATCGCCGATCACGAGCACCGTGCGTTTGTCGGCAACACCGGTTTTGGCAAGCACCGCGTCAAAGAACCGTGTATCCGGCTTGGCGTACCCAATCTCCCCGGAGATAAACAGATCGCGGAAATACCGCAGAATCGGTGTTTTCGCGAAGCGCGCCCGCTGGATCTCTCCGATCCCGTTGGTTATCACATACATATGCGGATACCGCGCGGAAAGTGTCCGACAGACCATCTCCGCGTCCGGCATGAGATCCGCCTGTTTGCCGAGAGCGACGACATAGGCATCGCGCATTCGCTCTGGAGTGATCGCTCTGGTGTCCGTCCGCTCCGTCTGTCGGTACCAGTCCAGCCAGAGGCGGAATCGCTCCACCTTCAGTCTTTCCGCCGTAATAGTGCCTCGTTCGAGCATTTTCCACAGACCGTCGTTGATATGACTGTACTGCCGGTACCCTTCATCGGAACAGAGGATACCGGCAGTCTGACAGGTCTCCCAGAACGCTTTTTTCTCCGCCGCGGAAAAATCGAGCAGCGTGTTGTCGGCATCGAATAAGAGACAGGTATATTTCATGGAATTGCTTTTTATGCCTTCAGGAATTTGTGGTAGGTCTTTTTGCCTTTCTTGACGATCAGACCGTCTGCGCCGAACGCGGATTCCTCCACCGTAGCGTCTAAGGAGGCTACCTTGTCCTCTCCGCAGAAGACGCCGCCCTGCTGGATCAGTCGTCTTGCTTCGCTCCGGGTCGCGCAGAGCTTCGCCGCCATAAGCATATCGATCACGCCGATCTTACCGTCGGTGAAGCTGTCCGCTGTAAGGGTCGTCGTTGGCATATCCGCGGTATTGGCACCGCCTGCGAAGAGAGCTCGCGCCGCTTCCTGTGCCTTTTTCGCTTCTTCCTCACCGTGAACCATCTGGGTCAGCTCGTACGCGAGGATCTCTTTGGCGGTATTGAGCTGGCTGCCTTCCCAGTGGCTCATTTCGTCGATTTTGTCAAGCGGCAGGAACGTAAGCATCCGGATGCACTTCATCACGTCCGCGTCATCGACGTTGCGCCAGTACTGGTAAAAATCAAAAGGAGAGGTCTTATTCGGGTCGAGCCACACGGCGTTTCCGGCGGTCTTACCCATCTTTTTGCCTTGGGAGTCGGTCAGAAGCGTGATGGTCATGGCGTGCGCGTCCTTGCCGAGCTTTTTGCGAATCAGCTCCGTGCCGCCGAGCATGTTCGACCACTGGTCGTCGCCGCCGAACTGCATATTGCAGTTGTAATGCTGGAAGAGGTAGTAGAAGTCGTAGGACTGCATGATCATGTAGTTGAATTCAAAGAAGCTCAGTCCCTTTTCCATACGCTGCTTGTAGCATTCCGCACGCAGCATATTGTTGACAGAGAAGCACGCACCGACCTCACGGAGAAGCTTTACGTAATTGAGATCGAGCAGCCAGTCCGCATTGTTGACCATCAGCGCCTTGCCCTCGGAGAAGTCGATGAACCGCTCCATCTGCCGACGGAAGCACTCCGCGTTGTGGTCGATGTCCTCACGGGTGAGCATTTTGCGCATGTCGGTTCTGCCGGACGGGTCGCCGATCATAGTCGTACCGCCGCCGATGAGCGCGATCGGTTTGTTGCCCGCCATCTGGAGCCGTTTCATCAGGGTGAGCGCCATGAAGTGCCCGGCGGTCAGGCTGTCCGCGGTGCAGTCAAAGCCGATATAGAAGGTCGCCTTGCCGTTGTTGATCATCTCCCGGATTTCTTCCTCGTTCGTGACCTGCGCAATCAATCCGCGCGCGACCAGTTCTTCGTAAATCTGCATTTTTGTTTCCTCCTTGGAATAGCTATTTCTCTACTTTTATTTATAATATGCCGCTTTCGTGGAGCATCTCCCGCGCGGCTGCGATCTGCTTTTCGGTGACGGAGATTCCGCCGATGATCCGGGACAGCTCCGCGACACGTCCCTCCGGCGTCAGCTCCTCAATGGTGCTCTCCGCTCTGCCGTCCGCAAGCGTTTTCCGGATGCAGAAATGGCTTTTTGCTCGGGCGGCGACCTGCGGAGAATGGGTGACGGCGATCACCTGCGTGGTGTGGGACAGCTTATCGAGCATGATCCCGATGCGCTCCGACGTACTGCCGGACACACCGGTGTCGATCTCGTCGAACACGAGCGTTCCCGCCGCCGTTTTGTCGGATACGGACGCTTTCAGCGCAAGCATGACGCGGGACAATTCCCCGCCGGACGCCACGTTCGCAAGCGACTGCATCGCTTCGCCCGGATTGACGGAAAGCAGGAAATCCACTTCGTCCAGCCCGGCTGCATTTAAGCTCGTCTGTTTTTGCACCGTCACGGCGAAACGGACCTTTGGCATTTCCAGAAACACAAGGTCTCCGACAATGTGTGTGGTCAGCTCTTCCGCCGCCGCTTTTCGCTTTTCGTGGAGGGTTTCGGCAATTGCGGCTGCTTTTTCCGCCAGAATGTCCCGCTGGTTTTCCAGTTCCCGCAGTCTTGCGTCGCCGAATTCCATATCGTCGAGTTTTTTTGCCGCTTCCGCACGAAATGCTTTGATCTCGCCGATGGTCGCACCGTACTTTTTCTTCAGTCGATCGATGGCGTACAGGCGGGATTCGATGGTGGTCAGCTGCTTTTCCGGATTCTCGATCTCGCCATCCTCCAGATGCGCCTGCACCCGTTCGGCGATATCGATGATCTCGTAGCGGTAATTCTCCAGCTGTGCCGCAAGCGCCGGTGCGTCCTCCAATACATCGGATAGCTGCTCAAGCGCGTTTGCCGCCTTTTCCAGCTGATCCGCAGCCGCGGTACTCTTGTCGTTTTGCCAGAGCACTCTGCCGACCAGCGCCGCGTATTTTCCGATTCGCTCGGCATTTTTGCACTTTACACGCAGTTTTAAGAGCTTTTCTTCCTCATTCTCCGCCGACAGCTTTACCGCGTCGATTTCCCGAATCTGGTATTTTAAAATATCGGAGAGCATGTTCCGTTCACGCATGGCGTCCTTCAGTGCGGTGATCTCGCTGTTTTTCGCCGTCCATGCCGTGTAGGCTGCCATGTAGGCGGACTTATCGATGCCCGCGTAGTCGTCTAACAGGGCGAGATAGGAGGAGCGATCGGCGAGCTGACTGCGCTCGTTCTGCGTCTGGATCTGGAGAAGATACGGCGCAATTTCCCGGAGTGTAGCAAGAGACGCGCTGCGCCGATTGATCCGCACAGTCGATTTGCCGTCCGCGGTCAAAGCACGACGGATTTCCACTTCCCCGTTCTCATCCACCTCCACGCCGCAGGAAGAGAGCAGCGGCGCGACGTCCGCAAGCTCGTCAAAAACGCCGCAGACACTGGCGCGTTCTTCTCCGGTGCGGATCATATCCCGTCCGGCGCGATCTCCGGCAAGCAGTCCCATACAGTCGATGAGGATCGATTTACCGGCACCGGTTTCGCCGGTGATAACCGTGTAGCCGTCCGTGAAGTCCACGTCGAGATGGCGCGTCACGGCAATATTGTCAATGGAAAGGCTTTTTAACATGGTTGCTCCCCCTTTCCGATACTCGTGGCTCAGGTATTGATCAGACGGCGAACGCGCGCGGCGATATCCACAGCGGAATCCGTATCCTTGCAGACGATGATGATACAGTCGTCGCCCGCCACACAGCCGAGAATGTTCGGTTCATGGAGCGATTCCACGCCGACCGCAACCGCGTTAGCCATGCCGGGGTAGGTTTTAATCACGATATCGTTGTACGCGCTTTCCACACCTTTGATGGAGCTGGCGAGCGCACGGCTGTATACATGCTGATTCTCGTTGCCGTTTTCTTTCGGGACGACGTACTTATAGGTACCCATATCGGACATCTGCTTGAGGAGCTTGAGCTCACGGATGTCTCTCGATACCGTCGCCTGGGTCACGTCAAAACCGGCGAGCTTCAGCTTATCGATCAGCTCCTCCTGGGTTTCGATGTTGTAGTTCTGGATGATCTCCAGAATTTTGTTGTGCCGCTTTACTTTCATATTCGTTTCCTTCCTAAAAACGCGAACCATTATCAGGGAATGGCAGATTTACAGTTTCGTTGAGAATTTATCACGTAAAACGCCCAAAAAACCTTCGTCCTTCAGACGTATCAGCTTCGTTGTATAGGCGGCGCGCGTGATGCATACGGTGTCGCCGCGGCATACGGTGCTCACCTCGCTGCCATCGGTGGAGAGATACACGGCGGTATCCTTCGGCTGGATCCGGCACAGCTCAATCCTGGTGTCCCCGCGGACAAGGATCGGACGGCTGCCGGGTGTGTGCGGACAGATCGGGGTCAGGCAGATGCAGTCGAGGCGCGGCTCCAGAATCGGACCTCCCGCGGACAGCGAATACGCCGTCGAGCCGGTGGGCGTCGCGATCACGATGCCGTCCGCGCGGAATGACTGCATATCGATGCCGTCCAGACGCATGGCAAAGGTGAGCAGCTTGGCAATCGGACCGTTGGAGAGCACCGCATCGTTTAAGGCGTACATGCGGGAGCGTACGGTTCCGTCATCGCGGCAAACATCCGCAGCGAGCATCATGCGTTCTTCTATGGTATATGTGCCGTTTGCCAGACCGTCGAGCAGATCGATTTCACCGATTTCCAGCTCCGCGAGATAGCCGACGTGACCAAAATTGATGCCGAGCAGCGGAATGCCCAGTCCGAGCAGTCGGTGCGCCGCATGGATCATGGAGCCGTCGCCGCCCAAGACACAGGCAAGCGCGCATTCCCGCAGCCTGTCCTCCGGCTGTACCGGCAGGCACACACCGGCGAAATCCGCACTCTCCGCTACGGTACACAGGCTGCATCCGTAGGCGAGAAACGATTCGCAGATCCGTCTGTACTGGGCGGTGGTGATCCCCTTTGTGACGTTGGGCATCATTAGGACCCGTTTTTCCTTATCCATACGCCACCTCCCGCAGCCCTTGCCGGTCAAACGGCAGGGAATCCGCGCTGCCGCCGACGATGGCTTCTATGAGAAATTCCACATTTCCGTCGCCGCCGGTAATCGGGGATACGGTGACATGGCATGGCGTCATACCATTTTTCAAGAGGCTGTCGTACACGTGCTCCAGAGCCGCCAGCCGATATTTTTTGTCGCGGACGATGCCGTTTTTGGACAGAGCTTCCCTGCCGCATTCAAACTGCGGCTTCACGAGCCCGATGTAGCATCCGCCGGGCTTTATCACATTTGGCACCACCGGCAGAATGAGCGTCTGTGAGATGAAAGACACGTCCGAGACCGCCATATCGCACGGTCCGCCGAAATCCTCCGGCCGCATGTACCGCGCGTTGCGATTTTCAAGGTTCGTCACCCGCGGATCGCGGCAAAGCGTCGGATCGAGCTGTCCGGTACCGCTGTCCAGCGCGTACACATGCGCCGCGCCGTGTCGCAGAAGGCAATCCGTAAAGCCGCCCGTGGACGCGCCGATATCGAGCACCCGCAATCCGGCGACGTCAATGCGCCATTCGTCCAATGCGTGACAGAGCTTCCACGCGCCGCGGCTGACGTACACCGTCTCCGGCGGCGTGACGGTCACGGTATCCGCCTCCTCCACGGGATACGCAGGCTTGGTCACCGGAGCGCCATGTACGCGCACACGTCCCTCCGCGATCCATTCCGCCGCCTGGGTCCGACTTTTCGCGAGTCCGTTTTCCTTGAGATAGAGATCCAGTCTCATTTTTTGCGGGACAGCAGCCAGATCGCGAGCTGACAGAGGAGATCGCTGTTGTTGTACACGGAGACAGCCTCCACTGCCAGGAGTGTAAGCAGCGCCTCCTCCTCCCCCGCTTCCGAAATGGTCAGGAACGACAACACGGTCTTTTTGTTGTTTTTCGCGTCGCTGCCGACTTCCTTGCCGAGGGTCGCCGTATCGCTCTTCACATCCAGAATATCGTCGTGGATCTGGAACGCGAGACCGATCGCTTCGGCGTAGAGACGGATATTGTCCATATCCGCGCGCTGCGGACGGTCGGTTGCCGCGTAATAGCCGAGCATGCAGGCGGCGGTGATGAGCGCACTGGTCTTTTGCAGATGAATCTGCCGCAGCGCGCGATAGCTGTCCACGGTATTGGCGAGATCCAGTGTCTGACCGCCCGCCATTCCGCAGCCGCCGGCTTCCCGGGCAAGCTCCATGACCGCCAGACGAACCGAGCGATTGGAGACATATTCGTTGGACGCCGCCACCTCGAACGCCATGGTCAAAAGCGTATCTCCGGCAAGGAGCGCGACAGGCTCGTCGAATTTTTTATGGCAGGACGGCTTGCCGCGGCGGAGATCGTCGTCGTCCATGCACGGCAGATCGTCGTGGATAAGCGAATAGGCGTGCACCATCTCCAGTGCGCAGGCGAAGGGCATCGCCGCTTCCTCGCTCCCGCCAAACAGCTTCGCGAACGCGAGACAGAGAAACGCGCGGATCCGTTTGCCGCCGCCGAGGAGCGAATACTGCATCGCGTCCGCCGTGACGGTATTCCCCGCCATCCCCTCGTCGAAGTACCGCTTACAGGCTGCCTCTGTTTTTTCCGCAACCTCGTGCAGGCGTTCTTCCAATAGTTTCTGATTTTCCATTGACATAGATTCTTACCTATTTTTATATACAGCGCAAGTTACGCCTTCATGTCGGTTTCCACAAGCGTGCCGTTATCTCCGCGCTGGAGGATCTTCACCTTTTGTTCCGCGGCATCGAGCTTCTGGTTACAGAATTTCACGAGCGATACGCCCTCCTCAAACAGAGCAAGAGATGTATCCAGCGGTGCGTTGCCGCCCTCCAGTGCACGGACGATCTCCTCCAAGCGCGCCATGGCAGCTTCAAATGTTATTTCACTCATGTTCAATCCTCTTTTCTTGACAGCTCCGCGCGTGCGTTTGGTTCTGCGGCAGATACGGTCGCGTCGATGGTGCCGTCTCCTGTTTCCACACGGATCTCGTCACCCGACTGTACGTCACGGATGCTCTTGACCACGCCTCCGTTTTTGCCATACACAGCGCTGTAGCCGCGGGACAGTACCGCCAGCGGATTCATCGCGGACAGCTTGGCGCACAGGCTTTGCATCGCCGCTTTTTTCGCATTTACAGACTGCTCTGTGAAATGCATGAGCCGCTCACCGACCATTGCGGTCTGCATTTTTTTATCGTCGATGAACGCCATCGGGTTGGTCAGCGCGCGGGATCCGGCAAAATAAGACAGCTTTTCCCGGCGTGCCGCGATCATGGCGGACAACACGGCGGATTCTCTGTCCACGATGTGCTCGATCTTGCGCTTCAGCTCCCCGGTTTCGGGCACGGCAAGCTCGGCTGCGGCGGAAGGTGTCGGCGCGCGTCTGTCGGCTACGAAATCACAGATGGTGAAGTCCGTTTCATGACCAACGGCGGAAATCACCGGAATCACGGATGCGGCGATCTCTCGCGCCAGGTCTTCGTTGTTGAACGCCCACAGATCCTCAATGGAGCCGCCGCCTCTGCCGATGATGAGCACGTCCGCGCTTTTTGTTTCATTAAAATAGCGCACGCCCTCGATGAGCTGTGCCGGCGCGTCCGGTCCCTGTACGAGCGACGGATACAGCACCAGCGTCGCGAACGGGAATCTTCTGCCGCAGACATTGATCATATCGCGAATGGCAGCGCCTGTCGCCGAGGTAATGATGCCTACGCGCGAGGGTATTTTGGGCAGCGGCTTTTTGTGCGCCGGATCGAACAATCCTTCCGCCTCAAGCTTTCGTTTGAGCTGCTCATAGGCGATATACAGTGCTCCGACGCCGTCCGGCTCCATGCCATCGCAGTAGATCTGATACTGTCCGTCCCGCACGAACGCAGCGATCCTGCCGTGTGCGATGACTTTCATTCCATCCTCCGGCAAAAACGGCAGCTTTGACGCGGACGAACGGAACATGATCGCGCGGATCATACTGCCCTCGTCCTTCAAGGTGAAATAAAAATGACCCGTGCTGTAGTGGTTCTTGAAATTGGAGATCTCCCCCTTCAGATAGACGTCGGACAGGCGTATATCACGGTCGATGATCCCCTTAATATATTCGTTGAGCTGGGTAACGGTCAACGCGCCCGGAAATTTCGGATTGTCCATTTTGTCACCGTTATCCTTTCAGTGGAGCTTTGTTTCGCGGATATGGGTTTCCCGCGTCAGCAGACACACGCCGGTCGCGTTATCGGAGGAAAACTGTGCCTCGGCGAAACTGCCATAGGGGGACAGCATGCGTCTTATATATCGCGAGCTCATCACGCCGCCCGCATACACGATCGGCAGATCCGGATATCGCGCGCGCAGATTTTTTGTCAGCTCCGCGAGCGTACGACCGATGGCGGAGAGCACATACGCGCTCGTTGCCGCCGGATCGTTCGTTTCTCTGTAAACCGCGTCCGCTTTGTTTTCCACGCCGGAGAGATTGCAGGTATAGCCGCGCACCGACAGCTTGTCGCGGCGGACTTTTCCGGTATAGTCTATCGCCATCTCATCCATTGCGGCTCCACAGGGGAACGGCAGTCCCATCTTCACGCCGGTGCGATCGATGACCTGTCCCGCATTGAGATCAAGCGTACCGCCGATATGCGCTACCGCCATAATTTTCGCAGGATCCGGCTCGGCATACAGAATATCCGTAGTGCCGCCGGAGACATGGAACGCGAGAAACGGCGCCGCAAGCAGCGAGGGGAGAGTCAAAGCGTTTTCCGGATCGCGGCACGCCGAATACGCCGCCGCCATCACGTGTCCCGCCTGATGAGAAAACGTGTACAGCGGAATGTTGAGCGCGGCGGACAGCACATCCCCGAGTCCTTCGCCGACGAGAAAGCACGGCATATACGAGCCCTCACTATCCCGCGGTGACTTAGACGCGCCGATCGCGCACAGTCTGTCGCCCGGATGAAGATTCTCACGGAGCATGGCGGCGATTTTCGGCAGTGCTTTTACGTGCAAAAATACCGCGTCGCTCTGTCGGAGTCCCCGTTCCCCCTCTCGCACCGGCAAGAGCAGTTTTTGGTTGACAAGCACATTGCCATCCCCGTCACACAACGCGGCGGAGGTGGTGTAGTTGCTGGTATCTAACCCAAGATATAGGTCCATATTGCCGTTACGCTTCCGATTCAGCGTCCGCGGGTACGTCCAACGTGATCCCCGCCGTCTCGCCATCCTCGATCTTGCCGCACGCGCGCGCGAGGTTGTTGAGGATGCCGTTGATGAAAGCGGGAGACGCGTCGTCGTCATATTCCTTGGCAAACTCCACAATTTCGTTGATGACAGCGCGCGCCGGGGTATCGGTATGCAGGATCTCGTATACAGCCAGGCGCAGGAGACTTCTCGTCACGCGCGCCATACGGGAAACCTTCCACTTTACGGCGTATTTTTCAATTTCCGCGTCGATTTCGGAGAGATGCTCCGCTGTGCCTGTGAAGGTATCGCGGATATAATCGTTGTAGGGAACCTCCGCGTCCTCTTTGTTCGCGTAATAAAAATCGAGTGCTTTTTCTTCCTTATGAAATTCCCATGCGAACAAAAGCGTGAATACCACGCGTCTGCTTTCGTGCCGGGACAGGTTTTTGTTTTCTGCCATGTAGCCTCCAAGCCAATACTTTCCGGCGGGATTGTCCGCGTCGGGTTTGTGATCTGTTCATACGGATAATATTATACACAATCCGCCGCCATATGTCAATGGACTTCCATCATAAATATTCATTTATTTTCAGATTTATGCATTGCATTTTCCACACTTTCCCGTACTCTCCGATACTTACCGGGAAAATCCGCCCCTTTTTTCGCGCATACTGATGGTATCTGAACACAAATGGAGGGCACACATGCGACGTACATTTTCTCGTCTGACCGCGCTTTTTCTGGCATTCTTTTTGCCATTCTTCCTCTCCCGCGGTGTATGCGCGGACAAACCGATTCGCTGGGCGGAGCTGCATATCACAAAAGCCGCGCTGACTGACTGTGTGGAGGCAGATATTGCGTCTCACGATACAGAAAGACACACGCCGCTTGTCGCGCTGCTCTCTGTATTGGGCGTACGGTATGGCGGCGACTTCAAGCGATACAAAAAAGCCGATCTGCGCACAGTGCTTGCAGCATACGCCGCCGGGGAGGATTTCCGCACAATGGCCGGAAATGACAAGCTATATACCTATTATACGAAGGTGTATACAGCTGTTTTCGGCGGATTTGTCGGTTTTCACCGGGTATTTGCGGACGGCGTGTGGACGGAGGAATATGGGGTACAGGTGTTTTCACCAATCGCCGCTGGGTGGAGCTATTCGCATTATGATGATTTTGGTGCGGCGCGGTCGTATGGATACAAACGGGAGCATCTCGGTCACGATCTCATGGGCGCGGTCGGTACGCCCATCGTCGCTGTGGAATCGGGTGTGGTGGAGGCGTGCGGCTGGAATCGGTTCGGCGGCTGGCGACTGGGGATCCGTTCCTTTGACGGACTGCGGTACTATTATTATGCCCATCTGCGCAAGGGGCATCCGTATGCCGATGTACATGCGGGCGACATCGTATATGCGGGCGAGGTGATCGGGTACATGGGCATGACGGGATATTCCACGAAAGAGGACGTGAACAACATCAACGTACCGCACCTGCATTTCGGCGTACAACTCATATTCGATCCCGCGGAAAAGGACGGAAACACGCAGATCTGGCTCGATCTTTATGAATATACACGCTTTCTCGAACGGTATCGAGCAAGCACGGAATCCGCGGACGGGCAGCGGCGCAGTCTGAGCATACGAATCCCGGCGGATGTCTGGGACTGACAAAAAAGCAGCATGGGGATTCCATACTGCTTTTCATGGCACAGAATGTGATTGGATTGAAGATTACAGATTCTCTGTCTGCTCAGGAGTTCCCGGATTCTCGGGAGTTTCCGGGTTCTCCGGGATTACATCGGTTGCCGGACGCTTGACCTCCACACTCGCCTCAGTCACGTACGTGGTGCCCGCGATGGTGAAGGTTACCGTGTACTTGCCGTCGGTCAGCGTTTCCGCAAACGTCACGACGAGCGCGCCGTCCTTGACCTCCAGCACACCGGTCACGTTCTTGCCATCGATCTGCACGCTGCCCAGCTTCACGGACGCGGTATCGATGTTCGTGAGATCAAAGTCCGGGGTGACTGTCAGCACGTTGTCCTTGGCAGTCATGGTAAACTGCGGCGTCGCGCCAAGCATAATGAGCTTCACTTCTCCACGATCGACCACAAATTCCACGTGGTGGAGATAGGTATCGGACAGCTTCACTTCTTCCGCTTTGTTGTCCTTCGTCAGACGGATGACATGCGCGTCCTTGGCTACGGAAAGCGTCGTGCCGTCCACGGTGATCGTCGATCCGGTATAGCCGGTCACAAAGCCTGTGGATACCTGCTCGGTCTTTTCGGTGGTGATGTTGCCGTCCGAGCCGATGCGGTAGTCGGCGCCAACCTCCAGGGTCGCGGTCGAGAGCTTCACCTCCACGGTGTTCGTATCAAAGTTGTAGACGGTGTATTCCACAAACGCGCGTCCATCCTCCAGCACCATACCGTTGATGGCGAGAATACGCACCGCGGCGCCGTTTACATCGTAATTGCCGAGGCTGCCGTCGCTGATATAGAGTACCCGCAGCGTTTCCACGGTACCCACCTCGTTGTTCATGACAGCGGTTACAGTCGCGCCGTCGTTCACGGTGATGGTGGAGTTGTACGCGCCGCGCCGGGTCATGAGCTTGCCGTTGTCGTTCACCAGAATGAGGGTATTCTCATCGGTGATGAACTGTGCGTCCTGCATACCTGCAACGGAGGATACAGCTTCCGCGTCGCCCGCATGGAGCGTGTAGTAATTGCGGCTGTTCAGCGTGATGGTGGTGTTCTTCGCCGACTCGATACGGAACGCGATCTCATCGAGGGTCTTGCCGCTCTGGATAAACGCGTTTGTACCGGAGACGATCAGACCATTCTCAATCTTAGGCGCTGTCAGGGTATAGGTGTCCGCCGATACTGTGTACCGGTAGATCTCTCCCTCGCGTACGGAGCTGTCATTTACATAGACATTCTTCGTCTCGCCGTTCACGGATACAGTCGCCACATAGCGGAACGCGCCGTTTTCGTATACACGGTAAGAATCGGACAGAGCGACGAGGTATTCGCTGCCGCGTACATTGACCGCGCCTTCATGAAGCGCCACGATGGTGTTGTTGTATACGACGGCGTGGACAGTCGCGCCCAGGGTCAACGCGTCGCGGATCGATGCGGTCGGGATTCCCGCGGTTTCGTTGCCGAGCGTGTAGTTCAAATCACCAATCTTTGCGGTACCGGTCGTGATCTTGCGCACGGTACCGGAGACGATCTCCAGAGTTTCGGCGATCTCCAGCTCTTTTGTGTTCTTGTTGAAGTAATAGAGCACGTAGTCGCCGGACACAGCGTCGTCCGCGTTTCGGAAGCCGCCGGTCAGCTCTTTTTCGGTGAGATTGTCCGCCAAATTGATCTTGCCGTTTTTGTCCACATTCAGTTTGCCCATCGAGAAGCTGCGCAGGACGCCGCGGGTCGCCGTCTCGGAACCACCGTCAAACCAGAGTGTGATCCGATAGAAGCCAAGCAGCGGCTTGAGTGCGTCGATGGAGTCGATCTTCGTGAGCTTACCGTTGTCGTCATAGGCGTGGAGGATGAGCTCGTTGTTATTCGTCGCGAGAGAATCGGAATACTCGTCCACAAGGGTGTACTTCACGCCGCCGATCTCCACGGTTTTGCCGTCCGCGCTGATCTTTGCCTCGTCAAAGGATTTCGACTGGCTCGTGGCGACCGCGGAGAGGACGTTGTGCTTGCCGTTCTTTGTCTGGTAGATCACGCGGAATGACGCGCCGAGCTGGTCATTTGCACTGCCGGACAGGTGCATATCGGCAAACGGCACGGTCATGTAGAAGCTCTTGCCGTCCGAACCGACGCAGGACAGGGTGACATAGTCGTTCTTAACTACGGTGTCCTCGATGGTGGTGTACTGATTCGTGGATACAAGCGTCGCTTCCGCCATGCTGTAGCCGAACACTTCCTCGATGATGGAGGTGGATTCGTAGTACACATTGCCGTTCGGCGCCGTCTTGCCGATGAGATACTCGGAGGTCAGCGCGTTATACAGGATCACGGCGGTTTCGGCTCTGGTCAGTGTCTTTTCGTACGCAACGTCCTCAAGTCCGCGGTCCAGACCCAGCTTGATCGCGGCGTTGATGTAGCTCCACGGGTAGTTTTCGTTCATTTTTCCCGTTTCCTGACCGAGTGCGCGGACCAGCATCGTCATCGCGTCCTGGAGCGAAATGCCGCCGGTCGGATCAAAGGTCACCTTGGATGTACCGATGATGTAGCCTGCCGCGTTTGCCCACGAGATCGCGCCATTGTAAAACGGTTCGTACAGATCGGTGAAGCCGGTGGTGTTCACGCGGCCCGCGTCCTCTTTGTTGAGCATGAGCCGGAACAGCAGAGCTGCCATCTGTTCTCTCGTAACCGGATCGTCCGGCGAAAATTCCTTGTCGCTTGTACCCTTGATGACGCCAATATCGGATAAAATATCGATTTCCGTGCTGCCGGTATGCGTTTTGTCCACGTCGGAGAAGTCCTTGGCGAATACCATGGTACCGCTCGCGGCAATCATGAGCGCTGCCAGAACGGAACAAAGGATTCTCTTTTTGTTTTGATAATTCACTTGCGTTTCCTCCTTAGGGGCTTGTGTGTTGGCGGTCGATTTCTTTCCGCCGCGACGTAATGATACCACACATCGGAATCTTTCGCAAGTGGTTTTATGCACTTGTAACGCAATTGAAATATACATTCACGCTTATTTCACCATATTGAATAATTCTGGAAATCGAACAAAAAAATGCAGGTTGCGCGTACCGTTTTGCACGTGAAACCTGCATTCTATGTGGAATTATGGTTTTTCTGCCGCTTCTGTCTCCGTATGCAGCGGGTTTTGATAGGTGGCGGCGTGGATGGCGGCGCATTCCCGCACAAGGGAGCGTATGTATGCGTTTACCGTCTCACCGCCCATGTCGAGATTCGTCATCACGACCATACTATAGGGATGGTTGTCGAAAACGATCGCCATGTCGTGATAGGATTCCGTATCCCAGCCGTATTTGTGTGCGCATGGTGTCGGCGATACGGCTGCCGGGATCATCACGGTGTGCATGGAACGGGTCATCGTGTCGCCAAGGAAGCTCGCCCACGACGCCTCCGTCTCAATGTACGCGTACAGATCGCGCAAAAAGGCGGCACAATCGGCGGCGGAAAGCTGCATGAAGCCGGATTTCGTCCCCTGGATACCGAGTCTGCCGACCAGTGCGTAAAAGGAATCCATGCCGAAGCGTTCGCGAAGCTGTTGGAAAGCTATGTTATCGCTGTAGAGCAGTGTATACTCGATCAGCTCGCGGATGGTCAGCGTGAAGCCATTGCTCTCATACTGGATCTTACCGGAGCCTTCCTCAAACATGGTTTCCGGATCGTATGTCCAGACCTCGTCGAGATCGTATTTGCGCTCGTCTTCACTGTAGCGGATCTTCCCGTTCTCATCGTAATTCGGGTGCTCTCCCTCAAACAGCGGCACGCCCTCTTCGTCGTAAAGCGGTGTTCCGTCGGCGGCGAAATCGTGCTTGTTTGTCTCAAAATCGTCGATCTCACGGATCACGGCGTATAGATACGGTGCCTTGATCAGGCTGGCGGAATACATGACCTCGTTTTCATTGTAGGTAAACGAATATCCGGTCACAAGATCCTCATAATAGATCGCAATCGTCGGATAGACTTCCTCCGTTTCCGTCCCGTTTGTCTCTGTCGAATCGGACTGTGCACGCTCCGTCTCGTCCTCTTTCGGCGGTAGCATCGGTGCTTCTTTCAGCAGCAGCTCCATCAGACGCTTGATGTGCGTTGTTTTTTCGGAGAAATCCTCGCGGTTCATGCCATCCAGCGCGGCGATCGTCTCCCGATACTGCGCGATCTTTGCCTCATATTTCGTCTCTTTTTCCCGCAGCGTGGCTAGGCGCGTCGTCATTTCGGTGACAAAATCCCCATCCACATCCGCAGCTTCGCGAAACACGGCGATCTCCTCGGACAGCTTGTCCCGCTCGTCCCGGAGGCTTGCAAGCTCTCGTTCGACATCTGCCAGCGCGTCGTGCAGCGAACGGTTTTCCCGTTCCAGCGGAGATTCGGTTTCCGTAGTCACAGCAGTCGGGCGCACTTCTCGCAGATACGCCACGGCAAAGAAAACGGCGGCAATGAAAAACAGAAATACGGCAGCACCCAGCGCGATATACACCGGATCCAGCCGTTTTTTGCGCCGTTTGCCGGAAGTATGCGGCGTACCTGTCGGCGCGATTTGTGGTTTTTGTTCAGTCGGATTAGTCGGAGTCATCGCTGTAGAATATTACCTCCTGCGGATAGCGGAGACCGAGCTTTTCTCTGGCGATTTCCGCTACATATTCCTCGTCCATGGGCGCATCGAGCGTCGCTTGCAGCGTGCCTATGTATTCCTCATACTCGTCGATCTGTGTGGACAGGCTCTGCGCGGTATCATGCAAATGATTGTTCTGGAGCTGCAGGGACACGAGCGTCACAAAACAGAACACGGAAAACGCCAGTACCGCGATCTTCACAAAGAGAAATCTTGTATTACGCAAGAGAAACCCGCCTCCTCACAGCCGCACCCAGTCGGCAAACTTTTTTTCCAAACGAAGCGCATACCGTTTCCGCCGCCTCACGCGCCATTTTCCCGCCAGCACCGCTCCCGTACGACACCACACACAGCGGCAGAGTCGTCGCAGCATGTGAAAGAAAAACACAAGCGGTTTCCATACAAGAATAGAGATGGTTCGACGCAGGAAGGAGACGATGGTCTCCGAAAAAAACATAACAATCCGTCCGACGGTGTTGTAATACAGAGAAAAGCCAAGCACCGCCGGCAGGAAGAGGTACAGACGGAACTGTCCATGATTCGCGTGGTAGAGAAACACGGAAAAAAAGAACGTCACTACAAGAAGATAGAGAAAATCGAGAATGAAAAACACGGCAAACGCGCCTTTTGTATGCGGCACCGGTTTTGCCCGCTTTCCTCTGTAGACCGCGACATGGCACAGAATATACGCTATTCTTATTATATCGTATCCGGCGCCAAAAATCAACCCCAAAAGCCACGATTCTAAAATTGTTTTGAACTGATTGGCTATAAAAATTTCCATCTGACCTCACTCGCTTCCTGTTCCCGGACCGCTGGTATGTTCAGTGCAGCAGTCTCTGGAAAAAGCCTTTCTTGACGCCGGTGTCGCGCGTTCCGTAGGCGATCGATTCGATGGAGCCATCGATTTCCATTTCCCCGGATTCCGTACTGAAATGGCGGATCTTCAGCCCCTCCCCCCAGATGGTGATCTCTCCAAGCACGGACAGCGCGGCAATCTCCGTCTCCGTGAAGCTTTCCACTTCCTCGATGCCGGTGAGCTGCGCGCGCTGTCGGTCAAACAATGCAATATTCTGATGCAGATTCTTCTCTCCGTTCACGGCAAAATCTCCCTTTCCCATACTGTTCTGGTAGATTGTATGCGCGCGCGCGGCGGAATATGCGTGCCATGCGGTTCTATCCGGGTTTCCGCAATGGGGAAACGTGCATGGACAAAAGAAGTCAGTCCGTGAGGATCTCGTACAGAGACGCGGCGTCTGCTTTGGCTGCGTGTTCCTTCACATCGAGCACGCGCAGGCGCATGGTCTTGTCTCCGAACGTGATTGCAATGACGTCGCCCTCCTTGACATCGTACGATGCCTTGGCGCGCCGTCCGTTGACCTCCACGTGTTCGGTATCGCACGCTTCGTTCGCGACAGTCCGCCGCTTGATGACACGGGATACCTTCAAAAATTTATCGAGTCGCATGATATTGTCCTTTTCTATCGCGCGGATAAACCGCTTTCGTTTGTGTTCTTACGGATTGAGCTTCTTTTTTAATACCGTGGAAGGCGCGAAAGAAGCACTGCGGGATGCGGAGATATGGATCTTCTCTCCGGTTTTCGGGTTTCTGCCCTCCCGTTCTGCCGTTTCCTTGACGCCGAAGGTGCCGAAGCCGGTCACCTGGATCTTATCTCCGGCGACGAGCTGTTCCTCCAGTACGGCGAGAATGGCGTTCAGCGCGTTTTCCGTTTCCTTAATGGTCATGCCCGCTTTCTTCGCGGCGTTGTTTACAAGTTCCGTTTTATTCATGATTTTCCTCCATGTGATGGGTATTTTTGTAAGTATATATAAACTCTGTGGTTTCCTTTTGTAATGCGCCTTCCAGGTCTCCACCAAGTTTTTTCGATTGCAATGCGGCGAAAAACAACAGCTTTGCCAGTGCCGTCTCTTTCTCCGCAGGTTCTTTGTCCGGATCGAACGCGACGCGTACGGCATTTTCCATCTGCACACGAATTTTCTCGTCCGTCCCAAAATCATACTCGTCCTTGATCGCTTTTCCCGCAATTTTCTGTGCACGCATAAGGGCTGGCAGCATGTGCGGTACGGCATCCATGGACGCGCGAACGGTATCGCGGTGTTTTTCCGCTTTCTTTAGTTTTTCCCAGTTTTCGAGAACTTTTTCAGAATTCTCGGCGACAGTATTCCCAAAAACATGCGGATGACGATAAATCATTTTGGCACATATGTCACCTGCGACCTCGTCGATGGAGAAACGTCCTGCTTCCTCCTCAATTCGCGCATGGAAATACACCTGGAACAGCACGTCGCCGAGCTCTTCGCGTAAGAGCACTGGGTCGGCGTTGTCGATTGCCTCCACGACCTCGTAGCATTCCTCAATGAGATCGTTGCGGATGGATTGGTGCGTCTGTTCCCTGTCCCACGGGCATCCCTCCGGACTGCGCAGGATTTCTGTCAGCGTGCGCAGGTCTGCCAAAGTATACGTTTTCTTGTCCGCCAGCGCACGGATCTTCTCTCGTATCGTTTTCTGTTCCATGATTTTCTGTCCTTATATGATATTTCCCTTTTCGTTTCATAAGCCGTTTTGCTATGACGCGCGGCAAATACTGTGCCTCCGCCGCACCGAGCGCACCGCCATACCACAACAGCGGCAGATATAGCGCTATGGCGGTCAGAATCGCGCCGCCGAGAGATACGATGAGCGGCAGACGCGGCGCACACAGCGTATACACCGCAAGCGCAGCGGCAACCGCGACTCCGGCGGCGGTAAACGGCTTTGCGAATAGCGTGGCAACGGGCAATCTCTCCCGCAGCACGGCAGACACGCCGATGAGGTTGCAAACACACACGACCGCGTAACAGAGAAAGGTCCCAAGCGGTGAGGCGGCAATGCCCAGATGCGGGATGAAAAGCACACTTGCCGCGATCTTGACACCAGCGCCGATTGCCATAGAGAAAAGGGGCAGATGCGCCTTTCCCGTGGACTGCAGCACCGCATTGGTGACGGCAAGCAGGCAGACGAAAAACGACGACGGCGCCAAAATGGCAAGAAGGGGTGCTGCGATGGCGGCGGACTCCGCGCGGTAGAGCAATGTCAGGATCGGATGTGCGAGTACGGACATGCCGAGTGCGCAGGGGAGACCGATGAAGACCGCAAGCTTTAAGGCTGCGTATACCGAATCGCGCAGTTTATCCCGCTCACCCGCCGCGTGAAATGCGGTCACACAGGGCACGATGGCATACGCAATCGGATAGACGAGCACCGGCGGCAGATTGAACAGCGGCACGGCGAGCGAGGTATAGTTGCCGTACGCCGCGGTCGCAGCCTCCTGCGTCATGCCCGCGGATTGGAGCAGTCGCTGGATGAGCGCAGTGTCGATCATGTTCGTCAGGCTCATGACCGACGAGCTGAGCGTTACCGGCAAGGCGATGGCGGCAAAGGAGGCGAGGATCCTGCGGTAGGACTGCGGCGGTGCCACATCCGGAATGGAAGCGGGCTTGTGAAAGCAGCCGACGATCACAAGATAGAGCATTCCAAGCGCGGTGCCGATGGTCAGTCCGGATACGGCGTACGCGGCGGTGATGGCGGGTGAAAAGCCCATACGCAGCGCGTACAGACCGAGCGCAATCCCGATGCATACTTTCCCTGCCGCTTCGATGAGCTGAGACACAGCGGTCGGCACCATATAGGACAGTCCCTGAAAATAACCGCGCAAGGCACTGGCAATGCAGATGAAAAACAAAGTCGGCGCGATCACGGCGATACACCACGCGACAGGCGGCGCACCGATTCCCTTTGCCAGTGCTTCGGAAAAGAGAGCGAATACCGCGCTGCCCGTCAGACCAATTCCGATGAGCATGCACAGCGCCGTGCGAAATACGCGCTTTACCTGTGCGCTTCCCTCCTCCGCAGCAGCACGCGCCACCAAAATCGACAGCGCGACCGGGATTCCGGCTGTCGAGAGCATGTAGAAAAATGTAAAAATGGAGTACGCGGCGTTGTAATACCCCATTGCGGTATCGCCCATCAGCCGATTCATCGGAATCTTAAAACCCAGTCCGAGTACCTTTGTGAGAAGGCTGGATACCGTCAGTGCGCAAACACCACCGGCTACCCTACTGCTCCCGTCACCGCGCTCCGATTGATTCGTTTTCGCCATAGGCTCCCTCCGGACGGAATTTCCGGCATACGGGTACGGAAAGCTACAGCGAAGCACGCGTTTTTACTGTATATTCCCGATAAATTCCCGAAACACCGAATCGGAAGGAACCATACGGCAGGAAAAGTACGGATTTTCGAACGCGTCCAGGTACGACAGCAGCTCTCGGGCACGCCTATGGTACGGACTGTCCGCCGGGATTTCCAAAAGGTACGGACGGCATAGCGGCGCGATCACATACAGCTCATACGGAAGGTAGGAATTGATCCGCACGGTGGCGTTTTTCGCGTACGGCAGAATGCTCTTGTCCTCATTCGCGCGCACGCTTTCCCATAGATGAAGCGTAAATTCCGGCGAAGCGCCTCTGGTGCGTACATCGCGGACAATTCTGCGCAAAAGGCGGATATCGTTGTCGGAGAGAATCGTGTTCTCCGCGTCGTCCGGTGCGTCGGGACAGATGAACACACTGTCGTAGCCGCCAAGCGACACGGACGCCGACCGCAGCACGGATGTGACCTCCGGATAGACTGCCTGGATTCCTTCAAAGATATAGATATTCCGGGCGTCCGGTTGGTATGCGCGATAAGAATCCCTTTTCCCTGTTAAAAAGTTGTAGTGCGGCAGACGAACCGGTTCTCCATGGCAGATGCCCTCTATCACCTCGGTGAGATACGCGAGATCAATGGCGTTTACGGAATCGTAGTCAAGCGTTTCCGAAGTGGTTTTCGACTCCGGTCGGTCGCAGAAAAAGTCGTCGATGGAGATGAGCACCGTTTGGTCGCCGTTTTCGCGCAGCGCTTCCATCAGCCGGGTGGACGCGGTCGTTTTTCCCGAGCAGGACGGTCCCGATACGGTCAGGATCCGGCGGCGGTTCCGGTGGACGATCGTCTCGACCGCGGCAGACAGCGACGCACGAAACGCTGCCTCTCCTGCTGCCACAAACGCTTCCGCGTCCGCAACAGACTGAATCTGCGGATAGAACGTCATGGAAACCTCCAATCTATAACCGTTTGGTTATTCTTTCGTGAAAAACCGGAGCGCACTTTCCCGCAGTGCGGCAAACCGGCTCTCCCGCTCGTTCTCACGCAGGTACTCGTACGGATATTTCGGTTCAAAGATCCGCTCAATGCGAACGTTTCCGGTTTCATCCGGCAGCGAAACGAGCTTTGTTACCGCGGACGCACCGCACGCGAAAATGCTGTGAACCTCTTCCATCATATAAATATTGTATAGTCCCTCGTGACCGGGCATGGCGTATCCCACGTTTTCGAGATTGCCGACCGTGTTCTTCTGGCGATACATGTAATATGGCAGATACCCCGCGCCCGTCAGCGTCTGCTGGGAGTACAGCACCGCCTGCATCGCTTCTGCGCCGTCTCTGTCGTAGGGAATGGTTCCGTTGGCGCCTGCGTCCACCTCTGTTTTCAGCGACGCGGACTTTTTGACGCAGAACGTATGCACCGTCACGTTTTCCGCGTGCAGAGGCAGGATGCCGTCGATGGTTTTGGCGAAAGATTCCGCACTCTCTCCGGGCAGTCCCGCGATGAGATCGATGTTGAGCTCCGGGATTCCGGACGCGCGCGCGGTTTCATAGGCGGTGAAAAACTCTGCCGCTGTGTGTTTTCTGCCGATTTTTGCGAGAATCTCCTCGTTGAGCGTCTGTGTGTTCACGCTGATTCGGGTTACACCATGCTCTCTTGCGACTGACAGCTTTTCCGCTGTGATTGTATCCGGGCGTCCTGCCTCCAGGGTAAATTCCTCCGCTCCGATGGCAAGCGGCGCGATATGCGGCAGCAGGAACCGAAGCTCGTCCGCGGACAATACAGTCGGTGTGCCGCCGCCGATATAGACGGTACGCACCCGCAGCCCGAGTGTACGGATCAGCGCCGCCGTTTTGTCAATATCGTCGGCGAGGGCGCGTAAATAGTCCGGGATCAGAGCGCGCAGGTTTGGCGAGGTATAGGATACAAAGGAGCAGTAGGCGCAGCGACTCGGACAGAATGGGATCGCGATATACACGCTACAATCGCGTCTCGCGTCCGGTGTGATGAGCCGGTTCTCCGTAAGTGCTACCGTTGCCGCGAGAGACGCCTTGACAGGGGTGACGAAAAACTCCGACTCCAATATTCGCGCGGCTTTCTCCGGGGTCTTACCGTGCTCCAGATATTCCGAGACGAGCTTAGCTGGACGGACGCCGGTCATGATCCCCCACGGCGGCGTAAATCCGGTGAAGGTCTGTCCGGCGATCATAAACGCGTGTCCGGCGGCGATTTTGCGGATTCTGTCCTCGTCGCCGATCGCGTCGTCGCGTGTCTGCACAGCGTCGCCAACGGCGGTTTTGTCTCCCTGACGGATCTCGGCGTGCGCGGTCACATCAGACGCATTTTCTGTCAGAGCAAGGGTAATGACGATGGTATCCGCGTTCTCCGGCTCATTTTCCGGGAATTTCGCGCCGGGGAAAAAGATCATAGCAAGCGTTTGCAGATAATAAGCGTTCAGATTTCCGGTATGTTTGATAATCATCTTTTCGGTAATTTCAATACGTTTGAGTCCATAACAATCGTGATCGGGCCGTCGTTTGTAAGCGAAACCTGCATGTCCGCGCCGAACTCCCCATGCGCGACGTGCGGTATGTGTGTAGCAAGTCCCGCGAGAAACCGCTCGTACAGCGGCTTGGCGGTCTCCGGCAGCGCGGCGTTCATAAAATCGGGTCGGTTGCCCTTGCGATATGCTGCAAGCAGGGTGAAATTCGATACGACCAGCGCCTCTCCGCCGATATCGGTGACAGACAGGTTCATTTTGCCCGCTTCGTCCTCAAAAATGCGCAGCTTCGGGATTTTTTCGTATAAAAGACGGCAGTCCTCCTCGGTATCCTCTTTCGCGACACCAAGTAAGACGAGCAGTCCTCTGCCGATCGCTCCGTTTACGTGTCCGTCAATGGTCACGCGGGCTTCGGCGACTCTTTGCAGTACGGCGATCATAGCTTCTCCTATCAGGTAAATCCGCGGGCAATGCTGCGAACGTGGTCAATGGAACGGATGCGGGATACGATGGAGTTGAAGTGCTCCACGTTCTTGCAGCCTATGGTCAGATTGATGATGATGTCCTCGTCCGTCCGTTTTTTCGTATTGATGGACAGCAGGGACACCTTCATATCGGCGAGAGCGGCGGTGATGTTGGCAATGAGCAGCATGTTGTTTTCGGCGAATACCTGGATCATGGCTTCAAAGAGCGCCTTGCCGGTATCTACGCCGTCCTCGTGATCCCATTCCGCCTTGACCCAGCGTCCTTCGTATTCCGGATTTTTCCGGTTGTTCAGAACATTCGGGCAGTCGGACTTGTGGATGGATATGCCGTAGCCCTTGGTAATGAAGCCAATGAGCGGATCGCCCGGCAGCGGGTTGCAGCATTTCGCGAACTTGACCGCACAGCCGTATTCGCCGTCGACAACCACGCCGTTGTTTGAACGGATCTTCTTCGGTCTTGCCGTCTGCACCTGCTCCGGCTCCGTGATGATCGGCGCTTCTTCCTCGGGTTTTACGATCTTTTCATATTCGTCCTTCAGCTTGGCGGTCACGCGCGTCATGGCGATGCCGTTGTAGCCGATGGCGTTTAAGAGATCGTCGGAATTGTTCATGCCGAGGCGGCGCGCGATGTTCTGGATGATCTCGTCCTTTTGCGCCTCTGTCGGATGACCGCGGAACTTGGAGAACTCCTTTTCCATCTGATCCCTGCCGATGTGGATGTTCTCCGGTCGTTTTTCCTTTTTGAACCACTGGCGGATTTTCGACCTTGCCTCGCCGGTCTTGACGATTTTCAGCCAGTCGCGGCTCGGTCCCCTGGAGGACTGCGACGTCAGCACCTCGATGATCTCGCCGTTTTGCGGTACGCGGTCGATCGGGGCGATCATGCCGTTGATCTTCGCGCCGACCATTTTGTTGCCGACCTCGGAATGGATCGCGTAGGCAAAATCGATGAGCGTCGAGCCCTGCGGCAGCGCGATTACGTCTCCCTTCGGGGTAAAAACGAACGTCTCCTCACTGAAAATATCGATTTTGAGGGCGTGCATGAAGTCATCGGAATCGATAGCGCCGTTTTCCGTGTCGATGAGCTTGGAGATCCATTCGAGCTTCTGGTCGATCTCCTCCTTGGATTTTTCGCCGGATTTGTATTTCCAGTGCGCGGCGATACCGTATTCGGCGACGTGGTGCATTTCACGCGTCCGGATCTGCACCTCAAACGGAATGCCGTCTCTGCCGATGACGGTGGTATGGAGGGACTGGTACATATTCGGCTTCGGCGTAGAAATGTAGTCCTTAAACCGCCCGGGAATGCTGCGGAACATTTCGTGGATCACGCCGAGGGCGGTATAGCATTCCAGTTCCGTATCGACAATGATCCGGATGGCGTAGAAGTCGTAGATCTCATCAAAGCTCTTGTTCTGATTGAACATTTTCCGGTAGATGGAATATACGGTTTTGACGCGTCCCTCCAGGGTAAAATGGATGTTGTACTCCGAGAGCTTTTCCGAGACGACAGCACGGGTATTCTCAATGAAATTCTGGTTCTGCCCGTATTTTTTCTCAATATCGCTGGATACTTCGTTGTAGCCGATCGGATCGAGATAGGACAGCGCAAGATTCTCCAGCTCCTGCTTCATGCGCTGCATACCGAGTCGATGGGCAAGCGGCGCGTAGACGTGCATCGTTTCCAGCGCTGTGGTACGCCGTTTTGTCTCCGGCTTCGCGCCGAGGGTGCGCATGTTGTGGAGCCGGTCGCAGAGCTTGATGAAGATAACGCGGATATCCTTCGACATGGCAAGCAGCATCTTGCGGATGTTCTCCATGTGCGCTTCTTCCTTGTCCTCAACATTGATGTCGTTGATCTTCGTCAGACCGTCCACGAGCATCGCGACCTCCGGTCCGAATTTGGCGGAAATCGTAGGCAAGTCCGTCTTGTCCGAGCAGTCCTCTACGGTATCGTGTAAAAGCGCGGCGCAGATGGAGTCGGTATCCAGTCCGAGGGCGGCTACGATCTCCGCAACGGCGATGGGATGGGAAATATACGGATCCCCACTGACACGGAACTGTCCCTCATGGAGAGACGCCGCGTACAAAAAAGCCCGGTTTATCTTTTCAAGGTCATAATGCTTGCCGCTCGTTTCGAGTACGCCGATCAGCTTGTCGATATTGGGCGCCTCGTGTGCTTCCTTATGCAGCATAACAAAATCTCTCCTTCCTCTGTGTTGTCAAATCGATGGGGTCTGTCATTGATTCTGGTACCTTTCCGTGAGACGTTTGTAAAGCGGAGAGCGTTCCAGACTGGTTTTTTCCGTAGTCGGCGGACATTCGAGCGCGTATACCTCCGCTTCAAATTCCGCCATCGGCTCCATGGTGACAAGGCTTAGCTCCGACAGCACGCGCAGCATCAGCATGATTTTCGTATAGGAATACATTCTGCCCCGCATCCGCAGCAGGTGCTGTAGGGCACGCACGCTGTACACGGAATGCTCCAGACGCAGCTCTTTGCGCAATAGGGTATACAGGACGCCGCAGTCCTCCCTGGTTGGGATATAGGCAGAGATTTCCATATGCGTAAGCGGCAGGTCGGTCTCGCCGGCAAGCAGTGTATGATAGGTTTCCGATTCCACGGAAGAGGTATGTAGAATATTCTGCGTCAGTCTGACATCTTTGACGATGAGCTGTACGGTTTTGTTCCCCTGAAAGTCGTTGATATCGAGCAAAAAGATGAGATCCAGCACATCTCCGGGGAAAATATCAAGCTCCGCCATCGTTTTCCGGAAGCACATGGCGGATACGGTGCTGCCGCCAATGCGCAGAGTCAGTCTTGTGTGCTTACCGCCGCCGACCTCCGCGATATCGACAAGCAGAATCTCCTTCATATAAAACTGCGGCTGCGGGTTGGATACGCCGTATGGCTCCAGGTAGTATAGCTCCTGTGCCTGCTGCATTGTGATATCCGCCGGTACAAGCTCGCATTCGGCTTCGATAAGCGGCGTCGGATCGATGCATTGCAGCCGCTCTCTGGCGTAGGCGTTGATCCGCTCACAAAACGCCGGGAGATTCTTCCGCTTGATGGTCAGTCCTGCCGCCAGCTCGTGACCGCCGTATTTTTCCAACAGATCGGCACATTCACCCAGCGCCTCCGCAAGATTCATGCCCTTGACGCTTCTGCCGGAGCCCTTGCCGATCGCTTCTCCGTAATCCGGGTCGCCTGGATCGTGTACGTTGTCGGCGCCCTCAAAGGAAATGAGAATTGAGGGACAGTTGAACCGCTCCGTAATCCGTGAGGAAACGATGCCGATGACGCCGTGGTGCCAGGTTTCGTCGCCCAGAACGATGACTGGCTCCTTCTGCAGATCCGTTTTTTTGATCTGCTCGCGCGCCTCATCGATGATCTTGTTTTCCTCGTTCTGCCGTTCTTTATTGATGTCGCACAGCTCTTTCGCGATCGGTCGTGCGGTCTCACAGTCCGGTGACAGGAACAGATCCACTGCCAATGCGGCGTTGCGGATCCGTCCGGCGGCGTTCAGACGCGGCGCGATGGTAAAGCCGATCAGTCCCGCGGTGATTTTCTTTTTTGAGGTGCTGCGCGATTCAGTTCGTGTCGCGTCGAGCAGTTCGATGATGCCGGGGCGCGGATCCATCTCCATGACGGACAGGCCATAGCTGACAATCAGGCGGTTTTCATCCCGGATCGGCATGACGTCCGCCACCGTGCCGATCGCCACAAGATCGCCGTAGGTTCTGCCGATCCGCTGGACACATCTGCCCATGGACAGCTCCGGATGCCGGATCGATTCTAAGGCGCAGAGCAGCTTGAACACAACGCCTACACCTGCCAGCTCCTTGAAAGGATAGTCGCAGTCCGGTCGTTTCGGGTTGACGATGGCATATGCGTCCGGCAGAGTTTGATAGCACTCGTGGTGATCCGTGATGATGAGCGTCATACCCGCTTCCGTGGCGAGCTTCGCCTCCTCCACAGCGGTGATCCCGGTGTCTACGGTGACAATGACATTCGTGCCGCCCTCCGCCAGCTTCTGCACCGACGACGGCGACATTCCGTAGCCTTCACCGACGCGATTCGGAATGTAGTAGGACACATCCGCATCGCATGCACGCAGATACAGAAGCAGACTGCTGACAGATGTCACGCCGTCCACGTCATAGTCTCCGTAGATCACGATTTTCTCGTGATTTTCGACCGCCTCGAGAATCCGGGAAACGGCGCGATCCATGTCCGGCAGCGCAAAGGGGTCATGAAACTGCTCCGTTTCCTTTGTGAGAAAGCTGCGCGCCGCGGACGGTGTGGTGTAGCCGCGGTTATACAGTAAGGTCGCGGTCGGCAGGGTAAGCTGCAGCTTTTCGGCGATTTCCCGGGCAATGACGTTGTCCCGCATCTGTGCTTGGGTCGCGCCGATTTCCCATCGGTTCATTCTTTTCATTCGATTTCTTCATTCCCATCTATAATAACAATATTCTATTCGATTTTACTGTGCGTCCGTATCAATATTCTGCATATCGCCGTCCTTTTTGACGACCGCGCGGATCACAATATCCGGTCTGCGGCACTCGATGTGCCGTTCCACCGCCGCAATGGCGAAAAACGACAGGATAAAGCCGCCGCCCGCCATGCCGTACGCGCCTGTCTGGCTCTGAAACACCGCATTCCCGATCGCGTAAAAAACAGCGCAGACGAGAATCGGCATGAGAAAAACGAGCGCCGCGTAGGACAGCACCTTTTTTGTCGCCGTTTCCACGGTCACGACATCGCCTGCCCTGGCGCCTATCTCGTTGTATGCGCGCGTGACCATCGTTTTCCCGGCGCCCAGCAGTCCACCTGCGGCACAGGTATGACTGTCACAGTTCTTGTGGACACACCCGTCGCACATGGACGCGCGTTCGACCCGGATCTCGGCGATATTCCCCTTTGTGGAGACAACGGTAGCACTTTGACGCATAGGCATCCTCCCCCGGACAAAAGCATATGTGGTACAATATATAATAACAGGTATGTGGTTTTATCGGATCCGTTCGTATTTCGCTATAATCCATCTGGCGCAGCGAATCCCGTCTACGGCGGCGCTGACAATGCCTCCCGCGTATCCTGCGCCTTCTCCGCAGGGGTATATATGCGCGTGTCCGATGGCGCAGCCGTTTTCACCGCGCAGGAGCCGAACCGGTGCGGAGGTCCTCGTTTCCACGCCGGTCATCGGCACGTCCGCGGCGGCAAATCCGGGAATCTGGCGGTCAAACCGGCGCATTCCCTCCGCGAGCATTTCATGTACATACGGCGGCAGGATCGTGTGCAGATCGACCATTTTGACCTTACCGTCGCGGTAGGACGGTTGGATACGTCCCGGTTCCGTGCCCATTTTGCCGGAGAGAAAATCCCCGACAAGCTGACAGGGCGCCGCATAATCGCATCCTCCAGCGCTGTACGCTGTTTTTTCAAGATTTCTCTGGTACGCGATGGCATTCTCCGGTGTGCTGCCGTAATCGGACGGATGGACGGAGACACAGATGGCAGCGTTTGCGTTTCTGCCGTCTCTAGCGTACCGGCTCATTCCGTTGGTCACGACGCCGCCTTCTTCGCTGGCTGCCGCGACCACCTCGCCGCCGGGGCACATGCAGAATGAATACACGCCGCGCTCTCCTCTGCGATGGGACAGCTGATAGGACGCGGCGCCAAGCGCAGGATCCCCGGCAAGCGCGCCGTACAAGGTGTGATCCAGCTCCCTTTGGAGATGCTCCACGCGGACTCCTACGGAAAACGGCTTTGGCTCGATCGCAAACGCGGACGCGAGCAGGTCGGCATACAGCCCTCTTGCGCTGTGTCCGGCTGCGATGACGAGATCGGAATAGGGGATCTCCATGCCGTCTACGGTCACGGCGCGGTCTGTGATGTGGGTCACGGTGCTGTTGTAACGGATTTCCCCGCCCAGCTCCTCAATTCTCCGATGCGCTTGCGCGACAATTTTCACCAGAATATCCGTACCGATATGGGGCTTTGCCTTCCACGCGATGTCCGCAGGCGCACCGAGTGCCAGCAGCTCCTCCGTCACGAACGCCATGAGCGGATCGTGGATGCGTGTGGTAAGCTTGCCATCCGAAAAGGTACCAGCACCACCTGCGCCAAACTGGATATTGGACGTCTCGGAAAGCACGCCGGTCTCACGGAAGCGGTCTACGGTTCTTGTTCGACTTTCCACATCCTCGCCGCGCTCCAGAATAAGCGGTCGATACCCCTCTTTCGCGAGAAGCAGTCCGCAAAATATGCCCGCCGGACCGAAGCCGATGACAATCGGTCTGCCGCAGGGCTTTTCCGTGCCGTAGGTGATCTCCAGCTCCGGGGATGTCACGCGTTTCCAGCCATTTTTTGCGATCTGCTCCGGCTGCATTCCGTCCAATTCACAGTATATGGCGTACACAAAGCGAATTTCCGGCTTGCGGCGCGCGTCGATGGACTTTTTGTGGATCTCCACGCAGTCCGGCATTTTTCCGACGGCACGGCGAATCTGTCGACGCACGACGTCCTTTGCAGCCGCGTCGCAGTCTCTGTCCGGTCTGTAGGGGATCGTAATATTTTCAATAAGGATCTTTTCTTTCATGGATCAGCCGTTCACCTGTACCTGTACCGTATATTCTCCGACCTCGTACACGCCCTCCGCGTCCTCCGTGTCGATCACGATCTTCGCGCTTTTGGTGAGGATCGCGCCGCCGGAGGAAGTCGCGCTGGACAGATCCACCAACGCCGACAGATCGGACAGACGGATCTTGCGCAGCTTTTCGACAGGTCCGCGCAGCGTCACCGGCAGAGAATCGGTGAGGATCGTATACGTGATGCCGGACGCTCCGGTGACCTCGATATCGGTCAGCTCAAAGTCCATGGTACCGATGTTCTGATCGATGGTCACATCCACGTTGACCTCCTGCACGCCGTCGATGATGACGTTATCTGCGGGGCGGAGACTTCTCGTCGCGCTGTACGTATTGCCGGTGAGCTTTTTTTCATCGATCACAATCGGCGAGAGGAGCACCGTATCCTTCGGTACCTTGGCTTCCTCCCACAAGAGACGCACCACGGACGGCGTGACCGTCACGGTCGTGTTCGTGTCGTCGAGATACCCATAGAGAAACTGCACCTCAACCGGTACATCTTTATACGTATAGATCGGCACTGTGGCATGGATGGCGGACGGCGTACACTTGAGATATGCCGATTCCACCTTGACGCCGTATTTATCCTGCAGCTCCAGCTTCACCTGTGCGGAGAAGGAGCTGGTGTGATCCGTATAATCGACGTACGCAACGACCTTATCGATCTTATCGACATACCGCTTCGGTCCGGTTACGGCGACGGTATCGCTGTCGAGAGTGATGCCGTTTTCGTCTAAGATATATTTTGTGTTGTCCAATTCCAGGTTTTTGCCCTGCACCTCCAGCGTAAACCGGTCGCTGACGTTTTCATCCACAAACACAACGACGTTGTTCTGCGACATGCTGATGAGCGCGACGTCGCTTGGCAAATCGATTCGGATGGGCAGCACCTGACGACCGGTGTCCGAGATGAGGCTGGCATCCGCGGTTGCCAGAATATCGTCGGCGGTGAGCTTGGAGGTGATGCTCTTTTTGCCGGAGACGGTGATGTTGATGAGCGTACCGCCGCCGTTGTAGATCGCGAGATTGCTTGCCGAGGTCAGGACATCCTCGTTCTCCAGATGCACCTGCACGGAGCGGATTTCTGTCTCATAATACGGACTTTCCACCGCCATCACGTAGATCCAAAGAAGGAACGCCGCAAACAGACAAAAGAGCCACGCGATACCGTTGTGCTGCCCGTCGTTATATTGCAGGGATCCTGCCACATCACCGGCGGCGGAATCCGTTTTTCGTTTCTGTACCATATCACTCTTTCCTCCCTCTCCGAGATACCGTTGTTTCTTCGTGCGTGATCACTGCTTCGGCTGCTTCTTTGCGGACTTCAGCTTGGCGGCAATCAGTTCCTGCCATGACCGACGCGCTTTCTGCATACCGTTTTCCGCGTCGGTGATGAGGTATTTCCGCAGTGCCTCCGTCAGCGTGTCCCTGGTAAAGCCACGCGTAAAGCTGCCGTCCAACGCGATCGAGACAACGCCGGTTTCCTCCGACACGACCACGACCACGGCGTCGCTGTTTTCACTCATTCCGATGGCGGCGCGGTGTCGGGTGCCGAGATCCTTGATGATATCCGGGTTCACAGACAGCGGCAGAAGGCAGCCCGCGGCATACAGACGGTTGTTGCGGATGATCAGCGCACCATCGTGCAGCGGAGCTTTATTGAAAAAGATATTTTTAATGAGGAAATCGACAGGATCCGCGTTGATGACGGTACCGGTCAGGATGAGATCCCCCAGTCTTGTGCCTCTCTCAAACACGATGAGCGCGCCGGTTTTCGATTCGCTCATGTCCATAACGGCAGAGGTCACCTCGTCGATCATATGCAGCGTCTCCTGGCTGTTCTTTGCCTCGCCGATGCCGCGCAACCCCTTGATGGACTGACCGCCCATTTTTTCAAGGAACGACCGCAGCTCCGGCTGAAAGAGAATGACAAGCAGAATGATCCCGACCTGGAACAGGTTCTGCAGGAGAAACTGCAGGAGATACATATCAAACAGGTTGCTTGCAAGCTGGATGAGAAAGACCAGCAGCACGCCGAGCGCCAGCTTCCCGGCACGTCGTTCCCGGACAAATTTGTACACGTAGAACAAGAGGATCGAGACACAGAAAATATCCACGCAATCCTGGATCTTGATTCCGGTGATGATGTGCAGTATGTCCTCCCAACCGTTTTTGAGCCAATCCGGCAGCATATTGATGCGCACCTGCCCTTCTTACAATCTATTCTCTTATTATAGCATACCTACGGCGTTTTTTCAAATCTTTCTTTCGATTTTTTGCCGGAAAAGCGTAAATTTTTCGTGTTTTTGCCGCCGGATGGGAAATGTGCCGCGTGGTTTTTCTATTCTCGGACGAATGCGCCAAACCCGCGGAAGAATAAATATGCAAATTCTGCGTTTTTCCTCTTTTCTTTTTCCCCAATGTGTGTTATAATACAGGGTAAGACGTTAACGGAGGTGGATGAATGGAATTTTCCGGAAAGGTGCTGCGGATCGTGTGCGGCCATTACGGCAGCGGCAAAACGAATGTAGCCGTGAATCTCGCGACAGCGGAAAAAAGACTGCGCCCGGCGAGAGAGGTCGCGCTTGCCGATCTCGATATCGTCAATCCTTATTTTCGCTCTGCCGATGCGGCGGACCTGCTGCGTCGTGCCGGCGTTACGCCGTTGGTGCCTCCGCTTGCCAACAGCAACGTGGACATTCCCTCGCTGCCGCCTGCACTGACTTCCTACTTTGGAAACGGAGAAACAGCGGAAACGCGTGGAAAAACTGCGTTTTTGGACGTTGGCGGTGACGATGGCGCGGTGGTGCTCGGAATGTACGCCGGTCAGATCGCGCAAACCGGGTATGAAATGCTCTACGTCGTCAGCATGTACCGACCGCTGACCGCAAATCCGGACGACGCCGCGGAATTGATGCGCGAGATTGAATCGCTGTCGCACTTATCCTGCACGGGTATTGTCAACAACTCTTCAATCGGGGCGGAAACGACGGTGGCGGATGTGGTGGATTCTGTACCCTGGGCAATAGAATGCGCCGAAAAATGCGGTCTGCCACTCGTTTGTCACGCGTATCGTTCGGATTTGCTGCCCGACCTGCCACACGCATTCGCGGAAGCGGGACTTGGCGACGCGGTGCTGCTGCCGATGGAAAACGCGACAAAACGGCTGTTTTAACGCATTCGGCACACCGCATATTTTTTATAAATACTCACCACAAGGAGGTTTTCATGAATAAAGTTACATTTCGTGTGGATCGCTGCAAAGGATGCGGTCTGTGTGTGGACGTATGTCCGAAAAAAATCTTAGAGCTTGCACACGACGTTCTGAACGCCAAGGGTTATCATCCGGCGCGCATGACCGATCAGGCAAAGTGTATCGGCTGCGCCATGTGCGCGATGATGTGCCCGGACTGCGTCATCAAGGTGGAGAAAGAATAAGAGGTGAAAGTATGGCTAAAAAGGTTTTGATGAAAGGGAACGAAGCGATCGCGGAAGCGGCGATCCAGGCAGGCTGTCTGTACTTCTTCGGATATCCCATCACCCCCCAGACGGAAATCGCGGAATACATGGCAAAACGGCTGCCGAAGGTCGGCGGGCTTTGTTTACAGGCGGAATCCGAGGTCGCGGCAATCAATATGACCATGGGCGCTGCCGCCGGTGGTACGCGTGCCATGACATCCAGCTCGTCTCCCGGAATCGCACTTAAGAGCGAGGGGATCTCCTATATTGCCGGATGCGACCTGCCCTGTCTGATCGTCAACGTACAGCGCGGCGGTCCCGGTCTCGGCGGCATTCAGCCCTCACAGTCCGATTATTACCAGGCGACGCGCGGCGTGGGACACGGCGATCTGCGGCTCATTGTGGTGGCACCGTCCTCTGTGCAGGAAATGGCTTCCCTGACCGCGACAGCGTTCGACCTTGCCGATATTTACCGGATGCCTGCAATGCTTCTTGCGGACGGTGCGCTCGGTCAGATGATGGAGCCGGTCGATTTTTCCGCGTTTGAAAAGCACGAGATCCCGGAAAAGCCGTGGGCGACAGTCGGGCACAAGATGGCGCGTCCCCACAACATCGTCAACTCTCTCTTTATCGATCCGCAGGTGCTGGAGGATTCCGTACGCGAACGGTACAAACGGTACGATGTAGTCGAAGAAAAGGAAGTGCGGTATGAGGAATTCTGCACAGACGACGCGGACATTGTGCTGGTGGCGTTTGGCATTACGGCGCGTATCTGCAAATCCGCTGTGACAGCCGCACGTGAAGCTGGTATCAAGGCAGGGCTGCTCCGTCCGATCACGCTGTGGCCGTTCCCGAAAAAGCCGATTTCCGCCGTTGCCGACCACGCAAAAGCCCTTCTCTCCGTGGAAATGTCCATGGGACAGATGGTGGACGATGTGCGGCTGGCGGTTGGCGGCAAAAAGCCCGTCTACTTCTACGGCAGAACGGGCGGCATGATCCCGTCGGTGGAGGAAGTGACCGCGGAAATCAAAAAGCTCGCCGCGGCGTTATAATTGCGGGGAAAGGACGAGTAACAGAATATGAAAACTGTATTTGACAGACCGCACGCTCTCTGCGACGTACCGCTGCACTACTGTCCCGGTTGTACCCATGGTATCGTACACCGGCTTGTGGCAGAGGTCATCGACGAGCTTGGCATTGAAGGCAATACCGTGGGTGTGGCTCCCGTTGGCTGCTCCGTATTCGCATACAACTATTTTAACTGCGATATGATCGAGGCAGCGCACGGCAGAGCTCCGGCGGTGGCGACCGGTATGAAGCGTACCCATCCGGATACCGTGATCTTCACCTATCAGGGCGACGGCGACCTTGCGGCGATCGGTACGGCGGAAACCGTTCACGCGGCAACCCGTGGGGAAAATATCACGATCATCTTTATCAACAACGCCATCTACGGCATGACGGGCGGTCAGATGGCGCCGACTACCCTGCCCGGTCAGGTCACGACGACCTCCCCGTACGGCAGAGACCGCAAAATTCAAGGCAACCCGATCCGGGTGTGCGAGATGCTCTCCACACTGGACGGCACAGCATTGGCGGCGCGCGTTTCTGTGGACAATCCGAAGGCGATCATGAACGCAAAAAAGATGATCCGCAAGGCGTTCGACAATCAGCTTGCCGGTCGTGGCTTCTCCATCGTGGAGGTACTGTCCACCTGTCCGACCAACTGGGGCATGACGCCGCGGGACGCACTCCAGTGGCTGCGTGACAACATGATCCCGTATTATCCGCTTGGTGTGTACAAGGATACATCCGCCATGGAAAAGGAGGCAGAACAATGACGCTACGTATGATTTTCGCAGGCTCCGGCGGTCAGGGGATCCAGTTCTCCGGCAAACAGATGGCAAAAAGCGGCATGTACGCCGGGTATCAGGTGACGTTTCTGCCCTCGTACGGTCCGGAAATGCGTGGCGGTACCTCCAACTGCACGGTTGTGATCTCGGATACGGAAATCGGTTCCCCGAGTGTGACGACGCCGGACATCGCGGTCGTAATGAACAAGCCTTCGTTTGCGAAATTTGAACCGCGCGTGGCGCCGGGTGGTAAGCTGTTCGTGGACTCCACACTCATTGATATGACCTCCGCCAGAGACGATATCACCGTAATCGCGCTCCCGGCTACCGATATGGCAGAGGAAAACGGACTGACCGGCTTTGCAAACGTGATTCTAATGGGCAAAATCATCCGGGAAACGGGTCTGTTCTCCTACGACGATTTTGTGTCATACCTGGTAGGCAGCATCCCGCCGACAAAGGAAGCGCTGATCGAAAAGAATAAAAAAGCGCTCTCCCTGGGCTACAACGCATAAGCGCATAACGCAAAAAACTACATTATTTTTTACGACGACGTATCGAAAACGGTGCGTCGTCTTTTTTTACCCACAGCCTGCGCGGTCATGCAATTTTGCGAAATATTGCTTGACATAATGTTAACCGTCGTGGCAAGAATAATGCGTGACAAGACAAACAAACGAAATTGGGGTAATCTGGAATGAAAAATATCTTGCTTAAACGCGCACTCGGAACGTTGGTCTGCGCCTTACTCTGCATTCAATGCGCAATCGCCGCCTTTGCCGGACGCGTTGTATATCCGGGTGGAATGCCGTTTGGTGTGAAATTCTCCTGCGACGGACTGATGATCGTCGGGTTCTCGGAGCTGAAGGAGGCGGTCGGGAATCCTGCCTATGACGCGGGGTTACGTTTGGGCGATATGATCCTTGCCGTGGACGATGTTCCGGTACGCACCGCGGAGGATTTTGCCTCTCTGCTTGGTGAACGCGAAAAAAGCAGCGTGTCGATTCGATACCGACGCGATGGGAAAGAGGATACCGCAACGCTCACACCTGTGTATTCCGAGGACGAACAAAAGAACAAAACGGGCATGTGGGTACGCGACACGACTGCCGGGATCGGTACCGTGACGTTTCTTTTACCGGAAAGCGGTGTCTTTGCCGGGCTTGGTCACGGGATCTGTGATCAGGGTAAGCTATTGCCCATGCGACGCGGCAGCACGATGCAGGTAGTCATCTCCGGTATATCGCGCGGCAAAAGCGGTCGCCCCGGGGAGCTGATGGGCTACTTCTCCGGAGAAACGTCCGGTGTGCTGCTCGGCAATACAAACGCGGGTGTGTACGGGATCTTCGATGCGCTTCCGTATGACCGTATCCCGGAGGAAAAACTGGAAATGGCAGAACGGGACGAGGTGAGAGAGGGCGACGCGTATATCTGGTGTACCCTCGACAACGGAAAGCCGTGCCGCTTTGCGATATCGATCCGTTCCCTGCACACGGATAACCCGGACTGCTTCGCGCTGTCTGTATGCGATCCCGCGCTCATTGCAAAAACCGGCGGTATTGTCCAGGGAATGAGCGGCAGTCCGATCATACAAAACGGAAAGCTCATCGGCGCTGTGACACATGTTCTCATCGACGATCCGAAATCCGGCTATGGCATCTTCATCGACAGTATGTGCGAAAGCATGCCAGCTATGTTCTCGTAAGGCGTGTTTTTCTGCCGCTTTTTTCCATTCGCCGCAAACATCGCGCTTCTCGGATAGAATCCGCGTATTCTGGCAATACTTTTCCACAGAGCGATTTGTTCCGGAAAAGGTAGAAGACAATGTACTATAATAAAGTGGAAATATGCGGCGTCAACACGGCGAATCTGCCGACACTCTCCTCCGCAGAGAAAAAAGCGCTGCTCAAACGCGCAAAGAACGGCGACTGCGCGGCAAGAGAAAAGCTCATTGACGGCAATCTTCGCCTGGTGCTGTCGATCATCCAGCGCTTCACGAACCGGCGGGAAAACCTCGATGATCTCTTCCAGGTCGGCTGCATTGGACTCATCAAGGCAGTGGACAACTTCAATACCGACATTGAAGTGGAATTTTCCACCTACGCGGTACCGATGATCATTGGCGAGGTTCGGCGGTATCTACGCGACAACAACAGCATTCGTGTCAGTCGGTCGGTGCGGGACCTCGCTTATCGCGCACTGCAGGTCAAGGAACAGCTATCCAGAGAAATGGACGCGGAACCACCGGTGGAAAGAATCGCCGCGGAGCTTCACGAGAAACCGGAAGCAGTGTCGCGCGCGCTGGAGGCAATCGCCATGCCGGTTTCGCTGTATGAGACAGTTTACAACGACGGCGGCGATTCCATATACGTCATGGACCAGATCAGTGACGAATCCGCCTCGGATGAGCGGTGGCTGGAGGATATCGCGCTGCAGGAGGCGATCGGCAAACTGAACGAGCGGGAAAAGCGGATCATCGAGATGCGGTACTACAAGGGAAAGACCCAGATGGAGATTGCACAGGAAATCGGAATCTCGCAGGCGCAGGTCTCCCGACTCGAAAAGGGTGCGTTCGACCAGATTCGACGACAAATGTAGTTTGCTTTTGCGTGATATTTATTTTACATTATGTGGCTTTTTGTCTTTATGACCACAATTTCTCCGTTTTGATTCTCCAATTTCTGTGTGCCAATCCGGTCTTTCGCGCCCTTATTGTGAATATTTTTCAAACTACCTGTTGACAAAGTCGGATGTGTGTGGTATAATACGTTTAGAGAATGTGGACAACACATCATCTCGAAAAAATTTATCTTTATGAGGTACAAAACTATGAAGAAGCTTCTCAGCACCCTCCTCGCCACTCTTGTTGTGGTCTCCCTCGCAGTTTCCGCCTCTGCCGCTTTCGACCGCAGCTACACTGCGCCGAAGGGCACCCCGACTCTCGACGGAACCGTTGACGCTATCTGGGACAACGCCGAATGGACCAACGTGGACAAGCCGTTCGATGGCTCCACCGACACCGATTCCACGCTGAAGATCAAGCTGCTGTGGGATGAAGAGCATCTGTACTTCCTCGCTGAGGTGTACGACAAGGACATCAACGAGGAGAACGACATTGTCGAGATCTACTGGGACCTCAACAACGATAAGGATACCTCCTACGGCGATGACGACATGCAGACCCGCTTCAAGGTTGCAAACGGCGAAGTCGTACAGGATTCCGGTGCCAACTGCCAGAACGACGCGGAATGCGTTTCCGTTTCTCTCGGCGGCGACAAGTATCTCCTCGAAGGCGCGCTGACCTGGACGCAGGAAGTCAAGGAAGGTCAGGTTATGGGTCTTGAGTTCATGTACAATGAAGGCGACTCCACCAATGACTTCACCGAAGCATATCGTTGGAATGTTGACACCGCGAACGGTGACGGCGCTCCGTACGCTGACACCTCCGCTTTCGGTACGCTGACCCTCGGTGCCGCTCCTGTTGTGGAAACCGAAGCTCCTGTTGTAGAAACCGTTGCTGAAACTACCGCTACCGAGACTGTTGCAGCGCCGAAGACCTTCGACGCAGGCATCATCGCTGCTGTTCTCGCAGTTGTTTCCGGTGCAGGCTACATGATCTCCAAGAAGTCCAAGTAATCTATCTATATACACGTAGATAGTAGATAAAGGCACGAAAAGTCCGCTTGATCGAACGGGATCAGGCGGACTTTTTTGTGTTGTATACGCCGTTATTCTGTTTGCGCAGCGAGTGCTTTCCGCAATACGACTTTATTCTCCCGGACTCCACAGCGAACAAATCCTGCTCTCTCATACATGGTGATCGATCCATGAAAATCAAGCGCTTCCGTGCCGTGCAATTCCCCATAGGCTTCCACGTATGTATTTCCATCCGCGGCGGCATCCTGACATACTTTGGCAAGCAGCGCGCTTGCCACACCTTTGTGCTGATACGTCGGTGCAACGGTGAAGCAAAATATGGATTTCACCCGGATATTCGGCTCCGCCGGTGCGATATTCCAGAACGAACGGAGATACTCCACACAGAACGACGCGTTTCCGTTCGCGTTGCACCATCCAATCACACGATCCCCATCATACGCGAGATAGCCCTCGATCCCGCCGGTTTGCACAAATTCCATCGCTTTCGCACGGCGCATCTCTTCTGTAGGATACCAGTGGCAGCCGTCGCAGTAGGAAGCGTCGCTTCTCCAGGTCACGCAGTAGCACTTCTCCCCGCCGTGGTTGTGCGGCGTTTCGTCGAAAAATCGGACATAATCCGCCGCGAGAGCTGGTGTGAGCTTACGAATTGCAATTTGCATCGTTTTCCCTCCTGTATACAGATACCCGCACGTCTCTGCTGTCGTCCGGTGCGGGTATCGTTATTTATCATGGATTTGCCGCAAAAGCAAGCTGAAAAATCATCTCTTTCTCAGCTGTGCGCGTTGTCCCGCATCGGCTGGTAGACAAGCTGGTCCGTCACACGGGCAGTATAGACGGTGTGCGCAATCCAGACAAGGGTGACCAAAATCTCCACAACGAGCATGGACGACACGTGCAGGATCCCGTACGGATACAGCGCCGCGACAATGGCTTGCACAATGGCGAACACTGCGTTCAGAAGCAGACGGGACGCGATGGTATTCCCCGTTTCAAGATCGCGCGCCGCTTTGCTGTACTGCGCCGTATCCACCGTATCGCCGGTTTCGCGCAGGTGAAGCCGCACCGCCTTTGTCAGCGCATACAGGAATAGGAGCACGCCAAGGATGGCGAAAATCTGCTCCGCGATCATGCACCCGGTCAGTGCGCGGTATTTTTTCCCGGCGGTATCGATCCATGCGACCATGTCATAGGTGTATTCGTCAAAGAAACGAATCTGCGCGATGAAATTCCATATCGCAAGCCCGGCGCGCACCGCACACAGCGGAATGGCGATATACGCGGCACGCACATATCGTCCGACAATAACGCTTGCGGCAGCCAGAAAGACGGCGGGAAGCGCGCCGATGAGGATATCCACACCATCAAGCACAAAATTCAGCGAAGTGATCGCAACAAGGACATAGAGAATCAGCACGGTGCGCATGGAGCTGGCGTAAAAAATGCCCTTTTGCGGCAGAATGTCCTCCCGGTACTTCCGAGTCAGGGCGTCGAGAAACGGCTTGTCCCGGCGGATTCTTCCGAGGTAGCGCACGGTTCCAATGTACCAGATGACTGCCGCTACGAACACGAGGAAGCCAAGCACCACGTAAAACAGCGGCTTATATTCTATGTAATTGAGAGCGTTTGCCGTGACCTCCCCCAGATTGTCATAGAGTTGCAGTGCGGTCAGCTCCGGCAGCAGAGTCGCGACGGTGCGGAAGAGGAAAAAGGCAATGGTCAGGTTCCGCCAGGCGCTTCCCTTTTCGTGTATGCGATTCTCCGGCGCCGGATCATCGATGTACTTTTTTTTGCGCGGTTTTTCTGTTTTGGCAAAAACCGCTGTGCCGTTATACCAAAGGGCGGCGAAGGTCAATCCGTCAAAGAAAGCAAGCATTGCCGGGATAAAGCACGCTGCCTCCAGGAGCGAAAACACAAATGTGAGCAGCAGCATTGTGGAATCGGTGGAGCCCGGCCAGATGAACACGGCGGCACAGCGCACGGCGTTGATGAGCGCGAGTCTGCCGAACCACCGCTTTGCGTCCGCAAAATGGTCGACAAAGTGTGCCGCCTCTGAAATGCCGCGCAGGATAATCAGATAGCCGATAAAATCGGGAAGGATATCGAGAACGTGTATAACAGGATTCGCAAGGAAGAGAAAGCCTGCCAAAATGAGACCGACGTGCATCGGACTTCTCCTTTCGCATGTGGATTTTATTGAAAATCGTCTTTTCGCAGTCGAAATTCGCATTGTCGTATCGGTTTGCCGTCAAAGCAGCTGACCTCCACCGCGTCTCCCGCGGGATAGCGGCGAAAGCGCAGCTTTTCGAGCATTTTCAATAGTCAAAGGGACTGTCACGCGATTTTTGCATCCATTTGCGACAGTCCCTCCGGTTTATTTCTTCTTTTTCTTTTTCGGATGCTTCGCTTTTTCCTCCGCGCGCCGTTTCGCTTCCTCCATCGCCATTTCCATCGATTCCCGTCTGTACGCGTTCGATTTTTCGTCGAGCTGGTCGAACTTTTCGTTCAGCTTATTGACAAACGCGAACCGGGATTTCTTCGTCTCCGCCATCGGATCGCCGTCCGCCGGGTAGAATGTGCCGAAACAGCGATAGAACAGGACGAGATTGCAGAAAAACGCGATAAACCAATAGAGATACACAACAAAGCTGATGTAGGACACCATGTCGGGATACAGCGGCGAGGTCGCGAGGACAATATAATACAGCGCATAGTACAATCCCGTCATCACGAGATTGCGCAGCGCTGTCTCGGCGATTCTCGGTGCGTCCGCTCCTTTGGCGATCCCGCGGATTCCGAGCAGCGTAAACACGTGGAGTGCGCACGCACTGGCAGCCTTCAGACAATTTAAGAGAATCGTGAACCACTCCGGCTGAAAACGCGCGAACATCGTCACACAGCCGCCGATACAGAGCGCTGTGAATACGATCCCGCAGATCGCGGCGTCCCGATAATAGCGGTTGTAGGTCATAAGCTTGGAAAAAGCCCACAGCATGATGAGGGAGCCGATGATATCGGTGAAAAAGTACACGCGGGAGAGCGAGAAGGCAAAGGTCAGAAAATAGCCGAACAGCAGTGTACCGTAGCCCATCTATCTTGCCTCCTCTCCATCCCATCCGGGATCATTCGTCGTCATCGTCCGCGGACGCAGTATTCGCGCCGCAGCACTTTTTATACTTCTTGCCGCTGCCGCACGGACAGGGATCGTTTCTACCGATCTTTGCGGTCTTGTTCACCACCGGCTTTTTCACCTTCGGCTGACTTCCGTCGCCGCCCGCGAATCCTTCGGACACCGGCTTTGCGACTTCTACACGCTTCAGTTCTTCACGCGGCTTCGGCATTACGGACAAAAGCATACGCACGGTATCGTCCCGGATGCTCAGCACCATTTCGTCGAAGAGATCCGCGCCGACAATGCGATATTCGGAAATCGGATTTCGCTGCGCGTACGCCTGCAGACCGATCGATTCCATGAGGGAATCCATCGCTTCGAGGTGATCCATCCACTTCTTGTCGACATTTTGGAGCAAGATAATCCGCTCAATCTCCCGCATCTGTTCGCCCGGGAAGTACTCGGTTTCTTTCTTTTCGTAGAGCTGCATCGCGCGATCGTCGAGGGTCTTGCCGATCTCCGCACGGACAGTCGCCGCGTCGCCGGACAGTTTTTCAAAATCCTCCGGCAGACAAAGCAGTCCCATATAGCGGTTTTTCAGTCCGGCGAGATCCCACAAGGTCATATCATCGTCATGCAGCGTACTCTGTACCGCGTCCGCGATGGAGGAATGGATCATGCCGATGATCTTTTCACGCAGGTCGCCGTTTTCCAGCACCTCGGAGCGCTGTTTGTAGATGACGGTACGCTGCTGGTTCATAACGTCGTCATAGGCAAGGACATTCTTCCGGCGGTTGAAGTTCTGATCCTCGAGCTTCTTCTGTGCGGACTCAATGGAGCCGGAGAGAATCTTCGCGTCGATAGGCTGATCGTCCTCCAGACCGAGCCGTTCCACGATGCCGAGAATCCGGTCAGAGCCGAACAGACGCATGAGGTCATCCTCAAAGGAAAGGAAGAAGCGGGATTCGCCGGGGTCGCCCTGTCGTCCGGAACGTCCGCGTAGCTGGTTGTCGATACGGCGGGATTCGTGCCGCTCGGTACCGATGACAAACAGACCGCCCGCCGCGATGACCTTTTCGGTCTCCGGACGGATCTCTTCCTGGAACTGCTTATACAATTCTCTGTAATGCGCGCGCGCTGCCATGACCTCTTCGGTGACAGACTGCGAAGAACCGGTCGCCAGCGCGATGATCGCCTCGTCGTACTCCTCCTTACGCATCTGTGCCTTCGCGAGATATTCCGCGTTGCCGCCGAGCAGGATATCGGTACCACGACCCGCCATATTGGTCGAGATGGTCACAGAGCCGTACTTACCAGCCTGCGCGACGATATCGGCTTCCATTTCGTGATACTTCGCGTTGAGGACAGTGTGCGGGATGCCTGCCGCCTTGAGCTTGCGGGACAGTTCCTCCGATTTTTCGATGGACACGGTACCGACGAGCACCGGCTGTCCCTTGGCGTGGCAGGTCTTGATCTGCTCGATGATGGCGTTGTACTTGCCCTCGCGCGTCTTATATACCACGTCCGGATGGTCGACACGAATCATCGGGCGGTTGGTCGGCACCTCGACAACGTCTAAGTTGTAGATTTCACGGAACTCGTTTTCCTCGGACAGCGCGGTACCGGTCATACCGGAGAGCTTGTCGTACATACGGAAGTAGTTCTGGAACGTGATGGTCGCGATGGTGCGGTTTTCCTTCTGGATCTTCACGCCCTCCTTCGCCTCGATCGCCTGATGGAGACCATCGGAGAAGCGTCTGCCGGGCATAAGACGTCCGGTGAACGCATCGACGATGATGACCTCGTTGTTCTTGACGACGTAGTCCACGTCGCGGGTCATGGTGCCGTACGCTTTGATCGCCTGGTAGATGTGGTGCGAAATATCGGCGTTTTCCGGATCGGACAGGTTCTGCAGACCGAAGTACTTCTCTGCCTTCTCCACACCGGATCTGGTCAGCGTAGTGCTCTTCGCTTTTTCATCGACGATATAATCCGCCTGGATGTCGTCGTTGTCCTCCTTGCGGTCGAGCTCCTTGATGACGTATTTCGTGAGGTTGTGCGCGAAACGGTTCGCCATTTCGTAGAGCACATCCACATCGCTGCCCTGACCGGAGATGATCAGCGGCGTTCTCGCCTCGTCAATGAGAATAGAGTCCACCTCGTCCACGATGGCGAAGTTGTGCCCTCTCTGGACGCGCTGCTGCTTATAGGTGACCATGTTGTCGCGCAGATAGTCGAAGCCAAACTCGTTGTTCGTACCGTAGGTGATGTCGCAGTTGTACGCCGCCTGCTTGTCCGCTCGCTTCTGATCCCGTTCGATCAGTCCCGTTGTCAGACCAAGAAATTCGTGGACTCTGCCCATTTCCTCGCAGCCAAGCCGCGCCAGATATTCGTTGACGGTGACGACATGGACGCCTTTGCCGGTCAGCGCGTTCAGATAGGACGGAAGCGCCGCTACCATCGTTTTGCCCTCACCGGTTTTCATTTCGGCGATTCTGCCCTGGTGCAGGAGAATGCCGCACATGATTTGTACATCGAACGGACGCTTGCCGAGCACACGATCCGCCGCTTCCCGCACAAGCGCGTATGCGTCCGGCAAAATGTCGTCAAGGGTTTCCAGAGAAGCGAGTCTGCCCTTGAGCTTGTCCGTCATCGCCATCATTTCCGCGTCGGTCATTGCTTTGTACGTATCGGCAAGCGCGTTGACCCGCTTTACCTGCGGCATGATCTTTTTGATCTGTCGGTTGCTGTACGTACCGAAAATGCTTGTAATCAGTCCCATTGTCCAAAATTTCGCCGCACCGGATGGAACGACGTATCCTCCGTATTCCTGAAACGCCCGCTCGGACGTCTATTATTTGATTCATAATGACACGCCGCGCCGTTCCGCAATGCATCAGAAACGACACCTATGGCTATATCTATAATAGTATACTACAAAGTTGTGGATTTTGGTAGAGGTAAATGTAAATTCTTTCAAAAAATCTCCATTTCCTCGTCAAAAAATGATTTTCCTATTGTCACGCGCCACGCTTTGGCTTATAATAATAGCGGAGCCGGTCGTTTTTTTACGTATCGGTTCCGTATCGCAGAAAAAAGGAGCATGCTGCATTTCTTTTTCGGATGCAGCCCAAGCACATATGGCACTACTCAACATTGTCCTGCATGAACCGGAGATCCCACAGAATACGGGCAATATCGCACGCACCTGTGCGGCGACCGGTTCGGCACTGCATATCATCAAGCCGATGGGCTTTACCATCGACGATCGCAAGCTCAAACGCGCCGGGCTTGATTACTGGCACCAGCTCGATATTACGTATTACGAAAACCTTGCGGACTTCTTCACACACAATCCCGCCGCCGCGATCTACTATTACACGACCAAGGCGCCGCGCGCGTATACGGAGGTCGCCTATCCGCTGCCCTGCTACATCATGTTCGGCAAGGAGTCCGCGGGACTGCCAGAGCCGCTTCTGTCCGCCAATCTCGATCGGTGCGTGCGGATCCCCATGCGGGAAAACCTGCGCAGTCTGAATCTGTCCAATTCCGTGGCGATCGGCGTGTACGAGGTGCTGCGGCAGCACGATTTTCCCTTGCAGCAAAATGGCAGCACCTATCTGACCGACCGGATGTGACTACATCAGCGGGCTCATGATCTCCAGCACGGAGCGGAACAAATCGCGCAGGAGTCCGACCTTGCAGTCCGCAAGCGTGATCTCTTTGGAATCCGCGAACATACGGACAAAATCCGCCTTCATATCGGCAAGACACGGCGTCTTATACAGCCATACGCCGCATTCAAAATGGAGATAGAGACTGCGGAAATCCAGATTCACGCTGCCGACCGTGCCGTAGCGATCGTCGCAGAGGAAGGTTTTCGCGTGGAGGAAGCCTGGGGTGTACTCGTAGACCTTCACACCGTTTTTGAGCAGGTATGCATAGTACGCCTTGGTCGTCTCGTTGACGGTCTTTTTATCGGGGATGCCCGGTGTGAGGATCCGCACGTCCACGCCGCTCTTTGCCGCGGTACAGAGCGCCTGCTTCATCTGCTCGTCAATGATAAGATACGGGGTTGTGATCCAGACATAGCGGGTCGCGTGGTAGAGAATGTGGAGATAGATGTTCTCCGCAATCGTCTCATCATCAAGCGGGTTGTCCGTATAGGGCTGCACGTAGCCGTCGCTGGAGAAGCCATGCCATACCGATGGATCCGGGCGGTAATCGTTGTAATCCTCCGCAGGTTTGCCGCCTGTCAGATAATCCCAGATCGTCAGGAACATGACGGTAAAGCTCCACGCCGCCTCGCCGGAGAGGGAAACGCCGTTGTCCTTCCAATAGCCGAAGCGCGAGATACGGTTGTAGTACTCATCGCCGATATTGATGCCGCCGGTGAGCGCGTACTTGCCGTCCACGACGCAGATTTTCCGGTGGTCTCGGTTGTTCTGTCTGGCGTCCAGCACCGGCACGAACGGATGGAACACCGCGCATGCGATCCCATCGGCGTGCAGCTGCTTCGGCGTCCAATACGGCATACGCATGATGCTGCCGAAATCATCGTAGATCACGCGGACATCCACGCCAGCCGCCGCCTTTTCGCGCAGTATCGCGTAGATGGTGTCCCACATCTCTCCCTGCGCGATGATGAAATATTCAAGAAAAATATATTTTTCCGCCGTGCGCAAAATCCCGCACATTTCCGCGAAATACGCTTCGCCGGTCGGCAGGTAGACCGCTTCCGTATTCTTGTATGGCGGACAGAACGCCATATCCGCAATGTACCGGGACTGTCTGCCGGCGTTTTCGCTGTCCGCGGCGATTTCGCGCAGCACATCGTCTTTTTTGTCCGCGGCATGCGCCGTCAGCGAGGTGATGCGGCTCATCTCCCGTTTTGTCCGTTTCGACAGCTTATTGCCGCTGAACACGACATACACAACGGTTCCGAACGGCTGTGTCAGTAGCACGAAAATGATCCACGTAATTTTATAGCCGGGATTTTCATCTGTACGGATGATCCGGCACACGCACAGCACGCCGAGTACCGCCGAAAAAGAATAAACGATCGGCAGATATTCCCCGCAGCGCAGCAGTACAACAAATAAAAAGCACAGCTCCGCGACAAGCAGTAGTCCGACAAGCACCATGCGGCTCAGAACAAATTTGAGTGCTTTGCGCAAAAAGGAAAAAACCGTTCTGCGCTTTTTTTTCTCCGCCATACCATTCCTCCGAACGGGATTTTTAACATTACATATCTATATCATACATGTTTTCCCACTGAAAGTCAAGGGATATTTTTGTATTTCGATGCGCGATGCTCCTGTGTATTTTCGCACCGCTCCGGTTCATTTATTCTTGGGATGCACTGAATGGATTGCGTTTTTTCGTTCAAAAGCATGCCTATATAATTTTTGGTACAAAATGAACCTGAAGTCAACATTATCCTTGACAAGCGCAGTCCGGTATGCTATACTGAACACAGAAACCGCTTTGCACTATGGTACGATTGTGCAGCGGGACCAAAATAACAAAAAGGAGAGACGACATGAAAATTCTATTTCAAGGCGACAGCATCACCGACGCCGGTCGTGACAGAAGCAACAAGCAGGACATGGGGCAGGGATACCCGAAATACGCCTCCGCGTATATTGCCGCGCGCCATCCGAATGTGGATTTCACGTTCTACAACCAGGGGATCAGCGGCGACCGTGCGGAAAGTCTCCGTGCGCGCTGGCAGAGCGACTGTATCGACCTGCAGCCGGATCTTGTATCCATTCTCATCGGTGTAAACGACACCTGGCACCATGCCGCGGACGAAAGCTGGATGCCGAACGAATACTTTGAGAAGTGCTACCGCTATTGTCTCGAGGAAATCAAGACAAAAACGAACGCAAAAATCATCCTGATGGAGCAGTTCCTCCTGCCGGAATACTGCTTTACCAGGGGACGGTTCGACCTCGACGCGAAATTGCAGATCACCCGGAAGCTCGCGCGCGAATACGCCGATTGGCTCATTCCGCTTGACGGGATTTTTGCGTCCGCCTGCATTCAGGTGCCGGGAACGTTCTGGTCCGCGGACGGCGTGCATCCTACCGCTGCCGGCGCACAGAAGATCGCCCTGCACTATGCCGACGCTTTTGACGCGCTGTACCCGAATCTTGGCAGATAACCTCTGGCGGAGAAACCTTTTCCAGGCTTCTCCGCTTTTTGTTTCCGCACATTTTAAATGTGAACTTTGTGTTATTTTCGTTCTTTTATCAGCATGATATTCTCATTTTCTCATCTGCACTTCTACTTTGTCGAGATACACGAACATTTTTCTCGGATTCTACGAAAGTATGGTATTTTTTCCTATCGACAAAGCGCGGGAAATGTTGTATAATAACACCGTAAACCAAGAAAAAACATACGCCGCAGAAAAGACGCGCGGCGCGTACTATTAGGGAGGTTCCTATATGAATATTCTTGATCTGGAAGTCATGAAAGGCTTCATCCGTATGTGCAACGACGGTCTGCTGCAGGGCTGGCACGAACGCAACGGCGGCAACCTGACCTACCGTATGGACAAATATGAAGTGAAGGAATGCAGCGCGTATTTCCATCCGAAAACGGATTGGGTACCGATGGGTGTCAAGGCAGAAAACCTCGCCGGAGAGTACTTTATCTCCACAGGCAGTGGCAAATTCATGCGTAATGTCATCTTAGAGCCGCAGAACACACTGTGCATTGTTGAAATCAACGAGGCTGGCGACAGCTGGCGTATCGTTTGGGGTCTGGAGCTTGGCGGCCGTCCGACCAGTGAGTTCCCGAGCCATTTCTTAAACCACTCCGTAAAGAAAGCGTACAAGGGCGACAATTACCGCGTAATCTATCATGCCCACACCACTTCCCTCATCGCTCTGACCTACGTGCTGCCGCTGACCGCCAGAGAATTCACAAGAACCCTTTGGAAGAGCGCAACGGAATGCCCGGTCGTATTCCCGGACGGCGTAGGCGTTGTGCCGTGGATGGTACCTGGCGGACCGGAAATCGCCGTTGCTACCAGTGAACTGATGAAGAAGTTCGACGCTGTGGTTTGGGCACACCACGGTCTCTTCTGCTCCGGTCCTGACTACGACACCACGTTCGGTCTGATGCACACCATCGAAAAGTCCGCCGACATCTATATCCGTGCTATGTCCTGCGGTCTCGGCATCCGTCAGACCATTTCGGACGACAACCTCCGTGCCATCGCGAGAGACTTCCACATCCAGCTCAACGAGGAGTTCTTGGACTAAGCGCGCGCATATCGAAAAACAGAACACCATGGAAAAACCGCGTATCTTCCGCAAGGAGGGGATACGCGGTTCTCTGTTTTTCATAGAATGATGCAAACCAACCCGGACGCGCCGTCGTTGATGATTTTGGAAAGCGTTTCGCCGAATTTGCCGCGCGCTTCCTCCGGCATATGGGTCAGCTTGGCGGACAATCCATCGTTCACGAGCGACCAGAGCGATTTTCCGAACATGTTCGATTCCCAAACGCCCTCCGGATTTGCCGTGTATTCGTCGGTAAGGTACCGGATCAGCTCGCGCGACTGCTCCTCTGTGCCTACGATGGGGGAAAACTCCGTTTCAATGTTCGTCTTGATCATGTGCACCGACGGTGCGTTTGCTCGGACGCGCACACCATAGCCGCCTGCCTGTTTCAAAAGTTCCGGTTCCGCGAGAGTCAGCTCTCCACACTCCGGCATGACGATCCCATAGCCTTTTTCCTCCACATCGCGAATTGCCGCCGCGTATTTGTCGTATTCCTTCTTCATATCGGACAACGACCGCAGTGCGCAGAGCAGCTCCGTCTCGTTTTTCATCGGAATCTCCGTGATCGCGGACAGGATCGCGTAGTACAGTGTGTCCGGCAGGCGCAGCTCGATGGTGATTTTGCCGGTGCCGGGATCAATCGACGCGATTGTCAGCCGTGTTTCTCCTGCTTCCCCATCGTCGTAGGTGCCCACAGTCTTTTGGATATTGCTCTCCATGTGTCGAAGAAGCGTCTCGTTCACGCCGCCCAGCTTCTGCACTGCGACAATGCCGTCCGCGAGATCCGAAGTCAGCTCCGTGCGCAGCGGGTGCTCCTTCTCCAGAATCGTCATCCACACCGGAAGCTCCACCGCAACCTCGCGCAAGGGAAACTCCAATAACACCATTTCCAATATATGCGAGATGTCCTCGGCGTTCAGCTCCATGCAGTTGACCAGCGCGACCGGCACACCGTATTTTTCCTCCAACGACAGCGCCAGCCGCATCGCCTCCTCCGTTTCCGGACGGCTTGAATTGAGTACGATGGCAAACGGTTTGCCGATCTCACTTAACTCCGCAGCGATCCGCTCCTCCGCGCCGACGTAATTGTCTCTCGGAATATCGCCGACTGTGCCATCTGAGGTTACGAGCATCCCGATGGTGGCGTGCTCCGTGATGACCTTACGCGTTCCGGTCTCGGCGGCTTCCTCAAACGGCACAGGCTCCGCGGACCACGGCGTGTGCACCATGCGCGTTTCACCGTTTTCGTCCGTTCCAAGCACCTCCGGAATGAGATACCCGACACAGTCCACCATTTTCACCTGAAACGATGCGTCCCCGGTACGAATGGAGACCGCTTCGTCCGGAATGAACTTCGGTTCCGTGGTCATGATCGTCCTGCCGCCGGCACTTTGCGGAATCTCGTCCCGCGCGCGGTTTTTCTCATACGGATCCGCGATATTCGGGATCACCACAGACTCCATGAACCGGCGGATAAATGTGCTTTTTCCACTGCGGACCGGTCCGACCACACCGATGTAAATCTCTCCACCCGTTCGCTTGGCGATGTTTTCATAAATACCTGCCATAAAAATCCTCCCGTGTACTTCTCATACGCCTTATCTGTCCTACTGTATGCAGCGGGCGGATGGAATATGAAGCATCGGGAGGATCTTATTTCAGGATGTGCTGAATATATCGAGATTTTGTGCAAAAAACCGAACACATGATTCACAGTGCAAAATCAAGCATACATCCGCGTTTTCTTAAAACAGGGACAGCTGGTTCGTCTTGGAAATCCCGCGAAGCGCGCCGTTGCGGTCTAAGATATCGAGCACCGTTTTCGACATTTTCGCGTCGTTCTGGAGCTGTTCGATCGAATAAACCTCATGCGCGTCGCGGGCTGTCATGATGTTTTCCGCCGCGGTCTGCCCGAGTCCCGGCAGAGAGGTGAACGGCAGACGGATTTTCCCATTTTCCGGCAGGTACTTCGTGGCGTGCGATTTACGTACATCGACAGGCAGGAAGTCGTAGCCGCGTTGATAATACTCGTTGACCAGCATCAGCGCGTCCGCCACATCGGCTTCCTTTTGGCTGATCTCGTTTTTGCGGCGGTTCAGATCGGTCAGGACTTCCTTGACATGATCTTTACCGCCCATGACGATCTCACCGTCAAAGCCATCCGGCGCCGCGGAAAAATACGCTGCGTAGAAGGCGACGGGATAGTAGATCTTATACCACATCAGCCGGATCGCGTCGATGACATAGGCAGCGGCGTGCGCTTTCGGGAACATATAGCGGATCTTCTGCAGCGAATCGATGTACCACTGCGGCACGTCGTTTTCGAGCATCGCCTTGACCATATCCTCCGGGATCGCCACGCCCTTTTTGTTCTTCCGCACAAACTCCATGATCTTGAACGACAGACTCTTCTCCATGTGGTATTTGTGGATGAGCGTCATCATGATGTCGTCACGGCATCCGATCACGTCGGAAATCGTGCAGATTTTGTTGTTGATCAGTTCCTGCGCGTTGCCGAGCCAGCAGCCGGTGCCGTGCGTCAGTCCGGAAATCTGGAGTAAGTCCGTAAAATTCTTCGGCTGCGCGTCCATGAGTACGCCGCGGATGAAACGGGTGCCCATCTCCGGCAAGCCCAAGGTAGCCGTTTTGCTGTCGATCTGCTCCGGTGTCACGCCGATCGGTTCCGTGGAGGTGAAGCTCTGGTAGACAGCAGGATCGCTCATCGGCACGTCGAGGACGCTGGTGCCGGAATACTCCTCCAATCGCTTATACTTTGTCGGAATATCGTGACCGAGTATGTCGAGTTTCAGGATCGTGTCGTGCAGGTATTTGAACTCAAAGTGGGTTGTAATGATGTCGGAGTTCGGGTCGTCTGCCGGATGCTGCACCGGGGAGAAGTCGTAGATCTCGTATTCGCGCGGTACAACGATGATGCCGCCGGGATGCTGACCGGTCGTGCGCTTGACGCCGAGGCAGCCTGCTACCAATCGGTCGATTTCCGCGCGGTTTACGGAGATGCCCTTATCCTCCAGATAATGGATGGCGAAGCCGTATGCCGTTTTGTCCGCAAGCGTGCCGATGGTGCCTGCCTTGAAAGCCTTTCCGTGACCGAACAGGACCTCCGTGAATCGATGCGCGTCACCCTGCACGTCGCCGGAGAAGTTTAAGTCGATATCCGGCGTTTTGTCGCCCTTAAAGCCGAGGAAGGTCTCAAACGGAATATCGTGACCATCCTGCGCAAGGTGGGTACCGCATTTCGGACAGTCCTTCGGCGGCAAATCAAAGCCTGAGCCCCACTCTTCGCCCTCGTGAAATTCCGTATAGCGGCATTTCGGACAGCGGTAATGGGGCGGCAGCGGATTGACTCTGGTGATGCCCGCCATTGTCGCCGCAAAGGACGAGCCGACCGATCCGCGTGAACCGACCTGATAGCCCTTGCTCTCGCTGTTTTCCACGAGCTTGCGGGCGATAATGTACATGATTGCAAAGCCGTTTTTGATAATGGAATCGAGCTCTCGCTCCAGTCGGGCGGACACGATCTCCGGAAGCGGATCGCCGTACAGCTCTTTGGCAAGCGAATGGCACTTGGTTGTCAGCTCCTCCTCGGCGCCATCGATGTGCGGCGGATAGTTTCCCTCCGGAATCGGTCGGACAAAATCGATGCTGTCGGCGATCTTGTTCGGATTCGTGATGACGACCTCGCGCGCCGTCTCCTCGCCGAGATACGCAAATTCTTCCAGCATCTCCTCCGTCGTGCGATAAAAGAGCTTGGTTTCACGGTCGGCGTCCTTGAATTTCAGACCGGACAGAATGATACGCCGGTAAATTTCGTCCTCCGGATTCAGGTAATGCGCGTCGCAGGTAGCGCAGACCGGCTTGCCGCATTTTTTACCAAGCTCAACGATCCGTCGATTGAGCTGCCGCAGCTCTTCCTCGTCCTTGACCATGCCCTGCTCAATCATGAACGCGTTGTTGCAGATCGGCTGAATCTCCAGGTAGTCGTAGAAGTTCGCGATTTCGATAAGCTCCGCTTCCGGTCTTCCCTCCCGGATCGCGGTGAACAGCTCCCCAGCTTCACAGGCAGAGCCGAGAATGAGTCCCTCTCGCAGCTCCTCCAGTCTCGTCCGCGGAATACGGGGGTTGCGGCGGTAGTATTTGAGATATGAATCGGATACGAGCCGATAGAGGTTCTTCATTCCCGTCTGGTTCTTCACGAGAATGATCTGGTGATACGTTTTCAGCTTCAGCGGATCCGCCTTTTCGCTCATGGCGTAGCTCATTCTGCCGATGTCGGAAATGCCTTCCTCCTCAAGCCGCCGGAGCATGCAGAAAAAGATCTGCGCGAGCATTTCCGCGTCATCGGAAGCACGGTGGTGATTGAAATCGCCGAGATCGTAGTGCTTTGCCAGTGTATCGAGCTTGTGGTTTTTGAGATCCGGGTTCATGTACCGGGACATGGCGACCGTGTCCAGATACGGATTGTCAAACGGCAGACCGCACTGCTCCGCCGCCACACGGATAAAACCGGTGTCGAACACGGCATTGTGCGCAACCAGCAGTCTGTCGCCTATGAAACGGAAGAAATCCGGCAGCACCTCGGAGATCGGCGGTGCGTCGGCTACCATTTCGTCTGTGATGCCGGTCAGCTCCACGATGTTCTGCGGGATCGGCACGCCGGGATTGACAAAGCGATTGTAGCGTTCGAGAATCTCGCCGTCCTTCACGCGTACCGCGCCGATTTCCGTGATCTTGCAGCTTGCCGCGGACAGACCAGTCGTTTCAATATCGAAAACAATAAATTCATCGTGAAAGGACACATCCTCACCTCGATACGCCGCGCGGAAGGTGTCGTCCACGTAATACGCCTCCACGCCGTAGAGGATCTTGATCTCGTTTTTCAGTCCCTCGGCAGTCAGCATTGCCACCGGGAATGACTGCAGGTTGCCGTGATCCGTGATCGCCACCGCCTTGTGTCCCCAGCGATGCGCCGTTTTTACGACCTCATCCGCCTTTGTGATCGCGTCCATGGCGGACATGCACGTGTGCAGATGAAGTTCTACCCGCTTTTCCGGTGCGTTGTCCATGCGCAGTACCGGCTTGACCTGCGCGATGTCCGTATATTGCATGTACAGCTCGCCGTCGAAGTTGTCCTTTTTGATCGTACCGCGCACCGCGTACCGCTTTCCCTTGCTGAAGAGCCCCATCGTCTCCTCCGTCTGCTCGATCGGCACCGTTGTTTTGATGTAGAGGGAAGCTTCCCGGTCGGTGACGGATACGGTGATGACGGTCTTGTCGCCTTTGCGCGTGTCCTTATTCTGTACGTCAAAAACCTCGCAAAGGATCACCACATTTCGCATGGTACCACTGATTGCGCGCAGCGGTATGGCGTTCTCACAGGGAAACGGCTCTCCGAACACGGCATTTGGTTCACGTACGTCAAAGGTGTATTTCCCGGCGCGCAGAATGCCTTCTTCCACGACCTCAACGGTCTCAGAACCCGCGAATAAAGACGCCACCCGCGGTAAGACCGGCTTTTCTTCGGCAGCCTGCACCGGCTTTTCCCCCATTTCCTGCCGCCTTGCCGCTTCTTCCTCCAGGCGCTTTGCTTCCTCCACGATCAGCGCGGATTGGGAACGTAGCTGGGCAAGCTGTCCCTCCATGAAGCTCTGGTATTCGCTCTGCGCGTCCTCAGATTGGCACACCTCTACGGGACAGGAAATGCCAAATTCGCTGTGGAGAATGCCGGAGATCACTTCCCCGGAACGTGCAAGATCGAGCAGCGAGATGCCACCACGGGAAAATGGTATGCCAATGTGCAGTTTTTTCGGCTCTGCGTCCCATTTCAGGGTGTATTTTCCGAAAAAGCCGTTCACCACCACACCTACACGCGCCGCTTCCGTGAATATCTCCGGCATATACGCGTCCGAGAACAATGCCTCGTCGTAATGCGTGAAGATACGGATCTGCGCAAGCTCGTAGGTTTTCGCGATCTCTGCCTCCAGCGCGTAGATGTCCGTCTTCCGATACAGCTTCGGCAGATGGCAGTGCACTTCCATTATGCGCTTTTCCCTGTCCAGACGCACGGTGATCGCACTCGCCTCGTCAAAAATTTCACGCTGTACCCCGAGCGGGATCATCCGTTTGAAAATGTCGCTAAATTTTCGCTCTTTTGCCTGTTCACTCATTCCGATTGTCCTTTGCGATTTCTTCTTCCATCATGGCGATCAATGTATCGATCAGCTTGTCCTCCGGCACCTTACATACGACCTCACCATGCCGGAACACAATGCCGCAGCCATCTCCGCCGGCGATCCCGAAATCTGCCTCGCGCGCTTCTCCGGGTCCGTTGACAACGCAGCCCATAATCGCCACACGGTATGTCTTTCCATGCGTGTCGATTGCGGTCAGTCGCTTTTTGCATGCGTCGTGCAGAGCAATCAAACCGATGGCGGTGCGTCCGCAGGTCGGGCAGGAGATCACGTCCACTCCGCCCTTTTCATATAGTCCGAGGCTTTGCAAAATTTCCTTCGCGGCGCGTACCTCCTCGCGTACATCAGCAGTCAGGGATACGCGGATCGTGTCGCCGATCCCTTCCGCCAGCAGCGAACCGATTCCAATGGCGTTTTTCACCAGTCCCGAATAGGCATCGCCTGCCTCTGTCACTCCGAGATGGAGCGGATATTCGCTTTCTCTGGCTACGATCCGGCACGCGGCGATCATTTTGTGCACCGACGACGATTTAATAGACAGCACGATATCGGAAAAGCCGTATTTTTCCAATTCCTCCGCCTGGGTCAGTGCCGATTCCGCCAGTGCTTCCGCTGTCGGAGAACCATATTTTTCAAGCAGACGTTTATCGAGCGAGCCGCTGTTCACACCAATGCGGATGGGCACACCAGCATCCTTGCAGGCGTGTGCGACCTCCTCCATCTTCCATGGCGCGCCGATGTTGCCGGGGTTGATCCGAATCTTATCGGCACCACAGCGGAGGGATGCCAGCGCGATTTTATAATCAAAATGAATGTCGGCGACCAGCGGCAGTGTGATCCCTGCATTTTTGGCATAACGAAAAATCTCCGCGTCCGCTTCGCGCGGCACTGCCATACGAACAATATCGCAGCCGGCTTTCTCCAGCATATGTATCTGCGCGACCGTTCCCGCGAAATCGGCTGCCGGACAGTTGGTCATAGATTGAATGGGGATAGGCGCCACTCCGCCGATCGTGCGGTTTCCGACCGGTATGGCGCGTGTCAGTCTGCGGTACATGTTCTCCTCCGGGATACATAGGAAAACGCTGCGACACGGGCTGCGGCGCATCCTAAATATTTCATTATAATAGTATAACACGATCTGTCAAAAAAGAAAAGAGCGGAGACGTGAATTTTTCACGAAATCTGTCGTCAGCTGTCACTCCATGAAAAAAGGCAGTCTCTCCTCACGAAAAGCTGCCTTTTAGAAAAATTTCGGGAATACGCTATCGGTTGATGAGGGTGAGCACATCCTTGAACGTCACGACGACGAACAGCACCATGAGCAGCACCAATCCCGCAAAGTGGATCATGCCCTCGACCTCGCGGTTGATCGGTTTGCGGCGTACAAGTTCGATGAGCTGAAACAGAAGCCGTCCGCCGTCCAGTGCGGGCAAGGGGAGCAGATTCATAATCCCAAGGTTCATGCTGATGACAACGGCGATATACACGAGATCGGACACGCCTGATTTTGCCGCTTCCCCAAGCGCTTCCGTTACGCCTACCGGACCGGAAACCGCTTCCATGCCATATCTGCCGGTCAAAAGGTCATATAAGGACTCCCAGATCATCTTGATCGTGGAGAACGAGCGGAAAAACGCGTGCTTTGCGATTGCCGCCGGGGTACGTTGTTCCGCAGCGACGTAAAAGTCCACATTGCCAAACTGCACGCCGGATTCCACAAAGATCGGAAACTGAATGTCATGGAACGTGATGCTCTCGCCGTCGCGGTCTATGGTAATGTCCACAGGCTCCACACCGCGCCGCATGATCTCGTAAAGCATTTCGTTCGCAATGTGTACCCGGACGCCATCGACCGCCGTGATCGTATCGCCGACGCGCAGACCCGCGTTATACGATGCCATTGCTTCGGTATCCTGGAACTGGGAAATTGTGGTGGACGGCAGCGTTTTTTGTGTGGAGACAAGCACAGCCATAACGATGATGCCGACCACAATATTCATAAACGCGCCTGCCGCCGTGATGAGAATACGCTGCCAGACCGGCTTTTTTGTAAACGCATTCGGATCCGCGGAATCCTCATCCTCGCCTTCCATGCTGACAAATCCGCCCATCGGAATCAGACGGAGGGAATAGGCGATGCCGGTTTTTTTAGAGGTTTTTGTGAGAAGCTTCGGTCCCATACCGATGGCGAACTCATGAATGGTCACATGGAACCACCGCGCCGTCAGGTAATGTCCGCATTCGTGTATGAAAATGAGCAGTCCGAAAATGAGGATCGCTATGAGAATCGTCCAGATGGAAATACGCGTCACTTCCTTTATCTATCAAAATATTTTGCCGCTGTTTCCGCCGCACGCTGCAGCACCACGGTCATATTCTCCGCGTTCGGTTCCAGCGGAAATGTGTCCCGTAATCCGGCAAGCAAATCGGAAACCGTCGGCGCGATGGCACAAAACGGGATTTTTTCGTCGAAAAACGCCTGGACCGCCGCTTCGTCCGCCGCGATGAGTGCTGCCGGAGCACAGCCGCCGATCCGGATCGCTTCTCGCGCGGTGTCCAGCAGCGGGAACGTCACGGTGTCGGGTTTATCAAACGTCAGCTTTCCCAAAGCGGTAAAATCCAATCCCGGTTCGTCCACGACAGCGCGGCACGGTGCAGTGATGGCATAGCGAATGCACTCGCGCATATCCGGCTTGGACAGCACGGCGACGGTGGTATTGTCAGTATATTCCACCATCGAATGGATTATACTCTGTCGGTGGACGAGAACCTCCACGCGATCCTCCGGCACGCCGAACAGGCGCACAGCCTCGATGATCTCAAAGCCCTTGTTCATCAGCGTCGCACTGTCCACGGTGATCTTCCGCCCCATTTTCCATGTCGGATGCGCGAGCGTTTCCGACAAAGTGACATGGCGTAGCTCCTCCGCGGTTTTTCCGAAAAACGGACCGCCGGACGCTGTCAAAAGGATCCGTTTGACAGTACACGACTCCCTGCCCTCGCGGCACTGGTATATCGCGCTGTGCTCGCTATCCACGGGGATCAGTTCCCCGCCGGACGCTTTGAGCTTCTCGAAAATGCGTGCGCCAACCGAGATCACCGCTTCTTTGTTTGCGATCGCAAGCCGTTTCCCGGATTCCGCAGCGGCAAGGGCAGTCGGGATTCCGGCCATACCGGCGATGGCGTGGACGATACAGCCGGCGTCTGTATGGCGGATGCTTTCGCAGAGGGCATCCTCGGTACAGATAAGCGACGGTGTGTCCGCACCAAGGGTTTGTCGGAGTATCTCGCAAGATGCCTCGTCGCGTACATAGACCGTCTTGGGATGAAATTCCCGGATCTGATCGACAAGCAGCGGCAGATTGGAAAACCCGGACAAAAGCGTCACCGTACAGCCCAGTTTTCGGACGACGTCCATGGTCTGTGTGCCGACGGAGCCTGTGGACCCAAGCACCGCGATCGTTTGGTTTTGTAATTGTTTCATATATGAAGTCCTCTGTCGGTTTTAGAGCAGCGGATAGACGAGAGAAAACAGCACCAGCACCGGAATCGCAGCAAGCACGCTGTCAAACCGATCAAGTACGCCGCCGTGCCCCGGAAAGAGCCAACCGTAATCCTTGATGCCGTACCGCCGTTTCACCACAGACGCGATGAGATCCCCGATTTGGGAGATCACGGAAATCACAGCACCGGCAATTGCGAGCACCGCATATGACGGCACAACGGAGGGATCCCATTTTCCGACGATGAAGCCGGTCACAACGAACGCAAGAGCCGCGAACACGATTCCGCCGACACTGCCCTCGATGGTTTTTTTCGGACTGACCTCCGGGATGAGCTTGTGCTTTCCGAACGCTCTGCCGCAGAAGTACGCGAACGTATCGCTGACCCATGGGCCGATGAAAGCGAGGAGATAAAGATACTGCCCCTGATTCATCTGCCGCAGGAACACCACAGACGCGAACGAGATATTTATGTAGAAGCACATCGTAAAGATGAGGAACATATGCTCCGCAGGGAATTTACCACGCGAGAACACAGCGATCACAAACAGATAGAGCAGACACACAAAGTCCGCCGCGAAAAGCACGAGATACGCCGTCTGCCAGTCCGACATAAGCATTGGCAGAAACGGTCCCGCAGCCGCTACGATGAAGAACGGCAGATAGAGCAGGGGCGTGCCTATGGTGGCTCCGGTGCGGACACAGCGCCAGATCTCCCACACGGCGAAGGCGGACAAAACTGCGAACGCGGCGGGGAAAATATACGTATCGGAGAAAACACAGACGGGTATGAAAAGAGCGATGGCGACAACTGCGGTGATGATTCTTTGCTTCATAGTGCGTTCTCCTTTTGGGACGGCTGTGGTTTGTCTAGTCCACCGAAGCGGCGTTTCCGGTGCGCGAAATTGTACACCGCCTCGTCCACATCCGCCGTGGTCATGGCAGGCCAATATTTGTCGGTATAATATAGCTCCGCGTACGCGCATTGCCAGAGCAGGAAATTCGACAGGCGCATTTCCCCGGCGGTGCGCACGATGAGATCGGGATCCGGCTGTCCGGCGGTATAGAGATGCGCTGTAATGTCGTCCTCGGTCACACTCGTTTTGCCTTCAGCAATCAGCGCATTCACGGCATGGACGATATCCGCTCTTCCGCCGTAATTCAGCGCGATCTGCAGCACGTATGGGTTGCCCGCCGTTTCCGCCTCCAGTGCGAGCATATCGGAGACAAGCTTAGGCGGCAAGCCTTCGATATCACCGATAAAGCGCATCGTTGTGCCAACTTCATCCTCCGCTTCCTTGACAAAGCTTGTCAAAAGGCGCAGGATTGCCTCCACCTCGCGCTTCGGACGTTTCCAGTTTTCCGTGGAAAAGGCGTAGACGGTGCAGACGCGAATGCCGATTTTCTTACAGTAGCGCACGATCGTCTTGAAATTGTCCGCGCCTGCTTTGTGTCCCGCCTCTCGCGGCAGCATGCGTTCGGTCGCCCATCTGCCGTTGCCGTCCATGATGAACGCGATGTGACGGAGCGCAGAGGATTGTACCGCTTCCTGCGGCGTAAAGCTGTTCATGAATCCAAAATGACCACACGGCGCGGAACAGGCGGCAGCGGGTCAACTCCTTTCCAGAAATATCCGGCGAAAATGCCCACCGAACCGGCGGTATCCGCGCGATACGATGGGCAAATCCGGGCTTTATGGCATTGGCACACCATTCAGATCTCCATGATCTCCTTTTCCTTAGCGGCAGTGATCGCGTCGATTTCCTTTGTGAATTTATCGGTCAGATCCTGGATGGCTTTATCGGAGAGCTTCTGTTCGTCCTCTGTCATTTCGCTGTTTTTTTTCATAGCCTTGCTCTTTTCATTGGCTTCGCGGCGAATGTTGCGGATGGCAACCTTGGCTTCTTCACTGAACTTGAGGATGCTCTTTTTGATTTCCTTACGTCTTTCCTCCGTCAGCTGCGGGAAAACAAGGCGGATCACCTTACCATCGCTCTGCGGATTGATGCCCACATCGGACGCTTGGATCGCCTTTTCGATGTTCTTCAGCGTAGAAGCGTCCCACGGCTGGATCACAAGGGTCTTCGGATCCGTTACCTTGACCTCCGCCATCTGGGTAATGGCTGTGGGAGATCCGTAATAGTCGACCGTCACATGTGCGAGCACAGAGGCATTGGCACGACCTGCGCGGATGACAGACAGCGCTTCATTGTACGCCGCGATGGACTTGTTCATTTTCGTCTCAAATTCTTTGGTATCCAGTTTCATATTGGTATCTCCTTTGATGATAGTTTTTCAAAAAATCTCCGGTTCGGTATCGTTTGTGGTAACAAGGGTGCCAATTTGCTCGCCATGGACCGCTTTTCCGATGTTTGCGGTATCGGCGAGAGAGAAAACATAACTGTCGATGCCCTGTTCCTCTGCCAGAGCGGACGCGGAAACGTCAGTGGCTGCCAGCTTATTCTCCAGGCAGTACGCGTAAGAAACCTTGCGGAACTTCACTGCATCTGCGTGCTTGCGTGGATCTGCGCTGTAGATGCCGTCGATGTTCTTTGCCATGAGAATCACGTCGGCATGAATCTCCGCGGCGCGCACCACTGTCGCCGTGTCCGTGGAAACGAATGGAATGCCGATTCCACAGGCGAAAACCACAGGTTCTCCGGCTTCCAGATACTCGATGGCGCGGCGATACTGGAACGGCTCCGCGAACGCATCCATAGAGACAGGCGTCATCACATGCGCACGCAGTCCCAGCTTTTCAAGCGCGTCGGCAAAACGCAGACAGTTGATGGTGGTGGCAAGCATGCCCATATGGTCAGCGCGGGCACGATCCACACCTTCGCCAAGCTTGCCTCTCCAGATGTTTCCGGCGCCAATGACCACCGCGACCTGCACGCCGTCCCGGATACAGTCGCGCACGGCAGCTGCGATCTCGGCAATTTTGGCTTCGTCGAAGATGGAGACAGTCTCCGTTTTCTCCACGCCATCAATGTTATGCGTTTCCTTCTTTGCCAATGCTTCGCCGGACAGCTTCAGAAGGACGCGTTTGTAGGCGGGTTTCTTCTCGCACATATATATCCCATCCTTTATTTCATGATTACCCATATTGTACCGTAAAAAAAGCGATTTGTAAATAGACATTTTGTAAAATCAGCAAAAAAATCCCGCCATTTTCTGAAAACGGCGGAATTTTGCTGTTTGGTTGTTCTAATCACCCGGAAATTCCAAGAAAAATCCAGGAAACGCATGCATTACTGCTGACCGGTGAGCTTTGCAATCTCTTCTGCGAAATCGTCCTCTCTCTTCTCCAGACCTTCGCCCTTTTCGTAGAGAACGAAGCTTGCAACGGAGATATCGGAGCCAAGTGCCTTTGCGCACTGTTCGATATACTTGCCGACCGTGATGCTGTCATCCTTGACGTACTGCTGCTCAACGAGGCAGTTCTTTTCGTAGAACTTGTCGAGTCTGCCGTGCACCATCTTTTCGATGATAGCATCGGGCTTCTTCGCGTTCTTTTCGTCGTTCTTGATCTGTGCCATAAGGATTTCCTTTTCCTCAGCGAGCACGGATTCCGGTACTTCTTCTCTGGTTACATACGTCGGAGGCGTACCTGCGGCGATCTGCAGAGCGACGTTCTTTGCCATTTCCTTGAATTCGTCCTTGTCCTTGAGGCACGGGCAAGCGTTGAACTTTACGATAACGCCAGCCATTCCGCCGCCGTGGATATAGGTACTGCAAACACCTTCCACGATCTGGAAACGACGGATGTTCATGTTTTCGCCGATGGTGTAGATCATGTCCTTGAGCTTTGCTTCGACGGTTTCAAAGTTGTCGTCGTAGCGGAGCGCCTTGAGAGCCTCTACGTCAGCGGGCTTGTTTTCCACGATCACCTTGAGGATGCCGCGCACGAAGTTCTTGAAGGTTTCGTTCTTTGCAACAAAGTCGGTTTCCGCGTTGACTTCGATGATGGCGGAGATGTCGCCTTCGGTCATGATGTCTACCACACCCTCAGCCGCGATTCTGCCAGCCTTCTTATCTGCTTTGCCGAGACCCTTTTCGCGCAAGATCTTGATTGCTTCATCGAAGTCTCCGTTCGATTCAACGAGCGCCTTCTTGCAGTCCATCATACCTACGCCGGTCTTTGCGCGCAGTTCATTTACCATTTTTGCGGTAATAGCAGCCATTTTTGTTTCCTCCGTTATTGTTATCTCAGAACTTTGCCGGTTCTGCGTCTTCTTCAGCTTCCGCAGCGGTGATTTCCGCTTCTGCCTCGTTCAGCTGTTCGCCCTGCTTGCCTTCGAGAACGGCGTCTGCGATAACGGAAGAGATCAGGCGGATCGCGCGGATCGCGTCGTCGTTGCCGGGGATTACATAGTCCGCGTCGTCCGGGTCACAGTTGGTATCAACGATGGCGACCACCGGAATGCCGAGCTTCTTTGCTTCGAGAACAGCATTGTGCTCCTTGCGCGGGTCAACGATGAACACAGCAGTCGGGAGTCCCTTCATGTTCTTGATACCGCCGAGGTTCTTCTCAAGGTTGAACATTTCCTTCTGGAGAGCGGCAACTTCCTTCTTCGGAAGCATATCAAACGTACCGTCTTCCTGCATCTTTTCGAGAGAACGAAGTCTTTCGATGGACATCTTGATGGTCTTATAGTTGGTGAGCATACCGCCGAGCCATCTTACGTTTACATAGTACATACCGCAGCGTTCTGCTTCTTCACGGATCGCGTCCGCAGCCTGCTTCTTCGTACCGACGAACAGGATGGAACCGCCCTCTGCCGCGGTGTCACGAACGAACATGTACGCTTCTTCAAACTTCTTGATGGTCTTCTGCAGGTCGATGATGTAGATGCCGTTTCTTTCGGTGAAGATGTACTCTGCCATCTTAGGGTTCCAGCGTCTGGTATGGTGGCCGAAATGAACGCCGGCTTCGAGAAGCTGCTTAATGGAAACAATAGACATTTTTATGTCCTCCTTCGGTTTTTTCCACCATGCCGCATGAATCTGATACACCTGTCAGAAAACAGGAACCGACAGACTCTTAATGGGCATGTGTGACTTCATGCAGATATTTCCGCATGTATCGATATTATAGCACAAGCGCAAGAGAAACGCAAGTATGTTTTGTGAGTTCATATTTTTTTTACATCTTTGCACGTTCATCCGAAGAAAAAACGACATCGTTTTCGCGTACAGTCCGAAATTTCCCGCTGCACCTCCACAAGAATCGCGTCCTCGCCGACACAGCGTACGTTTTCCCACGGAATTCGCAGCGCGTCTCCGTGTGTCTGCCAGAAAAAGCCGGGCAGGTTCTCCGCGACAAGGAGCGCTGTCACCTTTCCGCACGCAGTATCCAGCTCCAGATCACAGACGCGTCCGAGCTTTGTACCTGTGCAGAGATTCACAACGTCCTTTATTTCCAAGTCATGCATTGTACAGAGCATCGATCCCTCCTCCTTTCTCCCATTCGCGAAACTGTATGCGGCGGCACGGCGGGATATGAAAAACCGGTATCTTTTTGAGATACCGGTTTTGTATGGCTGTGATTTTTCAGCTCGGGTAGGTTTCGGAGAAGTAGTTGTTGTATACCTTCGCCGGTCCGATTGCATCGTCCTTGATGTCAAGTACCGCGGTCATGGTGGCATCGTTCTTGAGATCCTTCTTCAGCTGCGACACACTCTCTTCCAGCTCCGCTGCGGTCATATTGTCGATTCTTTCTTTATATTCTGCGGAGAGCTTTGCGAGATCTTCCATCAGAGACTTGTTTTCGTCGGTGATGTAGCCCTCAAAGGTCAGATACGGGGTAACCATAGAATCGAGGTTCTGCTGCTTGCCGACTGCCCAATCGTCTAGGGTCTTGCCCGGCTCCGGATAGGTCATATAGACGTTGCCGGTCGCGTTGATGTCCATCTGATATTCATCGGAGAGAAGCTGGATGGTGTCCGGATTGTCCGGGTCTACCTGCCAGTGAACGCCTTCCGCGCCATACTGGAGAACGGTGCGGAGATCGGTTTCGGTGTTCAGATAGGTAATGATTTCCATGGAGCGTGCGAGGCTCTTGGAATAGGTGCTGACCGCGAACATATTGCCGAACATATCTTCCGCGTCTGCCATCGGCTTGGTGTAGATCTGCACGTAGTATTCATCCTCATACTGTGCTGCCACGGAGCCGTCGCCCCCCACGATACCGACTGCGAACTTCTCGCCGTCCTTGAGGGTGCCGTCGCCGATGTAGCCCTTTTCATCCAGGCGCTTCATCATGAGCAGCGTATTCATGTAAACCGGCGTGCTGATGAGGCTCTTCGGTGCGCACTTTACGTTATAGTCCATGGTGCTTGTGATCTGAGAACCGAGCAGCGACCAGTTGCCGTCGATAGACCAGTACATCATGCCGGACGCGTCGTACCAGTCAAGGAGCGGAACCACGCCGTCCAGATTCTGGAAGCCAATATCCTCAATGAAGCCCTCGCACTTGATGAGTGTGTTCAGATCGGCGATATCGTAGTCATACTGTTCGACAAGCTCCTTGTTTACGAGCAAATACTCGTACTCGCCCACCGGATGGTTGTTCGGAATGGCGTAGGTACCCTTCTGGTTTGCAAGGGTCAGGAATGTCGGATAAATATAGGTTTTGAGCTTCTTGGAGGTACCGCTCAGCTCGGTGTCCAGCTGCTGGATGAGTCCCTCTTCGATATAGTTCATGTAGTTTTCGTAGCCCTGCACAAGGAAGATGTCCATCTGCTGCGGCTCAACCTCCGGATACTTCACGACTGAGATGCCAAGTTCATTGACATAGGTCTCGTCCTCGGTGGGTGTGGTATCTTCCTCGGTGGTCTCGGTTTCCTCGCTTGCTTCCTTCGCAGCCTTAGCTTCTTCGCGCTTCTTTTCAGCTGCCAGCTCCTCTTCTTCCTTCAGCTTGGCGATTTCTTCCATGCGTGCGTCAATGGCAGCCTGGTACTCGTCCTGCGGAATGAGGTGCAGTTCGATGGAGGTATCAAATTTTCCCTGGGTAATTTCATTCACTGCGTCCTGCACGGCTGCGATTGCCGCATCGGTCGTCTTCTCGGATGTGGGCGCCCAGAGCGTCAGGGTCATGGAAGTACGAGACGATTCTTCTGTATCGGCGGTAGCCTCTACGGTCTCGTCACCATCGGTGTTGGAAGAGCAGCCAGTGAGCAGACCGGACGAAAGCAACAGACCGGCAAGCAGAAGGCTTAAGAGCTTTTTCTTCATTTAGGAATCCTCCTCATAGATTATGAGCCGCGCGTACGCCGTATTTTCCGGTATCGGGCGCCCATGTAGAAGCGAATCTGTAATTCTTATACTATTGTACACGAAAAGAACGAATCTGTCAAGGGATTTTTGTGTTGTTTCTGATGAAAAAATAGCGGCAATTCTCGATCGGGCGGAAGCGTATCGCCATTCTCCATCGCAACTGTACCAAAATTGCCCGTCAATTCTTGTGCGAGGTGACAATTTCATTGGCGATACCGCACAAAATACGGCACTGTTTTTTGGCAATTACCGCTAAACTTTCGCGGCTTTCCGGTTTTTTTGAACGAAACTGCGCGTTTTTTTCAAAATTCGACTTCACAGGCATATTTTATCACCCCAAGCCGCGTTTTACAATACTTTATTCAAGATAATCCTTGAGACTGCGGCTGCGGCTCGGGTGCCGTAGCTTGCGCAGTGCCTTTGCCTCGATCTGCCGGATGCGTTCGCGTGTGATCTGGAAGGTCTGACCGACCTCCTCCAGGGTATGCGTTTTGCCGTCATCCAGACCGAACCGGAGTCTGAGCACCTTCTCCTCGCGCGGCGTCAGCGTATGGAGCACCTCGGAGAGCTGTTCGCGCAGCATCTGAAACGACGCCGCTTCCGCCGGCGCCACAGATTCGTCGTCCGGAATAAAGTCGCCGAGATGGCTGTCGTCCGATTCCCCGATGGGCGTTTCAAGCGATACGGGATCCTGCGACAGCTTCATGATCTCCGCGACCTTGCCGACCGACATTCCGATGTCCGCGGCAACCTCCTCGCAGGTCGGATCCCTGCCGATCTTTTGCAAAAGCTCCCGCTGACTGCGCGAGACCTTATGGATCGTCTCGACCATATGCACCGGAATTCGGATGGTGCGCGCCTGATCCGCGATAGATCGGGTGATCGCCTGTCGGATCCACCAGGTAGCATAGGTTGAGAACTTGTAGCCGCGCGTATGGTCGAACTTGTCCACCGCCTTGATCAATCCGAGGTTGCCTTCTTGGATAAGATCAAGGAAGAACATACCCTTGCCGACATACCGCTTGGCGATAGAAACGACCAGGCGCAGGTTTGCCTCCACGATTTTTTGCTTTGCCGCGTCATCGCCGTTTTCCATTCGAATCGCAAGATCAGTTTCCTCCTCCTGCTTCAGGAGCGGGATCTGTCCGATCTCTTTTAAGTACATCCGCACCGGGTCGTCCACCGCAAGCCCTTCCTGCGACAGAGCTTTGACCATGTCCTCCGGTGTCTCAAAGCTCTCGACCTCGTCCTCAATCTCCGCAAGCTCGTCAGAGTCCAGTCCGTCCTCGCGAAAATCTCCGGCAGCAAGCGCTTCCTCCTGCAATGTCTCGCGATCGTCCTCCTCCGTGTTCACATCCGATATGTAATCCGTGTCCTCCGGCAGTTCGGTCTCGTCCGTCTCATACGCTTCCGTCCCGTCCTCTCCATAGCCGTCATGTACAGCCTCGTCGTCCTCCGGGTATAAACCATCCCTGTAGTCGTCTTCGTTGTTTCGATATTTCATACTTTCACCGTACCGGCATACGCCAATCAAATTTCGCTATTATGGATCGCTGCTTCGACTCCTTATCCTCGCCATTTCTCCCTGTCGGATGCGATTTCCCGACAAAGACGGCGTTTTTATCCTTGTATTATCAAAATGATTTTTTGAAAATGCGCTCAGTTGATGTCGTTCAAAAATCCGCGCAGGATCTTCGAGCGGCTCTGGTGTCTGAGCTTGCGCAGTGCTTTTGCCTCAATCTGGCGGATGCGTTCACGGGTGACGTTGAATTCCTTGCCGACCTCCTCAAGCGTGCGCGTTCTGCCGTCCTCCAGGCCGAATCGGAGCTTGATGACCATTTCCTCGCGCGGCGTCAGAGTGTGGAGCACCTTGTTGAGCTGTTCACGCAGAAGCTGATAGGATACCGCTTCCGCCGGCGTCGGAGAGGAATCGTCCGGGATGAAGTCGCCGAGATGGCTGTCGTCCTCCTCGCCGATTGGGGTCTCGAGGGACACGGGATCCTGCGCCGCCTTCATAATCTCCCGGATCTTGTCCGCGCTCATGCCGAGCCGCTCCGCGATTTCGTCCACGGTCGCCTCTCTGCCCAGCTCCTGCAGCAGCTGTCTGGAGCAGCGGGACACGCGGTGAATCGTCTCCACCATATGCACCGGCACGCGAATGGTCCGTGCCTGATCCGCGATGGCACGGGTGATCGCCTGTCGGATCCACCAGGTCGCGTAGGTCGAGAATTTGTAGCCCTTGGTGTGGTCGAACTTTTCAACCGCCTTGATAAGTCCGAGGTTGCCCTCCTGGATCAGATCAAGAAAATACATACCCTTGCCGACGTATTTTTTTGCGATGGACACGACAAGGCGCAGGTTCGCCTCGACCAGCTCGTTCTTCGCGGCTTCATCGCCCTCAGTTATCCGTTCGGCAAGATAGAGCTCTCTGTCGGAATCGAGCAGCGGAATCTTACCGATGTCTTTTAAGTACATACGCACCGGATCGTCAACGGCGACGCCTTCCTCCGCGAGGAATTTGTCGATGTCCTCGTTGTCGTCCACCTCCGCGGGCTGCTCCATATCGCCGTAGTCATCGCCGTCGTCCATATAGTTGTTTGTGACCTCGATGCCACTGTTCTCAAGCACCTCATAGACCTTATCGATTTGCCCCATGTCAAAGCCGGAATACTCCACCGCTTCTAAAATATCACTGTTTGACAGGGAGCCGCTCGATTTTCCTTTTTCGATCAGCCCCTGCATATCCATTTTCTTGTCGTTTTCCATTTTTCTCCAATTCCCCTACTGTTGTATTCTCAGAGTCGTTCGCGCGCGATTCGAATCACGCGTTTCCCTGCTCTCTTTTTCGTTTGATGATCTCCTCAAGAGAGGTATCCGCTTCCTCCGTCCGTGCGCTTTCCGCGAGAGACGACGCATAGGTGCGAAAGGTTTTTTCATCATTGCCGGACAGTTCGCTGCGCAGAGCAAGCATTTTCGCGGCGCGTCCGACTTCATCCGGCGTGAAGTCCTCACCCATATAGCTGATCGACACAGGCAGATCGGGCGCGCGGCTTTTCATCCAGGCATAAATCCGTTTGCCGAGCGCGGTCGAAAAGGCGTCCTCGGTGAGCGGCGAATCCGAGATCGTCAGATATTCCGGATGCAGAAGCAGCATGCCGAGCACCTCCTCCTCCATCCGTGCGTTCTTCGGCGACTTCGCGTAATCGGGATTGATCCGGTCAGACAGTCCGGCGGTCACACGGATGAGATCCTCACGCCGTTTTTTGTCGTTTGCGCGGGTATTCCGCCGTTTCTGCGCCTCCACATCGCCGCGGATGCTTTTCGGATCGACGGAAAACGCCTGTGCCGCTCGCGCGACATAGAGATCCCGCTCGACCTGCGACTGGATCCCGGCGATATATCGGCACACCTCGTTGACAGCACGCAGCTTTTCTTCCGTGTCATCCAGTCGATATTTGCCGCGCACGGTGTCGAGCACATAATCGAACTTGCTGCGGCTGCCCTCGATCACCGCACGAAACGCATCCGCGCCGTTTTTGCGGATAAATTCGTCCGGATCCTTGCCATCCGGCAGCCGCAGCATCCGCACGGTCAGCCCCGCCTTCTCCAGGATCGGGATTGTCCGCGCGGTCGCCTTCTGTCCCGCCTCGTCGCTGTCGTAGCACAGGGTGACGTTCTCGCTGTATTTTTTGAGAATCCGTGCCTGTTCATCGCCGAACGCGGTGCCAAGTCCCGCCACGGCGTTTTCAAACCCAGCGGCGTGCATGGCGATGACGTCCATGTAGCCCTCGCAGAGAATAAAGCCGTTTTCGCAGTGATTTTTCGCGTAGTTTAAGGCAAAGAGGTTGCGGCTTTTCTTGAACGCGGGCGTGTCGGAGGTGTTCAGATATTTTGGCTTTTCGTCTCCGAGCACTCTGCCGCCGAACGCGATCACATTGCCGGATACGTCGATGATCGGGAACATCACCCTGCCACGGAAATAATCGTAATAACCGCGTTCGTTTTTGCCGCAGAAATACCCCTCACGCAGCTCCTCCTCCGTGAATCCGCGGCTTTTCATGTGCTGCATCGTCATGGAACCGTACGGCGGCGCGTATCCGAGTCCGAAATGACGCACCGTGGAGACCGACAGTCTGCGCTTTTCAAAAAAATACTCTCTGCCCGGCGCGCCGATTTTCTCGTCGAACAGCATGCTGCGGTAAAATCTCGCCGCCTCCAGGTTCATCTCCAAAATCCGTTTGCGCGGCACACCCTCTCTTGTCAGCGATTCGCCGTCCCATGCGGGCAGCGTAATCCCCGCCTTTTCCGCAAGGAATTCCACAGCGCCGCGGTAATCGAGGTTTTCGATTTTCATGATGAACGTGATGACATCGCCGCCCGCGCCGCAGCCAAAGCAATAAAAGCTCTGCGTCGCCGGATAGACCGTGAACGACGGTGTGCGTTCGCTGTGGAATGGGCACAGTCCCTTTTCGTTTGTGCCGGTTTTGCGCAGCGTCACGTAGCTCTGAATGATCGTCTCAATGTCACAACGCGCCCGGATATCTTCAATCACGGAGGAAGGAATCACTTTTTACACCTGATTTTCTACAATATGCCAATTCTGCCACTTTACGTTCTTTCTCCCGCGCCGACCCAAACCCTTGGAACGAACAGCTCCTCGTACAGATCGATCGCGTATCTGTCCGTCATGCCGGCGATATAGTCGCACACGCAGCGTTCCGTCCCGTCGATCCCGACCCGTTCCCGGTAAAATTCCGGCATTTTCGCAGGGTATTTGCAGAAATAATCATACAAGGCGGCAAGCAGAGCGCGTACCTTGCATTCTTCTTTTTTTGCCGTCGGATTGTAGTAGACGCGCTCGAACAGGAATTGCCGGAGCTTCATCGTCGCTTCCCACACCTCTTTTGTCATGGCGATCGTCTCCGCGCCGTTTTCGATCACGGAGCCGACCATGCGACTGATGCGCGCACTGTGTGTACTGCCGAGAATCTCGCGTGTTTCTGCCGGAATATCCGCCTCTGTCAGGATCCCGGCGCGGCAGGCGTCGTCGATATCATGATTGATGTAGGCGATTCGGTCGGCGAATTTGATGATCACGCCCTCGCGCGTGGACGCCAGATGGTCGCCGGTATGGTTGACGATTGCGTCGCGCACCTCCCAGGTCAGGTTCAGCCCGGCGCCGCCATTCTCCAGTACCTCCACCACGCGCAGACTCTGTCGATAATGCGAAAAATCCGGTGAATACAGCGCGCGCATGGCCTCTTCTCCGCAATGCCCGAACGGCGTGTGCCCGAGATCGTGCCCCAGGGCGGCGGCTTCGCATAAGTCCTCGTTGAGCAGCAGTGCGCGCGCGATGATCCGGGCGATCTGGGCGACCTCCAGCGTATGGGTCAATCGAGTGCGGTAGTGCTCGTCCGCCGGCAGGAGAAAGACCTGCGTCTTGTGCATCAGCCTGCGGAACGATTTGCAGTGGAGAATCCTGTCGCGGTCTCGCTGAAACTCCGTGCGCATGGGACAGGGCGGGACAGGCGTTTCTCTGCCGCGCGTGTTTTCGCACAAAAACGCATAGGGAGACAGGGTCTGTCGTTCTCTTTCGTAAAACAGCTCCCGCACACACGACATATGCCGCCCTCCCCCGCGATCCTACCTGAGGATGTGCTGCATCGATCGAGATTTTTCGCCAAAAAGCTTGCGTATATGTTTTTTTCGCGCAAAATCAACCCGAAAGCAGCACTTCCTTAATACACTAATAATATACGCCAATTTTCTCTTTTTTACTTTTTTGCTCCGTATATGTCCCAAACAAAAAGGGGCAGTCGTTCTTATGCCCCTTCCTGCGGCGATTTTTCGCACACAAAATTACAAAATGCGCACTGCATTTTATTTTTCCACCGGTGTGAGTCGTTCCTCAGTACCGATTTCCAGAACACGCGCTCTGCCGCCGGTTGTCTCCGCGATCTTTTTTTGCAGCTCCGCCGCGTTTTCCGCAATTGTAGACAATCGTATGCACACATCCGCGTCGAAGGAAACGCCGTCCTCGCTGGCGTTCCATTTTGGGAAATACGCGGTCAGCCTTTGATAATCGGCATAGCCGCACGTGCATTCCGCGAGCCAATACGGCACATATTCGGCAAATCCCGCTGCGTCCACCGCCATTTTCGCCGCCTGGGAATACGCGCGCACAAGTCCTCCGGCGCCGAGCAGAATCCCGCCGAAATACCGGGTAACGACCACGCACAGATCTGTAGCGCCCGACATTTTCAGCACGTTCAGCGCAGGCATACCGGCAGTTCCATGCGGCTCTCCCGCATCGGAAAACCGGGCAAGTGCACCGCCCTGCAGCAGATACGCGTACACATTGTGCCTGGCGTCCCCGTATGCGTGACGAATCTCCTCGATGAAAGCGCGCGCCTCGTCCTCTGTCTGCACAGGCGCGGCGTTTCCGATAAACACGGACTTTTTCTCCTCGAACTCCGCCTCCGCCCGCTTCACCAGAGTCAGCCGACGCACCGTTTTTGCGTCGTCCCTGCCCTTGTCCTTACCCTTTGCCATGTGCCGCAGCCCTCCGTTGTTCGCTCATTCTGCCTCCGATTCCGCATCCTCCGACGGCATGTGCCCGCGGTATTCCTCCTCCGTAACAACGTATTCCCGGATCTTGCCAAACAGCATGTCATCCGCTGTCACGATTACAAGGATGCCGTCCGGTACATAGGATACCTCCACATCATCGCCGAGCTGATAAATCACCGATGTGACCGCTCCGCGCTCCGGCGGAATGAACAGGTGTACCCGCCGCTTGCCGCGCAGTTTTTCGATCATCTCTTCCAGCTTTTCCGAAAGCTGCGTCAATCCCGCGCCTGTCTTTGCCGAGATGAATACGGTATCATGACCCTCTCCGGCAGTCAGCCTGCGCACCTCGCCGAGCGATTCTGCCGAAAATCCCGCGTCGCATTTGTTGAATACATACAAAATCGGTGTGTTTCCCGCGCCAAGCTCCGTCAAAAGATTTGTGGTGACCTCCGTCTGCGCGGCAAATTCCGGATCCGACGCGTCGATGACGACTAAGAGAATGTCCGACAATGCCGCTTCCTCTAAGGTCGAGCGGAACGCTTTTATAAGATGGTGCGGCAGGTTGCGGATGAAACCAACCGTATCGGTCAGAAGGATCTCGCTTCCGCCGGGCAGCGTATATTGTCGGGTCGTGGTGTCCAGAGTCGCGAACAGCTTGTCCTCCGTCAAAATCCCAGCGCCTGTCAGAGCGTTCAACAACGTGGACTTTCCCGCATTTGTGTATCCGACAATCCCGCACTGCACCACGCCGGAGCGCTCTCGCTTTGTGCGCATGGTACGGCGGTTTTTTGCCACAACCGCAAGCTGCGCCTCCAGAGACGCGATTTTCTCTTTCATGCGCCGTTTGTCGATCTCCAGCTTTGTCTCGCCGGGACCACGGGAACCAATACCGGTGTTTTTCGCGGCACCGCCCATACGCGACAGTTCCTTGCCGTGTCCGACAAGGCGCGGCGCCGTGTATTTTAACTGTGCCAGCTCTACCTGCAATCTGCCCTCGGCGGTTCTGGCGTGCGCCGCGAAGATGTCGAGAATGAGCATGCTCCGGTCGATGACCTGCACGTCGCGTGCAATGGCGTCCTCCAGAGATTTGATCTGCGAGGGAGAGAGATCGCAGTCGAAGATCACCATGTCCGCCGCAAGATTGTCACACAGCTCCGAGAGCTCCCGTACCTTGCCGCTGCCGAATACGGTTTTGGAATCCGGCGCGTCCCGCAGCTGTGTGAGAATCGCCACCGTTTCGCCGCCCGCCGTATCCAGCAGCCGTCCCAGCTCCCGGAGACTGATGAGGCACTCCTCCTCGCCGCCCTGCGGATGGATCGCGCAGAGAATGCCCTTTTTCGTCCCGTTTTCCGCAATCCTGTTTTCCGTCTGTTCCATACTATACTTCTCCTTACTGACAACAGATGTCACTGTCCTTCGTTCTGCCCCGCGTTATCAAAAAGAAAAAGCCGGACAGGGATGGAAAGACACACATGTCCTCGTACCTGTCCGGCGTATTTCCCGGACGTCTGGAATTTGCCCGCCACAGACAATTATTTATTGCCGCGACCTTCAAGACGCTTCTTGAACTTGTCCACACGACCACCGGCATCTACATACTTCTGCTTGCCGGTGAAGAAAGGATGGCACTTGGAGCAAATGTCCACGCGCAGTTCACCGTTAGCATCACCCTTGGTAGAGCGAGTAGTAACAGATTCACCACAGGCGCAGCGGATAGTTACTTCTTTATATTCGGGATGGATTCCTGCTTTCATTGTTTTCACCTCATTCCGCAGATATTCACGACGGATAGTATACCACAGTCCGACAGAAAATGCAATAGCTTTCGCGAAAATTTTCCCGTCAGATGCCGCTTTTTTTCTATTTTTTCGCGCCTGTTGTCTCACACCTTGGATTCGATCTCTTTTTTGAGCCTGCCGATGATCTTTTTCTCCAGACGCGAGATGTACGACTGCGATATACCGAGCACGTCCGCGACCTCCTTCTGCGTCATCTCCCGCCTGCCGGAGAGACCATAGCGCATCTCGATGATGACCCGTTCCCTCTCGCATAGTCCGGAGACCGCCTGGCGGATCGTCTTTTCATCCTCATCCCGCTCCAGATCGCGGCTGACGGTATTTTCATCGGAGCCGAGCACGTCGGAAAGAAGCAGCTCGTTGCCGTCCCAGTCCATGTGCAGCGGCTCATCGATGGAAATATCCCCCTTATGCGACGCGTTTTTTCGGATGTACATGAGAATTTCATTTTCAATACAGCGGGACGCGTAGGTGGCGAGCTTGATGTTCTTATCACAGCGGTAGGTACGGATCGATTTGATCAGTCCGATGGTGCCGATAGAGATGAGATCCTCGATCCCGATGCCCGTCGACTCGAATTTTTTCGCGATGTACACGACTAAGCGCAGATTGTGCCGGATCAGCGTGTCCGCTGCCACCGGGTCGTCCCCCAGCTTTGCCAGACAAGCCGCTTCCTCCTCCCGCGTCAGGGGTGACGGCAGGATATCCGCACCGTTTATGTAATAGTTGCCGCCTTCGCCGAAAAACGCGAGCACCATACGACCGATCGCCGCGCGGAATTCGCCTGCCTTGCGCCATGTTTTCGCCTCAATCATCATTTTTTCAATCCTTCTTTCTATGAACCGCAGAGAGATGCCGGACAGAGCGCGCCGCAGTCCCCATAACCCGCAGAATGCTCGACCACCACCACGGCACGCCGCGCAACGCCGTCCACGGTCACCTCGTCCGCCAGAAATCCGACCGCCATGCTCTCGCCGTGGACAGTCACGATCGGGATCACACGGATCGCGCGGGCAAGCGACGGCGGACAGCCATCGAGACGGTGCATGTCCAAAATCGGGAAACCGGGGGCGGCGGAGGCGGTCAGGAACACTACGGGTGTGCCGCTCACCGGATCGGTCACAAGACTGCCGGAATCCACGAGAGCGGTCACGTCGGTCTGCCAATCGCCATGCCGGATGTGGAGGCTCGCCGTGCGGTTGTCCCGTTTGCGCCGCCACAGCCGCAGACAGAATGCGCAGATCCCGACCGTCGCCGCGCAGAAGAACGGATATGAGCCGACAGCGCCATACACCGGTTCGCCAAGCCGCATGAGCATCGTCATCACTCCGCCGATCAGAGCCCCCGTGCCCCACAACGCGATCCATGTGGTCAAAAACGATCGCCCATGCGCAAATCCAAACGCGATAGCGGTCATCCCCGCGGACAACGCAAGACCAAGAGCGAGTGTCCACAGGCCATACGACGGCAGAAACAGCGCAGCCACACTTCCCACACCGCCGAAGCAGGCAGAAGCACACATCCGAAAGGTTCTCACCGATCGGTGGAGCAGCCGCGCGCACAGCCACAGAGCCACAAGATCCATGCTCGCGTCCACGAGGAACAGAATATCGGCGTATACCGTCATAGCACCTCTCCTCTCTGCCATAAGTATACGCCGCGCGAGGTGAGAATTTTGTCATAGCAGGGGATCACGGAAAATTTCCGGGTGTGGCGGTATTTCCGAGGAAAAGCAGGTATGGACAGGCAGCAGAAAACGGCAAAGAAAAAGGAGAACACCAGTCTGGTATTCTCCGTATGATATTCATTCCCTACAGCACGATCGCGTCCGCGTCCCCCTTTTGTCGTTCGTACAGCGCACGCAGCATGTCCACGGTGCCCTCGATGGTGAACGGACCGTGAATCTTATAGGCATGGATAGAAACATAGAGCTTGTCCTGGGCGTTCAGACGCGCGTCGTAGGCGGCGAGATACCGCGGAATCTGCACGTCCACGGCGTGGTTGTACGCTTTGGGCGCGTCGGCAGGTCGCGTGTACCGTACATTCGCGAACAAACGCTTGGCCTGTGCGTGCCGCTCTCTGTTGACGGCATAGCCGCGATTGTACAGCTCCTCGATTTTTACCTCCTTTAACAGTCCTGCCGCCTCGTAATCGTTCCCGCAGGCAAGCAGACAGGTATCACAGTTGTAGAGGATGCACTGCATAAAACCGTTTGCGGTGTCGAGTCGGACAGAGCTGGATTCTCCGTGCGACGCATAGCCGATCACGACCGCAAGCATATCCATGAGCCCGCCGCGGATCCGCTCCACATCCGATTCCGTAAAGATGCCGGCACGCAGCGCCTCCGCGGATAAGGTCGCCGTATAGTCCCGCCGTTTGATATTCTCCGCGAACAGGGTGTTTTCCGCGCGCAGTCCGTTATTCTCCGTCATTGCCGTCATGATACTCCACCTCCCCGGTTTCCGTGATGTGCCAATGTCCGTTCTCTGTCTCCAGATCGTCCACGTGCCAGTGGATCTCGTCATCCTCATCCATAGAGCCGGAATCTGTATTGAGGTCGAGATACTCCTCCACGCTGCCGTCCTCGCTCCGACGGGTATTTTTGTCCGTTACACGGCTTTCATCGTCCACACGATCGCGCTCCCCAAACCATTTTTCGTAGTTCTTCCCGGCGTTGACCTTGCGGATGAGGATCTCTGCTTCGCGGCTTTCGAGAAGCTCCACGGAACCGCGGCACCGCTGTTCAAACGCGACGTACAAAAGATCGGCAAGCTCCCTGTCGGTGATTTTATCGTCCGTATCTGTTTTTATATAATAGAAAAGATCCGTCACCTCTCCGATGACATACGCGTAATTCTCACGGTTTACATATCGCGAACGGCAAAATCGACGGATAATTTCCGCAACCGCACCTACGCCGACCTCGATCCGTTCGTTGTCTGCGAGGGATTTTTGCCGGATCTCCGAGATTTCGCGCGCTTCCTCCGGCAATAGCGTGATTCCGTAGCGTTCGCTGTAGGTGTTGAGCGCCAGAATTTCCCGATCCACGGGCACTACGGCAAAATTTTCAAGCGATATCAGTCCATTCACGATCTTTCTCCTTACCGTGCCATTTAATTTACAAAAAAGCCCTTGACAAATCTGTGTGTTTGTGCTATACTATATGTACGATTTGGGAGGATGCTATCTCTATTGCATCCGTATCGATACCTTTTCAGTATACCATATGCGGCTTGCTTTGTCAAGTCTTTTTTGTTATTTGACAACAAACGTCAAAAATACCGCGGAACAGCGTTCCTCTGGGAACTTTTCCCGTTCCGCGGCGTCTTATAAAATGCGATTCTCTGTTCAAAACGGCTTGCGCGCCTCAATGGACTTGATCTGCACGCCCTTTTCGGAGAAATTCCGCTCGTATTCGGTCATGATGTTCGTTTCCGCGCGCTCGGAATGGTGCAGATCCTCTGTTACAAACGCCACCTCAAAGGGACTTTCCGCGATCGTTTCCCGGGAATAGTCAAACAGCACATCGTTGTCGGTCTTGAAGCGGAACATGCCGCCTGGCTTCAGCACGCGCAGATACGCCGCCAAAAAAACGGGACTGGTCAACCGACGGTTCGCGTATCCTTTTTTCGGCCACGGATCGCTGAAATTCGCGTAAATCGTTGTCACGGAGTTCTCCGGCAGATGGGACAGAATCTGCGCCGCATCGCCGACGGTGAACCGCACATTTCCTGCCATCGCTGTTGGAATGTTCCATATTTCTCCGTACGGATAGACCGTGCCGTCCGGAGCCTGCCAGCCGCCGTGCGGCGCTTTGTGTCCGAGACCGCGTCCCTCGGCGTATTTTTCGACCGCGCAGACCGCCACGTCCGTGATCTTCTCGACCGCCAGAAAATTGTGCTCCGGCTCCCGTTCGGACAGCGCCGTGATAAATCCGCCCTTGCCGCAGCCGATTTCGATGCAGAGCGGTTGTTTCTCTTCGTATGCACACGGCAGATCGTCCCAGATTTCGGCGTCGCTTTGCCACACAAGCGTCGAAAGACACGCCAATCTTTCATTTCCGTACCGTTTTTTTCGCATTCTCATATTGATTATTTCTCCGATTTTTGATAGAATATAGAAAGAACACTGTAAGCGGGTTTATTATATCACATTTCCCGCCAAATGTCTACCTTTGATTTTGAAAAGAGAGGTGAATCCCTGATGGACTTAGGTCTTTTTTGCAAAGGACTGGAATCCTCCCTCGTCCGCCGCGGCATCCCGCCGGAAACAGCGAAACGGCATGTAACAACCCTTGCAAAGACCTTCACCGATGAGGATCTCGTGGAGATCGAAAACATCACGTCCGGCGAAGAAATTGAGGAAATCGCCGAGGGCATTGCGTCCATTCTCGCGAAAAACCGTTCGACACCGTCCAAGGATGCACAGGTTGTGGAGCCAAAAGACACAACACCATCCATGGATTCCGCTGCACCTGTGCGTGCGCCGGTACCTCCATCGGACAACGCTGTCGTCGACGCGGCAAAACCCGCGCAGCACGCAGCCGATTTCTTCGCACCGCCGGAATCCGCAGACAAAACGCCCAAGGGAAGCGCCATCTTCTGGTGCGGTCTGCTTCTGCTCTCACCGCTTTGGCTTGGTGCTCTCTGTCTCATCGTCGCTCTCTTCGGCATCTGTTATATTGCCCTGATCGCCGCCATCATCGGATTTGTGCTCGGACTCATCGGCATTGTCGGCGTCGGCTGCGGCGTATCCCTGGTCGGCATCATCTACGGCGTCACGCAGCTTTTTTCCTTTGTCGCCGCCGGCGTGTACGAGATCGGTCTCGGTGTGATGATCGCGGGACTGGTGCTGCTTTGCTCGGTGCTGTTGTACAACACTGCCGTGTGCTTTTTGCCATGGGTCATCCGCTGGCTCACCGTATTTTTCGGATTTGTGTTTCGCAAGCTGCGCGAGCTCTTTTACGTGGTCAGAAGGGAGTGCTATAAGTTATGAAACCGGCATCCATCATTGCGCTTATCATAGCGGTCATGCTCATCGTACTCGGCTTTTCCACCTGTCTGATCGCGAAAAACATGGCGTCGGCAAACGGCGAAATGCTCTTTTCCGAAAAGCAGGCAGAGGGCTTCGTGAACCGCTTTTCTTTTAAGGAGGGCGAGGAGGTCGCAAAGATCTCCATGAAAGTAAACGATGCGTCGATCTACATATACGGGCAGAGCGGTCTGTCCGAGCCGTACGTAGAGATCGTCAATTTCCGCGACAGCTACTACACCGCGACGCACGCGAACCAGGTGTTCTCCTTTGACGAGGTGCCGGATGTGCTGTCCATGTTCAAATTCTGGGAAAACGGCTTCTCATTCCGCGGCATGCGCTATATCGTCAACTTCAACAACCGGAAGCCGGAGGGAGAAAAGATCATCCGCATCTATCTCACCCCCACCACCGGCGCGCTCAAGCTCATCGATATCGAGGGCGACAACTGCAAGGTGTACCTCGATACGCTCATGGAGGGCGGCGATTTCAAGATCAACCTGACGCATGGCGCCATCCACGCAGATTCGATCAAGGTTGGCTCCATGTTCCAGATCACCGGCGAGGAGCTGGAGATCGACATAACCGCCTCGCGCCTTTCCAAATGGAACATCCAATGCCCAACACTGCAGCTGAAAGCGGACAATATCTTCGCAAGCCAGGCGAATATCCAATTTACCGACGGCATGGCGGACATCACAACGACCCAGACGGTCTCCTCGCTCAACTGCACGCTCAACAGCCAGTATGGCACCATCTACATCAACGGCAACGCGCTCGGCGACTCTTTCAGTCAGTCGGCGTCCAACGGTGCTCTCTGGACAGTGCAAACCGAAAACGGCACAATCGCCATGCAGAACGCCACCTCCCCGATCACCGGCAGCAGCTATGACAAGAGCAGCTCGGAATCAAAGGAAACGGAATAACCACAAAGAAAAGAGGAAGCATTATGGAATATACATACAAAACCAAGGGCACCTGCAGCTCCATGATCCAGTTTCGGCTGGAGGACGGCATTATCCACGACGTCGTATTTACCGGCGGCTGCAACGGCAATCTAAAAGCGATTTCCAGGCTGGTTGAGGGCATGCCGGCGGAAAAGGTCGCAGCACTGCTGGAGGGCAACACCTGCGGACCGAAGCCGACCTCGTGTGGAGATCAGCTTGCAAAGGCGCTGCGGGCAGCCCTGGCGGAAGGCTGACACACCGCCTTTCGGGATTTCTCCGATAGAACACAAAAAGCTTGTCCTCGGAAACACAAAATTTCCGGGAGACAGGCTTTTTTTGACGGCTGAGCTGTACTTTTGCAAAACGAAAAACAGACACCGGATCCATATCCAGTGTCTGTTTTCAAGGGGGATTGGAGGTGGTGGAAACAACTGGGTTCGAACCAGTGACCCCTTGCATGTCAAGCAAGTACTCTAGCCAACTGAGCTATGCTTCCGTATTCCCTCACGGTGGTAATAGTATATCACAAACGGAGGGAATTGTCAAGTGTTTTTTGAAAAAAAGAGAAATTTTCTGTGGAAGCACGGTGTCGCTTCACTTTACAGGGGTATAATGTCCGCGTACCAGCTCATCTAAGGATTCGTTCATAAACTTCATGAAGTGCTGCGTCGCCATCGGCATCAGTTCAATATCCCGGTACGCCACGCCGATCTGTCGGATGATCGCAGGGGTGGTCGGCACCGCGCGGAACGCGTAATTCGTCCGATCGAGCACCATCGCGGGCAGAATGCTGTAGCCGAGCCCCTGCTCCACCATCGCGAGGATTGTATAGTCGTCGTGGACCGCGTACTGGATGCGCGGCTTCTGTCCGATGCTCTCAAAGGCGGCAAGCACGGTACTGACGTTTCCCTCCTCCGCGGCGATCAACGGCTCCGCGGTCAGCGATGACAGCGGCACCATCGGATGCCTGGCAAGCGGATGATCGACCGGCAGAACCGCTAAAAACGAGTCCTTCGCCAGCGTGATCGTATTGAAGCCGGGGATCGCGGCGAGGTCGGCAAAGCAGAAGTCAATATAACCGGAGCGCAGCCAGTCGCCCATCGTCGTATAGTCGCCCTGATAGAGCCGGAAGAGGATGTTCGGATACTTTTGGTTGAACCGCTTGATGAGGGACGGCAGCCAGTGCTGGGAAATACTTGAGAACGTGCCGATACGGATCTCTCCCGCGCCTAAGTCGTATATCTCCCGTGCTTTGTCGGCAAGGGCGCGCTCACAGGCGACGGTTTTCTGGATAAACGGATAGACAAGCTCCCCCTCCGGCGTCAGTCGGATGCCGCTGCGCGTCCGGGTCAGCAGGGTCAGCTTCAGTTCTGCCTCGAGGGAACGCACCATTTGGCTGATTGCCGCCTGTGTATAGCCGAGAACCTCTGCTGCACGGGTAAAGCTGCCCAGCTCCACGATTTTGCAAAACGCCGTATAGCGGATCATCGTTTACGCCTGCTCGCCGATTTTGCGAAGAATATCCACGCTTGGTCCGGGAATCCGTCCGAGATAATCGGGACCTACGTTCAAAAGATAATTGATCCCGCGCGCGTTCAGGGTGTTTTTCAGCGCCAAAACCTGTTCCGGGCTCTTCCAGTTCTGGTCGTACGCCTTATAGCCCCAGGTATCGTTGAGAGTCGCGGGGCATTCATACAGACCGGTGCGCACATTCGCTTCTCCCTGACGGTGGGATTTGCCCTCGACGGTATCAAAATCGACCTGGTTGTCGCCGGTGGATCGATAGTCGCCCCAACCATTGCCGATGCGGGAGTTGACAAGGCAGTCCGGCTGATACTGCTTCACAAGGTGGTACAGCTCGTCGGTCTGCTCGGGGGAAATGGTACACGGCGTGTCGAACCAGATGAGGCAGAGATCGCCGTATTTGGTGAGGATCTCCTTGACCTGCGGCTTGATCTTCGCTTCAAAGCACTGCGAATAGTTCTTTTCGCCGTCGTTCGGAAAGTCCCAGTTGTTCGTCCAGTACGCCTTGCCGCCGCACCATGTCTTGCCGACCGTGTAGCCGCCGCCGTTCGGTTCGCTCCAGTCCAGATCCTGCGAATAGTAGAGACCGAACTTCAACCCATGCTTGTAGCATGCTTCGGCAAGCTCGGCGGTCACGTCGCGCCCAAACGGTGTAGCGTCCACGATGTTGTATTTTGAAACATCCGAATGGAACATGGCAAAGCCCTCGTGGTGCTTGGAGGTGAATACCATGTACTGCATACCGGCATCCTTGGCAGTGCGCACCCATTCCTCCGCGTCAAAGAGAATCGGATTGAACGCGCCCGCTAGCATCCGATACTCCGCAAGCGGGATGCGGAAATACTGCATCGCCCATTCGCCGATATCCTCCATCCGTCTGCCGCGCCATTCGCCTGCCGGGAGACAATACAGTCCCCAGTGGATCATCATGCCGAATTTCGCTCCGGCAAACCATTCCTTATTGGTCATATTCTCGCTCCTTTATGTCCCGCATGCGGGATTTTTCTGTGAAGGATGCGCTGAATGATTTGAGATTTTGCGCCAAAAACCCGAATATATGTTTTTGCCACAAAATCACCCTTGCATCAACGTTTTTAGTATACCATATATCCATGGAAAAGTCAATTCATCTGTCATAAGAAAAACAGTCTCTATACAGAGAAGCTGTCCCCCTCCCATGTGGGACAGAGACAGCTTTTCTTCACATGAACTTACAGCACCACGTGTACCGGGATGCCGTTTTTGTAGCGGATCTGCGGTTCCCCCTGAATGAGCGGACGAATATAGGCGAGACACTCGTCCGTGACCATATTGCCCGCGTCGTTTATAAATTCCCGCGGGACGCTGCGCACCTTGTTGGCGATGCCGGAGATCTCGCTCGTTTCGTAGGATACGCTGTAGGAATCGGCTTTTCCCCTCTCCGGCGCGCGCAGGATCGAGACCATTGCACCGGTCGCACCGATCACAGCGGCTTCCACACCGGCTTGTCCCGCCTCCACGGATTCGGAGAGGTCGCACAGAGAGGCGCAATGCGCGGCGCAGCGCTGGGGCAGATTGAGCTCCACGGAACGGACCTTGCAGCCAAGTTCCTTCTTTACCGCGACCTCCAGCGCCTTGCCTGTACCGCCCAAATACTTGTGCCCAAACACGTCCGCAGAACCGGACTGCGTGCCCTCACCGACATAATGACCGTCCGAGAAGCGGATCCCTTCCGAAACGGCGACGACGATGTTCGGCTTTTTTTCCATTGCGCGGCGCAAATCGGCAAAGAAGCCGTGCATCGAGAACGGCACCTCCGGCAGATAGACGTAATCGGGACCGTAGCCGCCGAGATACGTGGGCAGCGCGGCAGAGGCTGTCAGCCAACCGGCGTCACGCCCCATGATCTCCACGATGGTCACGGCAGGAACGGTATAGACGGCGCAATCGCGGACGATCTCCTGCATGGTGGTTGCGATATACTTGGCGGCGGAACCGAAACCGGGTGTATGGTCGGTGCCGGCAAGGTCGTTGTCGATCGTTTTCGGGATACCGACCGCACGCATTTCGTAATCGGAGGTTTTCAGATATTCCGTGAGCTTTGCGACGGTATCCATCGAGTCGTTGCCGCCGATATAGAAGAAATAGCGGACGTTCAGCTTGCGGAAAATGGCAATCAGATTCTCATAAAACACGGTGTCGGCGTGCGGATCGGGCAGCTTTTTGCGGCAGGAACCGAGCGCGGCGGCAGGCGTATGGATGAGATCGTCCAGGGATTCCGCGTCCAGCGATCCATCTGCGGCGGTGAAACGGGCAGTCAGGTCGATGAGATTTTCCGCAAGCAGCCCCTCAATTCCGTTGCGCATGCCGTATAAGGTGTCGATTTCCTCCGCGTTATAAGCGCCGCGGATCACCCCGGCAAGCGTGGCGTTGATGGCAGCAGTCGGCCCGCCGGATTGTCCGACCACGGCGCAGCCATGTAGCATAGACTCCATTGTTTGCTCCTCTTTCATAATACTCATGATTTTTCATGCTAATCTTAACACAAAAATCCCGCCCTGTCAAGAGATTTGTGCGAAGTATCCGGCAAATGGTGCGCGGAAACGTGCAAATCCGACAGAGCGGGAATATCTATGCGCAAAAACGCCGGGAACACGTTCCGTCAATGCTCAGCGTTTATTTGCAAAGTTTCAAATACCTCCCGCCATAACGCTTCATAGGCTATGTCCGCATTGTCTGCGAGATACCCTTCCCTGAAGAACGCCGCCTTGGTGTGCGCGGAGCAATCGGCAGCCGGCGTTTGCAGACCGTGATACGCCGGATCCTTTTTGCGGATACTCTCCATCGCCGCCAGAGAATGCCTATCTGTGCTGTCCGTCGCGACGCACTTGTCAAATCGGCGCAATACGTCCGAAAGCTCCGCTTCGACACCCGCTTTTTCAGTCAGCAGCCGCGCCAGGCGAAAGGTGAGATACCCATACAGAAACGGCGCGTACCGGGCGTCTTTGCCGATATATGGTTCCGCCGCATCGTATACGCTGTCCCATATCGCGAGCACCCGGCGGCAATCCGTGATCGAATAGCGGATCACACTGTTTTCTTCCGGCTCTGCCACAGGATCGAGCAGGCCGCCGTTCAGCATCGCGAGGTAGCCGGGCAGAATCGACGCCAGATACGCGCTCTTTTGCTCCGGCGCCTGGAGTCTCATGAGCAAAAATTCCTGTCCGCCGGTAAATGACGGCAGCTCCATGGCGATTCGGATTGCGTCTTCTCGCTTGTCCTGCCACAGGAGCAGATAGCTCAGCGTGTTTTTTGCCGTCAGTCGCAGAAGATCCCCGACGACAGTCACGTCCTGATTGTCACGCAGAACCCGGCGGCAAAGCGACTCTCCCTCTCGATACCGTTCGGCGGCGTACGGCTCCGTTTTGCCATATAGAAGCACCGCGGATGCCAGCAACACCGCAAGTGCGTGGTTGCCTGGATACAGCGCCAGCTTTTCGTGCGCAAACTGCACCGCGTCCTCCCGTTTGCCGGCGGATAGCAGTGCGGACATCGCGCGGACGGCGTCGTTTTGCTCCTGTTCCGCCCGGTCGCAGCCAAGCAGCGCGTCCACGGTGGTATGAAAATAGGACGCGATCCCCGGCAGAAATTCCAGATCCGGGTAACAGGTGCCGGATTCCCACCGACTGATCGCCTGACTTGTGATGCCGAGATATTCCGCCAACCGGTCCTGTGTCACTCCCGCGTTTTGGCGCAGCGTGCGCAGATTCTCTCCAAATTTCAGCTGCATATACTCTCCTCCATTCTTTTTTTGCGATCAGTATACCACATCTCCCGTCGGGATGCAACTGTTCGTCAGTTGATTCGGATGTAACGGTTCGTTTCATGGACGGCACGAAATCTGTCGAACGATTTTTTCTTGCACCTGCGTCAATCCGACAGTCTTTGCGGAGAGTTTGTTCTATAATGAAGTCACAAGGTTTTCTTTACCAATTCAGTCACAAAAAGGATGGCATGCTGTATGACACAGAATCATCAGTCGGTCGCGTCGGTCACAGATCACGGCGTGCTGACAATCTATTTGGAGGGAGACATCGATCACCACATCGCACAGAGCGTACGCGCACGGATCGATACGAAACTCTATATCGAAAAGCCGGACAAGCTCGTGCTCGATTTGTCCGCGGTGCGTTTTATGGACAGCTCCGGACTCGGGCTGATTCTCGGCAGGTACGCGAAGGCGACGGAAATGGGGATCCCATGCATCCTCGCGAATCCGAATCCGCCGATCCGCCGTATTCTCGACCTTGCCGGAACGGAGCGGCTCATCAAAATTGAAACACGCGGCGGCGAATCCAATCGAGGGGAGATATGATATGGAAAAATCCATTCAAAACGAAATGCGCATGACCTTTCCGTCACTGTCCGTCAACGAAGCGCTCGCGCGATCCTGTGCGGCGGCATTCTGCGCCCAGTGCAATCCGACCTTCGACGAGCTGTCCGACATCAAATGCGCGGTTTCCGAAGCGGTCACAAACGCCATTGTCCACGGCTACCGTGATGAGGTTGGCGAAATCAGTCTTGCCATGCGGATTCTGCCTGACCGGGTACTGCGCATTGAGATCCGGGACAAGGGTTGCGGCATCTCCGATATTGAGCGCGCCAGACAACCGCTGTTCACCACAGATCCGGCGGGAGAAAGAAGCGGCATGGGCTTTACGGTGATGGAGAATTTTATGGACAGTCTGCGCGTGGTCTCGACACCAGGCAAGGGTACCAAGGTGGTGCTCACAAAAAAGCTGTCCGCGCTGCCGTGGGTACGCTGATGGGATTGCCGCGCAGTCGCTGTTTTACATACTGAATTGGCACAGAGGAGGCTGAAACTATGGTAGAAACAGCGAAAAAGGCTTCGTATGAGGACAACGCGGCGTATCTCGCGCGGGCGGCTGCGGGAGACAAGGGGGCAGAAGCGCACCTGATGGAGGCAAACGCGGGTCTGGTCGGCGGAATCGCGCATCGGTTTCTCGGACGCGGTGTGGACTACGAGGATCTCTGCCAGATCGGCTCCATCGGCATGCTCAAGGCGATACGCAGCTTCGATGTGACCCGTGGCAATACCTTCTCGACCTACGCGGTACCGCTCATCATCGGAGAGATACGGCGGTTCCTGCGCGACGACGGGATCGTCAAGGTTTCACGCACCCAGAAACGCACCGGCGCTCTGCTCATGCGGGAGCGGGAGAAATACCTCGCCGCACATGGTGTGGAGCCGCATCTGTCCGTACTCGCGGAGGCAGTGGGCATATCTGCGGAGGAAGCGGCGGCGGCTCTGGACGCGGCATCCCCTGTACACTCCCTGACCGATCCCATCGGTGACGACGACTGGTCGCTGGAGGACGTACTGCCGCACGCGGAGGATTCCATCGCGAAGCTGCTCGAGCACATGGCGTTATCGGAGGTGATTGGAACACTGCCGCCCCTGTGGAGACAGATACTCGTACTGCGGTATTACAAGGACTGTTCGCAGCAGCAGACCGCCGACGCGCTCGGGCTGACGCAGGTGAAAATTTCGCGGGAGGAAAAGAAAATCTTTGCCTATATGCGCGCCGCCCTCGTGTGATCCATGCAGAAAGTTCACAAATTCCCGCTACCTTTTTTCATATGGAGGCGATATACTTATCCTGTAATCCTATAAAGAAAGGAACGCGCTCCGGCAAATCACGACACACATGGGCGTACCACTATATGAAATCGGCTCTGTTTCTCATCAATCCGCAGACAGCAAAGGCGGCACTGTCCCCGCATCTCATCGACATCATCGACCTGTTTGAAAAAAACGGATACGCCGTACAGGTGCATATGACCCAGTCCAGGGGCGATGCGTGCCGGACAGTGGCTGCGCTCGGAGACAAGTTTTCGCTCATTGTCTGCGCAGGCGGCGACGGTACGCTCAACGAAACGGTAACCGGACTATTGCGCACGGAGAAAAAGCCGCCGCTCGGGTACATTCCGTCCGGAACGACGAATGATTTCGCAGTCAGCTGGGGCATTCCGACCCATCCGCTGGAGGCTGCGCACACCATCGTGCAGTCGGAGCCGCTCCCAATGGACGTTTGTCTGTTTGGGGAACGACCGTATGTGTATGTCGCGGCGTTTGGCGCGTTCACGGAGGCGTCCTATTCCACACCGCAGCCGTCCAAGCAGGTTTTCGGACGCACGGCGTACATCGTCGAGGGAATCAAAAGTCTGCAGAATCTCCGACCGTGGCACATCCGTATCGAGCATGACGGCGGTGTGACAGAGGGGGAATATCTCTACGGCATGTTCTCCAATACGCGCTCGGTCGGCGGCTTTCCGCTCCGGATGCGAGAGGAAATCAGTCTCTCCGACGGATTGATGGAGGTCATTCTTGTGAAGAATCCGGATAACCCCATCGACAACCCGAAAATGCTCGGCGCGGTGCTGGCACAGGACACAAAGAGCGAGTACATCACGTTCCTGCACACAAAGCACCTCACCTTTACCGCCGCGGAGTCGATCCCCTGGACCATCGACGGCGAATTTGGCGGAAAATTCTCGGAAGGCGAAATGTCTGTGCTGCATACGCCGATCCGCATGTACTTTGCGTGACACATGACAAAAAGCCGGGCAATCCTGTCTGCGGGATCGTCCGGCTTTTTATCTGCGGCAATTACTTCACCTCATACCAATTCTTTCCCATACCCGCCTCGGCGACAAGCGGTACGGTCAGATCCGCCGCGGATTCCATCTCGCGCACCAAAATCTCCCGTGCGGTGTCCGCGCAGGATTTCGCCGATTCCACCACCAGCTCATCGTGTACCTGCATGATGAGTCTGGCATCGATCCCCGTCTCTGCCAGCGCTCTGTGGACACGGATCATCGCGATTTTGATGATGTCCGCGGCGCTGCCCTGGATCGGACTGTTCATGGCGACCCGTTCGCCGAACGCGCGCAGATTCCGGTTCTTCGACGAAAGCTCCGGGATATACCGCCGTCTGCCATACATCGTGGTCGTATAGCCGTCCGCGTGCGCTTTTTCAACGGTAGTTTTCAGGTACCGGTCAACGCCTGGGTAGGTTGCAAGATAGCTCTCGATATATTCCGCCGCCTTTTTGCGCGAAATGTGCAGATCCTGCGAGAGTGAATAGTCCCCAATCCCGTAGACGATGCCGAAATTGACCGCTTTGGCACGACGGCGCAGCTCCGGCGTCACCTCGTCCTCCGGCACGCCGAACACCTGCGACGCGACCTTTGTGTGAATATCCGTCTTTTCGATAAACGCTTCGCGCATGGCGTCGTCGCCGGCAAGGTGCGCAAGAAGGCGAAGCTCAATCTGGGAATAGTCCGCGTCCAAGAGCACGTAGTTTTCATTTTCCGGAATGAAGTATTTCCGCAGTTCCCTGCCCATTTCCATGCGGATCGGGATATTTTGCAAATTCGGATCGTTCGAGGACAGTCTGCCGGTCGCGGTGCCGGTCTGGTTCAGCTTCGTGTGGATCCTATGGTGTTCGTCCGCCAAACGCGCCAGCGGTTCGCCATAGGTGCCGCGGAGCTTGGCGATCTGGCGGTACGAGAGGATATCCGAGACGATCTCATGGTACGGCAGCAGGCGTTCCAGCGTCTCCGCGTCGGTGGAATAGCCCGTTTTCGTCTTTCTTCCCGCCGGCAGGGACAACTCCTCAAACAACACCTCTCCCAGCTGCTTCGGCGATTGGATGTTGAACTCGTGCCCCGCCTGCATCCAGATCGATGTGGCAAGGGCGTTTTCCGCGGATTGCAGACCTTTCGCGTAGTCAATGATCCCGTCCGGGTCGATTTTGAAGCCCACCGTTTCCATATCGGCAAGTACCGGCGCAAGCGGCAGCTCAATCTCGGAGAACACGCGCGTCATGCCGGTTTCCGCAAGCTCATCCGCAAAAATCGCATGCAGCTTGCCGATCGCCCAAACCGTCTGCGCGTCGTCCAGGGTGTCCGCAAGCGGCAGTGCCTGTTCCCGCGCCTGCCGATCGACGGGATAGCTGCTTCGTCCCGGATCGAGAAGGTAGCCTGCAAGCATCGTATCGAACACGCACGTATCGGTCATGCATCCCGTTTTTTCGATCAGACTCTTGACGTCGTGGCAGACGAACGGTTTCTTTGTGAGAGCGTCCAGCGCGTCCGGGGCGGTTGTGAGAATGCGTGCGCCGTCCCAGAGCCACAGGGTGTCCCCGGACAGATGAAGCACCGGAGTATCGATCGCTGCCGCTTCTTCCACAGAGATGGCAGTCGGCGTCGGCAGATTTTCGACCACACGCGCCACGACCGCCGCTTCCATACCGAACTTCTTTGGCATGGTTGTGAGATCCAACTCCCGGCACAGTGCGCAGAACGCCGCGGGATCCGATTTCGGAGCAAGGGCGTCGATGGCTATATCGATCGGTATATCCCGGCGGATCGTGGCGAGCATACGCGACAGCATGGCGGATTCTTTGCCCTCAATGAGCTTTTTCTGCACGGACGGCGAAAACTCCTTATACTTTTCTTCATTATATAACGTGTCCAGGTTTCCCGCGGTCTGGATGAGCTTCAGCGCCGTTTTTTCCCCAATGCCCGGCACGCCCGGAATGTTGTCGGATGTATCGCCCATAAGCGCCTTGACGTCGATGAACTGCATCGGGGTGATGCCGTATTCCTCCGTGAACCGTGCCGGCGTGTATAGGATATCCTCCTTGTTCTTCATAAGCAGCACCGTCGTCTTATCGGACACCAGCTGCAGGGAGTCGCGGTCGCCGGTCAGCAGATAACAGTGGTATCCATCCGCCGCCTCCGCCATCGCGCTGACGGTGCCAAGGATGTCGTCCGCCTCGTAGCCGGGGGATTCCAGAATCGTAAAACCGAGCGAACGCACCGCCTCTTTCGCGTATGGCAATTGCACCGCCAGCTCCTCCGGCATCCCCTTTCGCGTGCCCTTGTACGCCTCGTACGCCTTGTGCCGGAACGTCTTTTCCCGCACGTCAAAGGCACAGGCGAGACCGTCCGGGGACAGTGCGTCGAGGTGCTTCTTTAAAATTTGCAGAAAGCCGAACACGCCGTTTGTCGGCACACCCGCGTGATTGGACAGCGCGTGGATGCCGTAAAAGGCGCGGTTTAAGATGCTGTTGCCGTCGAGTACCAGTATTTTTTTCATGCGATTCTCTCCATCTGGTTTTGTTATTGCTTCTATTATACCATGTTTCGCGCCGATTTCCCATATGTTTTGCGGAATTTTTGCATTTTTAACATCACACCTATTGCATTCCCGCCGCACATCCGCTATACTATTTTCATCAATCATCGATCTTTTGGGAGGTCTCTTATGAAAAAACGTCTTTTCAGCCTTCTTGCCGCGCTGCTCATCCTGTGCCAGCTCACCGGATGCGCCGTTTCCCTCTCCGACGCGCTGCCGCCTCTCGATGACGCCACGACAAAAACGCAAAATGTCACCACTGTTGCCGTGCGCCGCTATGCCGATGAAGCCGTGTTCACGATCACCGATCCCGTGGCGCTGGACACCCTTTACAGCCAGCTTTCCGGCATTCGCGGAACACGGAAAAAGATGGAGGTACGGGAGTATCTGGATACCTATCCACCGCTGTACATGATCACTTTTGCGGACGGAAATGGTGCTGTAGCCGAGCTGCTTCTCACAAACGAGACGACATTCTACTACGACGGCTACGCGTACGATGCCCTGCGCGGCGGTGCCGATTTACTGTATTTCGACAGCCTGTTTGCCGAATGATGCAGAAAGCGCTGATGCATCCGAAAAAGCGGAGCGCCGGTTCTTCCGGTTCTCCGCTTTCTTTGTTTTTCTCTTATTTACCACTAGCCCCGTAGTTTGCAAGTACCCTTGCGGAGGGATCGTTGACGTCGCAGCCTTTCCACGATTTGTTCGGCATCCAGAAGTCGACCACCATGTCGCACTGCCCGGGGTAGTATTTCTCGAAAATTTCCCGGTACAGGAGCGATTCCTTTGTGAACGGCTTGGCGTGCGTGTATTTCGCACTCTTTTCGGCAAGCTCCGCGTCCGTGTACCTTGTCTCAGCGTATGCCTTGAGATCGTCCACCATGGAGTGACCCACGGCATCGGAGAACGCGGCTTTTTCACGCCACAGAATCTCCTGCGGCAGATAATCGCCCTCAAAAGCGTGGCGGAGCAGATACTTGCCCTTGCCATAAACGTTCATTTTCTTCGCGGGATCGACGGAGAGAACGTATCGCACGAAATCGAGATCGCCAAAGGGCACACGCGCTTCCAGGGAATTGACGGAAATGCACCGGTCAGCGCGCAGTACGTCGTACATGTGCAGCTCCCGCACCCGCTTCTCCGACTCCTTCTGGAACGCGTCGGCATCCGGAGCAAAATCCGTGTATTTATAGCCGAACAGTTCGTCGGAGATCTCTCCGGTGAGCAGCACACGGATGTCTGTGTTTTCGTGAATCCACTTGCACAGCAGGTACATGCCCATGCTTGCGCGGATCGTTGTGATGTCGTAGGTACCAAGGATGCGGATCAACCCGTCTAAGGTATCGATCACCTCGTCGCGGGTCATGTAGACCTCGGTGTGATCCGTACCGAGATAGTCCGCGGTCTGGCGCGCGTATTTCAGATCGATGGCGTCCTTTTCCATACCAATGGCAAATGTACGGATCGGCTTGTCGCTCTTCCGCTGGGCAATCGCGCACACAAGAGAGGAATCCAGTCCGCCGGAGAGCAGGAACCCGACCTTGGCGTCCGCCACCAGCCGCTTGTCCACGCCCGCGATGAGCTTTTCGCGGATGTTTTTGCACACCGTCTCCAGGTCGTCATGACATACCGCATTCACATGCGCGATGTCGTTGTAGCAGATGAATTTTCCACTTTTATAATAATGTCCCGGTGGGAACGGCAGAATTTTGCCGCACAGTCCCGTCAGGTTCTTCGGCTCGCTCGCGAACACAATGACACCGTCCGTACTGTAGCCATAATAAAGCGGTCGGATGCCGATGGGGTCACGCGCCGCGATATATTCCCCGGTGGCGCCATCGTAGAGGATGAGCGCGAACTCCGCGTCCAGCATACGGAACATGTCCGTGCCGTACTCGCGATAGAGGGGCAAAAGAATCTCGCAGTCGCTGCCGCTCACAAACGTATATTTCTTCGCAAGCTCCTTTTTCAGCCGTTCATAGCCGTAGATTTCCCCGTTGCAAACCACATAACTGCCATCGAGGGCAAACGGCTGCATGCCCTCCGGTGTCAGTCCCATGATCGCCAACCGGTGAAAGCCAAGACAGCCGTCGCCGGTGTCCACGATCCGACTGTCGTCCGGGCCGCGGGAAATCGTCTCCGCAAAGCACTTTTTGAACGTTTCTTCCACGGCACACTTGCCGCAATATCCCATAATCGAACACATATCGTTGTCTCTCCCTTTCCATTGGAACGAAATATCGTCCAGCATTCCGATAGGGCAAGTGCTGTACTCGCGGTGCCACCTATCTTCGGGATTGCCCCGATTCTCATGGACTTCCGCCGCGTTCGGTTTCTTCGGCGAAAATCCTGTTTCTGTAACGGGAAACCTCCGGCGCGCCTACTGATACAGGCGAAATCCCCGGAACAACCGGTCCCGGAGAAATTTCACCTGTATTTTTCAGCTTGCAGCTCGACGGATGTTCTTCCCACGGCGGTCACGGTATGGCTCTCACCGACCCCATACGCGCTGTGCGTTCCATACCGCGGTACTTTTCCCGTCTCAAACGCTTTTATTTGTGTATGCAGTTATTCTACGTCCTGGAGCGCATCGTAGCCCTCTTCTCCCGTGCGCACCTTTACAACATTTTCCACATCGTAAATAAAGATCTTGCCGTCGCCGATGTGCCCTGTATAAAGCACCTTCTTTGCAGTCTCGATGACACGGCGTACTGGCACCTTGCTGACCACAATGTCCAGCTGGATCTTTGGTAAGAGGGTTGCTTCAACCTCAATGCCACGGTAATATTCCGGCTTTCCCTTCTGGATACCGCAGCCGAGTACGTGTGACAGTGTCATACCGGTGATGCCGATATCGACAAGTGCCTGCTTCAGCGCCTCAAACTTCGCTTCCTTGCAGATGATCTCTACCTTAGTGAATTTCGGACCTGTACCGTCTGTCAGATCAGGCAGCTTTTTTATGGGAATCGCTTCCGCCACCGGTATATCGCCGGTAACTGCAGTCGTCTCTTCCTCTGGGGCAATGGTATCCGGAAGCATCGCGAATCCGCCGTACGCCGTCAGCAAACCATGCTCGGAAATATCAAGTCCCTCGATTTCATCCGCCGCGTCCGCACGCAGACCAATCGTATGCTTGAGAATGAGGAACACACTGGTGATCACTACGGCGACATACGCGGCTACTGTTACCACACCGAGCGTCTGGACACCGAGGAAATGCGCGCCGCCGCCATAGAACAGTCCCTTTTCCGTTGTAGCGCCATCCGCAAACAGACCGGTCAGAATCGTACCGAGCGCACCACAGACACAGTGTACAGACACCGCACCAACCGGGTCGTCGATCTTGGCGATTTTATCAAAAAATTCCACAGAGAACACGATTACGATACCGAACACGACGCCCATAATCGCAGCACCAATCGGTGTTACCGCGTCACAGCCTGCGGTAATGCCGACCAGTCCCGCAAGCGCGGCGTTGTAAGTCATCGAAACATCCGGCTTCTTATAACGGATCCAGGTAAGGATCAAGGTCACGCAGCAAGCGACCGCCGCCGTCAAATTCGTGTTGAAGAACACACGCCCCGCCGAAACCAGCAGCTCGTCGCTGTCCATGCCAAGCGTAGACGCGCCGTTAAAGCCGAACCAGCAAAACCACAGGATGAACACGCCCAATGCCGCAAAGGTCAGGTTGTGTCCGAGAATCGCGCGCGGTTTGCCATCTTTATCGTATTTGCCGATACGCGGTCCGAGGATCTTCGCGCCAATGAGAGCACAGACGCCGCCGACCATATGTACTGCCGTGGAACCCGCGAAATCGTGGAAACCGAGGGAGGCAAGCCAGCCGCCACCCCAGATCCAGTGACCGGAGATTGGATAAATCAGAAGTGAGATCGCCGCGGAATACATGCAGTACGCGCTGAATTTCGTCCGTTCCGCCATAGCACCCGACACAATGGTCGCGCTTGTGGCACAGAATACGGTCTGGAAAATCGCGAATGCCCACAGCGGAACGCCCGCGGGAAGCACACTCGTGTAGTCCTTCAGGATCAGCGGATCGATCCAGCCGAACAGTGCGCTCCCGGAGCCGAACATGACGCCAAATCCGACAAGCCAGAAGCACGGCGTTCCGATACAAAAGTCCATGAGGTTTTTCATGAGGATGTTGCCGGTGTTTTTCGCACGGGTAAAGCCTGCTTCACACATGGAAAAGCCTGCCTGCATGAAAAATACGAGTGCCGCTCCGAGCAGAACCCATATCGTGTTGACTGCGCTGTACAAATTTACTCACTCCTGTCGTTGATAAATTGGTGCAGGGGGATCGAAAATTGTTGTTGCCGTCGTCCCGACAGGACCTTGCACATATTGCCGCCTATCGGGACTCGCACATGCTAATTTTGTTTTTACCGTACGCCGAATAAGAGCTTTTCGTAGGTCGGGAACGGCCAGTACTTCTCTGCGGTAACCGTTTCCGCCTCATCGCATACTACGCGCAGCTCCGCCATTTTCTGTAAGATCACGTCGCGGATCATGCAGGACGCTTCGGTCACATCCTCGACGGTCTTATACTTGTTCGCGGCGGATTCCAGCGCGGCGGCAGCGGTGTCGATCTCGTCCGCCAGTGTCGAGAGCTTCGTGATGACGGACTTATCGTATTTGCACGCCAGCCCCGGAACCGCGGTTGTCTTGGCGATGACGGCGTCAGACAGCTCCTTTGCATAACCTTCGACGGCAGGCAGAATTTCCTTCTTCGCCATATCGACCATCGTAAGCGCTTCAATATTGACCGTCTTGCAGTAGTTTTCGAGCATGATCTCGTACCGGGATTCCAGCTCCGCTTTGGTGAACACCTTGTGGGCGGTCAGCATGTCTACGTTTTTCTTGTCGAGCAGATGCGGCATAGCGTCCGGGGTCGTACGAAGGTTGAGCAGTCCGCGCACCTCGGTGGCTTCCTTGATCCACGCGTCGTCGTAGCCGTTGCCGTTGAAGATGATCCGGCGATGTTCCTTGATCGTCTTTTGGATGAGATCGTGGAGCGCAGACTCAAAGCTTTCCGTGGTCTCCAGTGCATCCGCGAACTGCTTCAGGGATTCGGCTACCGTGGCGTTGAGCATGATGTTGGCGCACGCGATGCTGTTGGAGGAGCCGAGCATACGAAACTCGAATTTGTTGCCGGTGAAGGCGAACGGAGAGGTGCGGTTCCGGTCGGTGGTATCGCGCGTGAACTTCGGCAGAACGTGCACGCCCAGCTTCATAACGGTCTTTTCAGCGGCACTGTACGGCGTGTCGTTTTCGATGGCGTCCAGAACCGCGGTCAGCTCGTCGCCCAGGAAGATGGAGATGACAGCCGGCGGTGCTTCGTTGGCACCCAGACGATGATCGTTGCCGGCAGTCGCTACGGATAGGCGGAGCAGATCCTGGTAATCGTCCACAGCCTTGATGACGGCGCAGAGGAAGAGTAAGAATTGCGCGTTTTCATAGGGGGTATCGCCGGGCGTGAGGAGGTTTATGCCGGTATCGGTCGCCATCGACCAGTTGTTATGCTTGCCGCTGCCGTTGACGCCCGCAAACGGTTTCTCATGGAGCAGGCAGACCAGTCCATGCTTTGCGGCGACCTTCTGCATGATCTCCATTGTGAGCTGGTTGTGGTCGGTAGCGATGTTCGTCGTTGTGTAGATCGGTGCAAGCTCGTGCTGCGCGGGTGCAACCTCGTTGTGCTCCGTCTTTGCAAGGATGCCGAGCTTCCACAGCTCCTCATTGAGGTCTGCCATATACGCGGCAACACGCGGCTTGATCACGCCGAAATAGTGGTCGTCGAGCTCCTGCCCCTTCGGCGGCTTTGCGCCAAACAGGGTTCTGCCGGTGAACATGAGGTCTTTTCTCTGCTCATACATCGCTTTGTCAACGAGGAAGTATTCCTGCTCCGGACCGACAGAGGTGCGCACGCATTTGACATCCATGTTGCCGAAGAGCTTGAGAATCCGCAGCGCCTGCTTGTTCAGCGCCTGCATGGAGCGCAGCAGGGGCGTTTTCTTATCGAGCGCCTCTCCGCCATAGGAACAGAACGCGGTCGGAATACATAAGGTCTTGTCCTTGATGAAGGCGTACGAGGTCGGGTCCCATGCCGTGTAGCCTCTTGCCTCAAAGGTAGCGCGCAGACCGCCCGACGGGAAGCTGGACGCGTCCGGTTCGCCCTTGATCAGCTCCTTGCCGGAGAACTCCATGATGACCCGTCCGTCCGGTGCCGGGGAGATAAAGCTGTCGTGCTTCTCCGCGGTGATTCCGGTCAGCGGCTGGAACCAATGGGTAAAATGGGTAGCGCCATGTTCGATCGCCCAGTCCTTCATCGCTTCCGCAACGGCGTTTGCCACGTCGGGATTGAGGGACACACCCTCATCGATGGTCTTTTTAAGAGAACTATACACCTTGCCGGACAGGGTCGCTTTCATTACTCTGTCGTCAAATACGAGGCTGCCGAAATAATCCGATACGGTTTTCATCTGTGCTGCTCCTTTGCTTATCAAAAAATAAAGCGAGGCTGGCATACCGCGGAGGAAAAACCACCGCAGAGAGACGCCATTGCCTCGCTTGTATATGGATTTGAAAAAAGAGAGAGCATCCCGGAATACCTTTCCAAGACGCCCTTGCCTTATGCCAATAGTATACTCCGTTTTTTGGATTTGTCAAGGGGTTTCGCAAAAAAAGTCCGCATTTTTTTGTTTTTCGTGGAAATCCCGGTTTTTGTGGCGTTTTTTCCATTGAATTTGTCTTTTTGCATTGACTTTCCAACGGCTTTGTGCTATAATACACCTGTTACCGCACGGAGGGATATCGAAGCGGTCATAACGAGGCGGTCTTGAAAACCGTTTGGGAGCAATCCCACAAGGGTTCGAATCCCTTTCCCTCCGTAAAAAAGCCGAACTGTACATTTTGTACGGTTCGTTTTTTTGTCGGGATTCGAACTGGATCGGTAGTGAATGACCTGCCGGGGGCAGGTCAGAGCCGATCCTGACCGAGCCCGCAGGCGAGAACGAATCCCTTTCCCTCCGTACTCTATTATCTGAAAGCGACGCGTGTTTATAATGCACCGCAGCTTTTTCTTATTTTTCCTCTAAGATCATCCGCTCCAGCTCCCGGGCCGCGGCGCTCAATGGCTGATCTCTGCGTTTAATGAGTACGATGTCGCGTGCGGGAATCGTATCGCGCAGCGCAATCACGCGGACGTTTTCGGCGCCGTGCAGAAACTCCTCCGGCACAAAGCCTACGCCGAGATCCGCCTCCACCATGGGCAAAATCTGATCCGCCGTGAACGCTTCGATATCCGGCTGGTACGGCAGTCCGCGCGCAGTAAACAGCGCGGAGTAGAAAGCGAACGATTTTGTTTCCTTGCCCAGTGAGATCAGCGGAAAGCGCGACAGCTCCGCAAGCGATACCGGATGATCGAGCAGTCCCGCGTACCGTGGGGAGCAGACGGCTACCTCGCGGATCGGCCGTACGACGCTTTCCACAAGGGACACCGCCGCGTCTGTCGGTGTGGTGACAACGGCGATATCCGACGTGCCCTCTTTCAGGGACGCGCTCGCCTGCGGCGTGGAATGGTTGCTGATCCGGATGTGGATCCCTGGGTACCGCAGACGGTACCGCTTCAGCGCGGGCAGCAGCAGACAGCGCAGCGCCACCTCGCTCGCCGCCACATTCACCACGCCGGAACGCATATTCCGGCTGTCCGTGAGCTCTGCCTCCGCCGCCTCAATGTGCGCGAACGCGATGCTGATGTGCTCGTACAGTCGTTCTCCCTCCGGCGTCAGCTTCATCCCCCGGCTGCTACGTGAAAACAGCGCACACCCCAGTTCCGCCTCCAGATTCTTGATCACCCGCGTCACATTCGGCTGGTTGTTCAACAGCGCCTTGGCCGCCTGCGTCACATTGCCGTATTTTGCCACATAATAAAATACGCGGTAATGCTCATAATTTACATACATGCCTTTCTCACCCTCAACCTATATCATTTTTATATCGCTGTTATATACAACATACATTTTACATATATCGATGATTGTATTATAATATAGCTGCCGTGAAAAGTCAATGGGTTTTCACGCAAAGTTCCCCACTGAACGTTTTGCAAAGAAAAGGGTGGATGTCCGATGAAGCTGTTTTATGAGATCGTGATGGGAGCCGCGTTTACCATTCCCATACTCGTTATGCTCACACAGATGGTGCATAAGGAAATGGACGCGCAGCGCGTAGGTGAATGCAGCTTTTTCTCCGCCGCGTGCAGCCTTGGATTCTTATTCGGCACCATCGCGCGGTGGCTGGCGGGGGAACAGTGGATCGTTCCGCTCCTCTATGCGATCGGCTTTTTCAGCTCGTGCGTCACATTCATCTACACACTGTATCTTAGGAGGAAGCCGCATGAAAGACAGTAAACCATTCCGCGGACAGATGTCCGACAGCTTCCGCACCGCTGTTTTCGTCATTTTATCCGGCGGGTTCCAGGACGCATACACCTATACCTGCCGCGGTGAGGTATTCGCGAACGCCCAGACAGGCAACATCGTGCTGCTCAGTACAGCGCTTTTCCAGCGGGACTGGGGCGTAATGCTCAAATACCTCATTCCTGTGCTTTCGTTCTTAGTCGGCACTGCCGTCGCGGAGTGCATCCACATCCGCCTGAAAAGCTATGAAAAAATCCATTGGCGGCAAATCATCCTGCTGTGCGAGATCGTTCTGCTGTTTGTTGTCGGATTCCTGCCGCGTCCCATCGAAGCGCTTGCCAACGCACTCGTTTCATTTGTGTGCGCGCTCCAGGTGCAAACGTTCCATAAGGTGCGCGGCCACGCGTACGCGAGCACGATGTGCATCGGCAATCTGCGCGCCGGAATGGAAGCGCTGTGCGCCTATTTCCACGTAAAGGATAAGGAAATTCTTCTGAAGGCCGCCACCTATTTCGGCGTGATCCTCGTTTTCGGCATTGGCGCGGGTCTGGGCAGCATCCTGACCCTCTCGCTCGGCTACAAGGCGATCTGGCTCTGCTGCGCGTTTCTCTCCATCAGTTTTGGAATGATGTTCACCCATCAATAACACACACAAACATATCTTGGCCCCAACGTGTTTTGGCGATATCATGTGGTTTCAAATGCATGTATAAAGAAATCTGACACGCTTATGCCACAGGCTCCGCGACGAATTGTAACGGAAAATCCACTTGTAAAACCGCGGCGGCTGTGTTATAATATAGAATCGAATCGAGAAGCGCCGGTCATCCGGTAAGCTTCCGATATCCCACCCTCTGGAGGATCGCTATGACACACTGGATCGTCGGCGCGGCACTCTCTCTGATACTGGGAGTTCTGATCTCCTTTGGCAATTATCGTATCTCCGTACGGATGTTTGACAAAAATCCCGCGCTCCTGCAGGTGACGACGCTGTCCCGACAGCTTCTCAATATCGGCTATCTGGCAGCGGTCTATTTCATCGCGCCCCATACGCCGTGGGACAGAGTTCCCCTGTTGGTTGCCGCCGTGATCGGTGTGACGGGCGGGCTGTTCTATTTCACGTACCGGCTCGTAAAGCATATGGACAAGCAGAAGGCGGCAAAAAAAAGCTCTGGCTCCGTTTCTTCTCCGAAAGACGCGGATTCCAATATACAATAAGGAGGATTTCCTATGGGTGAACAATCAGAGGTTCTCATTCCCCTCTTTGGGATTCTGGATGTCACCGGCGAGGTGGTGGCCATGTGGGCGATTCTTATCGTACTTACGATCCTTTCGCTCCTTGCCACACGCCGCATGAAAGAACGGCCGGGAAAATTCCAAAACGTCGTGGAGACGGGAATCGAGTATCTCGACAACTTTTTCGCCGGAATCATCGGCAAAGCGCATGCCCGCAAGTATTTTTTCTTCCTCGGTTCCCTGTTTATCTTCATTCTTTTCGCCAATTATTCCGGAATCCTGCCGGGTATGGGACTCACAAAGTATATAAAAGCACCGACCTCGTCGTTGTCCACGACATTGGGTCTTGGCATCGCGGCATTTCTCTTTCTCCAGATCGCGGGGCTGGCAAACGGCGTAAAGAAGTACTTCAAGCGCTTCGTCTCCCCGATGTTCTTCATGCTGCCGCTTTTGGTTCTCGATGAATTTATCAAACCGGCGTCGCTGGCACTGCGTCTGTTCGGCAACGTGTTCGGCGAGGAAACGGTCACGGAGGAGCTGTACGGCATCATTCCGATCGGCGTACCGGTCATTATGATGGCTCTGTCGCTCCTGTTCTGTACCATTCAGGCAGTTGTATTCACCATGCTCGTCTCCATTTACCTCTCCGAGGGACTGGAATAATCCATCTTTTCACCAACGCAAACCATTTTTTCAAATAAAGGAGTCAATATCATGACAGATTCTGCCATCATCGCCATCGCCGCCGCACTTGCCATCGCGGTCAGCACCATTTTCCCCGCGCTCAGCCAGGGTTGGACCTCCAAAGCCGCCATGGAAAGCATCGCACGTCAGCCGGACGCCGCCGGAGACATCCGTTCCGCACTCATCATCTCTCTCGCACTGATGGAAGCGCTGACCATCTACGGTCTGCTCATCGGCTTCATGCTGACCACCAAAATCTGACAACGCCACGCCGATATACCTATATCGGTACCGGAAAACCCATGCAAATATTGGATACGGAGGTGCGGTTATGACCATACAGCTGCCCATTCTCCTATGGACGCTGATCACGTTCGCTCTCGCCATGCTCATTTTGAACCGTCTCCTTTTCCGCCCGATGCTCGTCTTTATGGACAAGCGTCAGGCGAAAATCGATCGCGCCAAAACGGTGCTGTCGGAACGGGCAGAGCTTGAAAAGGAAGCGGCTACCCAAACGGAGCTTCATCGCAAGGAAGCACAGCACATAAACGCCGAAACCGCGGCAGCAGAGCTTAGAGACGCCAAAACCCGCGCGGACGGTATCGTGAAAAAGGCGGAAACGGAGCGTGAAATCGCCCTCGCCGCAGGTCACAGAGATGCGTTGTACCGCGAAAAAGAGCTTTCCGACAAGCTGAACCAAAATGTGGACACGCTTGCCCGCGCGCTGTGCGAACGGCTTTTGTCCGATCCCCTGCTGCATTGACGAAAGCAGACTTTTTCCACTATATAATCAAAGAAAGATTTTAACGCCATACCAGGACGGGGTGCATCATGCAGTTTTTGTATGCCAGTATCAATTTTCTGATGCTCGTGGGACTGATCGTTCTCTTCGGCAGAAAAACGATCGTGAAAATTTTCAAATCCCGCAGAGAGCGGATCAATCAGGCGCTTTCTGAAGCGGAATCGATCGAAAAAACGGAATACACGCCGCCGGTCGTCCCCAGTGTGGCGGATTTTTGCGTGGAAATCGTCGGGGACAAAGAAATTGCCGCTGTAGAGCAGCACGCCGCACTGGAAGCGGAGGAAATGCATCGACAGACCGTATCCGCACTGGCAAATATTGAACGCGAATCGGTCGACAACGCAAAGACGGATCTCATCGCGACGCTGTCCGCACGCGTATCGGAGCTGCTGTCCGCGGAGCCCTATCTGTCCACGCTGCGCAGTCTGGAGCCGACATTCGCGCGCCGTATTCTCGAAAAAATCGAGATCACGCCGGGCGACATGGCGTATCTCAAGACCCACGACGTCCTGTATGTCACGCTGACCTCCGCCTTTCCCCTCGACCAGGCGCTCGTAGATGAAATCGGCGCGGCAACGGAAAAGCTCGTGACCTCTGTCGGTGGCAAGCAGTCCCTTTGGGTACGCGTGGATCCCTCCCTACAGGGCGGTTTGCGTCTGCGCATCGGCGACACCGTGTACGACTGTACCGTTTCCGACCTTATTTATCATCTGAATAATAAGCTGGAGCGGTTCATGGTTTCGGGCAAAGAGGACGCGGATACCCTGACGACGGAGCTGCTCAGCGCCATCTCCGCGCTGGAGGTAAAGGTACAGGAATACCAGCTCGGTCGTGTCATGAGCGTATCCGACGGCATTTGCTGGCTCGACGGGCTAGCGGATATCATGTACGGCGAGGTTATCGAATTTGAATGCGGCGAGCGCGGGATGGTGCTGGATATTGAACCGGATCGCATCGGCTGCATCGTCTACGGACGCTATGAACACATTGAAAGCGGCAGCCGTGTACGCAGAGTCGGCAGAATCGCGTCCACCACGGTCGGCGAAGAGCTGCTCGGCAGAGTTGTCGATCCGCTGGGAAATCCCATCGACGGCGGCGGCAGAATCTGGTCGGACAAGCGCAGACCGATTGAGTTCCCTGCCCCCGGCATTCCGGATCGCGGCGCGGTCAATCGTCCGCTGCACACCGGTATCAAAGCCGTGGACGCGCTGGTTCCGATCGGCAAAGGACAGCGTGAACTCATCATCGGCGACCGCCAGACTGGCAAAACCTCTCTCGTAGTAGACGCGATTCTCAACCAAAAAGGAAAAAACGTCGCCTGCATCTATGTCGCTATCGGACAAAAGGACACCACCGTCGCCGATATTCGCGAGAAGCTGACCAAATACGGCGCCATGCCCTATACCACCATCGTATGCGCACCCGCGTCCGCCTCGGCTTCCCTACAGTATATCGCACCGTTCGCCGGAGCCGCGATGGGGGAATACTTCATGTACAGCGGTCGTGACGTGCTCATCATCTACGACGATCTTTCAAAGCACGCAGTGGCGTATCGTGAGATTTCCCTTTTGCTCCATCGCCCCTCCGGACGTGAGGCGTATCCGGGCGATGTGTTCTATCTGCACTCCCGTCTGCTGGAACGCGCGGCACAGCTGTCGGCGGAAAAAGGCGGCGGCTCGATGACGGCACTGCCCATTATCGAAACGCAGGCAGGCGATATTTCCGCGTACATCCCGACCAACGTCATCTCCATCACAGACGGACAGATTTTTCTGGAATCCGATCTATTCAATGACGGTCAACGCCCTGCGGTCAATGTAGGACTGTCCGTATCCCGTGTCGGCAGCGCTGCACAGACGAAGCTAATGAAGCAGGTATCCTCCAGTCTCCGTATACGCTTGGCGCAATATCGCGAGCTCGCCGGCTTTGCGCAGTTCGGCTCCGACGTGGACGCGGCAACCAAAAAAGTCCTGGACGACGGCGCGCGTATGATGGGAGCCTTACGCCAGAAACGATATGCGCCTATGGCAGACTGGAAGCAGGTGGTGACCATCTTCGCGGTGTCGAACGGCTTTGCGGACAAAATCGAGCCGGACGCCATCGAGAGCTACACGGAATCGGTATGCGATTATCTGGAGTCGGTGCATCCGGATCTGGTGGAAACACTGGCATCCGGCGCTAAGATGACCTCCGAAACCATCGAATCGCTGAAAAACGCGATCGCGGAGGTGGAGGTACAGACGCAAACGGCGTAATCCGCGCTATATCCAACGAAAGGAGCACGCAATATGGCAACCCTACGGGAGCTGCGCAAACGGCTTTCCAGCATTTCGATCACAAAACAGCTTGCCGGCGCGATGAAAACGGTCTCCGCAGCAAAATACGCCAAGCTCGAAACACTGCGTACGCATTATCTGCCGTATGCGGACACCTGCCGCGAACTGATGGCGGCGTACGGCAACGCAGTAACGGATTTTCTGCCCTGTGCCAATCCCGACGCGCCAGTTTTGTACGTCGTGTTCTCGTCCAATCGCGGACTGTGCGGCGGCTACAACACCGAGCTGTTCCGGTACGCGGAAACGGTGCTCGCTGCGGAGACAAAGCCGTATGTGCTCTATGTCTGCGGCAAAATGGCTGGCGGTTATTTTGGCACACGCGCTACAGAATCATTCACATTGCCGGATGTCCCCGATTTTGCCGATTGTCTGCCGCTGTTTGACCGCATTCGATCCCTGTATATGACAGGTGCTGTCTCACGCGTCACGTTTGTGTTTGCCCACTTTCAGAACATGCTGACGCAGACACCGTGTACCCGCATCGTCCTGCCCTATGCTGCTCAGGAAGCGGAAAATGCCACAGAGCCTGACCGTTCCGAGGGCGCGGATATGCTCTTTTTCCCCGACAAAGAAACGGTGCTGTCCGGCGCGTGCCAGTCACTGCTGCAGGTGACGATGTATTCGATCGTTTTGGAAGCATGCTCCGGCGCACAGGCGGCAACACTCATTGCTATGCGGTCGGCAAACGACAATGCGGCGGAATCGGCAGCCAAATTGGAAATCGAGATCAGCCGGAAACGGCAGGCGGAGGTCACCTCCAGCGTGATCGAAACCGCGTCCGGCATGCATCAGGAGTCATAGCCACGCTCCGGATTTTGACATTTTTCATACACTGCAACCGAGATACTATACTATTCTCTGCGCAAATCCCATTTTCAGCGAATCACACGAAAGGATTCTATCATGTCGAAAGGCTCCAAAGGAATCGTCAAGCGGATCACCGGTCCTGTGGTCGACATCCACTTTGATGATTTTGAAATTCCCGACATTTTCCACGCGGTTGAGATCCCGGTCGGCGACGCGGTCTATACCCTCGAAACGCTGCAGCATCTGGGCACCGGCGACGTACGCTGCATTTCCATGCAGACGACGGACGGTCTCTCGCGCGGCATGACGGCAGTGGACACAGGCGCACCGATCTCCGTTCCGGTCGGTCAGAAAACGCTCGGTCGCATGGTCAACGTCACAGGCACCCCCATCGACCGCGCCGGCAATATCGATTCGGACGAACACTGGCCGATCCATCACACAGCACCTCCGTTTAAGGACATTGTGACGGCGGATGAGGTACTGGAAACCGGTATCAAGGTGATCGATCTCATGACGCCATACGCAAAGGGCGGCAAAATCGGTCTGTTCGGCGGCGCAGGGGTCGGCAAAACGGTGCTCATCATGGAGCTCATCCGCAATATCGCCTTTGAACACGCGGGGTATTCCGTATTCGCCGGTGTTGGAGAACGGTCGCGCGAGGGCTACGATCTCTGGCAGGAAATGACCCAGTCCGGGGTGCTTGACAAAACCGCGCTCGTGTTCGGACAGATGAACGAGACCGCCGGCGCAAGACTCCGCGTACCGCTTGTCGGACTGACGATGGCGGAGTATTTTCGGGAATCCGAGCACAAGGATGTACTCTTATTCATCGACAACATTTTCCGCTTCACCCAGGCAGGCTCGGAGGTATCCGCGCTACTCGGTCGCATGCCGTCCGCGGTTGGATACCAGCCAACGCTTGCGTCGGAAATGGGCAAACTGCAGGAACGCATTGTATCGACAAAAAACGGATCCATTACCTCCGTGCAGGCGATCTATGTGCCTGCGGACGACTTGACCGACCCGGCCCCGGCAACTACCTTCTCCCACCTGGACGCAACGACGGTTCTTTCCCGCAGCATCGTGGAGCTTGGCATCTATCCCGCGGTCGCGCCGCTTGAATCCGGTTCCCGTATGCTCTCTCCTGATATCGTAGGCAACCGTCACTATCGCGCAGCAAAAGAGGTTATGCACGTCCTGCAGCGATACAACGAGCTGCAGGACATCATCGCCATCCTCGGCATGGATGAGCTGTCCGAAGAGGATCGTGAAATGGTCGGACGTGCCAGACGGGTACAGCGGTTTATGAGCCAGCCGTTCCACGTAGCCGAGGGCTTCACAGGGATTCCGGGAAAATTTGTCTCCATCGACCAAACCATCGCGGGCTTTGAAGCGATCCTCGGCGGTGAATGCGACAAATTGCCGGAGCAGGCATTCATGATGGCAGGCACCATCGACGACGTGTACGCCGCTGCAAAGGGATGACGGTATGGAAAAATCACTCACACTGTGCATCGTGACCCCGGACGGCACCGCATCGGAGCTATCCTGTACTTCCCTGCGCCTGCCGGTTCTGGATGACAAATCCGGTCATGGCGGCGGCTCGTATGGCATCCATCCGGGTCATCTGCCCGCCGTTTTCGCCTTATCGGAGAGCACGGTCACAGCCTATACAGGCACTGCTGTCACTGCTACCGCGCAGATTCAGGGCGGGATCGCAAGAGTGACGCATGACACGGTTGTGATTCTCACAGACAGCTGTATTTTGGAAACAAAAAAAGAATAGAAAGCGGACGCATGACGGAACCTATTCCCGCCGTGCGTCCGTTTTGTATTCTCTTTTTTATATTCTTCTAAGGATCTTTACTGGAGATTGCTTTCGTTTTCCACGATTTGCGTCACCACATCCTCGATCTGTCCCGTCAGCTTTTCACGGTACCGTTCCGAAACGGATGCCCAGTTCTGCCGGTTGTTCTCCACCTCGGCAAAGAAGATGTCCGTAATGTCCGAGAGGAATTTGTTGAAGAATCTGCCAAGCTCAAAGCTGATCGACTCCCGGACAATGTCATACATCTGTGCGTTCGCGTCGTCCGTCGAATACTTTTTCTTCATGTTGTTCTCGAAAATCGCCGGTGTGGTGAGACGGTACGCATTGGACGCCATGCACTCTAAGACCGCCGTGCAGGTGTCCTTTTTCGGATTGCCGATCGTCACGCCGTACAGCGTTACGGGATTGCCCATGACGGTGCGGTAATTGGTTTGGCTCTCGTCATATTTCGGCACCGGAACGATCCCGTAGGACAGCTCAGAATCCCGCAGCGACTTAGCCGCGTAATGCGCACGATTGATATTGAACAGCGCGCGGCCGTCCGTGAACGGTTTTTCGTAATTGTCCTTTTTGTACACCTCGTCGGAGGCTTCCCACGGGCCGAGCTTGGCGAGCAGATCGACCGCCTTTTCGCTGTAGAAATCCTCAGAAATGACAAGGATCTTCTCCGGATCCTTGTCCACGAGCTTGAGTCCGGAGCCGGTATAGAATGCGTCGTTGTGGAAGTTTGTGATGGTGAAGCCGAACTGGTCGTCGATGTCGGATTTACCGTTGCCGTTCAGGTCGATGTAGGTGCCGTTTGTCATCTCGATCATTTTGTCGATCGTCCACTGATTCTCCGCCACCAGCTCCTGCGGATTCGGTAGCGAGAAATTCTCAAGCAACTGCCTGTTGAAATACACGCAGTACATCATGTGCAAAGCGTTTGTGGAAATGTCACCGGAGACGAAATACAAATGATCGTTGATGGTCGATTCCTCGAGCAGATTGTCCGGCCACCACGGCTTTTCGTAATCGAGATACGCGGCGGATTCCAGATTTGTGAGAAAGCCATTCACAAGACAGCTCGCGATGGAACGGCTGTAGGAAGCTAGAATATCGTAGGAATTGTCGCCGGCGGTATGACTTTCGCGCACTTTTTTGACATACGGTTCGATATTGCCGCCGTTTCCGGGGGTGCCGATCCAGTTGTAGCGCACATTCAGCCGATCCTCAACGTTCGTATTGCGCTGAAAAATCGCATCGTTGACGATCTCGCCGGTCAGCTCCTCCGATTCAAATTCCTGATTTTCCACATCGCTCCAGTAGAGGAGATTCACAGTCTCCCCACCGAAATCAAGCTCCGGCAGATCATCGCAGAGGTAGCCGTTTTCGTCTGTCGCCGGGCCGTTTTCCTCCGTTTCCATAGCCGTATCCGCACCTGTGGTGTCCGCTTTATTGACGGTCTCAGTCTCCTTCTGATCCCCGGCGCAGGACAGAAGCGGCGCTGTGGTCATGAGGATCGCGCATAGGCAGGCAAGTAATCTTTGCGTTTTCTGGTTCAAGGAAAGTCCCTCCTTTATTTTCGGAAATACAACGTACCTTCACTATACCATATTCTCTAGCAAATTGCAATAGATTCTCGCAAACTTTACCTATATTTTGCGCATTCTTTTCGAATATCTTCTCATACCTCGCACAGACCGCATTCCCCAAGCGCGTACACGGTGTCGAACACATCATCGATGCACTTGCGGTCATGGGACACAGCGATGATGGTGCCCCCGAACGTGGACAGCACCTCCCGCACCACCGGCTGTGACAATGGCGAGAAATTTCGCGTTGGCTCGTCGAGGATCAGTGTGTCCGCGCCGGAGAGGATCATTTTCATGAAGTAGAGCTTCGCTTTCTGACCGCCGGAGAGATCGCCGATGGGATGCTGCATCTCGTCTGCGGTGAATTTCACACTGCCAAGGAAGGTGCAGATCCTGCTGTACGCCTCCCTGCTGCCATCGAGTGCCGGTGTGAGATATGCGATGGGAGTTTCCGTGAAATCCATCCCGTCGCTGTAGTTCTGCGGCATATACGCAGCGTGGATGTCCGTGCGCCGGAGCAGCTGTGCGGCGATCTCACGCAAAAGAGTCGTTTTTCCCGCGCCGTTTTTCCCAATCAGACAGACCTTTTCGCCGCCGTACACCGTGAGATCGATCTCCCCGGCGAGAATTCTTCCATCCGGAGCCGCCAGAGAATCCGCGTGATAGGAGAGGATCGTCTTTCCGGCGGGCAGAGATATATTCTCCGCGAAACGCATCAGAATCGCGTCCTCCGTGTCGATTTTTTGCGTCTGATTCGCTTCTTCCCGTTCAAACCGCCGTCCCATCGCTTTCACCGTGTGCATTTTCTTTTTCAGCAGTCGTCCGCCGTGTGGGTCGCCGCGGGAGATGACGTTCTGCTGATGCTCGACCTTCTGGAGGATCTGCCGGTATTTCTCCATCTTCTGCCGGAATTCCGCCCGTTCCTTCTCGACAAGCTGGGCATTCTTCTGGAGCGCGCCTTCCCTTGCCTCGCGATATTCCGCGTAGGTCTGGCGTACAAAGGTGCAGCGCGGCACCGTTTTGCGCATGGTCTGCTCCAGATGAAGAATGGACGTAGCGCAGTTTTCGATGAGCGTTTCGTCGTGCGAGATAAAAACGACCGGCAGCGGACAGTCCCGGATGAAGCGCTCCAGCCACGTGAGCGCGGACAGATCGAGATCTCCCGACGGCTCATCCAGCAGCAGAAGATCCGGTGCTGCCGCAAGCATCAGGGTGAGACGGATCTTCACCTTTTCCCCACCGGAATACGTACAAAGGAGCCTGTCGGAATAGAGTGTGTCGAGCGCAATCCCGACTGTGCGGCATGCATCGATGAGATTTTCGTGATCCACCTCCGCCGGCAACAGCGCGTACACCGGACTGTTCAGCGCTTCCTCCGTCGCTTCCTGCGCGAGATACCCGGTGATATGTCCGTTTTTTCGGATCGCCCCGGTGTACGTGATATAATCCGCGACAAGGGACGGATCGTGTATGAGCTTCAATAACGTACTTTTGCCGTTGCCCTCCTCGCCGATGAGCACCGTTTTTGCACCGTCTCCAATAACAAAGCTCGCGTCGGAGAGAAGCAGATGGTTGTCCTTCTTATGTGTGATCGTCAAATTCTGAACCTGCAGCATATATACACCTCATTTTCGCGCTTTTCCGTCTTTGCAAAACGCAAAAAAGCGCCGTCATGCTCCCGGAAGGATCTGTGCGAGCATAACGGCGCAAAAGGACGTGTATATCGTGAGAAAATATAGGCGCACTGCCGCAAATCGGCATCCATTGCCGCGCGACAAAGCTCCCGTTTGACCGGAAACACACATCCGCCGTATCCCGCAGCAAAAAGATCCCCCGCATGGTCTGCTATGCAAAGAAAACTCCGCACAGACAACAGACCGGGAGCGTATCCCTATTTACTGACGCAATACGATATTCAGATGCGCATTTTCTCCCTCATTTCTCTTTTGGATGGGTATAGTATAGCACAGGTGAGGAGGCTTGTCAAGGGGGAACTGGAAAAACAGGTAATCTATTTATCGTGCAGCCAACCCCCACTGGTTATCCGGCACGCTTTTTTGAGCCAAAAACACCAGCAAGACCGCGACGCCGACAAAAGGAATGAGAATAAACAGGTAATACATTCCCGAATAACCGGCATCGTGTAGACGGCGCACACCGCGGGAAATCATGGGAAAGAACAAAACGATCATCAGCAATTGGTGGTCTTCTGTCCTCACATACATATGTCCCGGCAATACCGGAAGTTCCGCCACACGAAGCCAGACACAGCAATACTGTTGAAATAAAAAGTATCGTTAGTATTATTTTCTTCATATCCGTAATCCTTTCCTATATTTCTAATCTATCGTCGCATTAAGAATATAGATCCTATGTCCACCGGAATAGGAACCAGAGTTTTCATTGGGAATGAACGCCATTTGTGATTGTCCTGTCACATCCACTGTGATGGTCTTTGCAGCACTGCCAGCATCAACGCTTACTGTTTTCAATACCTTTCCGTCATCTCCGACAATATCGAATGATGTCTTTTTGTCACAATACACATCACATTGGAATGTTTCATATTTTTCACCCAAATCGTATGTGATTCTATACGTTTCTTTATTATGCTTATAGGCATAAAAACAGATATAGCTGTTATAAGTAGTATTTCCAAGCTGAAACGCCTTTTTCTTTATATCCGTGGACTGCCTATGGATACAGTTGTGACCTAAATATAGAGGCATAAATGAATCAATAAATGGAAGCGCCTCGCCACTCTTTCCAAAAAACACAGTTCCTGTATCTTTATCTACAGTAACACGGACATTAAAGAGTTCACCCAGTGCGGATACCGGCAAATATAAATTGCCATTATAAGTTATGGGATATAGCCGTGTTCCCTCCGTGTCCAGAAGCGTCTTTTCTTCCAGATTGTACATTACCTTTTTGTCATACTCAAGATACGCTTTGATTTCTTTGCGATTGTTTGCGGCTGTCACGCCAAGTGCTGTTGTTCCTGTCAAAATGAGTGCGACTACCGCCCTTCCCCAGAACTTTTTCATTTCCATTGTCCTTTCCTTCTTTCATTTATGACAAACTGTTTGTGTTTCATATTGTCATATTTCAATTGTAACATTTTGTTACAATTTTGTCCAAGAGGATTTCCGATATTTATTTATCACTTTTTTCATTTTTCAGGAGCACAGATTATGGAAATGATTGGTCTTCGCGCTATACGAAAGAAAAAGAAGCTCAGTCAACTGAAAGTCGCTATGGATTTAAACATTAGTCGCGAGGCTTTATCACTATATGAGACCGGAAAGCGGAATCCCGGTAATGAAATGCTCATACAGATGTCTCGCTATTTCAACGTTTCTATTGATTATCTCATACTCGGTCATGAATTTACACCACTCTGAGAGCTATCTTCAGCGCATATCGAATCCATATCGTGAAACACCACGCCAAGTTTCCCTGACATCCGCAGATTGGGAATTATTCCGGGAAAATTCGAGAAATCCCTTGACAAATCGGCGCAACAGTGCTATAATATAGAAGCTGTCGGAAAGACGTACAGTATCTGGGTGTGGCGCAGCTGGTAGCGCGCTACCTTGGGGTGGTAGAGGCCGCTGGTTCAAGTCCAGTCACTCAGATGACAAAAACCGGGAACGGATGGTTCCCGGTTTTTCGTTTTTCTATGATTTTGCGGATTTCAGCATATTCTTATCGATTCCGTCTGTACCCTGCTTCATCGCGGTATTCTGGGTGCTCTATCAGGTACGGATCGTCCTCTCCGACGATGGTGTAATCGCAGCGGTTGCCGTTTGCGCAGGTCGTTGTACGGACAAGGCGCGCGTGGATGCACTCCATGGCTTCAAAATCCGGATTGCATAACGCGGGCATCACCTCAAGCAGCCCGTGTGCTTTCGCAAATTCCGCCGTTGGGCATTCCGTGAACTCGTAGTAGATCGGTTTGCCCTTTTCGTATGGCGCGAGATGCATCTGAAAATCGCCCCACCTGTCGCATTGACGCTTGGCGTTTTGAAACGCCTTGTACATGAGCCGATGGAAAATCGGCTTTCTACAGTCCACAAATTTCATTTTTCGAAACGCGCCGAGAAACAGATTGCCCTCCATCTTCTCGATTTCCGCAAGGCTCGTCACATCGCGACAGACCACATAATACGCCATCAGCGCAACACAATCATAATTGCCGCCGCAGCCGTTGTGGAAGTTTTTACTGCCGCCCAAATCGGTACGCCAATCGGACAAAAACGACGCATATTGCAGCTGTACTCGCTCCCATACCGCTTCCCGCTCGTCCGGTGGATAATGTAGCGCGATTCTCTTCTGCATTTCCCGCTTGCAGGGCCTTGTGTACAGCACATGGCAGGTGCGGTCAATGGACAATTCGCTGTCTTTCACGATATTTCCCGCCTTTCTTCATTTTGTTATAATTTCTCTGACCAAGTTCGCCCATTTTTCCGGATAGCACGCAAGCAGCTCCTCATGCTGCAGATCCTGTTCGTGGATCACCGGATGCGCGAAATGCCGCAGATACCGTGCATGATATTTTTCCCCCATTTTCAGCGCGTAGAAAATGTGGATCTCCGTGCCGGGAACGTCGATTTTGTCCGGCAGCGGCGTTACAAGATCGGAATAGAACTGATTTTTACAGCTCTTCTTCGTCACATACGGACGCGCGGCGCCAAACATTCCCAGAAACGCGCGTACATATTCCGGCATTTTCTCCGCACGCTTTTCCAGCCGTTTCTGCATCATGCGGCTTTGAAACCGACCGTCGCGGATCATCGGATAGAACAGCGGCATCATGAGTGCCGTTTCCAGCCATGCCGTAAAAGGGGATGCCTGATCGAGATCGGAGCTGCCGAGAATACCGTAGTCGATGTGTATGTTTCCGCGTGAAACGAGAAGTCCGACAAAGGAACCGCCAAGGGAGCAGCCGTACGCCGCACGGATCCGCCCGTCGCAGTGCTCTTTGATGTATGCCTCAATCTTTGCCGCTTCCTCTGACATGGTCGGAAATTCGCCCGGCTCCGTTTCGTCAAATCCGTCATAGCTTGCACAGAGCACGCGGAAGCTCTTTTCCAAATACGGGATCACGCCGCCGAAATTGCTCTTCCAGTGGCAGCAGGTACCGGGCAGCAGCAGAATCACCGGCGCGCCCTCCTGTCCGAACGTGTAGAATTTCATCTTCCCACCCCTTTCAAAAATACGCTTTTCGCATTTTTCTCGGTATCATCCGACTCATCGTATACCAAGCCAACCCATCTTCTCCTCCAGTCTGTCGTAATTGTAGCCCGCGTCGATCATGATCGTAGTATCACCCTTGCGGTAAAAGAAGATATTTGCCACCCATTCCCGCACGCAGGCGACGTTTTCGTCGATCCAACCGGTATTCAGCGGCTTGAAGATCTCCTTTCCACGGTACATTTTGCTCATTTCTTTTTTCTGAAATTCCGTTGCCTTCTTCGACATATGCACTCCTCCTATTCTGCTTTGCGGCAGCGAAACCATGCGATACTTTTCAGATTTCCAACACAAACCTCCGTATACACACGCTCCAGTCGTGTTCTCAGACTGAAAACCGTCTCATAAGGTGGTGTGAAAAAGCCTGCCTTTTCATACATGTGCCGGATGAACCAATCGGTCCGTGCATACTCTCCCTGCACATAGAAACAGCCGCAGAAGATCCCACCCAGCTTCAGCACCCGCAGGACTTCCCGATAGGCAGCCTCCTTATCCGGAAAAGCGTGAAACCCGTTCAGGGACAGAACGATGTCGAATACGTCATCTTCATATGGGAGCGCGCTTACATCCCCCTGTCGAAAGGTTACGTTTTTCAGATGCAGAGGATTTGCTTTTTCCCTTGCCTGCCGCATCATATCCGGTGAGTAATCAAGGCAGGTAATGTTCGCCTCCGGCAAGGTCTGATACACCGGCATAGTTAGAACTCCTGTTCCAATCGGCACCTCCAACAGTCTGCCGGAAAAACGCTCTGGAATACCGGACAGCGCTTTTTCGAGATAGGCGTCGCATTCCGCTTTGTTCATATCCCACACCAAACGGCACACTGCTTTTCCGCTCGTTGTGGAGCAGGTGATAATGCCGTCATAAAAACTATTGCCGCCTGTCAATCGGTATGCCCCGCGGATGACTTCTTTCCGTTCCATGTTTCCTCCTCATGACTCAAAAACGCTTTCGTATATTGATAAAACTCCTGCGGATGCAGCATCACCAGCTCCGCGTGCTCCATTTTCGGAATGGCACGCGTCCGGAGCCTCGGAAAATACTGTGTAATAAAGCGGATATTCCCACGCCGCGCCTTTTTTTCCTTCTCACCGTACCAATAGACGATGCGGCAGTCCGATTTGCACGGCTCCGGCGGCAGTGCGTAATTGTTTGCCGACCAAAAGATATTGCGCACGGTGCGGCTTGAATAGTGCTGCAGATATGCCGACAACGCGTCGTATTCCTTTACCGGATCCCGACCAGGCAGTGTCCAGCGCTCCGGCGGGTAGACTGCTTCCAAAATCCTCCGGTTTCCCGCAACAAGTCTGAAACCCAGCCAGTCGCGTGCACACGCAAGCCTGCGCAGCCACAGCGGCATCTGGTACGGCGTGATCCCCGCGTCAATGATGGCACGATCGACCGTGATCTCTCCCAATGCGAGAAAACGGGTCAGGCACGCGCCGCCAAGAGAACAGCCGTACGCCGCCTCCAGATGAGAGATCCCATGGGTGTGCAGCCAATCCGTCAACTCGTCAACGGTCTTTTCCACGGAAACAAAATCCTCTTCCGTTGTGCCGTGACCATCGTAGACGATCTGCAGGACATGGTACGTCTCCGAAAGAAGTGTTACCGCATCGGTAAACGCCCATTCCGGCTCCGCTGTACACAGCAGAAGCAGAAGCGTCCTCTCCCGTCCCTGTCCATATTCCAGAATTTTCATTCGTTTCTCCGCCTCTCGCCGCCTGTCTCGTTATTTCACGCTTTCCAGCATGTTTTTCCCAGACGCATTTGTTTCCTAAAAATGCCTGCGCGCCGTTACGCAGAGCCAACCATTTTCCCCCTTATCGATCCGTACATCCGTAAAGCCAGTCTGCGTCAGGACCGCGCTCAACTGCGCGCCGCTGTAGATTTTCATTCCGTCGATCTTCTCCGTCCACTTTTCGTCCCGCGGATGCTCGCCGTCGCTCTCGTTACAGATGAGAAATGTTCCGCCCGGCTTCAATACGCGATATACCTCGCGAAAACTCCGGGACAGATCCTGCCAGAAATACACCGTTTCAAACGCGGTAACCAAATCAAACCGCGCGTCTGCGAACGGCAGCTCCATCACGCTTGCCAGTAGGATCATGCATCGTCCCTCTTTGATCGCGTCGCGATTGACAGCTTGGGATTTCTGCACGCTGACCTGCGCGTAATCCACGCCGCAGACCTTTCCCGCAGGACATTTTGTAAGCAGCTTCGCAATATTCGCGCCGCCGCCGCAGCCGACATCAAGCACCTGCGCGTCCGGTACCACGTCTATCTGCCGCAGTCCCCAACCAGAAAGTGCCCGATGAAATAAGTTCATCGCAGACACCATCACTTTTCCGCCAATGCCGCGCGGCTTTCGTGTATTTTCAAAAAATGACATGCTCATTCCCCACTCTGTCCGTGTGCCAAAACAACAATCCTGTTCGAGATTGCGCGCACAAACGGTATTTTATCAAGCAGCCTGTACACCGGTACGAACGCTGCCATTCCCTCTGTCAGACTGTGTTCCTCCACGAAACGAAAACCGGATACAAGCGCGGCAAGCGTTTTTCCGTTTTTCACGCCCCATGTGAACCGCGCGCCGCTGCCCTCGATGGATTTTTCCTTGAAATGCTTCACAACCGCGGGGTTCATCGTTTCCACAAACACCGTGGCACTGTCGAATCTGTCCGCGATCCGTGTGAAGATACGCATAACATCCGCCTCGGTGAGATACATGGTCAGTCCCTCGATGATAACGAGCACAGGCACGCCGGTCTCGCCGATCTCGCTGCCCCAATCCTCCATAGCGGATGAGGCGATCTGTGTGATATTCCCGCCCTCCGGAAGAAGCTTTTCCCGCACGGCAATCGTCTCCGGCAAGTCAAGGTTATACCAATGGCGCCAGCCACTCGTTCGATAGCACCGTGTATCCAATCCGCACGCGATATTCACGACCACGGCGTTCGGATGGCGCGTAAGCCAATCGGATACCAGTCGGTCGAGTACGATGGTGCGGGTAATCACGCCGGTTCGCATGGCGGTATCCCGTTCGGCAAGCGAAAAATCGTATTCGTTTTGTATACGCTCAAGGATCTCCTCCGCCTTTGTATCCCGGATCGCGCCGCGTCCCATGCTTTCCCGCGCACGTGCGTATACGGTCTGCAGCATGGTCTTCGGTACGCCGGTCAATACGCAGCCCTCTTTTCTCACCAAATTTTCCACGCTTCTCTTTCCTTTCCCCTGCGGCTATCAGACACCTTTGCTTTGCCAAGACGTCATGTGGTTTTCTTGTGGTTTGTTTACGCTAACCGTTTCGGTAACAAAAAGCCGCACAAGCTCCACCGATGCAGGCATTGACGAAATGGGTGGACAACGTCCCTTTCTTCTTTCTCATTATACCACGATTCTTCCGTATTTGCAAGGGAATCCCACAAGAAACCGCTGTAAACGAAAAATATTTACACATGGCTGTAGACGCTACCCTCCGTATGGATTCGTGTCTGCGCAGCACAGGCACGCCGAGTTTGGTTAGCTAGATCTAACAGACAGACATCGGCTAAGCATGCATCCGGAAGCTATGCAAAAGCGGTAAAGACCAAGACAAACGAAAAAATCTCATTTTTTTTCGAAAAAGGTATTGCATTTTTTGCGCGGATGTGGTATAATCTATATCGTTCCACAGGGGTATAGCTCAGTTGGTAGAGCAGTGGTCTCCAAAACCACGTGTCCTGAGTTCGAGTCTTAGTGCCCCTGCCAGATAAATCCTGCACGATTGTGCGGGATTTTTCCTTTCTTTTGGAATTTTCCGTCGCTGGTCATGGTTCGCGGCGGATTCGTATTACAGAAATAATGAGGGAGAAAGCAAAAAAATGGAGTTGTTTTGCAAAAATAGTGAAGTAACCATTCTGCCAAACGCGCGGATGGATCGAACAGATTGCGCGGTACTGACGCTGCATACGGCAAAGAACGCGACGGTACGCGGACAGGCAGTGCTGCGCCACGTCGTTCCCTTCACGCTGGAATCCGTTTCGTTTACGGAGCTGACAGGAGGACTTTGCCCGGAGATGCTGTCGGCGGCAATGCAGGGCTATTTAATCTACAACGACAGTGTGCCGTATCCCGACCAGGTGCTTCCGATAACCAAAACGGATATACCGGCGAACCGTGCACAAGCTTTCTGGATTTCGGTACGCATCCCCGCGGTTATGCCTGCCGGGCGCGCTTCTTTCTCGGCAGTGTTCCATACAAGCGCCGGAGACTATACCGCACGTTTCTTTTTGCATATCTACGATGTGACCCTGCCGGAGCCGAAGGACGGCGCGTTTGCCCATGAGTATTTCTATTCCTATGACCCGACCCATACGTTTGGCGAGACCTATGCGCCGTTTACGGAAAAGTGGTGGACGCTGATGGACTCCTATGCGCATGCAATGCGAGCGCTGCGGGTGAACTGTCTGTATCTCGATCTCTATCCGCTGTTGGACACCGGAAACTCAAAGAAAACCGGCGTGGATACATGGCAGTTCGATTTTTCCCACCTCGATGCGTTTGTCCGTTTCTTCCTGGCGCACGGCAGCTTCCGGCATTTGGTGTTCCGTTCGCTTGCCGATGGTCTGACCGGCGCACATTTGCCGTCCTTTGACGAAAACGGGGAATATGTGCGGCTCGATTCCGGGACGGAGGAATGCGCCGCGTGGATCCGTGCCGTTTATGGTTCTCTGTACCGTCACTTCGCGGAAAACAGCTGGGCTAAGATGCTGATCGTCCATCTGGCAGACGAACCGCATGAAACCGGTCATTGGAAGTGGATACGTGCGATTTTACGCGAAGCTATGCCGGGTGTGCCGTGCAGCGAACCGTTTGATATGCGGCGCAGTGCCGTGGAGCTTGCCGGTGAGTGCGAGATATTTGTGCCGCGGCTGGAGGTATACGAGGAGGATCCCGCCTATTTCGCGGACAGACAGGCGGCGGGCGACACGCTATGGTGCTATTCCTGTTGTTTCCCGGACGACGCGTACCACCTCAACAAGTTCATCGATCAACCCGCTCGTTACGCACGTTTGATCAAATGGGCGTGCTACACGAGTGGCATCACCGGATTTTTGCACTGGGGCTTCAATTTCTGGGACATTCCGACCTATGGTACCGCTCCCGACGCGCATTACAAGGGCGATGGCTTCATCGTGTATCCGGATACGGAAAACAGTGCTGTGCGTATGTCCGCGCGTGGAATGGCGACAACGGAGGGAATTGAGGATTATGAACTGTTGAAAATCGCGGAAGGCATTGATCCCATCGCCTCTCATGCGCTCGCCAATACCGTTGCACGGACTTTCTCCGATTTCTCCGCCGATCCGGAAGCGATCTCGCACGCACGTCAGACCCTGCTCGCGCTCTGTGAAATGGGAAAGCGGGAGCAGTGATAACGTCAATTGCAACCGTTTCAAACAGCTACGAACAGCAATCCTATAGGGTGGCTCTCCTGCACCCGTAATAAACCGAAAAAGGAACGCCGCTTGTCTCTCTATCGAGCCATGGCGGCGTTTTTGCTGTCGCTTTTTTTACACAATCCGCTATGAATCTCGCAAGCAACAACAATTTCATCACCAAATGGACACATCTTGTCCTTTTCGTGTGTCAAAACGGAAAAATCATATTGTAATTGTCGCTGAAATCTGCTATACTATTTATATATGTGCAAATTTTCGGTTTTGCAATACGATCATGGAGGAAATATGTCCAAAAAAGCTGACAAACGAAAAAAACAAATTTCATCCGTTGGGAATGTGGTGGATCTTGCGCTTTCCCAGATCATCCGCTCGGCAATGGAGAAGGATCCCGCGGCTATGGCGGAGCTGTTTGAACGCACGCGCCGTCACCTCTATTATTACGCCTATATGCTGACAGGCAACACGGCAGACGCGGAGGATCTCCTGCAGGAAGCGTATATCAAGTGTATCCTCTCACTCGACACGCTGCAAAACCCGGATGCGTTCTACACGTGGATGTGGACGATCCTGCGCAATCTGCGCGCCAACAATATCCGCCGCCAAAAATACATGGTTATGAGCAGCGACGCGCTTGCCGAGGAGGAAAACAGGGTGCTGGAGGCGTTGATCGACGACACAGACACACCGGAAAAACAAACGGAAAAGAAGGAGCTTGCCGGGATCCTGCGCCATATGATCCACGCGCTGCCGGCAGAGCAGCAGGAGGTTGTCTTACTCCATTACTATGACGAGCTGACTTTGTCCGAGATCGCGAAGATCCAGGACTGCCAGCTTGCCACGGTAAAAAGCAGGCTCCTGTACGCGAAAAAATCTCTGCGTACTGCGATTCGGATGGAGGAGGAGAAATGCGGCGTAGCGCTGCATTCCACGGTGCTCATCCCGCTGTATCCGGCGATCCTTGCGCGTCTTTCCAATCTCATTTCGCTGTCGGCGGATTCCGCGTTCTCGATCTTCATGAACGTCGCCGCCTTCTTCGGCGTGACCTGCTCCGGCGATACGATACAGCTTCTCGGCACCACCACAACGGACGACCATCCGATCCGCGACAAAGCATACGTGATCCGCGTTCGTGTCGCACCGATCGTGGCAGCCGGCATGGCGCTGTGCGTCGCGATAGGCTTTGGCGCCGGGAAAGCGTTCACAAGGACAGACGCGGTACCGGTGGAAACGGTAACAGTAGAGGATAATACATCGTCTCATATTGAGGAAACAGCGAGTACATCCTTCACAACAACAGAAATCGAAAAAGAACCGCATATTGTTAAAGGTGATTTTTCAACGCAGTATCAATACTCTGTATATACATACATCTCCTCACTTGGTATGAAGGAATTCAAACTACAAGTAGGTGATATGCTTGCCATGCAGTACTATCCCCATCCATATACATGCACAGACCAGACGATGGATCTTGTATCGATGGATGAGTCGATTTTACGATGTGAGGGTAAACAGATCATTGGAGTTTCTCCTGGGTCAACAAGGGTATACTTTGTTGATAGGAATACGCTTGCCAGCGTGCCTTGGGGAAACTCCATGCAAATCACAGTTACCCCTGCCGTAGAACAAACAGAACGTATTAACAGCGTTACGTTTATGAAGGATCAGCTCTGCAATCTTTTACCCGGTTATGTCAATTCGCTCAATTACACAACAAATCCAACGTACTGTAAAGCAGAAGAGCTCTGGTTTTTGTCCGATGATCCTGCAGTAGCAACATATGACGGAACCTCTCTGTACGCATGGGAAGCCGGAAATACCACGATTCGCTGTATTCGTGCAGAGGATGGCGCAGAGCTTGGCAGTATCCCCATAACGGTATATGCGGATGCCAATGACTTTCCGCAAGTGCTTCCCAATAACGTAGTGCTGTATCCGGAAGCGCAGATTATATTCACAGGAGACACATGCCGTCTGATCTATGACATACAACCTGTTACAGCACGTGACGATTCATGGAAGATTGTAATCGACAATCCAGATGTCATTTCTTATGACGGTTATAGAATTAAAGGGTTATCTGCCGGGAAGGCACAGCTGCAGTTCGTAAGAAAGAGTTCAGGAGAAATACTGGGCAGTATAAATTATGTTGTACTCCCTCCCAAGGAGGAGTAACCCCTCACCACTCCCCCTGCTTCATCGTTTTCCACGCCGTGTACCGTTCCGCGACCGACAGGTGTCCGAGAAGCCAATCGAACATAGCGGCGCGCCTGTCCGGCGATAGGCTTGGCGTGTCCCGAAGAACGGCGGCAATTTCACACGCCAGCGCTCTGCCCATCTCCGTTTCCGGGCTTGTCAGTATGTATCGATTCTCGCGTCGGTCGTACCGCAGACAGGTGCCCTCCGGCTCCGTTTCCGCGATGAAATTCCGCAGGCATTCGATGTCGCGCTGCACGCTTTTTTCACTGACGCCGTACTGTACCGCAAGCTCCTTTTTGATAAGCGGTCTTCCGCAGAGAAGCATCCGGTACAGTGCGAGAATCCGATGCTTCTGTACCTGTGTGTTCTCTGCCTTTGACAGTCCGGACACTGCGGTCCCCGGATCGTTCTTTACACTACGCATGTGTGTATTCCTCCGTTTTTTGATTTCGAAGAGATAGACACATTCCGTCCGTGAAAAGATTTATAAAAAGTGAGAAAAAACGCCAAAAAGGAGAATTTCATATGTTCTACTCAATTCTGCGCTTAAGCGAGCATCCGACACGCATTCCGGAAGCCGCACAATGGTTTTCTGAAAAATGGAGCATTCCGCTCTCGGCGTATCGGGACAGCATGCAAGAAATGTGTCCGGAACACGCAGTTCCGCAATGGCACATCGCAGTGGAGGATGGTACCGGTGTGATCGTCGGCGGACTGGGTGTGATCGAAAACGATTTTCATCCCCGCTGCGACCTCACGCCAAACATATGCGCCGTCTATACGGAACCGGTGTACCGCTATCGTGGCATAGCCGGTGCGCTGCTGGATACCGCATGCCGCGATCTGCACAAGCGTGGTGTGGATACCGCGTATCTGCTGACGGATCACACAGGGTTCTATGAGCGGTATGGCTGGGAGTACCTCTGTCCGGTTACGGGAGACGGTGAGGACAAGCCCTCTCGCATGTATGTACATCGGTACGCCGCAGAGAAATAGGTAAAGAGAAAAGCTGACACTTCCCTTATATAGGATCTGTCAGCTTTTTTAAGCTGTTTTCTTTAATCCGCGCGGGACAGCCATACCGTTCGTCCGGTCTCCTCCGCCATTTGACGGATGTGCGGCAATCCCAGTACCGTTCGGTTATCTACCACGCTGAACTGCTTTGCTCTGGCATCCGGCAGCAGATCCGCGAACAGGATATCCGCGCCCGCCTCCAGTGCCAGTCGGTTTCCGAGATCGTCGGACAGCCCCTTTGTCAGATCGTATCCCGGCAGCTGCGCGGTCAGACGGCAATCCGGCAGGAGAAGGCGCAATAAGGTGATCTCCCGGTGACACAGGGTGATGTCCCCGCGTTCTCCGCCAAGCGGCGCGCCCTTTGCCGGCAGATACGGGATCACCGGCGCCCAAGAAATGGCAAGCGAGGTCATGAGCAGGATATCGTCCGCCAGCTCGTCGATGGTCTGTCCGGGATAGGCGACGATGTTTCCCGACGCCAGCGGCAGTCCCGCCTCCTGCACCGCGTGGATCCCTGCCATTCGCCGCGCGTGATCGGTGCTTGGATTGAGCCGATTGAAGGTGTCCGGGTGCGACATCTCAAATTTCAGCACATATTCCGCCAGTCCCGCGTCAAGCAGCTTTTTGTAGCCGTCCAGGGGATATTCACCGCCCGCCAGACTGAGCCGGATGCCCATATCCGCGATTTTCCGAACCAGCGGAACCATTACATCGATCCCATATGCGGGATCCTCTCCGGCAACGAGAAACAAGCGCTCGTAGCCCAAGGTTTTCGCGTATCCTGCCGCCTGTACAATGTCCTCCGGCGGGATCCGATACCGCGGAATTTTGTTCCCGGCACGCATTCCGCAGTACAAGCACTGATTTTTACATACGTTTGTATAGCCGAGCATCGCCATCGCGTACAAACGGTTCCCGTGTTCCCGTACGATCTCCGTCGCCCGCGGCACAAATGTGCTCTGAAATGCCGCGTACGGCATGGTCAGCGCCTCAATAAGCTCCGCTTTTGTCATTGTCGTCATAACTGCAACAGCTCTCCTTTCATCTCCGACACCTCGTCCACGTCGTGCGTTACGAAGATCACGGTTTTCCCCTCTGTCCATCGCTGCACCGCGCGGATCACCTCGTTTTTTGTCTCCGCATCCAAGCCCTTGAACGGTTCGTCCATGAGCACCACATCCCCCGCACCGAGCAGTGCGCGCGCAATTGCCACACGCCGTTTCATGCCGCCGGACAGCTCCGCGACCCTTTTCGCCCCCCATTCGGACAGCCCCAACGCCTCCAATACCTCTGCGATCGCCCCGTTCGCTTCCCTGCCACGCGCCGTCACAAGGCGGAGATTGGCAGCAACTGTGAAATCCTCGCAGAGTCTGTCCTCCTGAAACACCATCGTAAACCGCGGCGGCATTCCGACGACCTCGCCGGAATCCGGTCGGATGAGTCCCGCGGTCACAGACAAAAGCGTCGTTTTTCCGCAGCCGGACGGTCCCATCACCGCGGTACAGCGACCAGTCGGAAAAGTGGCGGAAAAATTGGTCAGCACGTGGTTCTCCCCATAGGAAACGGAAACCCCGCGTACAAGAATATCGCTCATACCCCACCTCCGTGTTTCTCCCACAGCGCAAACAGACTGCGGAGGAGCCATAAAAATACCTTTTCAAACACCACACTGACCGCCACGATCACGACCGTCCACGCGAACAGATCGCGGGTATTCAAATACACCTTTGCCTCGTACAGCATTTCCCCCATGGAACCGTCCGGGATCCCGATGATCTCCGCCGCAATGCCCGATTTCCACGCCAGCCCGATCGAGGTCGCGCACGCAGACAGGAGATACGGCTTGATCTGCGGGAGCCAGATATAGGACAGCCGCCTGGGAAACGACAGATGGAACACCTGCGCCATCTCCGTCATTTTTGGATCCACGTTCCGGATCCCGGCAAGTACATTGTTGTACACGATCGGCAGTACCATGAGAAACGATATGAACACCGACAGCTCCGCGGACGACAGCCACAGCAGCGCGATCACGATAAAGGACGCGACCGGCACCGATTTCACCGTCAGAAGATATGGCAAAAAGATCGTTTCCAAAACAGAGAACCGTCCGGCAAGCATTGCAAGCACAACGCCTGCCGCGAATCCGGCAAAAAAACCAGCGACAATGCGCGCAAAGCTGAACCAGATCGCCGCGAAAAAGCCCGCATCCCGCCAGATGGTGCATAACCGACCGGCGACGGAGATCGGAGAGACCAGCAGAACCCGCTGCCCGAGCGCCATTGCGCAGACCTGCCAGACAACAAGCGCAGCTGTTACAGCGAGCGCGTTTTTCAGTATCGTTCGCCATCGTGTCCTTTTCATAGACAGAATTTGCGGGGACGACCGCATGCCGGCAATCCCCGCTCCTTTCACTTTATCGTTTTATACGTATGAAATGCATTTACGGAATGTAGTAGAAATCCTCGCCGGGCATCGCGCCGCCAATCGATTTCGGGTTCTGGTCAAAGAGCACCTGCAGATAGCCGTTCATCGGCGCCACCATGTCCTCGCCAGCGATGTAGGTAATGTTGCAGTACGGGATCGCCTTTTCCGCGACCGCTGCCTTTACAATGCCGTATTTTTCGACCAGTTGTGCGCCGTCTGCTACGTTCTCGTTGATATACTTCGTGGACGCCTCATATTCCGCGAGGAACGCTTTGACTGCCTCCGGATACGTTTCCGCAAAATCACGACGGATCACAAGCACGCCGGTGAAAAGGGTGCTGCCGTTGTCCAGCGCGTTCCAAGCCTCTGTCAAATCGATCGCCACGCGCAGTCCCTCCACGGAGCTCTGCGCCACGGTCACAAACGGTTGCGGCAGCATCGCGATTCCCTCTTCGGCAGCGGACAGAGCGCCCACTACCTCAGTCGGTTCGCTTTTCCACTCGATTGTCACACCGGTGTCCGGATCAATGCCGTTTTCGGAGAGAATGTAGCGCAGTGCGTACTCAGGCGTGGAGCCTTTGCCGGTGGCGTAAATGGTTTTGCCGGCGAGATCCGCAACGGACTGCACGCTCTCACCCTTTTCAACGATATAGATCACGCCAAGCGTATTCACCGCAAGCAGCTCCGCGGCTCCGTCGGTATTGTTGTACAGCACAGACGCCAAGTTCGCGGGGACAGCGATGATGTCCATCTCGCCCTGGATGAATTTCGGCGTCAGCGCGTCAGCGGCGGCTTCGATTGTAAACTCGTAGGTGTTTTCTGTCGTACCCGCCTCGTTGTCGTTCATCAGCTTGACCATGCCCATCGAGGTCGGTCCCTTTAGTCCGCCGATGCGGATCGATTCCGGCATGGCAGGTTCCGCTTCGGTTTCTGCAGTCGTATCCGCAGTATCGGTGGTATCGGCGGTGGTGTCTACCGGCTGATTTTCGCTTGTATCCGGCAGTGTTTCGACATCATTTCCGCCACCGCAGGCAGTAAGACCGACAAGCAGCACGGAAGCCAGAAGTATAGATAGAATTTTTTTCATTGAGGATTCTCCTTCTTTCAATTTCTACCCATAGTATACTGGATTCCCAAACGTTTTTCCGTTGCGGTCGCAACCAATTTCATCTCAGGAATGTAGAACTTCTACAAAAGTTCAAAGACGTTTTTGTCGAATCTGATGATTCCCTCCCGCTGCATCCGGGACAGCTCCCGTGACAGCGCGCTTCGATTCACGCCGAGATAAACCGCCAATCCATTCCGATCAAAGGGCAGTGTGACGGTACGCGAGCCGTCTGTACCGGCATACATGGAAAAGAGCGTGATCAGCTTCTCACGCATGGATATTTTGGAGAGCACCTGGATCCGGTTGTTCATCGCGAGAGTGCGGTTCGTCAAAAGAAGAAGGAACCGATGGATCAGGGCAGCGTCCCGTTCGCTCCGCCAGCTTGTCGGGTACATTGCCTGCGCCTGCATCGTCAAAACCACCGCGTCCGCCATTGCGACAATGTATACGGGTGCTTCGCGGCGGAGGTAATGGAGGCTTTCGCCAAAGGTTTCCCCTGTCGTGACTGTCGCCATGATCATCGGATTGCCGTCGATATCGTCGGTCTGCACCTGCACGCACCCGGACAGCACCATGCCGAAGAAAGGCAACGGCTCTCCAATGGTGTTAAGGATCTCACCCTTTTTATATACACGGCGGTTGGCATGGAAAAATTCCAGCGCGTACTCCATTTCCTCCGGACGCAGGTCGCTGAACAGGACGCTATGGCACAGGATTGCCTCTTCCGCCGCCGTTTTTGTAATTCTTCCCATCGGAAATCATTGCTCCGCCGGCTGTTCCCGTACGCTGACCTCCCCGGAGGACAAAGCCCGTCTCTCGGTGGTATCGTCGGCGCCGCGTACCTCGACGATCAGCCTGTATTCCCGGTCGAGATCGACACATCTGCCATACTCCGGTTCACCGCCGGCGGCAGACAGGATCGCCACCGGTTTGCCAAGCAGAAACATCCGCCGGCGGTAGCTGAGATAGCACTGGTCGTCCTGTATACGCAGGCTCTGCGCCGGGTCCCGGTAGTTCCAGCGATTGTATTCGCGGAAGAAATTTCCGATCACAGCCGCGGCAAGCGGTGCGCGGAATCCGGGGTTGTGTCGATTCAGAACGCATCCGGCGATATTCTCAATCTCCGGCGGGAAACCTTCCGCCGGCGGACACACGTTGATCCCGATACCCAGCGCCGCGTACCGTACAGAACCGGATTCCACATCAATCGCGCCCTCTGTCAGGATGCCGCAGACCTTTTTCCCGCGCATGTAAATATCGTTGACCCACTTGATCTCCGTCTTATCGCGCACCAGTTTTTCAATCGCGTCACAGACAGCCACCGCAGCCGCCGTTGTGATACGCACCGCCTGTGCAGCCGAGGATTTCGGACGCAGGAGAAAGCTCATGTAAATACCGGTGCCTGGCGGAGACACAAATTGTCTGCCGAGTCTGCCACGCCCCTCCGTCTGGCTTTCCGCAATAACGACGGTGCCTTCCTCCGCGCCTTCCTCCGCCATGCGCAGAATTTGCCGGTTTGTGGAGTCCGTTTCGCCTAGCACCGTAATCGGATGCGGACGCACAAGATGGGCATTGATGGCGGCAGCGGTCAGAAACGGCACCTCCGCACGCAAACGATACCCGCGGCGCGGCGACGCATCGATGGCACAGCCCTCTGCCCGCAGTTCTTCCGCCATTTTCCACACCGCGTTGCGGGAAACGTGCATCGCCACGGCTGCCTCTTCACCGGACAGATATTCTCCGCGAAGTGACTTTTCATATAGCTTTGACAAGAACAGTTCCTTCATTGTCCGAGCCTCCTTGTCTGATTGTGTTTTTCCGTCAGTTTTTCCACCTGCGGCGCCACACGCTGCCAGAGCAGAATCGCCACCGTCATTTTCGCGAGATCCGGCAGAATATACGGAACTACACACATGAGAAGCGCGCTGAGAAAGCCGATTTTCCCGTTTGCCGCGCTGTAGAGATGTGTAAACCAGATCGTGCCGAACAGATAGCAGGCGGCAAGTCCCGCAGTCAGCGCGGCGTATTTTGAGAGCATCCGGCACGGCAGCAGGTGCAATAGCGCGCCGGAAACGAGCGGGATGAGCAAAAATCCGAAAATGTACCCCCCGGTCGAGCCGACAAGCACACCAAAGCCGCCGTTTCCGCCAGCGAACACCGGCAGTCCGAGCGCGCCGCACACGATATAAGCGAGTACGGTCAGAAAGCCGTTTTTCCAGCCGAGCCACAGCGTGACAAGAAAGACAGCGAAGGTCTGCAGCGTCACGGGAGCCATCGGTGGAATGGAGATTGTGAGAAACGCGGACAGCATAAGCAGTGCGCAGCCAAACGCCATCGAGGTCAATGTATAGATTCTCGCGCGACGCGGCTTCGTGGTGGATGCGTGCATAGGGAATACCTCCGGAACAGTTATCTTATGACAATAGTATACACGATAAACCCGCCTTTGTCAACCGTCCGTGTGGATTTTGGTGACATTTTCACGGGATTTGCGTTTTCTCACAAAATTTCCCGAAATCCCATTGACAAACCTGTCTTTTTGTGCTATCTTTAATCCTACAGAAAAATTCGATCCATCATTTGGAGGTACTCATGGCTCTTTACACCGTCACCGATCACGGGATCTATCCCGGCAAAGCGTGCATTTCCGACGCGCTGACCAGGCTGCTCTCGACACTGCCGAACGACGCCACGCTCTTTTTCCCTGCCGGCGCCTATTTTCTCTCCAAGCCCGTCTCCGTCCGGGGCAGGCGCGGTCTGACCATTCGCGGCGAGGCCGGCGTAGATGGGAACAGTCCCACCGTTTTTGTCACGCACTTTTCCCCCTGCGACGATCCGGCGCTGAACAATACCGCTTTCGCCTGCCGGGACAACCGCGATCTGACCTTTGAACATCTCACATTCACAACGGACAACCCGACCAACTGCGCCGGACGCGTCATTGCCAAGGACGAGGCGGCACACACCTACGACGTACAGATCGACGAGAGCTTTCCTGTCACCGGCTGGGAGCATTTTTGGGGCACCGATACCTGCGATGAGGAAGGCACGCCGGACTATGTGATCGAGACCTACGACCATATCACAAAGGAAGAGCTGCCGGACGGGCACGGCGGCGTTCGCACAAAGTTCACCGGCACACGCTACGAGGTCATCGGCGATCATAAGATCCGCGTTTTCATGCCGGAGAGCTGGAACCTGTCGCGCCTGACCATCGGTCACCGGGTGCTCTACCGCTATGTGATCTACAACACGTCCGTTTTCACGTTTGCGGACTGCCACATGGTCGCGCTGCGGCACATTGAGATCGAGCGGTGCAACAGCATGGGCGCCGTCATCTCTCCGCGCTCATCGGACTTCACCTTTGAAGACTTCAACATCCGTCTGCCGAAAGACTCTCCCGCCCTCTACGCCGGAAACGCGGACGGCATCCACATTGTCGGGCTGATGGGCTATCTCCACATGAAAAACTGCACCTTTGTCGGTCTGGGCGACGATGCGCTCAACATCCACTCGCAGGCAGGCGAGATCGGGGAGATCCGCGCGGACGGTTCGCTCCACTGCATCTACCGCAACCGCCAGATGGAGCCGGGAGAACTGTCTCCGTCGTTTGCGGAAGCCGGGGACATCCTGCACGTTTACGACAGGCACACGTTTTTGGAAAAGGGTACGCTTACCCTTGCCTCCTACGACCACGGCGACGCGGTGATCGAAACGCATACCGGGGAATACGCCCTCGGCGACATTCTCGCGAACGACAGCTTTTTCGCATCCGTTCATATCGAAAACTGCGAGGTGCGCCACACGAGAGCACGCGGCTTTCTCCTGCAATCGCGCAACATGCTTGTGGAAAACTGCCGCATCTACGGCATGAGCCTGCCGGGGATCATCATCTCGCCGGACATCAAGGTCTGGTACGAGGTCGGTCCGAGCGACAACGTGGAGATCCGGAACTGCACATTTGAAAAATGCGGTTTTCTCCACTCCGGCGCGAATCTCGGTGCAATTGTCATGAAGGCGGCGCACGACGCGGGCAGCGCGGATTATCCGGCAGGCGTACACACGAACCTTTCCATCCACAATAACCGCTTTATCCACTGCGGCGCGTCCGGTATCTATGTATCTGCCGCACGCGGGGTGAAGATCGAGGACAATGTGTTCGAGGACTGCTGTGCCGATCCGTATGATCCGAACGTGGCAAGCGTACAGCATGACATCGCGCTGCGCAACTGTGACGACGTGGAGATCCGCCGCAACCACAGCGACAGACCAGACGCGTTTGCTCTCTTCACGGACAACTGCGAAAACATCCGCCATTGACAGAAGAAGCACCGTGCTGACGACATAAAAACAAAAGCACACCGAAAAAATCCAGTTAATGGAAAATTCCGGTGTGCTTTTTTTACGTTTTCCCTTTTATTTGTCTTGTGTTTTCATACATCCGGTGAAATCGATCGTATTCTCCGTAAGCTTCCGGAGCAGATAGGTAAGGAGCGGCTCCGCACGCTCCGGATCGGCGAACGTTTCCCACGCCGCGCCGTAGTGGAAGGTCACGCCAAAGAGATACATGCGATAGAGATACGGCATGGCGCGGACCTCCGTTTCCGTGAACGTGTAGGTTTCCCCGATCACGGCAAGATCCCGCAGAATTCCATCGGCGAACTGCTTTTGCAGCCCCGTATCCGCGGGCAGTTTTGTCACATAGTCCGCAGGCAGCGCTTCATCCAGGCTGAGAATACGGTCGAAAAACTGGCTCACGCACACATCCAGACCGCCTTCCAGGAAACAGTGGTATCCGGCGAGATGCCCGTCCGGCGTGAGAAAATACGGATCGGATTCGTCCCCGTTAAAGAGCGAGGTCGGCAGAGATCCCCACAACGCGCGGAGAGATTCCCGGTTTTCCATGTAACGGGCAAGGAGCGTATCATACATTCCGACAAGGGACGGACAGGCGGCGTGGATCTGGTTCTGCAGGTCAAATCGCACATATTCGTCGATGAAGTCGCCGTACCCGGATTCCGCGGCGGACAGCGGGTCGAAAAGAATGGTGTATGTTTTTTCCTCCCCGGTCGTATGGAGTGCGGCGGCTCTGGCACAGGCGGTCAGAATTTCATCGTGGCACACGTATCTGCCGTCCGCGGTTCGATTGTCCTTGTACATTTCAAACGTCACGGCGCGCGCGTCCGATTCCTCCGCCCAGACGACGCAGGGATGTCCGTTGTACATCACGGTACGGCACAGCTCCCCATGGCGGTTTTTCACGATTCTGGTGCAGTCGTAGCCCATTGCGTGGTAAAGATCGATCACACGATCCATCTGGCAGACGCGCGCTTCGGTGGCAAAGCAGTACTGCTCGATCCGCACAAGCAGCTCCGTGTCTCCCCAGGTGACACGATAATCGTGCACGTAGTATATATCTCCCCACGAAGCCTCGTTCTCATCCTCATACGCGAGTGTACACGTGTCCGGTACGCCGTCGTGGTACAGCGCGAAAACCTCCTGTAATTCCATGCCGTATTCCTCCTGCAAGCCAACTGTTTTCTTGTTTTTGCGTGCGTATACGATACCGCGGATCGTATACGGTGTGAGATGGTAGATCTCCCCAAGCGATTCAGGGCTCTCTCCCTCTCGATACCGTCTTCTAATCTCCCGGTTTCTCTCCGCGATCACCGCGCGGGAGCCTGTGACCTCACCCCAATCCTTCCGCGTCTCCGGCGGCACCGGGATATAGAGTAATTTTCCAGCCGCACATTTCTGCACCTCGCGAAACAATGCCTCCGATAGCACATCGCGCGCGTTTTCGTACCTCAATCCTCTCACCTCCGTGAATAGTATAGCATGGACAAAGCAGGAGTACAAGCGGGAAAACGGGTATAAATAAAATGCTGGCATCTGTATTCCCCTATGTTTTCCGTATATTTTCGTCCAATCCGCGCATACTACGGGAAAAACAATCCCATGTATGGAGAAAATTATGGACTACAGACAAACAGCGGAGGCAATCCTTGCCGGTGTCGGCGGGGCAGCCAACATCGCCCATCTCGAACACTGCTCGACAAGACTGCGCTTTACGCTCAGGGACAGCGGCGCGGCGCGTGTGGATGAGCTTCAAAAAATTCCGGGGGTGCTCGGCGTGGTCATGACGGCGCAGTGCCAGGTCATCATCGGCAACCAGGTCGTAGAGGTCTATGAGGCTCTGACGCCGCTTCTCTCCGGCAACAACGCGACGTCTGTCGCTCCGGACGCGCCAGTGCAAAAACGGAAGGCAGGCGATGTGGTGCTCGACTTCATCGTCGGCGTATTCCAACCGCTGGTTCCGGCGATCGCTGGCGGCGGCATTCTCAAAAGTCTGTTGCTTCTGTTCAGCATGGTTGGGCTGATTGCAAAGGATTCCGTCGGATACACGATCTTCAATACACTTGCGGACGCACCGTTTTATTTTCTGCCGCTGCTTGTCGCGGATGCCGCCGCCGTCAAGCTCAAATGCAGCCGTTTTCTGGCGCTGTCTGTGACAGGTGCGCTGCTTTTGCCCAATATGATCTCCGTAATCGGCGGGGACGCGCGATTATTCGGTCTGCCGGTGACGAATGTAAACTACGCGTACCAGGTATTCCCGGCGCTGCTTGCAGTTTTATTTTTGGCACTTGTCGAAAAATATGTGACCCGCTGGAGCCCGAAGGTAATCCGCATTTTCTTTGTTCCACTAGTCTGCATTGCCATCGTGGTTCCGGTGACGCTCGTCGCGCTTGGACCGCTCGGCTACTGGATCGGCGTCGCGTTCACACAGGTGATCCTTTTCCTGTTCAGGAAGCTCGGCTGGATCGCGGTGACACTGCTTGCCATGGTGCTGCCATTTATGATCGCGACCGGCATGCATAAGGCACTCGTACCCTATGCCGTAACCTCCATCAGCGAGCTTGGCAGAGAGCTTCTTTATCTGCCGGCATCTCTCGCCCACAACATTGCGGAAGCAGGCGGATGCTTCGCGGCTGTGATGCGCGCCAAAGATCCGGACGAACGCACCACCGCTGTTTCCGCCGGGATCTCTGCGCTGTTCGGCATTACGGAGCCGGCACTGTATGGTGTAACGCTGCAGAAAAAGCGGATTCTCTGGTCGGTAGTGATCGGCGCGGGACTGGGCGGCGCGTATATCGGGCTGTTTTCCGTAGAGGCGTATGTCGCGGTCGGTCCCGGTCTTGCCAGTCTGTCGATGTTTCTCTCGGAAAACCTCGCGATGAATCTCGTCCACGCGGTCATTGGCGGTGGGATCGCGTTTGCCGGCGCATTTGTCTCCGGTCTGTTGCTGCACCGTCCGGAAGCCACTCCGGTGTCTGTGGAAAATCCGGCAGAGGACGCTGAAAACAAGGCGCAAAACGGAACACTAGTTCCTGTTGATGCATTATGCGATACCGTGACGCTGGTTTCGCCGTTGTCCGGGAACGCCATACCGCTGTCCTCCGTTCCGGATGCGGTTTTCTCCGGCGGTGTGCTTGGCGACGGCGTGGCAATCGTTCCGGAATCCGGAGAATTGTACGCGCCCGCGGATGGCGTGATCGAGAATATCCCCGACAGCCTGCACGCGGTCACAATGACGACGGACAGCGGAATGGAGATCCTTCTGCACGTCGGACTGGACACGGTCGCTTTGCACGGTGCGCCATACCAGGTGCAGGTGCACGCGGGTGAACATGTGAAAGCAGGACAGCTGCTGCTCACCTTTGATCTCGCCGCCATCCGGGACGCCGGGTACGATCCGACCACACCAATGGTAGTCACAAACGTGGAAAACCGCATACTCGATGCAATCGTCGGGCAGATCCGTGCGGGCGACACGATCCTTACCCTGCGCAGCACGGATACGAAAGGATCAGCGGAATGAAAAACGGGTTTTATTTCGGCGGCGCGATGGCGGCAAATCAGGTGGAGGGCGCATGGCAGACGGACGGCAAGGGTATATCGGTCGCGGATGTGATCCCGGCAAAGCCGCATCTTTCCATCACAGACTACAAGGGGCACACATCGATCACGGCGGAGACGGTGCGGCAGGCGATGACGGACAAGGACGACCGGCGCTATCCAAGACGGGACGGCATCGACCACTATCGCCGTTTTCGGGAAGATCTGGCGCTGCTCTCCGATATGGGCTGCACCATGCTGCGCGTATCCATCGCATGGTCCCGTCTTTTCCCGACCGGCATGGAAACCGAGCCAAACCCGCGTGCCGTCGCGCATTACAGAGAAGTTTTTTCGGAAATGCGGCGGCTTGGCATGGAACCGATGGTCACGCTGTCCCACTACGAAATGCCGTTGGCACTGGCGCTGACCTACAACGGATTTGCCGCCCGCGTGGTCATGGACGCCTTTGTCCGCTATGCCGAAGCGTGCTTTCGGGCGTTCGGCGATCTTGTGACGTACTGGCTTGGCTTCAATGAGATCGACAGCGTGTTCCGTCATCCGTTTGTCTCCGCAGGTCTGCTCACGTCGGACAATGAAGCCGTGTATGCCGCGCTCCATCATCAATTGATCGGCTCCGCGGTGGTGGCGAAACGGTTGCGCGCGATTTATCCGGGCGCGAAAATGGGTGCAATGCTCACAATGCTGCCTGCCTGTCCACGTACCCCCGATCCGCGCGACGTGGAAAGCGCGCAGCAGCACAATCTGGACAATTTTCTCTGCGCGGACGTGCTGTGCCGGGGCAAGTATCCACCGCTGTGGCTTTCCCGACTCGCACACGCCGGGCACAGTCTTCCGATCGTGAACGGCGATCTCGCCATGCTTGCGGAGAACACCGTGGATTTTCTATCTTTCAGTTATTATATGTCTCTCTGTACCGCCGCGGAGCCGGAAAAATACCGCACGACCGCCGGGAACACCATCTTTGGTGTGGAGAACCCGACTCTTCCGCGCTCGGAATGGGGATGGCAGATCGATCCTCTCGGTCTGAAGCTGTCCCTGGTCACCCTGTACGACCGCTATGAACTGCCGCTCTTTATCGTGGAAAACGGACTCGGCGCGCGCGATACGGTAACAGCGGACGGCAAAATCCACGATTCCTACCGCATCGACTATCTCTCGTCCCATCTGGGCATGGTGGAAGCGGCGATGGCAGAGGGCGTGGACGTGCGCGGCTATCTCGCGTGGGCACCGCTCGACTGTGTCAGCGCGGGAACCGGTCAGATGTCCAAACGCTATGGCTTTGTCTATGTGGACCGGTCAGACGATGGCGCGGGCTCGCTCGCGCGATGGAAAAAGGACTCCTACGATTGGTACAAAGGATATATCGCGGCGCACAAGTCTTAAGAAGCCGTGAACGAAAGTTGAATTTTTGCGAAAAACGCTTTCACAAACCGGAAAAACGTGCTATAATATATGGGTGACTATTTTTTCGTCAGAACAGGACAGTATTGCCTATGAAACGCTCGTTTTCCCGTGCAGGCATTCTTCGCACCATCCCCTGGTGGCAGATTACCGCGCTCTTATGCCTATTTCTGAAAAGCTATGTGTTCTACAGCGGTCTCCATTTAGACGGCTACGAATGGATCTTCGCCCTTTGCACGACCGGTATTGTCGCCGCACTCTCCGGGGTAGTCTCGCTCTTTTCCAAAAAGGCTGGCAGGATCGTGTTCTGGTCGCTTTTTACGCTCGGCTCGTTTGTCATGGCAGTCGACCGGGTATATTACGCCTATGTCGCGAAGCTGCCAAGCGCGGTGCAATTGTCCATGGTCGGACAGCTCGGCGACGTTTCGGAAACGATCCTGCGGCTCATGGGATGGCGGCAGCTGTTCTCCCTGTTTGACCTGCCGCTGTGGTTCCTGTACGCCGTCAATGGTCGGAAATCGGCGCTTGCCTCTCCGGACGGAAGAAAACCGCCGCGTCAAAAGAAGGAGCAGACCTGCACCTTCACCTTTGTCGCTGCGCTTTGTCTCGTCTGTGTGCTGCCCGGTGCACTGGTCACGCATTTCCTGCCGCGGTACATGGTGAACGAGCTGTTTTCCTATCACGTGACCGATATCGTAGAAGCGGTGCGTTCGCAAACTGCCGCGCGTACCGTCGATAAGGAACAGTACCGCTACGTCGCCGAAACGGAGGACGAGCTGTGGTCGATCGCAAAGGGACGCAACGTCTTTGTGCTCCAAGTGGAGGCGTTCCAGAATTTCGCATTGAACACCTCGTACAATGGTCAGGAGCTGACGCCGTTTCTCAACCAGATGCTGACAGAGGACACCCTCTATTTCGACCACTATTATTACCAGATCGGCGGCGGCAATACCGCGGACGCGGAGTTTGCGGTCAACAATTCCCTGTTCGCACCGGAAAACGCTGCGGCGTATGTCCAGTACACGGACAACGATTATCACGGACTGCCGTGGCTTCTCAAGGACAACGGCTACAGCGGCGCGCATGTGTTCCACAATTACAAGGGCGATTTCTGGAATCGGCGGACAGCGTATCCGGCGCAGGGCTTTGACTCGTTCACGGCATTGGAGGATTTCGAAGAGATCGACCCGTTCCCGATGGGTATTTCGGACAAGGAATTGTTCCGGCAGTCCATGGCGCAGCTCACCACCTATGAAGAGCCGTTTTACGCTTTCTATATCACCGTGTCCTCGCACCATCCGTATGCCATTCCGCTGAAGGATCGGGAAATCGCGCTCGCCCCGGCGGACGAGGAAACGCTGTTTGGACTGTACATGCAGGCGGTGAATTACGTCGACCGGGCAATCGAGAGCTTTGTAGACGAGCTCAAGGAAGCGGGGCTGTACGACAACTCCATCCTTGTGATCTACGGGGATCATTACGCGCTGACAAACACGGACGCGCAGATTTCGGACCAGATGCACGATCTGCTCGGTCGCGACTACACGATTTTTGACGTATTCAACGTACCGTGTATCATCCATATTCCCGGCTCCGGCGTAACGGAAACGATTTCCACAGCCGGCGGGCATATGGATCTGATGCCGACACTGCTCCATCTGCTGGGGATCGAGAAAACCGTGAACGTCACATTCGGGCAGAATCTGCTGACGGCACAGTCTGGCTTTGTTTGCGAGCAGACCCACATGTCCATCGGCTCCTTCATCACCGACGAGCTGTTTTTCCAAAAGCCGCACAACAATTTGCTCACAAATTATCGCGTATACGAAGCCGGCACGATGCGCACACTGTCGCCGTCGGACTACATGGTGCAGTCGGAGGCAGCGGAAAAACGAATCGAAGACTGCGCGGCGCTAATGGCGGAAAACGATCTGGCGCTGCCATAACCCGGGAAGTCTCTGATTTCAGGTTATTTTTGCAGAGGTTTTCTATCCGCTTTTCTTTCGACAGTCACCTATGATTTTTGACAGCTGTATACTGCATAATTCGGCAGATGTCTATCGGATGTCTGCCGTTTTTTTGCGGCCGATCGCGACAAATGTCATTCCATGGCATCCTGTTTTTACCATTTTTCCGTTTCCGCGCGTCCCATACACATTCCGTCCGCTTTGTCAAGGCTTTCCGCAAAAAAAGTAGAAAAACGGCAGAATCCATAAAATTCGCACCTGTTTTTTGGAGCATATTATTTGCTAGTACGTCTTGACAAAAAGGGCTTCGTGGGTTATAATATACAACGTAATGATACAGAAAACGAACGCACCACAATATGTTGTGGTGTTTTTATTGAGCATATTCAAGAACGATCGCAAAACAGCCAGTTTCCGACCGTGTTTCAGACAGTCAAGCAGCTCTGCGAAACAGGACGGAAAAAGTCAAATTTCCACAAAAAAGGTGCGATTCATACCTTTGAACGACGGGAGAAGCATATTATGATTACGAAAATCCGCAAACGAGACGGACGGGAAGTACCGTTCAATCTGGAGAAAATTTCCAACGCGATTTTTCGCGCGGCACAAGCGGTAGGCGGCAGCGATTACGACGAGGCAATGGCGCTCGCCTGTGAGGTCGCGGAGCTTGCCGAGAAAAACGCCGACATCACCGGCGAGGCGCCGAGTGTGGAGGATATCCAGGACCTCGTGGAGCGCGTTCTCGTAAAGCATGGTCATACCCGAACGGCAAAGGAATACATCCTCTATCGCGCGGAGCGGACAAAGGTGCGCGAAATGAACACAAAGCTCATGCGCACCTTTGAGGATCTGACGTTCAAAAGCGCGCTCGACAGCGACATCAAGCGTGAAAACGCCAACATCGATGGCGATACCGCGATGGGCACGATGCTCAAATACGGCTCCGAGGGCGCAAAGCAATTCTATGAATTGTATATTCTCGACCCGCGGTTCGCGAAGGCGCACAAGGATGGCGACATTCATATCCACGACTTGGATTTCTACACGCTGACCACCACCTGCTGTCAGATCGACATCGAACGGCTCTTCGCCGGCGGTTTTTCTACCGGTCAGGGGCAGCAGCTGCGTGAGCCGAACGACATCATGAGCTATTCCGCCCTCGCGTGCATCGCGATCCAGGCGAACCAGAACGACCAGCACGGCGGGCAATCCATCCCGAATCTCGATTACGGCATGGCGATCGGCGTACGCAAAACGTACAAACGGCACCTGCGCCGCAACCTCGCAAAAACCTTAGACCTCGCGGATGCGGTACCGACGGGTGTAGATCCCGAAACCGCAGCCGAGGATATGCTCCGGGAGATTGAGGAAACGCGCGGCATTCGTCCCATCATGGCGGACAGTGCGAAAATGACCGAAGCGCTTGCCGCGGCACTGTCGCCTCACTGCGGCGACAAAGCGCGGAGAGAAGCGGAGATCATTGAAAAATACACGACCCGTGAAATCGAACGCAGCACGTATCAGGCGATGGAGGCGATGATCCACAACCTGAACACCATGCATTCCCGCGCCGGCGCACAGGTCCCCTTTTCTTCCCTCAATTACGGCACCGATACCTCGCCGGAGGGCAGGCTCGTCATCCGTTCGCTCCTCAATGCCACCGACGCCGGTCTGGGAAGAGGGGAAACGCCTATTTTCCCGATCCAGATCTTCAAGATCAAGGAGGGCGTGAACTACAATCCAGGCGATCCGAACTACGATCTTTTCCACCTGGCGTGCAAGGTCTCGGCGAAGCGGCTCTTTCCGAATTTCAGCTTCATCGACGCGCCGTACAACCTGCAATACTATAGGCCCGGCGATCCGTCTACCGAGGTCGCGTATATGGGCTGTCGGACGCGCGTTATGGCGAATTACGCCAATCCGGACAAGGAAACCGTCTACGGCAGAGGCAACCTGAGCTTCACCTCCGTCAACCTGCCGCGCATTGCCATCAACGCACACGGAAACACCGACTGGTTCTTCGCAGAATTGGAGCGCAAGGTGCGCCTGGTGATCGAACAGCTATTGGAGCGGTTCCGGATCCAGTGCACAAAAAAGGTGTACAATTTCCCGTTTCTGATGGGGGAAGGCGTGTGGCTTGACTCCGATACGCTCGGAAAGAACGATTCCGTTGCGGAAGTTCTGCGCCATGGAACACTGACCGTCGGCTTTATCGGTCTCGCGGAATGCCTGAAAGCGCTGACCGGCGCACACCACGGCGAAAGCGCGTCCGCACAGGCGATGGGTCTGGAAATCATTTCCTTCATGCGCCGTCTCACAGACGAAGCGACCAGACAATACGGGCTGAACTTCTCTCTCATCGGCACACCGGCGGAGGGCTTGTCCGGCAGATTCGTGCGAATCGACCGCGAAAAATACGGCGTGATCCCCGGCGTGACCGATCGTGAATACTACACGAACTCTTTCCATGTGCCGGTCTACTATGACATTTCCGCCTACGACAAGATCCGGATTGAAGCGCCGTACCACAATCTGACAAACGGCGGTCACATCACCTACATAGAGCTGGACGGCGATCCGCTTGCCAATTTAGACGCCTTTGAGGGCATTGTGCGCCACATGAAGGAGTCCGGCATCGGATATGGCGCGGTCAATCATCCCGTTGACCACGACCCTGTGTGCGGCTTTACGGGCATCATTGGCAATACCTGTCCGGGCTGTGGACGGGAAGAGGGGAACATTCCCTTTGAGCGTATTCGTCGGATCACGGGCTATCTTGTCGGTACCCTCGACCACTTCAATGACGCGAAGCGCGCCGAAGAACGGGACCGTGTGAAGCATACAGTAAAAAGCGAGATCGAGCTGCTCTGATCGACATATGCTACGCAGGGGAAGAAATCCGAGACGGTTTCTTCCCCTGTTCCTGCACAAAAAAACGCCGTCCCCCCATCAAAGGACACGGCGTTCCGGTTCTCTGTTCGATTTTATACGTTTTCAAGTTCGATTTGGAACCGCTTTTCCGCTTCGACTCTGGCTACCTCCGCCTCGTATGCGTCCAGCACCGCCTTTTCCAGCGCACCGCGGAACGTAGCGTTGATGGGATGAACGATGTCACGATAGGTGCCGTCCGGATTTTTACGGCTGGGCATGACGATAAAATTCTTGTCCCGCACGCTGATGACCTTTACGTCGTGCAGCGCAAGCTGATCATCGAATGTGACGGAAACGATCGCCTTCATGGGACCTTCCTCAAACAGTTTGCGTACCTTGATATCCGTGATTACCATAAAAACCCCTCCGTGTGCTTTCCATCCGGCTCCGTGCAAATCCGTGTTTGCCGTACCCGTTGTCTTTTGTGTTGTTTGTTTCTTTGTTCTTACATGCTATAGTATACACGATACATGTGAAATAAATACGATGGTTTCATGGCTTTTCTTTGAAATATATGTTATATTTTTTCACGTGAATTTCCGAAAAACAGCGTCATTCCACAGATGCAATCGAGGCTTGTCGAACCGGTGCGAAACGGAAAAAATCGAAATTCATGGGGCTGTTTGCAGGGTAAAAACGTAAGTTTTGACGCAAATCGGTTTCCGGGATACACAGCTGCGGCAAAAACAGAATTTACAATTTATGGGTGTACTGCACTCGGTTTTGTGATATAATGTATGCAAAACGTAAATGCGGGAAACGCGACTGCATGTCTATGTGCAGACGTTTCCCGGATAAGCGGAAGTGAGGTAACGATATGGCACTGCCAAACACACATTTCGGCGCGGAGAGAATCGGAGAAATGCTCTCCGACGCGCATAAGCTCTTCTTTGACGGCATCGGCGGCATCAGCATGAACGCGCTGGCGCATATCAGCCATTTGCAGGGCTACACGGTATCCGGCTACGACCGCACGGAAACGCCGCTCACAGACAAATTGACCGCCATGGGCATTTCGGTATATTACACAGCGGACGAAGCGCATATCCGGGACTGCGACGCGCTCATCTATACGGTTGCCATACCGGAGGACAATCCGGAGTACCGCCGTGCCATCGCACAGGGGATCCCGGTGATCTCGCGCGCGGACTTTCTCGGCTACCTGATGCACAACTTCAAAAAGCGCATCGGCGTCTCCGGTACGCATGGCAAAAGCACCACAACAGGTATGCTTGCGCAGATTCTGACGACCGCCGCTGTCCGACCGACCGTCATCAACGGCGCGGAAATGAAGCAGTGCGGAAGCGTGGACATCATCGGCGAACGAGAGTATTTCGCGTTTGAGGCGTGTGAATACATGGACTCCTTCCTCGATTTCTACCCGACCGTCGCGGTGGTGCTGAACATAGAGCTGGATCACGTCGACTATTTCCCTTCCCTGGACACCATCCGTACGTCCTTCACGGCGTTTATGAACAAAACCGGAGCAGACGGCTACGCCGTTGTCAACGCAGACGACGCGCAGTGTCTCCGTGCGCTCGCGGACTATCACGGACACGGCGTGACGTTCGGACGGGAGAATCCAGCCGCGGAGTATCGAGCGGAAATTCTCTCCTCCGACCATGGCAGATGCGCGTTCCGCATTCATCACCACGGCACCGTTACAGAAGAAATCCGTCTGCGGGTGCCGGGAGAACACTGTGTTCTGGACGCTGTCGCCGCTTTTGCCGCCGCGCATGTCTGCGGACTGTCCGAAGAATCGATCTGCGCAGGTCTGTCCGCGTATCAGGGCATCGTGCGCCGAATGGATCACATGGGAAACGCACCGTCCGGCGCCGCGGTGTATGCCGACTACGCGCACCATCCGACAGAGATCGCCGCTACCCTTGCCGGATGCGTGAAAATGGGGTACAGTCACACACTGGTCGTTTTTCAACCGCACACGTATTCGCGCACCAGCGAGCTGTTTGACGCCTTCCGGGACGCGCTCGGTCGCTCCGCTGCGGATGAGATCGTGCTCTGCCCTATCTACGCTGCACGGGAGACGAATACCTATGGGGTAAGCGAGGAAGCCTTAGGCAATGCGATCCGGTCTCTGGGAAAGCCTGTAACGGTCTGTGGTACCCTGCACGACGCCGCCGCATATGCCGACGCGCACACCGGAGCGGGTGACATGATCCTTGTCATGGGCGCGGGAGACGTGATCCACGTAGCGGAGACACTTACAAAAGCATAAATCATCAAAAACGGCAGGACAGATAATATGAAAAAAATCGTAAAAATGCTCCCCGGCATCGCGCTTTCGCTTGTGATCGCCGCGGTGGCGAAGGGACTGGAAATTCTGGAAGGCAAGGCGGGACTGCACTTCATCGGCGCCTCCGTCATCGCACTTTTTATCGGCATGCTCTTCAACGCGTTCTATAAGCCAAACGAGATCACCTCGCACGGCATCCGGTTCACCTCTAAAAAGATACTGAAATTCGCCATCATCCTGTTGGGCGCCAGTCTGAACATCGCAACGGTACTCACCGTTGGCAGATTTTCCCTGATTGTCATGATCTTCACGCTCGCAACCTGCTTTGGTCTGGGTGCTTTGATCGGAAAAGCACTCGGTCTGCACTGGAAAACAAGCAGTCTCATCAACGCGGGTACAGGCATCTGCGGCGGTTCCGCCATTGCCGCAATTGCGCCGGTCATTCAAGCCACCGATATGGACATCGCCTATGGGATGTCCGCGACATTTTTGTTCGACACTGTCATGATCGTCGTGTTTCCATTGCTTGGTCGTGCCATGGGACTGTCGGACGCAGCGTTCGGACTCTGGGCAGGCACCGCCGTCAACGACACCTCCAGCGTTGTGGCGACCGGATATGCGTTCAGCGAGGCAGCAGGTGATTTCGCGACAATGGTGAAGCTGACCCGCACGCTTGCAATCATTCCTGCTGTGCTCGTCTTTGCCACGATCCAGCTGCACCTCCAAAAGAAAGCACAGGCGGAAAAAACCGGTGTGAACGTGCGGTTGGCAAAGATTTTCCCCTGGTTCATCCTTGGCTTTCTCGCCATGTCCGCACTGACCAGTCTGGGACTTATCCCTGAAGCCGTTGCTGCGGTGCTCAAAACGATAAGCAAATTCCTCATGGTTGCTGCACTTGCCGCCATCGGTCTGAACACCGATTTCCGCGCATTGTGCCGTTCCGGTGCGAAGCCGATGCTGCATGGATGTATCGTCTCCGTGCTGGTCGTACTGGTGGCTATCGGCGTCGAATATATGCTCGGAATCGCGCCGAACGGGACCCTGTAAGGATATACCGCAACCAGCAGCCGCAATCTCCAAAATCACCGAAAACGAAAGTACCGTTTGTCTCAATCAGAGGAACAAGCGGTACTTTTCATTTGCTTTTTCGCTTTCCGACGTCGATCCACTGCGGCGCGAAATCGTGTGCGGCAGCGTATCGAAACCGTTCTGTAAACGCGTGCGCGGCTTTTCTGCTGACCGGCAGCCATGGGAGCAGCATATCAAACGCGTGGAACAGTCCCGGATACACGTCCACGTGTGCACGGATCCCAGCTTCTTGCAGACGGCGTATGTAGGTCATTGTCTCTGCGTAGAACGGCTCCGCAGTCGTGACAAAGGTGTACGCGGGCGGCAGTCCGGTGTAATCGACCCGTCTGGCGGGAGAGGCGTAGCACGGCACAGCGGTTTTATCGACATCACGCAGATACTGCCGCCATCCATAGTGATTCCGGCGCGTATTCCAGACAGGCGCGTGGTTGTCCCGGGAGGTTTCCGTATCCTCGCAATCGAGCATGGGGTACAGCGGCATCTGAAACGCGATTCGCACGCCGTCCACGCCAAGATCGTGCTCGTACATACATAGAGCGACCGCGAGTCCACCGCCTGCGCTTTCGCCGCCGACCATGATCTGATCGTCCCGTACGCCAAGCGCCGCCGCGTGATCGCGTAGATACAGCAGCGCCGCGTGAAAATCGTGCAGCGCCGCCGGATACGGAGCCTTACCGGACAGGCGATATTCCGGGGACACAACGACGGTGCCGCAGCCTGCACAGAGATCGCGTGCTCTTGTGAAATGCGCCATCGCTGCCATGCCGGTGCTATAACCGCCGCCGTGAATCCACAACACACCTACACGTGCGGTTCCATTGCCAGGCGGCGTGAGAACAAGCAGCTTCAATTTGCCTTCCGGTGTGTCGATGTATCGTTTTTCCGTGCGGTAACTGCGTCTTTTTCCCATTTTTGTATCCATTTTGCATTTCCTCCGTTTTCTATAAGCGTGCCTCGCAATGTGTCTGGAACACATACACTCCCGCCGTTGTTCTGTGTGCGATGGATTCCAGTTTTTTCTTTCATATCCGCCAGTCTTTTGCACATACTACGCATGGAGGCGCATATGGTTACTGTCTATTTTCGTACGCTTTTTATGTACTTTTTCTTGATTTTGGCATTGCGGCTGATGGGCAAACGGCAGGTGGGAGAGCTGCAGGTCAGTGAGCTGATCGTGACCTTCATGCTGTCGGAGCTGGCGGTGAATCCCATTTCCAATCGGGATCTGCCGATTCTGTATGCCGTGGTGCCGGTACTGCTTTTGTTGTCGCTGGAGGTAATCGTGTCATTTCTGATGCTCAAAAGCAATCGAATGAAACGGCTTCTGTACGGACGCCCTGCCGTGGTGATCCGGTATGGAAAAATTCAGTTTCCCGTGCTGCGCAAGCATCGTGTGGAGCTTGATGAGCTTTTGTCGGAGCTGCGCCAGAAAGGAATCGCGCACATCGAGGATGTTGCGTACGCGATCTTAGAGGAAAACGGAAAGCTGTCCGTATTCCCGCGCACGGAGCTGCAGCCTGTTACCCCCAAGGATGCGCACATTTCGGTACCGGAGACAGGTATAGCGCATGCCATTGTCATTGACGGAACGGTGCTGCCGCAGAATTTAACGCTGTGCGGCAAGGACGAGCGCTGGCTTGCACGATGGCTTGCGAAAAACAAAACCGCCGTCGACGAGCTTTTTTTGCTTACGTTGGATGACGGCGGTAAAGCGTACCATATGACAAAGGCAGATTGTTTGGCGGAATTGCACAAGAAAAGAGGATAACATGCGGATATTTTGGATAGCTATAGCGGTGTTCGCATTGGTGACGGCGTTTCTCGTTCTCGACATCCGATACGTGGCAAAGACAGCGGAATCCCTCACGGACGCGCTCGCCAGATTTCCGGCAGAGGTGGACGCGAAACAAAACGATCTGCGCGCTTTTCAGATCGAATATGACACATTCTACCGCCTGTTTACCGATCGTGAAAAGCTTTTGCACATGCTCTGCGGTCACACAGAGACCAATCGCGTGCGGGATGCGTTTTTCGACATGGCAGCGCGATACATTGCCGGGGATAACGGAGGATATCGCAGTGCGCGGAGCAAGCTGTCCACGGCGCTGCGCGATTTATGCGAGGCGGAGGAAGTTTCGTTCGACAATTTTTCGTAAGCGTGCGGCTTTGTCACGGACTGCAATTTCGGACGCAGCCACAATATCGCTTCATCGAAAATCCGTTTCGCCATCCTCGCACAACAGCCGCTTCCGGCAGATCGTGTGGTAGCCGTTTTCGCCTGTCACGTGGAATGCACGGTCGATAGCGGTCGCAATATACTCCGGGTTGAGATAGTTTTCCTGGTTCGCGTTGCACACGGCGGTGACGATCAGCCGATTGTCGCGCACCTCGGCGATAATTTTCCGGATGTAATCGGTCACATCGACTTCCTTTTCGCCGCTCTTTGACTTTTTCATCAGAAGGACGGGATGACGGAAATACTCCTCAATCGCGGCACAGATCCCGTCCGGATATACGCCGTTCACCCACGTGATCTCGTTTTCAGCGTACGCGGCGTCGCTCGGCTTGGTTTTCGCGGTATACACGTCACGAATTTCAATTCCGGCAGGCATTACTTCGGACAGACGCGCCTTGATTTTCTCATTGGACACATCCTGCATCAGCCGCAGGTCAAGAATTTCCGCGTCTCCTCCGCAGCCGAGGGACAACGGGGTCGCGAAAACCATCTTCGGAATCGGGTTAAAGCCCTCTGTATAGTAGATCGGCAGACCGGAACGTACAACGGCGCGCATCATGACCTTGGAGAGATCCAGATGGGAGACATACAGCGCGGCGCCACCCTTGGAAAACCGGACGCGGATCGTGCGCACGGCTTTGACACTGCCCTTGGGCGGTAAAATCGGCTTCGGCGGCGCCGGGCGATCGCCTGCGATGTCGCCGGAGGAATCAGAGGAGTCGGGATGCCCCGGACACCAACGGCAATAACGCTTGTCCACCAGTCGATTCACGCCGCAGCCGGCGCATTTTTCCTTACAGGACGGCGTGGTAGCTACCGCCTGTGCCTTATGCCGCTCGGACAGCAGGAACGATTTCGTCACACCACAGTCGATCATGTCCCACGGCAGGATCTCCTCATCCGGAATATTTCGGTTCGCGTAGAACGCCGGATCGAGTCCGCAATCCGCAAACACCTGCATCCAGCTGTCGAAATCAAAGTTTTCTTCCCAGGCGTCGAGGAAAATCCCACGGGAAACCGCCGTCTCAATCGCCTTGGACAAGCGCCGGTCCCCTCTTGCAAAAACCGCTTCGATATGGGAAACCTTCGCGTCGTGGTAATTGTAGCGTACCTTGCGGTCGCGGATGCAGTCGGAGAGAAATTTTTGCTTTTCCTCCAGCTCCGGGAACGTATTCTGCCCTTCCCACTGGAACGGCGTATGCGGCTTCGGGATAAAGCATGCTACACTGAGCGTCACCTGCGGCTGCTGGCGTTTGTTCCTGTCCGGCGTTTGGTAATATGCATCCACAACATGGTGTGCAAGCTCCGCGATCCCGGCAATATCGTCATAGGTTTCATACGGCAATCCGTCCATGAAGTAGAGCTTGACCTGGCTTTTTCCGGCAGCGTACGCGACGCCGGCGGCACGCAGAATGTCCGCCTCCGTGACGTTTTTGTTGATGACATCGCGGAGTCTCTGGCTGCCGGCCTCCGGTGCGAATGTGATGGTGCTCGACCGGACTGTGGTGATCTTCTCCATCAGCTCCTTAGTAAAGCTGTCCGCGCGCAGGGACGGCAGGGAAATACTGACCCGCTTGTCCGTTGTCCACGCAAGGAGATCGTCCGTCAGCTCACGGATTTTGGTGTAGTCGCTGATGGACAGGGAGCACATGGATATTTCGTCATATCCGCTGTTTTCAATCTGCGTTTTCGCAAGCTCATTCAGCATCTCTGGTGATCTTTCACGAACGGGACGCGTAACAAATCCCGCTTGACAGAATCGACAGCCACGGATACAGCCGCGGAATACCTCGATGGTAACGCGATCCTGCACTGTCTCGATGTACGGGATCACCGGATCGCGCGGAATATAGCAGTGGTCGATGTCGGCAATGACACGCTTGGTCACCTTTTCCGGGACACGCGGATCCGCCGTTCTGATCGACGCGATGGTGCCGTCGTCGTGATAGGCGATCTCATAAAGCGACGGTACATAGAAACCACGCAGCTCTGTGGCAGCGGCAAAAAGAAATGCCCTGCGCGTATAGGTTCCCTCGTCCTTCATGCGCATATACAGTCGTGCCAGTTCCGGAAGTGCTTCCTCGCCTTCGCCAATGGAGAAAATATCGACAAAATCCGCGACCGGTTCGGCGTTGTAGGAGCAAGGACCGCCTGCAATGACAATCGGATCGTCGTCCCCACGATCGGCGGCATGCAGCGTAATGCGCGCAAGCTGGAGCATCTTCACCATTGTGGTATAGCACAGCTCATACTGCATCGTGAACGCGACCATATCCATTTCACCGACCGGATCGCCGCTTTCGTGCGTAAAGAGCGGGATCCCGCGCTTTTCCATCTCCGCTGTCATATCCGTCCAGGGTGCGTAAACCCGTTCACACCAGACCTCCGGGATCTCGTTGAAGCAGCCGCAGAGAATACGCATGCCGAGGTTGGACATGCCGATCTCGTACACGTCCGGGAAGCAGAACGCGATGCGCATTTTCACTTTGGCTAAGTCTTTGAACACACTGCCGGTTTCCCCGCCGGAATAACGACCGGGCTTTTCAACGGTGGTGATAAAACTCTTTATATCTTCTCTCATAATTCCCTCTTCAAAGAAACGGGGAAAACTCATGCGAAACGCACAAGCTTTCCCACGATTCTCCCGTGACTATCGATTTCTTATTCTTTAGCGGATAAACATTTTGGACGAAACCAGCATCGGTACGAGCCACAGCAGCTGATACAGTGCAATGTACAAAGAGGTCATGACGCCGATGGAGCCGGACAAGGTAAGCAGCACCATGACGGCGGCGCCGATGAGCATGGCAAGAACGTACAGGGCGATGTTCGTTTTTTTCGTGTGCAGCACCTTATCGCAGTAGGAGATGACCTGCAGGAGCGATTTCGGTGAGCCACACGTGACAAGTCCCGACGACGCTTTTTCGGCGGTTTCATTCTCCGTGGACGCGTATCGAACCACCTTCAGCGGAATCCGCTTCATGTTGACCTTGCGTGCGATCATCCGCTCGTCGATGTTCGGATCGAACGTGCGCACACAGACGTAGAGTCCGCTGTTCTGGAACTGGCCGAGAATCAGCTCGATATCGCCGTCCATAACGTACTGGATGTACATTTTCGCGACGAGACGATCCTCACGGAACATATACATAATGGACAGCTCGTCGGACATATCCGCGTCCTCGTCAAACACCGTGCGCGGGATCTTCAGTCCTCGTTCCGCCAATGCTTTCGCGCTGCCGAAAAGGATGTTCACACCATCGACCTCTGCCGCCAGGAAGCCTCTGTCGGTGTCGAAGATGTTGACGTTGTCGGAGTGACCCATCTCGATCGTCGCGACCTCAAACACATCCTGCAGCGGTCCGCCGGCTTTGGCAAACACGCTCGCGGCGTAATACATCACGCGATCAATCCGGGCGTTGTTGTAGATGCGGATATTCTGCACCTTTACGCTGTACGACGGGAACACATTTTTGTCATCGAAAGTGACAATGGAAGCGTTTGCGTACTCTGCGAGCGACGATTCCCCGATAATGGTGCTGTCATAATCGCGGGACGCCACATTTGCGCGCCAGAACGGATATGCAAATCCCAGGAAAACGGACAGCGGCGCCATTGTACAGAGAGAAACGATGACCACGCGGGCAATCTCAATACCACTGCCGCCGCGCACACCGGTAAATACGCCGAACAGCACGGACAGTGCGACGACGATGCCCATCGCGCAGCTCATAAAGAGGTTCGTAGTCGGATCCGGCGTGTACAGACGGGTGAAAAAGCCGTCGACGAAATCGGTTTTCTCGATCCGCATGACATCGCAGATGTTTTCGTCCTCCGCGAACGCGCCGGTCTCACAGCGGGATTCATCGTCAGGCACGCGGACCACGATGTGCTTCGGCTTCGGCGAGGATACAACCTGGAAACCGAGCATTTCGCGCTTGGTGTTGTAAATCGCGCCGCAGATGGTCATGAACGCCGCGAGTGCGATCACGAAGTTGAACATGACCGGCTCCTCGGACTGCACGGTGATACGCGCGATCATAGCGGTGTAGGCGATTCCTGCAAAGGTGAGCAAAGCTGTCAGCGATTCCGGCTTCGGCGTGCCGCGGAACAGATTCCGTAAGCCGTCGTAAATCTGCTCCCAGGCGAATACACAGGCAAGCAGCATGAGCTGGAGGCTGACCATTGCGTACACGGTCGGATAGACAGCCGGGTCGAATACACCGCCGAACTGCTTTGCCGTGCCGGTAAAGAGTCTGCCGAGCACCTCCATATTTTCAAAAACGAGCAGCAACACCGTGAAAATGCCGCACAAACCGAGCTTTATGTACAGACCAATCAACTTGGCGCGGTACCGCTTCTGGATCTCCGGCGTTTGCGAACGATCCATGTACTCGGGATACTCGAGCTTGACCTTGCGTGCGCCGACCTGTTCCGCTTCCAAACGGTCGCCAACCTGTCTGGCAGCCTTTTGCTCGCGGGTCTCACCGGAATCCGTGTCGTCATTTTTCTTCTTTTTCGTCTTTTTCCGTGCGGATTTATCGCCATCCTCGTCCATGCCGAACGCGACCATCAGATTGATGTCTGTCGGGTCGAAGGAATCGTCCTTTTCAGCTTCATCGACTGTTTTCCGGAAATCTTCCGTTTCTTTAGGAGCATCCGACGCATTTTCTGCCGTTTTTTCCTCCGCGAGGGACAGAGAAGCCGCAATAGCGTCAAGGTCAATGGAATTTTCAAAGGAGTCCGCGTCTGCCTGCGCTTCTTCCGTCGGCTTGCTCTGCGGCGCAGTATCGGTAAGCGGCATGTCCACCGTCTTGGAAATCGGTGCTTCCGGAATGCCCATGCTGTTCATGACGCCGTCGCCAATCTCGTCCGCAGGCGTCGTGTCCATCACAGGAAACGCGCTGTCCACGGCAGAATGGTCGTTGGAATCTTCCTCGTTTGTAAACAAATTCTCCGGCGGCAATACGGTATCGTCGTCTTCGTAGGCGCTCGTTTTGTCCCGTCTCGCGAACAGACCACGCTTTTTCTTCTCTGTCTTTGCTTTTTTTACGGGCTTTTCCCGTTTTGCTTTCTTTTTCGGCTGCGGTACGTCGTCTTCGTAAATGCCTTCCTCATCCTCAAGCTCGTAGGCATCCGTACTCTGTACCACAGGAAGGTCGTCTGTGAAATCGTATTCCGCCGCATCTGTGTTCGGTGCATCTTCGGATGGATTTGTCAAGATTTTTTTTGACAAATCCGTTGTTTTCGTCTTTTTTTCAGAATCTGCCGCATTTTTTGTCTCTTTGTCCGCAGGTGTGGATTCAGACTGCTTGAGCTGCCGGAGCACGCTGCCGGTCGGTTCTGTATCCTCCGTCTCGTAATCGGGCATATACTTGCGCAAAAGAGCATGTATGTCGAGCTCGCTGTCCGATTCGCTCTGCGAGGTCGCATCGATGGAGGTATCGCGGTCGATGGAATCCCCGGCGGAACCTGTCTGCTTGTTCTTATCCTTTGCCATATGCTTTGCCTGACCCCGCGTACACGGGATCGTTCCTTTCCCAGAAATGGATCGCTATGGTGTCTGTTCTATGAGCTATAGTTCTGCTTTCTTTGGCAGTTTTTATCATTTTGGCATTCTCTGCATTCTTGCCGCATGGCATAGGAGAATGGAAGCTGCTGTGGACACGTTTAGGGAGTTGACTTCGCCGTACATTGGGATAGAAACGAGAAAGTCGCAGCGCTCACGTACCAATCGGGATACGCCATCGCCCTCGCTGCCCAAAACAATCGCACACGGAATGCGGAAGTCGGAGGTCCAGAAATCGTTTCCGTCCGCTTCCGCCGCGAATGTCCATACACCCGCTTTTTTCAGCTCCTCAATGGCGCCGGCAATGTTCTGTACCCGTGCTACCGCCATATGCTCTACCGCACCGGCGGACGCCTTGGATACCGCAGCCGTCAAGCCGCACGCACGTCTTTTGGGAATGATCACACCATGCGCGCCGCAGCATTCCGCCGCTCGGATGATGGCGCCAAGGTTATGCGGATCCTCCACGCCATCGCAGACCACAATGAGCGGCATTTCCCCACGATCCTGTGCAATCTGCAACAGATCCGCGATCGTAACGTATTCCTTTGCCGCCGCCTGCGCGATGATACCCTGGTGGTGCTCGCCGTTTGCCAAAAGATCCAACTTCTGCGTTTCCGCGTCCACGACGGGAATGCCGCGTTTCTTCGCCTCCGCTACAAGCGCCGTGATGGAGCCTTCTCTTCCGGATACATATAGCTTATCGACCGGTCTGCCGGAGCGGAGAAGCTCTCTGACCGCGTTTCTGCCCACAACCAGTCCCGTATCCGTTTCCGCAAGCTCGTCCTCTGTCACAGTGTACGGCGTATCAATCTTCTCCGGCATCTGTGCCATCGACGTATCTGTATACTGCTCTGTATTTTCGTATCTCCCGGCGTCGTCAATAAGCCTGGAAGCAAACCGGTTGGCAGAGGAACGGTCCCGCTTTTGATACCGTTCCCTGTCTCCCGCACGTTCCTTTTCGTTTCGATACGGCTTGCCACCGTACGCATTTTTCGGTGTATGGTACGGTTTTCCGTTTCCTTCTTTTTTTTCTTTATCGTACGCCTTCTTTTCGTAAGGCTTTTTCCTACCGCGGGAATCCTGCGTTTTTTCCCGTTCGTAATTTTTCTTTTCCATATGCACAGTATCCCACAATCTATCCGGAAAGTACACAACCTACGCAAAACCGCATAGGTATGCCTATACAGTGTTATTATATCACAAAATCCGACGTTTGTACAGTCCTATTTACAAGAAAACCACGATTTTATGCGCAAACGGCGTTTTTTCTTGCAGTATGTCCGCCTTGATACCCGATTTCAGGTCGTTATATGGTAAAACAAAAAGCACGGTACCGAAGTACCATGCTCTTTTTGGCTTTGTGCATTGATTACTGCTGGTTCTTCATAGCGGCGAAGCACTCGCTGCAGTAAACCGGTCTGTCGTTGCTCGGCTGGAACGGAACCTTTGCTTCCTTACCGCAGTTTGCGCATACGGTGGTGAACATTTCTTTCGTTTCCTTGGTACCGTTCTTTCTCTTGTCACGGCATGCTTTGCATCTCTGGGGCTCGTTCTGGAAGCCTTTTTCTGCATAGAATTCCTGTTCACCGGCTGTGAAAACGAATTCGTTGCCGCATTCCTTACAAGTTAAGGTCTTGTCCTCGTACATCTCTTTTTCCTCGCTTTTGTGTGGATGAAATTTCTGCCCTCGACGGATTCGCACCGTCACCTTTGAAAACAACGCTCTACCGTTAAGCTATTCGGGCGTATATAGAATCAAGCGAAAGCCTGGTCTATTCTTCATTTGGCGGGAAACATACCGTTTTGACTTCCGTTTCCCTTCTTTTTCGCAAGCATTCCTATTATCTTTGTTTTGCTTCTGTAGATCGCGTTGCTGACAGATTTTTCGCTTTTGCCAACTTCAGCGGATATTTCTCGCGGAGGCTTGCCTGTAATATACAAAGCAAATACAGTATACTCGAATTTTGACAACACATCACGAAACGGCGCAATCGCGTCCTCCGGCAACCTTTCACTGAAGGCATCCGACTGTGCATCCGCTTTCCTTTCGCGTTCCCATCTACGTTCCTGCCGTTTGGCGCGGCGGAGCACGGAAATCAGCGCGTTGCGGATGCAAATTTTTGCGTACAGACCGAACGAAACCGCCTTGCCTTTTTCCGCACCGTCGGGATCGTATCGCTGCGCTGCCTTATACAGTGCCATTGATGCATCCTGCCGCAGTTCCTCCAGTCCCAAACCGCCCTTGCCAATCGTCGTTTCCGTGATTCCCATAGACGGCGCAAATTGGCGCGTCATGCTGTCCAACAGCGGAGTATACAGGCGGCACAACACGGTAAACTCTTCAGAATCCCCGGAACGGATTTTTGCAAGCAGCAACGGCACCTCAGGCGGCGTATCGGCAAACGGATCTTTTTTCTCCCGATCCACAGATTCGAGATCTGCGGTCGTGTTTTTCGCCTCTGTCGCTTCCGTTGTCTCTTTGAAAGCACTTGTTTCCGAAGCAGCTTCGGGCACATGCACGTCCTGATTTCGCGTTTCCTCGTTCACGATCATCCTCGTTTGTTTCAGGATACGTTCAGTATTGTCATAGAATGTGAGGTTTGCTCTGAAGCGTTCAGCTTCATCGCTCCCTCTACTTTATTATATCATGAAATGCGCGTTTGTCAATAGTATCTTCAAATTTTTTTCATATAATTTCACGGCATGCTCGAACCCCCTTGTGCAACTTCTACACATTTCGAAAATCAGGCACCGTGGTACAACAAAAATGCCGTGGAAATCGCTGGGGAAATGACTATATTTGTCGTTATGATGCGATTTCCCGGACGCATGTCAATTCTCGAAGAGATAATTGACGTTCCCGGTGACAAGCGCTGTAATGCCACGGAGAACCACATCCGGTTTGTCCTCGAAATTCATCTGCATACGCCGCAGCTGGTTGTACGTATCGGCGCGCAGGGACAGCTTCATCGCCATGCCGTCCTTGTCCTTGATCGAGCAGTGAAAGATATATCCCTCGCCGTCCCGTTCGCAGGATTGATCCATAACAGCGCCGCGTTTTTCCAGCGACAGGTGACGCATCGCGCTGATATAGCTTTTTTCACGTACCGCCGCGCCAAGCAGATCCTCAGACAGCCCTTCTGCGACGATTTTTCCCTTTCGTGTGACGCTGTATAAAATCCCATCGTCGTCCGGATGAAAGACAAAGGGATCAATGACCTCGCCATTTTCGCGTTTGCCCTCGATCAGTTCATTTTCCATGAGGTGCTGGAAGCACTCCACGAAATTGAAATAATCGACCAGCCCGTCTCGAATGACAATGGTTCCGATGTCGGTGTAATTCAGGGGATACCCGATTTTTTCCAGCAGATACAGGATAAAAACCTTGACCTGATCCTGCTCTCTCAAAAGCTCAGCCACCGTAGGTAAACCTTCCCTCTACAAAATTGCGATCCCGCGCGATGCCTTTTTCCGTGATCCGGCGTGTACCAAAATCCCGGCAATCTTGCGGACGTACCGATCTATGCAGTTTGCGCTATGACAGAAAACTACAAGTTTCGTCGGTGAGATTCCATGAAAAAGGAGCTGTTTCATGAGCGAAAGCGCCACAAAGAAACAGCTCCGATCTCACGGTTATGGGTGCCCACGCAACCGAACCGTCACGCGAGCCATGGATACGCGATTACTGTGCTGCTGTTTCCGTGGAAGCGGCTTTGGTTTCGGCAGCGGTATCGGTAGCAGCCTTGTAGGTCATGTAATCGTTGAGCTTGACCTTGGTGAAGAGCTGCGTGCCGTAATAGTCGGTTTCGATACCGGACAGCTCAGAGGAATACACGTACGCGCTCTGAATGAAGTAAAGCGGGCACACAGGCATATCCTCCAGGAGTTTGGTTTCCGCCTGATGGAGAACAGCGGCTCTCTCGGCTCTGTCGTAGGTGGAGTTCGCCTGGTCAATCAGCGCGTCATACGCTTCGTTTGCGTAGCCGCACGCATTGCCATAGAGATCATAGGTTTCAGAGTTCATGTCCACGCCGTTGCCAGAATAGGCAGCGGAGAACGGTGCGAGAGCGGAGAACGCGTCGGGAGAAAGCATCATCATATCATACGCGATGACGTCGTAGTCGCCTGCTTCAAATGCATCCTGGAACAGATCGTCCTGGCAGTCGTTCGAGTTCTTCTTGGTTTCCATGACTTCCACGTCAACGGTGAAGCCAAGACCGGACCATACGCCCTTGACGTATTCCGCCACAGCGATGTCCACTTCGTCGTTTCTGACCTTGATGGTGAAGGAACCCTTGGTCACACCGGCGGAGGACAGGAGAGACTGTGCCTTGGAGGTATCCGCGGAGGTGGAGATCACGCTGCCGCCGACTTCCCGGAACTCGGTCTTGGAATCTGCGTCGTATACCTTATACGGGATAAAGCCGTTTGCCGCTTTCGCGAAAGTAACAATGTTGGCAATGGCTTCGCGGTCGAGAGCGAGAGACAGTGCCTGACGCACCTCAGCCTTTTCAAACAGCGGGTTTGTGGTGTTGAACATATAGGTGTGGGTACCCATCATGTCGGTGATCACTGCGGAATCCGCGTAATTCGCACGTTCCGCGAGCGCGATTTCACCATCGTAGAAGATCGCACCTTCGTTCAGAGCCGCAAGCTGTGCCGCCGCATCGCCTTTGTTATAGGTGTTCCACAGACGGTACGGGATTACGTACTTGTCGAGAGCTTCCTCATCCTTCTTATCGGGATCGGTATAGTAGTAGCTGGAGCGTTCGAGCTTGATCTCGGAGCCGGCTACCATGGATTTCGGGATAAACTGACCATTTACAGCGATGGATGTGGTCTTTCTCGCCCAGGTTTCGCCATAACGGCTGATGACATCCTCGCGCAGGGGAACGAGCGCGATGGCGGACAGCTTTTCAAAGAAGGAATCGAGATCGATCTTCGATTCAAACTCAATGCGCAACGTGTACGTATCGACAGCCGCGATGCCAACATCGTCAATGGACGCGTCGCCCATCTTGGCAGCCTTGGCGTTCTTGATGTCGTACAGCAGAGAAGCCGCTTCGTGCTTCTGATCGGGGTCAAGCAGTCTCTTCCAGGAATAGACAAAGTCGCCTGCCTGGACGGTTCTGCCGTCGCTCCAACGAGAGGTTTTGAGATCGATCAGGATGGAGAAGGTCTTTCCGTCGTCCTTTTCCACCTTATACTTTTTCATAAGAGCCTTTTCCCACCGCCCCTTCTCGTTGATGCGGGTCAGTCCTTCATACATGAGCCGCATATACTTAAGCTGGGCAGCGTCGGTGATCGTAAGCTGGGGGTCGAAGTCAAAAACTTCCGTAGTCAGGTACATATCAATGATAGCACCCTTGTCGTCTCCTTCGAGCGTCGTGCAGCTTGCCATCATGGGGACGAGCATCAGCACAGCCAGAATCAGGGACAGCACCTTTGTTTTCATGGTTTTGTAAATCCTCCTCGAACTACTTTGGAAATAACGCGTACAAAGGGTACGATTATTCTCACTCACCACATTATAACACGGAATTGTCAAAATAGCAACACGTTCTTTTGGGTTCTTGACAAGTTTCATCTATGTGCACAATTCCAAGCGGATTTTTTGTGCAACTTTTACACCTTGTTTTGCGACTTTGGCGGCTTACAGCGGACAAAATCGGTTTTTCAGGGTATTTTTCACGTTGAAACACAGCTTTTTCGGAAAACTTCCGCGCAACGCGTATGATACAGGGCAGATCTGGACAGCCTATCTGCGGGCGATTTTCCCTACAAAGGAGGCATGCCGCGTGTTTTCCCGTCATCCCACCGCAAGCTCCCTCGCCGCGGAGCAGTTTGGCTTTTCCGCGCCCGTGGACACCGATCCCGCCTCTGAAGCATGTATACACGGATACCCCTGCCGCCGGCAGCGCACCGTATTCGGCACGTACATCACCGTCTCCGTAGGCGACTGCGGCATATGGAGCACCGGGGACAGCCGCGGCGTTGTCGGCGTGGTCGCGGAAATTCTGCGGCAGATCGCGCCGGATACGGATGGCTGCACTCTCGTCTGCGGTATCGGCAACCGATCGATCACCGCGGACGCGCTTGGACCAATGGTTTGCGACAGGCTGTCGGCTGCGTTCTCTCCTCTCTGCATATTCGCTCCGGGCGTCGCCGCAAAAACAGGGATTCCGACCGTTCCCCTGCTCCATGCCATAGCAGAAGTCTGCCACGCGCGGCGCATCATTGCCGTGGACGCATTGGCGGCAAAGTCGCGGGATACGCTCGGCAGAGTGATCCAGCTCTCCGGGGACGCGATCACACCGGGCGGCGGCAGCGGTATTCACGCAGAGGAGATCAGCGCGCGCACCATGCCCTGCCCTGTCTGCACCATCGGCGTCCCGACTGTGATCCGTGCGTCCGCGCTGTGCGGCTCCGACGTGACGGCAAATGAGCTTTTTGTAACGGACAGTGCCATAGATTCCCTCGTCGAACGATACGCGCAGGGGATCGCCGGCGGGATCGCGCGCTATCTCGCAGGCGGCTGATTTCCCGGAAATTTCCGGTATGATCTCTGCATGCCGCGCATACAATCGGATAAAAAACAGTCGGAGGGGATGACGCAATCATGCAGCACACCGATATGCCCACACGCGAAAAGTCCGTATTCGCACCCGGTACGGATCCGCCCGAGAGAGAGCGGCTTCCCGCAGATACGGTACCAACGGAGGAAGGATCCGTGGTTCCTTTGCCGACGGCAGAACCGCCTATTGCCGATATACCTCTTGAAATCGCGTCAGATTTGCCGGAGAACGCAAGCGACTCAAACGATTCGCTGTACATCTCAACGATTCCGGAAGAACAGGCAAAGCAGCCGACTCCGCAGCCTGCCGATGTCGCGACCGCGTGTGTGTCGGACAAGGGCGCGCGGATCTTCCCTGTGCTTTCGTTTCTCCTGCGCGCGTTTTGTCTGTTTCTCTGCGTGCTGGGCGGCGCGGTTTACCTCTGCAGTGCGTACTTTCACGGCAGCGATGCATTGTCTGGCGGCACGGCGCTGTCGGATGCTCTGTCACGGCTTGTCCTTGGTGAGATCGCAGGCGGCGCCGACAGGATCACCGTGCGCACGTCAACGGCTTCACAGGCAGACACTCCGGACGCAGGATCGGCGCGACTGTCGGGCATACCGGAATTGTCCGTGCAGTCTGCACCCGCGAACGAAGCGGAGAGCGGCATGGAAACGTACACGCCGTCGGAAAAGGAGCGGCTCTGTGAGGATCTCTCCTCCCGGAGCGAGAACGGTCTGGGACTGGTCAACGAAACGCCGTATCAGCCATCGCTTGCCGCGCTCGCCGACAGTCCGCTGTCCATCGAACCTCTGTGGAAATTGCAGGAAGTTTACGGAGAGGACGCGCCGGTTTGTCTGATCCTGCATACACACGGAACCGAGGGCTACCTCGACTCCGCAGGAACGGGATTTCACACGGCAGATAAAGAGAAAAGCGTGATCCGACTCGGCGCGCTGATGGCGGATGTGCTTACGGAAAACGGGATACCGGTTATTCACTGCGAAACGGCGTTTGACGAAAACCGCTTTGACAGCGCGTACTACAATGCATCACTCTATATCCGGGAAACGCTTGCGGCGTATCCGTCGATCCGGTACATATTCGACATTCATCGCGACGCCATCGAGTGGACAGGCGCTTCCGGTAAGGTACACGGCGTGGCGCCTGTTTTGGAGGAAAACGGAAATTCCGCGGCGCAGCTCATGTTCGTCGTCGGCACAGATCACGGCGGCAGCGGTCATTCCGGCTGGCAGGACAACCTCTCCCTGGCGGCGCATCTCCAAAAATCGCTGACCAAGGCGCATCCGGGACTGTGCCGCGACATCAACCTCCGCTCTGCCAGCTTCAACGAGCAATACACAAAGGGTTCGCTGCTGATCGAAGCCGGCGCCGCGTCGTCTACGATGGAGGAAGCGAGTCAGGCGATCCGCTGGATGGCTGAAGCGCTTGCGGAAGCAATCGTCGGAGACAGCTGAAATCCCCTGTTTTTCACGCGCCGAAGATCGCCGTGTCCGCCTCCGCGAGCGATGGAAACACAAGCTCCGGCTTGTCCGCGTCATCCGCACCTTCCACATCATCGATTTTGGTCTCCCCGGTCAGCACCAGCGCGGAGAGCATGCCGTGCCGTCTGCCGGTCGCAATGTCCGTATACAGGCGATCGCCGAAGATGCACATGTCCGCACGGGAAAGACCGGTCATCTCCTCCATCATCGCGACGGTCTCCGGGTACGGTTTGCCGAAATATGTCGGAGAAACTCCCGTGGATGCTGTAACGCACGCCGCGATCGCGCCGCTGTCAGGTATGAAGCCCGTTTCGGTCGGACAGTTGAAGTCGGGATGGGTGCAGAGATATTCCGCGCCGTAGCGGATGAAGTCGCATGCGACGGTCAGCTTTTCGTAGGTCAGCGTGGTGTCAAAGCTCGTGACCACAATATCCGCGCGCTCCGCCGTCGTCTTGCCGTCCCTGTCACAGATCAGCCGGACGCCCGCCTTTTGAAACTGATCCCACAGCTGGGGGGTGCCGAGCAGATAGACCGATTTCCCCGTGCGCATCCGGGTGAGAAACGCAGCAGTCACGTCTCCGGAGGTGCAGATCTCGCCCTCGCGCGGTGCAAAGCCAAGTTTTGTAAGCTTTTCCACATAAAATACCGGATCATGCGAAGCGTTGTTTGTAAAAAACAGGACACGCTTGCCGTTTTCGCGCAGTTTACGAATAAAATCGATGGCGAACGGGAATGGTCTGCCCCCCAGATAGATGGTGCCGTCCATATCGAAGATGTAGAGCTTTTTTTCCCGCAGCGCAGATAGAGCGGATGGTGCGTTTGTCATGGAATTACGTCCTCTTTTCGTTTTTTGTCGCACAGCCGGTTGCATTCCCGGCGGACTTGTGGTATACTATAGCCAATCTTCCCCTTTTTGAGGTATCGCTATGCAGAAACAGATCGTCATCGGCATCGACGTCGGCGGGAGTACCACCAAAATCGTCGGCTTTCATACCGTCACCCACGCACTGATCGAGCCGCTGTTTGTCCGGGCGACGGATCCCATCACCTCGGCGTACGGCGCGTTCGGCAAATTTCTTGTTGTCAATCACCTGACCTTGTCCGACATTGCCAAGGTTATGATCACCGGCGTCGGCTCATCTTATCTGACCGATTCCCTTTATGACCTGCCGTTTGAGCGCATCGAGGAATTTCGCGCCATCGGGCTGGGCGGACTATATCTCTCCGGGCTCACCGAGGGCATCATCGCAAGCTGCGGCACCGGCACGGCGCTGGTCTACGCGAAGTCAGGCGAGGCGCCGCTATATTTGGGCGGAACGGGCGTTGGCGGCGGCACACTGCTCGGTCTGTCGAAGCGGCTGCTCGGCATGGACAACATCGCGCACATTGTGGACATTGCGTCCGAGGGCGATCTTTCGCACGTCGACCTCAAAATCAACGACATCACCAAGCACGACATCGTTCCCGGCTTTTCCGACACCATGACCGCGTCCAATTTCGGAAACGTCAGCGACATCGCGACCAGAGGGGATATCGCGCTTGCCCTCATCAATATGGTCTTCGAGACCATCGGCATGGTTTCGATCTTCGCCGCGCGCAATTATGGTATCCGCGACGTGGTGCTGACCGGCAATCTGTCCAGCGTCCCGCAGGCGGAGGAAATCTTCGGCACCCTGAACCGCATGTTCGATATGCGCTTCACAATTCCGCAGAATTCCCGCTTCGGCACAGTTATCGGCGCGGCGCTGGCAGGCATGTGACCGCTCCACAGGCAAAAAAACACAGACAAGGGGGGACGTTTCGACACGTCCCCTTTTTTTGCGCGCAATATCCCTATGGGTGCGCGAAAGGACAGCGTTTCTCTATGACAGCGTGCGCGCCGTCTCCGTTTCCCGTTCCTGCAGCGCCGACCACAGCCTTGCCGCCGTTACGTCCTCCGACAAAAGCAGCGCCAGTCTGGTATCGCTCACGGCAACCGGACAGGACGGGAGCCCCGCCGCATCGAGAAAACGAAACAGCGGCAGAACCGCGTGGTGCATCCGGAAACCGTTTATCTCCCAAAGCGTGTACCTGCCCGATTCCGACAGCTGTATCGCGTCTCCGCCCACGGCGGTGAATACGCCTGCTCCAGCATCGATTCTGTCCTTATCGCGAATATCGTATCTTCCGCCTCTCCAGAGAGCTGTGATCGTGTACCGTGCCATAGCGCGCCTCCCTCTCCGGCAGAAGCATCGGACGTTTACAGGAACCGATACGCCGCGATCGGTTCGCCGACCGTATCCGCGATCGCGCGCCACGTTTCTCCGGTGACAGGCTCCGTTACATAGGCATCCGTTGTCCCCGGCACGCGTTGCACCGCCGTGAAATGCGTAAGCGCGTCGTATACGTCGTGTGTAAACCGGGCATACCGACGGCACGGCACCGTTTCCGGATCGATCGCCGCCTCCGTCGCGCGTACAAAGACCGGCGTTTTCTCATGCGAAAGCGCGCCGGAGAGGATCCCGCACACATCCGCCATGACCGCCGCCGCCGTTGGAAGCCGTCCCGCGCCTCTGCCATAATACAGTATATCGCCGAGCATCGTGGTTGTGACACGAATGCCGTTGAAAACGTCGTGGATGTGCGCGAGAATGTCCGTCTCCGGTACAAAGCGCGGGCACACTGACAGAGCGGCTCCCGCCGGTGCCAATGTTAACTGTGCGATATATTTCACCGACGCGCCGACTGCCGCCGCGTCCCGGATGTCGCGCGACGATACGTTCCGCATGGTCTCGGTCCGCACGTCCTCCGGGCGATAGAGCTCCCCGGTGGCAAGCGCGGTCAGAATGAGGATTTTGCGCAGCCCATCTATGCCGTCCACGTCCGCCGCCGGATTTGCCTCCGCGTAGCCGAGCGTTTTCGCGTCCTCGATGATCTCCCCATACAGCTTGCCTTCGTTTTTCATCCGCGTGAGAACGTAGTTGGTCGTGCCGTTGACGATGCCCGCGATGCCGGTGACGCGCTCCGCCGCAAGGGAGGTCAGCATGGAGCGGATCTCCGGGATGCCGCCGCCGACGCTTGCCTCAAACGCGTAAGCAACGCCGTGCTTTTTCGCCTCGGCAAGCAGCTTGTCCCCAAACATGGCGACGACCTCTTTATTGGATGTGACCACGCTCTTGCCCGCCTGAAACGCCGCCATCGTATATTCATACGCCGGATGCGCGCCGCCCATCGTTTCGCACACAAGGCTCACGGCGCCGTCTGCAAGCACCGGATCGATGGTGTGCACCACACGGTCGCTGTAGGGAGATTCGGGGAACTCCCGCAGATCGACGATGTATTTGACGGAAACCGGCTCGCCGACCGTTTTTTCGACCTCCGCGCCGTTGCTCTCGAGAAATGTCGTGATCCCGCCGCCCACGACGCCGTAGCCGATAATTGCAATATATTTCATGGTGCTCTTACCTCGTAATAAAGAATTTTTATTCGTTATAGCGGATTTTACGCGCCGTCATCCTCTGTCCGTGAGGTTCGCGCGCACCATCGCAAGCTCGCGCTCCGCCACGCCGCAGTCCCGCAGATACCGGTGTACCGCCGTCTGCATAGAAGCGTCGTCTGTGCCGTACCACTGCAAAAGCCGCTTTTCCATCTGCGCGAACGGCTCGAAGCGACGGTACCGCACGCCCCAGACCGACATTGTCGTCAATTCATAGTCAAGCACCGCGTCTGCTCTTGATACGCCGAGGAGCGTTTGCAGAAGATAGACAAGGGTGCCTGTGCGATCCGCGCCGCCCCAGCAGTGGAGATAGCATGGGAACAGAGCCGGTTCGCTGAACAGCTGGAAATAGGCGCCATACGCCTCCATTGCCTCCGGAGTGAAGATTTCATCATACGGCACAAGCGGAATCCGGATCCGCTGTACGCCGTCATCCTCCAGCACGCCAGGTTCGTCCGCTTTGGATTCACCGCGCATGTCGAGCTCTGTGCGCAGGTGCATTTCTTCCACGAGCACACGTCCGCCATCCTGTGTGAGGTGACAGTGTACGTCCCATTCCGAACCGCGAAAGATCATACCCCGCCGCATTGTGCCCTCCGGAATCCGCCAGCCGCCGCAATCCCGCACGTTGGTGATTCCCGGTACCCGGATAAAACGCACCGGTTCGTCCGCGGTGAAAAAGAAGCCCTCGTCGGAGCATTCGTCATTCTCCGAAAACACCTGCCACCGTACACGAGCGCCACTCGGCAGATACGGCATCGCCACCGTCGTTTTTGTGGCGTGTACCAGCACAGGCGCGTATCCCTCCGGCGCGAAAAGCACCGAAAACGCGTCGCCATCCGCCGTGAACGTACAGTACCGCGTCTCCGGCAGTGACTGATCTACCCCGGTACGATAGAGATGCAGATAATCAATCGCGCCGCCGATTGTCGTCTCCCGCTTTGTCTCCGCGGCGATATATTCCCGCTGTGTGTCGGTCAGAAACGAGATCGTCTCTCCGTTTTTCGGGGAATCCAGGTAAATTGCCATCTTCACACCTCCTCCGCACCGTTTTCCGCCGTCTCACCGATTCCAATGCCGATTCTGCATAGGGTGTGGATCCGTTCCGTGTCGCCCAGGAGCCAAAGATAGCCGAACAGTGCTTCCAATCCGGTGGCGCGGCGGTACTCCGAGGGCGTGCAGCTTTTCGGCGTGACGTTGTGAATGCAGTTTCGCCCGCGACGGTATATATCCGCTTCCGTTTCGGACAGGTACGGCAGGATTTTTTCCATTGCCGCGCTTTGTGCCGTCGCTTTGACATACGCAAGAGACGCCACGCTCGGCGTTTTCACACCGTTTTTGACAAGATGCGCGCGCACCTCGATTTCGTAGACGGCGTCGCCCAGATACGCGAGATCCGCGGCAGGCATTTGGTAGGGAGCGATCAATCGAATTACCTCCATTGGTGCGGAATTTTCTTATAAATTAGTATACCATATTCTCCCCGGAATTGCAAGAGGATGTTTGGTATACAAAAAAGAACCGTTTCCGGTTCTTTTTTTGTTCGGCAAATGTCTATTTCATGGCATTGTTTTTATGTGCCCGTGTTAGACAAGTGCCAAAATATACCGCAGGCGAAGCTTTTGCAGCTTTCCGGCGCCGGCATAGACGGATTTGTCGATATCCGCCGCGTATCTGCCGAGCATGGTCAGCTCCGTAGAGGTGAGCGTGCCGCCAAACGCTTCCTTTTCGATGATTTCCATCGCGTCGGTCAAAGCGACAGTGGACAGGGCTCCGAACGTTTCCGTCAGGCGAACAGCATAGTCGGCGGGGAGCTCTCCTGTATCGTGCGGACAGCCGAGCGCGCGGAATACGGCGAATATGTGATCTGTCAGCGCAGTCGCCGCCGCGTGGACATCCACCCGTCCGGTGAGGAACGCTTCCCTGTCCATACTCTGCTGTACCAGAGAGGCGCGCTTGTCCGCCATTTTGCGCGACCGGCTCCGCAGCACCGCCGCTGTGACAGCGAGCAGCACCGCCAATCCGCCAAGCACCAGAATCGTCACAAGGATCACACGCTCCCGCTCGTTCTCGTCGCCCAAGGTCACGTCCTCCGTCGTATCCTCGATCTGCGTCACATCTCCTGCCGGTCTGTAATACGAGGAATCGCTGGTGCCGCTCGTCTCCTCCGTGGCGTCCGCGTCGTAAATCGCTTCGCAGAAGGACGGCGTCGTCTCATACTGCACCCAGCCGATACACGGGTAGTAAACCTCGATCCACGCATGGGCGTCGTAGTCACGGACACTGGTACGGTACCTGGCGACGGCGTCCGCGGCATAGGAGCGGTTCCAACGCGAAGCAATGTAGCCCTCATCATAGCGCACCGCGAAGTCCATCTCCCGTAGAATCCCGACCGCCGCTGTCGCAAAGTGAACGCAGTAGCCCTCCTTCACCTCGGTCAGAAACGCGTCGAGGTTGTTTTCGGAAACGATCGCCGACTGTGTGACAGGCTCGCCGTTTTCGTCCAATACCGGATTGCCCGCTTCATCGAGTACCGGCTCCGTCGGCACGTTCGGCTCGAGCGTATACGTGTAGTTTTCGCGCAGATAGTCGATCACGGACAGCACCACGGTATGGCGCGGCACGGTCTCTCCCGCCGGATTGACAAACGGGCTCTCCCAGCTGTTTGCACGCAGGGCACGCGCCGTCTCGTCGCTGTCCAGATTGACAATTCCGTTTTCCGCAAGCAGTGTCTCCGCGATCTCACGTACCGCTTCACTGCCAAATGGTGTCGTATACGTTTCCTGCACGTATTCTCTGTAGCTTTGCTCGGTTTCGTAGCTGCGTCGGAACTGTGCTCTTTCCCCGGAATCCATCGCGAAATAGCGTCGGACGAGCGATTCGCCCTCCCATTTGTAACCGATCTCCGTCATTTTCGCCTCAAACTGCGCGGCAATGGCTTCGTTGTCGATCGTGTAGCGTACCTCCTCGGTCGCACTGTCGATCACTCTGCCGAACGCGTCGGTCTCAAGCTTCGCGCCGCCGGACGAGAGCTTGACAAAATTGTCCTCGGTGATGGTATATACGCCCTGCTCGGCGGATTCCTCCAAAAGATCGATCATCTCCATATAGGACATCGCTGTATTGTAGTATAAAATCGATTTTTCATAGTTTTCCGCAAGTCCGGGCAGCTTCATGGTGGTGACAAAGGACGAGGTCGAGTATGAGGAATTCTCCCCGAAGAAGCGCGAGGAATAGATGCCGTCGTAATACGCGGAGTATTTTCTGTCGACCGGTTCGATGGAGCCATAGCGCATGAGTCCCAGTCCCGAGTTCATGAACGCGGGCACAAACAGGAGCTTGCTTGTTCCCGACTCGCGCCGTACATTGATCTGGAACACGCGGAAGCCATAGCTGTCGAGATTTCGGTACTGGTCAAAACGCGTAATATCCACCGATTTTGGATAGACAAATTTGTTAAAAAAATACGTAATATGATCCGGCGTATACGCGGAACCAAAGCGCTCACGGTAATCGACCACCTCGTCCGGCGTTGCGGACAGCCATGTATCGGTCGCGATGTCGTAATTCGTACCGAGCCAGCTGCGCATATAGACCGGAGATGCGTATCCGGCGTCGAGGGTGAAGATCTTTTTTCCGGTATATTTCGGCGTATCAAAGTCCACCGTCCGGGGATTCAGCTCCGCTACACCGCCGTAGAGAGATAAGGAGTTCAGGTCCACGTCGTCGCCCATGAGATACGCGGTCACATACATACGCGCGATCTGCATCTTGTTGTTAATGAGATCGACGATCGGGAAATTTTTGGATATCACGGAATACGGCAGCCAGATCGCGAGGAAAGCAATGACCAGTGCTGTCATACCCGCAAATCCGCCACATGCGATCCTTTTGTTTTCCCTCTCTCGCGCCGCGCGGATTCTTTGGCGTTTCTCCTGCTTTGCCGCACGCTTCTCTGCGCGTTTTGCAGCGATCGCAGCCAATTCCGTTGCGGATTTTTTGGCTTTTCCGCCGATTTTCGCCCGTTCCGCGTGCTGTCGCTTTTGTGCCGTACGCGCTTCCCGTGCCGCTTTTTTTGCAGCCAGATTCTCCGCACGGCGTTTTTCCCGCTCGCGCACCGCCGCAGCCTTCGCCGCACGCACACGCTCCCTTTCTGCCAAAAGCACCTGTGCTCTCGCCTTTTTTGCCGCGGTTTTGTCCCCGGTATGCGCCAGCGTGTCGCGATAGACGTTCTCCGCAGACTGTCGCAGGGCAAGCTTAATCTTGGCTTTTTCTGTTCTCGCGGCTTTTTTTGCGCACCGCTTTTCAATGCCTGCCGCATGTTTCTCGCGTCTGCCGTCAAAGCGCAGATCGTACACTGTCAAAGTGATCGCAGCGCAGATAAAAAGAAGCAGGAGCATCACGCCGGTATTGGTTACGGTGATATTGAATAAAAATACAGGAACCATCAGTCCGGCAAGCAATGCCGCAAGCGGTATCGGATGTGCCCGTCGCACAAGAGTCACGGACAGTGCACAGCCGTATGTGGCGGTAAGAATCGCCGCGCCGCAGCGGATAAGGGAAACGGGATCCGCGCCGGACGGCGCCGGTCCCGTATAGAGATAGCGGATGTAGGTCGTGTAGCCGATCTCCGCGAGATTTGCGAGAATGAGATTCCATGTCTCCAGTACCGCCTGCGCGATAAAGAACACCGGATTCTCTCCCGTCGTCGCAGCAATCGCGATCGCTCCTATGCCGATCGCGCAGACAGGTACAGCCACGCGCGTCCATTTTGCGTAGGCGGCGGCAGAAACAACGGCACACGTAACCACGCTCCACAAAAGGAAGAAGTTGGCAGGGATCGTGACAGCGGAAATCGGTCGCTTGCCATCCAGGACGAGAATACGCACCGCGTCATTCCAGAATACAGCCGCGCCGTATGTTCCGCAGAGCATGATGAGAAAGCGAAAGATCCAACCAAGCGGGTAACGCACACCGGTCATCTGCTCAACGGGGGATGCGGATTTTTGCGGGATCGCTTTTTCCCTCCGCCGCACATTTCGTTCTCCCGCAGCGATCCGTTCCTCAATGGATTCTTCCCGCGGCGCACGCTTTTTCAAACGCGCGAACCGTTCACGCAAGTCATTGGCGCGCTGTGTGATATGCAATTTTTCCGTAAACTTATTCACGTGCGCACCTCCTCGCCAAATCCGCTGTTTTTCTCCGCGACGGAAAGCTTGTCCGGCGCGTCCTTCGTTATGGTAAGCTCTGTCAAATCCACGCCTTCCTTTGCAAGTGTGGTCCGACTCATCTCGACATATTCCCGGCGCAGGGACGGCTTCTCGTACCGCTCCTCCGGACTGTAGAGACAGACCTCCGCTACACAGCTGTTTCCCGCGCCGCCGAACAGGGACGGGAGCATCCCGTACTGCGACAGCGACAGCGGATCAAGATTGGACGTGCAGATGCGCAGCGTCAGGTTCATCGAAGCGCGGACCGCAGACAGAAGCTCCATCACCGAGGCAATCGCTTCACAGGGCGGCGTGGTGGCAAAACGATCGAACAGCTCGTTCAAATCCTCCGGGCAAGTCAACTCCGCGGCACAGACACCCTCCGCGCTGCGCACATCGTTCCAGAGCAGCGTGACTTCATTGCCCTGCCGCAGCTCGTTCTGCACGACGGCAAGCGCGATCTCCACCACGCCGTCCGCGCAGTATTCCGCCATATCGGACACACAGTCCTCCCGGATCCTGCCTCCGATCGCGAGAGACGCTGCATCCTCCGCGGAGATCTGTGCGGCATCGGCTGCGCGCACCGTGTTGTTATCCGCGGCTTGCACCTCGCCACCTGCCTGCTCCGTTGCTTTTGTATCTTCTTCCGCCTGTCGCCTGGACGCGAATCTCTGCTTCAGACGCGCGAGCAGCCCCGGCTCCGCAGTCTCGGCGATCCACGCATCAATGGCGCCCGCATCCTCCGCGCCGATATGGGACATGCCGCGGCGCATCCGCTCTTTCCGGCGCGTGTTTTCCAAACGCTTTGCCGATTTCTCCATACCATCCGCCATCATGGCAGCGGCGGATCGCAGCTTTACATGGCGGGATTTGCGTTTTTCCGCCTTTTGCGCCTGCTTTTTTGTCTTCTCGCGCTGTTTAACCGTCTCCGGATCCTCAAAAATCTCCGGCGGAATCGCGGTGGAAAAATCCACCAGCACATATACCCGACGCGATGTGTTCGTGTTGAACTCCTTGACCATGAGATTTTCCTGCAACTTGGAGGACAGCTTCCAGTGAATGCTCTTGAGCGTGTCGCCGGGGATATATTCGCGAATGTTGCCGATTTCCGCCTTTTCCGTGCTGAAAACCACTGCCGCGTTGTCGTTCGGAATATCGGTCGCGGAGGTTTTCGTCACGCGCTCCATCGTCAGCCGTCTGGGATAAACGAGTACATCGTTGTAGATATCCACATCACAGCGCAGCACGAAAATCTGCAAAAAATCGCGCACCAGGAGGCACTGTGTTCCGATGCGATAGGTGCCGCGGTACCGAAAGGTAGCATTTTCGCGAAGATTGTAGCTGCCGAACGGAATGAGCGACAGGCGCACGTTTTGCCGCACGCACCGCACGCCATCCGTACGCGGCAGCAGCAGTACCGCTTCCAAAAACGGATAGCAAAGCGGCAGACTGTTGACCACACGGATCTCGTATGTCACCGGCGCGTCCTTTTCCGCCCTCGTCACCTCCGCGTCCATGAAAACCTGGATGCCCGGTTTGGCAAGCAGAACATACACAAGCGCCACGATCGGATACAAAATCAGGAACCAAAACAGCAGCGCGGATGCCGGGGACCGGAGCGCCTGCGTAAAAACAAGCGCAAACAGCAAAAGTACGGCGTAACAGACAGCCCCCTTGCCAAGCCGAAAGGTCGTATAATCGTCCATGGTGCTCCTCTATATTTAATGTAGAATTTCTTTTTAAGGATGTATATGGGCTATTGCGCAGAATCCATCTGAAATCAGCGGTTCCCGGCGTACGGCACCTCCACCGCGTGCAGGATTTCGGCAAGTATCGTCTGGGCGCTTTCCCGGTTCAGTCTCGCTTCCTGGCTGAGCACGACGCGGTGCGCGATACCGGGGATAAAGACAAACGCCACATCCTCCGGCTTCACATAGTCGCGTTCTCGCAAAAACGCATATGCCTGTGCCAGCTTCATCACGAGCAGCGATGCTCTGGGCGACGCACCGAGAGACAGCTTGCGGGATTTGCGTGTCGCGTGGGTCAGCTCTACGATATAGCGGGCGATCTCCGGCGTGACTGTCACGTTCTGCACCATGGCGCGCATCGTGCGGATGGTCGCGAGATCGCATACTGCATGGATCTTCTCCAGCGGATTGGATTTCTGGCGGTCGGAGAGGATGCGCACCTCCTCATCCACGGTTGGATAGCCCATCGACAGGCGCAGTGCGAAGCGGTCGAGCTGTGCTTCCGGCAGCGGATAGGTTCCGACATACCCGGTCGGGTTCTGCGTCGCGATGACGAAAAACGGCTCTGGCACCGGATAGGTCACGCCGTCCACGGTCACCTTTGCTTCCTCCATCGCCTCCAGGAGCGCAGACTGCGTTTTGGGAGAAGCACGGTTGATCTCGTCCGCAAGCAGGATGTTTGTCATGACCAGCCCTTCCTTGAACGAGAACGACTCCGTCTGGCGGTTGTATACATTGAAACCGGTGATGTCCGACGCCATAACGTCCGGCGTAAACTGTGCACGGTTGAATTTCAGTCCGGCAGCTTTCGCAAGCGCGGCGGCAAGGGTTGTTTTTCCGGTACCCGGTACGTCCTCGATCAGCACATGACCGCCGGACAGCAGCGCCGTTACCAGCAAAACGATCTCATTGTGCTTGCCGATAACGACGGATTCCACCTCCGTGACAAGCGCGCGTGCCGAAGCGGTCAGCATTTCATTCGTGTTCTCCATACTTTGTCTTCTCCCTTATCGATATTTTTATGAAATGTACGGCTTATATCCAAAAATCCGAGTGAATCTTCTTATATAATACCATACCATTCCCGCAATTGCAACCCCAATCTACGCATATTCCACAAAAATTCACAAATACTGTCTGAAATCTTGTGGAAGTGCACTCCAAGGTTTTTCGAATATACATGCATGTATGAAATACAACGTGTGCCAGGCAGTCTCCGCTGCATTTTTCCTTCTCCAACATTTCCCGACGGTTCCTGTCAATTTTTTCGTCCAAGTTGCTTGCAAAACGCAAACGATTATGGTATACTTAAGCTGCTACTCAATTGTGGTAAAGTGTCATGACACCGGCGATTGTTGTTTCACGTTTTCTGTCCGCCGTCGGTGAGAAGTGAGGTTCACATGATTTACGATGTTCTGATTATCGGCGCCGGCGTGACCGGTGTGATGACCGCGCGGTACCTGTCAACGAAAACCTGCTCCGTGGCAGTCTGCGAAATGGGCGCTGACGTGGCGATGGGCGCGACCCGTGCCAATTCCGCGATTGTCCATGCCGGTTACGACGCGAAACCCGGCACGCTCAAAGCGAGACTCAACGTGCAGGGCAACCGGCTGATGAAGGAGCTTGGCGCGGCATGGGATTTCCCGGTTCGACCGATCGGCTCACACGTCATCGGTTTTGACGAAAACGATCTCAAAAAGCTGCGCGAGCTGTACGACCGCGGCATAGCAAACGGCGTACCCGACCTCAAAATCATCACCGGCGACGAGCTGCGCGCCATGGAACCGAATGTTTCCCCGGAGGCGTACGCGTCTCTCTGGGCTCCGTCCGCGGCGATCACCTGCCCCTATGGCATCACCATCGCAGCCGCCGAAAACGCTGCCACAAACGGTGTACATTTCTACTTCCATTTCAAAGTCTCCGGTGTGTCCGAGGCAGGCGGGATCTACTATGTCTCCAACGGCAAGGAGACCATCGCCGCGCATTACATCGTCAACGCCGCAGGCGTCCATTCCGCTGACGTTGCCGAAATTCTGGGCGAGAACGACTTTCCGATCAATGTGATCCCGCGCCGCGGCGAGTATATGGTGCTCGACAAAACGATGGGGCACCTGGCAAACTCCACCCTGTTCGTCGTTCCGTCGGAGCGCGGCAAGGGCATTCTCGTCTCTCCTACCGCGGACGGCAATCTGCTCGTTGGTCCGAACGCCTATGCCATTGACGATTCCGACGATACCTCTACCACCACTGCGGGACTGCAGGAGATCAGCGACGGCGCGCACCGGATCATGCCGCAGCTTGACCTGCGCACCGTGATCACCTCATTTGCCGGCGTTCGTCCGACACCGAATATATACGATTTCTATCTCAAAAACTCTGAACAGCTGCCCGGCGTCGTCCATGCCGTGGGTGTGGAATCTCCCGGCTTCGCGTCCGGTCCGGCTACCGGGAAATATATCGCGGGACTGTTGTCCGACGCGGGACTGACCCTCACCGACCGGGACGACTACATCCCGACCAGACGACGTGACGGCAATCCCAAACGCTTCGCCGAGATGACGGACGCGGAAAAGGTCGAAGCCGTGCGCCGCGATCCCGCGTTTGGCAGGATCATCTGCCGCTGCGAAACCGTGACCGAAGGCGATATTCTCGACGCGATCCATTCCCCGATCCCCGCCGTGACCCTCGATATGGTCAAGAGCAGACTGCGCGCCGGGATGGGCAGATGTCAGGGTGGCTTCTGTTCGCCCCGTGTGGCAGCGCTGATTGCGGAGGAAACCGGCGTGACCCTCGACAAGGTGACGAAAAAAGGCGGCGATTCGTGGCTCGTTACCAAAAAAAGCGCGAAGCTGAACCGAAAAAAGGACGAAAGCGAGGTTGGCGGCAATGGCTGACAAAAAACTGATTGTAATCGGCGGCGGTCCGGCTGGTCTTTCTGCAGCGCTTTCCGCCTGTGAAAACGGACTTTCTCCTAACGATATTCTGATTTTGGAGCGCGATCACGAGCCGGGCGGCATTCTGAATCAATGCATCCACGCCGGCTTCGGACTGCATCGGTTCGGCGAAGAGCTGACCGGTCCCGAATACGCCGGACGGTATGTCGCTATGGTGCAAAAAGCCGGAATCCCGGTGGAGACGAACGCGATGGTACTCTCTCTGACCGAAGACAAAAAGGTGACATACGTTTCTCCGACCTCCGGCTACACAACCCTGTCTGCGGACGCTGTGATCCTCGCGATGGGTTGTCGGGAACGGACACGCGGCGCGCTGAACATTCCAGGCTCCCGCCCTGCCGGCATTTATACAGCGGGAACGGCGCAGCGGTACGTGAATGTGGAGGGCTACATGCCCGGACGGCGCGTGGTGATCCTCGGCTCCGGCGATATCGGGCTGATCATGGCGCGGCGTATGACTCTTGAGGGCGCGAACGTTCTCTGTGTCTGTGAGCTCATGCCGTATTCCGGCGGTCTGGCGCGCAATATCGTACAGTGCCTCGACGATTTCGGAATCCCGCTGAAGCTGTCGCACACCGTAACGGGGATTCGCGGCAAGGAACGCGTCGAGGGTGTGACTGTCGCTGCTGTGGACGAACACCGCCGTCCGATTCCGGGCACGGAGGAGAGCTTTGACTGCGACACACTTCTTCTCTCCGTCGGCTTGATTCCTGAAAATGAGCTGACGCGCGGCGCCGGGATCCCGATCGACCGCATGACAAACGGCGCCGTTGTCGACCAGAACCGCGAAACGGAGGTCCCCGGTATCTATGCGTGCGGCAATGTGCTTCACGTACACGATCTGGTGGATTTCGTATCGGAGGAAGCGGCAATCGCGGGCAAGGCGGCGGCGGAAAAGATCACGGAAAAATCGGCGGCAGTTGTCCGTACGATCCGTGTAAAAACCGGTATGGGCGTACGGTACACGGTGCCGGAAGCACTGCGTCTGCCAGAGGTTCCGAACGCTCCGGTGCGCATATTCTTCCGTGTAACCGACATTTTCAAGAAGGTGCGTTTGCTCATCACGGATACAGACGGCAATGTGCTCGTCAAAAACGCAAAATCCGCAGTCGCGCCGGGTGAAATGGAGTCGATGACGCTCACACCCGAACTGCTCACGGATCTCATGGCGCGGAACGTCGCGGAAATTACGGTATCGCTGGAAGCGCGGGAGGGATAAAAGATGGCTGTTACAACGAAAGAACTGACCTGCGTTGTCTGCCCTGCCGGCTGTCAGATCACGGTGACGCTGACGGACGGTGTGGTCACGGATGTCACAGGCAACACGTGCGCGCGTGGCAAAAAATACGCGGAAAGCGAGGTCACGCACCCGGTACGTACGTTGACGACCACGGTCGGTGTGACGGGCAGCGCGGAATACCACATGCTTCCGGTCAAAACGAGCCGTCCGATCCCACGTGAGGATCTTATGGACGCGATGGCGCAGCTTGTCGGCTTCACCGTACCCGCTCCGATCCACACCGGCGACATCCTGATCGCGGACTTTATTGAAATGGGCTGCGATCTCGTGGCGTGCAAGGATATTCTGTAAGAAGAGACAGACGCAAAGCTCCCCCGGAACCCGTCCGCGTCGGATGGATTTCGGGGGAGTTTTTTGCTTGGATTGCCGCTGGTATGTGTACGTAGTTGAGCTGTTGAGGTGCAGAAGCATACTCCTGTTTAACAGAAATACCGCCGCAGCTGTTCACGGATCACGGTTTTCACCCGGTCGCGTAGAATGGAACGAAGCGGTTCCGGATAATATGCCGCCGCCGGGTCGAGGAACGCGCACAGCTCTTCTTCCGCTATCCGCGGTATATGGAATACTTTCCCGTACTCTGTCTCCAAAACCCGCTTCTGATGCGCAAATGTGGTCTGAAACGGACAGGCGCGGACCACCCGCATGAGGGCTTTTGTATCGATGGACAGCGCATGAAACTGCATCGCGGACAAAAACGCAGCGCCGTTATCAAATATGGGGCAATACTCGAATGTGCCGTCCTTCTCCAGAACCGCGATATTGTTAAGGTGTCGTTCCTCATTGAGAATAAGCGTGTCCACGGCAAACAGAAGGGAAAGATACTGCGGAAACTGCGCCAGACCTGTGTATTCCGTTACCGCATCGGCAAGATAGAGAAGTCTTTCCGATCGCTCGGCATTTTTGCCAGAATGTCACGCACTTTTCCGCCAGTATACTGTGTGAGAATCTTATGCACCGTGACAATCGACCATCCGACATACGTATCCGCCAGGAAATCAGCGCTGGAGCAGCCGATCCGCTCCGCGCCATGAACACGCAGCCGCTCCATCCGATACCTTACAAAAGAAAACGGCGTATCCGACTCGATATTGCTGTAGTTCAGAAGAGCGGATGTGACCGTTTCCGCCAATGCCTCATAGCCAAACTGATCGAGCTTGTAATAGCGACCTGTTTCCCGGTCGTACCACTTTTCCTGCTTGCCGCGCGATGAGGTTTCCGCGATCCGTTCGTCCGAGGGCAGTACGATCACCTCTTTCATTCCTGCCCTACTTCCTCGATACGGATCCACTGCTTGTCCTCCGTCAGTCTGCCTCCTGTTTTTGGAATGATCTCCAGCGGATCGTATACCGGGATGCCCAGACGCGCAGCCGTTCCTGAATCCCGCCCTGTGTCTGCGGTACGCAGCGGGATTCAAGAAATTCCTCGTACATTTCCCATGTCACAGAGGTCGCCACGCCGAACGCGGTTTTGATGATATTGCCCGTATGATTGACGGCACGAACGGTGTGATCCGTATAGTCCGCCCACACCTCGGAGCAAAGTGTATCGTTGTTGTAGTAGGACAGCTTCAATATTCTATGTCCATTTGCGATATTCCGACTTTCATTCGTGCGTATGCTTTCCTGCCTCTGTCGTTTTGTCCGCTTTCCCCTGCTCCGGTTTCGCGAGCAGTCGGATCGCATCGTAGATGGAGCCCATGCGCACCACCTCCACGCCGTCCGGGATTTTCTTCAGCTCCGTGCGCTTCGGGATGGCAATTTTTGTGAATCCAAGCCGGTGGGATTCCGCGAACCGCTTGTCCATGTGCGACACCGTGCGAAATTCCCCGGACAGCCCCAGCTCTCCCATCGCGATTACGTTCTCCGGCACCGGGATGTCGCGGATCGACGAGATGAGTGCCAGCGCAATCGCAGCGTCCGCCGCCGGTTCGTCAATGCGCAGTCCGCCGACCACGTTCAGATACACGTCGTAGCCGGAAAACCGCAGTCCGACCCGCTTTTCCAGCACCGCGAGCAAGAGATTCATTCGGTTATAATCAATGCCGTCGGCGGTGCGGCGCGGCGAGGAAAGCGTTGATGGTGCGGCAAGTGCCTGGATCTCCGCGATGATCGGTCGTGTGCCCTCCAAAATACAGACCGCGCACGATCCGCTGACACCGACAGGACGTTCCTCCAGCAGCATTGCCGACGGGTTCTCGATCTCGACCAGTCCCTCGTCCGTCATGGCAAACACGCCGATTTCGTTTGTACTGCCGTAACGGTTTTTGATCGCGCGGATGATCCGATGAGACTGCCGCCGTTCGCCTTCAAAGGACAACACCGCGTCCACCATGTGCTCAAGCACCTTTGGTCCCGCGATCCCGCCTTCCTTGTTCACGTGACCGACGATGATCACCGCCGCGCCGTCTGTTTTCGCCTTGCCGATGAGCACCGACGCACATTCCCGCACCTGCGTCACGCTGCCCTGGATGGAGCCGGACAGATCGGAGTACATCGTCTGGATGGAATCCACGATCACAATCTCCGGCTTCACCTTTTCGTATTCCGCGACAACGGCGTGAATGTTCGTTTCCGTGAGAATGTATAATTTTTCACCATCCGCCTGCAATCGCTCGGCACGGAGCTTGAGCTGTCCGCGGGACTCCTCGCCGGACACATACAGCACCGTCCGACTGTCGCCGATTTTGCCGCACAGCTGCATGAGCAGTGTCGATTTGCCGATGCCCGGTTCACCTGCCAGGAGAATCACAGACCCAGTCACCAATCCGCCGCCGAGTACTCGGTTGAGCTCCCCGATCCCGGTATCCATGCGCATATATTCCGGTACGTCGAAATCGCGGAACCGCATGGCATGGTCGCTCTCCCCATGCGCGGCGGAAATGCCGGTCAGATTCGAACGGCGCGCGGCACCTCCGGTGACAGCGGCGGATGTGGGTGGCGCGTATGTCTCCTCGACAAAGCTGTTCCACGCGTTGCAGGACGGACATCTTCCCATCCATTTCGCGCTCTGATAATCGCATTCGCTGCAAACATAGACCTTTTTCGGTCCCTTTGATGTCTGTGCCATACTCGCTCCTATCTGTACAATACTACACATCCGTTTTTATTTTTCATCCGTTCGCGTCCGCGCATTCGGCAATGGCGGCAAGCAGCACGGCGGACAACGCGGTCTGGTATGCTGGTGTGGCAAGAGCGGCGCACTCCGTCTCGTTCGAGAGAAATCCGCACTCCACAAGGATCGCCGGACAGCGCAGCCGGTGTAAAAGGTAAATGGATGAAGTAGCCTTTTTCACCGCACGCTCGTTGTCCGGCTGTAAGGTCGATTTCACATATGACTGCACAAACGCTGCGTAGTCCGCGCTTTTCGGATCGTTCGGCGAATACCAGACCTGCAGACCGTGGTAGCGCGGCTCTGGAAACTTATTCATATGAATGCCTACAAAAAGCGCTGCGTTCTCCGCCATACGCAGTCGGTTACGCAAATCGTATGTTTTTTTCTTTCCGCGATACTCCGGCAGATCGTGATATGCGTCATACAGCAATCGATCGTCCGTGCGCGTCAATATACAATCATGCCCGAACAATTTTGCCACTGCTGCAATCCGTTCAGCGACAGCAAGATTGAGCGTTTTTTCGACCACAGCACCGGTGGCATTCGATGCGCCGCCATCTTCCCCGCCGTGCCCGGGATCGATCACCCAGATCTCCGGCGCCGGCGGCACAGCCGCATTTGCCACAGGTACAACGCGGCGCGCAAAGCGAACGCCTTGTGTTACAATGGTCATGCCGAAAGCAAAAACCAGCGCACAGGCAAGCCCATACGACAAGCCGCGGACAATCCGTCCCTCCAATTTCATAAAGCCCCCCAAATCCGATGTTGGGACAGTCTATGCGGGGATAAACCGAAAAAGAAGCGGCAGAGACAGTCGCTTCTTCCGAAAAATCACTTTTTCTCCGTCGGTTTCTTGGTACTCCCTGTCTCCGTTTTCGGCGGCTTCAGATCAAAAATCGAGAAGAGTCGCATATTCTTCAAGCCGAGATAATACCCAAGGGTGCAGACAGCAAGTGCAGGCAGTATGTCGAGAAAATGGATGATCGGGTTGTATGGCGAATAGGTCTGGATCAATCCAAGATACATCGCGTTCCACAGACGGGTGATGACATTGGCGATGGCATAGAGGTTGCCTGCCCATTCGTATCCGAATGGTCCATCCACAGTGCCGAAAATCTTGCCGATCAGAACGAGGACGGCAAGCAGAAAGTTCGGGATATTCGCGAGCAGCCCCATGTATAGTCCGTACAGCGGTTTCCACGCGGCACGTCCGCCGTCGATGCGGATCCGCTCTTTTCCGCCGCGCTCCCAGATGACGCAATAGAGAAGCACGAGATAAAAAATTGTCGAAAATACGCTCGCGCCGAGCATCAGTTTATCGTTTGAGGAAGCTGCCGCCGTGATGAGCAGTCCCATGACAGCCGCTCCAAACTGATTGAGAATCAGCCGTACGATGGTTTGTCGGTTGTCGTTCCAAAATTCACGCATAGAGGATTGTCCTTTCTGTGGTACAAACAAAATACCGCAGACGGCAGACCGCTGTGGTACCATGGCTACGTGTATATTGTACGCTTTTTTTGCCGGATTACAAGGCATTTGGGCAAAAATTTACAAACTATCCATGAAATCCGCGCGGTTTGCGGTATAATAAAGGAAGTCACTGCGTTTTTGAAAGGAGGGGTATGCTGTGCCTGAAAACACGGACTACCTGGACGGGTATCCCACTGCCATACGCAGCTTTGCCACCTATATGACCGTCATTCTCGGACGTTCTCCCAAAACGGTACGGGAGTACTGCCTCGATCTGCGTACATTCTGCCGTTTTCTGCTCGCCGATGACCGCGGGATCGATCCTGCCTCCGACGCGTTTTCGGAGATCAATATCTCCGGCATGACCGTGGAGGACTTCGGCAGCGTCTCGCAAAGTCGTGTGTACGATTTTCTCTATTACGCGTCAAACGGCAGAGGAAACGCCGCCGGCGCCAGAGCGCGCAAGCTCTCCGCTCTCAAATCATTTTATAAATATCTGACTGTTCACGAGCATGCCATCGACGTGAATCCCGCGCTCACCATCGACACGCCTAAGGTGAAAAAGGCTTTGCCGAAGCATCTCTCTGTGGAAGAAAGCCGCGATCTGCTCACCACCGTGGAAGAAAACCCGGAATCCCAGTTCCGCGAACGCGATTTTGCCATTCTCACGCTTTTTCTCAACTGCGGCATGCGGCTGTCGGAGCTTGCGGGAATCGATCTTCCCGATCTGGATACCAAGCTGCGGTCGCTGCGTGTCACCGGAAAGGGCGCGAAAGAACGGATCATCTACCTGAACGACGCCTGCCGCGACGCGCTGTCCCATTATCTGCCCATCCGGATGGCAACGCCGACCAAGGGCGACCGCGCGCTGTTTTTGTCCCGGCTGCACAAGCGGATCAGCGTGAAAACGATCCAGTGGATGGTGAAAAAGTACATTGAGGAAGCTGGGCTCGGTAACCGCGGCTACTCCGTCCACAAGCTGCGGCACACGGCGGCAACCCTGCTCTACCAAACCGGACAGGTGGACATTCGCGTGCTCAAAGAAATCCTCGGTCACGAGCAGCTCAACACCACGCAGATCTACACGCATGTAGCAAATCCCGATATGGAAGCGGCCATGCAGAAAAATCCGCTCGCCGACATGCGGGAACACCTGCCGGACAAGCTTCCGGAGTATACGCCGGACGAGGATACGGATGAGGACGAATAAACGCCTGTCCCCTCGACTGTTTTTACGCATGTCATCCGGCGGCCATCTATAATTTACAATATGTGCCAATTTCAGGAGGTTATTATGAACCCGTACATTCTGCATCTCACCAACCCGGCTGTCAACTGGGAAAATATCACGCCGACCGGCTCCGGCAAGCTCGGCATGGCGTTGTATGGACATGTCGGCACCGAACAGCTCCGATTCAACGAAGAGACGATCTGGGCGGGCGGTCCGATGAACACCAAGGTAGAAGGATATCGCGAAATCCTCGATAAAACGCGCGCGCTCTACCTCGCCGATCGCGAGTGGGAAGCCGATCAGTACGCGAACGAGGCGATGAAGGACTGCTTCTTCCGCATCCAATCCTATGAATATGCCGGGGAAGTTACCGTTACCCTGCATGAAGATGATTTCTGCGAAAACTACCGCCGCGATCTGAATCTCACGCACGGCGTCGGCGCGGTCTGCTACGACAAAGACAGCGTATCCTACCGACGCGAGGTGTTCTGCTCCCATCCTGCCGGACTTGCCTGCGCACGATTCACCGCTACCGCTCCGTTTGCCGCGAAGATCGCGTTCCGTCGTGAGAACATCGACAGGCTGACCTACCAGCATGACCACCTCACCGCTCTTTGTCACACCGCTGCCGGCGACAACCGCTTCACCCTCTCGACCCGCGTTGTCACGAATGGCAAAACCGCAGCGGACGCGCACGGTATTACGGTATCGGACGCAACCTACGTGATTCTTTACACCGCCATCGCCACCGCGTTCCGTCACGACGACATGACCTCCGCCATCGCTGCGATGCTCTCGAAATCCGAGATCGGCTGGGACGCGCTTCTGCATGCGCATATCGCCGATTTCTCCGCCATCATGGAGCGTACCGATATCCGGCTGGGTGACGACGCCTTAGACGATATGCCTGTAAACGAGCGGCTGGAACGGCTGCAGAACGATCCCGATGCCATCGATGCGTCGCTCATTTCGCTGTATTATCAGTTTGGCAAATATCTGCTTGTCTCATCGAGCCGTGAGGATTCTCTTCCCGCGAACCTGCAGGGTGTGTGGTCCGAGGGCTTGCGTGCACCGTGGAATTCCGACTACCACACAAATATCAACCTGCAGATGAACTACTGGCCGGCGGAAGAAGCGGGACTGAGCGAATCTGTCAACGCTCTGTTTGGCTACATGAACGACTACCTTCTGCCCGGCGGCAAGCGGGTCGCGGTAGAAAACTACGAAGCGCGCGGCATGGTTGTCCACCACATCAGCGACATCTACGGCTTCGCGGCTGCCGGTGACGGTATCTGGGGACTGTGGCCCGTCGGCGGCGCATGGCTCGCGTACCACATGTGGGAGCACTACCTCTACACAGAGGACAAAGAATTTCTGCGCGATACCGCTTACGAATACATCCGTCAGTGCGCGCTATTCTTCTTCGACACGCTCTTTGACGACGGACACGGCGGACTGCTCTCCGGACCGTCTACGTCTCCGGAAAACCGTTATCTCGTAGATGTGAACGGCGAAAAGAAAGAGGTTTACCTTGCCGTGTCGCCCACCATGGATACCGAAATCATCGGCGGACTTCTGCGCTTCTATGCCGAGGCGGCGGACATTCTCGGACTCCATCCCGAGGACGCAAAGACCGCACGGGAAATGGCGGATCGTCTCCCGCCGCTCACCGTCGGCAAATACGGACAGCTCATAGAATGGCGCAAGGATTATGAGGAAGCGGAGCCCGGTCACCGCCACATCTCGCACGCATTTGGTCTCTATCCCGCCGCGCAGATCACCCGCGATACGCCGGAATTGTACGCCGCGATCCGCACAACGATGGAAAGACGGCTCTCCGCCGGCGGCGGGCACACCGGTTGGAGCCGCGCATGGCTGATCAACCTGTTCGCGAGACTGCGCGACGGCGAAAGCACCTACGACAACATCCGCGCGCTCTTTACGAAATCCACCCTGCCGAATCTGTGGGACACGCACGCCCCGTTCCAGATCGACGGCAACTTCGGCGGCACCGCCGGTATCGCGGAAATGCTGCTGCAAAGCCACGAGGGCTTTCTTTCCCTGCTCCCTGCTCTGTCTGAGAAGCTCGCATGCGGATCCTTCACCGGCCTTCGCGCGCGCGGCAGAAGAATCGTCTCCGCGGCATGGGAAAACGGCAGCGTAACCACATTTTCCGTAACGGAAAAGGGCGGCGTACATACCACCGTGGAGCTTCCCACAGACGGCGTATACACCGCGGACGACGGCACGGAATATCCGACCGTAAACGGCAGAATCACCATCGACAGCGCCGCGGACACCGTCGTCCTGCACCGCGCGTAATTTTCGCTGCTATGGTACCTGTCGGATATCTCTTCATTGCGCTGGCAATGGTTGGCGGTACGGCAAAGGCATACTGCGGCAAACGCACCAGCGGGATGATCCGCACGACCGTGGATGCCGTGTACATGAATACGGTGCGCATGGCGCTCTGCATCGTTGTGGGATTCGTTTTTGCGCTTGTGGAAAACGGCTCCATCTCGTCCTTTGCCCTGCAGCCGGTTGGCATGGCGATTTCGCTTCTGTCCGGCGTTTGTCAGGCGGGATTCGTGCTGTTCTGGCTCCTCTCCGTAAAAACCGGCGCGTACGTCATGGTAGAGGTCTTTATTCTGCTCGGCACGATTCTGCCCATCGTCGTGTGTCAGATCTTTTTCGACGAACAGACGCGGTTACTCCAATGGGTCGGCTATCTCGTGCTGCTCTTCGCCGTGTTTCTCATGTGCAGCTACAACAACACGATCAAGGCAAAGCTGAACGCGAAGTCGTACGCGCTGCTCTTTGCCGCCGGACTCGCGAACGGACTGTGTGACCTGTCGCAAAAACTGTTCGCGCGTTTGCAGCCGACGGCGAGCAAAGCGGTATACAACTTCTACACATTCGCCGTCGCTGCCGTGGTACTGGGAATCGTGCTTCTCTGCCGCAAATCGGAGGAAAACACCGTCTGCCGCCAGAAAAAGCTCTACCTCTACATCGGCGTAATGGCGGCGGGACTGTTTGTCTACAACTATTTCAAAACCTGCGCTGCCGGTATCATTCCCGCGGCGGAAATGTATCCGCTCATGCAGGGCATCTCCCTTGTGCTCACCATCGTTATGGCGGCGCTGCTGTTCGGCGAACGGATCACGTTAAAAAGCGCGCTCGGCATGGTATTGACATTTGGCGCGCTGTGCATGATGAATCTGTAAATACGCATCAATTTTAAAAAAGCCTGTATGGACCGTTGTTCGATACACACAGGCTTTTTCGCTGTACGGTGTTTTCGACCGCTGCCCCTTTACGCAGTCTTTGCTTCTTTCTTTTTCATGAGAATCTGATAGACGCACACCGCGGCGAGTACGGCAAAGCCGATCAGGTCGCTGAACGTCCCCGGGATCATCATGCACAGTCCTCCGGCAGTCAGCGCGAGGCGGAGCAGCACCGGGATTTTGCGAATGAAGAATCCGTTCAGCGCGGCGGCAATGGACATGAGTCCAAGAACAGCAGAAATGACAATCATCACGACTTCAACCCACGACGAGATATTCTCCATGAGCATCTGCGGACTGTAGGCGAAGATGTACGGCACGATGAACGCGGCAATCGCGAGCTTGGTGGCGTTCAGTCCTGTTTTCATCGGGTTCGATTTGGCGATCGCGGAGCCGGCATACGCGGCAAGGGCGACCGGCGGCGTGATGTCCGCGACAATGCCGAAATAGAATACGAAGAAATGCGCGGCAACCGGCGGGAAGTTCAGCTGGATCAGAATCGGTGCACACGTGGACGCCATAATGCAGTAGTTCGCCGTCGTCGGCACGCCCATGCCGAGCACGATACAACAGATCATGGTCAGCACCAGACCGATGATGGTCGCATTGCCTGCCACCTGCACGATCGCGTTGATGAGAATGGACGCAAGACCGGTGACCGTGATGCACCCGGCGATCATACCTGCCATCGCGCAGGCGACCGCTACCGTGATCGATCCCTTGGAACCGACAACCAGCGCATCCACAGCGGAGAGGACCGATTGCTTCAGTCCCGCCGCAACCGCTTTGCCAACCGTGGTACCGGTTTCCCGTGCGCGTACCGTTTCCAGCACCGTGTTGACAGCGCCTACGAAGAACGCCACGATAATGGAGATCGCCGCAGAGGAAGCCATGGTTTTGGAGCCGGAGGAAACAAGGTAGATGAGCAGAACCAACGGAAGAATCAGATAGATATTCTTTGCAAGATACGACCACTTTGGCATTTCTTCCTTGGAAATACCTTTGAGTCCGAGCTTTTTCGCTTCCAGATGTACCGCTATGAAAATTCCGGTGAAGTAGAGTACCGCGGGAAGGATCGCCTTGACCGCTACCTCCGCATATGGCAGATTCATGTATTCCGCCATCAAAAACGCGGCGGCGCCCATGATCGGCGGCATGATCTGTCCACCCGTTGACGCGGCGGCTTCCACGGCTCCTGCAAACTCCGGTTTATATCCGGTTTTCTTCATCATGGGAATCGTCACAGAGCCTGTCGTGACCGTATTGCCGACCGAGGAACCGGACACCATGCCGCACAGCGCGGAGGAAATCACGGCAACCTTCGCGGGACCTCCGGACGACCATCCCGCGATCCGGTTCGCGAACGAAATGAAGAAATTGGCAATCCCGGTTCTCTCCAAAAACGCGCCGAAAATGATAAACAGCACGATATACGTGAAGCAGACGTTCGTAGGCGTGCCGATGACGCCGTTTGTCGTGTAAAACAGCTTATAGATGATGGTTTTCAGCGCCGCATAAAAATCCGCATTGAACGACATCTGGTTCGCAAACGCGTAAATTACGAGCGCCCCGACGATACAGAGGATCGGGATCCCGACGCAACGGCGGCACAGCTCGACGAGCACCAAAATCCCAACGCAGCCAACGACAACATGGAACGGCGTGATCCGCGTGGCAATCTGGATAATGGAGAGCGCGTTTGCGGCAAAATAGAAGAAGCTGGCGGCACCGAGCACCATGAGCACAATATCGTACCACGGCAGACGGTTCGGCGTCACATGCTTTTTGTTCATCGGATACGTCAGGTACCCGGCAATGGTGATAAAGCCGAGGAACAGGGAAAGTCTGGTCTCCGGCAAGGCGGTGCTGAACAGCGTCATGTACATGCAGTAGAGGGAGAAGCAGAAAAGAAACGCGGACACGATGATCTTCGGAACGCCGGTCCAGATCCGGGTATTCGACTCCTTGTCGTATTTCCGCATGATCTCCTCAAGATCCGCCTGTTGTTCTGTAAGGTTTTGTTTGTTTTCGTCCATCAGGGAACACACCTTTCCATCGGTATTACAAGAAGAGGGGGCGATGTTTCGTGAAAGAAGCACCGCCCCCTAAATACTATGGAGCGATTACTTCGCCGCGGTGGGAACGGTAATGCCCTTTTCCGCAAAATACTTGGCGGCACCCGGATGATACGGTACCGAGGTGATGGAGGAGGCGTATTCGATGCTCAGCTCTGCGTATTTCGCGTGGTTTGCGGTGAGATTCTGGTAGTTGTCGAAAATATCCTTCGTGAACGCGTAGATGGCGTCCTCAGACACGTCGTTCTGCGCAAGCACAACCGCGCCAACCGCAACCGTGGTGACGTCCACGTCGAGATTGTAAACGTCCTTCGCAATGGTGACCTTCGTGTAATACGGGGATTTCTGCAATAACGCGTCGATATGCGCGTCGTCGAGGGAAACAAGATATACGGACTTGGTGGTCGCAAGGTCGGTCACAGCGGTGGTCGGCGCACCGGCTACAATGAACGCGGCATCGATCTTGCCGTCCTTCAGCGCGTCCGCGGAATCGCCGAACGACTGATAAGTCGCGTCGATCTGCGTGAACTTGCCGTCCGCGTCGAGCTCGCCAATGCCATATGCGGAGAGGATATCCACAGCATTGAAATACACACCGGAGCCCGCCGCACCTACGGATACCTTTTTGCCCGCGAGATCCGCGACAGTCTTGATGGATTCGTCGATGGTGACAATCTGCACCTGCTCGGTATAAAGCGCCGCTACGGTGGAGAAGCATGTCACCGGCGCGTCAAAGAGGTTCGTCCCCTGATACGCGTACGCCATTACGTCGGACTGACAGAACGCCAGCTCCGCGTTGCCGTCCTCAAGCTCGTTGATGTTGGATTTGGAGCCTGCGCCCACAACACCCGTTACGGAAATGCCGGCGTTGTTGGTCGCGTGCTGGGCAAGAACGGAGCCAAAGCCATAATAGGTGCCGGATTCACCACCGGTCACAAAACGGAGCTTGGCACCGGAAGAACCACAGGAAACACATGCGAACGCCATGACTGCCGCCAACAGAACTACAAAGAATTTTTTCATAAAAAATCCCTCCAATGAATAATTATGTATTGATTATACCACAGATTTGTGCTATAATCAAATAGTATCGACTTATGATTTCTATAAATTTCCCTGATAGGTGGCTCGTATGAAAGAAAACGACTATATTTTGGCGGTTTATGAAGAAAAAAGCTTCTCCAAAGCTGCAAAACGGCTCTTTTTGTCGCAGCCCGCGCTGTCCATGGCGGTCAAACGGGTGGAGGACGAGCTGGGCATCACGATTTTCGACCGCTCCTCCCTGCGTTTGCAGCTGACAGACGAGGGCAGAATCTACATCGAAGCACTGGAGGAGATCCGTGCCATCGAGAGGAATACCCGCAGCAGACTGCATGATCTTTCATCGCTACTTGCCGGCAAGATCATCGCAAGCGGCGAAAATTTCGTATCGTCCTTCATCATCCCGGAAATTCTCACCGAGTTTATGAAGTGCTACCCGTACATCCAGGTGGAGCTTGTGGAGTCCAATTCCCCACAGCTGCGCGAAAAGCTGCTGTCGGAGGAAATCGAGCTGCTCGTTGCGCACGATTTTGACCCGAAATACTATGAAGCACAGGAGCTGTTCGAGGAAAACGTGCTGCTTGCCGTGCCGGTGCAGAATCCCGTCAACGATGCTCTGCGGGACCATGCCATGACGGTCACAGCGGTCGCCGCCGGCAGTGTATACGACTATCCCGCTGTGGATCTTCGGGCATTTCGGCAGGAGGAATTTCTTACTCTCAAGCCCGGCAACGATCTGCACTGGCGCGGCAATGCCATCTGTGCGGATTTCGGCTTCGAACCGCGCAGGAAGATCGAGCTGGATCAGCTCATTACCTCCTTCAATCTGACGCGCGCGGGACTGGGCATTTCCTTTGTCACAGACATTCTCGCACGCAAAACCGGCGCGGACGGCTGCTTCTACTACCGCATCGGTCATCCGGCAGCAAAACGCAAAATGTCCATCGGCTACAAGAAAAACCGCTATCTCACGCGCGCTATGTCCGCTTTTATTGAAACCGCGCGGGATGTATTCCACTGACGCTTGCAAATCGTCAGCAAACATGGTATACTTATGTATACTTATATTGTAATAAAAACGTCGTGTTCATCACACAGGGAGGCGTATCATGCCGAAGGCGAAGTGGAATCTCAATACCATCTACATATCCGAGCGACTGCAGGAGAGTCTGCGTCCGATCTCCCGCTGTGCGCTGACGACGGTGGTGGCGCCGATGGGCTACGGAAAAACGACGGCGGTACACTGGTACCTGGCAGAACGCGTCAAGACAGAGGGTGCGCGCGTCATCCGCATCAGCATGTATTCCGACAACCTTGCCATATTTTGGAAAAGCGTGCAGGACGCGTTTGTTCGTGGCGGTTTTCCGTTTCTAGCAGCATACGACTGTCCCTGTGACGCGGAGGACAGTGCTCTGCTCACGGACGATCTCTGCCATACGCTGTCCGGCGACGAGATATGCTACATTTTCATCGACGATTTTCACCTTCTCACAGACAGCCGTGCCACCGCATTTCTCTGCACACTGACCCGCCGTCTGCCCGCCAATGTGCATTTGATCGTGGCAAGCCGCGATCGTTTTCTGCCAGCCGCGGAAATGGTTCGATTGGGCGGCAGAGTGTACCGCGTTGGCGTGGAGGAGCTGCGGCTGAACCATACGGAGCTTGCCGTCTACGCCCATCGGTGCGGCACCACGCTTTCCGACAGCCAGATCGATGCTCTGTTATATGCGAGCGAGGGCTGGTTTTCCGCCATCTATCTTCATCTGCGCACGCTTGCCGAACAGGGTACGCTGCCGGATACCGCCTCCGATATTTACGGCATGTTCACCTCCGCGATGATCGACCCACTCCCCGTGGAAAAGCGCGTATTTCTCGCCGTCATGGCTCTGACCGACGCGTTTACCGTGGAAATGGCGCGCTTTGTCATGGAGGACGACCATGCCGAGGCGCTGCTTTACGACCTGTGCGCGCAGAACGCGTTTGTCAAATGTCTGCCGGATGGTATGACCTACCGCTTTCACCACATGATGAAGGAGTGCGCCGGTCGTACGTTTGCCGCCCTGCCGGAGACGATGCAATCCGCGTATCGAAGCAGGCTCGGGCTCTGGTACATGCGGCATGGACAGTATCTCCACGCGATGGCGGAATATCGCAAATGCGGCGATTTTGATGCGCTGTTGTCCGCGGTGGAGGCGGATGCCGGAATTCTTCTCTCCTCCCTGGCGCCTGCCATCGTTCTGGACGCGCTTTCGGATTGTCCGCGCGAGACGCTCATTTCCCATCCGACGGCGATTCTTGTGCTCATGCGCAGTATGTTCAACTGGCGGCAGATTCCGAAGATACTGGAGCTCAAGGCCCTGCTGCACGCGGCGATTGCGGAAAACAAGTCGCTGACACACGAGGAGTGCGGCAATCTCTCCGGCGAATGCGATCTCATTGAGAGCTTTCTCTGTTATAACGATATCCGCGCCATGAGCCGCCTCCACCGCAGCGCCAGCGCGCAAATGACCCGACCGGCGATCAGCATCCAAAATCGCGGCGGATGGACGTTCGGCTCCCCGTCGGTGCTGTGGATGTTCTATCGCGCGCCAGGGGAAATGGACAGCGAGATCGTGGAAATGGACGAGTGCATGCCGCATTATTACAAAATCACCCACGGTCACGGTCAGGGCGCGGAAAAAATTATGCGCGCGGAGGCTCTGTTCCAGCGGGGACAGTTCACGGACGCGCATATCGCCTTAGAGGGAGCTTACGCCCAGATCGCGGACAACGGGCAGGTCAATATGCTCCTTTGCTGTGATTTTCTTGCGTGGCGGCTGTCTCTCGCGATGGATTTGACGCCGCACTGCACGCTGTCAGAGCGATATGACGCGCTGCTGTCCCACCACAACGCTGCATGGCTCCAAATCTGGAACGCAATGAGCGCCTATTATTACGCGCTGCGCGGAGAAACGGACAAAATTCCGCCGGTATTCGCCGCGCACAGGCTGGCCACGGTGCGCATTTTGTCGCCCGGCAAACCGATGACGGAGATGATTGAGAACGCGGTTTATCTTGCAGCCGAAGCGTATGCCACCGTGATCGGACGAAGCGAGGGACTTTTGGCACTCTGCGAAAGCATGCATTATGCCCTCGTTGGTCTGCACATCCGGATCCAGACCGCCGCCGCCTATGAAATGCTTGGGAAACGGACGGAGGCACGCGCAATCCTTGAAAAAGCCATAGAGGACGCGTCGCCGGACAGACTCCTCATGCCCTTTGTCGAAAACTACCGTTACCTGCACGCCCTTCTCGGCAGCTTTCCGAAAACGGAGCTTACCGCCGCCATCCTTGCACAGGGAGACGCGTATCTTGCCCGACAGAAAGAGGAACGCAGCGTGCGTCCGACCGTGTTCGCCGATTTGACCGCACGGGAATATGAAATCGTTTGTCTGGCGGCAGAGCGGCTGTCCAACCGGGAAATCGCCGAAAAGCTCTATCTCGCCGAGGGCAGCGTCAAGCAGTATGTGACAAAGATTTACGCCAAGCTTGGTCTCACCGGGGACAGTCGTGCCAAGCGCGCCGCGCTTGCCGATTTGCTGTTTTCCAAACACTAACCACTGGTGAATATACATTTTTCCGCTGCCACGGTATACTATTGTTACTGCAGTATATGCTGTGGCGTTTTATATTCGGAAAGGAGAGGTATATTTGAACCGGAGATACATTTCCGCTGTCTCGCCGCTTGTGGACCACATTTTGGCGGTCGATTTCGTATCCGGGAGCCGTCTGCTTCTCGACATGAAGCCGTATCTCGACAAAATTCGTTTTCGCGCGCTCGCAAAGCCGGAGGTCTGGAACAGCGCCACCACCAACGGTATTTTTGTGCGCTTCGCAAACGACACCGCCGGTATCGTGGAGCTGAGCCACGACGAACTGTTATCCATGGCGGAGGAAGCGTATATTTCGTAAATTCAACCCATGTGAACTTACTTTTTGTGGAGGAAACACCATGAAACTTACAAAAATCACCACGTTGCTTTTGGCAGGACTACTCTGTCTCGCGATGACGGCATGCGGCAATGACGACAGCACGGCGCCTGCAAAAATCGACAGCGCCCCCTACGATTCCGCCGCGGAATGCACCGGCTATGACGACTTCATCGGTCTCTGGGAAGGCACGGACGGCGCTGCAGGGGATACGCTGGAGGTCACACCCACAGACGGCGGCATGTACTTTCTGATCTACAACGGCGAGGAGATCGCGGTCAGCGGCACGGCGCAGGAGATTCCGGAATACGGCTGTCTCTACTTTTTCAATCAGAATGACGGCAACGCCTATCGTACAGAAGGCGGCACGGATGGGCTGACCATTGAATCGTTCGGCACCTATGTCTGGACGGAAGCACTGCCCGACGATGAATACATCGAATTTGACGATTGAGCGGAGGCGGGACATGCGTAAAAAGTGGATTTTGGCGTTCGCACTGCTCATAACCCTTGGTACGACCGCATGCGGTGCGGAGGAAGAAACGGATATGGAGGATATCGCTGGCGCGGACTGGCGCACGACCGGTATCGTACAGGACAGCGGCACGATCACCCGCGACGGGGAGGACACGGATGTACTCGTATGTGTACACGCGCAGGACTGTACATTCTATCTTGACACAGAGGAACAGACGCTCTATGGATACGTGGACTACCCCGCGGCTCTGCCTGTCGATCCGTGGGAAGCGTATCAGAGCATCGATTTCGCGGACCGGAACGGCGACGGCAACAGCGATGTGGCGCTTATGCTGCAAATCGACGATGAAACCGCGCTGATGGTATGGTATTGGGACGCCGACACGGAAACGTTCGCCTATCAGCCGGAGGAATCCCTCCTGCCGTCCTCGATGGAGGAAGGGCGCGGCGACGTTATAGATGCGGAATGACGATCATGGAAGGATCATCATCCTGAGATCATCATTCGGGGAGAGTTTATGTATATGAAAAACAGAAGTACACAATTTCTAACCGTTATCTCGCTCGCACTTTGCCTGCTTCTCGCGTCCTGCGGCGATGAAGAAGAATCGCTGTCGCCTGTAGACGATCCGAATGAAGGACTGGGCGGCGACATCACGCAGCTTGACACCGCGGATATGGCGGGGATCTATACGCCGGAGGATCCGAACAGCGAGTGGGATTATCTCGACATCCACGACGACGGCACCTTCGTCCTCTCCGGCGCGAACGCCACCATCGACGGCTATCTCGGCTACGACGCGGACTACGACGCCTATTACGCCTATGAGGACGAGGTCGGCACCGGTTCCCTCTTCACCTACGACAGCGACGGCACAGTCACCCTCGCGTCCTACGGCAGCTTCTATGAAAGCGGTCTGGACAACGTCTGGTACGAGGATGATCAGGGAAACAGCTACGAGCTGGGTGAAACGGAGACGGAAGCAGAACCCGCATTCGACGATTACACCGACTACTACACCTGGAACGCGGAGCTATACCAGCGCAACGTGTGCGATTTCGCGGGTATCTGGTACTACGACGGCGATCTTGCCGCAGACAGCTATATTGAGATCGACGACGGTGGTTCGTGGTCGCTGTACCAGAGAGCACCGGGCGCGGAGGCTGCGGAAATGGATCACGGCACGTTCTCCTATTCCACCACCGAGGCAAGCACCTATTACGCGGATTCCACCTTATACGACGGCGTATCGTACCGCGTCTTCGAGCTGGACAAGGATGTACTTATCTGGGGCGAAGAGGGCGACGCGTATTATCTGATGGAGTGAGGCAGCAAAAGCATGAAGCGATTTCATACCATTCTGATACCGCTCCTATGCGCCGTGCTTGTCGCGTGCGGCGCGGGCGATGACTGGCGTTCCTCCGGCGTGGTCGCGGACAAGGGCACCATTACGCATGACGGACAAAGCACGCGCGTCCTTGTGACTGTCACACCGGAGAGCGCGGCGTTTTACCGGAACCTGTCGGAGCAGATTCTCTTTGACAGCGTTTCGTTCCCGGTGCAGATCCCGGACGCGGAGGAATCGTTCGCCGGGATTTCCTTTGACGATTTAGACGGCGACGGAGAGACCGATGTGGTGGTGCAGTTTGCCCACGCGGACGGCAGCGCGACCACTATGACGTGGCTTTGGGATCCCGTGGAGCGGTACGTTTTCCGGGAGGATCTCTCCACAGTCGAGCTTCCGGAGGGGAACGACAATATCCTTGATTTTGTCGGGCTGTGGGAATTCAAGGACGGCAATCTCTGGCTGAAAATTCACGACGACGGCACGTGGGAGATGCTCAACGACTCCGACGGCGTGCTCGATTCCGGTACTGCGACCGCGGACGGCGACACACTGACCATGCGTTTTGACGGCAGCGAAGATGTAACGACACTTGAACGCAGCACGGACGGCGGTGAGCTTGTCGGCAGAAACGGCGCGTACCGTGCAGTCGAAGAAATCCCGCGGCACGATGCGGAAACAGAGGCAGAACCGGAAACAGAAAGAAAAACCGATACCGATGCCGAAACAAATGCGACGGCAGCCAATGTCGCGCTTTACGTCGGGCTTTGGGAATACGCCGATGAAAACGTGTGGGTGAAGATCCATAAAGACGCGACGTGGGAGATACTGAACGAGAACTCCGACGTGATCGCCTATGGAACGGTTTCGGCGGCAGACGACAGCGGTGTGACGCTCCAGGATGAGGACACCGTGTGGCAGCTGTTCCGTGCGAAAAACGGTGATCTTCTGGACAGCACAAACGGCAGCAAGCTCGTGTCGGTGCAGAAAATCACACAGAAAGCGTATTTTGAGAAAAACGGACTGTCCATGAACGCTCTTGTCGACAATGGTACATACCTGCTTCCGAATGGATTCTGCACCTACGAAGCCGGTGGCTCCGGCTTTTCAACCGGCGACTGCTATTGGGAGGTATCCAAAACACGCGACGAAACGCACGACGGCATCCGCGAGATCGCTTTTGAAGCGTATTGTTACGTGCCGACCACATCTGTGCCCCTTTACACAAGCGCCTACAGCACCGCCATGGGCTGCGCTCTGTACGACGCCTACACCGGCATGTGGCTCACGGATTCGTCGACGTACAGCGATTCCACACACGGCGAGAGCCACTATATCCATACCGTCGAATGGGGTGGAAAAAGCTATCAGATTGAGTTTTTCTACGCCACGGAATGGACGTACAGAACCGGCGACTGGGATACCATCATGAAGCGGGATTACATCGTCTACATGCCCGCGGATTACGACGGATTGGTCTTTTCCGCAGAGCCTGCGCAGAAAACCTACAAGGACGCAATAAAGCATCAGGTACTCGACAGTATCTGTCCGGAGGCTACCATTCTGGACATCGATATGGTGGACACGGCAAACAGTCTGTTCTTCGGACTGTGCGACTAAGGGAGAAGCTATGGAGAAACAGCAGAGACAAATGACAGACGCCGAGCTTGCGAAGACGCTTGGCAAATACCAAACGCGCACATTTCTGTATCTTCTTTTCGGACTCATTGGGATTATCGCGGGTATTGTCTGCTATTTCGCGGTCCCGGCGCCGATTCCCAAAACGATACTGACGTTCGTGCTCTTTGGCGGCGGGTTGTGCACAGCGATCTTTCTCTCCGGCGGCGCCCAGAAAAAGTGTACGGCGCTGCTGGAGGAAGGGCTTGGAGACTTTTTCCGTGCGGAATATGAAAAAAAATTCGGCACGGAGCGCGCAGACGCCTCCCTTGTCATCGACGCAGCGTATGTACAGTCGATCGCACCGCTTGCCGGCGAGTGGGAGGAGTGCGAGATCGAGCATTTCCATACCGGTGTGCATGGCGATGTGCCCTTTTCCGCCGCCAATATCCGCCTGATCCACGTTTATGAGCGCGGCAACATACGGGAGGATCGCGCGGAATGGCGGGATCTTGTGGCACAGGGACTGGTTCTGCGCTGTCAGACAGAGTGTATCGCACAGGTGCCCCTCTATGTGACAGCACGCAAAAAGGACGACCCGGTGGACACGACCGGTGACGCGGCGTTTGACAGCCGTTTTCGCACAGACGACGCGCTTTCCTCTGCCATGCGCACGTGGATTTTGGATTTGGACGCATGTGTGCCCGGTACTATCCTGTGCCTGCGGTGGGAGGAAAACACACTCGCGATTGTGCTGAAAACGGACTACGCGTTTGCCGCTGTCGCCAGTCGGGTGGATCTGCGGGATCTGGATGCGGCACGGCAAAGCTATCGCGCCTCTCTCACGCAAATGGCACACATTCTCGATGCCATCCACGCCAATCCCGCACTCTACGCCAACAAGCCTAAGGAGGAAACGCTATGACATTCGGAGTGACCGCAGTACTGTTTGCGCTTTGCGTAGTCGGCATTGTGCTGTTCGGACGTTTCTGCAGGACAAATCGTGCCGTCCGCATTGCGGGTATGGCGGTGCTTGCCGTGCTCGCGCTTGCATTTGCCGTGTACATGGGACTGACCGTAATCTTCGTGGACGCGGTCGCAAACCAGCCGCCGACTATATAACCCCTTATTCCCTACAAAAGCCGCGCTTTTCAGAAGAATCGTGCGGCTTTTTGTACTTTACAAACGTCCGCGGCTGTGGTATACTATTCGCATATCCATCTGACAGATTAAGGAGACAGTTCTTATGCATACAATCAAGCGCATGGTATGGATGGCAAAACCGTGGTGGCGGGAACTGGCGGTGACGATTCTCGCACTTGTCGCCACGTCGTTTCTCAGTCTCGTAACACCGGAGGCGGTACGGCGGCTGACGGCACTGCTCGGCACACCGGAAAATCTGACCTACGGTACCATTCTCACGTATGTTCTCATTATGGTCGGCACGTATCTGCTGCGCGGTGTATGTCGATTTCTATCGATGTGGCAGGCGCATGTCGCGGCGTGGAGCTTTGTCGCCGATCTGACCCGCGTTTGCTATGACAAATTGCAGACCCTTTCCATGCGATATTTCTCCGACAAGCAGACCGGCGAGATCATGTCCCGCATGATCAACGATACGCGACAGATGGAATTGCTCATCGCCCATTCCCTGCCCGACATGGCGACCAACATAATGGTGATTCTCGGCGTGTGCGTGATGATTTTCCAGATCAACTGGCGGCTTGCGTTGTGCACCATGCTCCCGGTGCCGATCATTCTCCTGCTCTCACGCGTATTCATCACCAAGGTTGCGCCGCTGTTCAAGATCAACCAGGAGGTGCTTGCCGGATTGAACGCGAACACACAGGACAATCTCTCCGGCATGAAGGAGATCCAGGCGTTCGGGAAAGAGGGCGCGGAATCTCTTCGGATGCGCGACTACTGCAAAAAATATGCGTTCGTGAACATCCGCGCGAACTTCTATAACGCAATGTACCATCCGACGGTGGAGTTTATGACCTCCATCGGCACCGTCATTGTCATGGGCGTGGGCGGTGTGCTCGCGATGCATGGCTCCATGGATACAGCGGACATCGTTGGATTCTTCATGTATCTGTCGCTGTTCTACACGCCCTTGTCCACATTGGCGCGACTGGCAGAGGATATCCAGGTCTCCAATGCCTGCGCTGTGCGTGTACTGGAGCTATTGGACACAGACAGCGAGGTTAAGGAAGAGCCGCATGCCATTGAGATCCCGCACGGCAACGGAGAGGTTGCGTTCTCCCATGTGACCTTCGGCTACGATCCGGCGGTCAAGGTGCTCGACGATGTGAGCTTCACGTGCAAACCTGGACAAATGACCGCGCTGGTCGGTGCGACGGGAGAGGGGAAAACGACGATTATCTCCCTGCTGGAGCGCTTCTACGACCCGAACGACGGCGCCATTTCCATCGACGGCTGCGACATTCGCAAGGCGACGCTCCATTCCCTGCGCAACAACCTTTCCATCGTTTTACAGGACGTGTTCCTCTTCAACGGTACGGTGTATGAAAATATCGCGTACGGCACGGAAAACGTATCGGAGGCGGATGTATACGAGGCGGCGAAAATCGCGTGCGCGGACGCGTTTATCCGTGCCATGCCAGAGGGCTACGCAACCAAAATCGGAGAACGCGGCGTACGGCTGTCCGGCGGACAGAAGCAGCGGATTGCCATCGCGCGCGCCGTACTACGGAATACACCGGTGCTGATCCTCGACGAAGCGACCTCCGCGGTGGACAACGAGACGGAGGCGCAAATCCAGCAGGCGATCGAGAATTTAGCAGGTCGCCATACCCTCATCGTGATCGCGCACCGGCTGACGACGATCATGAAAGCGGACAACATTCTTGTGCTGAAGGACGGCAGGATCGCGGAATCGGGCACGCACGACGCGCTTATGAAAAAAGGCGGACTGTACCACGATATGACAAGCGTGAATCAGACAAAAATCGGACTGTGAAAAATCGGAGAGAACCCTCATGCGGGATCTCTCCGATCTTTTTATGGATGTGCTTTATAACGATGCCATCTGTCCCTTGTCGATGATGCGCGTGTATGCCTGGGAGGTAATCAGGTACACGGCAACATAGAATACAGCGAATATCGTAAAGCAGACAGCCAGTGTGGTGAGAAACAGGGAACGGGACGCATAGACCATCATTTTGAGCAGCTTTTCCAGCATCGGAAACGCAAACAGGGTGTGAAGTCCGGCACCGAACAGCGGCAGAAAGAATACAGTCAGGATCTGGTGGCGGATCGATTTGCGGATCTCGCGCTCCGTCATGCCGACCTTGCGCATGATGTCGAACCGTCCGACGTCCTCGTATCCCTCTGTCACCTGCTTATAATAGATGATCAGCACCTCACCGCAGACGAACACAAGTCCGAGAATCACTGCAATGAAGAGAAGCCCACCGTACATGGCAAGCACCCAGTGGTACTGATCCGCGTGGGTCGATGGTCGGCAATAGGGGGTATTCGTGCGATAGATGGATTGCGGATTGTCGGCATCCGAAAAGAGCGCGAAAATCGTTCTGCACAGCTCTTCGAGAAGTACGCTGTCTGTCGTATCGAGATCCAGACCAATGTAGGCGAAATACGGCGAATAGGTCTGCCCCGGTTCTCCGCCCTCCAAAGGGATCCGATAGTTTTCGTCCATCTCCGGATACATCGCATGGAAAACACGATCCGCAGCGGTTTGATCGGCAAAAAACACGGAAAGATGCGGCATACCGAGATAGTCCGCCGTGGAAAGGAGCGGGAAATGGGTCATCAGATCCGCGCTTCCCTTAACGGTATAGGTGGTACCTTCAATGGTGATCGTGTCCTGCGGATAGGTGACTCCATCACACAGAAGATAGACCTCATTTTCCGCAAGCTGTACCGCGTCGCCCTTCAGACGATATGCATTGTACGCGTCGATGGTAAGCATATGCGTGAGGACGGTTCTGGCATAGTTTTCGCTTGTGGTCTTCCGCTGGAAGGATACCACGCCGTCTGTCACAAAGGACGCGGAGGACATCACATGGTAGGCAGCTTTCTTCTGCACCTGTACGCCTTTCTCCGCCAATACCCCCTCCACCGCCTCCTGCACCATCGCAAAGGATTCCGGATCGTTGGCGTTGTGTACGGTTACGGTCATATCCATTGGATACTGGAGGTTTACCCCGTTGTCCATGCCAACAAACATACAGAACGTGGAGGACAGCATGACAAGGACCATGGTCGAGAGAATGCAGATGGAGGCAAGCCCGGCACCGTTGCGCTTCATGCGGTACGTCATGCCGGAAACAGAGATAAAATGCTGCGGACTATAGTAATAGGATTTGTTCTTTTTCAAAAGCTTCAGGATCGCCACGCTGCCGGAGATAAAGAGTCCATAGGTGCCGAGGATAACAAACACCACAGCGATAAAGAACAGCATGGTTGCCACAACCGGATCCTCTGTGGAAACGGCGATGTAGTACCCGATGGCAAGACAGATCGCGCCCAGCGCAGCAAGGATCCAGTTGGCACGCGGCTCTCTCTCCCCGGTCTGCGCACCGTGCAGCAGCTCTATGGTGTTGGAAAACGCGATCTGCCGGAGGGAATCGAGATAGATGAGCAGGAATACACCGCAGAACAACAGGAGGGTCGCAAGGACCGTGTCGGTATCGACAGAGAGGCGGAGGGAGGACAGATCATACTGCATGAGACGATAGAGGATCCCCTGCACCAGCTTGGAGAAAACAATGCCGAGGAAAAGTCCGCCGACCACACTCACGCCGTTTGTGACCAGTCCCTCACAGAGCATGACGTGCGCGATGTTCTTTTTGCCCATGCCGAGCACGTGGAAAAGTCCAAATTCCTTTTTGCGCCGTTTGGTGATGAAGCTGTTCGTGTACCAAAGAAACAGAACCGCGAAAATGGCGATCACCCAGATGCCGAATTTGAGCAGGCTTTGCAGCGTCGCACCACCGTCCATCTTGGAGCGAATATCGTTGTCATGCGCCAGGAAACCGACGATATAGAAGATCATCACCATGCCGATGGAGGTCAGAATGTACGGAAAATAGATCTTGCGGTTATTTTTGATATTCGTTTTCGCGATCTTCCAGTAGAAGGCATTATTCATGGTCTCTGCCTCCCGTCGCGAGCATGGTCAGCGTGTCGGAGATCGCCATATACTGCTCCTCGATGCTGTGCGTGCCGCGGTACAGCTGGTGGAACACTTCGCCGTCCTTGATAAACAACACTCTGCCCGCGTGGCTTGCCGCCTTGACGGAGTGCGTGACCATGATGATCGTCTGCCCCTCGTCGTGGATCCGGTTGAAGGTGCCGAGCAGCTCGTCCGTGGAGCGGGAATCGAGCGCTCCCGTCGGTTCGTCCGCCAAAATGAGCATCGGATTGGTGATCAGGGCACGCGCGACCGCCGCTCGCTGTTTCTGTCCGCCGGAAACCTCATAGGGATATTTGTCCAAAAGCGGCGTGATCCCGAGCTTTGCGGCGATCGGGGTCAGTCTGTTCTCCATCTCCTGCACCCGACAGCCGGACAGCACGAGCGGGAGATAAATATTGTCCCGCAGAGAGAATGTGTCCAGCAGGTTGAAATCCTGGAATACGAATCCGAGGTTCTGCCGGCGAAATTCCGCCATGTGGTCGTCGCGCACCGTGGACAGCGGCTTGCCGTTCAACACCACTTCTCCGGATGTCGGCTTGTCCAGCGCGGCGATGATGTTGAGAAGCGTCGTTTTGCCGGAGCCGGATTCACCCATGATCGCCACATATTCGCCTTTTTCCACAGAGAACTGCACATTGCGCAGTGCCTCCACACGATTGCCGCCGAACCGGGTCACATAGATCTTCCCGATTCCATTTACGTCAAGTAATGCCATACTGTATACTCCTGTTGTCCTCTATGTACTGAGGTTTTTCTTTGTGATTATAGTATAGCACAGACGCCGCATGCGTACCATCGATATGTCTTACAATTTTCACGGTATAGCTTACATTTCTGTAAGGTTCGCGCGGTTTTCTCAGAATACTCTGAATAAATCGTTTTTTGCGATAAAGGCTAAAATACAGGGACTTTTATCGCAAAAATAGCCTTTATTTTAGAGGAATCCTATTTTTCCGCCGTATCGGCAAGCGTATCCGGCATATTCTCCTCCTGCCGCAAGCACACCGTAAATGTACTGCCTACGCGCGGTGTGGAGGTCACATGCATTGTGTAGCCGAACCGATCGCAGATCTGGCGGCAGAGATACAGCCCAATCCCGGTCGCGTGATCGTCCAGCCGTCCGTTTGCGCCGGTGAATCCGCGTTCAAAGATCCGCGGCAAATCTTCCTTTGCAATGCCGATACCGGTGTCCGTTATCAAAAGCGCCGCTTCCGTGCAGCGTATCGTGATCGTGCCGCCGGACGGTGTGTATTTAACGGCGTTGGAGAGGAGCTGTTCTGTGATGAGAGAGAACCACTTTTCATCCGTCACCACGCGGCACGGCGCTTTGTCGTACTCCAGAGTCAGCTTTTTTCGGATAAACCACGGCGCCAGCTTGCGGATCACACCGTTCACTACCACGGACAGCTCGTATTCCCGAAACACGTAATCGGACACATGATCACGCAGTCTCTGGTACGCCAGCACCATATCCGCGTATTGCTCGATCCGCGACAGCTCCAGTCCCATAGCGCGCCCATCCGGTTCTTCCTCCGCAAGAATGAGTCGGATCGCAGCGATGGGAACCTTGATCTGGTGCGCCCATGTCGTAAAATATACACCGTTTTCCCTGCTCTCCCGTTCCGCCGCAAGCTCCGCCGCTTTCTTTTTCTCGCGGAGACTGCAAAACAGTGCCTGATACGCTGCTTCTCTGCCATAGCGTGTCGGAAACGGTGTGACGTATTCCTCACACGCCGCGTGGATCATTTCACGATATCGGCGGCGGTAGGGAAAATACATAGCAGCCAGCGCCAGACCGGTCAGCAGCAGTCCCAGCGAGAGCGCATATCCAATGGCGGCAAACGGATACTGAAACGCGTAGGCGACAGCGGAAAAGCACACGGCTGTGATCGCGAACACGGCGAAGCAGCCCCGGTGATCGTAGAGAAACGCGGCAAGGATCGTTCTTTCACGCAAGTCCATAGCCGACTCCCTTTTTCGTTACGATATACTCCGACAATCCCGCACCCTCCAGCTTTTTGCGCAAGCGGGCGACATTGACGTTCAGTGTGTTTTCATCAACGAAGCTGTCCGTTTCCCACAACCGCTCCATCAACGTATCGCGGGACACGATTCCGCCCTCGCGCATCAGGGTCTCGAGGATGCGGTATTCGTTTTTCGTCAACGGAATCGGGTTCTTCTGCCACACAAGCGACAGCGTGTCCGGATCCAGGGTGGCTCCCTTATGCGACAGGCGCGGCGTGATCCCGGTATAGTCGTACGCACGGCGCAGAATCGCGGTGATTTTTGCACTGAGCACAGTGAAGTCAAACGGTTTTGTGATAAAGTCATCCGCGCCCAGATTCATGGCGAGCACCTGATTCATATTGTCCGCCGCCGAGGACAGAAAGACGATCGGGACCTTGGAATGCGCACGGATCCTCTGACACCAGTGGTATCCGTTATAAAACGGCAGCAGGATATCGAGGAGCACAAGCTGCGGATCAAATTCGAGAAACTCCTCCTCCACTCGCAAAAAATCCGCGGCGCAGTGCACGTCAAAGCCCCACGATTCGATGTGCTTCTGCATGGCAAGCGCGATGGTAGGATCGTCCTCTACGATGAAGATGCGATAGGTCATTTTTCCCCTTTCCAATGCATTTCCCTTGCATTCTGATAGAATCTCTGCTATACTATTGGCAGAAAACGGAGGAGTCCTTATGCAAAACGAAACAAAACACGACAACCGCCGGCTGTTTACCGCCCTTGGCGCGTACCTCAATGGCACGCCCGATTTTATCACAGGCGCGATTGTCCGCGAGCTCTGTGCGGAATGCGCGCTGTCCGCGGAGGAAGCGTATTCTCTGCTGCTCGCGTCCGCGCTGGGATTGCAAATCTACGAAAACGACGCGGATTTCACGCTGTACAGCCGCTATTTTCCGCACATGGTACAAAAACAGGACCAATCACGCTTTCGGAATAATCTCTACTTACGCACCATCCGGATTCCGGAGAAATCACGCGGTCCCTGGACGCTCACGCACCAATGCTACAAGCCGTACGAGGCGTTTGTGTGCAATGATTGTATCATGCTCCCAGACGGCAGAGTGATTCCACAGATCGGCTTTTTCACAGAGGAATTCCGCTATCCGTGCGTGCTGGAGGACGGCAGGGAGTGGATGCTCATCACGCCGAACGAGATCCATACAATGGAGGACGCGATCCGGAACGCACATGGGCACGTGCTGACCTACGGACTCGGCATGGGCTATTTCGCGTTTATGGCGGGCATGCGCGCAGCTGTAGCGGATGTGACCGTTGTAGAACGGGATACGCGTGTGATCGAGCTGTTCAAGGAAGAGATACTGCCGCAGTTTCCGTGCCGGGACAAGCTGCGGATCGTCTGTGACGACGCATATCGATTCGCACAAACGGACGCGCGCGGCTATGATTACATTTTTGCGGACATCTGGCACGATCCGTCCGATGGTCTGGCGGCGTACAAACGGTTGAAATCCTGCGAGACAAACGCGCCGGGTGCCGACTTTGCCTATTGGATCGAGCCTACCCTGCGCGCATATCTCACCGGTTGGATTTGAAACTCAGTATTTTACCGCCGTGTATGTGTCGGCGTCATAAAGCTGTGCGATGGTCACGTCTCCGCTGTAGTAAACGCATGTGTCCGCGGTATAGAGCACGTGCAGTGCGGGATCCAGCGTTGTGACTGCGTCCGGCTGCCACGTATCCGCGATGTAATACGGCAGCAGCTTCATGAGAATTTCCGCGCAGGACAGCGTTCTCGCATACCCCAACACAGTGTCTGTCGCCGTTCTCGTCTGTCCGTCTGTCAGCGCTGCGTACGACGTGCGGATCTCGCCGGATTCGGTGGTATAATAATGAAGCGTGTCCATGCCGTTTAAGGGATACGCACGCAGATATACGCTTGCCATCTGTCCGCTATAGTGCATTTCGCATAGCGGCAGCACCTGGTTTTCCGACAAACGATAGAGCGGCACCGTGTACTCCTCCGCGGAGGTGTCAAGATTCCGCGTGTATCCGTCATAGCTCGACAAAATCCCACGCGTATATCCGGCTTCTATGATGGTGTCCGCCAGATAATCGATGACAAACGCGTTTTTCATGTATCCAAAATCGACAAAGGTATCGATCCCATATTCCGCGGCAAACGCTGCGTATTCGTCGGAAATCGTCAAAGTCACATATGTGTTGTCTGAAAGCGTAAGCGAAATCGCGTTCGGATCTGCGGCAAAAGCGGCAATTTTCGTGACATACGCCGCTTCCTCGGGATTTGACGCCGCGTCAAAGGCATATGCCTCCCAATCGTCACCGCTGGCACAGAGACTCTCCAGCTCCGCATATACAGGCGCCAGGAATAAATAGCGTATATTCTCATCGCAGGTCACAAGTGCGTCATACAAAAGCGGATCGACCGCGACTGTTTCGCCCACGCTTCGATTGAGGGTGCGCAGATTGCCAAGCTCCGCATCTGCCATCTGTGTGTCAAACACGCGATAGGCATGACGCGCCGCCTCTGTGTAGATATTTACAAGCTGCCGATACTCCGCAGACGCCGCGATACCGGACGCGCCAATGTTGTAATAAAACGAGAACTCACCGGCGCAGGTAGTGCCCTCGGAGGTTTTCGCCTGTATCTGCTGCCAGCCAGGCTCCACGTTGTTCAACAGAGAGTAAATTCCATATACAATCATCCCGGCAGCCAGCAACCCAAACGCGATGGCGAGAATGAGACGAAGCGAAAAATGACGTTCGCTCAGCTCCGCTTTGACGACCGGCCGTACCGGCGGTTCTTTTTTTCGATATCCACGACCCATACTGGAATCCTTTCTATGCGAACGATCTATGCGCAGCGCATGATCATGACGAAACTGCACAGTGCATTGCTTTTTTCGATACTAAAGCGCTGCATACATTTAGATTTTGCGCAAAATCAGTCCCAAAGCAACGCTTTCTTAATTATACACATTTTTCCGCGCAAAGTCAAACCCATGCCGCGGGGATATTGTAAACAAAAAATGACGAGCCGGACTTTGTTTGTCTGACTCGCCTTTTTTGCGTTTGGTTACGTTACAGCAGGGAGATGAGTAAGAAGATCAAGAACAGGACAATGATGGCGCCGATGGTTCCAAATCCGATAAGCGCGCCCTTCTTGCACGCCTTATAATTGCGGAAATGCTTGAAATGCTTGAAGAGCAGTGCGCCTATGATACCGAAAATCGGCAGGAAGAACGAGCCGACTGTATACCACAGGTTGCCGGTATCGTGGAGCGGCGTATCAAGGATGACCTCGTTTGACACGGTATCCTCCGGCGCTGTTTCTTCCCGCGGCGCATTCTCGTCAAGAATTGTCACGGACTTCAGCGGCACGCCCTTTTCACGGATCGCCTTGTATTCCTCGATTTCCTTCTTATTGCCGTACACATAGTGTTCATGTCCGATGCAGACCATCTCCGGCTTGTCCTCGGAGTAATCGTGTATGGAAGGATCGTACGTGAAGAGCACCTTGTTCTTTTCGAGCTTTGGATCCGGGATCGGGATCGCGGAAATCAGGGAACGCGTGTACGGATGCAGCGGGAAGTTGAACAGCTCCTCCGCTTCCGCAACCTCTACGATGTCGCCCTTGTAGATAACGCCGATGTGATCCGAGATGAACCGGACAATCGACAGGTCATGGGCGATGAAAAGGTATGTGGTGCCGCGCTCCTTCTGGAATTTTTTGAGCAGGTTAAGCACCTGTGCACGAATGGAAACGTCCAATGCGGAGATCGGCTCATCGGCGACGACCAGCTCCGGTTCCATGACCATCGCGCGCGCCAGACCGATACGCTGTCTTTGACCACCGGAAAATTCATGCGGATACCGGGTCAGATGCTCCGGGAGCAGACCGACCTCGGCGATCATGTTCTCTACCTTTTTGACGCGATCGGCTTCGTTTTCAAAGAGGTGGAAATTATACAGGCCCTCGGAAACGATATAGTCGACGGTTGCGCGTTCATTCAAAGAAGCGGCGGGATCCTGAAATACCATCTGGATATTGCGGATCACCTCTCGGTCGAGCGAATGGGGGATCTTGCCGGAAATGCGCACGCCTTTATACTGAATCTCACCGGCGGCACAAGGGTTGACACGGATCACGGCGCGTCCGATGGTGGTTTTACCGGAACCGGATTCGCCTACCAGGGAAAACGTCTCGCCTTTGTACACGTCAAAGGACGCGTTCTTGACCGCGCGAACGGCATGATCGCCTTTGCCGAACGTGATGTCTACATTGCGCAGGGAGAGCAGAACCTCCTTACCGTTCTCATCGATCGGTCCGTGTTCCGGAAAATGGGAGGCACTCTGCTTTTTTTTGTCTTGATTCGTCACAACCAACCTCTCCTTCCTATATATTGAACGCACGAACCAGTTTTTCGTGGCTGTTCTGGATGATTTCCGGTTTTTCGACCTTTGGTGCCTGCGGTGCCAGCAGCCATGTCTTTGCGTAGTGGGTATCGGTCACGCGGAACATCGGCGGCTCCTTGAGCGTATCTATTTTGAGGCAATAGGGATTACGTGGTGCAAACGGATCGCCGACAATCTTGTTGTACAAAGACGGCGGCGTACCGGTGATAGAGTAGAGCTTGGTATTTCTCTGGGCAAGCTGCGGCAGAGAGGACAGAAGCGCCCAAGTGTACGGATGACGCGGGTCGTAGAAAACCTCCTCGACGGTACCCATCTCCACGATCTGTCCAGCATACATGACAGCGACGCGATCTGCGATGTTGGCGACCACACCCAGGTCATGCGTGATAAAGACGATGGTATACCGGAACTCTCTTTGGAGATCCTTGAGAAGCTTTAAAATCTGCGCCTGGATCGTTACGTCGAGTGCCGTAGTAGGCTCGTCGCAAATGAGGATCTTCGGCTGGCAGGACAGAGCGATGGCGATAACGATACGCTGCCGCATACCGCCGGAATACTGGAACGGGTAATCGTCGAAGCGATTTTCCGCGTTCGGGATGCCGACCTTCTTCATAAGCGTCAGGGCACGCTGTCTTGCCTCCACCTCGGAGCAGTTCTGGTGCTTCAGAATGATTGATGTGATCTGTTTGCCGATGGTGATGATCGGGTTTAAGGACGTCATCGGATCTTGGAAAACCGTCGCGATTTTGCCGCCGCGGATCTGGTTCCAGTCCTTGGAATACTTGACATTCGCGAGGTTCAGGACACAGATGCCGTGGAGCTGTTCCTCGGTTTCGTCGAGATATTTTACGCGGAACACGACGGTATCAAACACAGCGTTGCGCTGGTCGTCGTTGTCGATGTCCACGCCCATCTGCATTGCTTTGCGGACTGCTTTGATGAGTCGGGAGATGAGCTGGATCCGCTTCTGGAGGTCATAGCGGCCGACGGAAAGATAAATCTCCTTTGCGATGATTTCGTTGCGGGCGATCATGGCGTCGGTTGCCTTCGCTTTTGTCTCCTCCGCGTATCTTGCTTCCAGCGCGGACAGCTTCGTATGATATTCCGCCTGATACGACGCGTCGTGCATGGTGGCTTGCTTATGCTGTTTTAGCGCTGCATCGTGCTTTGCCTGCAAACTTTTGATTTCCGCGTCAAAATCCTTGATTTTTTGACTGAGCTCCTTGATTTCCGCTTTTTCCTTGGAGGAATCAAGCGTCTGCCGCTTGTTGAACGCTTCGGTACGCTGGTATTGCAGCTCTGCGATGCGCTCGGACAGGCTGCCGTTCTCGGTTTCACTGAGCGTGAGACGGTCATTCAGCTCCGACTTCAGAATCTGGATCTCCTGCCAGGTTTTTGCGCCGAATTCAAGACTGGACGCTTCATTGAGCTTTTTCCAGGCGGCAGCGACACATTTATGCGCAAAAGCGTTATACGAAACCTTTGTATCGGCAAGGTCATCATCGTTGAAAATGATGGAGCCATTGTCGATAAAGCCGTTGCTGTCGAGCATACCGGCAAAGGTTTTTGTAAATACGGACTTACCGGAACCGGATTCCCCAACGATGGCGATCGATTCTTGGTCATAGATATCGAGGGAAATATTGCGGATAGCGGTCAGGATTCTGCCGCGCACACGGAATTTGACTTCCAGATCCTTGACAGATAACAGCACTTTCTTTTCTTCCATGGCGCACCTCACATGTGGGTTCTCGGATCAGACGCGTCACCGAGATTCTGACCGACGACGTACAGCACAACCGTGATGATGGAGGACAGAGCGACCGGGCTCCAGAATTCAAACTCCCAGCCGGGCGTGACCATGGCGCTCTCCGCCTCGTAGATCAGTCTGCCGAGGGACATATCCGACAGGCCCATGCCGATGTAGGAGAGGAACACTTCATACGAGATGTAGGAAGGGATCTCCGTGGCGGCTAAGGTCACGATGACGGAGGTCATAAACGGCAGGATGTTCTTCATCGCGATCCGGAACGTGGAGGTGCCGAGACAGCGGGACGCCAGATTGTACTCGCGGTCGCGGATGATGATGACCTGCGTGCGGATGAAGTAGGCGATGCCGAGCCAGCCGGTCATGGTCATGGCAAAGACCATCGTCCAGAAGGAGGCGGTGAAAATCATGACCATAACGGAGATGAACAGAAGATACGGGACGTTGCCGATGATGTTGTACACCTCGGTCATGATGATGTCCACCTGCTTGGAGAAGCCCCAGATCGCGCCGATGATCACGCCCACGGTCATATTGATGAGGGCGCAGACCAGTGCCAGCGAAATGGAGATACGGGAGCCGTACCAGATTGCGTCAAAGGTGGAGTTGCCTGCCGCACCTGCGCCGAGGATCCAGTGGATACTGTGTCCGAACTTTTCCATAGCGCGGGACGGAGTCAGATGCTTTGCCGCGGAATCGAGCAGGTTGACAAAGGGGTCGTATTCCGTTACGAGCGGATAGATATAGGTAAATACGATGATGACCGCGAGGACGCTTAAGATAACGATGTTGATCCGTTTGCGGAAAAAGACGCGGAACACAGACTGCCAATAGGAGTAACGAGGCGCCGTGATCTTTTCTGAATCGGAATCATTATGATCATATCTTGAAAAAAGCTCTTCTTCAGATAGACCGAGGTTATCGATTTTTACATTTTCATTCTGCATATCTGTTACCTCGCTTTCGAAGAGAAGGAAATTCTCGGATCTACAAATGCCATGAGGATATCGCCGAGGATGATCGCAAGCACGGAAAGGATCGCGTAGAAGAGCGACACGCCGACGATGACGGAGTTGTCGAACTTATTGATCGCCTCGGTCAGGAGGTTACCGGCACCGGGGACGACGTACACGCGTTCCGTGATGATCGCGCCGGTCATGGCGAACAGGATGCTGCCCGGGATACCGTGTACGATCGGGATGATGGCGTTTTTCAGGATATGCTTCGAGAAAATCTCGCCTTCCGACAGACCGCCGGAGCGCGCGAATTTCACGTAATCGGAGTTCATCTGGTCGATCATGTACCGACGCAGCCACTTCATGAGGTTCGCAATGGAGGGCAGCGCCAAAGAGATGATCGGCAGGAAGTACATGAGCTTACTGGGTGACTCCATACGGAAGGTCGTGGGCAGGCCGAGCTGTCCGCCGATCGCCTTGAACAGGAAGATATATGCGAGAGAGGGCACCGCGATGATAAAGACGATATACAGCGTGCCGAGCTTATCGACGAATTTATCCTTCTTGCGCGCCATGATGATGCCGAGCGGCACGCCGAGGAAATACGAAATGAACGTGGAGATGATACCGATGGTGAAGGAGTAGCCCATTTTGGACATACCGTTTTTCACCGTGATGACGTTCGTATAGTTGTCAACGAAGCGTTCTTCGTTCAGCTTGCTTGCGTGGAGAGAATCGGCCTGATAAATCGCCGTGTGCAGATCGTCCGCACTCATTTCTGTCAGACCGGTCGGGAAGGTGACGGAGCTTTTTACATAAGAGCCCTGCGTCTGGGTCATGGTTACAAACACATCCACACCTGTGTTGACCGTATAGGAGGTGCCGAGATTGATGCTGACAAGGTTCTGGTGGATGTAGGGGAAGTTGTCGTCCGTATAGAGGATATACTTGTGCTTGGTACCGTTGCCGATGATGGCAGGCGCAAATGTATCGCCGCCGTATATGGGATCGTGGAGCGTAAACGTAAGTCCGCGCTTCCCTTCCACCTCGCCGTCAGCACGGTGGATATTGTCGATCTGAACAACGTTTGCGAAATATTTCGCCATACGCTGATACAGTGGAACATCCTTATACGCAAAATACTGCTGCTGACCGCCGTTTGCGTACTTTGCAGTCTTGCCCTGCATTTTCGCGTTCAGTCGTACAACCGTATAGCCTTTTCCTTCATAATATTCACGGAACTGCTTCACGTACGGCTTTACCGCAGCGGGGTCCTCAGATTCTTTTTTTCCGAACTGCGATACCGCGGCGCGCGTTTCTTCATCGATTTCGCCATTGTTTCTCAGCTGCAGAAGCCATTCCGTATAGGGAACATAGTCAAGATAACCATATTCTTCCCATTTGCGATATTTGTAAGTTTCTTTCTGATTGCTCGCCATGTGCGAAAACACAGAATCCGCAACAAACACCTGCTCTCTGTTCAGCAGGGAGTAGACAAGAATCATGATAATTGCAACAACGATTACGATGGACACAATGCCATGCAACAGCCTTTTTAAAAAATACTTTGTCATAATTCCTCACTCGCATATACCGCAAGAGGATGAGTCCGAGAGAACCCATCCCCTTGCCTTAACTATATTCGCTTTTGTAAAATCGGAATTAAAAGAGGCCGAAGTTCTTGGTCATGTAGCCAGCGTAATCCGGCAGGAAGGAATCCAGATAGGTAGACGGATCACCATAGTCCGGGCCCCAACCGGAAGCGTCGTAGATGTTGAAGTTCATCTCGCTGCCGGATTCTGCGTAATAACCCGCGTTGTACCATTCCTGAGCGTCCTGACCGGCGACAAGGTTGATCACAACGTTGCCTTCCAGAACGGACTCAACGGACTGCTTGAACGCGTTTTCCTTCTGTACAAAGGAGGTGATGTTGGACGGGAACGGGAGGTCGAGAACGATCGGGTTGTCCGGGCTGATTTCGATGCCGACGGCCTTGAGGTCCTCAATCGCCTGCTTCATCTCGATCATGGCGTTCTTCTTGTTGAGCCATCCGTCGTAGCCGTCGCTGGAGCCGATACCGTCGTCAGCCTTCGGGTCATAAACCTTCAGGAGAATGCCGTCCGCGTCGATCTGCGCCTGCATGATCACACCGTAAGCCGTACCTGCCTTGAAGGTGGTGGACTTACCGTTGATGTCGATGGTTACGTCTTCTTCGAGATATACAAAGTTACCGGGTGTGTAGGAGTTGCGGAGAGATACAAGCTTGAGCTCCTCGCCAACATCCTGTGCGTTGTAGGAAGCTCTGTCGAGGGAGTAAGCCAGTGCGCGGCGGAAGTGTACGTTTGCCATAGCAACTCTCGCGTTGGTTCTCTGCTCATCCGTCATCGTGGATACGCAGGCGTTCGCGTCGTTGAAGTTGGCGTACATCTGACGGTTTACATTGAAGAACGCGCAGAAGGAGGTAGCGTCGGTGGAGGAAATGTAGCCGTACTTATCGAAGTTGCCGTCTGCCTTTGCGACTTCCAGCGGAGCAGCACCCAGACCGCAGCCGTCGATGGTGCCGGCGAGCATATCGTTGTATGCCTTTGTCGGGTCGGAACCGTCGTTGAAGAGCCACGTGATGGTCTTGACGTTGATGTTGTCCTTGTTCCAGTAGGAATCGTTCGCGGAGAACACGATCGTGCTGTTCGCGGTAGCGTTGGTGACCAGGTACGGACCGCAGTACGCGATGGAGTTCGGGTCTTTGCCGTATCTGTAGCTTTCGGCGGAGGCGTCGTAATCCGCGCCGAACTTACCGCCCATGGATTCGTAGTAGGTTCTGGACATCGGAGCGAATACGCCGTAGCCGAGCATGGTCACGAAGTACGGGCAGGGAGCGAGGAGCTTATACTCAACGGTATTTGCATCCACTGCCGTTACGCCGACCTGGCTGAAATCGGTGATCACGCCGTTGATATACTCGTCGGCGTTGACGATGACGCCCGATACGAGATATTCAAGGCCGCCCATAGCGTCCATCATGTGCTGCATACCGGCAACAAAGTCGTCCGCGGTAACATCGGCGACCTTTCTGCCCTGAGAATCCACCCAGGTTACGCCGGAGCGGAGCTTGAAGGTGTAGGTCAGACCGTCCTCGGAGACCTCATAGCTTTCCGCGAGAGCCGGCTTAAGAATGCCCTCTACGTCGTACTCAAGAAGTCCGTCGTAGGTGTTGACGATTGCCTGAGAGTCAGCGGCGCGGGAGGTAGCGAGAACGTCCCAGGTCACAGGGTCGGAGACATAGCCCTTTGCGTAGCTTTCCTTCAGAGAGTAGCCCTTGCCCGCGAGGTATTCCCTTGCCCAATCCAGGTACGTGCCGGTGCCCTTGAGCTCGCCCCATTTTTCCTTCATTTCGGCTCTGTCAGCGGAAAGAATCGGGTCGGTAGCGACCAGTGCCTGGTGGAAGCGTTCGTTGTCGTTGCCCCACAGAGTGTAGTCCACGGTGTACGGCGCCAGTCTGGAGATCGAGTAGTTACCGCCCTGGGAGGTGGTCGGGATCAGAACAGCGGTCTCAAGGAGCTTTGCTTCGGCGACAGCCATCTTTGCATATCTCACGGATACGTTGGTCTCTTCCTTCGCTGCCTGATATGCGGTGTAGAAATCTCCGAGCACATCATTGTAAATGGCTGCGGAGGCTTCATCATAGTCCATGTCGGCATACTTGTCGAGATCGACAGTACCCGCATTGCTGGTTGTCTTGCTGCCGCAGGATGCCAGGGAGCCAACAAGCATGCTGGCTACGAGGATGAGCGTCATGCTTTTCTTGAATTTCATAATGTTCTCCTTTGGTTAAATTGTTATTCATTCCTCATCGGAAAAGAATACAGGATAATTCTGAAAGAACATACCGGACGCACGCATCCGGCACGTTCTCTCCGCATGGGTAAGATGCTGAGGGTATCCTTGGAACAGCATCGTTCGTTTTGCAGGAATTGCCGTCCGATGCTGCAGGAGAGATATTGTGCACCGCCCATTTTTGTGGATTGAGCGGGCACTTGTGATGATGAAATGCATCGCTTCTTCACAAAAGCACCACTTTCCCATCACCACTTGGCATTATTATACTGACTTGACACCGTTTTGTCAATGTTTATTTCAGAATTTCTCTGTAATTTTCGATTTCCTACATTTCTGCGCCGCATGCCAAGTCTCATTCTGTATAAAAACCATTTCCTATGCAATTTTCAGGCAACCTCCGCCGCAGCTCCTTCATTTTCAGGCGCAGCTATCGGAAAAGCCTGCCGCGTTGCATACCTGAATCGGGGACAGAAAGACGCACGCCGCAATAGCGCGGACCGTTTCAGAACGCCCAGTTTCCGTCGCGGAAAATCGGGTGCAGCTTGCCCTGCGCGTCCACAGCGTCGATGGAGAGATCCTCGGAGCCGATCATGAAATCGACGTGGATGATGGAGTCGTTGATGCCGAGCGCACGGCACTCCTCCAGGGTCTTTGTTTCATAGCCGCGGATGCATTCGGTGAAGCCCATGCCGAGCGCGAGGTGGCAGCAGGCGTTTTCGTCAAAGAGGGTATTCAAAAAAGTAACCTCGGAATTGCGGATCGGGGAGTCGTACGGTACTAAGGCGCATTCGCCGAGATAGCACGCGTTTTCATCCATCGCAATCATCTTTTCAAGGAGCGCCTGGTTCTTTTCCGCCTTCACAGAGACCGCCTTACCCTCGTGGAACGTAATAGAGAAATTCTCGATGAGCTGTCCCTGATAGGAGAGCGGTCTGGTGGCGACGACGGTTCCCTCTGCCCTGCCCTTCATCGGAGACGTGAACGCTTCCTCAGACGGGATGTTCGGATTGTAGACCGTGCCGGAGAGCGTTTTTGCCGCTCCGCCCTCAAACTGTCCCTCCGGGATCAGACCGACGGTGAAATCGGTACCGTTTGCGGAATGATAGCGCAGCTCAACGGGACGCAGCTCGTTGAGATACGCACATCTTGCGGCGAGATCCGCATTGTGTGCGTCCCAGGTGGCGACCGGATCCTCTCCGTCGGCACGTGAGGTCATGAGGATCATTTCCCACAGCTTTTCGACCGCGGCGGAAACACGCAGCTCCGGGAACACCTTTTTCGCCCACTTCTTACCGGGCACGGCGGCAATGCACCACTGGTACTTGTTTTCCATCTCGTCTCTGTACGGCTTCAGGATCGGGTAGCGTTTCTGGGAAACGGCGGCGTACTTCTTCTGGTTCATGCCGGCAAGTCCGTCCGGATCGTCGGACTCCAGATAGATAAGCGCGGGCAGGGTCTCCGCACGGTGCTTGATCTTGGCGATCTCCCATTCCTCAACCTTCGCCAGCACGTTCGTCTTGGCGTAGCGGAACCGGGTCTTGGTCAGCGGCTGATAGTTCCATTCCACGGTGACCAGAGACGCGCCGAGCTTATAGCATTCCTCCACGACCATCTGCACAAACTCCGGCTGATCGAGTCCTGCGCGGACAATGACCTCCTGCCCCTTTTGCACATTCACGCCTGTCTTGGCGATGAGATGCGCGTAACGCTGCAATACGGTTTTTTTCATGATTTTTACCTTTGTCTTTCCTTGACGTTATTTTTTCTTATTATACCGCCGTTCATACCGAATGTCAAGGAAAAAACCGCTGAATTTTTCCGATTCCGGACAAACAAAGCGGTTTCTGTTCCCGAATTTTCGTTTATCTATTAAATAAACCTTTTCACGAGCCGGTCGATACGTAATGGCGCACACCGACACGCCAGAGCAGATATGCCGGAATCCAGAAGAGAAAGCCGCAAATCGGCGCGAGGGCGCACCAGAGGCTCTCACTCCGTCCAGTCAGCCAGAGAAGCGGATAATACTGGCACATCGCAAGCGGTACGACAAAGGTATAGAAGCGCAGGATCACCGGTCCGTACACGGAGAGCGGATACACGCCGAATTCCTTGCCGCCGTCCGTAAAAATGTTGATGACCTCCAGCCCCTCCGTCGTGAAAAAGCAGAGCGCGGCTCCCACCGTGAACAGTCCCGCAAAGAGCGCTGTGCCGCCTGCGATCATAAACAAAAGCACCGCGGCACGACCGGGCGTCCATTCGATCCCGCAGCGCGGCAGGATGACGACAAACGTGATGAGCGCCTGCAGAAACCGCCCCATGCGGGAAAACTCAATCTTCGCGCACAGCACCTGCAAAATCACACCGCGCGGCCGCAGCAGGATCCGGTCGAATTCCCCGTTCGCGAGCATTCCGGAGAAGCGGTCAAAGCCCCGGAAAAAGCACTCCGCGATCGAAAACGCCATCAGCACCGCCGCATAGGAGACAAGCACCTCCTCCATCGCAAAGCCGTCCACGGTGTGGAAGCGGCGCATGAGGAAATAGGTCATGAGAAACGTGGAAAACGAGGTGATAAACTGCCCCGCCGTGGTCAGAAGGAACGAGGTTTTATACTGCATCTGGCTCTTCAGATGGGTGAGAAAATATTGTATATACAGCATCTTCAGCCTCCCATTACCGTGACCCGACGCAGCGCCCGACGCATCCAGAGCGCGCCGACGGAGACAAGCACCGCTGTCCAAAATATCTGCATTCCGACGAGCCGCCACATCTCACCGCCCGCCAGATCGCCGCTGTAGACCCGGTACGGTACGTTCTGCATCACCCCGAAAGGCGTCCATTCAAGGATTTTTCGCACAGTATCCGGCAGAAACGGCAGTGGAATGACAGAGCCTGTGCAGAAATCCGCAAGCGAGACCGCCGCCATCCGCACCCCCATCGGGTTGACAGTGTAAAAGCAGGCGATGTATACAAGCATATTGAACGCGGTCAGACAGAACACGCCGAGAAGCATGGTCGCCGCAAACAGCGCGCCGTGCAGGAAATTCACAGGTAGTCCGATCCCATACGGATACGGCAAAAGCGCGGCGACAAGCAAAACCGGCACACAGCGCAGCAGCGCACGTGAAGCACGCACCGCGACACAGCGTGTAAACCACATGGCGTAGAGATCGACCGGTCGGGTCAGCTCATACGCCACGGAGCCGCTCTGGATAGCGGAGAGCAGCTCATTGTCGTAGTACCAGGTCATGAAAAACGCGAGAAACGCCTGTTGGAGCCAGATATAGGTGGCAAACGCCGGATATGTCATTGGAAACGCACCGGGGTCCGAGCGATAAAATGCGGCGTACAGCAGCAGCGACAGTCCGCCCCACGCAAACTGTGTCGCCACCCCGGCTGCCGCTGCGATTCGATATTGCAAACCGCCCAAAAACCGGATGCGGAAAAACGTCCAATACTTTCTCATATCGCGAACTCCCGGTACAGCCCGACGACCAGCTCCTCCGCCGACACGCCCTCCACGGACAGATCGGTGAGATTCACACGTGCGGACAAATCGGCGATCACCTCCGAGATACCAAGCTTTTCCGTATCCACCGACAGCGCGGCGTGCCCTTCCCCGCTTTCCGTGACCGTCACACCCGCTATCTCCGGCAGCTCTCCGCCGTCATATCGGATCTTCACGGTGCGCACCTTTGTCACGCGCTCCTTCAACGCGGAAAGCGAGCCGTCCAGAAGGATCTTCCCTTCGCCGATGAGAAGGATTCGCTCCGTCAGCGCCTCAATGTCCTGCATGTCGTGCGTGGTCAGGATCACCGTTGTGCCGCGCTCTCTGTTGATTTTCCGGATAAAGGAGCGCACCGCCAGCTTGGATACCGCGTCCAGACCGATCGTCGGCTCATCGAGAAACAGCACGGACGGACGATGCAGGAGCGACGCGGCAATCTCACAGCGCATTCTCTGACCAAGCGAGAGCTGACGCGTCGGCGTGCGCAGGATCTCGGAAAGATCGAGCAGTTCCGTCAACTCTTCGAGAGACGCGCGATACACCGCGGGCGGCAGACTGTAAATATCGGCAAGAAGCGCCATTGAATCGATCACGGGCACATCCCACCACAGCTGCGACCGTTGTCCGAATACCACACCGATGTGCGACGCGTGTTCCCGCCTGTCGCGCCACGGAATTCTGCCGTCGATGACGCATGTGCCGGCGTCTGGCGTCAGAATTCCGCTCATCACTTTGATCGTACTCGATTTTCCCGCGCCGTTCGGACCGATATAGCCGACCATCTCGCCGTCGCCGATCTGAAACGAAACATCGGACAGCGCGTGGATCTCCTCATATTCTCTGTGGAACAGCGCGCGTACCGCTTCCCGCATACCGGCGTTCCGTTTTGCCACGCGAAAGGTCTTGGAAATGCCGCAAAGCGCAATCATTTTCTCACCGCCTTTAATTTGATGTAGGTTTTTACCGCGCCTTTTTTCAGACAAGGGAACGACAGTATACCACAGATTTCTCATTCTGTCAATAGATTTTTTATATCCGGTGGATTTTTTCATTTTTTCGGTATATCGCACAAACTGCAGTCGCTTACTTTGTGCATATTTCGCCGTGTGATTCCGGCAAGATCCGCATACACATTGCTTTTTCCGCCGAAATTTGCTATAATATACCCATACAATACGAAAAGACGCGAGGATATGGTATGGATACAGGTGCGGCAATGACCCGGGCACGCGAGGTGCTGCGGAGATATTTCGGCTATGACAGCTTTCGACACGGTCAGGAGGAAGCGGTCGGCGCGATCCTCTCCGGCAGAGACGCGCTGTGCGTCATGCCGACGGGCGCCGGAAAATCGATCTGCTACGAAGTGCCTGCACTGCTCACAGACGGCATTACACTGGTTATCTCGCCGCTTGTCTCCCTGATGCAGGATCAGGTGCGCGCGCTCACGGCGTTGTCCATTCCGGCAGCGTTCTGCAACAGCACCCTGTCCGCGGCGGAATACCGCGCAGTGACCGACGGTATGGCGTCCGGCGCGTATAAGCTCGTATATGTCGCGCCTGAGCGGCTTGATTCCCCGGACTTCTGCTCCCTGTGCACCCGGCTGCCCATTTCCCTTGTCGCCGTCGACGAAGCGCATTGCGTCTCCCAGTGGGGACAGGATTTCCGTCCCAGCTATCGCCGCATCGCCGGATTCGTCGCTTCCCTGTCCCGCCGTCCCGTCCTTGCCGCCTTTACCGCGACTGCCGCCGAAAACGTACGCACGGACATCATCGCCCTGCTCGGACTACGCGATCCCTACGTCTGCGTCACCGGCTTCGACCGACCGAACCTTTATTTCGGTGTGATCCGTGCGCAAAATCGGAACGCGGAGCTGCTCACGCTGCTGGAAAAATATAACGGCAAAAGCGGGATCGTCTACTGCATGACGCGCAAAACCGTCGAGGAGGTCTGCGATTTTCTTCGCGGAAACGGCTATGCGGCGACAAGGTACCATGCGGGGCTTTCGGAGGGGGAGCGGAAGCAGAACCAGGACGACTTTCTCTACGACCGGTGCACGATCATGGTGGCGACCAATGCGTTCGGCATGGGGATCGACAAGTCGAACGTATCGTTTGTGATCCACTACAACATGCCGAAGGATCTCGAGAGCTATTATCAGGAGGCAGGACGTGCCGGTCGCGACGGAGCAAGCGCGGAATGCGTGCTGCTCTTCTCGCCGGGCGATATTTATCTGCTCCGCAGCCTGATCCTGCGCCCGAATCCGGATCCCACCGTTTCGCCGGAGGTACAAAAAGCCCTTGTCGACAGAAACCTGCACAGGCTCAACGATATGTACGACTACGGCAATTCCACGGACTGTCTGCGTGGCAGGATCCTGCGCTATTTCGGAGAGACCGGCATGACGGACTGCGGAAACTGTTCCCACTGTCTGACGCCCTCCGTACCGATCGATACCACCGTCGACGCGCAGAAATTTCTCTCCTGTGTGATCCGCACACAATACCGGTACGGCGCTTTGACGGTGATCGGCGTGCTGGTCGGCAGCGAATCGAAGAAGATCCTTGCCGCCGGACTGAACGAGGTACGCACCTACGGAATCATGCAGGAGTGCGACAAAATGTACCTGGAATGGTTGGCGGATCAGCTGGTCGCGGGCGGTTATATGGCGCGAAACGGCGAATACAGCGTGCTCTCCGTCACGGATGAGGGCTGGCGGATCCTGCGCGGCGAGATACAGCTGTCCCTGCGGCTGCCGGAGTACATTTCGCGCACGGCGGATGAGAAAAAGAAACGCAAAAAAGCAGCGAAATCCACACAAAGGTCGGAAACAAACGCACAGAATACGCCTTACGACGAGGATCTGTACGAAAGTCTGCGCATCCGCCGCACGGAGCTTGCCGCGGAGGATGGCGTGCCGCCGTATGTGATCGCCTCCAACGCGCTGCTGGAGGAAATCTGCCGCCGGATCCCCATGAGCGAGGACGATATGCTCGCCATTCACGGTATGGGACCGGTGCTGTTCCAAAAATACGGCGCGAAGCTGTTGGAAACGGTGCAGGAATGGGCAGCGGAGCATGGAAACCAGAAACAAAAACGCCAGAATGCCGCACTGTTCGTGATGCCGCAGCGGACAAGCGCGCCAAGGTCTGACGCGGTCAAAGCAGACACAGAAGCCGCAGATGACGCCGGTGTCGAAAAATCCGCGCGTCCCGCCACACCGTCCATGCCAAGAAACGGCGAACCGTGGTCGGAGGCGGAGGATCTGCAGCTTGTCCGAGAAGCGGAGCAAAAGCTGATGCTGCTCCGGATCGCGTCGGCGCATGGCAGAAGCGCCACGGAAATCTTCCGGAGAATGCGCGAATTGAAGCTGCAGTGATTTTTGACAATTGCCTTTATTGTTTTTCGGCGATCGCAAAACGCAGAGAAAAATGTAAACAATCGTGCAGATCCCGTGACAAAGACGCGCCTTTGTGGTATAATTGTTCTTGTATTTTACAAAAACGGAAAGGAGGAGCCTCTGTGTCGCCATGGCGCAGAGGATTCCTATGAAAAAGAAATGGCTCATTGCGGCGGTGCTCTTCATCGTCTGCGCGCTCGCTGCAACTTCCTGCGAAAAAAAAGATACGGACGTCGTCGGCACCATCACCCCGGAGAACGTCGAATCCGGCGAAACGGTCACGTCCTCCTTCGACTATGAGACAAGCGATTTGACGCCGTATGTCACGCTCGGCAACTACGAGGGACTGCACGGTACGTTGGCGATCGAGACGATCACGGAAGCCAAGCTCGACACGGAATTGGACGCGCTCGCTGAGCAGTACGGTCACTACAACGAAATCACGGACCGCGATACCGTGGAGGAAGGCGACCGCGTTGTTGCGGACTATGCCGGCACAAAGGACGGCGTGGCGTTTGAAGGCGGCACCGCGACGGAGCAGGAAATCGTTGTTACATCGGACAGCGGCTACATTCCGGGCTTTGCGGAAGCGTTTGTCGGGCAGAAGGTCGGCGAGGTATTTTCCTTTGACGTAACATTCCCGGAGAGCTATCACAACGCGGATATGGCGGGGCAAAACGTCACGTTCACCTGCACGGTACACAAAATTTACGGAGACGAATGGATCGTTCCCGCCGTGGACGACGCGTTTGTCCAGGACAACTTCCACTACGACAACCTCGACGAATTCAAGATCAGCTATCGTACGTCCCTCGAGGATCAGGCAAAGTATCAGGCGGAGAATAACCTCTATGTCGAGCTGTGGGAACAGATTCTGAACGATTCTACGATCCTTGCCTATCCCGACGGAGAGGTTGAAGGTCAGTACGAAAGCCGCAAATCCATGTATGAGGCGTGGGCGGAATACTACGGTACCACCTACGAGGAATTTCTCACGAATTACGTCGGCACCACGGAGGAAGCGCTGATGGAGGAATGCCGCAGCTACGTCCGGGAGGATCTCGTCATGTATGCGCTGGCGAAGGCGATCGGTCACACGCTGTCCGAGGAAGAATTTCAGACACGCCTTGTCACGCTTGCCAACGCCTACGGAACCACACCGGACAACATGCTCGCGCAGTACGAGGAATCCTCTCTGCGCAAAACGCTGCTCTGGGAATCGCTGATGGCAAAGATCGCCGAGTGCTCCGAGATCACGGAAACCACCACAGATCCCGTCGTTTCCTGATTTTTCGGGATCATCCGAGCTTTCGTCGGCATTTCCAAAAAGTTTTTACAAATTGAAGCAGAGAAATTTCAGAAAACCTATTTCTTTTTCGCAGCGTTTATGATAGAATGATAGCATCTTACAAATGGAGGTGCTGTATCATGGCATATAAAATTTCTGACGATTGCATCGGCTGCGGCTCTTGCGCTTCTGAATGTCCTGTGGAAGCCATTTCCGAAAAAGACGGCAAGTACGTGATCGATCCGGATCTGTGTCTGGACTGCGGTTCTTGCGCAAGCGTATGTCCCGTAGATGCGCCGGCTGCTGAATAAGCCCGTACGCATCCATCGGAAACGCTGTGGCGGCGGCGCGCCTTTTGCACATGCCATTGGTCATCGCCGCAATTTCGGAGTCCGCGCGGACAGCTATGTCTGCGATCGGACATCGGATACAGGGAGGACACAAATCCTCCCTTTTCCTTTTGGAAAAATACCACGGAAAGGAGAGAGACCATGTCCTATTGCGATCCCCACGCGACAAACGTGCCGCATCCCCCTGTTTTGGTCCCGGCTATATCCGACGGCGAGCGGCTTGACGAGGTCAACGAATCCCTGCGGCTCATTCAGCGCACAGACGGACTGACCTTTGGCACAGACGCATATCTGCTCGCGGCGATGCTGAAGCCGTATGCACGCAGGGTAGGCGTGGAGCTGGGCGGCGGCACCGGGATCGTTTCGCTGCTCGCGCTGACAAAAAACAAGCTCGCACACGCGCATATCTGGGAATTGCAGCCGGAATATGCCGCTCTGTGCCGCAGAAACGCCATACTAAACGCTCTGGACGCGCGTGTGACCGTGCACGAGGGAGATATACGCACCGCGCTGCCGACAGCCATTGGTGCGGAAGCGGACGTGGTATTTTCAAATCCGCCGTACATGCTGCCTGGCGCAGGTCGGGACAGCCGCACACGGGAAATGAATATCGCCCGGCGTGAGGAAAACGGCACGATCGCGGATTTCTGCGCCTGCGCTGCCAGACTTCTCAAATTTGGCGGTACGTTCACCGTCGTCTATCGCCCGGATCGGTTCGTCGATCTGATCGCCGCCATGCGCAGCGTCCGATTGGAGCCGAAATACGCCGTATTCATCTGTCCCTCTCTATCCGACGCGCCGTGTCTTGTGCTCGTGGAGGCAAAAAAAGGCGGATCGGTACAGCTGTCCATAGCACCGCCGCTTGTGATCTATGCGGATAAGGGCGCCGGTCTTTATACACCGGAGATGGAGAAGGTCTACGCGGAATGCTCCCTCCGGTTTCTATTTCCTTGATTTTTACATATGTCAAATTCGATTTGTATCTTATACATCTGTCAAAAACACAAAATAAGGAGCGATCATGGCACCTGAAAACGCAAGCAAGCCCCACGAGAAAAACGCCGTCGTGCCCGGTACGCTGTACCTGGTGGCAACCCCGATCGGCAACATGGCGGATCTGTCCGAAAGAGCGATCAAAATTCTCTCCGAGGTCGATTTTGTAGCGGCAGAGGACACACGCAATTCCGGGTTGCTGCTGTCCCGTCTCGGCATCACGCGCCCACTGGTCAGCTATTTTGAGCACAACAAACGCGAACGCGGTCCCTATATCGTGTCCCGTCTCCAAAACGGTGAAGCCTGCGCGCTTGTCACGGACGCCGGAACGCCTGCCATCAGCGATCCCGGCGAGGATCTGGTCGCGCTGTGTGCCGAAGCCGACGTGAACGTCACCTCCGTTCCCGGATGCTGCGCGGCGATCACGGCACTCACGCTGTCCGGACTGCCAACGCGCCGGTTCTGCTTCGAGGGATTTTTCACAGGCACCAAAAGCGGACGGCAGAAACGGTTGGACGCGCTTGCCGGGGAAGAACGCACGATGCTCTTTTATGAGGCACCGCATCATCTCCGCCAGACCCTCGCCGCACTGCTTGCCGCCTTCGGAGATCGAAAAATCGCGCTCTGTCGGGAGCTGACCAAGCTCAATGAGGAGATCTGCCGCACCACCATCGCCGCCGCCGTTGCACTGTACGAGACGAAGGAACCGCGCGGGGAATATGTCCTCGTTGTAGAGGGCGCACCTGAGAAAGCCACCTCGGCGCAGGTCCTCGCCGAGATGACGATTCCGGAGCACGTCGCATCGCTTATGGCGGAGGGACATGCGCGTATGGACGCCATCAAGCTGTGCGCCAAAATAAGACATCTGCCGAAAAACGACGTATACCAGGCGGTTCTGGCGACCTCTGCGGATGCAGACAGTGCCGATTGAGCACTCCATTTTCGGCGCACGTCGAACCGTATCTTCCCTGCGCGATTCCCTATTTAATAGACGCGATTCCCTATTTAATAGAAAGGTAGGAAACTGATTTTATGGACAAACCGAACTTACTCTTTCTCCTGTGCGATCAGCTCCGTTACGACTGTATTGGATACGCCGGGATCCGTCCGGTACAGACTCCCTGTATCGACGCGCTTTCGGAGGAGGGACTGTTCTTTGAAAACGCCTATACGCCGCTGCCGGTATGCGCACCCGCGCGTCAGGCAATGCTCACCGGGGCACAGCCGGACTCTCTCGGCGCGCTTTTCAACTACAACTTCATCAAAACAAACGGCGCAGATCCAGCCAAGCCGACATGGGTATCCGCCCTGCGCGACAGCGGCTATCACTGCGGTTTTGCCGGTCACTGGGACGCCTCCCCGCTCGGCAGTGAACGCGATTTCGGCTACGAATCCCTCTTCGATACCGCGGCGTACAATCGGGAGATCGACGCGAAGTACGGAAAAATCGACTACACCGGAAGCTGGTTCGGCTGCACTTCCCCGCTGGCGCATGAGGACACCAAAACCTACCGCATCTGCCAATCCGCGCTCGATTACATAAAGAAATGCGGCGACGAGCCGTGGCATGTCTGGGTCGATATCACCGATCCGCACCTGCCCTGCCGCCCGAGTGAACCGTTCGCGTCTATGTACCGTCCGGAGGATATGGAGCCATGGCAGGGATTCGGTGACACGCTGGAGAACAAGCCGTACATTCAGAAAAAGCAGCTGGAAAACTGGCATCTCACCGGCTTTACATGGGAGGATTTCGCGCCAACCGTCGCCCGATATTACGCGATGATCACACAGACGGACGCGGCGATCGCGAAAATCATCGACTATCTGCGTGAAACGGGACAGCTCGACAATACGCTGGTGATCCTGACCGCCGATCACGGAGACACAAGCGGCGACCATGGCATGATGGACAAGCACTACATCCTATACGACTGCGTGCTGCATGTGCCATTTGTCGTCCGGTATCCCGCGCTTGGTCACAAACGGATCGAAAAATTTGCCTGCAACTGCCTCGATCTCGCGCCGACTGTGGAAGATATCTGCCATCTGCCGCAGTCGGATCAGCCAAGAGACGGACGTTCGGTGCGCGCGTACACGGACGGCAGCGATACCCCGGCATACGCGGTCTTCACGTCCAATGGTCAGCAGTTCGGACTGTTCACACAGCGCGGCATCCGCACGGAACGGTACAAGTATATCTGGAATCTCACCGATGTGGACGAGCTGTACGATCTCTCCGTCGATCCGGGAGAAAAGCACAATCTTGCCTTGGACGGGGGGTATGACGAGGTGAAAAAAAGCCTTGGCGAAGCTCTGTTCCGAGAGCTGCGGCGGCGCAGAGATCCGTTCGCAAACGGCTGGGTCGGCTGGCAGCTCGGACAGTAAACGGCGCGGCAGCCTTTTGGGAAAAGTGACCGAAAATACCCGCCGGAAACGAAGTTTTTTCCTCTTTTTGAACGCGACTGTGCAAAGTATGGTCATTTCGCACCATATCTCTCGTGTTCGTGGAGTGATTCCTGTACATTTTGCATATGAAAAACGCCTTGTAAAAGAGGTGTTTTTCTGTTATAATGGAATATAATAGAAATTCACCGATCGATGGAGGTTTTTTCATATGTCTATGTGTTCCAAAAAGGCTGCCGTTCTGTTTGCGGGCGGCATGGTATATTCCAGTGACGCGGGCGCGTTTCAGCGTCTGGATGTGCTGTGCGAGGATGGCGTCATCACAAAAATCGCGAAAAAAATCGACGCGCCGGACGCTTCTGTCGTAGATTGTGCCGGGCAATATCTCCTGCCTGGACTGGTGGACGGTCATACCCATGGCAGAGCCGGTCACGACTTCAACAGCATCGACGCCGCTGCGGTAACCGATATGCGCCGCGCGTACGCCAAAGTCGGCACAACCACGATTATGGCGACCCTTGCTTCCGACACCATGGAAGGACTGTGCCATTCGATCGAAGTTATAAACGGACATCGCACGGTCACACCTGGGATCACGACGATTGCCGGAATCCACTTAGAGGGCAGATACCTCAATCCCAAAAAGCGCGGCGCACATGCGACGGAACTGCTCGCACCCATGGACGCCGACGAGGTCGAGGGCATGCTTACAAAGATGTGCCCGCTTCCGGTACATATGTCCGGTGCGTTTGAAATGGAAGGCGGCGACGAATGCATCCGCCGTGCCGTCAAAATGGGAGCGACCTGCTCCATTGCGCACACCGATTCGAGCTATGAGGAAGCCTGCCACGCTGTGGACATGGGTGTGAAATCCTTTACGCACACCTTCAACGCCATGCATGCGCTCCATCATAGAGAACCGGGCACACCGGCGGCGGCTCTGCTCTGCGACAACGCGTACGCGGAGTTCATCTGCGATGGCGAGCACCTGCATCCGGCGATCCTGCGCCTGGCGTACCGTATGAAGCCCGCGGACAAGCTGCTGCTCATTACGGACTCCATGGAAGCGACCGGCTGTCCCGATGGAGAATATGCCATTGCCGGTCAGAAGGTATTTGTGAAAAACGGTCGTGCCGTCAACGAAGAAGGTGCGCTTGCCGGCAGTACGCTCAATCTGTTCGCCGCTGTGTGCAACTTCATGCGCTTCTGCGATCTGCCGCTTGAGAAGGTGCTGCCGTTCGCGACGTCCAATCCGGCGGATATGCTGGGGATCGCGGACAAGTGCGGCAGAATCCGCGAAGGACTGCGTGCCGACTTTATCCGCATCGCCGACCCGACATCTCCCGCCATCACCGACGTATGGTGCGCCGGAAAATGCGTAGAATAATTCCACCATCCATTATCCGATCCGGGATTTCTGCCCGGCGAGAAATTTGAGGTAATTTATGTGCAACGCCTGTGAAAAGCCGAAATATTATATCACCACCGCCATCGCCTACGCGTCGTCCAAGCCGCATATTGGCAACGTATACGACATCATCATGGCGGACGCCATCGCACGGTACAAGAGACAGCGCGGTTATGACGTGTTCCTCTGCACCGGAACCGACGAACATGGTCAGAAGATCGAATTGAAAGCAGCCGAAGCCGGAATCACGCCGAAGGAATTTGTCGACAACGTATCCGGGCAGATCAAGGCGGTATGGGACGGTATGAACGTCTCCTATAACCGCTTCATTCGCACCACGGACGCCGACCATGAGGCCGCCATCGCCCACATCTTCCAGAAGTTCTACGACCAGGGCGACATCTACAAGGACGCGTATGAGGGATGGTACTGTACGCCGTGCGAATCCTTCATCACCGATTCCCAGCTTGTGGACGGCAAATGCCCGGACTGCGGCAGAGAGGTCATTCGTACCAAGGAAGAGGCGTACTATTTCCGGATGAGCAAATACGCCGATTGGCTGATCGACTACATCGAAAGTCACCCCGGCTTTATCGAACCGGAAGCACGCCAGAAGGAAATGATCGGCAACTTCTTAAAGCCCGGACTCCAGGATCTCTGCATCACCCGCTCCAACTTCCGCTGGGGTATCCCGGTGCCGTTTGACCCGGATCATGTAACCTATGTGTGGCTCGACGCACTGTGCAACTATATCACCGCCCTCGGCTACGATCCCGCAAACGAGGTGCAGCCGGAAAACTTCCGGAAATACTGGCCCGCAGACGTCCACATCATCGGCAAGGACATCATGCGTTTCCACTCCATCTATTGGACGATCTTCCTCCACGCACTCGGTCTGCCGCTGCCGAAAAAGATTTTCGGTCATCCGTGGTTCAAGTTCGGCGAGGACAAAATGTCCAAATCGCGCGGCAACGTGATCTACTCCGACGAGCTGGCGACCCACTTCACCGTGGACGGCGTACGGTATTACGCGCTTGCCGAAATGCCGTATCTGAACGACGGCTCCATCACTTACGAGAGCATGATCAACCGCTACAACACCGACCTTGCCAACAATCTCGGCAACCTCGTCAACCGCACCATCGCCATGACGAAGAAGTACTTTGGCGGCGTGGTGCCGGAACCGGGCAACGAGGAAGGACCGGACGCGGAGCTGAAGGAAGCCTGCCGTACCGCCGTGAAAGAATTTACGGACAACATGGAATCCTTCCACCTTGCCGACGCGTGCGCCGCTATTTTCACGATGCTCCGCCGCGCGAATAAATATATCGACGAAACCACGCCGTGGACGCTCGCGAAATCCGAGGAGACCATGCCGCGGCTGCGTACCGTAATCTACAACCTGCTGGAGACGATCCGCACTGGCGCTGTGCTGCTCACCTCTCTCCTGCCGCAGACTGCGGAATCCATCTTCCGCCAGATCGGTACGGACGTCTCCGCTTTCGACTCCGTATCCACGTTCGGCGCGCTCGTTCCGGGCAATGCTGTGGGAGAAGCCGCTCCGCTCTTCCAGAGAATCGATGAGGAAGCACTGATCGCCGAGTGGCAGGCAAAGCAGGAAGAGGCAAAAAAGGCAGCGGAGGCGGCACAGACGAAAGCGATCGAAAAGCCGGAGGGTGTGGCACAGATCGGTATTGACGATTTCATGAAGGTCGAGCTGCGTACCGCGCAGGTGCTTGCGTGCGAAAAGGTGCCGAAAGCGAAAAAGCTCCTCAAATTGCAGGTCGATCTCGGCTATGAACAGCGGCAGGTTGTCTCCGGCATCGCGAAATTCTACGAGCCGGAAGCCCTCATCGGCAAAAAGATCATTTTGGTCGCCAATCTGAAGCCAGCTGTGCTGTGCGGCATTGAATCGAACGGTATGATCCTCGCGTCCGGGGAAGAAGAAGTACGCGTGGTATTCCTTGCCGACGATGCGCCGCTTGGCGAACGGGTACGGTGAGACCCGTGGGATTTTTCGACACCCATGCCCATTATGACGACGACCGTTTCGCCGCGGAATTTGCCATAGACGCAAACGGTCGGCGCTATGCGGGGACCGACGGCGCGATCTCGTATGTGCACGACTGCGGGGCGGACTACATCTGCAATGTCGGAGCGAGCCTGCCCTCCTCCCACGCCTCTCTTGCGCTGGCGGACAGGTATCCGTTTGTCTATGCCGCAGTCGGGCTCCATCCATCGGACGCACAGCGTATCCCACTCGACATGGAAGAGGACGCGCTCTCGGATATTCGAGAGATGGCGCGGCACAAAAAGGCGGTCGCGATCGGGGAAATCGGGCTGGACTACCACTACGACGATACCGACCGGGCGAGACAGCACTGGTTCTTCGATCGCCAGCTCACGCTCGCGGAGGAAGTCGGTCTGCCCGTTATCATCCACGACCGGGACGCGCATGGGGATACGTTCGAGCTGCTGTCCCGGCACGGTGCACGCGGGATCATTCACAGCTGCAGCTGCAGCGCGGAAATGGCACGGCAATATGTCGAGATGGGCTTCTACATCTCCTTTTCCGGTCCACTGACGTACAAGAATGCCGCGCGGGTCAGAGAAGCGTGCGCCGCCGTACCGCTGGAGCGACTGCTGCTTGAAACGGACGCGCCGTATCTGCCGCCGGTTCCGCATCGCGGAGAGATGAACCACTCCGGTTACCTCCCGCTGACCGGTGCGGTGATGGCGCAGATCCACGGCGTCTCCACAGAAGAAATGCTCTCGATCACGCGTGAAAACGGCTACCGCGTCTACGGGATCGCGCCCCACTGAATCAAATTCGTTCATGAAGAAGGCTTGTCATGGTAATCACATACAACATAAAGAACAGTTTGTATCTCAACATTACAAACCACTGTACCAATCGATGCGATTTCTGTATCCGGGATCACGGCACCGGACTCTTTGCCAACCTGAAACTGGAAAGAGAACCGCTGCTGGACGAAATCCTCGACGATGTGCTCTCTCAGAATCTGCACAAGTACAAGGAAATCGTATTCTGCGGCTATGGCGAGCCTACCTGTCGGCTGTACGATCTGCTTGCGGTATGTAAAAAGCTGCACGAGGTTACGGACACTCCGATCCGCCTAAACACAAACGGTCACGCGTCTCTCATCTCCGGAGAGGACACCGCCCCAATGTTCAAAGGACTCATTGACGTCGTCTCCATCAGCATGAACGCCGCCGATCCGGACACGTATTATCAGCTCTGCCACCCGAAATTCGGCGAGGATACCTATGTCGGCGTACTCAAATTCGCCCGTGAGATCAGCAAATACGTGCCAAAGGTGGTGCTGACCGCCGTGGAGGGCACGATTCAGCCGGACGATGTGGATCGCTGCCGTCGGATCGCCGCGGATCTCGGCGCGGAATTTCGACTGCGCGAATACATATGAGAAAAGCGGCGCATACCTATAGAAGAAACCGCGATACACGAGGATCCCGTTTATGCATAGCCTCGTGTATCTTTTTTGCAGAGGAAAAAGCATGAAATCCATCAGAGAACTATACAAAATCGGGCATGGTCCGTCCAGCTCGCACACCATGGGACCACAGAAGGCTGCCGCGTATTTCGCCGACAAGCACCCGGATGCCGATCATTTTATCGTGACTTTATACGGTTCGCTTGCCAAAACCGGTCGCGGTCACTGTACGGATACGGTGATCCTCGACACCTTCGCACCGCGCAAATGTGAGATCTTATGGGACCCGGAACCGGATTTTCCCTTGCCACACGAAAATACCATGGACTTATGTGCGTATACGGCGGAGGGATGGGAGATCGAGCGGATCCGTGTGTTGTCCGTCGGCGGCGGAGAGATCCGTATCGAAGGGGTCCCGGAATTGGACGCGCCGGAGATCTACAACGAGAACCATTTCACGGAAATCGCGGAATACTGTAAGGATCGCAACATGCGTCTGTCCACGTATGTCTACGAGCACGAGGATGCGGAGTTCAAGCCGTTTCTTGAAAAAATCTGGCTTGTGATGAACGAGGCGATCGATGTGGGACTCCAAAAGCGCGGTACCCTGCCCGGCGGACTGGGCGTAGAGCGGAAGGCGCAGTATCTCTACAACCAGCGGCACATTGACGAATCTCCAAATACCCGTGAAAACCGCATCGTGTGCGCGTACGCTTTCGCAGCAAGCGAGCAGAACGCGGACGGCGGCGTGATCGTGACGGCTCCAACCTGCGGCGCGTGCAGCGTCGTACCGTCGGTGCTCCGATATTTCAGAGAACAAAAGGGCTTCACGAACGACAAGATTCTCGATGCGTTGGCGGTAGGCGGACTAATCGGCAATTTGGTGAAGGAAAACGCGTCCATCTCCGGCGCGGCGTGTGGCTGTCAGGCGGAGGTCGGCACGGCCTGCTCCATGGCGGCAGCGGCTCTGTGTGAGCTGCATGAAATGTCCATCGACCAGATCGAATACGCCGCGGAGGTCGCCTTGGAGCACCATCTCGGTTTGACCTGCGACCCGATCTGCGGTCTGGTGCAGATCCCGTGCATCGAGCGAAACGCCGTAGCCGCCATGCGTGCCATCAATGCGCTGAGCCTGTCGAATTTTCTATCGGAAACGCGGAAGATCTCGTTCGACATGGTGGTAAAAACGATGTACGAAACCGGACGGGACATCAACGCGCGGTACCGGGAAACCTCCGCAGGCGGTCTTGCCAAGCTGGCGCTGTGATATGGAAAATACTGTACATCTGGAACGGATCTGCACCGCGAATGTCTGGAAGATCCTTGCTTTAGAGGTGGACGACACCCAGAAAGCCTTTGTCGCGACCAATACGGAAAGCATCGTGGAAGCATATCTCGCCCTATCCGTCGGCGGTCACGCGTTTCCTTTCGGAATCTATGCCGGAGATATGCCGGTCGGATTTCTCATGATCGGCTACGACGTGGACGAAAGCTGGACAGACGCGCCACAGATCGCGCAAGACAACTATTCCCTATGGCGGCTGATGATCGACAAGCGGCATCAACACAAAGGCTACGGCAGACAGGCGGTCGCACAGGCATTGGACTTCATCCGCTCTGCGCCATGCGGAAAGGCGGAGTATTGCTATCTGTCGTACGAACCGGACAACGCAGTCGCAAAAGCACTGTATGCTTCGTTCGGTTTCCAGGAGACAGGGGATAAAGACGGTGACGAGGTAATCGCCGCGCTGCGACTGTAGGAATACGGTACTGATATTCCGGCAATACTACCGTTTTTCGTGCATACATCCCCTTGACAACACGCGTTTTTTGTGCTATACTGTTTGAAAATCCAATAGCGTACTGCGGTTCCTGCCATCGCGGGATCAGGGGGAAGTTCGGTGAAAATCCGTCGCAACCGTCATTACCGTAATCGAAACGGTCTCGTTTCCCAAGTCGGAATACCTGCCGCAGCGCGTATTTTTTCGGAATCTACATTTTTGGACAAGAAGAATGCAGCCGTTTGCTCTCCGTTTGGAGCGGGAGTGTTGTTTTGCTACACTTTTTCTTCCAAATAGGGGCTTTGGTTGCGCGCGTTCTTTTTGCAGAGACGCGTTTTTTGTTTGTTCTCCATCCGCAAAACCGCCGCAAAGGAGTGTTCCTCTATGGAAAAGCACACGAGAGAATCCGTTTTGGCACTGCTTCACGGCAAATATGTCGCACTTTGTGCCGCCGGAGAGAATCGTTACCCACGCCGATCGGACTTTTCCGACGCGGAGGTATGCGCCATCAAAGCATTCCTCGGTCCGTGGCCGCGCGCACTGGAGGCTGCCGGGATCAAGCCGCCGCGGAATGACGACCGCCTCGCGCGCAACAGAGAAAAGCGGATCCGCGCCAAACGGAACCGGCGTCTGCGGGAAAAGGAGAGCGATCCCACGCGTTCCTCAACCATCGAGCACAACAACCAAAAGGAGTAATACACCATGAAAAAGACCATTCTCACCGTACTCTGCGCCGCTATGCTTCTCGGCATGGCAGCGATTCCCGCCAACGCAGCGGACAGCGAAACCGTATACGTCTCCATCGCGGACGATAAAGGCAATCTCGTTCTGCCGTACAAACCCGTTACCGTGACCGATATCGACGGCGACGGCGCGCTGACCGTCAACGACGTGCTGTATGCAGCACATGACACCTACTACACCGATGGTTCCACCGGCTATGGTTCCGCACAGAGCGATTGGGGTCTGTCCCTGACCAAGCTGTGGGGTGTGGAAAACGGCGGAAGCTATGGCTACTACGTCAACAACGCCGGCGCAATGAGTCTTGCCGATCCCGTATCCGACGGCTCCTACGTTGCCGCGTTTGTCTACACCGATACCAGCGCGTTTTCCGATACCTACTGTTACTTCGACGCGCAGCAGGTCACGGACGCCATTGTCGGCGGATCGGTAATGCTCACACTGTCCGCTGCCGGATTTGATGAAAACTACGCGCCGATCACCTCTCCGGTGGCAAACGCGGAAATCCTCATCAATGGCAACGGCACCGGAATCTTCACAGACACAAACGGCGTTGCCGTGATTCCCTTCTCTGCCGCTGGTGTATATACCGTCAGTGCGCATTCCGACAGCCAGACGCTCGTGCCGCCGGTGTGCCTCGTTTCCGTCGGAGAAACCGCGCCGCAGACCTCCGATTCCGGCGTATGGTGCTTAGCCGGTGCTTTTGTGACGCTCGGCGCCGCCTATGTGACCGCACGCCGCAAGCAATCCAATGAAAACTAAGCGATTTTTCATCGTTTTTTCCCTGTTCCTCTGCCTGTACACGTGTGTTGTTTTGCCCACATGTGTTTTTGGTGCACAATTGCAAGATACCGTCGATGCCCCGGACATCGGCGGTATTCTTGCATCCTATGGAGTGACAGATCCGCAGACGTTTCTTGACGGATACATCGCCGACGGCGCCGGTGAGAGCACGGATTTTCTGGCGATCGCATTGTGCAGCCGCTACAGCGGATTGGACTGCACCCGGTATCTCGCATCCCTGGACCGCTATCTCGCACAGAACGCGGAATCCCTCGTAAATCCCGTCGTCAAGGAGCGGATCGCACTCGCCTATATCGCCTGCGAACGCACGGAAGATCCGTTTGTCACTGAAACCGCGGATACCTGCATTGGCGCGCTTGGCATCATGAGCGAGGTGTTCGGTCTCCATCTTTTGCATAACGGCATATCCTCCACGGCGCATACAACAGAATCCGTCGTGGACGCGCTGCTCGCCAGACAGCATACGGACGGCAGCTTTTCCGTGACGGGCGACACCGGCGATGTGGACGTGACCGCGATGGCAGTGACGGCACTGGCACCGGACAGAGACACCGATACCGTTGCCGCAGCCGTGGACGCCGCCATAGACTGGCTTGCCGGAAAAATGACAGATGACGGGCAATTCGCGAGCTATGGAACCGTGAACGCGGAAAGCGGGGCGCAGGTGCTCGTCGCGCTTGCGGCATGCGGGATCGATCCCACCACAGACGCACGCTTTTTCACCGTGCTGCCCGGTCTCGAAGCGTTTCGCACCGCGGACGGCGGATACTCGCACACCCTCGCGGAAGAAAAAAACAGTATGGCGACGGTACAGGCGTTTTGCGCGATGACGGCACTGTGGCGCGTGCAGAACGGCTATGGACCGTTGTATGTCTTTGGGGACGCCGCACTGCCGCCATATACACCGAAGTCCGCAGAGGGAGAAGCAGAAACAGAAACGGACGCCATCGTGGAGACGGAAACCTCTGTGGAATCTGTCACTACAGCCGTTTCGGACACAAAATCCGCCATGGATGTGGCCGGTGCGGAAAAGCAAAACCGCGTGCCGGCTCGTCCATTGCTGTGCGCCGGGATCCTGGTCGGATGCGCCGTGGTGCTCGTGATCCAGAAAAGCCGCGGTAAAAAGCGGATCGAAAACTATCTCTTCCCTCTCGGCTGCGCGGCGGTGCTGGTCGCTCTCGTCTGGTGCGTCCGGATCACACCTGCCGCGCAGTATTATAGCGGCTCCTACGACGTGGAATCGCCTGTCGGAACAGTCACGATATCGATCCGGTGCGATCTAGTGGCAGGGCAGGCGGACTACATTCCCGCGGATGGCGTGCTGCTTGCGCCGGAAACGGTTCCAATCGCGGCAGACGAGAGCGTATACGATGTCCTTCTCCGCGCGGCGCAGGTGCACCGGATCGTCATCGACGTACGCGGGAGCGACAGCTACACGTATGTCGCCGGGATCGGGTACCTGTATGAGCTTGCGTACGGCGATCTGTCCGGCTGGATGTATCGCGTGAACGGCGTGTCCCCGGATGTCGGCTGCGGCGCGTATTCCCTCTCGGACGGCGACAATATCGAATGGCTGTACACATGCGACCTGGGGCGGGATTTGGCGGTCTATGACGGAGGCGCGCAATGAGCGGATTTCTCACGCGATTTCATCCGTCAGTCGTTTTTCTCTATTTCTGTCTGACCGGCGCCGTGGTGCTCTTCTGCGTGGATCCGGTTGTCATCGCCCTGGCACTCGGCGGCGCGCTTGTCTCCGGTTTTGCTTTTTCCGCCGTGCCGGATCGTCGCTTCTTCCGCTTTCTTCTCGTGACAGTCCTTTTCTGTACGCTTGGCAATCCGCTTTTCGTCCGCAACGGCGCCAGTGTACTGTTTCTCATCAACGATCGTCCCGTAACGCTGGAATCCATCGTCTACGGAGCGGTTTCCGGCACGATGATCGCCGCACTGCTCACTCTATCCCGTCTGTTTACGCGCTATATGACCGCCGATCGCATCCACGCGCTGTTTGGCGCATTTTCTCCACGGATCGCGCTGTTTTTCTCCATGACACTCCGGTTCATTCCACGCTTGCAGGAAAAAGCGCGCACAATCCATCTGGCGCAGAAATCGATCGGCAAGGTGCGCGAGGGCGGCATGGTGGAGTCGATCCGTTCCGCGGCGCGCGTGTTCTCCGTCCTCGTGGACTGGTCGCTGGAGAACGGTATCGTCACCGCCGACAGTATGGCTGCACGCGGTTATGGCGTGAGACGGCGCACGAGCTACACACTCTATCGGTTCCGGGCATGCGATATGTGCCTCCTCGTCTGTATCGCTGCGCTGTCTGCCGTGCCGATTTACGGAATGCTTCGCGGCTGGATCGGATTTCGCTGGTATCCGACAATCGTCGCACCCGCATGGTCTGCCGGACGCGTGCTGTCGTATCTTGCTTATGCACTGCTATGTTTTCTGCCGGGCATACTCCGGCTCTGGGAGGTGATCCATTGGCGTCGCTTACAATCCGCAATCTGAGCTTTTCCTATCCGCCAGCAGAGGAAAATGCAGCCACGCCACAGCTGGTACTGTGTGACGTTTCCATGACGATCCCCGATGGCGCGTTTGTTGTATTCTGTGGAGAAAGCGGCAGCGGAAAATCCACGCTCCTGCGCCAACTCAAACGGGAGATCGCACCCCTTGGCGAGCGTTCCGGCACCATTCTCATCGACGGCAGACCACTTGCGGAGCTATCGGACCGGGACAGCGCGTGCCGGATCGGGTATGTCGGGCAGCAGCCGGAGGAACAGATCGTCACCGATCGCGTGTACCACGAGCTGGCGTTCGGACTGGAGAATCTCGGTCTGGCGCAGGACACGATCCGGCGCAGAGTCGCGGAGACAGCGTGCTTATTCGGGATTGAGGACTGGTTCGACAGAGATACCGCGTCGCTGTCCGGCGGACAGAAACAGCTTTTGTCCCTTGCCGCCGTCATGACAATGGATCCGGATGTGCTCCTACTCGACGAACCGACCGCGCAGCTCGATCCGATCGCCGCTGTGGAATTTCTGTCCGTTGTCGAAAGGCTGCACAGAGAGTATTCCGTGACCGTTCTCTTAGTGGAGCACCATCTGGAAAACGCCCTGCCCTGCGCGGATTTTCTCGCCTGTCTGTCACACGGCAGACTGCTCGCGTACGACACTGTACCCGCGGTGCTTGACAAACTGCGCCATCATCCTGATTTTCTCGCCGGAATGCCTGCCGCCGTCCGGCTGTTTGCCGCATATCCAGCGCCCTGCCCTATCACGATCCGGGATGGAAAAGCGTATCTGCGCGCGCATTTTGCAAACGATATCCGGATGCTGCCGGAACCGGAGATGCCCAGTCAAACAGCGGAGCCGGTGCTGTCGTTCCGTGATGTCTGGTTCCGCTATGGAAGAACCATGCCGGACGTGCTGCGCGGACTGTCGTTTACCGTGTACACGGGTGAGATCTTCTGCGTTCTCGGCGGCAACGGCAGCGGCAAATCCACCATGCTGTCGGTCGCGTCCGGCTGGCAAAAACCGTACAGCGGCGAAATACGCGTGTTTGGCAAACGGCTGCGCGACTACACCGGCGATAGCATGTTCCGAAACTGTCTCGCGTATCTCCCACAGGATGTGACTACGCTGTTCGCCTGCAATACCGTCGAGCGGGAGCTATCCGATGTAGGGGAAACGGTGCCGGAATCGCTTGCTGCCGTTCGCGGCAACCATCCGTACGATCTCTCCGGCGGACAGCGGCAGATGCTTGCCTTAACGAAGGTGCTTGCGTCGGGGCCGCGCCTGCTCTTACTGGATGAGCCGACCCGCGGACTGGATCCCGCCGCCTGTGCCAGATTCGGACAACGGCTGCGCGCGCTGCGGGACGGTGGTCTGACCATCGTCTGCGTGACCCACGATGTGGAGTTTGCCGCCGCCATCGCAGACCGCTGTGCCTTTTTCTTCCGGGGAGAGATCACCTCCATCGCAGCACCGCATCGTTTTTTCGCTGAAAATCACCTGTACACGACTGCGGTCAGCCGGATCACGCGCGGATATTACGACAACGCCGTCACCGTCGCGGACACGGAAGCACTCTGCACGGCAAACGGCTATCGGGAGGAAACGGTATGATACGCTCCGCAAAACTGCGCCGGGTGCTGTCCTACGGGATTCCGCTATTTCTTTTTCCCTTGCTCGTCGCCGTCGGCGTCTGTTTTTTGGGAGACCGCAAATACGTGTTTGTCTCCCTCGTCGGCGCGGTATTTACGATCCTGCTCTTTTTCACCGGCTTTTCCAAAAAACGGATCGGCTCCAGACGGCTAGTGCTGACCTCGATCCTGACCGCGCTTGCCTCTGTCGGCAGACTGATCCCGTTTTTCAAGCCGATCACCGCCATTTCCACACTGACCGCTCTGTATCTCGGCAAGGAATCCGGCTTTTTTGTCGGGGCGATGACGGCCCTTTTCTCGAATTTTTTCTTTGGTCAGGGACCGTGGACGCCGTTTCAGATGCTCGCCTGGGGACTGATCGGCTATTTTGCCGGACTGCTTGCCCCGCTCATGCGCAAACATACAACTGCTTTATACATCTTCGGCGCGCTGGCAGGTGTTTTTTTCTCCTTTGTCATGGATGTGTGGACGGTGCTCTGGAGCGGCGGGTTCTCACTGTCCCTCTATCTTGCCGCCATCGTCACAGCGATCCCGCACACAATCCTGTATGCCGTGTCCAATGTGCTGTTTCTTGTCTTTTTCCACCGGCCGTTCGGTGAAAAGCTGACCCGGATCCGTCGGAAATACGGCATCTGAGCGTTGCTTTTTACGGGAATTTGTGGTATACTATCCAAAAACGAGCGGGAGGAATTTGTATGGTTGAGGTTGCAGGCGCACTGATTGAAAAGGACGGGAGATTTCTCATCTGTCAACGGCCGCCGGAGAAAAAGCGCGGAACGCTGTGGGAATTTGTCGGCGGAAAGTGGGAGCCTGGTGAAACCGGTGAGGAAGCACTGGCACGGGAATGCAAAGAGGAGCTGGACATTGTGGTCGCGGTCGGTGAGCGGTTCATGGATGTGGTGCACACCTATCCGGAGGGAACGATTCACCTGACCATCTATTATGCCACGATCGTCTCCGGCACGCCGCGGCTGCTGGAACACACCGCGATGCGCTATATCACACCGGCGGAAATTCCGGAATACGCGTTCTGTCCGGCGGATGAACCGGTGCTCGCCAAAATCCGGGAGGTGTGGCAGTGACGGAGCTTATCGCAAGACGCGCGTTTTCGCCCCTGTATATCGGTCTGGACACGGCGTTTCTGCTGCTGTTTGCCGGACTGCTCCTCTGGAAGAAAAAGTACATGACGGTGCTGATCGGCGCGCTGGCGGGGATTTTGTACATGCTCGTGGATTATGGGATCTTCCATCTGCTCTGCGGTGCACGGTCGATCTCCGCGGGATACAGCCTCTTTTGGGTGCTTCTCTGGATGTCCATCAGCTACGGATTCACGAATTTCACATGGATCTGGCTGTGGCTGTCAAAGGACGCGCAGCTGTTTTCCTGGTCATTCCTCATTCTGCTGTGGTGGTTCGTATGCCCACAGCTCGCAGCAACGTTTTCGCCTACAGACGCCGCTCCCATCGTGATCGAACGGACAACCGGCGCGTACCACGGATACATGGCGCTCATTCTCTTTGTCGGCTACCTCGGCGTGATCGTCTACAACCTGTGGCAGACGGATACAGCGCGGCGCGTGTCGATTCCGTGGATCTTGGCGATCGGCGTGCTCGTCCAGTTCGGCTGGGAGACCGGACTGCTGCTCGGCGGGATCCGTTCCGCGGGATTTGCGTCCCTCTCGGAAAAGCTGCGGCCGCTTGTCATCAATTCTCTCCTGGAGACCAATCTCGGTATGCCGTATATGTACCTCATTTTCATCGCGTACACAAGCCGCTTTACGGAAACGCTGCGCCGCCGGTCCGATCCGCGCACACTGTCCGACCGGATCGCGGAATACAATGGCGGAGGGAGAACGGAATGAAATACGTACTTGTGACCGGCGCGTCCGGCGGGATGGGACAGGCGACGGTGCGTGCGCTGCGGCATGACGGTTACGGTGTGCTCGCGCTGGACCGGGCGTTCCCCGCGGATGTGCCGGACGATGGGATATGGCGGATCACGGCGGATGTCACCGACCCGGAAAGCGTACAACATGCGGCGGATGCTGTGCGCAGGATCACGGATTCCCTCTACGCCATCGTCCACTTCGCCGGGATCTATCTGCTCGACTCCCTGCTTGAGATGGAGGACGCGGACTTTCTGCGGATCGTACACGTGAATCTCTGCGGCGCGTATCTCGTGAATCGCCATTTCGCCGACTATCTCACGCCGGGCAGTCGGATCCTCCTGACGACCAGTGAGCTGGCGCCGCTCGATCCGCTTCCGTTTACCGGGATCTACGCGGTGACCAAGGGCGCGCTCGACAAATACGCCTACGCGCTGCGGATGGAAGCGCAGCTTTCCGGGATCCATGTGTCCGTGCTGCGCGCCGGAGCGGTCGATACCGGGATGCTCGACGTGTCCACCGCCGCACTGGATCGGTTTTGCGCGAAAACAAAGCGGTATGCCTGCAACGCCGCGCGGTTCCGACGGATCGTGGACGGCGTGGAGGCGAAAAAGATCGCGCCGGAAGCGCTTGCCGGAAAGGTATGCGCGATTCTCGAAAAGCGAAACCCCGCGTTCGCCTACAGCATCAACCGCAATCCGCTGCTGCGACTGTACGGAATTCTGCCGAAGCGGACACAGCTTTGGGCAATACGGGAGATACTGCGTTCCCCCAAACAAAAATGAGGACAGCCATTTCAGCTATCCTCATTTTTTGTTTTTCGGTGTTCATTTCCGCAGATTTCCCGGCTTACGCGTCAGCTTCCGTTTTCCGCGCTTCTTTCTGTGGAGCATCCCGACGACAATCCCAGCGGACAACGCCACGACTGCCGCGGACACGGAGATCAGGATTGCCGTGGTGTGCGTGGACAATTTTCCATCGATGAACACAAACGACGCGCCGTTTGGAATGGTGAATACGATGTAGGTGCCGTCCACGGTGAACGGCAGCTTTTCAAGCCTTCCGTCACGATACAGCCGGAGCTTTCCATTGCCGCCGTGATGCATGCGGACAAGCAGATCGTCGCTGTAGTCGTTCACGGACAGCTTATACGCCGCGTACGTCTCGATCTCCTCTTCCATACCGAGCGAGACAAAATCCGGCGTCCATTCCGTTGCCGTCAGCTTTTGCTCCGTGTAAAACTGTCCCTCGACCAGGAACAGCGGTATCTCCTCGCCGGTGGAAATGGTGGCAAGCGGTGCGCGGTAGGTGCCCTCCACGGTGAGATTTGTGTACACGGCGGTGCGGTCAAAGCTATCCCACACCCAGTATTTCCCATCCGAATCGGGGATCACCGGGATCTCGTCCGCGTCCACTGCTCCGCCAAACGGCACATACAGCTCTTTCACCGTCTTGCCGTCCTTCACAAAGGTCACAACGGTATCGGAGAACAACGCGGCGTTTTCAGACCGCTGCAGCAGCGCGTCATACGTAAGCGGCTCCGCTTTTCCGGCATAGCTGATCCCGTCGATACCGCCATACGTAGTGCTGCCGGATGCAATCGCGAAATTATTCTCGCGGATTTCCCCGTCGTACGCACCGCATATGGCGCCGGCGCGCTCCGCGACTGTATCAATAGCGACCAGCGTATACGAGCCTGTCACTGTATCCGCACGCCCCGCAATGCCGCCGACGTAGCTTTTCCCGGATAAATTGACGCGGGACAGACAGTCTGTGATCGTACCGGCGGAATAGCCGGCAATCCCACCGACGTAATCGCCGTCCGTGCTTCGGATCGTACCGCCGCTCACGCCGCCGCGGATCCGTCCGTAATCCATGTTCCCGGCAATCCCGCCGACGCCGGAATACTTTCCGGTCACCGCACCGTAGCTCTCACAGTCCGTGACCACGGCGTAGATGAGGTGCTTCGCGCTTTTCGTGAGCAGTCCTGACAGGTGCAGATCGTTCTCCATATCCAATGCGACATCTATGGAAATATTGCCGACGATGCCGCCCGCGTTGTAATCGCTCTCAATACTGCCGCTGTTTTTGCACTTTTCCGTCACACCATCCGCGTACCCCGCGTCCGCATCGGATACATCGTCCCGGTAGGCTTCCGGATCGGTGCTGACATCCGTCACATTGTCCGCAAGGTCGATGAGCACGCCGAACGTGCGGTACAGCTGATCCGACAGCGCGCGCAGATCGTTTATCAGCAGCTCAGACGAGGCGGTATCGACAAGGATATTCACACACGCGGAGAGATTCTTAAGCTCCGTAAACAGCGTATCCTGCGCCGTGGAGAAGCTCTCGTCGATCCGCACGAACCGCACAGGCTCCTTGGCGGCGAAGACCGCGACCAAATCGTTTGCCGCGTTTGCCGCGCGATCCAGTGAACCAGCCGCCGTCGTAACAGAACCGGCAGCATCGGAGGCGGCCCCCAGCGCACTTGAAAAATGCTGTAGAGCGATATCCGTGTATTGCTTTGCCTCACCCGCGACATCGATCGTCTGGGACACGTCGCCAAACGCAGACGCCATATTGTCCATCGCCGCACCGAAATCGCCCAATGCCTCTGACAGCGCGCGGACATCCATTTCTCCGATCACGCTGCCGATCGCGCCGGATACATTTCCAAGCGCCGTACCCAGGTTGGATAGATCCGCATTGATGCCTGGAATCGCGATATGCAGATCCTCCAGCATCTTTTTCATGCCCTCGCCGAGATACGTGAACGCGTGAATCGCGCCGTACAGGGAATCAGCGGATGCGCGGATGGCTTCGGACAGCTCTGTCAGCGCTGTCTCCACAGGCGCTTTGTCCCCGGTAGCGATCGATTCCCGCACCGCCTCGCCAAGCCCTGCAAAGCCTTCACTTACCGCCGCGAGATCGTCATTGAGCTGTGTGAGATTGTCCCGAAGTGCGGTAAGAAAGGTATCATAATAGTAGGTGCCGTCGTTATAGAGACTGTCGATAAGGGCAGAAATGTCCTGCGAGGCAGCGTTCACAGCTACCGACAATTCCCGGAAGGATGCGGAAAGGCTCTGCATCGCGGCATACATGGCGTCCGGATCACCGATGGATCGTTTGAGCGCATAGAACCCATCGGAAACCTCCTTCAGGGACATCTCCATGGTGGAAAGCGCGCCGGACAGAATCGACATGGACGCATGCAGACAATCGAGTGCCGGTGTGATCCCCTCGTCCACGGATACGCGCAGCTCGTCGGAAAAGACCGCGATATCCGCAGCCGCCGCGTTCAGATCGTCAAAGAAGAGCGTGAAATCGTCGGAAATCGCGTCCATGCCGTCCAAAAACTCGGATACGCGCAGGCTGACCTCGTTGATCGCGTCGATATTGCCGTTCACGAAATCCGTTGTCACGGTGAGCATATCGTCCAGCGCCGCCTCTGCCGCGTCCAAATGGTCAACACTCGTTTTTATTTCCTCGGAAAGGGCATTCGACTGCATTTTCACGTCGTCGAGCAACGCATTTGTGCGTTCTTGCAGGATATTCAGCTCATTTCGCAGCGAGACGAACGCATCCTCCGAAACGACCCACGCGGTATACGGCTCCATTTCCCCGACAATGCCGCCCGTGTTTCGCCTGCCATAAACAACGCCGATGTTTTCTGAAGAATACACACTGCCCGCGTGCCGCCCGACGATGCCGCCGACGTTGTAGCCAATGTGGACGTAGCCGACGGTCCCGGTATTGCTACATTCCCAAATCGTTCCGGAAGAATAGCCCGCAATGCCGCCTATGTCCTTGACGGTGTCCGTGATCTCCGTCAGATCGTCCGTCGATTTGGCGCCCAAAACACTGCTCACCACCGAGGACGCGGAAAACTCCATCGGCAATGTGTTGACATCCGCGCCGCTTTCGGAAGTGAAGATACTGCCAGCGTTCTCTCCGACCACTCCGCCGACTTTTGTCTTTCCGGTGACGCTGCCGGTGACATGACAGTCTGTAATGATTCCGGTGGTATCGTTGCATCCTGCGATGCCGCCGACTATGGTATCTCCCGCGACGCTGCCGGAAAACGTACAGCCGATGATGGTACCGCTGTTCTGTCCCGCGATACCGCCGACCTTTTCCCGGATCCCGTCCGGCGCGACCGTTCCCGTCACGGTAAGATTTTTGATCTGTCCACCCCGTCCGACATGGCGTATGAAACCGAGTGAGGAGCCGCTGCAATCGATTTTCAGATTCCGGATCGTGTGTCCGCCACCGTCAAAGGTACCGCTGAACACCGGAATACTCGTGTACGCCGTCCCTGCGAGATCGATATCATTCGCAAGCACCACGGTTTTGCCGTAGGACCAGGTATCAAGTGTGCATTTTTCCGCGAGGGAGTAAAGCTCTTCCGCGTTGTGGATCACAATTGTCTCTTCTGTGACGGAAACAGGCGCGGACTCCGCAGACGTGGTATCACCTGCATTCTCAGCGGCAACCGCTGTGCCTTCTGTTTCATCCGGCGCTGTGTCTCCAGTGGCAAAAACAGGCGCGGCAAGCGAAAGAAGAATGGAAAGCAGCAGAAAAAAGGAAGAAATTCTTTTCATTGGGCATCGTCCTTATCGTGCATGGAAAAATGAAGAGTAAAGGTGGTTTTCGTGTTCAGCTTGTCCGTCAGATAAATGAGCTGCGGCAGCGCTGTCATCACGAGGATCACGGAGATGAGCGCGCCTCTGCCCAGCGCCATGCCGATCGAGGCGATATAGACCTCTGTGGACATATACGCGATGAGAAAACCGGCGGTGATCATGATGGTACCGGAGGTAAAGATCGTGGCAAAGCTCTGCTTCACAGCATCCGCGGCGGCTTCCTTCGGCGGCAGCGTCTTTTTCAGGTCGTTGAAACGGCTCATCATGACGATGGCGTAGTCGATGGTCGCGCCCATCTGGATTGCCGAAACGATAAGATACGCGATAAAGCTGATGCTCTCGCCGGTGAGAAACGGAAATGAGAAATTGAGCCAGATACTGCCCTGGATCACGAATACGAGCAGCAGCGCGCCGGTGACGGAGTTGAATGTGAAAAGCAGGATTACATAAACGAACACAATGGACAATAGACCGATGAGCGTATTGTCGCTGGAGAAGGTGTCCTTCAGATCGCGGGCGCTTGTAATGTCGCCGATAACCAGCGTTTCGCTGTCCGGATACCGTTCGTCCGTGATCTCGTGGATTCGTGCTACCAGTGCGACGCTGTCCTCGCCCTCGACGGGCACATTTGCCGTGAACACGAGTCGGCTCCAATTTTCCCCACGCAGCTGTAACAGTGCCTTCTCGAGCGTCCCGCGCAGCTCTGTCACCTTATCCGCGTTTTCTCCGGTGAGCGAGACGACCCCCTCGTCCATCATCTGGAACAGATAGAGGAACATGTCGACAACAGGCACCTTATACGCAGCAGCGTCATTGAAAATCGGCGTGTAATCCTGATTCGCAAGCCCGTACGCCTGATACAGCAGCAGTGCCATTTCCACGTCGATATCGACCAGCTCCGCGAACATCCGCGGCGTATACAGATCGGTCAGCACGTAACCGGTCTCCACCTCGATATTGGCAAGCCCCGTGGCGCCGGACACTTCGTCAAAGGCATTCACGGCGCGCAAAATCTCCTTTTCGCTCTCGTAATCCCCGCGCGGCACCAGTACGGCGATGGTTGTTTCATCGGAGAAGGTGGAGTTGATTTTTTCATCGATGATGTACCGCTCCGATTTTGTGATCGGGATGACCGTTTTGTCGGAAAAAGCGTACGGACACTTGCCGGAGCAGTAGACGCCGACCGGAATGAGAAGAAGAAAGAGCACGGAGAAAAGCCACCTGTGGTGAATGAGAAAGTTGCCCCATGGTCGCAGGTTCGGCACGAGCGAACGGTGCGTCGTCTTCTCCAGCGGCTTGTGGAACAACACGATCAGTCCGGGCATCAGGAGGAAAATGGTGAGTAGACTGAAGAAAATCCCCTTGATGAGCACGATGCCAAGATCATAGCCGAGTTTAAACTGCATGAACGTCAGAGCGACAAGACCAGAGATCGTCGTCAGACTGGAGGAGGAAATTTCTATGATCGCCTTGGCAAGTGCTGCTGTGATCGCCTCACGTGTGTTGCCGTAGCGTTCAAATTCCTCCTGGTACCGGTGGCACAGGATGATGGCGTAGTCGATGGAGAGAGCCAGCTGCAATATGATCGCGACGGAATTGGTGATGGAGGATATCGTGCCGAGCAGGTAGTTTGTTCCCATATTGAGAACCGCCGATACGCCAAAGCAAATCATGCAAACCGCGACCTCGAAATAGCTGACAGAGGTAATCGTCATGACGAGCACGATGACCACAAGTGCGATGGCGACGATGCCGCCCATTTCGTTCATGACCTGCGTGGACACGTCGTAGCCGATGGTGGTCGATATGTACGTGTCGTATCCATCAAGGACGGCTTGAACCGCTTCCAATGCCGCTTCTGCCTCCGTGCTCTCCTCGTTGCAGTCGAGGGAAATCGAAAACAGCGCGGACGAAGCGGCGTAGTGCGCACTTGTATCATCAAAGGAGACGCCGTATACGTGATCGACCTCCGTAAGTTTGTCCGCCAATTCCTGCGCGGTTTCCAATGTTACGTTCGACACCATGGCGCGAATGGACGCAAACGTCTCAAACTCGTCCTCCATGATGGTCAGCCCGCGCCGTGTCTCGATATCTGACGGCAGAAACGCGGTAATATCGCTGTAGACCTTGACCTTTGAGATGCCGAGTACGGAAAAAACGATAATCGCGATAAATAAAACATACACAATGTATCTGCCATGGACAATAGCCCCTGCGATCTGCTCCATGACGTTCTTTTTGGGAGTGCTGTTTTCTTCCACAAGTTCCTCCGGAAATCAAATATTTCACGGAAATCTCCGGCTCCAGGATCCGTACGGAGATTCCCTTGACAACTGTCGAAAAACAGGCTATACTAATTATAGCGAAACGGCTCCGGACCGTCAAGATGCAATATCGGTCTCCGTGTCGTTTTTTCAACATTTATACAAAATGTGTGCAATGCAAAAGGAGAATTTTCTATGAACAAAAAAGGCGACGAAAACCGCAGCGTCCGGCACACAAAGGAAAAGCTCCAGAAGAGTCTCATCGCTCTGTTGGAGGAAAAGCAGATCACGCAGATCACTGTCAAGGAGCTGTGCACACTGGCGGACGTCAACCGCGGCACGTTCTACTGCCATTACACGGACATATATGATATGCTTGCCCAAATGGAGTCCGCGTTTTTCACCGCCTTTGAAGAAATTTTTGCCGCTTGTCCCGGTACATCCTACTCCGCCAGTCTGACGAAAAACTATCTGCTTGCCATTTTTTCGTTCACGTACGAGAACCGCGATTTCTGCCGGGTGCTCCTTGGTCCAAACGGCGATATGGCGTTCGTGGAACGGATGAAGCGGTTCGTCTACGACAAATGCTGCACGTACTGGCGAACTTTGAATCCGCAGATCGACCGACGGAAATACGACAGCTTTAACGCGTTCGTGATCAACGGCTGCGTCGGGATCCTTGCGAATTGGCTGGATGGAGACACGGAGGAATCCCCGGAGGAGGTTGCCGATGCCGCCGCGAAGATTGTCTCCTCCAGCATCCGCGCGTACATCATTTCCTGAAGCGAAAAAGCTCTCCCGGTACATCGCATTGGCGTACGCGGGAGAGCTTTTCAATTTATGATTCCATTATTGTTTCCGAGAGATTACTTTTTCGCAGCGTTCTCCTGCTTTTTCGAAAGCAGTACGTTCGTGAGAATGCCGAGAATCAAGGCGCAGGCGATCGAGGTGAGCTTGATCTGACCAAAGGTGAGGCACATATTGCCGATACCGGTGATGAGGATCACGGACACTACGAAGAGGTTCTTGTTGTCGCCAAGATCCACCGTCTGGATCATCTTCAGACCAGATACCGCGATGAAGCCGTAGAGGGAGATGCACACGCCGCCCATGACACAGGACGGGATGGTCGCGAGGAAGGTGACAAACGGTGCTACGAACGCGGAGAGGATGGCGAGGATGGCAGTGGTGAAGATGGTCACGACGGACGCATTTCCGGAAATCGCCACGCAGCCGACGGATTCACCGTAGGTGGTGTTCGGGCAGCCGCCGAAGATGGCGCCAACCGCGGAGCCTACGCCGTCGCCGAGGAGCGTGCGGGACAGACCGGGATTCTTCAAAAGATCCTGCTCGATGATGGAGGAGAGATTCTTGTGGTCCGCGATGTGCTCCGCGAATACAACGAACGCTACCGGGATATACGCAACCGCGAGCGTGCCGATGTACGCGGGAGTGATGCCGTCAAAGCCCTTGAACGCTTCCACAAAGGTGAAGTCGGGAACCCACTGCATGTTCGCAAACTTGGAGAAGTCCACGATCTTCATTGCGTCGATACCGGCTGCGTTGCCGATGATGGTGAAGATGGTCGCAAGCACATACCCGGCGGCAATGCCGATGATGAACGGGATCATTTTCGTCATTTTCTTGCCATAAACGGAGCAGATCATGACGACAGCGAGGGTGACCAGTGCGCAGAGAAGGCAGAGCAGACCATGCGCATTCATAATGTAGGTGGAGTTTGCGGTATCGTATTCGATGGCGCCCATGCTGCATCCGACCGCGTCCTTGACAGCGTTGGCAGCGAGGGACAAGCCGATGATCGAAACCGTAGGTCCGATGACGACAGCGGGCATGAGCTTATCGATCCATGCAACGCCTGCAACCTTGACGACAATGGCGATCGCAACATACACAAGCCCCGCAAACAGAGCACCGATGATGAGTCCGAGGTAGCCGACCTGTACGGAAGCGGCGCCGCCGAACGCAGCGAACATAGAGCCGATGAAGGCGAACGAGGAACCAAGGAATACAGGGCTCTGGAACTTCGTGAAGAGCAGGTATACGATGGTGCCGACGCCTGCGCCGAACAGTGCCGCGGACGCGGACATGCCGTTGCCGACAATGGCGGGGACCGCGATGGTGGCGGCTAAGATCGCGAGTAGCTGCTGCAGGGAGAACGCAAGCACTTGTCCAAACTTGGGTTTGTCTTTTACGCCGTAGATGAGTTTCATTTGCTTTTCCTCCGGAATTTTATGTAATGGAATGTTGCGCTGGATCAATCGGGTTTCCGTTCATATAGCTCCACGGCGTATCTGCCGTCGTACTCCTTGACGGAAACCGACACTACCTCATTGTGAGAGGTCGGAATGTTCTTGCCCACGTAATCGGGACGGATCGGCAGCTCGCGATGTCCGCGGTCGACAAGCACGGCGAACTGGATGCACGATGGTCTGCCATGGGCAAACACAGCTTCGATCGCGGCGCGCGCGGTTCTGCCGGTGTAGATCACGTCGTCCACGAGCACCACCTTTTTGCCGGTGATATCGACCGGGAAATGGCTTCCTGTCGTCTCCGCTGTCGGATGCAGCTCCTCCAGATCGTCCCGGTACAGCGTGATGTCCAATTCTCCGACCGGCACCTCGCAGTCCTCAAACTTATTTATATTCTCCGCAAGGATATGGGCAAGCGGAATGCCGCGGCGGCGAATCCCGACAAGGCACAAATCCGCGCAGCCATGGTCTCTTTCGATGATCTCATGCGTGATCCTGGCAAGCGAGCGAAAAACCGCCGATTCATCCATGATCTCCGACTTTTTTACAAGCATCGGCTCTGCCCTCCTTCAGTGACAATTGGCTATGGGAGCAGGATCTGCCCGGAGGGATCGCGTTTTGTCTCGCGCATCCCATCCGTCATACAATCCCTCGCATTCTTCACGCGGAAATCCCACGCAAAGAAAAAAATCCTGCCTGCCACGACAAGATTTTCAAAACAACCGACTTTCCAGACCATGTCTGTTCCGTCCACTCCATTGCCGCCTTGCGTGTAAACACGCGCGCACAATGACCCTGATTTTCCAAATCTTTCTGGCATCTCTGTACCACTTAAAAGCTCTGGGTATATTATAGCAGATTTCGCTATGTTTTGTAAATATACAATTCCGCCAAACTTTTCGACCGGATATGGCATAATTTGTACGGCTCACAGGATACGTTCGTAGGCAACGCGCGGATCTCCGTTCGCGAGATGGATCACCCCGCAGTAGGCAAAACCGTTTTTGGCTAGAAAACGCCGCATGGCGAGATTGCCCTCATGCGTGTCGATACGCAGGCTCAGCTTGCCTTTTTCACGTGCCAGTGCCGCCACATATTCCATCATCTGCGACGCGGCACCGCTGCCTTTCGCCCACGAAGCGCACGCGACCCGATGCACTGCCGCGTAATTCGTCCGGGTACAGGTCAGCCATGCGCCGGATACAATGCGGTCGTAGGTGGGATCCACGCTGCTCTCGCCTGGTCTGCCGCACAAAAGCGCCGCCGCACAGTCGATCCGCGTTCCTGTCATGCCGATCCACAGCTCTCCCCGCTCAATATCCGTCGTGATATCGGTCACACGCGGATACCCGTCCTGCCACTGATTGATTCCAAAGCGCGCAATCGCCGCTCTTGCGTCCTCATACAGCGCGACAAGCGGGTCCATATGCTCTACTCCGGCTTTCTGAAATATCATGTGACGCTTCCCTCCTGTCTGTTCTAGGACAAGTATAGCATAAATTTGCGAAAACTGCAAGTTCCTGCGCCATTTTTCCGCGAACATCTTGCATTTCCCCGCCGTTCTCCTTATAATATAGAAAACCACTTTTTGAGGATGAGGAAATATGGAAGCAGGTCTGGTTTTCAATATACAGAAATTTTCGATCCACGACGGTCCCGGCATCCGTACAAACGTCTTTTTGAAGGGCTGTCCGCTGCGCTGTCTGTGGTGCCACAATCCGGAAGGTCTGGAGGCAGAAGCGGAGATTGAGTATGAGCCGCTCAAATGCATCGGCTGCGGATGCTGCGCCGCGGTCTGTGCCTGTCACACGATCTCGCCGGAGATCGGTCATACCTTTGACCGCACAAACTGTGTTCGCTGCGGAAAATGCGTGGATGCCTGTCCTGCCGGTGCGCTTGTCTGGGCAGGCAGGCGGATGTCCGTCGCAGAAGTGCTGACAAAGGTGCTCTCTGACAAGCCGTTCTATGAAAAAAGCGGCGGCGGGATGACGCTCTCCGGTGGTGAACCGCTCTTTCAACCGCGTTTTGCTGCAGAATTGTTGTCCGCAGCGCATCAGGAGGGAATCCACACTGCCATCGAAACCTCCGGATTTGCCGCCGGTGAGGTGTTTTTGAGTGTAATCCGCCATGCCGATCTTCTGCTCTTTGACTACAAAGCGACCGGCGAGGACGCGCACCGCAGACTGACCGGCGTGCCGCAAAAACCGATTCTCGACAATCTCTCACGTGCGGATGCGTGCGGCGTTGAAATATACCTGCGCTGTCCCATTGTCCCCGGCTGCAACGACACAGACGCGCATTACGCCGCCATCGCTGCGCTTGCCGATCGATACAGCCGTATCACGCGCGTGGAATTGGAGCCGTATCACGCGCTCGGCACCGGAAAGGACGCAAAGCTCGGAAAGGAAAGCCGCTTTGTCACGACCATGCCGGATAGGGAATGGATGGCGGCGGTGCGGGACAAAATCGCCGCACAATGTGAAACGCCGGTATTTGTAAACTAAGGAAGCTATGACTTCGGTTGATTCAGCCTATTCTTAGGCGAACATTGCATATGATGATTGAAAAGGATACGGTTCTTTGCCGGATCCTGCGGGAAAAAGGTTATATGAAGAAAAACAGGTGCGCCTGCGTTTTGTCTTTGGATCTGTCAAATCCACTGGAATATGACCTGCCTCCCGCATATAGGATGAGTCCGCAGGGATTTGTTGCAGACACGTGGCAATATCAGCTGGTGATTCACAAGGGCTTTGGCAATGCGGGGATCCCCGAAAAATGGGACGATACACTCCTGAAACGGATTCCCCACGGAAACGAAAATCTAAAAACCATCGCGATTGCCAACAACGAATACTGCGCGCATTGTGGAGTATGGTACACAACAGGCGACACAGCCTATGTCGAACCTGTTGTCACCATTCCCCGGCACAAAAGCGCGGATTGGCAAAAGCGGTGATTTACGAAGCATGTGCGCGTGCGAAGGCACTTGGCGCCAAGCGTGCTGTCGTTTTATCCGATCAAGAGTTTTATTTCCGAATCGGCTTCACGCTTTCTTCGGAAGTGTATGATTGGACAAGAGAATATGGAGGAAACGCTGTCCAAAAATAATAAATCCCGGGAGGCACCGCGTTATGGTGCTTTCCGGGATTTTTGGTATACCGTTTAGTGCGTCAGGAGCAGCATTGCAATAAAGAGGATCGTAACGACCCAGGTTGCCGCCTTGATTTCCTTTGCCTTGCCGGTGAAGAGGTTGATCGCCACGTGGGAGATGAGACCGAACGCGATACCGTAGGAAATGTTGTACGTCATCGGGATCAGTGCGACGGTCATGAACGCGGGAACAGCGATCTCCGGGGAATGCCAGTCGATTTCCTTGACGCCAGCCATCATCAGCACGCCGACGTAGATCAGCGCGGCAGCTGTAGCGGCACTCGGGATCAGCTGTGCGAGGGGAGAAACGAACATTGCGATGAAGAAAAGCGCTGCCGTCACCATAGAGGACAGACCGGTTCTGCCGCCTTCCGCAACGCCGGAGGAGGATTCCACGAACGTTGTAACGGTGGAAGTACCACAGATCGCACCTGTGGTGGTAGCGATGGCGTCCGCGAGCATGGCGCGGTCCATATTTGGAACCTCACCCTCTTTTGTCAGCATATTCCCTCTCGCGCACGCGCCGTAGAGGGTGCCGATGGTATCGAACATATCGATCATACAGAACGCGAGAGAGGTGGTAGCGATGATGAGGATAAGGTTCGCGTTGCCGTGTGCCGCTGCGTACGCGGAGAAATCAAAGCCCTCCGTGAATACCTTGCCGAAAGACTCGGCGCCAAACGCCTTGAACGCAGCGATCGGGCTTTCCATGGAAAACGCGAAGTTCGCGTAGAAATCCGGAACGGTCAGACCGAGGAGATAATAAAGCACCGTGCCGCCGAGAATGCCCCAGAGAACCGCGCCGCGCACACTCTTCTTCGACATAATGGCAATGGCAAGAACGGCAGCGATGGTCACGAGCATGGGCATGATGTTCGCCCAGTTGCCGGGAGTCAGCAGGTTGAAGGACGCGAGGGTGACGCAGGTGGACGAGCTGTTCACAACAATTCCGGCGTTCTGGAGACCGAGAAACGCGATAAACAGACCGATACCTGCGGGAATCGCGACACGTACAGCCTGCGGAATGGCGGTAAAGATCTTTTTACGCAGACCGGTGACGGTCAGGAGAATAAAGACTACACCGTCGATGAGAACGAGCACAAGACCGTTCGCGTAGGTCATGCCGAAGGTCACGCATACGGTATAGACAAAGAAGGCGTTGATACCCATGCCGCTTGCCTGTGCGAGAGGCAGATTGGCGAGCAGACCGATCAGCACAGTGCCGATTACAGCAGAGATAGCGGTCGCGATGTAGATGGCGCCGTAGGATACGCCGAGCACGTTGGTGCCGTCGCCGAACGGATTTGCGAACATATTCGCGTTGACCATCAGGATGTAGACCATTGCAAAGAACGTGGTCGCGCCTGCCATGATCTCCGTGCGGACATTCGTGCCGTTTTCACGGAGCTTGAAGAATTTTTCCATAGGGGATTTGTGTCCTTTCTGAAATGGATTTGAGCGGTCTCCGGAGACGGTCACACACGCATATTTCGCGGTGCGAAGCCGTGTATACTGAGACTTTTTCACGACTCTTTCATTATATCGCAAAATCAGGAAAAGTCAATAGCGCGAAACAGAGAGGAAAAGGACGATTGTGCCCGAAACTTTGTGCAAAATCCCGTGAAATCGCCGTTTATAACACGTTCACGCAAGTTGCCGCTGTTTCCATCTCCCGTTTTCTACATTATGGTATTCTATTTCGTCTCCCCCTCCGCGTACCGCACATCCGTCACTGTAAGCGTATTTTCGCAGACGGTAAAATCGATCTCCCACGTACCGTAGGGCATGTGATAGACGCGCCCCGACGTGTGTTGATACCCCGGTCGCGGATCCTGCGAGAGAATATCGTATAACGGCGCGCGCTTCTCTTGCGGGATTTTTTCGCGCAGCGTCTCCGGGAAATCGACCGTCAGCCGCCCTTCGTCGCCCGTTACGGCAAAACCGTCCGCGGCATCCGAGTGTATATCCGTGTATGGCAGATATGGCTTGATGTCGTAAAGCATGGTTCCCGACTGCAAATCCGCGCCTTCCACGTACAGCACCGTGCCGTTTTCGCCATCCTTTTCCATGGAAACAAGACGCACCGAGGACAGTCCGATCGGATTTGGACGGTTCGGGGAACGTGTGGCAAATACGCCCATACGCCGATTGCCACCGAGCTTTGGCGGACGCACCGTAGGCGACCATGTTCCCTCCGGTCGGTCGAGGTCAAAATGCCACAAAAGCCACAGATGCGTATAGCATTCGATCCCGCGCAGCGCGTCCGGATTCCGGTATTCCGGCAGAAATACGATCTTGGAGCGCACCGCCGCCAGTCCGCTCTGCCGTGGAATGCCGAATCTGTCCGTATAATCGTTTGTAATATAGGCAATATACTCCATAGATTCTCCGCTTATATTGGTATGCTTCCATTATACCACAATTCGACAAAAACAGCAAGAAAACCTGATAACTTTTCCATCAATGCTCCTTTTTTCACGATTTTTTAGATTGCAGGAAAAAGTTCACAAATTTCCCCTTTATTTTTCAGTCAAAATGCGGTATCCTTTTTCCATACCGTCTAAGGATACGCTGAATTATGTGAGGTTTTGCGCCAAAAAGCTTGCATATATGGCTTTTCGCGCCAAATCAACCGCAAGGATGCGCTGCATCCATCAACCTTGCGTCAGCGTTTTCTGAAATCAGCGTCCCCTTAAATCATGGCGCGTACGGGACCGGATTTCCTGTACGCCGCCCGGATTTTTTGACGTTCTCGGTGCAGCAGACAAAGAAAATTTCCAGTTTTCTCCACAAAAACTGTCTTCGACCGTGAAAAATACCGACCGCGTCAAAAAAAATCCGCGTTTTTTAGGAAAATTTCTTATTTTGCTATTGAAATCTCCCAAAAAATGATGTAGAATATAGTGTAGTATATACAATAAGAAATTCGCTTGCGTTTTTGAAAGGAGCAGCATATGTCCAACCGTCTGTTTCAGGGAATTATTCATCAGATGAGGGATGCCGTTGACCGCGTCATCGGTGTCATCGACGACAATGGCGTGATCATTGCATGCAGTGAGCTTGTAAAGATCGGCGAAATGAAGCAGGGTGTGCGCGACGAGCTCGCCTACACCTCCGATGCTATCACCTCCGGCGGCTACACCTACAAGCCGATCGGCACCGGTTCCAAATGGGAATACATTGTTTTCATCGAGGGTGAAGACAAATTTGCCGAAAAGATGGCGACCGTCCTTGCCGTTTCTCTCTCCAACATCAAGAATCTGTACGATGAAAAGTACGACAAGAGCTCGTTCATCAAGAACATCATCCTCGACAACATCCTGCCGAGCGACATTTACATTAAGTCCAAGGAACTGCGCTTCAACGCCGAGGAGACCCGCGTTGTGTTCCTCATCAAGTTCCACTCCAAGTCCGATGTGCTGTCCTTTGATATGGTGCAGAACATCTTCCCGGACAAGAATAAGGATTACGTCATCTCCACCGGCGAACAGGACATCGTCCTTGTCAAGGAAGTCAAGCCGAACACGGACATCCGCGACATCGAAAAAATGGCGAAATCCATCGCGGATACCCTCAATTCCGAGTTCTATACCAAGGTTTCCATCGGTATCGGCACCGTTGTCGACAACATCAAGGATCTCGCCCGCTCCTATAAGGAAGCGCAGGTCGCTCTGGAGGTCGGCAAGGTATTCGACACAGAAAAGAACATCATCAGCTATGAAAACCTTGGCATCGGTCGTCTGATCTACCAGCTTCCGACCACGCTGTGCGAAATGTTCCTCCAGGAAGTATTCAAGAACGGCAGTCTGGACGCACTCGACCGCGAAACGCTCATGACCATCCAGTGCTTCTTCGAGAACAACCTGAACGTCTCCGAAACCTCCCGTAAGCTCTTCGTACACCGCAACACTCTCGTGTACCGTCTCGAGAAGATCCGCAAGCTCACCGGTCTGGATCTGCGCGAATTTGATCACGCGATCACTTTCAAGGTCGCGCTCATGGTCAAGCGCTACCTCACCACCAAGCCTGTAAAGTATTGATTTCCCCAAAACGCATATTTCCGTGCCGGGAACTGTCCGCTCATCTTTCCGTTGGGTAGACAGTTCCTGCCCTGTTTATATACGCTCTGTTCGTATCCTTGCAACATTTCATCCGGCACTTTTGGGAATATGTATCCTATTTTGCACATTTTTGCACGCAGAGCCGGAAGTTCACACAGGAGATTCTTTCGCTCGTTCCATCCGAATAGCCAATACCGCGGTGGTCTCGTTCCGTCTCCGGCGCGGCAAACACACCAATATGATAGATTTTGTAAACGTAAAAAAAGCGTATCCAAACGGCACGCTCGCCCTGAAGGGGATTAACCTCCATATCGACGACGGCGAGTTTGTCTTTGTAGTCGGTCACTCCGGCGCCGGAAAAACCACGCTCATGAAGCTGCTGCTCCGTGAGGAAAAGGCAACCTCCGGCAAGCTGACCGTGGGCGACTACAATCTTACCACCATGTCGAGCTTCAAGGTGCCCTATTACCGCAGAGAGCTGGGCGTAGTGTTCCAGGATTTCCGCCTGTTTCCGAAAAAAACGGTTTTCGAAAACGTCGCGTTCGCCATGGAAGTGGTCGGCACACCACGCAAGATGATCCGCCGCCGCGTTCCCGCGATCCTCAACACTGTGAACCTGGCCGGCAAACAGGATTCGTTCCCGAATGAGATCTCCGGCGGCGAGCAGCAGCGTGTCGCCCTTGCCCGCGCCCTCGCCAACAATCCGAAGGTCATCATCGCGGACGAGCCTACCGGCAACATCGACCCGAAAATGTCTCTGGAAATCATGAACCTGCTCGTGAAGATCAACAAGCTCGGCAAAACCGTAATCGTTGTGACACACGAGAAAAACCTCGTCGACTACTATAAGCAGCGCGTGGTCATTCTGAAGGACGGTCTGATCGTAGAGGATCGGGTGGGAGGAATGTTCCAATGAAACGCTACAGTGTCTTTTATTTTATCGGTCAGGCGATCCGCGGTCTCTGGCGCAACGGCGTCATGACCTTCGCCTCCATCGCGGTGCTCATGAGCTGTCTTGTCGTCATCGGCGGCTTTTCCCTGCTCGTCTACAACATCGACGTGAATCTGGAAAGCTTCGGACTTCTCAACGAGGTCGTCGTTTCTCTCGATTACGAGCTGTCGGAGGACGAAATCGTCGCGATCGGGGACAAGCTGTCCTCCCTCGACAACGTGGAATCCGTCACGCGGATCACCAAAGACGAAGCCATCACGGAAATCGGCGAGGACTACAACACCCCCGTGGACGATATCACCTCCGGCGAAGAGACCAATCCACTCAGCGACGAGTACCGGATCGTCTACACCTCCAACGACAAGGTGGCGGAAATGGAGTACCAGATCAACCAGATCGAGGGCGTACGGAATTTCCGCGACATGCACAATCTCTCCGTGACCATTGAGAACTTCAAAAGCGGCGTGATGATGATCTTCACGTGGTTTTTGGCGATTCTCGCCGTGGTCAGCGTCTTTATCATCGTCAACACCATCAAGCTGTCCGTGTTCGCCAGACGCCATGAGATCAGCGTCATGCGGTATGTCGGCGCGACCGGCTGGTTCATCACACTGCCGTTTCTCATCGAGGGCACCATCATCGGTCTGCTTGCCAGCGCCATCGCGTATTTCGTGGAATGGTACTTCTACGGCTACATTGTGAACGTCGTCATGACCGATATGCAGATGATCACCATCGTGCCGTTTGCCGCCATCCAGCCGTATGTGCTCTGGGGCTTCATCGGGCTCGGCATTCTGACCGGTATCATCGGCTCCTCGATCTCGCTCGGCAAATATCTGAAGCAATAACAAATCCATATAACAAAGAAAGGAATGACCGCATATGAAAAAACTGTCCCGGATCCTTGTCTGCGGCGGCATATGTCTTGCCCTGCTTCTCTCCCCCGGGTCTGACCTTTCGAGAAGCGCGTACGTGCGCGGCGACAATTCGCTGACCGACGCCACCGTCCAGTCTTATGAGCAGCAGCTCGCGGAGCTGTCCCGGAAACAGGAGGCAGCCCTTGCCCAGATCGAATCTCTGAAAAGCGACATTTACGAGGCGCAGAATACAAAATACGCCTACGACGAGCTTGTCAACCTGTCCATCAAAAAGAGAGATCTGACCCAGATGCAGTACGACAGCATCACGGAGCAGATCGCCGCGAAGGAAGCCCTCATTGAGGAAGCAAACGTCAACATCGAAGCGCAAAGAGAGGCGCGGCTCTCCCGGCTCCGTGCCCTGCAGGACGCGGGGAAAGCGAACTATCTCGAAATCCTCCTCGGCGCTACCGACCTTGTGGATTTCATGACCCGTGTCGACCGCGTGTCCACGATGATGGAATACGACCGGCACGTGGTAGAATCCTTGGAGCAAAACCGCACACAGCTGCAAATGGCACAGGCAGAATTAGAGCACAGTCTGGAGCTGCAGCAGTCCGCGATGGAACAGCTGGAGGATAGCATCAACCTGGCACAGCAGGCATCAGAAGAATCGCGGCTGTACATGGAATCCCTCCAAAAAGATGAAGGCGCGGCACTCGCGGCTTACTGGGCAAGCAAAGAAAAGCAGGACGAGCTCAACAACCAGCTGCAAACCTATTTGCAGGAATTGCAGGCAAAACAGCAGTCTGCGTATGTGGGTGGTAAATTGGAATGGCCCTTACCGACCGATGTATATTACCAGGTTACATCGGAATATGGCTGGCGTGTTCTCATGGGGATGAACGATTTCCATCTCGGACTTGACCTTGCCTGTGCCTGCAACACACCTGTTTATGCCGCAAACGGCGGAACCGTACTGAAAAGCGAATCCCATTACAGCTACGGAAACTATGTTCTCATCGACCACGGCGGTGGAATTTCCACTCTGTACGCGCACATGAACGAGCGCTGGGTCAGCGCGGGCGATACCGTTACCGTCGGGCAGCAGATCGGCAAGGTCGGTACCACAGGATCCTCTACCGGCTACCATCTCCACTTTGAGGTGCGGGAAAACGGCAGCACGACGGATCCGCGCGGGTACATCAATCTGCCGTAATCCATCCTTATATTAAGAAAGACCGCGTATGGGAAACGCTTTCCGTACGCGCGGGTAACACCACATATGTCTAAGAAAATATCGATCGGCGCCTGCGCTGCCATTACCCTGATCGGCTGCGTTATCACGTTTCAGTCGACCTACCTTCTTCTGCACAACCGTTATGAAAAGCAGTACGCCGAGAACGCGATTTCCGTGGTCACAAAAACGAATCTGAAAAGCGGGAGCACGGACACCGCCGCAGCGGATACATCCAGCTCGTCCGATTTCATGGCGCGGCTGGAAGAAAAGATCGGCGACATCGACTACATTTTCCGCAACTACTATATCGGCGAGTTGGACGACGACGAGCTTCTCGACATGGTGGCTGCCGGGTATATTGCCGGAACCGGTGACGATTATGCCGCGTACTATTCCGCCGAAGGCTTTGCCGATTTCATGAACGACATGGAGGGCGAGATGTCCGGCATCGGCATCAACGTCATCTACAACACGGAGTACCGCGTAATCGAAGTCATCAGCGTCATGCCCGATTCTCCGGCGCTGGAAGCCGGTTTGCAGACAGGCGATTTCATTGTGTACGTCGGAGAAGGCGAGGAAAAGCAGTCGGTCGCGGAGCTTGGATACAATCCGTCTGTCGCGAAGCTGCGCGGTGCGGAGGGTACGGAAGCGGTATTCACCGTGGCGCGCGGGGAAAATCACGACGAAATGATCGATTTCCGTGTGACGCGCAAAAAAATCAACAGTCAGTCCGTGCTATACCACGTGTACGCGCCGGACAACAAAATCGGCGTAATCAAGATCACAGGCTTTGATTCCAAAACACCGGAGCAGTTTGTCGCCGCCGTGGAGGATCTGACCGGTAATCTCGGCTGCGAACGGCTCATCATCGACCTGCGGTACAATCCGGGCGGCGAGCTGTCATCTATCGTCACCGTCCTCGACTACATTTTGCCGGAGGGACCAATCATCCGCATCTTTGACGCCGACGGCAATCAGGTGGACGAATACGATTCCGAAGCAACCGAGCTGAACATCCCGATGGCGGTTCTCGTCAACGGCAGTACGGCAAGCGCGGCAGAGCTGTTCACCAGTGCCCTGCGCGATTATGACAAAGCAGTCATCGTCGGCACCACCACCTTCGGCAAGGGCTGCATGCAGACGACGGTTCCCCTCTCGGACGGCAGCGCGGTCTCCGTCACGTACCGGATGTATTCCCCGCCGTATGGTGAGAACTATCACGGCGTCGGGATCACGCCAAACGTCGAGGTGGAGCTGGACGAATCGCTCGCCGACAAGAACATCTACAAAATCACCGACGAGGAGGACAACCAACTCGCCGCAGCGGCAGACGCTGTACGCGCACGGTAAAAATACCGGTTCTAAAAGCGTCCCTCACCGCATATTCTATTCCAATACAAACAAACCAAGGAAGGAAGCATTTTCATCATGGATCAGGCAAAGCGCACCAAATACACCGCAGAGGGCTACAAAACACTGACAGACGAGCTCACCTATCTGAAGCAGGTCAAGATCGAGGAAGTCAAGAAGAGCTTGGCGGAAGCCCGTTCGTTCGGCGATTTATCCGAGAACAGCGAATACGACGAGGCGAAAAACGAGCAGGCAAAGGTCGTCACCCGCATCGCGGAGCTGGAGGACCTCATCGAGCACGCCGAGGTCGTGGACGAATCCGAAATGAAGGCGGACGTCGTGAACTTAGGCTCCACGGTCAAGGTGCTGGACATGGAATTTGAGGAAGAGATCGAGTACAGTCTGGTCGGCACAAACGAGGCAAACCCGATGCAGGGAAAGATCTCCGATAGAAGCCCGATCGGCAGCGCGATGATTGGTGCGAAGGAAGGCGACCTCATCACTGTCAACACCCCGGACGGCGAGCTGAAATTCAAAATTCTCTCCGTAACCCGTACAAAAAACAACGGCTGAACAACCACAATCGTGAAAAATAGCATCCGAAAGGAATCGAGAATATGACTGACAACCAAGCACAGGCAAGCGCACCGCAGGAAAATCTGAGCGAGATTCTCCAGATTCGCCGCGACAAACTCAAAGCATTGCAGAACGAGGGACGCGATCCGTTCCAGATCACAAAGTACACCGTCACGCACCACAGCAGTGATATCAAGGAAAACTACGACGCGCTGGAAGGCAAGGAAGTCTCTGTCGCAGGCAGAATGCTCTCCAAGCGGATCATGGGTAAGGCGTCGTTCTGCCATGTACAGGATCTGCGCGGCACTATTCAGGTATATGTGGCACGGGACGCGATCGGAGAAGACGCTTACGCGGACTTCAAAAAGCTCGACATCGGCGACATCATCGGTGTGACCGGTACCGTATTCAAGACAAAAACCGGCGAGACCTCCCTCCACGCGACCGGGATCACGCTCTTATCCAAGAGTTTGCAGCCGCTGCCGGAAAAATTCCATGGACTGACCAATGTGGACACACGGTACCGCCAGCGCTATGTGGATCTCATCACGAATCCGGACAGCCGCGATGTGTTCATCAAACGCTCGCGCATCATCTCCACCATCCGCCGCTTCCTCGATGCACAGGGCTTTATGGAAGTCGAAACGCCGATCCTCGTATCGAACGCCGGCGGCGCCGCTGCCAGACCGTTTGAAACGCACTTCAACGCATTGGACGAGGATTTCCGGCTGCGCATTTCTCTGGAGCTGTACCTGAAGCGGCTGATTGTCGGTGGTCTGGAGCGGGTCTATGAGATCGGCAGAGTATTCCGCAACGAGGGTCTGGATACACGCCACAACCCGGAATTTACACTCATGGAGCTGTACCAGGCATACACAGATTACCACGGCATGATGGATCTGACCGAGAACATGTACCGCTATGTGGCAAAGGAAGTGCTCGGCACCACAACCATTACGTATAACGGCGTGGAAATGGATCTCGGCAAGCCGTTTGCCAGAATCACGATGGTGGATGCCGTCAAGCAGTATTCCGGCGTCGATTTCCATGAGATCTACACGCTTGAGGAAGCCAGAGCCGCCGCGGACGCGCATCATGTGGCATATGAGGAACGGCACAAGAAGGGCGACATCCTGAACCTGTTCTTTGAAACGTTCGTAGAAGAGCACCTCATCCAGCCGACGTTCGTCATGGATCACCCGGTGGAGATTTCCCCGCTGACCAAGCGCAAGCCGGAGGATCCCGATTATGTGGAACGGTTTGAGTTCTTCATGAACGGCTGGGAAATGGCAAACGCCTACTCCGAGCTGAACGACCCGATCGATCAGCGTGCCCGTTTCGCCGCGCAGGAGGAACAGTTTGCGTCCGGCGACGAGGAAGCGAACCACACCGACGAGGACTTCTTAAACGCTCTGGAGATCGGTATGCCCCCGACAGGCGGTATCGGCTACGGGATCGACCGGATGTGCATGCTCCTCACCGATTCCGCCGCGATCCGCGACGTTTTGCTCTTCCCGACAATGAAGCCGTTGGACTCTGACAAGAAGGCTGAAAAGGTTGCTTCGGCTCCTGCGGCGGCTGCTCAGGCGGCTCCCGAAGTCCCCGAAAAAATTGATTTTTCCAATGTGGAGATCGAGCCGCTGTTCAAGGATTTCGTGGATTTTGACACCTTCGCCAAGTCCGATTACCGGGCTGTGAAGGTCAAGGAATGCGAAGCTGTGAAGAAGTCCAAAAAGCTCTTAAAGTTCGTTTTGGACGACGGAACCGGCGTAG